>CAYVVT010000003.1:164651-303513 GCA_964454335.1 uncultured Lentisphaeria bacterium | reverse complement strand
GGAGATTTGAACTCCCGACCTCTTGACCCCCAGTCAAGCGCGCTAACCGGGCTGCGCCACGTTCCGGTCACTGCCTTAAAAAGCGGGCGAAATTAAAGCTATTTTATCAGCAAATACAAGGCCTTGATCGCGTAAAATAAAAAGGAATCGCCTGGCGATTCCCTGTCTGGCATACCGACTGTGATATCAGGGTTCCAACAATTCAAGCAGGGAACTCAATTCCTTTCTCAGGTTCTTCAGAAAGGATTCATAGCGGTCTTTGGGCAGAATGTCTCCGCTGACCTGTTCTGCTGCCACCGGAGTCGGTTCTGGTTCCAGGCTCTGTACTGAAAGGCTCATGCCGGCATCCTGCAATTCCTTCAGCTTCTGGCGGGCACCTTCGATAGTATACTTCTTCTCATAGAGCAGGGTCTTGATGAAATTGACCAGTTCAATGTCTTTTTCACGATATGTGCGGTTCCCAGCCCTGTTCTTTGAAGGTGATAACTGGGGAAACTCTGATTCCCAATAGCGCAGTACATACTGCTTAAGTTCAGTAATATCACTGACTTCGCCTATTGAATAGTAAAGTTTTTTGATTGTATCGTTTGACATAAGGTAAATTACTGTAAAAAAGTTCAGGAGGCTTTAACCATCACTTTAATAATAACCCACTAACGATTACTTATCAAGCGATTAATCACTCCTAAATGTGCAGATACATATCGAATTCACAGGGATAAAGGGAAGCTAGCTTCATAAGTTGCTTTAACTGTAGAGCCCATAGATAAACATTTCGCCTGGAAATCAGCGATTTCTCCTTCCTCATTCCTGGTGTAAAGATACATTTGTGCCGTGAACGACAAGGATCATATCAAGATCGTGGTGCGGAACCGCAAGGCATACCATGATTTCAACATTACCCATACGGTGGAGGCTGGAATATCACTGCATGGCACCGAAGTGAAGTCCATTCGAGCCGGCAGGGTGAATATCTCCGATGCTTATGCCCGCTCGGCAAAAGGTGGGCTGTTACTCATAAATATGCACGTATCGCCCTGGGATACAGCCAATAGCTATGATCAGCATGATCCCACGAGGCCAAGACGTCTGCTCCTGCATAAACGGGAGATCCGCAAGCTCGTTCACGAAATTGAAGCAAAAGGTCACACATTGGTGCCGCTTTCTCTGTATTTTAAGCATGGGCGGCTCAAGGTTGAACTTGGTCTGGCAAAGGGAAAAAGATCCTACGACAAACGCCAATCCAGTTTGAAGAAAGAAGCCGATCGCGATATGGAGCGTGCCCAGAAGCGATCCGGTTTTGATGGTTAAGAATCCCAACAACTTGTATTGAAGAAGCCCTGCCTATGAAATTTCCTCCCGTAAAAGAACAGATGGACCTAATCCAGCGTGGCAGTGAAGAACTGGTCTCTCCAGAGGAACTGGAACAGAAACTTGAAAGAGCCAGTTCGAGTGGAAAACCACTGAAAATAAAGCTGGGAGCGGATCCCAGTCGTCCAGATCTGCATATCGGACATGCAGTGGTTCTGAAGAAATTGCGCCAGTTTCAGGATCTGGGGCACACGGCCATTCTGATCATCGGGGATTTTACCGCGTCCATAGGCGATCCAACCGGCAGGAATAAAACCCGGCCAAGTATCAGCCTGACTGAGGCTCGACAGCATGGAGAGTCCTATCTGGAGCAGGCCACGATCATACTGGATCGGGAGCGGCTTGAGGTCGTTTATAACTCTGACTGGCTGAATCAAATGAACTTCTCCGATGTCATCAAGCTTGCCGGTCAGTATACGGTGGCTCAAATGCTCGAGCGCGATGATTTTTCAAAAAGGTATCGCCAGGGAACGCCAATTTCTGTACACGAGTTTCTGTATCCACTGGCCCAGGGTCAGGATTCGGTGCATTTGAGATCCGACCTCGAGTTGGGTGGTACTGATCAGCTCTTCAACTTTCTGGTGGCCCGCGAACTTCAGCGCAAAGCCGGTTCCAAGCCTCAGGTCATTCTTACCATGCCCTTGCTGGAGGGGACTGATGGCGTAGAGAAGATGTCCAAGAGCTACGACAACTATATCGGTTTGACAGATCCGGCTGACCAGATATATGGTAAGATCCTTTCCATACCGGATGAACTGATCCTGAAATACATGATGCTGACTACGTCCATGACCGATGATGAGATCGAAATCGTAAAGGAGAGCCTGAAAGCGGGTAAGAATCCACGAGATTTCAAGCGGCAGCTGGGCAGAGCGCTGGTTGAACTGTATTACGGCCCTGATACCGCCTTGAAGGCTGAGCAGGCTTTTGATCAGGTATTCATCAGAAAGGATGTTCCAGATGATATGCCTGAGATCCATATTGTCAGTTCCGAGGGAGCCAAACTGCTTGATATTCTTGAACGCAGTGGTCTCTTTGCCAGTCGTGGTGAGATCCGCCGACTTTTCAAGCAATCAGCGATCAAGATGAACGGATCGGTCGTCAGGGATGAATTCCACAGCTTCACCAAGTCAGGAGAGTCCGTTATTAAAGCGGGTAAACGCAAATTCCTGCGCATTATCTGTGAATAAGTTTCCGGTAAACCTGTGATCCAGCTATCCGAGGTGTCCAAAAGCTTCGACGGCATCCTCGCTGTCGATTCACTTGACCTTTCCATCGAACCCGGTCGTATCCTAGGCTTCCTGGGTCCCAATGGTGCAGGAAAGACGACGACTCTGCGGATGATAATGAATATCATCCAGGCGGACACAGGAGTGATCCACTACTCGGGTAAACCGCAATTACCACCTGTTAACCAGATCGGTTACCTTCCGGAAGAACGTGGTCTTTATCAGAAGATCTCGGTCATCGAGACCATCACCTATTTTGCTTCTTTACGAGGCGTATCCCGGGCTGCCGCCAGGGGATATGAGCTGCTCGAGCGTTTCGAACTCGCAGATCGTGCAGGCGCAAAGGTCCAGGAACTTTCTAGGGGGAATCAACAGAAGCTCCAGTTCATCAACACCATCGTTCATGATCCCGAAATCGTCATCATGGACGAGCCCTTTTCGGGGCTGGATCCAGTCAATCAGATCCTGCTCAAGGACATTCTCTCAGAGCTGAAGGCTGCAGGTCGAACGATAGTTTTCAGCTCTCATCAGATGGATCAGGTGGAGAAGGTATGTGATGATGTTGCCATGATCGACAAGGGGCGACTGGTCCTTTCAGGTAAACTCTCAAATATCAGCAGAGAATATGGCGGACAGCAGCTCGAGGTCATCCTGGAGGAAGGACAGGTGTTGGGGGATGGACTGCTGGCTGATCTGGTGGGTGAGCATTTGGACAATCGCTATTATTTCCCGCTTGGCTCCAAAGATGATCGACAAAGTCTCATAGAAATGCTAAACAGGAAAGCCTCCATTAGATCCATACGTATCGCTGAAGCAGGGCTGGAGGAGATATTCATCTCGGTGGTGAAGGAGGGGCAGGCATGAGGTTTCTCACAGTTGCCCGCTTTGAGTATCTCAGACGTATCCGCTCGAAATGGTTCATCATCAGCACATTCGGGATGCCCGTGCTAATCCTTGGTTTCAGCCTGATCAGCGGCTATCTGGCAGGCAGCGGTGCCACCCTGGATACCAAAGAGTTCGCGCTGATGGATGAAACCGACTACTATGGTGCGCTCCTGGTAGATGCCATTGAGGGCCGTTACGCAGACGACGAGATTCCGCCCATTACCATCATGCCGGTTGAGGGTTCATTCGATGTTCTTAAGGATTCCTATGATCAACTGGTGACCGAGGGCATGCTGGATGGCTATTTCGTCATCCCACCTGACTTTGAGGAATCTACGCAGATCCGGAATTACGCCAAATCGAGTTCGAGTCTGCGACTTACGGATATCGTGGAGAGTCGAATGCAGGCAATTCTCGTCCAGGAGCGAGCCAGAACGCACCAGGTACCGGATGAGATTGTAGATGCCCTGAGGGCAAATGTAGAGATGGTCTACTATGAAATTGCCACAGAAGAGGAGATGGGTGAGGCTGAAATAATCGCGTCCTATATCGCTCCATTCATTTTCATGTTCCTGCTGTTCATGGGGATCTTCACCGGAGCACAGCTACTGATGAGAGCGGTCCTGGAAGAACGGTCCTCACGTGTTATGGAGATCCTCCTGTCCACACTGAGTCACCAGCAGCTGATGATGGGCAAGATCATGGGATTGGGCTTTCTGGGCCTGACCCAGTCCGCCATCTACCTTGCGGTGGTCTATTTCGCAAGTCTGTACTATGAGGTGTCGATCCTCACCGGCACGATGACGGTGCTGTATCTGGCATATTTCATTCTGGGCTATCTCTGGTTCGCGTCCATGTTCATCGGGGTGGGCGCACTGTTTGACTCTGAGCAGGAGGCCCAGCAGGCCATTCAGATCATCTCGTTCCTCGCTGTGATCCCCATGATGCTGTGGATGCTGGTCATCGAAAGCCCCAACAGCCTCCTGGTCAACATCCTGAGCTATGTCCCGCCCCTGACCCCCTTCTTCATGATCATCAAGATAGCTGTGAAGGAGACCAATGGGATCCAGATCGCCGGTACGCTCCTCGTGCTCCTGGCCACCGTATATGTCTCTATCCGTATCTCTGCAAAAGTCTTTCGGACCGCGGTTCTACTCTATGGGAAGCGGATCACATTCCAGGAAATCGTCCGTTGGATCAGGGCATAGCTTCTCGACGCTTGACATGGCTCATGGTCCATTTAAATTCACCACCGGCTTGTTTGATATAATTTCAAGGAGAAATGCATGTCTGATGCAGTGATAGAATTTACCGACGAGAAATTTGAAGAGGAAGTTGTCAATTCTGATGTACCCGTTCTCGTTGACTTCTGGGCAGTCTGGTGTATGCCCTGCAAGATGGTGGCGCCGGTGGTTGCCGAGATTGCAGATGAGTATGAGGGTCGCCTGAAGGTGGGGAAGATGGATGTCGATCACAATCCTGCCACAGCCCAGAAATATGGGATCCGCAGTATTCCCAGTCTCCTTATCTTTAAGAATGGGGAAGTTGCTCAGATGGTTATCGGTGCCGTTCCCAAACCCCAGATCGTAGCGAAGATCGATGGTGTTCTGACCTGACAGCCCATTCAAGAAATGATCAAAAGGCCGCCTGAGGTGGCCTTTTTTATTTCTCTGGATCCCCCTGGAATTATTCTCCAATCGAGGACGTAGACACTATATTTGCCCCACGGGGTGCCCACTGGAATGAATCCACAGATGGGCTGAGATCAAACCCTTTGAACCTGATCTGGATCATACCAGCGTAGGGAGGAAACCATGTTCCGAGCCACCAGCCTGATCCCCATACTCGCCATCACGATAATCAAGCTAAACGCACAGGAAGTGGCCGTATCCGCCATCATCCGCGACGCCGAGACGGATCAACCACTGCCCGGTGTTGAGATCATTGTTGGATCCGGAGGTACCATTACCGATGCCAGGGGTGAATTCTCCATCATTCCCGGTGAGGCACAGATGCTTAGCCTGCGTCATATCGGTTATCAGACACTGGAAGTCCCAGTATCGAAACTCGGCAAGATCATCTACCTCATCCCCGAGGTAATTCAGGGCGGAACCGTCATTGTCAGTGGTGGTTTAAGCCGCAAGGCGCTGTTGGACATTGAAGCCGGCGTCACTGTGCTTCGAACACGCCAGTTGCAAACAGGTGGAACAGAGCATTTCCAGAATCTCATCAATCGGATACCGAATCTTACCTGGGCTGGTGGAAGTTCCCGTCCGCGTTATTTTCAGATCCGGGGGATCGGTGAACGATCGCAATATGCCGGGGATGGACCGCCGAACTTCTCGGTGGGATTCAGTATTGATGATATCGATCTCAGCGGTATGGCCATGGCCGGCATGACCTTCGATCTCGAGAGTGTGGAGTTGTTCAGAGGTCCACAGTCCTCCGTGTATGGACCAAACGCAATCGGTGGATTCATCAATCTACGATCCCTGGATCCCATGCGAACGTCCCAGAACGTCCTTCAACTCAGCATGGGTAATGCCGATACCAGAAGTGCGGGTCTCGCCCTGGATCTACCTATCGCCACTTCCATCAAAGGCCGCCTAGCTCTGCAACGCTCCTACAACAACGGATTTAGGGAGAATGTCTACCTGAACAGTGACCACACCAATGAACGGCAGGAATCACTGGCCAGACTGAAGCTCCATTGGATACCGGACAGTCGAGTGTCGCTTCAAACCACGGTCATGGTGGTTGAACTGGACAACGGCTACGACAGTTGGGCACCTGATAATAACGGGTACACGTCCTATGCCGATAAACCTGGAAGAGACAGTCAGATGCTCACGGCAGGATCATTGAAGGGTACCTTGGAGCTGTCTCCCGAGCTGGAACTTCTTGGCATCGCCTCACTTTCCAGGTCGGAATCTGAACACAGTTATGACAGTGATTGGGGTAACGAGGATTTCTGGGCTGATGAACCATACGGCTTTGATCCGGAAGTCGAGGGCTGGCAATATGATTTTTTTGACCGGATCCTGCGCGACCGACGGACAATCAGCCAGGAGATACGATTAAGCCATGAGGATCAGGCCGTGAAGCTGGTTGCTGGATTATATCACAAGGAGTTGCTTGAGAACGATGATGCCGTGGGCTATCTCTTTGGCGGAGACGAATCTGCCCTCAACAGTGAGTTTCTCCTGCGCAATGCCTCCACATATGGCCAGATCGAATACACAACACCATTCAAACTGATCTTCAGCTCGAATTTCCGGCTGGGGATCAGGTCCACTGATTACAGCGACGATCTGGGAACCCGCTTCGATATCAAAGACCGCCTGTTGGGTGGCCGTGTCTCCCTGCTCTATCCAATCTCCCAGCGTCAACGGATCTTTACCAGTCTGGCCAGGGGTTTCAAGGCAGGGGGGATCAACCAGCATCCGCGGATCCGGGAAGAACATCGACCCTTCGATCCCGAGTATATCACCAACATTGAACTCGGTTATCGTAGCGCGGATGTTGATGGTTATCTGTCTATCGTAGGTTTCCATGCGCAACGCCAGGCCCAGCAGGTGTCTATTTCCAGCCAGCAGGATCCCGGTGATCCCAATAGCTTCACGTATTATATCGGTAATGCTGCAGGTGGTGAACTGAGTGGTCTGGAATTAGAGTTCCGCCGAAATCTTCTTCCTGGATTATCCACTGATCTGACCATCGCCCTGCTCCAGGCTCATACCACAGCCTACGATTTTGAGATAGGAGAAGGCGAATTTGTCACCCTGGGTGACCGGGCACCAGCTTATGCACCTGAGTATGCTTATCGCCTCGCGGTTGCTTATCGGTCTGACGCTGCGCTCAGCGGCTCGATCTCACTCGAAGGCAAGGACGCCTTCTATTATTCCGACAGTCATAGCGAGAGATCCGGTGCGTATGTGCTACTGAATGGCAACGTGGACTATGAATTCAGCAAGACTCTCAGCCTGAGCATCTGGGCGAACAACCTGCTGGACCAGCGCTATGGCGTACGGGGATTCTTCTTTGGTCTTGAGCCACCGGACTATACCCCCCGATTGTACGAGAGCTATGGCGATCCGCGTCATCTTGGTCTAACGGTCAGGTATCTTTTCTGAGGATTGCACCTCTCCTAGAATTCTGTCTTTTCGACCTTTGTTTGGGACTATATTCGCGGGCTTTGAAATACGAAACATAAAGGAAAAACGTTGAATATTGACCTCATCGCCGGTGCCAGGCCCAACTTCATGAAGATCGGTCCGATCTATAAAGCCCTTCAGAATTACACTGACGATGTCCAATGCCGCATCGTTCACACAGGTCAGCATTATGATCAGAACATGTCGGAGATATTCTTTAAACAGCTTGACCTTCCTGAACCACATGTTTCACTGGAAGTGGGTAGTGGTACCCATGCCGTTCAAACAGGCAAGGTCATGGTCGCATATGAAGAGTTGATCCAGAATGATCCACCTGATCTTGTCCTGGTGGTGGGCGATGTCAATTCTACCATGGCCTGCGCTCTGGTGGCGACAAAACTTCACATTCCTGTGGGACATGTGGAGGCTGGACTGCGATCCAGGGATATGAGTATGCCTGAAGAGGTGAATCGCATCGTTGCCGACAGGGTCTCCAGCTACTTGTTCACCACCTGTGAGGATGGTGTTGTCAATCTCATTGCGGAAGGTTTTCACCAGGAGCAGATCATCGAAGTGGGCAACACCATGATCGATTCCCTGGCTGCGCTTTTACCCAAAGCTGACGAAAGTACTATTCTGGAGGATGTGGGGGTTAAGGCCAGGGAATTCGTGCTGGTCACCCTGCACAGGCCCTCCAATGTTGACGATCCTGGTCACCTGGAAAAGCTATTGGGGATCCTGTCGAAGCTGGCAGATCGACAGCCCGTGCTATTCCCGGTTCATCCACGCACACGAAAGAAAATATCAGATCTGATCGGATTTGAACCGGCAGACCATCCAGACCTGCGGCTGTTGGATCCCATGCCGTACCTTGATTTTGTAAAATGCCAGAAGGAAGCCAGCGTCGTGTTGACAGATTCCGGGGGTGTCCAGGAGGAGACCAGCTTTCTGGGTGTACCCTGTATTACAGCCCGAGAAAATACTGAACGTCCAGTGACCATCACCAGGGGTACGAACCTGCTGGTGGGTGTGGATCCAGACGATATTTTTACTGCAGTTTTAGAAATTCTGGACGGTAATAAGAAAGAAGGGAGCCCGATCCCGATGTGGGATGGGCATGCCGGTGAACGCATCGCCAGTTTTGTGAATGAGCTATCCGGGGAGTTGGAAACTCATTAGACGGTACACAACCTACAAGCGGATACCATTTCTCATCAGGCGGGCTAAATTAGGACGTCCATCGGGGCAGGGACCAGTTGACAGGATATTGCATGGCTGATCAACGTATACTGATTGTCGAAGATGAAAGGATAGCAGCAGAGGATCTGGCTGCCTTAGTTCGCAATCAGGGATACTCTGTAATCGATATCATCGCCTCTGGAGAAGGTGCTGTCGATTCAGCCCGCAGTGAAAATCCAGATCTGATTCTCATGGATATTATGCTGCAGGGCCAGATGGATGGGATCACTGCTGCCACCCGGATCCTTGAGGATCAACTCATTCCCATCATTTTTACCACCGCCTATGGTGATCAGAATCTCCTGGAGCGGGCTGAGCGTGAGACCAGTCCATATGGTTTTATCCAGAAACCGTACAGCGACAGGGATATCAAGACCACGATTCAACTCGCATTGCGCCGTGGAGCCAGGGATAAGCAGGTAGCGCAAATGAACGCGCTACTGGAGATGAAGGACCGCATCAGCCGCACCATTGTCACCAGGCCGGATTCCCGTGAACTTCTGGAGGCAATTCCGAGTGAGCTCACCGCGGCAAACGGATTCTCAGCCTGCTGGATCGTGGTCATGAATGCGGATGCCAGTATTCGTGAGATCCATCATTCTGGTATCGCCGAGAAACAATTATCCAAGTATCAGAAGAAATTCCATTGGGATAGCGAAAGCCAGGAATCGAAGGAGATCCACAGTGACAATGTCCTGGGTGCCCTCACCGGTCTAAGCGCCTACCGTTTTCCCTTTCAGATAGATGAACAGCTCTCTGGATTTCTGGGGATCGTTCTCAAAGAGAAGGTTGATCTCGATGAATCGGAACAGGTCATTCTCCAGGATGTGGCCAATGACATGTCCCAAGAGTTGTATCGCAATGAATTGTTGAAGAAACGCCAGGCAGCGAAGGAACAGCTGGCGGCTTCGGAGCGGCAGATCCGCGCCGTGATGGACAATGCACCTACCGGTATTGCGCTGATGGGCGAGGATTTCACCATCGAATATGTAAATCAGCGGGTCCTGGACATAACGGGCTTTATAAGAGATGAGCTCCTGGGTAAACCCTTCACTGAATTTATAATCTCGGGACTGGAACAAGCAGTTGAAAATTATAAAGCTCGCAGAGCAGGTAAACCTGCGGAATCTCACTATGAATTGACAGTCCGGGCAAAATCAGGCGATGAGAAGATCATCCGGGTGAGTGGGGCCATCATGGAGAGCGCTTCAGGGGAAGTCACCACCATCTCCCATATCGAGGACATCACGGAAAGCAAGGCTGTGAACGCCAGGCTCATACAGTTGAGCCGTGCTGTTGAGCAGAGTCCGGCCAGCGTCATAATAACCGATACTGATGGCAATATTGAGTACGTCAATCCAAAGTTCACCGCAACCACAGGCTATGAAGTTGAGGAGGTCCTGGGTAAGAATCCGCGCATTCTCAAATCAGGATCGCAATCGAAGGATTACTACAGAGAACTCTGGAAAACGATCTCGAATGGGCAGGAGTGGACTGGAGAGCTCCAGAACCGGAAGAAGTCAGGAGAGATCTTTTGGGAATCAGCCTCTATCTCGCCCATCACCAGTGAGGGTGGAACTATCACTCACTATTTAGCAGTAAAAGAGGATATCACCCAACGTAAACTTGCTGATGAGATCCTGCGTATCAGTGAGGAGCGCTTCCGCAAGATCTCCGGCGCATCCCTGGACGCCATCGTGCTGATCAAAGGGGATGGGACGATCACCTTCTGGAACGAGGCGGCCGTACGCATATTTGGCTATACACGTGAAGAGATCCTTGGCCAGAATGCACTTGAAGTACTCACTCCGGCAAGACATTTGGAGACCTTCACGATGGCGATAGGAGGTTTCTTTAGCGATCATGAAATGCGGGAGTCAGAACGCGTATTCGAAGGGAAAGGCCAGCGGAAAAACGGGGATGAGATCTACATCGAAATCGCAGCAACCCTCATTTCCACTGACGAAGGCGATCAGATCCTGGGTATGATCCGTGATATCAGTCAACGCAAGGAAGCTGAGAAATCCACGGAACGAGGAAACAAGCTCAGGAACGCTCTGTTCAATATCACCGATGCTGCCCTGGTTGTGGAGAGCATGGATGAGCTCTACGAGAATATCTACGAACAGCTCAGGACGGTGGTGGAAGCGAACAGCTTCATGATCGCGCTTTATGAAAGGGAAGATACCAGTATCCGCTTCCCCTTCGTACGTGACGATGAGGTTGTGGAAATGCCTGCTCAGATAGGATTCGATCCAACACATTCGCTTACAGCCAGGACCATATCGATAGGTAGGACAGTGAATTTGGAGCCCGGGGACATCAAAAAATTGATGGAGAAAGGCGAGATCACACTCGTAGGTGATATCCCCTCTAACTGGCTGGGCATTCCCCTCACGATCGAACAGGATGTCATTGGCTGCATGGTCCTGCAGAATTTTGGCGAAGAAAGTCAATTCATGGAAGAAGATGTCCGCCTGCTGGAAACTGCAGCAGTACAGATCGCACAGACACTGAATAGAAAGCGCACCGAACGCGAGATCGCTGAATCCGAGAAGGAACACCGTTTGCTGGCAACGGAACTGGGCGAAGCCAATGGGATGAAAGAACTCCTGCTTGACGTGATCACCCACGACCTGCGCAATCCTGCAAGTGTCATCAGCGGGATCGTGGAGTTGATGGAATACGAGATCGAGGAACAGGAACTGGTTGAGGTGCTGAAAGGCAGCAGCGAAAGTCTGCTGAAGGTCATAGAGAATGCATCGGTGCTCTCAAAGTTGACCCTGGGAGAATCTATTACCAGAGAAGAGCTGGACCTTGTGGCCATGGCGCGGGAGACAGCTGCGGAGTTCAGCTCACAACTGGAAACCAACGAGATGAGCATAGAACTCGACTGTCCCGAACAGGCTCTTATCCAGGCGAATCCGATCATCTCGGAGATCATCAAGAATTATATCTCTAACGCCATCAAGTACTCCAGTGATGGTAAGAAGATCCTCATCAGGATCCTGAAGCAGGAAGATCGGCAGGTACTGCAGGTGATCGATTACGGACCCACCATCCCACCGGATAAACAGCAACTGATATTTGAACGCAAGGTGCAGTTGAGTACCGGTGTGAAAAAGGGGCAGGGGCTGGGGCTCGCCATCGTCAAGCGTATCGCGGACGCGCACGAAGCTGAAGTCGGGGTGGAGGTCAACGAGCCCCGTGGCAATATCTTCTATCTCAAGATCTGAAATACACCGCATTTATTTACCTGGATAACACTATGGGGAGGACGTAGACCGCTTCCATGTTTGATCATGGGAAGTGCTGTGTATATTGGCGCCGATGACGCAGTCCAACATCAGAAATTTCTGCATTATTGCACACATCGATCATGGAAAATCCACCCTGGCCGACCGCTTGCTGGAATTCACGCATACCATCACTGAGAAAGAGATGAAAAGCCAGGTGCTGGATGACATGGATCTGGAACGTGAACGGGGGATCACGATCAAATCGCATCCAATACAGATGCAGTATCAGGCTGAGGATGGTGAGATCTTCACCCTGAACCTCATTGACACACCTGGCCATGTGGATTTCAGTTATGAAGTATCCCGGAGTCTGGCCGCCTGTGAAGGGGCATTGCTGCTGGTGGATGCCGCCCAGGGTGTGGAAGCGCAGACGGTGAGTAATGCCATGCTGGCGGTAGAGGGTGGGCTTGAGATCATACCGGTGATCAACAAGATCGATCTCCAGGCCGCACAGGTGGATCAGGTCAAGTCACAGATCATGGACCTCCTGGGCTGTGATGAAGAAGAGATCATACTGGCCTCTGCAAAAAGCAACCTGGGCATTGGTGAGGTCCTTCAACAGGTTATCGACCGTATTCCACCACCGGAAGGTAAGATCGACACCGAGTTAAGGGCACTGGTGTTTGACAGCACATATGACAGCTACCGTGGCGCCATCGCTTATGTTCGCGTCATAGAAGGCACACTCGATAACCGTGAGCAGATTCGTTTCATGGCCAGCAAGGATGACCATGAAGTTGCTGAACTGGGCCATTTCCGTCTCGGGCGCGTGAAGGACAACAAGCTGTCCGCCGGCGATGTTGGCTACATCATAGCAAACATAAAGGATATCGCGGATGTGAAGGTCGGCGATACCATCACGACACTAAGGGGTGGAGCGTCAGAGGCATTACCCGGTTATCGCGAAGTGAAACCCATGGTGTATTCTGGTGTCTATCCGATCATTTCCGATGATTATGAGAATCTGAGAATGTCCCTGGAGAAATTAAATCTCAATGACGCAGCTCTGCATTGGGAACCGGAGTCCTCTTCCGCACTTGGATTCGGGTTCAGGGTTGGCTATCTGGGACTCCTGCATATGGAGATTGTTCAGGAACGTCTGGAACGTGAATTCTCCATCGATCTTATCACCACCCAACCAAACGTAGAGTTCCAGGTCAATCAGAAGGATGGCGAGATCCTGTCGGTAGATAAGCCAAGCGATCTACCTGAACCCGGGGATATCGACAGCATCCATGAACCCTATGTCCACGCCGAGATCCTCACACCACCGGAGTACATCGGAAATATCATGCGCCTGGTGATGGACAAGCGGGGCGTCCACAAGTCAACCCATTACCTGGATGAGACCAAGGTCCAGCTTTATTTCGAGCTGCCGCTTTCCGAGATCATCTTTGATTTCTACGACCAACTCAAATCGACTTCTCGGGGTTATGCGTCCTTCGATTATGAACCTATCGCATTCCGTCCCGGTGACCTGGTGAAACTGGACATTCTCATTGCCAGTGAGAGGGTGGATGCCCTTTCGCAGATCGTACACCGCGACAAGGCCTATGAACAGGCAAGGAAGCTGTGTGGGAAATTGAAGGAACTGATCCCGCGACAATTATTCGACGTACCCATCCAGGGTTCGGTAGGACAGAAGATCATTACCCGGGAAACTGTGAAAGCATTGCGCAAGAATGTCACAGCCAAATGCTATGGCGGCGATATCACTCGTAAACGGAAACTGTTGGAGAAGCAGAAGGAAGGGAAGAAGCGCATGAAACAGGTGGGCCGGGTGGAGGTGCCGCAGGAAGCCTTCCTGGCCGTGCTGAAACTGAACGAGTAAGGCAAAATTGAATTCCTATCTACGGGCCAGCCGCAGTTTCCACTACAGTATCTTTCTCACCGCCCCCATCCTGGTGATATACGAGATCGGGATCCATCTACTATTCCGGAACAGCATTTACGAGGTACGCAATACCGGCGATCTTCTTCTTAAGAATCTGCTCACCCTGCTGCAACTGAACAATCCGTTGGCATTGACCATCATTCTGCTGACACTCTTCGGCATTGTCATGGTTATCGGGTTCCGGAGAGAGAGCATCCCGGAATTCAGATCGATCTATCTTCTGTACATGCTGGGCGAGAGCCTGGTCTGGGGGGTCGGTCTCTTTCTGGTCATGTCACTGGTTGCGGCACTGCCATTGCAAATGAACACGCTGGTGGAGGGTATCGCCCAATTCAATCTGGCGCTGGGAGCCGGCATCTACGAAGAACTGGTTTTCAGAGCCGCCCTTATCCCGGCATTTGCCGTGATCTTCCATCGGGCATTCGGGATCAACATACGTTTCTCCCAGTTGATCGCTCTGGTTCTCGCCGCAGCGATATTTGCCTCGTTTCACCTCTTCATGGAGGAATACCAACTGGCAGTGTTCGTGCAACGCATCGCCGGGGGTATTCTGCTGGGATTGATCTATGTATTCAGAGGGTATGGCATTGCCGTATACAGTCATGTCCTCTTCAATATGATCATCCTTATCCAAGCCTATTGAAACTTCCTGGCCCGGGCATAATCAGCTAAAAGGATCGGTGGGAGAACAAGTGGTGGTGTTGTACGTATAAAGTGTTGATATTCAATAGTTAATCATGCGCCCGACCAGAACCATATACCTGATTTCAATTATGCTCATGTTCACTTCCAGAGCTGCAGCTGCCGACGTAGACCATGCTGGATCGGATAGTATCCAGGTCAGCACTGCAGGTGATACACTGATCCTGCCCCGCGAGATCACATACCAATTTCAGCCCTATCATCCCGATTCCAGCAGCGTATCAAAGTCTTTGACCAGATCTGCTCGGGAACGACCGACCAATGAGGGTTTGCGTGCCAGGGGCAGTATCGTCCGTGGTATCCAGGTGTCCAGCAATGCGGCTTTATCCCTGCAGTCCGCGATGAACCTGAATATCACAGGAGATCTCGGTGACGATATAGCGGTCACCGGGGTTCTGGCTGAAAGACATGCACCGCTGCAGCCCCTGGGCAATACGCGACGTCTCAATGATTTTGACAGGGTTCACGTCAGTGTGGATGGTCCCAGTTTCGGTTTACAGATCGGCGATCTCGAGTTGCGTGAGCGTCAGGGGCATCTCAGCTACCTGAACCGCCATATCGAAGGATTGAAGGCACAGGTCGAGATCGGTTCTGTCACCGCCGAGGCCGGCGGTGGTTTCTCCTACGGCATAGGCGTGGAACGTTCATTATACGGAGAGGATGGAAAGCAGGGACCTTATCGTCTAGAGGGCCGGAACGGAGAAAAGTTCATCATCATCATTGCCGGCAGCGAGGAGATCCGTCTCGACGGTCGCTTGCTACAGCGTGGGCGCGAAGATGATTACATCATCGATTATAATGCCGCCGAACTCGAATTCACCTCGCGGAATATCATCTCGTCATCCACTCAGATCACGGTGCGCTATGAATACGTCCCCGATATCTACCTGTCCAATTATGCATTTGGGAAGCAGGTTTTCAGCAGCGCTGTGAGCTTTGCACCTGAAATGGGCTTACCCCTCTCAATGCAACTGAGCTGGCAGCAGGTCAGGGATGATGGCGCCAATCCCATCGGTGGTATCGAACAGGACGCGCTTGAGGATATTTTCAAGGATCTCGATGCAGGAACAGGTGAGTTATGGATCACCACGATCATTGCGGATAGTACCGGGGCATACACCCTTGATCTTGACAGCATCCTTGTTTTCACAGGTGAGGGTGCAGGGACGCACAGAGCGGTCTTTAATTTTGTAGGACTCGAACGAGGTAGATATACCAAGCGATTATCGGGAACAGGATACCATTTCGAGTATGATGCTGTGAATGGCGAATATCTTCCGGCCGAATTATTACACGCACCACAGGAACATGCAGTTACCGGCTTCAGCGGGTATGCCGGTGGTGATAGACTCCAACTGGACTGGGATCTGGCCATTTCACAGAAAATGCTGAATCAGTATGCTGCCAGTGACGGGAACCAGCAGCGCATGGCGTATGAGTTGGCAGCCAGCTCCAAACTGGGACCCCTTGATCTGCAGCTTGAGCACTTCAACTTCGATGAGGAATTCCAGGGTCATGACCTGCGTTTCCCGCTGCACACCTATCGCCAGTGGGGCGTCGATCCACGGATGGATGAGGCTGAAACATTCAATAATCTATCGGCAACGATAGGTAATGAAGGGAAGCCTGAGTTCAGAGCCGCCTATTCACAGTTCACACGGACCGATGCCAGGATTGGGGACAAACTGGACCTGGGTTTGACCTATTCCACACAGAAGGCACTCAATTTCACTACGAGATACCAGTTGGTTGAAAGGGCGAACAGCTCCAGGTGGCAGCAAAGCAATTCCAGCATGGGGGTCGATCTCACACGAATCGGATTATCAGTGGGTCTGGATTCGGAGGAGGGTCGACGCGAAAGCGCATTCTTTCTGGGAAATACCCATCTGGCAACCCGCAGCACACTCTGGTTCAAACCATTGGAGGATCTGCGCATCGATGTGAATTATGGAGACCGCTGGAATTTCTCTCAAGAGGACCTGGGCGGTTCTCTCTGGGACCGGAGGAATTGGGATCTCTGGGAGGAGGCACGACGTGATCTGGGACTGAAACTGGAATGGATCGAGGTCCTGAACACGGATGCAGAACTGGCCTTCAATGAACGCACCGTGAAGTCTGCGGATGGCGGTGCAAAGCAATATTATCTCGGTGACGTGGATCTGAAAGGCAGCTACTGGGAAGATCGCTTGAAGCTGAAGAGCAGGCTGGCGGTGAGTGAAGAACGCTTGCCCAGATTCGATTATCACTATTTTGAAGTGGACACCGGTTATGGCCAGTTCAGCTATGATCCGGTGATCCAGGATTATTTCCCTGTTCCAGGTGGACGCTTTATCCGACAGCGCATCTACTCGGATCTGGATGAGCAGGTCAGATCGCAGGACGGCTCATTGCGCATGGAATTCAATTACCCGCGATCCAGAGCAGGTGATGATACAGATCATTACCGGACACTCCTTTCACTCAATGGTAGATACAAGGACCAGGTGGATGCACAGCAACGCATGCAGGCTCAAAGCATCATCAGCTTCACCCAGCTCTGGGACCGGGGAAAAGCAACAGGCTTTACTTCAATTGAATATCAGGGACGCAGCAGCCGCTCAGAGAACCAGTTGCATAGTTTCGGGAGCGAACTGAGCCACAATTCCAGACACAGGCTTGATTCCCGTGTCAACTGGTCACCATCGCTTTCAACCGTCCTGGGACTGGCATTTGAGTCCCGGCGTCGCGAGCTGGATTATAATCAGGCCTCCAGGGAGTCCTGGGACAGCAGGAAACTCGAACTGAACAACCAATACGCACCGGGCACCTCACACTCATTTGAGCTGGAGTTATCATATAAACACGTTTCAGATGCACAGAATATGGAAGAATACACCCAATTCGGAGGTCTCCTGGGAGATGCCTGGCACATACGCAGCAGAGGCAGGATCGAGCAATCATTCAGCATCAATTACATCGAGGCAGGTGTGGCGGATCTCCCATTTTCGGTTTTCAGTGGTGGGCAACCCGGAACGAACTGGGAGTATCGGGTAAATGGCAGATATGTCTTCTCCCAGGTGTTTCAACTGTCCATGAACCTGGGCTTGAAGAAGCGCGGCGCGAATGACATTGAGCAGTACCTGCGTGTGGAGGGTAGGACCAATTTCTAGACATCCTTTATACCTGATCGTCGCGGGTGTGATCATCACAGGGGCGATACACGCCCAGCACATCCGATTAACGGTCCTTGATGGGGACCATTCCAGCATGCACCAGGTAAGGTTGAGCCGGATCGAATCCCTGGCGGATTCAATCCTCAGGGCTGAGATCGATGCCGGTTACTGGAATGCAAAGCTCAGGTTGGAACAGACCACGGCTGCAACACCTGCGCTTAAGATGCTCCTGGACAGGGGAGATCCTGTCCAGGTGAAGCACATTCACTTGAATGGTATCCCGCCGGGCTGGCAGAAGGGGCTGGAAAGAGAGATATCACTGGGTTCCGAGTCATTGTTGAGTACGGACCTTGCCAGGGCCGAAGCACGTATGCAGGATCTGGGTTGGCACTTGCAAAGAATGCCAGTACCCAGCCTGGATGAATCGGGAAGCTACCACCTCAGTTATTCCATCACCAAGGTGCCGGAACTACTCATGGAAGGTGCTGTTGGTTTCAATCGTGCTTCGCAGACAGATTCCCTCATCTGGATCGGGAACGTGAATCTGGTGATCCCCTTCTTTACCGAGAAAGGCCGCCGACTGGAGCTATTCTGGAAAAGGACCAGCAGCGATGCAGAATACCTGAGGTTCAGGTACCGTGAGCCCTGGTTGATGAATCGGCCGCTGGCCCTGGGTGTCATCCTCGATCGCGAGGTTGTCAACGGAGAGTATCAGGTACTCAACCTTGAAACGGCAATAAACTGGACCGCATCATGGGATCAGGAGATAGATGTGATCCTGAAACGCACGGAGAGTCAACTGACCTTTGCAGGACGAGAGGCGAATCCGCAGTGGAAGAATGAGATCCACCGGATCGCGGGTCTGGGATATCGACACGCGGACCTGGTAGCGGCAGAGGACATCCGTCTGGGACTCAGATCAAGATATCTTCGGGAGATCAGTCTCACGCCGGTGTCACTGAGGCAACTTTCGATGAGGGTGGAACTTTCGTACACACCAGGAAACAGGATCAGCTTCATCTCCAGAGGGGCCGGTACCTTACAGGGCGGTTATGATGCCTCAACCGATCCTTCCGCTTTACTGCCGCTTGGTGGCGTACTTTCGGTACGCGGGCATCTCGAGGAAGAGGTCCGTGCGGTCAATACTGTATTCATGCAGAACGAGTTCCATATTGGACGTACTTCTGCCTCCGGGATCTTTGTTTTCTATGACATTGGAGCGTACAATTGCTGTGGAGGCTGGCCGGGGATCCAGGGGTATGGTTTAGGAATGAGATTCATCACCCAACAAAGGCCCATTACCCTGCATGTCGCGGCGGATCCTGCCGGACGTCTGCAGAACGCATTTATTCACCTTTCTTTTGAAATGGGAGTTCCATGGATCGATCGCTGATAGCAAAGAAAGTCATCGATGAGATGAAACGGCAACCCGGGCGGCCGTTCAAGCCGCGTTCATTGTTCCGGAAATGCCATCTGCAGGAGAAGGATTACAAGATCCTGAAGGGAATCCTGGACGAGCTGTACCAGGCGGGAAAGATCCAGAAACGTGGACGTAACCAGTTCCAGTACCGCGTTGTTGCGGGTTCACTGACGGGACGCCTGCAGGTGACGACACGTGGATTTGGTTTTGTCATCGTCGAAGGCCAGGAACATGATGTCTTCATTCGGGAGAAACACATGGGCACTGCTTTCCACGGTGACATCGTGAAGGTGGAGATCCACAGAAAGGGTCGTGACCGGAATCCGGAGGGTCGGATCACAGAGGTTGTCCAGCGCTTGCGGACGGATTTTGTTGGTGTTCTGCATGCAGATCGCTATGGAGAATGGGTTGTGGCCGATGATCAGCGCATCCGGGTGAGATTTACCATCATGCCCGGTGGAAGTGTAGAGGCCAGACCGGGCCAGGTAGTGCGAATATCCATGGACCACTGGTATGAGGGTGAATTGGAACCCATCGGCATCATCGAAGAAGTGTTGGGAAATCCCGGTGATCCTGGCCTGGATGTACTGAAGATCGTGCGGGAATATGACCTTATGGTGGATTGGTCTGACAATGCCCTGAAGCAGGCACAGCAGTACAGTGTGGAGGATATCGAACGGGAAGCTTCCAGGAGGACAGATCTGCGGGATTTGGAGTGTTTCACCATTGATCCTGTGGATGCCAAGGACTTCGACGATGCCGTTTCCCTGAAGCGGAATGAGAAGGGCTGGGAGCTTGGAGTGCACATTGCCGATGTAAGCTTCTATGTGAAACCAAACTCTGAACTGGATCGGGAAGCCCGCGAAAGAGGAACCACTGTATATCTGGTCGGGGACGCTTACCATATGCTGCCCTCCGAGCTGTCCAGCGATCTCTGCTCGCTGAAACCGGATGCAGACCGCCTGGCGATGAGCTGCATCATGGACCTGAACGGGGAGGGGCAGGTGACGAACAGCCGGATCTTCCCATCCGTGATCAGGTCCCGACAGCGTTTCACCTACCAGAAAGTCCAGGATATCCTTGAGAAAGGCTCAGGGAAACACCTTGAGACCTTGAAGGAGATGGAAAAGGTACATCTCCTGCTCCGGCAGCAACGTAAGTCGCTGGGCAGCATCGATCTCGATATCCCTGAACCGGCTATCAGTTTGAATGAAGAGGGATTTCCGGTTGATATCAGTATATCACAGAGACTTAGCAGTCATCGTATGATCGAAGAGTTTATGTTATTGGCTAATCGCTGTGTGGCTGAGCTATTTAAGCGATATGACCAGCAGAATAAATGGCCTGGGATCTATCGTACCCATGCTGCCCCCCAATCTGATGACGTGTTTTCTTTCCGCAGGATCCTCAGGCAGCTGGGTGTGGAATGCCCGGATGCTAAGGTGCTGAGGCCCATGGACTTCCAGAAGATCGTCGAAAGTACGCGGGAGAGCCCCTACAGGTATTTTATCGAGAAACTGGCCCTGCGGTCAATGACCAAGGCCAAATACAGTGTGAAGAACATCGGCCATTTTGGGCTGGCCTTCTCAGATTATACCCATTTTACATCACCTATCAGGAGATATCCCGACCTGCAGGTCCATCGTCTGCTGAAATTATATGCCACTGCCGGTAAAGTGTTTAAACCGCCAAATCCGCATCGTCTGGCGGAACTGACTGCACATTGTTCTTCACGGGAAGAGCGGGCCATGGAAGCTGAACGCGCCCATCTGAAATTGAAACAGCTCCAATACCTGTCGCGTAGAATTGGCGAGGAGTACATGGGTGTGATCAGCGGTGTGATCGGGTATGGACTGTTCGTAGAATTGGCCGAAACGCTTGTTGAGGGTTTTGTCCATCTAAATTCAATGACAGATGACTGGTATGACCACATGGACAAGGACCATTGCATCAAGGGGCGTAGGACACAGAAGGTCTATCGCTTGGGAGATCCAGTGAAGATCCGTGTGACCTCAGTTTCTGTGGAGGAAGGCTTCGCTGATTTTATCTTATTGGCACATGCCGGTCCAACTGAGACCGGTGGAAGTGAGGGTAGATCGTGAAATACATTCATTCATGCGTTCCAGTACTCGTGCTACTGTTCATCGGCTGCGACCTGCCTCAGGAAGGGGCCATCGGCCCTGACGACGAGATCGTGATCCTGTGTGAGGATGAGAATTTTGAGATCGCAGAACCGATACTGAATGAGACCCTTGGACGCACCATTATCACGCCGCAGAACGAGTCGCTCTACCAGTTCCGCCGCATTGTCCCAGAGGAGCTGACGGCCAATCTGAAGGCCAAGAACCTCATCATACTCACCCGCCTGGAGGTTCACAGTGAGATCTCCGGCCAGGTGCGTTCCATCCTGCCCGATTCAACCCTCACGAAGGTGCGGGAACATCCCAACGGCTATTATCTGGTTGAAAATGCCTATGCGGATGGACAGGTCCTGCTCATCATTGCAGCCAAGTCTCCACCGGACCTGCGTAACAGATTGAAACGAAACCAGGATGAGATCTTCGCTTTCTTTGAACGGGTCTTTTTCAGACGTCAGATGGACTTCATCTATCGATCAGGTGAACAAGTCGAGATGGCTGAGTCCTATCACCATCGCTATGGATGGTATCTGCGCATGATGCACGATTTCGTTGAGATAGAGAATAATCCCAAGAAGCAGTTTGTGTGGATCGGTCGTGATTTTCCATTCAGGTGGATCACAGTAGCCTGGACAGATCCCGTCGATTCTCTGGAGCTGGAGCAACAGACCTTATCATTTTTGAGACGGACCTACGGAAGGCTGCTGGAGGATGTTAGTCTGAACGAGGACTACCTGCTGGTCAGTGAAGAGTGGCTGGGTAGTTATTCCGCAATGAAATATACTGGGCTATGGGAACATCGCAATGAGGTGAAAGGCGGACCATTCGTAGCCTATGGCTTCTACGAACCGGTGAAAGATCGAATTTACATGCTGACAGGTCTGGTGTACGCCCCGGATCGCCGCAAAGTACCCTATATACGTCAGTTGGCCTCCATTCTGCATACCTTCACTCACGAGGTCTACGAGGAATAAAAGCCCTGATACTGAATGATTTAGCCATTCCGCGCTTTGCTGGCGTGGAATATATTGCCGCGCAATGCACCACTATGTCGATATGGATATACTGAGAAGATAGATGCCGCCGAAGGTCCTAGTAACCGGTGCCAATGGCATGTTGGGTCAAAATGCCATCAGAGTCCTGCAGGATGCAGAACTCACCGTACATGGCACCGATCTGCAACCCGAACCACTGTTGAATCATCCGGATACATATACGCCTTTGGACCTGGTAGATCATGAAGCACTGATGACCCTGGTAAATGAGTTTGAACCGCAGTGGATCGTTCACACAGCCGCCTACACGGACGTAGACGGTGCCGAAGAGAATCCTGCGGTGGCCTTCCGGATCAATTCGGAGGTGGTGGGCACCATTGTGGAATGCTGTCAACAACAGGGCATCAAGCTGATACACATATCTACCGACTACGTATTCTCAGGTACCGACGGACCCTATGATGAAGATGATGTTCCTGATCCTGCCGGGGTTTACGCAAGGTCAAAGTTCTCTGGGGAGGAACTGGTCCGTGATTCATCAATCCACTGGAACGTTGTGAGGTCCAATGTGTTATATGGGCATGGACAGGAACTGAAGAGCAGTTTTGTGACCTGGCTGCTTACCGAATTGAAACAGGCTCGTGATGTGCGTATCGTAAACGATCAATACAACAACCCCAGCTATGCCAGACGCCTGGCCGAAGTGTGCAGGATCATCATTGACCAGAATCAGCATGGCATCTGGCACTTTGGCAGTCGGGAGGTCATCAGTCGTTTAGATTTTGCACGGAAGGTCGCAGATGTCTTTGGACTGCCGCCAGGCCTGATCCATCCCATATCGACCTCCGAACTGTCGCAGCGGGCCCCGCGCCCGATGCTCAGCGGACTGGTGTGTAACAAGGTGTCTACTGCATTGAATTATCCTATTCTCAGTGTGACTGAGGAGCTGCAAATGTTGAAAGAGGAACTGAATGGCGCGTAATCTGACCATCATACCGACCTACAATGAGCGAGACAATATTCTCAATGCCATTGAAATTGTACTGGGTCTGCCTGTGGGAACAGACATCCTGGTCATTGATGATAACTCACCCGATGGTACAGGCGACATTGTCAGGCAGAAAGCTGAGGAAGACCAGCGTGTGCACCTCCTGCAACGAGAGGGTAAACTTGGCCTGGGGACTGCTTATGTGGCCGGTTTCAAATATGCCATAGAGAATGAGTACGATCATGTCATCCAGATGGACGGTGATCTTTCCCATGATCCACTGGAGATCGTTAATTTCCTCGAGGAGATCAAGACCTACAACCTTGTCATCGGTTCTCGCTATATAGAGGGCATCAGCGTGGTCAAATGGCCACTGAGAAGACTGATGCTGAGCTATTTTGCCAGTATGTACATCCGGGTCATCACCAGGATGCCGATCTGTGATGGTACTGCCGGCTTCAAATGCTGGCGTGTTGATTTTCTTTCACAGATCGATCTTGATGATGTCCGCAGCAATGGATATTCATTTCAGATCGAGATGCATTTCAGAGCCTGGCGCAAGGCTCCGGACAGGATCAAGGAGATCCCAATAATCTTCGTGGACCGTACTGTCGGCCAGAGCAAGATGTCCAGAGCCATTGTGCGCGAGGCGATCACCAGGGTGTGGTGGCTGCGTCTGATGGCTATTCTCGGCAGACTCTAAAAGCCGGACAGGCATGCAGCTTTCGGTCATCATCGTCAATTACAATGTGAAGGCGTTCCTGCACCAGGCGCTTGAAAGCGTTCTGCGGTCTGTGCGGGATATCGATGCCGAAATCATCGTGGTGGATAACCATTCACTTGATGGCAGCGTTGAGATGATCCAGAAGGATTTTCCACAGGTCAGGCTCATCGCCAATCCTGAGAACGCAGGGTTTTCCAGGGCCAATAACCAGGGGATAGAGGTGGCCACCGGTGAATATCTGTGGTTGTTGAATCCTGACACTATTGTCCAGGAAGACACACCCGCTCACCTCATCTCAGTCATGGAGACCAATCCCGGAATCGGTTTGCTGGGCTGCAAGATCCTCAATGATGATGGAAGTCTGCAATTGGCCTGCAGAAGGAGTTTCCCCACTCCCTGGGTGGCCTTCACCAAGCTCGTGGGCCTGGCCAGAATGTTCCCGAATACCCGCATGTTCGGAAAGTATAATCTCACCTATTTGGATCCTGGCGTGGAGACAGAGGTGGAAGCTATAAGCGGTTCCTGCATGTTCGTTCGACGTGAGGCTGTTGAGCAGGTGGGGACGCTGGATGAAACCTTCTTCATGTATGGTGAGGATCTTGACTGGTGCTACCGATTCAGAAAATCCCGTTGGAAGGTATGGTATACCCCTTCCACCAGCATCATCCACTACAAAGGTGAATCTGCAAAGCACAGCAACCTGGGCTCACTGACCAATTTCTACAAGGCCATGGACATTTTTGCCAGAAAGCATTTCCGAGGTTCAAGCTGGTTTCCCATGCACTGGATGATGCGGGGCGGGATCTTCACTCGCTATCTCGTCTCACTGCTCTCCTCGCTGGGCAAGAATATCAGTTCAAGACTGCTGGATGTGGGTGGTCTGATCGTTATCACCCTGCTGGCCATTCTCCTGAAATTCAAGACCCTTTCGGTTCTTGATGCCTATCAGGTAATCCTGCCTATCTATCTGCTTATCTGGTATGTGGTCCTGGGATCCCTGGGCCTCTACCGGACCTTCAGGTACTCCATCAGCCGGGCGCTGCTGGCAGTGACATTGGGATTTCTCATCAATGTGACACTGACCTTCTTCTTCAGGGAATACGCGTTTTCACGGGTGGTCATGCTCTTCAGTTACATCGGTGCACTCATCTGGATACCCGCCTGGCGGATATTTGCTGCAAACAGGAGAAGCGAGAATTACGCAGTGGCTTCACAGCGTGTGCTGGTGATCGGTGATCTCTCCTCGGCGTCCGATATTTACTCCAAGTTGCTCACCGATCTTAAGCTGGGATATGATCCGGTGGGGATCGTTACGATCCAGCAGGAGATCCTGGAAAGCGATAAGGTCGTGGGTCAGCTTAACGACCTGCTTGAACTGATACAGGTCCATGGGATCGACCAGGTGATCTTTGCTTCAGATGATCTCAGCCTGCAGCACGTATTCAACCTGCTACCAGATCTCAATCAGCGGGGTATCAAGATCAAACTCGTACCCGGCAATCTGGCATTCATTATTGGGAAATCTTCTGTTGACAATCTCCAGGAGGTCCAGCTCATCGACATGGATTACCGCTTCTTCAATCCATTCAATCGGGCACTTAAAAGGGTGGTTGATATTATCGCCGGTAGTCTCATTCTGATCCTGCTACGACCATTCCAGTCGACCCTTGCAGCTACGATGGGAATAAAGAAATATGAGTTCATACGGGCTGGAACACCGGTCAAGATATATGATAGCGGTGGCCGCTGGAGTATGTTCTGGGAAAGGATACCTTCCATCACCCGGGTCATAGGCGGTTCTCTCAGCCTGGTTGGAGCACCACTGGATATGGAAGACAGGCCGGCGAGGATCCCAGCCGGACTGGTGAGTCTGGAAGAATTGAGGGCAAGCAAGAAATTGACATCGGAAGAGCGCTTGTCATTATTAAACTATTACATCCACAATCAATCCGTATTATTGGATCTGGAAATTGTGATCAAAAGCATAATGGGGAAGTGACCCTATGGCAAAGACAGTACTCGAATTTGAACGACCCATAGACGATCTGGAAAGCAAGATAAGTGAGATGGAGATCATGTCCGCCGATTCTGATGTGGACATGACCCAGGAGATCGAGCGTCTCCGAAAGAAACTGCAGGAACTGGCAGAGAAGACGAACAGAAACCTCACCAGATGGCAGCGGGTGGAGCTGGCCAGACATCCGGACAGACCGCATGCGCTTGACTTCATCGAATTGATGACCACCGACTGGATCGAGGTGCATGGGGATCGTGCATTTGGTGATGACAAGGCTGTTGTCGCCGGGATGGCCAAGATCGATGATATCAAGGTCGTGATCATTGGACAGCAGAAGGGACGCAGCACCAAGGATAACATCTACAGGAATTTCGGGATGCCCAATCCTGAAGGGTACCGCAAAGCACTGCGGGTCATGCAGCTGGCAGAAAAATTCGGTCTGCCTGTTATTACCTTACTGGACACCCCGGGAGCTTATCCTGGTATTGGAGCCGAGGAGCGTGGCCAGGCTGAAGCGATCGCACGGAATTTGAAGGTCATGAGCCACCTCACTGTTCCAATCATCAATGCCGTGATCGGCGAAGGGGCTTCGGGCGGCGCTCTGGGCATGGGCGTGGGTGATCGACTCCTGATGATGGAAAATGCCTGGTATTCCGTTATCACACCCGAGGGTTGCGCATCGATCCTGTACAGAGATTCATCCCAGAAGGAGAAAGCGGCTGAGGCGATGCGCGTCACATCTCAGGACCTCTTTGACATGGGAATTGCCGATCGGCTCATCGCTGAGCCCCTTGCCGGTGCTCACCGGAACTATGCAGAAGCGGCTTCCACCCTGAAAGAATCCATTCTGGAGGAATTACAGCCCCTGCTGGAGCTATCAGCGCAGGAATTGATCGACGAGCGTATCGTTAAAATGGAGAAGATCGGCGAATGGGATGAGTCATGATCTCCTACGAGTACCGATTTCGTGTCCGGTATAAGGATATCGATCGAATGGGGGTCATGTATTATTCACGCTACTTCGAATATTTCGAAGCAGCCCGTACCGATCTGATGCGAGCTTTGGGAATGACCTACGCCGAGCTTGAGGAACAGGGCACTTTCATGCCAGTGGTTCATGCAGAGGCCAGATACATGGCAGGCCCTCAATTCGACGATCACCTGAGCATTAGTACGGAGATCCGCGAGATCCAGCGAAGCCGGATGGAGATCTTTTACGAAGTCAGGACCATTGATGAGCACGCCCGACTGCTCAACACCGGAAAGACGGTCCATGCCTTTGTTTCCCAGTCAGGGAAGACGGTGCGCATCCCCACACAACTGAAAACGCTGTTAGACAAGCAATGGGGGAGCGCGCTCACCAATGAATGAACTCCTGTTCTTGGGTCAGACCCTGCTGAGCCTGGTGGTGGTTCTGGCCGCCTTTCGTATGGGCCGCTACTGGCTGTACGGGCTTATCGCAGTGAATTATGTCCTGGCCAACATCTTTGTGACGAAGACCATTACGCTATTCGGAATGGAGGCCACCGGTGGCAATGTCCTTTACGGAGCCATCTTCCTGAGCACCGATCTGTTGAGTGAATACTATGGCCGTGCCTATGCCCGCCGGGGTGTGTTTATCGGCCTGGGTGCCGTGCTGGTCTATCTGGTCATGTCGCAATTCATGCTGTACTATCGGGCCAGCCCCAATGATCTGGGCGCAGCTGAGGGTATGCAGGTCATCTTCTCCTTCGCACCCAGTATCATCCTGGCCAGTCTGATGGCCTATCTCATCTCGCAATTGCACGATGTATGGGCTTTCCATTTCTGGAAGCAGAAGTTCGAAGGACGCATGCTGTGGCTGCGAAACAACCTCAGTACCTGGGTCAGTCAACTGCTGGACAGCATAACCTTCGCCTTTTTAGCCTTTGCCGTGTTGCCAAGATTCCTCATGGATGATGATATGATCCTACCCATCTCAGTTGTTATCCAGATCGTCATCACCACGTATCTGCTGAAGATCCTGGTGGCCGCCATCGATACGCCGTTCATCTACCTGAGCCGGCGTTTTAAACCAGTCGAGAAGAATGATTCACAGGCCCTCTGACTTTCTATTTGTCCTCGATCCTGACTTATATATATTGCCCCGCTTTTTATAGATGTTCACCTCAGCATGCGAGCTGGGGTATGACACGGAGACGTGGCCGAGTGGCTTAAGGCGGCGGCTTGCTAAGCCGTTGAACGTTTTGGCGTTCCGTAGGTTCGAATCCTACCGTCTCCGCACAATCCACTGCAGTGAGATGTGCACGCAGTGATGATTCGGCTCAGATGTTTATTGATGACTCGATTCTCTTTTATTCAATCGGCATGCAATATTCTGAGTTCATTGGAGGTGTAGGCTAATTGGTAAGTCAGCGGTCTTGAAAACCGCCGTCCGAAAGGACTTGGGAGTTCGAGTCTCTCCACCTCCGCTTTTCTATTAACAATCCACTACAATCAGGGAATAACATGAGTGATGTATGTCGATACTATTGCTATATACTTCAGAGTGAGAAGGACGGTGGCTATTACATAGGATCCACAGAGAACCTAAGGAAACGGCTGAACGAGCATAATCGAGGTAAGACACGATCCCTGAGACATCGCCGTCCGCTGGGAATCATTCATTTCGAGGTATTTGATACACGAGAAGAAGCTGAGACCAGGGAGAAGCAGATCAAGTCCTGGAAAGGTGGCGATGCCTTTAAGGTGCTGATCCAGCAACACATCTAGGGAGTTCGCCCCGCATCCTGCGGGATTTAGTCTCTGAACCCCGCCAGCGGCGGGGCCACCTCCGCTTTATAAACCTGAACACTATTAATACTTACCCCATGCTGCATCCGCGTATCAGGATTAGTCGACTGCTATGATGTGGGTGAGTTTTCCATTCAGATTCACAGTCCGAAATGGCCAGGCATTCTGAAGCCATCCAAGAACGAATTCTCCCAGTATTAATTCCAAACCAGCCGGCAATTCACTCGATCTTATCCAGTACCACACATCTGTCTCTACATTTTCATCGGTAGGGGGATCGATATATATGCATCCCAGGAGTCGGTCCTCGTCTGGACTCATGACCGCGTAATTGAAGGAAGATCTGATCTGCGCTTCCTTCTGGTGCCATGCCAGGTCTATTAGGTCCTGCTCAAGGCTCAGATCTTCTGGTGGCCAACCCCAGACCTCACCAAATCGGTCCCAGAGATGATCTCGGCTGGTCATCACCGCTTCATAGTCTTTGACCACATCATGGATCGTGATGGGCCGGATCTTGAGGAGATCGGTTTCTACAGGCTCAGGGATTTTGAAGCTGGGCGGTATGAAAGGCATTGACTGTTTTTACTACTTCATGTCCTACAGCGGCCAGAACACTGGGATAAGCAGCACCCCCAGCGTCCCCAGAATGATATGCAGTGGTACCCCGGCACGTAGAAAGTCTATATACCGGTAGCCACCAGGCGTGAACACCATCGTGTTCGTCTGGTACCCGCTGGGAGTCATGAACGAGAGTGAAGCTGCAAACATGACGGTCATGATGAAGGGTTCAAGATTCACGTTGGCCAGTACAGCCGTCTCGATAGCCAGGGGGGTCATGATGATGGCAGTGGCATTGTTGGATAAGAATGATGTCATCAGCATGGTGGTGATGAAGAATATGGCGATGAGACCATGATCTCCGACACTGGCACGCACACCCTGGAAGAATGTGCCGATCATGGAGGAAAGACCCACGGTCTCCATGGCATGTCCCAATGGAATGAAAGCGGCGATCAGGAAAATAACGGGCCAGCTGATGGTTTTATAGGCTTCGTGTACTGGGACGATCCCCATGGCCATGACCAGGATGGCGCCCAGCAGGGCTGCGGTAAGAATGGAAGTAACGTTGAATGCAGCCAGCATCACGACGATGGGTATGATGAACACAGCCAACCACCAGAAGCGAATCTTGTGGAAGGAAAAATCAAGCTCCTCGAGCATGATGAAATCCGGATCACTGTTGAGAGCAGCGAGTCTGGTACGGGATCCGAAGATCAGGAGAGTATCCAGTTTGTTGAATACCACATAGGCGATCTTTTTGCGGATGATCTCCTGGAACCGGCGTACTGCAAGTACGAATACTCCATAACGTTTGCGAAAATCAACATCCTTCAGGGTGCTGCCGATCAGCCGCGAATTAGGGGAGACCATTGCTTCCACCAGGGTATTCTCTCGATCGGCCAGCTCCTCATCGTTCATTTTGATATCGGTAAGCAGCAATACCTTCTGTTCATCCCGAAAGCGCATGATGGATTCGACCGGACACTGGATGATGACCACATCATCGATCTCGAACTGGAGATTACGAATATTCGTCGTGATGGGGTGTTTGTTCCTGATGATCTCCAGTACCGTGAGATCGTACTTTGTGGACAGATCGGCTTCCATGAAGGTCTGACCCAGCAGCGGAGACTCCTCACCGATGTGAACCTCCGTAAGATAGGTTGACAGGTGGTATTTCTTGGTCAAACCACTCACCGGAAGTCTGGAGGGCAGCAACCAGCGTTGGGCGGCGAGTGCGTACAGGAGTGTCAGCACAACCATGATGAGCCCCAGTTTGGCCAATTCGAAGATCTCGATCTTCACACCGTGTTCCAGTGCGAACTCGTTCACGATCAGGTTCGTAGAGGTGCCAATTACCGTGCAGGTCCCGCCCACGATACTGGCATAAGAGAGCGGGATCATGATCTTGGATGGACTCATCTTCAGGCGCCGGGCGAGTTGTGCACCCACCGGGATCAGGATGGCTACTGTGGCCGTGTTATTAATGAAAGCAGAGAAAATGCTGACGGCTAACAGGAACAGAAGGATGATAGCCCAGGAATAACCCCGACCATTATTCTCCAACCACAGCGTGAAAACACCTATGAATCCCGTTTTTGTGAAGGCATGACTCAGGATGAACATTGCGCCGATGGTTATTACAGCGGGATTGGCAAATCCTGAGATAGCCTGATGCTCGTCGATCAGCTGCGTCCCCAGAAGTGCGGCCAGCACCAGCAGAGCTGTCACTTCGATTGGAAACCAGTCGCGCACAAAGGCGATGATGGAAGCAACCAGGATCGCAAAGAATATTATGATTTGCGTGTCGAACATTGCGCAAGAAGCATACAATGGGGCCTTCTTAAAAACAACCTTTCAGGATTGCACTGCTGCTAATGCCTTGGTTGTTGACTATCTGCCATTACCCGAGTAGTTTTGCGCCAATATGGCAGAATTTAAGCTGAAAACCGACTATACTCCCCAGGGTGACCAACCTGAGGCTATCAAGCAGATCATAGAGGGCGTGGAAGCCAATATTCCTTTCCAGACCTTGCTTGGTGTGACCGGAAGTGGGAAAACCTATACCATGGCCAACGTCATCCAGACGATCCAGAGGCCTACCCTGATCGTTTCCCACAACAAGACGCTGGCTGCCCAGCTCTATGGTGAATTCAAGGGTTTCTTCCCTGAGAACGCCGTGGAGTACTTCATCAGCTATTATGACTATTACCAGCCCGAGGCCTATCTGCCCGTGACGGACACCTTCATTGAAAAAGACATGTCCATGAACGAGGAGATCGACAAATTGCGCCTGAAAGCCACCAGTGCCTTGCTTTCCAGGCGGGATGTCGTTGTGGTTGCTTCAGTCTCCTGCATCTATGGACTGGGAGATCCTGAGGAATACTCCAGGTCTCTGGCGATAATAAACAGAGGCGAAGAGATACAGCCACGCGCATTGATGCGCAAACTGGTGGAGATCTATTACGAACGCAACGACCTCAGCTTTGAACGGGGCAAATTCAGGGTTCGTGGCGACATCCTGGAGATCTTCCCGGCCTACGAGGACACTGCCATTCGGGTAGAGTTCTGGGGTAATACAATTTCCGACATCATGGACATCGATCCACTAACCGGTGAGACCCTGGCACAGCACGAAACCCGGGTCGTTTTTCCTGCAAGACACTTTGTCACCGGTGAAGACAAGCTGCGTGCGGCTCTGACAACCATTGAAGCGGAGCTGGTGGACCAGATCCAGTACTTCAGACAAGCGGGCAAACTCCTTGAAGCTCAGCGGATTGAGCAAAGAACCAGATTTGATATTGAGATGTTACGTGAGGTAGGTTTCTGTTCGGGCATCGAAAACTATTCCCGGCATATCACAGGTCGAGACCAAGGAGAACGACCATTCTGTCTGCTGGACTTCTTTCCAGATGACTATCTGCTCATGGTGGATGAATCACATGTCACTATTCCTCAATTCCGCGGCATGTACAATGGTGACCGATCCCGGAAAAAGACCCTGGTGGAATATGGCTTCCGCCTGCCCTCTGCAATGGATAACAGGCCACTGAAGATCGATGAATTTGAATCTTTGATGAACCAGGTTGTATTTGTCTCGGCCACCCCGGCGGATTACGAGCTGGAAAAGAGCCAGGGTGTCGTGGTAGAGCAGGTGATCCGGCCTACCGGTCTGATGGACCCGGAGATCGAGATCAGACCCACTGAGGGGCAGATCGATGACCTCATGCATGAGATCCATTCCAGAGTGGAGGAGAAGGAACGTGTCCTGGTAACCACGCTGACCAAGCGCATGGCCGAAGACCTGACAGAATACCTCAATAACTACCAGATGCGTGTCAGGTACCTGCATTCAGAGATCGACAGTCTTGAACGCGTGGGTATCCTGCGTGATCTGCGCCTGGGTGAATTTGATGTGCTGGTGGGTATCAATCTGCTGCGTGAAGGCCTGGACCTTCCGGAGGTCTCACTGGTGGCCATTCTTGATGCTGACAAGGAAGGATTTCTGCGTAGCAAGACCTCCCTGATGCAGATCTCCGGCCGTGCTGCCAGGCATGCCATGGGCAAGGTGCTGTTCTATGCCGACAAGGTAACGGACAGTATGGACTTCGTCATCAAGACCACCGAACAGCGTCGCAACAAACAGAGTGAATACAACAAGAGACATAACATCACACCTCAGACCATTTATAAATCTGCTGAGGAGATCATGGGTACCACCAGTGTCGCCGATGCACTTTCAAAGAAACAGGATCAGGTCAGGGAAAGCTTAAAGAAATATGACAAGGACTTCGAGGCCAATGAACTCCTGGACCTCATGCGCAAGGATATGCTGAAGGCTGCTGAGGACCTGGATTTTGAGCGGGCGGCCATGCTGCGTGATGAGATCAAGAAATTAGCGAAAGAAATGGGAACGCCAGTTTAGGGCTCCCAGTGGAGAAAGGTGCAATTATGAACAGCCAGACCGGTGATCGGATCGAAGACCTGCAAAGGAAATTCGGTATTCTGGGAAGTTCAGCGGATGTGAGGTCCATGCTCGAGACCATTGAGCAGGTAGCACCCACAGATATCTCGGTGCTGATCGCCGGCGAGAGCGGGAGTGGCAAGGAACTTGTGGCCAGTGCATTGCACACCCACTCCAGACGATCGCATAAGGAATTTGTCATTGTGAACTGTGGGGCAATACCTGCAGGGATCATCGAAAGTGAACTCTTCGGGCACAAAAAGGGCGCCTTTACCGGTGCCAATGAGGATCGGAAGGGTTATTTCCAGACAGCCGATGGTGGTACGATCTTCCTGGATGAGATCGGAGAGACACCCCTGGAAACTCAGGTAAAGCTGCTCAGGGTCCTTGAACAGGGTGTCTTCCTGCCGGTAGGGTCATCCAAATCCGTGAAAGTAGACGTACGCGTCATTGCTGCCTCCAATCGCAATCTTGGTGAGGAAGTAGACCAGGGGAATTTCCGTAAGGATCTGTATTACAGGTTGAAAGCCATTACACTTACAGTTCCACCCCTGCGCAAAAGACCTGAGGATATCGCGATACTGGCAGACAAGTTTGCAAAAGACTGCGCCATCCGGAATCAGATCATTTTCAAAGGGTTCTCAGAAGGAGCCAATGAAGCCATGCGTAATTATCGCTGGCCTGGCAATGTCCGGGAACTGAAAAACTTTGTGGAAAGTATCGTTGTCCTGGAGAAAGGTGGTGTCATCAAGACCGATACGGTCTACCGATATCTGAATACAGTGGGTGAGGAGATGGGCAGTGGGAATCCACTCTTGCCGGTGAAACTTGATCGTTCAGTCGATCAGGCTGAAAGGGAACTGATCCTCCAGCAGCTCTTCCTGTTGAGACAGGAATTCGCTGAATTGAAGGATACACTTGTGGCTGGAGCCCCGTTTGCGGCAGTCCCGGATAGCATTGATCCCAACTTGGTATCACATATGGAGATCATCCCGGATGAGGATGCGGTTGAAGCCGGAACCGCGGGTTCCAGGCAGGCTCTGAACCCGGAGGCACTCGGAGAGGTTACTGCCGAGCAGGTGGAACGCGAACTGATCTATCGTACACTGGAGAAGTACAACTTCAATAAGCGCAAAACAGCACAGGTATTGCAGATGGCGGAACGGACACTGTATCGGAAGATCAAGGAGTATGACATTGTCAAACCGGAATAGGACTATCGTCCTTTTAATTCAGATCCTGGTGCTGGCTGGTTGCGGGATCTACTCATTTCGCGGGAGTATTCCCGATCATCTCAGTGACATTGAGATTCGCACATTTGAGAATCGAACGACCGAGTTTGCCGTTGAAAGCGATGTCGAAGAAGCGCTTACTGAACGCATGCTCAATGAACGTCTCCTGCCGCTGGCAACGACAAATGAGCCGGACTCCTACCTGGAAGGCACCATCGAGCGGATCACGGACAAACCTTCCAACTGGGATGAGAACGAAAATGTGTTAGAATTCCGCCTGGAATTTGCTGGACAGGTCGTCTGGTACGATCAGCAGCGTGGCCAGGAGTTATACAGCAAGCGTTATACTGTCTTCGGGACATATTTCAGCGACACCAAGAATGCCGGCCTGGCCGACAGCGATCAGCGCACGCGGGAGACAGCATATGATCAGGGGATCGAGGAACTGATTGATTTTATAATTGAGTCGATGACTGAGGAATGGTAAGATGCCAGAATACTTTATACAGAACGCCAAAGACTTTGTGGGGCAGGAAGTTACGCTTAATGGCTGGGTCTATAACTTCCGCAAGAGCGGTAAGATATGGTTCCTGCTCCTGCGTGACGGTACTGGTGTGATGCAGTGTGTGGTTACCAAGTACGATGCCGATGAAGCCAGTTTCGAGCTGAAGAATGCCATTACCCAGGAATCATCAGTCATGGTGACGGGGACGGTGAAGGAGGAATCCCGGGCCGTGGGTGGCTACGAGATGCTGGCCACAAAGGTGGAATTGGTGTCGCTGGCGGAAGAATACCCCATCAGCAAGAAGGAACATGGTATCGATTACCTGATGGACCACCGGCACCTCTGGCTGCGATCATCCCGTCAGCACGCGATCATGCGCGTCAGGCATACCGTGATCAAGGCGATCCGTGATTTCTTTGATGATCGGGATTTCACCCTGATGGATACTCCCATCTTCCAGCAGGCGGCTACTGAAGGTACTGCCACCCTGTTCTCAACGAAGTATTTTGGCGACACCGCCTTTCTTACTCAGAGTGGTCAACTCTATGGCGAAGCGGGAGCTGCAGCCTTTGGTAAGATCTACTGTTTCGGTCCTACCTTTCGTGCAGAGAAATCCAAGACCAGGCGCCATCTTACGGAATTCTGGATGGTAGAACCCGAAATGGCCTACTATGATCTTGATATGACCATGGATCTGGGGGAAGACTTCGTTCTGTATATCCTTGAGCAGGTACTGAGTAAAAGGAGACGCGAGCTGGAGATCCTGGAACGGGATATCTCACGTTTGGAGGTGATAGCAAAACCCTTCCCACGCATCACCTATGATGAGGCCGTGAAGATCCTTCAGGAGCAGGGGCATGAATTTAGCCGGGGTGACGATTTTGGCGGCGCGGATGAGACCATCATCGCAAATCAGTTCGAATCACCAGTCATGATCCACCGCTATCCGGTAGCCACCAAGGCATTTTACATGAAACGGGATCCTGAAAATGCCGAACTTTCGCTGGCTGTGGATATGCTTGCGCCGGAAGGTTACGGTGAGATCATCGGTGGATCCCAGCGTGAGGACGACATGGATCTCCTCATTGGCCGCATCAAGGAGGATGGCGCTACCGAGGAAGACTATAACTGGTATCTTGATCTGAGACGCTATGGCAGCTTCCCACATTCAGGATTTGGACTGGGATTAGAACGGGTCATAACCTGGATCTGTGGTCTGCAGCATATTCGCGAAGCAATCCCTTTCCCTCGCACCATGACGAGATTGGGACCCTGATGGATCGATCCGCACCACTGCGTATTGCCGTCATCGGTGGCCGATCCGCCAGTCCGGAAGGCGAGGACTTCGCATACGAGCTTGGGAAACAGCTGGCAGGCCTGGGGGCCATAGTATATTCCGGTGGTGGTCCAGGTATCATGGCAGCGGCATGCAAGGGTGTCCGGGATGGTGGGGGAACCAGTGTGGGCATTCTCAAAGGAACAGATCCCCAGGAGGCTAATCCATATGTCCAGATCCCGGTGTTCACAGGCATGGGCGATATGCGGAATCCAGTGATCATTCGATCGGTGCAGGCTGCAATTGCGGTGGAAGGCTCCTACGGTACCTTGAGTGAGATCGCCTATACATGTTCCGCTGCAAAACCTGTCTATGCATACCAGTCGTGGGACATCCCCGGGGTTATAGCGGTGTCCAATCCAGCTGAAGTGATCGATAGACTCAAAGAGGAGTTCGAACTCTAATCATGTCTGATCTGCGTGTCAAGATCGCCCAGATGAATCCCATTGTAGGCGCAATCAAGTCCAACACTTCCCGTGCGACCGAAATAATGAAGGCTGCCGAATCGGAAGAGATCGAGATCCTAGTCTTTCCGGAGATGTTCATCACAGGCTATCCCGCATTGGACCTGATCCTGGAGGATCATTTTGTGCACGCCAATATGAAGGCGGTCATGCAACTGGCGCAACAGTCAGGGGAGACCATCACCCTCATCGGCGCCATCCACGATGATGGCAGGGACACCTACAATGGTGTGGCTGTACTCCAGCATGGCAAGATCATCAAATGGATCCATAAATCACTGCTGCCGACCTACGACGTCTTTGATGAGTGGCGTTACTTCAAACCCGGCAGGGACAATCAGCCATTGCGAATCAGGACCAGGACAGGCAGAAAGCTGGCCCTAGGGATCCATGTTTGCGAGGATCTCTGGGATGAGAAGATAGATTACAAGATCTGCGACATCCTGGCTAAACAGGGCGTTGATCTGTTCATCAATATCTCTGCATCACCCTTCCAGACGAAAAAGTATGACGAGCGTAGTCGGCTGGTAATCAACAAAGTAAAGCGATTCAATAAACCGTACATTTATGTAAATCAAGTGGGTGGGCAGGACCAGCTGGTCTTCGACGGCCAATCCCTGGTTGCTGATGCCCATGGGAATTGGATCCATGTATCGCCTCAATTCGAGGAAGACATCGTCGATCTGGACATTCCTCTGAACCGTGCTGTGGAAGCTCCTTTTGAATATCAGCATCCGCCGATCGAAGAAGAGCTATTCAATGGTCTGGTACTGGGTGTTAAGGACTATTTCCGCAAAACTGGACACAGCAAGGCTGTTCTCGGATTATCCGGAGGTATCGATTCAGCACTTACTGCCTGTATTGCAGCAGAGGCACTGGGAGCGCAGAATGTGCTGGGGGTGGCGATGCCCAGCCGTTATTCCTCGGCCCACAGCCTGGAAGATGCGGTTCTCCTGGCAAAGAAACTGGAACTGGACTACATCGAGATCCCCATCGAATCCATCCACCAGACATTCCAGGAAAGCTATCTGGCACACCTGGGTGCTGAGGTGGACGGCTTGCCAGAAGAGAATCTGCAGGCCCGGATACGCGGCAATATCCTCATGACCCTGTCCAATCGCGATGGCAGTCTGCTCCTGACGACGGGTAATAAGACTGAGATAGCCCTTGGATATTGTACGCTTTACGGGGATATGTCCGGGGGTCTGGCAGTGATCAGTGATATTGGCAAACGCGCCATCTATCACCTGGCCGATTATTATAACCGCTTCAGAGATGAGGAGATCATTCCTCGCAATACCATTGACAAGCCGCCCTCAGCAGAATTGGCTGCAGATCAGGTAGATCCATTCGACTACAAGATCGTGGCCCCGCTGGTGAACCGGATCATCGAAGAGCACCCTCACAGACAGGTCCTCATAGAAGAAGGTTACGATGCTGATCTGGTGGATGATCTCATCCGGAAGATCAGGCTGGCGGAATACAAGCGTCAGCAGATGCCCCCGGGGATCAGGGTGACATCCAAGGCATTCGGTATCGGACGCCGTATGCCGATCGTGAATCATTACGACCATTAGCACTCATTCAAGCTGACATATCTGCGTAGTATTCAGGTGATTTGCGCCTAATTGGCGTAAGATGGGTCATGGCATGGCTCTTGAACAATGAGAGGCATGAATTTGACTATTGTAATAAACACCGGAAGATTTGAGGTGAAATAATGGGAAAAGTAATCGGGATTGATCTGGGGACAACCAACTCCTGCGTGGCTGTGGTGGAAGGCGGCGACCCTGTTGTGATCACCAATGCTGAAGGCGGACGTACAACCCCGTCCGTTGTTGCATTTACCAAGGATGGTGGACGTCTTATCGGCCAGCCGGCAAAGAGGCAGGCCATCACGAATCCACGGAATACGGTCTATTCGATCAAACGCTTCATGGGACGGAAATTCTCCGAGGTATCCCGGGAGATCGAAGAAGTACCATACGAAGTCGTAAGTGGTCCAAACAAGCGCAGCCAGGTCAAGATCGGGGATGATTCCTATTCTCCGCCGGAGATCTCGGCAATGACGCTGCAGAAGATGAAGCAGACGGCTGAGGAGTATCTCGGTGAGAAGGTTACGGACGCTGTCGTGACCGTGCCTGCATATTTCAATGACTCACAGCGCCAGGCCACAAAGGATGCCGGCAAGATCTCCGGTCTGAACGTTCTGCGTATCATCAACGAACCCACCGCTGCAGCCTTGGCCTACGGTCTGGATAAACAAGCTGATGAGACTATTGCTGTGTTCGATCTCGGTGGGGGAACCTTTGATATTTCAATCCTGGAACTGGGCGATGGTGTCTTCGAGGTCAAATCGACCAACGGGGATACCCATCTGGGCGGTGACGACTGGGATCAGGCAGTGATCGACTGGCTGGTAGCAGAGTTCAAGAAGGCCGAGAATATTGATCTCACCAACGATGCCATGGCCATGCAACGCTTGAAAGAAGCAGCTGAAAAGGCCAAGGTTGAACTGTCAAGCACCAGTTCTACAGAGATCAATCTGCCCTATATCACTGCGGATAACACAGGTCCCAAGCATTTGGTCCTGGACTTGTCCCGGGCAAAATTTGAATCCCTCACAAACAGTCTTTTCGAACGGCTGAAAAAACCCTGTATCGCCGCTATCAAGGATGCTGGTGTGAAACAGGCTGATATCGATGAGATCATCCTGGTAGGTGGATCCACCCGGATCCCGAAGGTACAGGCCATCGTGAAGGATATTTTCGGCAAAGAGCCGAACAAGAGCGTAAATCCCGATGAGGTCGTCAGTATGGGTGCTGCTATTCAGGGCGGCGTCCTTTCCGGAAGCGTGTCAGACGTCCTGTTGCTGGACGTCACACCTCTGTCGCTGGGAATTGAAACACTGGGTGGTGTCTGTACGCATCTCATAGAGCGCAATACCACCATTCCCACCAAGAAGAGCGAGGTTTTCTCCACTGCAGCAGACAATCAGACTCAGGTGGAGATACATATCCTGCAGGGTGAACGCCAGATGGCTATCGACAATAAATCCCTCGGGCGATTCTTCCTGGACGGGATCCCTCCAGCACCACGTGGTATGCCGCAGATCGAGGTCACCTTTGACATCGATGCCAACGGTATTATGAGCGTGTCTGCTAAGGACAAGGCCACCAGCAAGGAACAGTCCATTCGCATTGAAGCCTCCTCTGGACTTTCGGATGAGGAAAAGGACAAGATGATCAAGGATGCCGAGCTCCATGAAGAGGAAGATAAAAAGGCACGCGAGGTGATCGATGCTAAGAATCAGGCCGATGCTCTGGTCTATCAGACCGAGAAGAACCTGGGTGAATATGGTGATAAGCTGAGTGATGACCTGAAAAAGGAGATCGAAAGCAAGGTCGAAGAGCTGAAGACGGCCAGTGCCGGTACGGATAAAGTAGCCATCGACGATGCTGTCAATGCCCTCAATGAGAGCTGGAACAAAGCCTCCAGCGTCATGTACGAAGCCGCCAAGGAAGCCCAGGAAGCACAGGATCCCACAGGCGAGGCAGACGCTGGTACTGCTGGTAAGACCGATGACCAGGAGGTCGAAGAAGCCGATTTTGAGGTCGTCGATGATGAGGAAGACAAGAAATAGGCCTTCCGATGTGAACATATAAGGGGCAGGAAACTGCCCCTTTTTTTATGAACTCTCGGGGGTCTAAGCAGTAGAAAACCAGATAGCTTAGGCCTACATTTTATGCTATTGATGAAGGAGGGGACCGGGAAGTTTTGAAGTTCAGGTGGTTAAGGGGTGCAGGTTGGATGGTGTTACTGCTCATCGCAGTGACCCTCTACCTGCTTTTTTATCGCACACCGCTCTTCTGGCGACCGATCCAATCAAGTATCAACAGTCGCCTGGCCCTCCAGTCAGATCTGATCCTGTCCGCAACGGTCTCCGGGAGCCTGGCCAGTGGCAATCTGAACCTGACTGCAATGACGCTCCAACGCTCAGATTCAACAAAAGTCATCCGGGCAGACAGTCTCGTCTTCCGCGGTACACTCGAATCCATGCTGGGGACAAACAAGCAGCTCGACGCAGTTCATCTGAGTGGCTATTCAGTAAACACCCGGGAACTGGAATCCCTGCTGCAGGCATCAGACAGCGAAAGCAGGAACAACATCGTCGTGGATAGGATCACTGCGGAGATGGGTTCGATCTTACTACCGGTCGATTCCGGGGGAGCGGATACACTCATGATCAGTCGTCTGAACGGTTCTGGCTGGTTTATCGATGGTTATGGAAATCTCAATATCCAATCATCCAATTGCAGAATCCCTGGATTCCTGCCCACAGATCTTGAGGTGTCCGGTGGGTTCAACTTTACTGAGACCGGTGAAACGGAACTGGATGAACTGATCCTGTCAAGCTCGTTCGGGAAATTGACAGTGTCCATCCAAACACGGGCGGATACGCTTCAGGGTCGTTTGCAGGCCGATTCGATACGGATCCATGAGTTTCTGAGGCTTGAGGAGCAGAATTTACTCACGGAAGCCATGTTGGATGGCCAATATGATTTCCAGATGCAGATACCCGGGCATGTCACAGCGACCGGCAACGGGTTGCTGACCATCAACGGGCAAGGGATGGGTCTACATCTGGACCAGGCCATTCTTGATAGCACCAACCTGAGTCTGATAGCCAGAATTGGGGATGGACAACAGTCCTGGGTGATTGATCTGCAGTCAGAGCTTGAATCGCTCAGATCAAGGCTGTCACTGAACATTCGAAATGGAAACTTCATTAAGGTCATCCCTGAGGCGCCGCTAAAGATAGAGGGATTGTATGCCAGGGTGGATTTCCTGGGCGATCCTGAGAAATTTACATCCACACTGATCGCGGACAGCGCTACTGTGAATTCCATTCCACTTACAGCATCCAGAATATCCACATCCTTCAACGATGGTTCCCTTACTGTCAAGGAAATGCAGCTCACACAACACAACAATGAACTGGGTGTTCACGGTCAGGTCTTCCCGGCATTGGATCTGAAGGGGAGTCTGAGAATTGAGGATGCAGACGGATTGCCATTGTGGATCGACCGAACGGCCGTGAGTGGGTTACTGACCACTGATTTCAGCATCACCGGTGACCATACTGAGCCCCAGGTTGATGGCGAACTGATCACCCGGTCATTCGGTTGGGGCCAACATCTGAATCTGAGTGGCAGTGGCAAATACTCCCTGGCTGGAGGATTCAGTGATGCTGGAATGGATTTTGTCTGGCAGGGGAATTCAGGTGTGGTGTTCAGGGACTCGGTGCAGGCATTCAGCATCTCAGCCTATCGTCGTGGGGAAGAATTCCGTCTCGAGGAATTCCATGTCCAGGGAACACAGAACCTGTTCTCCACCGAATTCGTATCTGGTGACACTCTATTCTCGATCCCGAAATTGGTGCTCATTGTGGGTGAAGATCGGCTCTCACTCTCTGATACCCTCAATATTGATCTTCGCGAACGCGGAAAATACCTCTTCGAACCAACTATTCTTATGTTCGACCGGGCCGGCATAGCGCTGGATGGTGTCTGGACCGCAGAAATGGGATTGAACCTGAAGCTGGATTATGAAATGCTGGATCTGGGGAAATTGATCCGTTTCACCCGTATGAAATTACCGCATTACGGTATGGCCACCGGGACCACAGAGATGACCGGGTCCCTTAAACAACCTGTTTTTACGAATACACTCAGCCTGACGGATGCCCACATCGTCGGCTATGACGCCGACTCAGCCCGTGGCACCCTTATCGTGGGTGCCAGGGAGATCCGGGCGTTGAGGATTGACGCTTACAAAGATGGTGGACATGCCACGGTACAGGGATTATTACCCAGCGGGTACGCCTTAAAGGGTATGGAATGGCAGGATCAACCCCAGAATTTCTCAGTTCTGCTGGAAGATTTCGACCTGCATGACCTACGCTTTCGCAATATCGTCGGGCAGGCTATAGGCGGACGAACGACGGGCAAGATCACCTTCCGGGGAAAACCTCTGCAGACAAAGCTGGATGGCCAGTTGGAGATCAGCTCCGGACAATTTGATACACTCAGGTTCAGCCATGGCCACGCCGTGTTCGAATATGCAGATGACCTGATCACCTTCGATAGCATCTATGTCCAGGCGCCCTGGGGCTATGGCGGTGGATCCGGCTACCTGCCCACAACTCTCGATATTGCTCCCGTTGAAAGACCGTTTCTCAAGGACAGTCCGGTGGGATTTGACTTCAGTGGGGAATTCAGCGATCTGAAATTCCTCTCTTCAAACCTTAGCCCCATTGATGAAATTGTAGGTGATTACACCGTTGACCTGAGGATCTCGGGCCCCTTGGGATCTCCCATGAGAAATGGCAAGCTGCGTGGACACAACAGTACCATCAGACTGGCAATAATCGGGAATCCTGTCGTCGACGTGCACACCGAGATGACCATGGTGGACAACCAGCTTACCATTGACCATTTTTCAGGCCGAATGCCTTTCCTGGAACGTTCAGAGATCGGATCCGCAGGTGTGGTTGACCGGGCTACAGGCATAATTGGCAGCTTGCTGGGGGTAAACACCACTGCCGAATACAAGGGTGAGGTGTTAGCCAGAGGCAGTGCGGATTTCACCAGCTTCTTTCGCCCCCGCTTCGATGTCACTGTCACCGGAACTGAAGTGTATTACCGCAGCACGGATGGAGAGGTGGAGGCCATCACCGATGCCCAGTTGAGTTACGTTGGGCAGGACACCATGGATGTGAACGGGATCCTGCCCGTGATCCAGGCCGGCTATTTCGCAAATTTCACATCTGACCCGCTGTATGAGGAATCCATCGTTGACGAAGAAGGCACCAGTCTCTTCCGCTACAGCCTGAATACCGAGATCCCGGGGAACCTGCTCATCGACAACGATCAACTCCAGGCAGAATTTGAAGGCGAAATGTGGCTGCTTGATTATGGAGACGGGACACTCCGCTTCTCCGGCACGTTGCAGGCATTACCTGGTGGAAAATTCTTCTACCTGGGGAACGAACTGCGGATCCTTGAAGGTGAACTGGTATTCAATCCCGTTGAGTTCAATCCCACGATCCACATGGTGGCAGGGATCGACATCAGCGGTGAGGAAATCGAACTCACCTTGACGGGTGACCTCATCGAGCCGCAACTGCTGCTGCCTCAGAACACTACGCTGAATCAGAGTGATATCCTGGCATATCTCACCATCAACCAGAAGCTGGTGGAGGAAGGTTTTGATGCAACACGCATCATCAATCCGGTGCAATCATATGTGGGTATCCTGGTAGAGAAGCAGCTTGAACGCTATGGCAAGCAACTCATCGGACTGGACATCATAGACCTGAAGATGGAAGGTTCCAGCAATCTCTTCGAGACTTTCGGTGACAGCACTGAGACGAGTTTGCTGCTGGGTCAGCGCATCAGCAAGAATCTGAAAGTGACCTATGAAGGGGATCTGCGATCACTGGAATCAGGTACAGATTACGATTTCGGCCTTGAGTACAAGGTTAACCGCAACTTCTCAATTACAAGTAAGATCAACCAGGACGGGCTATTCCAGCTTCGCGGCAGATTGAAGTATAGCTACTGATGAAACATCTTTCTTGCATATTGCTTTTATGCACCCTGGCATCAGGACTCTCTGGTCAGGAAGGTCTTGAACCTCCTGAGATCGTCGAGATTGTATTTCAGGGCAACACTTTCATCAGTTCTGCAGAGTTGCAGGGTGAGATAAGCCTGCAGCCCAAAACGCTGTTCTCGAATGGTTCTTTGTACAATCTCCACCACGTGAACCGGGAAGGCCAGAAGCTGAAAAATTTCTACCAGCAGTATGGATTCCTGGATGCTACCGTCCGTGATTCACTGGTAGAACTCAGCCCGGATGCGATCGAGGTGGTCTTCATCGTATTTGAAGGGCCCAGGTATTATCTGAGAGATATCACGATCCAGGGGAACGAGGTATACAGTGATGAGAAATACCTCGCAAACATCAATTTTCAACGTGGTGCTCCATTCAACGTTTTCGAGATCCGTTCACAGCTTCAGCTTGTACTGCGTGAGTATGAGGAGAATGGATACCCACTGGTGATGATCCGGGACAGTGTCGCCGTTTCTGATTCCGTGGAGCTGTTTATCCAGGTAAGTGAGGGTCTCAAACTGAGTATCGGGAATATCGTTATTCCGGAACTCGAAGATATCCCCGCCAGGATCATAGAACGCGAGCTGATCGTCAAATCCGGCGACCTTTTCAACATCAGCCGCATCGAGGAGTCCAAAAGACGCCTTTTCGAGACCAGTCTGTTCAGCAATGTGAACATTTCCACAACAAGCCTCGACAGCAGCGCCAGGACACTGGACCTGTTGGTGGAAGCCCTGCCGGCCAAGTTCAGGGCATTCGACATCGATTTCGGTGCCGAACAGAAGGCGGAGTACATCAATGCTGATCCGGTGGTGAGTATGGGGCTTACCGGAAGCTGGTACCACAACAATCTATTTGATTCAAGTCGCCGCCTGAAGGTCCAGACGCAGGTCAATTCCATTTATCCGAATATCTTTATCCCGACGATCTTCCATCTTGATCTGTTCTATGTCGAACCCTGGATCCTGGGTGTCCGGATCCCGTTCACAGTGAATCCGTTTTATCGCTATTTCAATGACAGGGAAAGACCTGTGGCACGTCAGAGCCTGGCCGGAGGTCTGCGCATAGGAACCAGCTATCGCTGGTTTCGCCGGGTTAAGATCGTGTCGTTCCTGGAATGGAGCACGGTAAGTTCTCAAGGTGAACAGACAGAGGATGAGATCGTCTACGAGGAGCAGCGCAGCTTCGACATCAACATGCTATTTGATGGACGTAACGATTATTTTAAACCATCGAGGGGCTACAAAGTCACGCTTGAGCCAAAACTGGTGGGATACTTCTTCGGTGGACAACAGCATTACTGGCAGATGGAGAGTGCCGTCAGTACTTATTGGAACCTGTTCGATCTGGCGGTATTCGCTCAGAATTTGAATATCGCCGTTTCCGGGGTGCAGGATAGCACGACTGCGATCCCGCCCCTGCAGCGCTATTACCTGGGCGGCAATAGCAGTGTGAGGGGATTCGACCACCAGGGGCTCGATCCGGCGGGGTCGGGGCTGACTCCCCAGGGTGGGCATCTGCGACTGTTCGCCAATCTTGAGTTGAGGTTTCCCATCTACAAGATCATCGGCGGTGAACTCTTCTATGATACAGGATTCCTGTGGTCCGAGATCGAGGATTTTAATCTGGAAGATCTGGAATCTGCCTTCGGTTTCGGTCTTACCATTGATACGCCCATAGGTCCAGCCAGGGTTGATTATGGTATCCCATTCCTGAAGGAGGGGGGAACCGGTAAAGGGCAGATGCACATCGCGATTTCACATGCGTTTTAATATGGATGAATTTTTCAGGAACATTTTCAGCCCATATGTGTATGCAGTGCCGAAGGCGTTGGTATATAATGATTTTTTCTAGTTGAATTGACTGGGCATAAGAGAGATATTTTGCGCGCTTTGAAGTGGAATCAATGAGAGGGAATTAAAAGAATGAGACGTTTGTGGGTTGTAATACTGGTTGTCATGGGTTTGTTGGCTGTCAGCTGCAGCAAAAGCTATGAGGAATACATGACAATGGGCGTAGATCTACAGGATCAGGGGGAGTACGATAAGGCCCTGGACGCTTTTGCCAATGCGGCAGGAAAAGCCATGGATGAAGCTGGCTCCCTTGCTGCCAATGAGAAAGCGGGTGACCTGCTCAACTATTATATCAAGGATGCCGATAGTGCACGTCATTACTATGGGCTTGCCATTGCCAACGCGGGAGCTGCTGAGTCACAGGCACTCAGGGATCTCATCAAGAAAGCAATGGAAGTCTATGCCAGCGATGCTGCCGTCAGCGGGTATGAGCAGTGGCTGGAACGCTTCGCTGAAGATGAAGCTGCCCATGAGGTGCGTTATGAGCTGGCGGAAGTCTACCACAAGAATATCCGTGACCTGAAACGAGCCATCACGACCTATGAATATGTTGTCGATAATCACCCTGACACCGAGCAGGCGCCCAAAGCCCTGTTCTCCATCGGCTATATCTATGCAAATGAACTGGCTGAGCAGGACAACGCCAGGACCTACTATCAGAAGTTTCTCGAAAGCTATCCAGACCACGAGATGGTCCCCTCGGTGGTATTCGAGTTGAAGTACCTGGGGAAGGCCCTGGAGGATATCCCTGAACTGAAGCATCTGTTATCTGATCCTTCGTAAGTAAAACGGAACTATGACATTCGATCTTGAAAAACTGAATGAACGCATTCAGCAGCGTTCGACGTTCATCGCCACGCTGGAGAGTGAACTTGGCAAGATCCTGGTGGGCCAGCAGAAGATGGTCCGCAGGATCCTCATCGGTCTGCTGGCAAACGGGCACATTCTGCTGGAAGGTGTACCGGGACTCGCCAAGACCCTGGCTATCAAAACCATCGCCCAACTGATCAATACCAGTTTCAGCAGGATCCAGTTTACACCTGACCTCCTGCCGGCAGATCTGCTGGGCACGCTCATCTTCAACCAGAAGACGGGTGAATTCACGGTGAAAAAGGGCCCCCTCTTCTCCAATATCATCCTGGCGGATGAGATCAACCGCTCGCCTGCCAAGGTACAAGCTGCCCTGTTGGAAGCCATGCAGGAGAAGCAGATCACCATCGGTGATGAGACATTCAAGCTGGAGGAACCCTTCCTGGTGCTGGCCACTCAGAATCCCATCGAGCAGGAGGGTACTTATCCTCTGCCGGAGGCTCAGGTGGACCGCTTCATGCTGAAATTGAAGGTCGATTACCCCAATGAAGAGGAAGAACTGGAGATCATTCGTCGAATGGCCCATCCTGAGCCCCTGGATGCCCCCAAACCGGTGATTGATCCCAAGGACATACTGGATGCCCGTAAGACCCTGGACGGCATCTATATCGATGAGAAGATCCATCGCTATATCGTCAGTCTCGTTTTTGCCACACGCGATCCTGGCAAGTATGGGCTCGCCGAGTATACAGATCTGATAGAGTATGGTGCCTCACCGCGGGCCTCCATCAATCTCAGCCTGGCAGCAAAAGCGCATGCCTTCATCAGCCAGCGAGGCTATGTGACACCGGACGATATCCGGGCCATCGGCATGGATGTACTGCGGCACAGAATCCTTGTCTCATACGAAGCCGAAGCAGAAGAGGTGTCCAGCGAGGACATCGTACAGAAGGTCTTCGAGACAATCGAAGTTCCTTAACTCATTCTGCAGGTAAATGTCCCCATGTGCCTATATATCAGTAGGTTACAAAATTATTAAACGATTGTTGTCAAATTGATTGATCGCGAATTACTTCGAAAGGTCCGAAAGATCGAGTTAAGCACCAAGCACCTCGTGAACGAGGTGTTCGGCGGTGAGTACCATTCGGTATTCAAGGGCAGGGGGATGGAATTCGCGGAAGTGCGGGAGTACCTGCCTGGAGATGATATCCGGACAATCGACTGGAATGTCACCGCACGGAGTGGTGTACCACACGTGAAGCTCTTCGAAGAGGAGCGTGAACTTACCGTCATGCTAATGGTGGACGCTTCAGCCTCTGGTGCATTCGGGACCAGCGAGAGCATGAAACGCAGATTGGCCGCCGAGATCGGTGCAGTCCTGGCATTCTCCGCCATCAAGAACAATGATAAGGTCGGTTTGATCATCTTCACCGAGAAGGTTGAGAAGTACGTACCACCCAGGAAGGGTCGTTCTCATGTTCTCAGGGTGATCCGTGAGGTGCTGCATCATGAGCCTCGCCATCCGGGTACGGATACCGAGAATGCCCTGGAGTTCTTTGGGCGAGTACAGAAAAAACGCTCGGTCGTATTCCTGTTGTCAGATTTCCTTGATCCTGAATTCCAGAATGGGATCCGGCAGGTCTCACGCCGCCATGATCTGATCTCCATTCACCTCTCTGATCCGTGGGAAATGAAGCTCCCCAATGCCGGACTGCTTCAGTTGCACGATGCCGAGACCGGAAAGATCGCCGTAATCAATTCAGGCAGCAGCAGGATCCGTAAACGTTTCCAGAGTCAGAACAGATCACGACATGCAGAATTGAAACGATTCTTCAAGACGAGCGGACTTGATTACCTGCCCATCTCGACAGATACATCATACATCGAGCCGCTGATCAAATTCTTTCGGCAGCGTGCCCTGCGAATTCGATGAAGCTGCGTCGATCAATACTCATTCTGACGATCCTGGCGCCTGCGCTGCAGGCAGAACCCAGGCTTGTTACCACTCCCGACAACCATCTGAGGGCTACGCTGGGAGATCAGGTCAGTCTCTCACATTCCATCGCACATGATGCTGATGAGGTCATCACCGCACTACGCTTTGATGCTGATCTGGGAGCCGTTGAGATCATCGCTGAAAGTCTTGAACCGGGTCGAGTGGAAAGTCGTGTCGAAGTGATCCTGGCTGTGTATGACAGTACCGGTCTCTACCATTTGCCGGATATGTGGATCTACTACCAGGACGGAGATGAGAGTGTTGACTCAATGCGACTGCCCGGAGCCATGCTGGAAATTGAATCGATACTCACACCCGCAGATACGAGTTTCCGCGCCATCAAGGACCTGCACAACATCCGCCGGCCACTGGATCCACTACTGGCCGTCCTGATCCTGCTGGTCATTGGTGTGCTGGTAGCCGCATTCCTCCTGATCCGGAAATATGGTAAGGGGGTCGATCGGAAGATGCCCGAGCACTATGTCCCGCCGGAAGAGGCCCATGTCATGGCGCTGCGCGAATTGGGCAAGCTGGAGTCGGAGAACCTGATCCAGCAAGCGGCCTTCAAGGCATTCTATAGCCGCTTATCCTGGATTGTACGTGCCTATTACGAGAACCGGTTCCTGTTCCTGGCACTGGAGATGACCACCAGGGAGATCGTCAATCGTTTTGGGGGAGGACCTGATCTGGACCCTGACCTGCAACGTTCCAACAAGGCCATTCTGGAGCAGGCCGATCTGGTCAAATTTGCCCGTTACACACCTGATGAACATGATGCTGAGCAAGCGCTGAATCTTGCATTCAGGATCGTTGAGCATACAAAAATAGAACGTGAAGAAGTTGAAAAGAACACGGAGGTCGAACATTGATCGAGCTGCGAAACGTAACCAAAGCCTATGGTACGCTAAATGCGGTGAAGGATGTTTCCTTCAATGTAGATGAAGGCGAGATCCTTGGTTTTCTGGGTCCCAATGGAGCCGGGAAGACCACTACCATGAAAATGATCACCTGTTATATGCCACCTACCCATGGCGAGATCTTCGTCGACGGTGTGAACGTCATCGAAGATTCCATGGAAGTCAGGCGTAAGATCGGCTATCTGCCCGAGCAAACCCCGCTTTATGACGATATGGGAGTAATGGATTATCTGAATTTTGTGGCTGATATCCGCAAGATCACTGCAGACAAACGCGGTGGTGCCATGGAACGCGTCATCCATGAATGCGGACTGGAGTCGGTTGTGCACCGGGATAACCATGAATTATCCAAAGGCTTCCGGCAGCGTGTGGGATTGGCCCAGGCCATCCTGCATGATCCGGATATCCTGATCCTTGATGAGCCCACGACGGGTCTTGATCCCAATCAGATCGCAGAGATCCGAAATCTCATCCGCAAGCTTGGTGAGAAGAAGACGGTGATCTTCTCCACACATATCATGCAGGAGGTCCAGGCAACCAGTGACCGTGTGCTCATCATCAACAATGGTGTGATCGCAGCCCAGGGGACACCTGATGAGCTGCAGGCCAGTGTGGAAGGCCAGCAGACCATCTCCCTGGTCGTCAAGAACTGCAGCAGCCAGGAATTGCAGCAGAGTCTGGAGGGCTATGAGAGTGTCCTCATCAAGCAGATCCAGAAAACCCGGAATGGGAATGTCGAAGCTGAGCTGACGGTAAGCGGCGGCAGGGATCTCCGCGAAGACCTGTTCGACCTGGTCCTGCGCAACGAATGGAAACTTCTGCAGCTGACCCCAAGCAAACTCAGCCTGGAAGACGTCTTCCGGCAGTTGACATACGAGGAGGTTTGAATGTACGCCGTCATCGCACTATACCGAAAGGAGATGAAGACCTATTTCAACTCACCCATTGCGTTCATCGTGATCGGCTCCTTTCTGGTCATTACAAGCTGGTTATTCTTTGATTTCGGGGATTACCCCTTCTTCGCAATCAATCTGGCTGACATCCGGGGCCTGTTCGATTATGGCAGCATCGTCATGCTGTTCATCGCTCCGGCTGTATCCATGCGCCTTATTGCAGAGGAGAAACATCACGATACCCTTGAGTTGCTGGTGACCATGCCGGTTACCGATCTCCAGGTCATCATCGGGAAATACCTGTCAACCCTGGTCGTATTCGCCATCATCCTCGCCGGAACCCTGGTAACACCCGTGACGATCTCCATGGTGGGTGACCTCGATGGCGGGATCGTATTCACCAGCTATATCGGATTCTTCCTGCTGGGCGCCACCTATCTAGCCATGGGGATGGCCGCCAGTGCTTTCACCAAGAATCAGATCGTGGCCTATATCATCGGCCTGATCATCATCTCCATCTTCTTCCTGATGAACGGCATGGTGAGTGGTTCCGGACCGCTGGCTACTCTCATGGAGAATCTGAGCATCCGTTTCCATTACCAGAATTTCTTCAGAGGAGTCCTGGATTCGCGTGATGTCCTGTATTTCCTTTCACTCATAACCGTATCGCTCACTGTCAGTGCCGCTGCACTGGGCAGTCGCAAGTATCGCTAGGAGGGGATCATGCAGGCAAAAAGCAACTGGTCCTTCACGCTGATCCTGATCGGTCTGATCTTCATCATCAACCTCTTCGCCCGGGATCTCTTCATTCGCTTTGATCTTACGGAGAACCAGCGTTACTCCATCAGTGACGTGACCAAGGAGATCCTGTCCGAGATCGAGGATCCCGTCACGGTGAAGATCTATTATTCCGAGAATTTCCCACGGCAGCTCATTTCGGTGAAACAGTATGTTCTGGACATGTTGAATGAATACCGCGCCTATGCCGGTTCGTCCCTGGAATACGAATTCATACCGCTGAGCGGTGAGGAGGACGATCTTGAGCAGGAGGCCATATCATACGGTGTGCAGCCCGTCCAGGCCAACATCACGGAGAGTGACGAGATCAAGGTCCAACGGATCTACCTGGGGATCGTATTCCTGTACGGTGATCAGCGGGAGACGATCCCGTTCGCACAGCGAATCGATCAGCTCGAATACGACATGACCGGGGCCATCCGTAAGCTTATCGCTGGATCCCCGCCCAAGGTGGGTTGGCTCACCGGTCACGGCGAACCGGCCCTGTTCGGAGACCAGGATGTGGATCTGGCACTTTCAGAGATACGCAAGAATTACGAACTGGTTGAGGTTGATCTCACAACCGAGGACCGGGTACCTGATGATCTTACCGTTCTGCTGATGGTAGGATCCATCGATCCCCTCGACGACGCTGAGCTATACAAGCTGGATCAGTTCATCATGCGTGGTGGGCACATTGGCGCTTTCCTGAACACCAAGACCATCGACATGACCAATCAGTTCATGCCGGTACAGGATAATCGCTCGAATGTGTTCGATTTCCTGGGACACTATGGATTCGAATTCGGCAATCAGCTCCTGCTGGATGATCTGAATTTCCAGGTACAGGCCATGCAGAACCTGGGCATCATCCAGATCCCCGTGGCCGTTCCTTATCCTTTCGCACCCAGGATCACGGATCTGGATATGGAGAATCCCGTCGTGAACCGCTTGTCGGAGGTCGGTTTCTTCTTTGCAAACGAGATCAAGCCCGGTACAGATACAACTGTGAGTTTCCAGTCGTTGCTGAGAACGTCCCAGAAAACCGGCTATGCCACACCCGATCCTCGTACCCGTATGCTTAATATCTCAGCATCCCAGCAGTTTCCGGAGTATCTCTTCCGTGAAGGCAGCAAGACCGTTGCCGCCATCATTGAAGGCGAGTACCAGAGCTATTTCGGAGCAATCCGGCCCGACAGCATCTTCTATGAGGGGGATCATCTGAACCGTTCGCTGCTGCCAGCTACCTTTGTGGCGGCGGGGAACAGTACGTTTACCAGCGGCCAGTTCATGATCCCGGCCACCCTGACCTTCTTCCTGAATACCATCGACTGGCTGTATGATGAGAACGGACTGATCTCAATCCGTTCCAAAGAGATCGCACCCAGTCAACTGGATGAGTTACAGGCGGGCACACGCCAGCTTCTTAAATGGATCAACATCCTGCTGGCGCCGTTTGTGATCGTGCTTGCAGGCGTCGTCCGCTGGTCCATCAGACGCAGAGCAAAAAGTCTGGCAGGAGGTCGCTGATGAAAAACAGGAACAATCTCATCGCCGGTGCCTTACTGGTGATCCTGGTGATCGTATACTTCGCTTTCAAAACCGGTCCCCAGGACACAAAGCAGGTGGACGGTGACCGCTTTCAGTTCGATACTGAAGGTGTGGGGACCATCGTGGTGTTGAGTGAAGATGATACCTTGCGCTTCACAAGAATGGATCGTGAATGGTTGCTGGACGGCTATCCCGCCGATACCAATCGCGTAAACGCCCTGCTTGAGGAGTTCAGCACTTTGACTGCTGACAGGATCGTCTCAACAAAGGTCGAGAATCATACGAAATACGAAGTAGGACCAGATGGCAAGCGGATTCGCTTCGTCGATGCCGGAGATGCCCGGATCGAGGAGTTGATCCTGGGGAAATCCGGAAGCAACTACATGGAAACCATGGTCAGACGAGAGGCAGAGGATGCCGTATACGCCGTGAAAGCATCGCTGGGGCGTTACCGCAATGCCACCAAGAGTGGCTACTGGAACCGCAGTATCACCAGCTTCGGTCTGGAAGAGATTGTGGGTGTTCGTTTTTCCGGGATGTACGATTATTCGCTGAAACTCAACGAAGGCGTCTGGGATTACAATGGTGTAGGGGTGGATCCCAAGAAAGTTGAGGATCTGCTGCGACCGCTGGGCAACATGCGGGCTTCCAACTTCAGACAGGAGTGGGTGGCAGCTGCAGACCCGGCACTTACTATTTCCATCGATCTCTACAGTGGGCAGAACCTGGAGTTGAAATTCCACGAGGAAGGTGAAGAAGGCAGTGTCATGATCACCACCCTCGCTGGAAATCCCATGGTGTTCGAGTTCTCAAAATCATCCCTGAACCGATATGAGAAGACTCTGGAGGATCTGCAGGTGGAGGATTCTGCATCCTAGATACACCCCCCAATTGTCATCATTATGCACGTATAAAAAAGGCCACCATTTGGTGGCCTTTCTTTTTCATCAGTCGATTTCTCAAGGTCCGGTCTTAGACCAATCAGACGGATCGAGATCCAGGAAATCTTCCAGATCCGCATGGTTCATCTCCGGGAAGATCTGGTTGAAGGTCGGATCCGGCCAGGATGCCAGCCAGCTGCTGTAATCATCCGCGTCCCAGGTTATCTCCGGGGCGACATAAATGCCCTCCATGTATTCCGCCTCAACCACCAGATCTGCTGATATTTCAAGCGATTCACCCTCAGTGATGGTTCCACTCCAGTGGAGCCAGATGTGGGCGTGGGGTACGTAGGTGTCCAGGTCATATATCTCAGTATAGGTAATGAATTCCGCGTAAGCTTCCTGAATGGTCGCCGGAAACATATACAGCGTCTCCGGTGAAATCGGGAAGGTAAAGAGATCCACTACCAGGCTGCCCTGCAGGATCGTTGCTTCTGGTGATTTGTCATAAAGGAAGGTCAGTGTGACATTCGAATTGTTCAGGGTGTAACCCGGCAGATCGGCTACCACGCTATCCTCTACATGATAGATGATGGCAACGAGATTATCCCACTCGTACATCGTATCCAACTGCGTCCCGATCTCGTAGGGTGGCAGTAAGGCCTTGAAATCATTGATGGGCTCAGTGAAAAAAGCACTGATATCCACCAGCGTACTATCCGTGGGATCATCCTCATCCAAGGCCATCATGGCCGGACCATTCAGTGCTGCCTCAGCTTCTGCCAGGGCAACCGAGATGGAGTCCATTTCATCCGGTCCGCTGAATGTGATGAAATCGTTCGACTGATCGTCTGTCTCAGCAGCGACCAGGTCCAATGTGCTTTGCATAAAGGCTACTGTGATCAGGAAGGCTGATCGAGCACTGCTGAGGGACATACCGCCATCGGGCAGCAGGGTGGCAAAATCCGAATCCTGGTCCAGTTCTGTGAGTATCCCGGCTGAATCATGGCTGGCAAAGTCGAAATTGTAGGCCAGCATCGTGCGCAGGAAACCCTTGATCGCACTGAGGCCGCCGTTAAGCGCGTAGACGTCTGCCTGATCAAATTGCACATGATCAACAGCATCCTCGGGATCCAGATCAATACCCAGTGTGAATGTGAAAGCGCTATCTGATTGAACATTGGCGAAACTGGTGATCCCGGACTCAACCATGGGTAGAACGACATTGGAGATGAGATCCTGAAGATCTGAGAATTGCGGGATGCCGTCAGAGGGTCTGGCCAGTTCTGACATCGGGCTGAGGGTCAGCTCCATCAAACGGGCAATATCGGGTATAGCTGCATATCCGATGTGAGGACCCAGGATCGAAGCTGGCAGGAAGGGACCGGCGATCCGAAATGGACCAGCGCTGAAATAGGCATCCCATTCCAGCATGAGATCGCGCATGGACTGATCCTGTGTGATCATCAGGATGGTTGTGAATCCAAGCCCGAAACTCGCCTGGCTGTTCTCAGGATCAAGTGAATGCGCTTCATCGAAATGGTTATAGGCCGCGGCCACATCCATGGCGTCCAGGACCTGCTCCAGAGAATCATCGCCGGTGATATTCTCACTGAAGTACATGAACGCTGCTTCCAGCTCAGCTACTGCCAACTGGACCAGTGAATCGGCCTCCCGCTCGTTGGTAGAAGTTTCCTCGCAGCCAGAGAGCAGGAATAAACCCATCCCAATAAGCAGGATAATGGTGGTGATCGTGATATGTCGCGTAGGCATGGCAAACCCCTTTACATCGTCTTAATGGTCGTCGTACTAATTTAAGGGTGATAACTCCTTGGAAACACTGCTTTAAATCACAATACGTGCTGACGTGTGATATGAGTTCATTCCCGATGTATAATTCTGGCTGCAGCCTGGCTGCTGGGGAAGATGATCATGTCGGCTACCTGCACATGCGCCGGTCTACTCGCGCAAAAAACAATGGCTTCGGCAATATCTTCAGCGCTGAGGGGCACCATACCTGCATAGACCTCCGCAGCCTTCTCTGCATCCCCTTTGAAGCGGACGAGGCTGAACTCCGTATCGACGTGACCGGGGGAGATTGCCGTTACCCGGAGCGGTGTGTCCACCAGGTCCATACGCAGACTCTGGGTGAGGGCGTTCACCGCATGCTTACTGGCACAGTAGACACTCCCACCGGGATAAGCCTCGTGTCCGGCGATGGAGGAGATATTGATGATATGCCCCTGCTGCCTGTCGAGCATGCCTGGAACGACAGAGCGGATGACGTTCATGACACCCTTGACATTCGTGTCCACCATCGTATCGACATCCTCCGCAGGCGTTGCGTATGCCTTATCAACACCGATGACCAGACCCGCATTGTTCACCAGGATCTTGATCTCGTCAAATGGGGGATCAAGTTTCTGTAGTGCCGCCTCCAGAGCCTGTTTGTCACGGACATCTGCGGCGATCACGGCCACGGACACCTCATACCTGGTTTGCAGTTCATCCCTCAGTGCGATCAGTCTTTCCTGTCGTCTTGCAGCGAGTACCAGATTTGCACCTTCAGCGGCAAATTGATCAGCACATGCGGCACCTATACCGGCACTGGCGCCTGTGATGAGTACGACTTTTCCCTTCAAACTCATTTTACTCCCTTCCGAGCGTTATTCAGATATGCATATGTGAATAGTAGAATACTCATGATCATACCAGGATAGAATGGCTGCAGACCAAGGTAAAAGCTCCCATCAGCATTCCGGGCAAAAATCCACCAGAGGATGGAACAGGCTGGCGCCAGAACAAGATTAACTGTGATGACACCTGGAACCGAAGGGGTGCGCGGATGGTAAGCCCACAGGACCGGAATGAGCATGGCTGGGATGGCGATGGTCCCGAAGCTGTACCACAGGTCCACTACGGAGGGTATCCGCCAGGCGATACCGGCAGCGAGCAGCATTGTGATGACCACACCAAAACGTGTCAGGCTTTTACTTGAGTATCTTGCGAGGCGGGGGATCCGTCGCATGAGATCATGGCCCAGTGTCATCCCTGAGACAAGGGCATTGCTATCCAGCGTGGACATGACTGTAGCAAGCAGGCCGATGAGGAACAGTCCCAGAACGCCCGCCGGGAGCATCCTCACAGCCAGATCGATGAAAGCCAGTGAGGGTTGTGTATCCGCAGGCAGCAGTGCAACAGCATACAAGCCCGTGAAAGTCGTAAGCAGATCGAAAAAGAACCAGAATGCAATGGCGGCCAATATACCCTTGCGTGCCGTGGCGGGATCCCTGGTGGCATAGGTGCGTTGATGAAAGCCAGGATCGATCAGCGTCATACTGGCGATGAAGAACCACACGAGGATGTAACCGAAACCCTGCCCGCCATCGTACTGTCGATGCCCATCCGGTAGCTCTGACCACAGTGCAACTGGTGATCCCTGTTTCAGCATCAGGACGATGAAAAGGACGATGAAGCCTGTAAACATAAGCATGAACTGCAGAAGATCCGTACGAACGACAGAACGAAACCCACCTCGCAAGATGTAGATGGTGGAGAACAGAGTTCCCACCAGAAGTGCCAGAGGCAACGAAACCTCAAAGAAATAGCTGATGAGGAAACCAACTGTGAGTACGTAAGGAGCAGGGGAGCCGAGGACCAGGACCCAGAGGGCACCCAGCAATCCTGCGCGCTCACCATAGTGTTTAGTCAGCAGTTCGGGTATGGTTACCACGCTGGATCGTCTGGCAGACCGCGCCACGAAAAGGGCGAACAGAGTGGCGAAGACATAGTAGGGGAAACCAAACACGATCCAGTTGGATATTCCGTAGGTGTAGGTGTATTCGCTGACACCCATGATGCCACCGTACCATGTGGAGACCAGGGTGGCGACAAAAGCGGGTAGTGAAAGACCGCGACCCATGAGAAGGAAGTCTTCTCTGCTGGATCTCTCACGACGCCAGAATCCGATGAGGATCGTAGCCAGAAAATAGAGGATGATTATTGAATAATCGAGATAATGTAATGACATAGGATAGACTATCTAGATCACTGATTCACAATGACATACAGTATCCCGGAACCACATTGGATAGTTACTTCATCCACCTGAACCCGATTGCTCTGGCTCAATCTGTGTGAAACACCCATTTTTGCATGGTCCAGATCCCATTCAAGACCTGATGTGTTTACTGATGTACAATCAGTTATAGGTATGATACTCAGCGCCTTACCCATACTTATTCTCTTGGCAAATGAAAATTCAGGGGTGACGCGGTAAATGGCCTCGGAAGCTGAGATCATACAGATTTCCAGAGAGGCGGGCATACCTGCCAGGATCAGCAGATTGTTGAGCAGATGATCGGTTCTCAAACCGGTTCCGCCCAGAACGATTATAGATTCGATATCACCGAGGGACCGGCAGTAGGTAAGTGCCTTCTGAAGATCCGTTTCGTCCTGACTGGGTCTGGATTCCACCTGGACGGATCCATCGATGGCCGGATCAGCTCCAAGCGAATCCAGATCACCGATGAGCACATCCGGTAGCAGGCCGGATCCCTGAAAGGCCAGGTAGCCTCCGTCTACGGCGATGACCTTGTCAGCACGGGGGCAGAACTGTTTCAGGACTGCATTTCCCGGGGGCAAACCAGCGAGGACCACAACAATGTTCATGCGCTAATCTAATAACTGAAGTAACTCTTCCCGATGAATTCCCGCAGGATGGAAGTACCCGGAACATGACGGTCAGGTATGCTCTGGAAAAGGGAAAGTAGATTGATCAAGCGGTTTCGGACTGTATTCTTGGCTGCCTGACGCAGCAAGGGTATTGCATAGCGTTTCAGAATAGACAGCTCATAGACCAGTGCTGAGTTGAACATGGCATCGGCCTGTTCCTGGAATGGAAAGATGTTGCGAAGTTCGCCATAACGCACCGAGTTCCAGCGGGTTAGGGTATCATCAGCTGTGTAGCCTCTGAAATTATGGTCACGTACGATCCGACGAATGAGGCGTCCATCTGAGGTGGAAACAGGGTGTGTATTATCAATGTTCAACTGTGTGAGCGCACTGATATAGATCCGGAAAAAGCTTTCTGCAGGCAGACCTTCACCCATGATGGGATTCAATCCGTGGATCCCTTCCAGGATGAGGACCTGGTCAGCTGCGAGACTAAGCGTTTCAGGCAGTATGTGTTGCTGCCCGTTCTTGAAATCGTATTCGCGCTTCTGGATCGGCTCACCATAGATCAGATGTTTGAGATCTTTTTGAATGGATTCAAGATCAAGACAATCGATGCTTTCAAAGTCAAGAGTACCATCCGCCTGAGGCTCCAACAGGTGCCTATCCAGAAAGTAATCGTCCATGGAGATCACCAGAGAACGTATACCGTTCACCAGCAGATGTGTACTCAGCTTCTTCGTGAAAGTTGTCTTGCCGGATGATGATGGACCGGCGATAAAGATGATCTTCAATCGCTTATGCTCTGCCATCTGGTCGGCTATGGCGGCGATCTTCTTGTCCTGCAGGGCCTCAGCTACCCAGATCATCTCCTTGAAGCCCATATTGATGATCTGACCGTTAAGGTCGGAGATGGTTTCTACTCTGAGAATACGACCCCACTCCTCATTCTCCGCCATGGTCTCGAATAATTTGGGTGAGTCGATGAAGGCGGGGATAGAGATATCTGTATCCGGGGCGATTCGCAGCAGTAATCCGTCTGCATAGGGTTGCAGATCGTATTCCGGGAGGTCATCGAGATCCAATGTGGTGAACTCGTAGGATGGTGTGCTGTAATCGCCCAGGATGAGGATGGGCGGGCGGATTACGCCCGAGCGTGGCGCGTGCAGGTGTTCCCAGTCCTTTGGCTTGGTCTTCCGGATCTTCAGCCGAGTTTGCTCTCGCTGCATTTGTTGCATGGCTGATCTGAACTCATTCGCCAGGGCAGGATACCTGAGGCGATCGAGACCTTCCAAATAACAGTAATAACCATCTGCAAAAGCATGATCCACAACCAAGGGATGCCGATCCTGGAATCGTGCATGCACCACCGCCGAGAGCAGCGTGATGATGGCACGTATATCGTGCCGCCTGGATTCGATGCGGGGAGTCATCGCTCTCCGGTCTTCTTGATGAGGTGGTAGCCGAATTGGGTACGAACAGGTTTGCTCACACGACCGCGTCCAATTTTCTTAACAGCGTCCTCAAAAGGTTTCACCATTTGCCCGCTGCCGAACCAGCCCAGGTCGCCGCCCTTGGACCGGCTGGGACAGGTCGAATGTTGTTTGGCCAGTGCTTCAAAGCGTGCACCTTTTGACAGCTGCTTGGCCAGTTCTTCGGCCAGGCGCTTATCTTTGACCAGTATATGACTTGCGCGCCATTCCATCACTCTCTCCGACATCCTGATTATCGATGAACGGGCCCAAATCTATGAGAATTTCTATGACATTTTACAGGAAATTGACAGCTTTATTAACCTATTTCATGTACACCAGTTTGATCGACCGGGAGAATCCTGCCACTCTCATATGACAAAGGTAGACTCCTGTACTGAGGGACAAGCCCAGGTCATCCTCGGCATTCCATTCAAATTCATGCCAACCCGCCGACATCCATCCATTGAGAATGGTAGTAACATGATGACCGCGGATATCGTAGATGTCCAGCTTTACCCTGGAGTCATCCGGCAATCCAAATCGTAAAGTCGTGCTGGGATTGAACGGATTAGGGTGGTTTTGTTTCAGTATGTACTCCCGCGGTAGTTTTGCTGTGGGATCCTCCATGTCCGAGACAACCATGGGGCCACCGGACATGCAATGCACCCATCCATTTCTCAATCCAACCAGCAATTCGCGTGTATTGTTGCCATCGATATCATTCATAGATGCTGTCTGATCCACCGCACTGGCAGCGAAAGTCTGAGAATATTCCAATTCACCATTGTCATCATCATAAACCGCAAAGATGCCATCCAATGTTCCGATAAGAACGTCCAGATCATACCAGTATCCATCAATGGAAGGGGAATAACTGGCATCAAGGACATTGCCCCCCGGGGAGATGGTCCACTCGACGATGTCCAATCCCGACCGCACCAGATCAAATGAACCGCTGCCTGTCACCGTGGGGATCAGCCAGGAGTTAAGCAGGTATGAGCCGAGCTCTAAATTCGTGATCAAGCCACCACCAAGATCGATCGTGTTAAATACAGTGCCGGTACTGCTGAGACCATGAAGCACGGAGCTGAAGTCACCGGCGACGATATCGGGAAGACCATCGGAATCTGCATCTGGAATGGCTGTAACTGCAAAAACTGCACTGGCATCCGTATCGTAACTCCACTCAATGGAACCGTCGGCTCCGTCCAGCAGGTATACCCGGGCATCCGAGAGCTCCGGTGAGGTTCCACAGATGACATCCGGTATGGCATCTCCTGTAACATCATCCATGCCTTTAACGGCTGTGACAGCATGTCCAAATGGATACTCCCAGATCGTGTTCCCGTTCGTCCCGTCAAAGAGATATACCCGCTTTGGTCCCGTACCACCACCATCATCACCGGAGCAGGCCAACACATCGCTGATGCCGTCACTGTTGAAGTCTCTTTTGGCATCCACCTCGTAGATCCAGCCACCACCGCCGATGACATGTGTGTCGTAAATCCACAGTATCTCGGCGTTTGAGCCATCCAGGGCGAACACCGCCCGGCTGCCCCAGGCAGTCCCCAGGATAACGTCCTGGATCCCGTCCCCATTCAGATCGTCTGCCACAGCCAGACCCCGCTCGTGATAGACTGAACCGGTGCCTATCTCGGGGATATCACTACTGAAGATCCAGAACGCATCTGCCGGACCGGAACTGTTACCATTGATGCAGTGGAGACCATAATCATTGTCGGCGACAAGGACTTCGTCTATACCATCATCGTTGATGTCAACAAAAGGTCTGATGGCCACCACTTTCTCGCCGTCTAGATTAGTTAGATAGGACCAGAATTCAGTTCCGATGTACTCCTCAAAAGCGATAGCCTCCACGTCGAGGAATACCGTCCATGTATTCTGTTGTCCGTGAAATGTTAATGCTCCTTCATTCGCACCCGCTTCATCACTCTGGAACCATAATCGGAATGACAGAGAATCACGAGTATTCAGCACTAAAGGTGTGAGCAGATCGTCGTCAATGAAGAATTCACCGGGCTGACCTCCATCTTGGGCCAATTCAACTGAATTCAACTCCAGGGGCAGAGCTCCGATGTTGCTGATCAGAAGTGTGCGTGAGGTCAGGGATCCCTGGCGAACTGTACCGAAATCCTGCCAGCACGATTCAATTACAAGATTATACTCATAATGTATCCCGAATACCTCAACCACCGTGGGAGCGACCGGTGTAACCGGATCATTTGAATTGATCTGAAACTCAGCGCTTAGTGTGTACCATTCTGTTGGGGATACATAGACTGGAATCTGAACTGTATCACCGGTAGTAATTGTATCAGGAACTGCAAATGAACTCGAGAACTCAGCTTCGCTGAAGCTCAGGTCTGTGATGATCAGGTCACCATTGCCCGTGTTGGTCATCACCTGGAACAAGGTATCCGTTTCACCTACGATAACATTTCCGAAATCCAGTTCTTGATGAAGGAGTTCGATGACCGGCGTACCAGTTCCGCCCAGATCGATCTTGTAAAGATAGTCCTGGTCATAACCCTGTCCATTGTCGCAGTACCAGAGATATTGTCCGTCCCACACGATGCCTGCAGGATCAACCCCTTCCGAGTCATGCGATTCGATAAGTGAGCCATCAACAGGATCAACCTTGTACAGGGCATCACCCCAGTAATCTGCGATCCACAAGCTCGAATCCTGGAGACAGATATCCCATGGCTGGTTGTCCGGTGCCTGGAATTGTGTCAGAACAGCACCTAGCGCATTGACCAGGTAGATCTGAGAGGGATCCGGGTAGTATTGGTTTACCCAGAAGTTCCCTCCATCATAGGCGATCCCCGAGATATAGGTGGCCGGCAGTTCGAATTGCGAGATTACAGTACCAGTGCTGTCCAGTTCCACAGCTATGGCTGGGTCATAGGCACCCGGATGATAGGTCGTCCAGAGGTTGCTGCCGTCCCAGGTCAGACCATATGCATCATCCTGGGGACCAGTGAGATATAGATCGAAACTGCCATCGGAAGGATCGATGATATAGATCTCGTCACCGTTGGAGCCGTAGATGCCACAGAACAGATTGATCCCATCAAAAGCCAGACCTGAAGCGCCCTCAGGGATGGGATAAGTTTCCAGAATGGTCCATTCTCCAGGCTGAGCCATGAGCGTTCCCAGAAAGCAGGACAACAACAGTATCGCAGCGATTGAGATCCTTTGAATTCGATGCATGATTCCCTCCCGGAAAGGTCTGGAAGTTTGGTATGAACGGTATGCGTGTATGAAAGATAGGAACGGCGGTGTTGATCTGAAAGGAATGGCAGCGCCTGGTCCCTCAAAGGGAAGACGCAGAACTGTCTATTGGGAGACAGTGACCTGGGTTGAGCATGACTAGAATCGGTTCGTGAGCATTAATGACGGAGGTAGTCATGCGTTTCTTGAGAATAATGCCATTATTTGTCGTCCTGGTAGGTTGCCAGGAGGATAACAGTGTTCTGGGAACAGATACCGATCTGACCTGGACCATAGATACGGATTATATGCGCCAGGGCTGTTATGCCGGTAAGGACTGTATCCCCAGCCTGCAGCATCCCAACCGCTCCAGCGCTGATGGTGCAAATCTTGGTTTTCTGGATGATGGGGATCGGGTCGTCGGAGTCTGGAACGGAAGTGAATACGTTGCTTATCCACACTCGATCCTGGACTGGCACGAGATCGTCAATGAGGACGGGTACACGATATCATACTGCCCGCTTACAGGCAGTGCCATCCATTCTGAAACTGAATCCCAATATGGTGTGTCAGGCCTGTTATTTAACAGCAATCTCATCATGTACGATCGCACCACGGATAGTTACTGGCCGCAAATGCTGCTGCGCTCAGCTGCCGGGACGAGATCGGGTTCGACCATCCAGTTGCAGAATCTCGTGGAGACCAGCTGGGGCAACTGGAAGGCTCTCTTCCCGAATACCAAAGTGATCAACTCCAGAACGGGTTTTTCCAGAAATTATTCCAGTTATCCATACGGGACATATCGGACCTGCAACTCACCAAACTGTGGTGACTATATCTATTTCCCCGTGGCCAACACGGACGACCGCCTGGATGAGAAAGACCGGGTCTTTGTCCTGCTCAATGGCGATTGGGCCCGGGCTATTCCCATCGACGCATTCAGTGATCCACAGGTCCTGGCTGTTGACATCAGCGGAAAGCGCCATAAGGTGTTCGTCTCAGGATCTGATGATATTGCAGTGGCGTTCGAGACCGTTCGGGATATCCGGATCGAGATCTGGGACCTGGATACAGGGGAGATCGTGCTCAAGCAGGCTGGAGGGGAGGGCCGCTGGGACATAACCGGGCGGCACTTGGACAGTGACGCACCTGGTGATCAGCTCAAGGCTGCCAATGGCTACATCGCATTCTGGTTTTCAGTAGCAGCGTTTTATCCCGACGTGGAGATCGTGACGGGATGAAAACCTTACTGACATTGTTGCTGGCCGCAAACATGGTCCTGAACGCACAGGTCTGCTGCTCACCTGTGGGTAGTGCCCAGGCAGGTGGTGGAGCCCTCATGAACAACTGGAGATCGCATTGGCCCAATGCCCTTTTCGGTGATGACGACCTGCACTGGTTCACAGATATACAACTCTCGGGCCGCGGACCGGCCGGGAATATCCAATATGGCCCACAATTGAACCTGCAGGCTGAAGTGTCCCGGTCATTTCAAACTCGCAATGTCCTGTACATGTCATTATCAGCTGCGATTGGTACCATACAGGAACACGTGACTTTTATTCAAGCCGAGACATGGGCCTACACCGGTCAGGCTTCTACGGGCTTACGCCGCTCGATAGGTAACCGTGGACAGAGTTGGATCCAGATACAGTTGGCTGTTCCCGCTGCCACCACCTATGCTGAGGAAGATTTTCCCTTTGGTAGTGAGAATGCCACCAGCGGGGAGGTTGTGCTGCTGCATAATCAGCGCATGCCCTGGTTTGATGACCACCCGGATCTATTCAGCCTTGTTTCCATGAACGTGCTCTATTCGAAGAACCTGGAGCGTCGAGACGATATCCTGCGGGATAATTTGAGTCTGGTGCACCTCTCCGCACCACTCCAGCAGTGGTATCCCGTGTTCCTCGTTCCTTTTCTTCAATTACAGGTCGAGCAGCTTTTGACGCCACCATCGATCTGGACCACTGAAAGGGATCAACGAACCCTGACAGTGCTGTACACGGGATTTGATCTGGCATTCTCAAAACCCGGCTGGGATCTGTTCCAGTTCCGCGCAGGAGTGCCAATGTGGACCAGGTCTTCGGCGAATGGATTCCCTGATGGGACCCAGCCCGCCGCCTATCTGACGCTGGCGCTGAACTGGTCAGGGATTTTCAATACCGAATAGCAGGGTAGGGATCGATCATTCAATTCTCTGACGATCCTGAGCAGTTCATATGGATCGATGCGGGTTTCGGTGGTTTGGATCTGAGTGAACAAATCAGATGACACCTGACTGGTCGACGAGGTAGACCGAAGGCACCGGCACCGGTGACGACACAGTTGGTGTTCTTAAAGTCTGGCATTTCGCTCCTGTCCATTTAAATCCGGGTCTGAATCGTGAAGCAAAGTGAGAAGCCCTTCATCCCATCGCCATGACAAGATGAAGGGCAGAAATACATTTGTGTACCGCCGAGGGACGTCAGGGATCGACTCTTGTCAGAATGTCACGTCCAATTGCAGATTCACCTTGTCCAGCACCTTCATGGGCCCCAGACCCACCAGGGGCAGATCAAAGTCGGTGGGCACTATGACGAATCCACCTTTGGCATCCCATCCTTCACCATTGGTTGTCAGGTTTAGATTGAATGTATAGGGTTTCGTAACACCATTGATGGTCAATTCCCCGGGTAATGCCACTTTCCCGGCCATCATCTCGCCCATCTTAACTGAAGAACTGAAGTTGATGGTGGGATATTGCTTTCTGTCCAGGACCGACATGCGCATATGCGAGTCGCGGGCGGCGTTGCCTGTATGCAGGTCATTCACGGTCATTTCAAATTCCACCCAGCGCATCCCGTTGGTATCAGCATCACTCACTTTGATCGTAAAGACCTTCGCACTCACTGGAAAGTCATGCGAACGGGCGTGGCCTTTCCCGGCAAGCGAGCCATTCTGTTCGGTGATCAGGATCTCTGCCCAACTCAACACGGGCAATAAAAGAATCACTAATTTTATTATTTTCTGTCTCATTGTATCCCTTTTCGATATTTTCATCAGGACGCTGTCACAATAGGTTCTGAGCACCCATCCCATCTGTCACAGGGATGACAATATGTGTAATCCGTTCGCGAAAATTCAGACGTCTCGATTTAGCTGCGTCGGCAGAGGGAAATTATGTGTTCCATAGTCCGTATCTGTCCATATCATTGAATACCGTGGCTGGAGAATGATCTGGCCAGTCTGAAAGTCGATAGAAAACAACAGAATAAACCTGAGCCCAGGAGCTGAAGGCATGCATCGTATGATGGATCAGTTGCAGAAGTGGATAGGAATGGTAGGTGCAAAACCCGTCCTCCTGGTCATCGGTCGTAGTCTGAAACGTGCTTCAGAAGCTGGTTTCCTCCAGGCGGCAACCAGTATCTCATACTACTCTCTGTTCTCCATCATTCCCTTTCTGCTCATCGCCCTCACCATCAGCAGCATGTTTGCCGAAACTGTAGAGATCCAGGAACAGATCGTGGCCTATATACTGGGATTGATCCCCAAGATGTCCCAGGATCTCATCACCACAAACCTCGAGAACCTGCTGGGTCTCCGGGGGCAGGTTCGCGTCATCAGCCTGCTGGTCTTTCTCTGGGGCGCAGTAGGAGCCTTCAGTACACTGATCATCAATCTGGACAAGGCAGGGCAGGATTCGCGGGAAAGATTCCTCTTCCGCAGTCACGTCAAGGCAGTGGCCCTCATGACAGGACTGGCCATTCTGCTGCCCTTGTCTTTCATCGCCAAGGGTTTGATACAGTTGATCCTGGAGCTTGATCTTCCGATCCTCAGGCTGGAATTTGTCCAGAATATCAATCCCCTCATATACCTGTTGCTGCCCTACGTGTTGTTGTTCTCGATCCTGACAATGATCTACCGCTGGGGACCGCGTCATGATATCAGTTGGCGGAACTCTGCCATAAGCGCTCTGGTGATCACATTAATGCAAAAGGCTACATCCTGGGCATTCACTGCCTATCTCGCCCAGGGCATCAGCAAGTACAACGTTCTCTACGGAACCCTGGGAGCGGTTCTGGTCCTGCTGTTCTGGTTGTTCCTGGTCTTTTCGATACTGCTTTACGGTGCCCATCTTGCAGCCACACTTGAGTATAACCAACTCGGTGGAGAATCAAAGTCACCTGGTTCGTGAAGCCTGCGTCACGATCAACTGTCCCTATAGTCAGAGTTCCTTTATAATGCTGAATATCAATAGTATAGGATATTCAGATCATATATAACATTATGTCTTGAAAAGTCCCATTATTTAACCAGGAAGATCCCTCCCATAGCCGCCAGTCAGGGTATTCCACTTGTGTCGCGAAGGCCAGTTCTCTAAGTTTTCCCACTGCTATCACAATTACCGGGGGTCTCATGCAAAGATCGTCATTTATTCTTGCATTTATCCTGTCTCAGGTGGTAACCGGACAGGATATCCTTGTGATGCAACACTCCGCCCACATCGGAACTCTGGATGAAATAACAGACTCTACAGTCGTGTTCACGCCAATTGAGAACGAGTCACCACAGCATGTATCCAGATCTCTCGTCGTGAAACTGATCACTGCAGATCGCCAGGTCCTGTTGTTGCCCAACAGGTCAGTTGAGAATGATTCAATCTATATCAGTGAGGAGGAGTTCCAAGACATCCTCAAGGAACATTCTCTTGAGATGCTAAACGCGCCTGTATCGGCTTTATATGGTACAGGGCTTGGTCCGGTGGCACGGGCCGAACTGGAGGCCGCATTCGACCTCAAGAAGGAAGGCCGGATTGGCGGGATCGCAATAGGAGCAGTCAGTGCTCTTTTTCCACCCCCGGGTACCCTGGTTGGACTAGCAGGTAGTCTGGTTTACGGCACGGTTCGCAATGTCGAGATACCAGAATACAGACTGACAAAACTGCGCGAAGAGAATTCGTCAGAGCTATTTATCGAACAGTACACCACCGCCTATAGGACGGAGACGCGAAGTATTCTCATCCGTAACAGTGTAACAGGTGGTTGTGCAGGGATGGCAGCGATCTATGGTGCAGCCATGCTCTTCATGAGTGCAGTGTATAACTTCTGATCCGGGCGAATTCCTTCAACCAATTCTTGCTACAATTTTCATTCGCGGGCAGTCTACACATTGCCGACGGAGATGATATAAACCGCGTCTTCACCAGAAGGCACGTCCAGCAGAGAATTGACTTCCTCATCTATGAATGCTCCGATGAGGACCGTGCCAAGATCTAGGGCGGTGGCCTGCAGGCACAGGTTTTGTGCCGCATGCCCTGATTCCTGGTGTGTATACTGGATACCACGCTGCCCATACTTCCATGTGATCCGTTCCCAGACAGCGGTGAATACGATATTAAGTGCAGCGTCCCTCACAGCATCCTGATCCAACGCCGCTCTGGCCAATTCAGAAGACTGATCATGATCGTGGAGCAGGTTTAGCTCGTGAGACTCTGAGTTGTAGCGATAGATACCGGGTACCAACGTGGTGACTCGGCTGATAAAAACATATACCTCGAGTGGATACAACGCGCCGGCCGAAGGAGAGGTACGCCGTCCTTCCGGGGTACTCCGGCCCTGGGCAGCCCAGAGCAGTTGCCCCAATTCCGACAGCGAAAGGGGATCATCACTGAATTTGCGAATGGAACGACGTTTTAACAGACTCTGTTCGAGGGAAATATCTCCCTCAGTCCGAGGTGCAGGTAATTTGACCCTTCCTCTGGTGGTTTCCACAGAAATGATCCCTGAGCTGATCCAGTTGGACGAAGCCCGCTTGATCTAAGAGATTCTAAGCACCTTCATACTTGAACGATACTTTCACCTTCGCCCGGTAGGCTTCAATCCGACCGTCCTTGAGCTGCATATCAAGTTCACAGATCTCAGCGATCCTCAGATCCCTGAGGGATTCTCCGGCCCGGTTCACCGCTGCTTCAGCAGCTTTTTCCCAGGATTCGGTACTGGATCCAACAAGCTCGATGACCTTATAGACACTTTCGGCCATATCTGGCCTCCTTTCGTATTACATATCGATTGCTCGCAGACCCCGACTCAGGGTCTTTCCAAGGATAACATGGCAGACAGGGGATTGGAATCATCATCTTCGATCCCCGGAAATCAGTTCTCGCCAGGGGAACACCGATCAACTACCAGGGTTCACAACTTATAAGCTCACGCCATTCACAATGTGCGGATTGTTTCACTTAGGGTGCGTTTACTCACATGAGAAAAGGGTGAACAGATGGAAAAATCGGGAACAGGCCTGAGCCTGCGGCTAATGTGCTTCAAATCATTGGAGTCGTGACCCGATTTGAAACAGGGTTGACTTTCTGTAAATTCAAAGGGATATGAAACTTGAACACAAATAAACAGGGGGCTGTTATGCAGGTAAAGAACTTCCTGACCGCCTTATTGATAATCGTTTTTTGCACCGGTCTAAATGCACAGACGAGCGATCTGGTGCTCCAGGAGGAGATCACACCAGATTATGTGAGCTATCTGAGTGATCGTGAAACAGAATGGCTCGACCAGGTTGCCCTCGGTCTGGATGATGCGGCTACAATGAAGGCACATATGGGACTGGTATTTATGGCCTATGCCTGGACCCATATCGATGGGGATACCGCATTCCACGAACTGGATAGTCTTGGCGCCATCATCGAAGGTGATATGTCAGGTATGTTCGACCGTATCGAGGATGATATCATCAGCATGCTTGACACCATGGAGATTGAGGCCATACTCACGGCGCTCACCGCATTCTTTGATTCAGGTGATTACGCAGCATTCCGGGATTTTATGGATGGGACCATGTCTGACCTGGAGCTGGAATTCGATGAAGTGGGGATGACCTTCGAGGACCTCTTCGACGATATGGATGTCCATTTTGCGGAAGAGAATTTCGTTGCTCATGTGGATTCCATCTTCAACAGCAGCACTGATTTCGAGTTCAGTCTACAGATCGTTGCTACGGATATCCCGGACAGCGTGATGGTCTTTGATCGAGCGCTGTTCAACCATGTAGATGACCTGGACCACATCGGTGAATCCATGGCCTCCCATTTCGATGATTTCGGTACCTGGATGGACTCCGTGATGTCTGAGGAAGGTGGTGACGTCATGCCCGGTGTAGCCTCGCTGCGTACCGGACTGGACGACATGACCGAGATGCTTGACACAGTATGCGTCATCCTTAGCAGCCAGCCCTTCAGCCCCTTTGATCTGGATACGTCTCCCATTGATTCAATACAGGACGGTATTGCAGAAGTAGATACACTCCTGGGTGGGAAGGAATATGCCTTCGGTCCCGACGACGAGGGCAAAACCATCAAGCCCCTGGCTATTCTGCAGAATATGCCCGATGCCGCCATCTTTGACCTGTACTGGGAATTCTACCGGGTGCCGGATCCGGAGAACTTCACATTCGGAGGTATTTTCCCCAATGGTCTGGATGCACACAGGCTGGACCTCCTGGCGCCGGATCTTGTATTGAACAGTTGGGATGACCAGGAGACGCTTGAACTGCGGTTGGCAGTGCTGGAGGGGCTATGGGAGGCAGAGCTCGTCCTGTCACCTGACGATCCAGATGCCCATCTCGGTCTGGCCATGATACAGGCCTATCATCTGGCTCAGGATAATATGGAGATCTTCAGCGATATCTTCAGACTGCTGGATGCGGGCCGTATCGACAGCCTGACCTATCTGTATGCCTGGGAGAGCGTCAATTTCCTGGACGATCTGGATGAGATCGACGAGCATCTATCCTATTTCACGGACCCAGATGAATTCACTCACTTCGTGGCACTGATCAAGTCGACTGGCGATGCCTACGGACCCTATGAGATCGGTCCCGGTACTGAATTCGAGATCGCCAATATCTCCATGCCAATGGTTGTGGGCGTACAAATACAGCTGGGTCTGGTTCGCGGTGGACTCGGTCTCATAGTGGACGGGATTACGGCAATCTACGATGAGCTCGATGACATCTTTGTCCTGAACCTGGATCCTACAGTTCTGGATTTCAGCACGGTGGAAAGCGATTCTGACCTGGTGCTGATGCTGGAACTGTCGAATCCTGATTTCCTGTCACTCACGCCTTATGGTGTAGATCAGTTCATAGCTGCAGGGGATGCCCTTGAAGCAGGCTTCGCTGACCTGAACGAATTCTTTGCCCTGATGATGGACCTGGCCTATGCCATGCAGCCCTACCAGGACGATTTCGACATGGACGGTGACATGTTCATCGACGATATGGAGATGATGGAGGCGGTGACCTTCGAGCTCTGGCAGGATTTCGCCTATCCGGATTCCATGATCAATATCGGGGATGAAGATATGAACCTCTCTGCCTGGTTTGACAATCCGCCTGCCAGTTTCCTCCAAATGTGGAAGGATTACGTTTTCGGGATCGACAGTACCTGGGGCGGTCTGTTCCCGGACCGTTACGTGGGCATCGATATTCCGGGATCCGGGATCAGGCCCAGGAAATTCAGATTGCACAGCGCATATCCGAATCCTTTCAATCCGGTGACAGTGATCCCTTTTGACATCCCCTGGAACGGATATGTCGAAGTGAGCATCTACAATGTCCGTGGTGAACAGGTCAGGATCTTGCACCAGGGCGTGACCCAGGCTGGTCGCAAAGCGCTTGTGTGGAATGCAGCGGGACTGCCTTCCGACCTTTATCTCTACCGTGTCAGTTTTGATGGCCAGTCTGAGACCGGCAAGGTCCTGCTGCTTAAATAAGTCAGAATCAAGTTGACTCCCTTAACCAGCTGGAGGAGGAGAGCGCCCGCTCTCTTCCTCCTTTCCATCTTTATGCTGCCCTCCGGCGTCCTGTCGCAGGGATTATTCAGCATCCTGCCGTACAGTCTCGATGACCACGAGATCAAGCGTATCCATCGGTCTGATCTGGAGCAGCCATACACTTCCATCGAGCTCGGTTATGATTATGCTGATTACTATCGCCGATCAGTTGTAGGCAAACAGACCGATACGTTCTATGGCTATCGTTCAAGCCTGGAGATGAATAGGGTTGACCCAGGATCGGGTTATGGCTATGGCCTCTTTGCAGGGATATATGGGCCGGGGACATTCTATTCCAATGAAGGTGCCCATGTTGCCCTCAATTCGGAATATGAACAGGCCGGGTCTGAGATCTGGGTCCAATTGGCGATCACCAACGGTGGCAGCTTGTGGGGTGCAGGCATCCGCACATCGAGCCAGGACCTGGTTGCACCAGTGGCTATCAATTCATTTCCCACCTCCGAGGATGAAGCCATGAACCTGTACCTGCTGGACTGGCTTGAACCCAGTTTTGGTTCGGAGCTGTCATTGGACGGGGACCTCCGTCGACTGCAGACCGTGGTCTATGGGACATATCCTGGATCCAGCGGGTCTGAAACTGCTGTGAGCTACAGATACTCACGTAAAACATTCGATCCGGCGCTGAGCTATGTGAACAATTCCAATATCAACGAGCTGCAGGGCTCACGCAGGATCATCTTTGACGGTGAGACTGTAGATCATGTTCTGGAGATCGAGGTGGGGGCAGATCACTGGGAGTATCATCCGGGTCTTAACTTCTTCAGCACGCGTTTCAGAATGGATCTTGACAATAGATTACCAGAGATGATCAGGGACGATTTTGCTGATCTTGGGTGGTTTGGACTATCCCGTCTGGGTGGACGGTTCAGTCTATCCCGCTCCCTGGGATCACTGGAACTGGGTGCCGGGGCGGGAATGAGCCGATGGGCGGCTGCAACTGAACTGACAACGCCGGTACTAGGGCGTTATATCCTGTTACCCGTCGCACATGCTCTGGAAGCAGAACTGGCAGGTTGGAGTAGGTCTCTGAGTATGGATGTGGGCTACCTGGTTGGATCGGGCAGGATCAGATGCAAGCCCCGACTGTCCTATGCACATGGGTATTTTGATCTGCGCCTGGCAGGGGTGGCCGCGCTGGAATTCAACATCCGGTCCGTACCCATTGATTATCCGCTTCAGTTCCATTTACATGTGCTGGAATTGCGGGCTCCACTGGAATATGTCATGGATCGATCCATCCTTGCTTACTCATTCCATCAGGTCATTCCATGGCTGAAACGTGTGGATGACAGTCCACTGAAATTCAAGGATCCAGGTGTTGTTCCGGATGATGAAGAGCGTGGTGGGGGATACCACGAGGTAAGCGTTACCTACTTCTTCCGGGAACGGGATTAGGGTCAGTTACGGTGTGTTGGATCCACCGAGAAAAGCTACTGCCGAAAAAAAAGCCGGAGCAGTCACACCACTCCGGCTAATTCTGGTTGAATGTCTGAACGCTGCTTAGCGGCGATCGGGACGGGGACGAGCCTCGTTAACATTCATGTTGCGACCGCCCAGCTCAGTGCCGTTCAGAGCATCGATAGCTGCCTTTGCTTCACCATCATTGGGCATTTCGACAAAGCCGAAACCCTTGGCGCGACCGGAGTCACGATCGGTGATGATGCGGGCTGAATCGACGGCGCCGAACTCTTCAAAAGCGTTCCGCAGTTCGTCTTCGCTGAGGTTGAAGCTCAGGTTTCCACAGTAGATGTTCATGTCTGTTCTCTCTTCTTTTCGCCAGGATCAGGTAACATCAAAATCGTCTCTGGCGATGACAAACGACATTCGATGTGCTACTCTCTCTTCCACCGAGAGCCACATCTTCACAAACGCATAAGGCGTTGAGGGACACATCTGTGATCTGAGCATAGATGGTCTTAGGAATTGGGCTGGAAGGGGATAATCGATAGCATAGTTTTCTTTCGGCGGGATTATAAGCCTCGATTTCCGGATTACAACCATATAATATTTTTAAAATTAGGTATTCAATATCCCACGCTTGAGAACATGATCATGAGAAATACCACATATGCACCGCAACCGATGCCCATGCGCTGCAGCCTTAATTTGTTCGCAGCTTTTGTGTAACAGTTCTCATACTGGAAAACCTCAAGGCCCTCGTAGCCTATCAGATCAGCCGGATCTGGTTCTGGCGGGAATAACAAATATGCGGGTACGCCAACAAAGTAAATGATCCCGCCACCGTACCATAGCGGGGAAGTGCCAACTTTAGCGTCTATCCTGGCCTGCTCACAGGCGTCCAATACGGGAGAAGCTCCCAGGGGCGCACCAGTAACCGGATCGAACTGCAATGCTGTTGGAGGTTCTGTGGAGAGGATTGCTTGTTCAGTCTGCATTTGAGGTGGTTCTGTTACCGGCATTCCTGTAAATGGATCGAACATGAGCGTGTCGGCTTCCGCTGGGATCGGTTGCTCTAGAATCTCCTCAGTGAAGAGCGTATCAGATTCTAGCTGAATACGTTCTCCGGTCAGTGGATCAAAATTCTGTCCGAGAATGACGTTTGAGATCATTAGCAGAATCGTCAATTGCGCGAGATTAGGCCTGATTGGAAGGATACTGGACCGCATGATCACCCCCTTGTATCGATGATGCAAAGTTATGGTGATATCAGGCTGGAACAAACAGCCATCGTCCCTGGATAGGTAGAACTGCCGATGTCTATTTTTTTTGTCATGGCTGGTGGCCATTCAACCTGGCTTTTTGCTGAATTAAGGACCGGCCGGAATTAACTTCTACGCACATCGGATCTACAGAAGAAGAGGAAAGGGGAAACCTCATGCGTGATCGCTTCTTATCTGCAATCGCCAGTTATGTCGTGAACAGTCCATGGTGGATGTTCCTATGGATCGGCATCGTCACTGTCATCTGCATGGGCCTCATGGGAGAGTTGTCCATTTCAACGGAGTACCAGGACATGATGCCCCAGGATGATCCCTCTATCATGGAGCTGAATACCATCTCGGAGGAATATAACGCTACTTCCACTCTCTACATCGTAGCGGAGGGGGACGCTGATGCATTGCAGGCCTTTGCCGAAGAGGTGGTACCCGCAGTGGAGGGTCTGGAACAATACATCAATGATGTGATCTACAAGGCCCCCCAGGACTTTGTCGCCGACCATGCCCTGATGCTCATGAAGACCAAAGATCTTGAGAACAGTCGATCACTGTTCGAAGATCCCAACCTGTCTGGATTTCTGACCAATCTCAATGACAGTTTTGAGAAGGAATACATCCAGAGCGAAGAGCAGATCTCCAACCTGGAACAGGAGCACGGAGCAGTGAGGTTCCTAGACGGTATCCAGACCTGGGTGGACGCATTCGATGATGCCCTGGAAAATCAGACGGATGGCGCTGGCGCAGCGGCCAGTAATGCTATCCTGTTCGGCAGTGGGTATTCACAGAGCTGGGACCGCAGGATGATGATCTTCCAGGTGATGACCACCTTCACCATTTACGATCTCGATCCAATGGTTGAATGCCCGGATTCCATCGAAGCCGTGATGTGGCCAATTGCAGAGAAATTCGGTGTGGATGCTGGACTAACCGGTTCCATTGTCATCGGGCGGGACAAGATGGCGGCGATCAGTACCGATATGATCGTCATCACCCTGGCCGCTTTGGCAGGTGTACTCATCCTGTTTATGGTAGCGTTCAGAATGATCATCGCCCCCTTCCTGGCCGTGTTTACTGTCATTTTTGGTGTTATCTGGGCCATGGGTCTGGCCTATCCACTGGCTGGACAACTCAATATGCTCACCGCCATGATGGGAGCCATGCTGGTTGGTCTGGGTATCGATTTCTCCATTCATATCATAGCTGTATATACCGAGTGGAGGGCAAAAGGGGAGGATGTCCTCGTTTCAATGAACGCAGCCCTGACCCGTTCAGGTAAAGGCATTATCACAGGTGGTTTTACAACTGCAATCGCATTCATGACCCTCATCTTTGCCCGTACCGACGGTATGCGACAATTCGGGCTGGTTCTCGGGGGCGGTCTGCTTATGACAATGCTAGCCGCCATCACAGCCCTGCCGATGCTGCTGGTCCTCCGGGAACGTTTCTGGAGCCGGATACGCAGGAACGCTCCACAGAAGACACCTCGTGATATCTCATATGGCTTCCTGGGTTCTTTTGCACAGTGGCTCTCACGGAATTGGGTATTCACCATCTTTGCTGTGGCGATCATCGTTGTTTTCTTTGCATACCGGGGATTTCAGCTGGAGGTGGATTATGACAGCCGGAACCTGCTGCCCAAGGGGCTCAAATCCATGGAGCTGCAGGATCGGATGATCGAAACCTTCAATATGGATCCAGACAATGCCATGGTCACGGCAACCACACTTGAAGAAGCATATGAACTTACCGAGAAGGCCAGGGACGCCGAAACCGTAGGTGTGGTAAGATCAATTGTAGACCTGCTACCACCGGAAGGGGAGCAGGAGAAGCGCAAAGCTCTCGTCGCCGAGGTGCACCAGGCCATGGCGGATGCCAGGATCAAACTGACTGTGACACAGGAAGAGCTTGACCGGTTGGTGGCCGAGGTGGAGCGCTTGGAGGCCAATGTCATGGAAATCCAGACCATGGCCCTCATCGGTGGCCAGGACAAGGTCTATCTCAAGGCCGGACTGCTGGTTGGTGTCATCCATGACGCAGAGGATTCCTCCATCGTTGCATTGCACAAGGAATTGAGACCCAGTATGGCTGATATCTCAGTCGGAAATCTTTCACAGCTCCGCGAGAAGTTGACCTCACAGGACTCGGTGACACCTGCTGATGTACAGCTGTTCCACCAACAATTTGCCGAGCATTTCAAACCGGCGGTGCTGCGTATGGCCAATACGGAAACCCTCACCATCGAATCCCTGCCCCGGGAGATCAGCGACCAGTATGTCGGTAAATCAGGAAAGCATTTCCTTATCTACGTTTTTTCTCGGGAGAACATATGGGACCGGCAGTACATGGAGCTGCTGGTAGAGGATATGAAGAAGGTCAGTCCTCGGGCCACGGGTATGGCAGTTGTCTATCACGCACTGCTTACCGGAATGATGACTGATGGTAAATTTGCCATGCAGATCGCTCTGGTACTCATCTTCCTGCTGTTGCTGGCCGACTTCCGCAGCATCTGGAAAGCGCTGCTGGCCATTGTACCTCTAATCTTTGGTGTGCTGATCATGCTGGGGATCATGGATCTCGCTGGAATGATGCTCACCCTGGTGGGGATCTACGCGGTACCCATCATCATCGGTATCGGTATCGATGACGGTGTCCATATCATCCACCGTTATAATGTGGAGGGACGGAAAGCACATAAGATCGTCTTCGCCTCCACCGGTCGAGCCATCCTGCTAACATCACTGACCACGATGCTGGCGTTCGGGTCTCTGTGGTTTGCCCGCATGGCCGGGATAGGCGATCTGGGCATCACACTGCTCATCGGTGTCGGGGCCTGTTTTCTTGCCACCACGCTGGTGATCCCGGTGTTGGCAGGTATGGGTGGTTACATCCTAGACAGAAAAGGGCCTGCTCAGGTTGAGGCGGAAGAACCTGTGGATATTCCTGCTGAATCTCCGGAAGAATAGAACATCAGGTGAAGCAGAAGCCCCCGTCGATGACGGGGGCTTCTGCTTCTAGCATGTGAGATAGCGGAATCGTATGGCTCGATCCATGCTTAGCAGTGGATATTCAGATCATCTCTCATATCTTGCACTTATTCATTAACGGATACCATTGGGGACGACACTTATGATGTTACGCGTAGTATTATTCAGTCTGACGCTGGTTTTCGCGGTAAATGCGAAGCAGTTTTCTGAGCCCAATCCCGCGAATCGATCAAGCGGATCGACAGATTCGCTGAGACAACAGAAACGCTTCTCGCTTTTCAAAAGGGCAAAGCAACCAGAGCTACAAATGAAGAGTGATACCGCCGCCACACAATTGTACGCCGGCGTTGCAGCCATGGCCCTGGAGCTCCCGGAGGGCGTTCCCCTAGCCGGATATGGCAGTCCAAAGCGACGGAAACCCATCAAGAAATGGGGCATTCACCATCACCACGGCTACGCCACCCATTTCAAACCGGCCGAAGGAGTCCTGGATTCCATCCATGTCAAGGCCATGCTGCTGCAGAAGGGTGAGCGGGAACTCCTGTTCATGAGCCTGGACGTGGTGGCGGTGACAGCCTGGATGGCCGGGAAGATCGAGAAACAGCTGCTGGCCCATGCGATAGAGATCGATGATATCCTGATCTCCGCCACACATACCCATAGTGGGCCCGGGACACTGAGCAAGAGCAAACTGTGGGGCGCCATCGCTGCCGACAAGTATCAACCCGACATCCTGAACCTCCTCACTGAAACTTGCGCTGAAGTGGTTAAACGGGCCCAGCAGGATCTGAAGCCAGTGACGCTGTATCATGGAGATTTTCCAACCCAGCACGTGCAGAAGAACCGACGCAAGGATGGCAGCCCGGTCGATTCTGTTGCCAACGTCCTTCTGGCCTACTCAGAAAAGGGTGGCTGGCAGGGGGGCCTGGTGAACATCGCCGTGCACGGGACCTGCCTGGGGGCTGGGAACCTGAAGTTCAGCGCAGACTTACCCGGTGGCATCGAGCGGGCATCGGAAGCCATTCTCCCTGCAAAGGGCGAATCTCACCGGAAGGTGGAACTCCTCTTCCTGAACGGCGCTGAGGGTGATATCCAACCTGCAGACCATGGCCACAGAGCCATTGATTCTCTGGGAGGCCTGTTTGCAGATCAGTTCCAGATCAATCTGGCGAATTTCGAGGAATGTGAACAGGATTGGGAGGTCACCAGCACAAACATCCGCTTCTCTCCACCCATGATACATGTCTGGAACTGTACCAAGGATACGACGAGGTGTCTGCAGCGACTGTTCCCGGATCTCAAAGTGCCCCTGAAAAGCGTCTTTCCAGCCTCAGCCGAGCTAACCCAGGTGAAGATCGGGGACATCCTCATGTGCACCTGGCCTGGCGAACCAACATCAATTCTGGGCATGCGCTTGAAACAGCAGATCCTGGCGGAGGGCTATCCGCACACGTGGATCCTGGGTCTGACGAATGGACATCTGGGGTATTTTACAACCCCTGAGCAGTACAAACGGGGAGGGTACGAGATCTGCGGCTCTCTCTTTGGGAAGAATGCCGGCACGCGTGTCGCAGAGACACACGCAGAAATGGTGGCACCTCCGGAGAAACCATGGTACCGATTGGCGCCACGAGTGAAGAAAAAATAGAAATGTGAGGGATTGAAAATGACTGATGAAGTACGGAAACGAGAGGCAATGACCAACGAATTCACCTGGTTCGGCGCCACCAGGTTCACCTTTTACATCGTGGCAGGCATCGCATTCTACATAGAAGCACTCAAGGTGGCTGGCGCCATGCTGATCGTGGGTTCGATCATTGGCCTGGTCCGGAGAGTGGTTTATCTGACGAGGGGATAGGCCTCGGGTGAACGGTCCCTTGTACCCTGCCAGTCCGTGTAATCTTTGAGCAGGTACCAACCCTGGCTACACTGCGCTGATCGCCTTTTGCTCCTGACCTTCTGATCCAGTTTAAGTGAACGCAGCATCGAAGCAATTGTATCTGAGCGTCTGCAACTCAAGCGAATGAGCTGGTAGCATTAGCTCTATTTTGTAACATGCTGTATATCAGAGCTTTACAGCAGTATCGATGAAATATTAACCTTATGAAGAAGTTGGATTTGGGTATTTAATGATCCTGAAATTCAACTGCAAGTATAGTAATATCATCAGCTCTCTCGGCACCTGCTTCAAAATCTGTTACTGATTTCATTACAGAGGCCACAAGATCTTTCACTGAGTTAAAATCCCTGGATTCCAGTAACCGCACCAGGCTCTCTTCGGAGTATTGGATATCCTTAGGATTGACAGCCTCAGTGACACCATCGGTATAGAGAAGGATTGAATCTCCGACCTCCAGTTGAATACGGGCTTCTTCATAGGTCTGATCTTCAATGACACCCAGGATCGTACCGTGTCTTTTGTCTAAACGGGTGAGACGCTCACTCATGGCATGTTTCAGGTAAGGTGGGTTATGTCCTGCGTTCGTATAGAGCAATTGTCCTGTTCTAATGTTCAGAATGCAGATGAAGAGAGTGACGAACATATCCGTCGTGTTATCCTTACTGAGTTCCCGATTCACCTGCGTGAGGATCTTTGCAGTCGATAGACTCTCGGCTGCTTGGGATTTGATCAGGGTTTTGCTAACAGCCATGAACAAGGCCGCAGGAACACCCTTCCCTGACACGTCACCGATACAGAAGCAGAAATGTTCTTCGTCCAGGAGATAAAAATCATAAAAATCACCGCCTACTTCCCGTGCTGGTTCCAGTTGAGCAAAGACCTCAAATTCGTCATGGTCAGGAAATGCAGGAAAGATCAGCGGAAGCATACTCATCTGGATCTCATGCCCGACGGTTAGTTCATCCTCCATGCGCTCCTTCTGTTTCTGAATGATCTGATAGGCCTTCTCTAACTCAGTATTCTTAATGTCCAGCTCGGTTGCGACACTGCGGTACTTCTTTTCAGACCGGCTTACTTCTTTGTAAGCCTTGATCCTTTGCAGTTCCTTATTCCTGAGACTGACTGTTCCAGCGAAAATTCCCATAGATCCAAGAAGCCAGAAGGTCACATGCCACTGTGCAGTTCTTCTGCGATCCTGAACACCCAGCTCGTGCAGATGCTGCATAGGAATACTGATGCTGATCCCGCCACGCAAGTCACCTTCACTGAACCCATGTTGGGCATGACATTTCAAACAGGACCTCTCGGTATACAAAGGTCGCATGAAACGGAAGAACTCCTGCCCGTTCCAGGGAACCGTTTCAGTGATTTCAATTTCACCCGCATCCATGGACTGGAGTGCTCTGGTTTCCCAATCATCTGCTTTGTTCCCCGGACGTACTGGATTGAGGCTGGTGAGATTAGAAATAACCCCCATGCTCAGTAATTCTATCTCATTGACCTGACGGGTCATATAAGCGGGATTCATCAAGGTAAGGGTATCTCCCTCGGTGGAGATAATTATACGTCCTGGTATCCCTTCCAGATATTTGTTCGGAACGGCGATGTCGCTCACGGGCACATAAACACCACCATGGTTCGCATTCCAGCGCCTGTAGGAAATATCTTCCTCATAAGCGATCAAGGCCTGAAGAGTTGCTCCCTTCACGATATTGGTGTTGATCCTGTTGATATTGTGTATGAGTGAGGCAGATGCGATGGCAGTCCAGATTAGCCCCAGAATCCACGCATACCTGAAGGTTTTCAGGTGTTTCACTATCGCTGTAAGCATGATATTGCTTTCTCTGATCGAAAGGTAAGTCAGAATGATAAGGATTCCTAAGCAGGTACTCTGATCCTGAATGGGTCAATATACATTGCTGCCAGACCGAAGAGATTCCAGACATTGTCAAGTCATTCTAACAAGCAACCACCGGGCCACTGCGACATTCAATGGAATGGCACTGATGAATCCGGTTTTCTGGTGAGGATTCTTCTGTAAGCAAAAAGCCACGTTTTTATGTGGTTCTTTGCGACACCTTCTGATCCGTGGTATTACGGCATATTTTGTAACTAACTGTTTATCAGTGTGTTACCGTGGTGTCTCATCGATTTTTGCTGAAGGTGTCCTAGAGGATTTGAAGTATCAGAATTCTCCACATCAGGCGCGACTCCAGATCATTCTATTTTTCAGTACTGGAGCTTCCATGTCAGCGATGATCCAATACCTCAAGTAGAGCAGAGACCTGTCAAAGTGGTTCCTGCATTCAGTATTTTCCTCTTCTTCTTAGGTAATCCTGTACCACCGCATTTATATTTTCAAGTTATAAGCTATTGATTCTGATGAATGTCCTGTATTCATCCACACTCTTGTCAATTAAGGAGATGGAGTATGAGCACGCCAAAGCCTCATAATAAAGATGTACGTCATCAGGAATCCACCGAGCGCAAACAAGCAGAAGAGCAAAATCTCAATGAGATGGCATTCCTCAAATTGGCTCTGGATGCCCAGCGTGACACCTTTTTCCTTTTTGACCCAGCGAGTGCTAAAGCTCTACGCTGGAATCAAGCCTTTAAAGACATAACAGGTTACAGTGACGAAGAGATCGCCAGGCTACCAGCCCCAGCTTCTTATTACAGCCCGGAAGATCTGGAGCGGGCGATACCCTTCATGGAAGCGGTATTATCAAAAGGAACTGGCAGGATCGAACTGGACCTGATCTGCAAGGATGGCAGCAAGGTTCCCACTGAGTATGACGTATCCACTATTAAGGATAAAGAGGGAATACCGAAATACTTTGTTTCAATTGGACGAGATATCACTACGCGCAGACAGGTAGCAGGGGCGCTTACAGAGGAAAGGGACAAGGCACAACAATACCTGGATATTGCAGGTGTAATTTTAATAGCGCTTGATACTGAAGGCAAGGTGACTCTGTTGAACCAGAAGGGCAGTGAGATCCTTGGCTATGACCAGGAAGAGATCAACGGTAAGGATTGGATCGATCATTTTATCCCGGCACGCATGAAAAGGGAGGTTAGAAGTGTATTTAATCAAGTGATGGCAGCAGAACTAGAAGCAACTCAATACTTTGAGAATGCCGTCGTAACGAAGGATGGTGAAGAAAAGATCATTGCCTGGCATAATTCGATCTTAAAGGACGCGAAAGGGAATATCACAGGAACATTGAGTTCAGGTGAGGATATCACCGCGCGCGTCCAAACCGAAGAAAGACTCAGGGATAGTGAAGCAAAATTCCGTTCCATCTTTGAATCCTCGGCCATCGGCATAATGCTGACAGACAGTTCCGGAAAATTTATATCCATAAATGAAGCTGGTAGCGAGATGCTTGGATATTCATATGAGCAAATTAAAAATCTAAGCTTTCTGGATCTTACGCATCCGGATGACCATGAGATCAGTGCTGAGATGTATGCCACATATCAGAGGGAGAAGAAACCATTTTCGCTGGAAAAAAGGTATGTCACCAGAAAAAAGGAGATCATCTGGAGCCTAACCACCGTCAGTCCGGTCCTGGCGGAGGATGAGAGTATACTCTACAATGTTGTTCAGATACAGGATATCACCACCAGCAAGGAAGCTCGACAGGCGCTTCAACAGGAACGGGATTTCAGCCAACGGCTCATCGAAACCGCCCCAGCGTTTTTCGTAATCGTCGATGCATCGGGCAAAGTGATCATGATGAACCAATTGATGCTGGATTCCCTGGGATACTCTGAAGAGGAGGTGATCGGTAAGGATTATCTCCAGCTCTTCGTTCCTGCAGATGAACACGATGATCTTCGTGATACTTTTAAGAAACTCACTGATTATCCGGAAATGACCGTCAATGAGAATCATATTCTCACCCGTGACCGTCAGCAATTGCTTGTGGAGTGGCACGGTTGCCCCATCGAAGATCCGGATGCTGAGAACCGGGAATTCTTTGGTGTAGGAATTGATATCACTCAGCGTAAACAAACTGAGAACGAACTGGAATATCAGCACAATCTGATGCGGGCACTTATTGATGCTTTACCTGTTGTACTTTACGCCAAGGACACTGACCACAGGTACATCATCGGTAACCAGGAATTTGCCCACAGGTACGGATTGGATGATCCGGGGCAATTGATAGGTGGAACTGATCTTGATAACTATCCAAAAGATGAAGCCGAGCAATATCATCAGGATGAAGATAAGATCCTTGAGACTCAAGAACCTGAGATAGAAATTTCAGGTTACTGGCTGGATAAAGATGGAAACGAGCGATCCCTGGAAAATTCGAAATTCCCCTTTTGCGATAAACAGGGACAGGTCTTAGGCATTGTAGGTGTCAGTCGGGATATTACCGAGCGCAGGCAGATGGAAGCGGAACTGCGTACCACACAGCTTCACTATACGGACTTCATTAACTCCTCTTTTGACGAAGTAACCTACTGGAAAGTACCGGATGGTCTTAAAACGGACCTGCCGGTGAATGAACAGGTCAAGCTGCTATATGATATCGTCTTGATCGATTCGAATAAGGCCGGCTGGGAAAAGTTAGGATTTAATGACAAGGAAGAGGTTATTGGAAAGCAGTACCAGGAACTTTTACGGAGCAAGAACTCAGATGAACTATTCACTGAGTTCATCAAGAATGATTATGCACTGGTTGATTATATCCATTGGGAACTATTGGAAGCTGATCGGGAATACCATAGCCTGGATACATGGTATGGCGCCGTTGAAGATGGAAGGCTAACCCACATATGGGCCACTGGCAAAGATATTACGGAGCTAAAAATCGCCGAGAAACAGCTCAGTGATAGCGAGACCCAGACAAGGACCATGCTGGACCACCTGCCATCCGTGGTCTGGAGGTCCGACGCACAGGGAAGAACGACTTTTATCTCTTCAAATGTGAAGGATATCTACGGTTATACAGAAGAGGAGATCTTGTCAGCTGGCAGTGAACTATGGCTTGGCAGGATCCATCCTGACGACCTTGACCTGCTTCAGGAAGATTATCAAAAGTTGTTCGCTGAGGGGCGTCCCATGCATGTCGAATACCGGATCCAGAGAAAGGATGGAAAATGGATCTGGCTCAACGATAGAGCAAATTTCATTCAGGAAGTGGACGACGTATCATACGCCTATGGAGTCTTTACAGATATCACCGAGCGTAAACTGATAGAGAAAGAACTTCGCCAAACACAGATGCAGTATACCGAGTTCATCAACGCCTCTACAGATGAGGTGTCGTACTGGAAGATGCCTGATGGCTTGAGATCCGATCTACCTGTTGAGCAACAGGTGGACCTGCTCTTGCAATCCATTTGTCTAGATGCTAACAAGGCAAGTTGGAGAAGAGTGGGAGCTAAAAGCAGGGATTCCTTTGTTGGTAAGTCACTAGGCGAACTGACGGTGACGGACCAGTATGTCAAGGTATTAAGAGAATTCATTGAAAATGACTATCGCTTTCACAACCATGAAATAGAAGTGTATCTGCGTGATGGCAGTTGGCTGGTTTCTTTAGAAAACTGGTTTGGTGTAATAGAAGATGGCTTGCTCACACACATCTGGGTGAACTCAAAGGATATCACGGATCTCAGGCAAACGACAACAGCACTGGAAGAGTCAGAAGCAAGATTCAGGAACCTGATCCAAGGCCTCCCCACCGGGGTATCTGTGACAAGCTATACTGGAGAAATATTAGAGTCGAATCCAGCTCTGTTGAACATTCTGGGCTATGACACAAAAGAGGAATTATTGGCAGCAACTGCTACTGAGCATTGGGTCAATCCTGGAGACAGAGAACGATATTGGCAGACTGCCAGTGAGGGACCAGTGAGGGATTACGAAGTCCAGCTTTCCCGCAAAGATGGCACCCCTATATGGATATCCATGGATTCCATTACCCTAAGCGGCGAGGGTGGTTCACGACAGCTCCTGAATGCCATGCATGATATCAGTGAGCGAAAGCAAGCTCAGCAGCAACTGGAACAATCCCACGACCAACTACGGCTCTTATCACGTAGACTTGAGTCCATCCAGGAAGAGGAACGTGCAAGATTATCCCGGGATATCCATGATGACCTGGGGCAATCCCTCACAGCCATCGGGATGGACCTGAACAGATTGAGAAAGCACCTGCCCCAGGACTCTGAAGCACAGATCAAGGAATTCGATGAACTGGTAGACCTGGTTAAAACAACCAGCACACGTGTGCAGCAATTATCAGCCTATCTCCGGCCAGGTATCCTGGATGATCTCGGTCTTATTCCAGCTATGGAATGGTATTTATCGGGAATAGCCGATCGAAGGGACCTTGAGGTGAGCTTCGATCTTCCTGCAGATCCGGATCTGTTCAATCCTGAGATCACCACAGCTATCTACCGCATCCTGCAGGAGACCATGACCAACGTCTTCAGACACGCCGAGGCCAGCTCGGTGACAGTGGAGTTGAAAGAGGACGGAGAAGATGTGATCATGAGTGTTAGTGATGATGGGGTCGGTATGTCTGAGGAACAGATCAGCAATCCGCTGTCCATCGGCCTGCTGGGAATCAGGGAACGTCTGATACCCTGGGACGGTAGACTGGAGATCTCCGGGGGAGAGGGGCGGGGCACGAGAGTGATGGTAAGAGTACCAGTGGAGAATATATTAGAGGACCATGGAAACGATCCTCATCGTGGATGATCATCCGGTGGTTCGCCGGGGTATCCGGGGCATTCTGGAAGACATACCGGGAGTCAAGGTCATTGGCGAAGCGAACACTGCTGCCGAGGCCCTGGATCTCATGGAGAGCCACCATCCGAGCATGGTCTCGCTGGACATAACCCTGCCGGATAAGAATGGCATTGATCTCCTCAGGGATATCAGGGAAAATCATATCACTACCCGTGTTATAATGCTTAGCATGCACCCGGAAGAGCAATATGCCCGGCAGGCTTTTCGGAATGGAGCTTGGGGCTATATCACCAAGGATAATCTGTCAGATGAACTCACCCGGGCCGTTGTGCGGGTCATGGACGGCCATAAGTATGTATCATCCAGATTCGCGGAATCCATGCTTGATACGTTGGAACATCAGAATAACGATAGTCGGATGAAGGATCTCTCTCAGCGCGAGTACCAGGTCTTACTGGGACTTGCTCATGGCCGGAGCTTGAAAGAGATCGCTGCTGAACACCATATCAGTGTTCAGACGGTGAGCACCTATCGTAGCAGGATTCTGGAAAAGTTGGACCTGGAGAACAATGCCGAGCTGGTCCGCTACGCAGTGACGCACAAGTTGATCGAGTAGGCAGCTTTTACCTTCCTCAATTAGCAGATATTCGATATCCAACTTAATCTGGCCTTGGCCCTGGCACTGTCATTGCGAGGATTTAGGACATGCCGATTGCATGTCCTAATAACGAAGCAATCTAGTCAGTCATTTACTGAGTTATCTCATTGCAGCCAGGTTTGCTACGCAGATCACAGCGTCTCTCAGGACTGCACTCGTGCGCGCTGATCTGCTGAAGACTTCATCAGCAGCCCTTCTCTCCTCGCGGTGACACCATAACCTCCCTACTGTAGCTGTACTATAGCAGGGTCACTCCTGTAGTAATCCTACGACAGCATTTTCAGAAAATTAGGACAGGCTGACACATACAGCTACTACACACTTTCGACAACTCCGTGCTTATGCTTTTCCCGAATTGAGAACAGAATTGAAGGGACTCGCATATGAAGGTTTTTATCGTGGACGACTCTGAGATGCTGAGAGAGCGAGTCATCTCCATGATCAGCGATCTTAAGGATGTTCAGATCGTAGGTCAGGCAGAAGTCGTTGCAGGCACCATTGATGAGATCCATCGAACCAGACCGAATGTATTGATCCTGGATCTGAGACTCAGGGATGGGAATGGGCTGGAGATCCTGGATAGCCTGCAATCTGTTCAGGAGAAGCCCTCTGTAATCGTACTCACTAATTATCCCTATGTGCAGTATCGGGACCGCTGTACGGCAGCCGGTGTTGAATTCTTCATCGACAAGGCCACCGAGTTCCACAAACTGAACACTTACCTGGAGGGGATCCAGGCTAAGGAAAGCCGGGTGAACTGATGTCAGACAATTACCACATCTGGTGGGATGAAGAGCTGGGTCTGGCCAGGGGCCAGGCATTCAGCCTGTTCGATATAGAAGACGCCATTGGTATTGTTGAAGAAACCGAGAGGATCGCCAATGAACGCGGGACCGGTATTGATTGGCTGGTGGATCTTACCCAGCTGACCAGTATCACATCCCCCGCCCGGAAGAAATTGACAGAAGCTATCGGCCATCCCAGCATCCGCAAATTCGCCTTCTTCGGAGCCTCCACATTCGTGAGGGTCGTGGTCAACTTTATGAGCAAGGCAACTGGAAAAACACATACACGTCATTTCACCACCGAAGCGTCAGCACTCGAATGGATCTTCAAGAGAGAGGGGTAAACCATGGCTTCGACTGACTATAAAGGGGAAAACTACAGGATATGGTGGGATGATACCCGCCAGCTTGGTAGGGTCTGGGCGCGGGGACGGCTCGATGAGAAGACTACAGAATCTTATACGCAAGCCCTTATAGAATTATATCGGAAGCATGGGAAAGTGGATTGGCTAAGTGACTTGAGTGAGTACAAAATGCCTAGCTCAAAAGTTCGTAGGATGATTGCAGAAACCATGCGGATGATGGACATAGGAAAGCTCGCTTACGTGGGAGCGCCACTTCAAATACGGGTTGCAGCAAACTTTGTAAGCAGCTTTGCGGGAAAGACAAACTACCGTCATTTCAATTCCGAAGCAGCAGCCCTGTCCTGGCTCATCACATCAAATGCAAAGATTGACCAAAATGATTGAGTACAGGGGAGAAAACTACAGGTTGTGGTGGGATGAGAACCACCAGATCGCCCGCGGCTCGGTCTCCGGGCAGCTCGCTGAACCGGATGCCGAAGTATTTTCCCGCGTCATTCAAGAAATGCACCTGCAGCACGGGGAAGTTGATTGGCTTATTGATCTAAAAGATGCAGGCAAAGCGCCATCCTCGAAGGCTCGCAAGATCCTGGCCGAAGCTATGGCTAGCGTGGACTCCGGGACCTTCATCTTTACTGGGGCATCGATCCTGCTGCGTACCCTGGCCAATTTTTTAGCCCATGCCTCGGGTAAAACCAATATCCGTCACTTTGCCACCAATGAAGAAGCCTTTACCTGGCTGGAAGACAGGCAAAATACTGAGGTGACTCATGCCTGAGGGCCAAGGGGACAACTACAGAATGTGGTGGGATGAATCCAAGCAGGTCGGTCGTAACTGGGTGAGTGGACATATCAACGTTGAGATCGCCGAGTTCTTTGCCAAGCAGATAAAGGAAATATGTCTTGCACATGGGACGGTAAATTTTCTCTGCGATCTGAGCGAAGAGATCCGTCCCCCCAGTGCACAGGCTCGTAAGATTATCGCGAATGCTATCAGGGAAAACAACATTAACAAAATGGCTTTTGTGGGTGCATCTGTCATAGTCCGTACCGTTGCTAATTTTATCACCCGGGCAGCGGATCAGAAGAACGCACGGCATTTTGCCAAAGAGACAGAAGCAATGCAATGGTTGCAGGAGGACAACAAATGACCTCAGACAAGGTTGATGAATACAAGGGTTTCGTCGCTGAGCAACTCGCTGAGCTGACTCCCTTTCTGCAGGAATATGCCCTGGGAGATTTTTCCAGGGATTTCGAGATCCCGGAGGAGGAAAATGAATTCACAGAGCTGTTCGTGGCCCTGAAACTCTTCATCGACGACATCCGGGAACTTATTAGGAATCTGGAAGAAAGTGAGGAACGCTTCAGGGGTACCTTCGAACAGGCCGCTGTGGGTGTTGCACACGTGTCTCCAGAGGGTCGACTACTACTGGTCAATAGCCGACTTTCCGAGATCCTGGGATTTTCTGAAAAAGAATTGCTGGATCTGTCATTCATGGATTTTACCCATCCCGATGACCTTGATGCTGATGTAACCCTTTTCAATGAACTCGCAGCCGGTACCCGCAAATCTTATTCAATGGAGAAGCGATATATCCGGAAAGACGGACAAGTGTTCTGGGGAGCTCTCACCGTATCCATGATCCAGCACCCTGACGGAAGTCCGAAGTATGCAATCGGCGTTGTTGAGGATATCACTGACAGAAAAGCCATTTCTAAGGCCTTGGGGGAGAGCGAAGAGAAATTCAGGACCCTGGTTACGAATAATGAAGAAATCATATACCTGATTGCCCGGGATGGCACCTTCCTCCTGTCCGAAGGAAAGGGTCTGGCCAAATTGGGTTTGGAACCGGGACAGGTTGTGGGCCAGTCTGTTTTTGATCTGTACAAGGATTACCCTGAAATGCTGGATCACATGAGGAGGACCTTTGAAGGTGAGTCATTAACGGTTGATGTCAATGTTGCCGATAACCATTTCAGAAGTTGGTATACACCTCATTTGAACCAAGAAGGTGAAGTAATCGGTCTGTTAGGGCTGGCAGTGAACATCACCGAGCAGAAAAAAGCCGAGGAATCTCTGCAGAATTCCCTCCGAGTGTTGGCAACGGCCGAGAAGGTCGCAGCTATGGGCAGTTGGGAGTGGGATCTGGTATCCAACCAGGTCACGTATTCTGACAATGCACTCCGGTTGTACGGACTTTCAGCTGAAGAGTATGATGGAGACTTCGATTCTGTGTTCCGTTTTTTTCATCCTGATGATGTAGAGGATGTGAAGAGAAACATTGTAGAGATGCTTGCCGAAAAGAAACCCAGAGAATTCAAATATAGAATCATCAGACCAGATGGTTCCGTTAGGAGCATGGAAGGTTCAAATGAGATGACCATGAACGATGCAGAAGAGGTCGTCCGACTGGTTGGACATATCCATGATATCACTGAACAGGAACAGACAGAATCGGAGTTAAAGAACTATCGTGAACACCTTGAGGACCTGGTGGAGGAACGGACCTCCGAATTGAGACAAACGATCAACCTGATGGCAGGTCGCGAAGTGCGTATGTCAGACCTGAAGAGAGTTATTCAAGACCTGCGCATGCAGCTGGAAGAAGCTGGTTTGAGCCCTAAGGTTGATGATCCTCTGAAAGCTGAACTGTGAAGCGCGAACAACAAATCGTCAACCTTCGTGAACCATGTTCTGTCAGACTACCAGGGAATTTCCACTAATGACGGATGATGACAAGACCAAGCAGGCACTCATATCTGAGTTGAAAACTCTCCGCCAGAGACTTGCGGAGCAGGATATCAGCGAACTGAGGCAGATCGATGGGACCTTTGAACAAAGTGAAGCAAAATTCCATGATATGATCATGCATCTGATGGAAGGTTTTTACAGTGTCACCATAGATGGAGATCTCCTGGAATACAATCAGGAACTCTGCCGAATCCTCGGGCTTGATACGGACAAGGACTACGTCGGACTGAGGTTGCCAGATTTCTGGCAGGACCCTCAAGATCGGCAAGAATATCTAGAGGCTTTTCAGGCCACGGGAAAGATCAGAAATTATCTCGCCAAAGCGAAAAAGGTGGGCGGGGAAAAAATAACCGTGCAAATAAACGCGCGCTTGATCAAGGATGAAAATGGTCAGCCTGTGCGAGTCGAAGGCACCGTCTTGGATATCACCGAGCAACATACGGCCGAGAGACAAGCCCGGCTGGAAAAGGAATTTGCGGATAAGCTGATCAACAGTCTGCCAGGTGTATTCTATATGTTCGGTACAGACGGGCGGATGTTACGGTGGAACCGGAACTTCGAGATCCTCAGTGGTTATTCCTCTGAAGAAATGGGTAAGATGCTTGCTATTGATCTCATCGCTGAAGAATTCAAGGAAGCAACCTCCAATGCGATCCAAGAAGTATTCACAGCGGGTGAATCCAGCATCGAAACCTCCTTGGTGACAAAGCAGGGAGAAGCCCTACCCTATTTCTGTACTGGCGCCAGGGTGCAGATCAATAATGATATTTACCTGATCGGCATGGGAATCGATATCACCCAGCGTAAAAAAATCGAGGATGAACTCACCATACACAGGGATGACCTGGAGGAACTGGTTGAAGAGCGTACCCGAGAGCTGCAGGAGCGCGTGAATGAAGTGGAACTACTCAATCGCGGCATGACCAATCTGGCTGAGGATATGCAGGGTGTGAATAAAAATCTGGAGCGTACCACGGAGCGGCTTACCGAGACCAACCAGGAACTGGAATCCTTCAGCTATTCGGTCTCCCATGATCTGCGTGCTCCCCTGAGAGCCATCGGTGGTTTTTCCAAGATCCTTGCAGAAGACCATTCGAAAGATCTGGACGAAGAGGGTCGGAGGGTGCTGGGCATCGTTACTGCAAATGCTGAGAAAATGGGAACACTCATAGATGACATTCTGGCCTTCTCCCGGATGGGACGCAAGGCCATGAATCCACAGCCTGTTGATCTGGCATCTTTGGTCGAAGAGATCCGGGAAGAGATCATGACAGAAACCAATGGCAGAGTGATCGATTGGCAGATCAAAAATTTACCGAATGTTCTTGCTGATCCTGCCCTGATCCGTCAGGTATTGACCAACCTGCAAAGGAACGCAGTCAAGTTCACAGCAACCCGTGAAACTGCCATGATCGAGATTGGCAGCCGGCAGGAAAATGGCGAAGTGATCATTCACGTAAAGGATAACGGTGTAGGATTCGACATGCAGTACGTGGACAAGATCTTTGAGATCTTCCAGCGCCTGCATCGAGATGAGGATTTCAAGGGGACCGGGATCGGACTGGCCATCGTCAGGCGCATCGTCCAACGTCACGGTGGTCGTGTCTGGGCAGAATCAGTCATTGAGAACGGGACCACCATCAATTTTAGCTTACCAGAGACAGGAGAGCAGCAATGAATCTACAAGACGTACAAATTCTAATGGTGGAAGATAATCCCAATGATGCGGAACTGGCCACACGCGCCTTCAAGAAACATCGGTTATCCAACAGTTTGCACTGGGTGAAGGATGGTGCCGAAGCCCTGGACTTCCTGTTTGCCAGGGGTGAATACAGTGAACGCAATGGAAACCAGCATCCCAAACTGATTTTGCTGGATCTGAAACTCCCCAAGGTGGAGGGATTGGAGGTTCTGCGCCAGGTTAAGTCGAATGAAAAGACCAGTACGATCCCCGTGGTCGTATTGACCTCCTCCGCGGAGGAACGCGATATCATCGAAAGCTACAGGCTGGGTGTTAACAGCTATATCACCAAACCGGTTGATTTTGACAAGTTTGTTGATTCTGTCGCTGAACTGGGATTCTACTGGCTCCTGTTGAACAAGCCACTAAGCTGAGACCAATACTGGTGTGTATTGAAAGAGGGGAACTGTTCTGAACAGGTATCAATCATGACTGAAACAATGAAAATACTGTTACTTGATGATCTCATGACCGATGCCGAGTTGGTGAAGCGTGGTCTTCAAAAAGCAGATCTCAAATTCGTAGCGGAGTATGTCGATGATGAAGCCGCCTTCCGAGATGCCCTGGAGGACTTCACTCCTGATCTGATCCTTTCAGATTACAACATGCCCCAGTTCACAGGGTTGGATGCCTTGAATATTGCCCTGGAAATATGCCCGGAAACACCCTTCATCATCGTTACCGGGGCCATCAATGAAGAGACCGCGGCGGATTGCATCAAGGCTGGTGCCTGGGATTATGTGCTGAAGGAAAACCTGCAGCGCTTATCCTCAGCGGTCGCTGGCGCTCTGGACCGGAAGAAAACCATAGACGAAAAAAGGTTGGCCGAAAAAGCAGCGCAAACCTACCGGGAATTTGCCCAGAATCTGGTGGGCAGCTCACTGGATATGATCATTGCGACAGATAACGATCTCAAGATCACTGAGTTCAATCCGGCGGCTCAGGGAATCTTTGGCTACAAAAAAGAAGAGCTGATCGGTAGAACTGTCGATGTGATCCATGCGGATAAAGCACTGGGCAAAGAGATCCAGAAGAGGGTCGATTCAGAGGGGAATTTCACATCTGAGATCCGATTCAAACGAAAAGACAGATCGATCTTTCCGGTGCTCATGTCTGTCTCCCATATAAGGGATAGTCTTGGTGGAGTCCTCGGATACATGGGTGTTTGTAAAGATATCTCGGAAATACAAAGAAACGCCGACAAGCTTCGCAAATCTGAAGAGCGCTTCAGGACCATCTTTGAGAATGCTCCGGATGCTTATTATATCAATGATCTCCAGGGGAGATTTCTTGATGCCAATTTTGCAGCAGAGAGAATGCTTGGGATCAAGCGTGAAGAAGCTGTTGGAAAACGTTTTGACAAGCTAGATCTCCTTCCCAAATCCCAGATACCCAAAGTGCTTTCGCGGTTGGCAGCGAACACAATGGGCAAATCCACCGGGCCGGATGAATTTACCCTGAGGAGGAGTGATGGCTCTGAATTGAAAGTCGAGATCAGCACTTTCCCGGTTGAGATCGATGAGCAAAAGGTGGTTCTGGGAATTGCCAGAGATGTTACGGAACGTGTGAAACATGAAAATGAGCTCAGGGAATCAGAGCAGCGCTACCGAGCGGTAACCCAATCGGCTGTGGATGCTATCATCTCAGTGGGCAGCAAAGGCCATATCATCTCCTGGAATAAGGGGGCTGAGACAATCTTCCGGTTCACCAAGAGCGAGATCGTTGGTCAATCCTTCGACAGGATCATACCTGAGACGATGAGAGCTGCTCATAGTGAAGGCATGCGGCGTTTTATCAAAACAGGTAAGCGCAGCATGATCGGCCGGGTCACTGAGTTGGAGGGTCAACGCAAGGATGGAACGATCTTCCCCATGGAGCTGGCATTGTCCACATGGAATGTCCAGGATGAGCACTATTTCACCGCGATCATCCGAGATGTTACCGAGCGCAAGTTTGCAGAAAAGACACTGCAGGAAAGTGAAGAAAAATACCGCCTCATCGTTGAGAATGCCAATGATGGGATCGAGATCAGCCAGGATGACAAGATCTTCTTCTCGAATCCCCGTTTCGCGGAAATGCTGGGTTACACTGTTGAAGAGATCCAGGGATTAAGCTTTACTAAGATCTACACACCTGATTCTGCAGCAATGTTCAAGAAAACCACTGCTGGAAGGAGGTCAAGCGGATCTGGGTCCTATGAAAGCACCTTCAGAAAGAAGGATGGATCGCTTATTGATGTCCATGTGAAATATGAAATCATCGATTACTTGGGGAAACCGGCAACCTTTGCCATCATTCGTGATATCACCGAGCAAAAAAAAGCTGATGAAGAGTTGCATTATGCCCTTGAAAAGGCCCAGGAGGGTGAACGGATCAAATCCACCTTCATGGCGAATGTGTCGCATGAGATACGTACACCGCTGAACAGTATTCTCGGCTTCACTGAACTGCTGGAATCCCATCTTGAGGACAGGCTGGTGGATGACGAGAAGCTCTTCATCCAGTTCATCCACGCCAATGGAACTCGTCTGCAGCACACTGTTGATGAGATCCTGAACATCTCCCAGATCGAATCGAACACAGTACGTCTGAATCCAATCCGTTTTCAACTGAAAACACTGCTGCTCAAGCTTGAGGAGGAGTACCAATTCCTGGCCAAAGAGAAGAAACTGGAATTTAGCGTAAATTCCAAAGTACAGGATGATGAGGTTTATCTGGATGAGTATCTGCTGACCCAGACTATAGCTAACTTGCTGGATAATGCCATCAAGTACACTGAGACTGGTTCCGTGAAGATAGATCTCAGTCAATCCAACGATCACTTATCGTTGAGTATAGTGGATACCGGTGTAGGTATGTCCAATGATTACCAGGAAAGGATGTTCAGACCTTTCACTCAGGAGAGTGAGGGTTTTACCAAGACCTATCAGGGTATTGGTCTGGGCCTGGCACTTGTAAAACGATATACAGAGCTTAACGGACTGGAACTGTCAATTGAAAGTGAAAAAGGGAAGGGGACCCAGGCGATGCTGACCTTACCAAAAATGAGGGTAGAAGCATGAACAGCAATCCAATCTCACTCTTGATCGTGGAGGACGATCCATCCACACAAACCATGTACAAATTTCTTTTCGGAAAGCACTTAGAACTGACCATCGTTTCGAATGTCGAAGACTCTATCGAACACCTCTCGAAGAACCAGGTAGACCTGGCCCTAATCGACCTCTCCCTGGATGGTGAGAGTGACGGATTGCACCTCATCCGTTACATGAAGATGGATCCTGTCCTGCAAGCGATCCCGGTTGCCGCCATCACAGCTCATGCATTTAGCAATGACCGTCAGAATGCACTGGACGCTGGTTGTGATAAATTCATGGTGAAACCGGCGAATCATGGGGAGATCCTGGCCTGGATCGAACAAAACAAGCCCCAGGGTTAATAGCTTTTATTTAAGCAATCCGAGTAAGGATCTGAGTGGATCATGAATACGAATAACAGACAATCAGCTCTACTGGTGGAAGATGACTTTGCCTCGCGGCAATATCTATCATTTCTACTCAAGAAATTGAGCATTCATGCTATTGCGGCCGAAAACGGTGAGGATGCGCTCGATTTAATGAAAGATAAAACCGTGGACATTATGCTGCTGGACATTGCCCTGGGAGCGGGGATCAGTGGGATCCAGCTCTGTGAGCTGCTTAAAATGGAATCACGATTTACCGATACTCCTGCAGTTGCTGTGACGGCCTTTGCGAAAGATCACATGGAGGAATTCGACCGAGTCGGTTTTGCGGAATATCTTGCCAAGCCCTATACAGCTGAACAACTCCAGTTGGTACTTGATAAGTATCTGAAGCCTTGAACGAATGTTCAGCGATCAGCTCATCTTCTGTACACATGACCCTTCAAGGAACATCAGGGTGGTGCATTAGAAATAAGATGTGTTTCAAATTGGGCAGGCCACCGACTTTCACATCCCACCCTAAGTGAAGTAATTACAGATAGATAAAATTGGGCGGTTCCTAGCATACAAGCAGACGTTCAACAGTTTCAGATCTGCAGGTATTGGGCTATGATCCGTAACTAACTGAATGATATGATATTACAGGATATTATGTCAGTCCGTATCCCGTTAGTACACTACATTGATCACGGTTCGGATCTATCCAGTCCCAATCCCTCGCAGAAGTCACTTATATGCCTGTAGAATCGCTGAGGATCGTTCTGAATGATATCGTTATGGCCGGCTCCTTCAATGCTTATGAAACGAACAAGTGATGGTGAATATTCAGACAGCCTCTGGCCCAGTCTGTGCGGGATGACCATGTCCTTCTTTCCGTGCATGACAAGCGTGGGGCATTCTACCTGGCCAATTCTTTGCAATGAATTGAAGGGATCACCAATAAAAGGTGCCAGGAATCCCAGGCCGGTTGCTTTGGCCACATCCTTTCCTGAGGAGAAGGGGGAGACCAGGATCATGCCAGCAAACTGGTGGCTTTCAGCGAGATATACTGCCACCGTAGCTCCGAGTGATCTGCCAAAAAGAATGATATCCTCCTGGGGAATTCGTTTCTCGGCAACCAGGAATGATAGCGCTGCCAGGCCGTCAAGATAAATACCATTCTCAGAGGGTGATCCCTTGCTGAGACCATAACCGCGATAATCCACGAGAAGAACATTCGCATCCAGATTCCACAATCCCAGGGCGTGGGGCAAGCGATGACTGGCATTACCCGCGTTGCCATGAAAGAAAAGGAAGGTTTTTCGTGCGCCCTCCCGGGGCAGATAAAAAGCACTGATCGTGACCTGGTCAGAGCAATCCAGGTAAAGATGCTCAACTGGTTCCGGGAGCCTGCTTAAGTCAACCGCGGTGCCTGGTTCAGGATAAAATGCGAAGTAATTGACTACCGATCGCCTGAAAAGGGAAACCAGGATAATGACCAGAAGCAGGACTACGGCGATAATGGACAGACTTTTGAGCATTATTCCCTTTTCTGATCCAGTGATTCGGTGCTTTTCCCCGGGATCTCCTATTCAGGGGTTATCCTGTACATTTCAGCATTCTTCCCTGAACAACAGCGGAAGCTGACATGCAGGTTCTGCTCATGTGCATCCAACCATCCCATTCAATATTTTTTGCCGTACGGTTGTCGCGACAGAACCAGATATGCAAAAGCTAAAATAATGAGCACATAATACACTATGATCTTGATCATGATGCTGGTTGGATCATGAAGAAAGTAAGATGGAAGTGAAAGTTTTAAATCAGAGATGGAGGCAGGAATACAACCATATCAGACCGTGCAGCAGTCTGGGACACAGGCCACCGGCAGCATAAACCTGGGGCTGCAGGGAGAACTGTTGAAGCTGGATTACAGATGGCAAAAACAGCCCTTAAAACTATCTTAAAGAGTGGTCCGGTATTCGAGGGAAGGTCAAAGACATATGAAGGATCGATGAATATGGGTGGGAAAAGTGGGTGGTTGCATCTCCTCATACTCGCACTTTTTATGCCTGAAGATTCTTTTTCACAGGAGAATTTTGTACGGGCCGATCCCCTGGGACTCATTCAACTGGAGAGTGGAGATCTTGAGAAGTCAGATGAATGGCATACCTATGACATTCGCCCATATCTCAGGTTCTCACCGGAATCCGGCTATGAGATCAGTTCATACGCAACAGCTCGATTCTACTACAATGACAATGCTCCAAACCTTGAGAATACATCAGAGCTGTGGGTCGGGAGAGGGTTGACTTTTTTCACTTCGGCCCATTTCAGTTTCAGTAATCGATTTCTGTATTTTTCAATTGAACCATACTTCCAGGCTGTTCAGAATAAGGATTACACGTACTATCATCTCAATCAGGATCCGGATCTAAACAGAGAATATATCCGCAAGTTCCATGTCCTTAATGATGGGCCCGGCAGAGGCGAGGATCCTTTCTCTGAACTGCGTTTGAGGGAGAGCCAGCTACATCTGCACTGGAAGGGATTAGGTATCGGTGTCTCCAATGCTGGGATGTGGTGGGGACCGGGCATTCATACCAGCCTGAATATGACCACCAATACTTCCGGTCTCCCGCGTATCGAACTTGGAACACTGCGTGAACAGAGGATCAGAGATTTTGGACTGGTGGCCAGGTATTTATTCAGCCGTCTGGATAAAAACGACACTGAACCCTATTACACAGCCATTATGGCTTCAATGACCTATTATTCCAGACCGGTAGTAACCCTTGGGGGATCCAGAAGCTTTCTAAGTGGTGGCAATTCCGTCCAGGAGGAGATCAGCTGGCAAGATGCTGCACGACTCCCTCTGCAGCCTTTCTGGAAGGAAAAGCTGTATGATGAGGATTCCGGTGAACTGCCGTCAGATAAAACGGACCAGACTTTGTCACTGTTCCTGTCGCTTCTTTTTCCAGAATCCGGTCTGAAACTTTTCATGGAGTACGGTTGGAATGATCATCGCTGGGACCGGTACGATCTCAGGGCTCACCCGGATCATTCCGGGGCCAGCATTATCGGATTCAGGAAGTATGGACTGTTCTACAATCCTCGGTTATATATGGGTTTCGAATACGCCAACCTGATGAAGAGTCCGTACTACCCGCAAAGACAAACGCCTGATTGGTATGGACGGAGAGTCTTTGATTACAGCCTGTATGACGGTCGGCGATTCGCAGCTCACAGTGGATCTGATTCGGATGATATGTTGTTCTATGTTGGGTACATGGACAAGGATCAGAATCTCACCCTGGGATTCAATTATGAACGTCATGGGAAAATCTATAGCGTAATGCTTGTGGACATTACGGGTGCATTCCATTTTCCGGAGAACAAGCTTGAACTACGTCTGGATTATTGGCGAGATCTACCTCTGGGCAGAGTTTATTTCTATTATGAATATGAATTCGCCGAGAATCTTGGATCACCTCCTCAGGGAGTATTCCCCAGGGTCGAGAATCCGGAGCGGAAGGCTAATGTTTTCGGCATAGGCTTCAGAACCCATTTATTCTCACGAATACCATAGAGATTAAATCAGTTGGCCAGATCGAAGGGGGAATTTCAATTAAAATGACCAGTTTGAGGACTAAGTAAGTAGATGCTGTCCAGGCGTTCATTTAAACTACCGATCGCTTTTCAGCTCATCGACATCCTGCTTCTGATAGGTGTCTACTATATCTGCTCGATTATCTGGGATGTTGCCTGGTCCCGGGAGAGGAATGTATTCGCCATTCTGCAGTGGCTGATCCCGGCGGTCTGGTGGCTGCTCGCTATCATTTTCCGTATATACAGTATCAAGGATATCCAGGATGGTCCTGCGTCGAAATTTAAACGACTCATATCGGCATACATCATCCTGGTCGTGTTGGTCATGATAGTCGTTGTATTCGGTAAGTTCAAATTCTCCAGACTGGCCTTATTCTTCCTGTTATCATCAGATTTTCTCGTACTCCTGATCATGGCCGGGCTGCGTTGGCAATTCCTGGGTTTGATCTGGGCTAAAGGCTACAGTCCGGGCAGATCCCTCCTCATTGCAGATACAGCGGAACTGGATAGATTCCTGTCATGGAGTCACCGTCATCCAGAGTTGGGTTTCCAGGATACGTTTACGCTTGACGTTAATAATTATGGGAGGCCTGAGGATCTTCTGGAGCAGATACATGAGATCGCAGACCATGAGATTGTCGATGAACTGGTGATTGGCTCCTTTTATCCCAAGGTGAGTTATCTCGCTGAGCTTATTGATGTTGCGGAGGAATTTGGCTTACGTATCAGACTTATTGAAGATGCTCCGGAGGCGATCAGAGGTAAAACAGCCCTGATCCCGTGGGGTCCTTTCCAGGTCAGTGCAATCAGGCAAGAGCCCCTGAATAATCCGACTGCCCGCATGATCAAGCAGCTTATAGATATCTGGATCGCTCTGGTTATCATCATATTCTTTTATTGGTGGCTCTATATCATCATCGCTGTACTGGTGAAGCTGAGTTCGAAAGGGCCTGTGGTATTCACGCAGAGGCGGATAGGAATGGGGGGGCAGCCATTCGATTGCTACAAGTTTCGCAGCATGAGGTGCCAGGCAGAGGAAGCAGGTGATCTGGGCAGGATCACACAGGACCGCGATACCCGCATCACATGGATCGGGAAGGTATTACGGGTAACAAATCTGGACGAACTTCCCCAATTCCTGAATGTGCTCAAAGGTGAGATGAGTGTTGTTGGACCGCGACCACACATGGTTGTCGAGGATGAAAAGATATCGACGCTCCTGGTGAAATATAAGATACGTAGATTCGTGAAACCGGGAATTACGGGCTGGGCAGCCGTCAACGGTTACCGTGGTGGGACTGAGAACATGCAACTGATGCAGGAACGGATCTATCATGATATCCACTACATCGAGAACTGGACAGCCTGGCTTGATATCAAGATACTCTTCCTGACTGCCTGGAAGATGCTTACCCTCGATACTGGCGCAAAGTGACATTCGCCAAAGAGTATTAACCAGAGATGGGCAGGCGCTGATCTTCCTATCAGTAGAATCCTGTCATCCAGTATACGCGGTCATTGACCATATGTATCAAATGGTCGGTCAATCTCATTCACTTTGTTGAGTAACTATTCTAGCAGGTTCCAGCTCGGGCCAGCTCAAGCAGCTCAGCCTCGAGTTGCCCATGATAAGTCTCAAGTGGGAATGTTGTCTGGATCGTCTGTCTCAGTCGCTCTCCCATGTCCAAATGCGTACCAGGCTCATTGATGATCCTGGCTAGAAGTTCCAGAACCTCATCCTGATCATCGATGCTGCGGATGTAGCCATTCACACCATCTGCAATAACCTCCCGGGCACCGCCCAGGGGAGAGGCAATGACCAGGAGTCCATGGGCACCGGCCTCAAGAACTGTTGTAGGGAAGGGATCTGGGGCTATTGCGGTATGAAAGAAGATGTCGATCCCAGCATACAACTCATCAACATTCGAAAGATGACCCAGGAAATGGATGTGGTCCTGGTGTGTTTTGGGAACGATTGCTTTTAATTGCTCCTCATAAGACCGTTCATCAAACAGGGCTGAGCCGGCGATGCGGATCTCGAGGCGCCGGCCCTGTCTTTGTCCCAAATCGATCAGGTTAACCGCAATTCTAAGAAATTCTTCGATCCCCTTCCAGGGTGTGAACTGTCCAACCCAGCCCACACGGATCCTGCTGAGATCCTGGCTTGCCCCTTGTTTTGTAATAACCGAGCCCACGCCATTATGCACTACCTTCACCTTCGCGGGATCAAATCCCTGTGCAATGAAAGAGTCAGCAACAGCCTGTGAGACGGCAGATATCTCGACCACACGTCCCGATAAGAATCTGAGCAGTCTCAGATTCAGCTTTGAGAATGTATTGAATTCGAAATCATTCTGCAGGATATCATGAAAACGCCAGACGACGGGTGTCCTCATCAACCAGGCTGCAAATCCAAGGATGAGATGGGATTTGAAGGTATTGGAGACGATAAGATCATACGGGTGCTCCCGGAAAAAGGAAAGGTTCTCCCTGAAGAGCTTGAGAAAGATTGGTAGGAGGGTGAGAAGGTTCAGGCCCGGACCATCACCCCTCTTCAGATTGTGGAAGCGCTTGGCCCTGGTCTCGATGACCGTCACCGGGATCCCAAGTTCCTTTAGCCGATCATGAAACTGACCCTCTTCATTCAGGAGAACACTGTAGTCAGCTGCATCCGAGCCGTATTCCAGGAATTTGAACAGGACATTCTCGGCACCACCAAAGCGGGATCCGAAATTATAGAAGAGGATCTTGGGGAGAGCTTGGTCCATCCATCATTTCCAGAGTGTGAGCTCTTCGACCAGGGACTTCAATTTCCGTTTAGGAGTACTTGCCAGATCAAAAGTGTCTGTCTCATTCCGCACAGTGGTAATCCCTAGTGAATCTGCCCTGGCGAGGAGGTACTTCTGACTTGCAGATCCCCAGCAGAAGTAAACGTTCTGACCGCTCTGTTTGTGTTTCGCGAAGACCAGGAGTCCATCACTCCTGACCTCGTAGTCAATTGGTACATAATGCTTTAGTTCGCCACTTAACCAGGCAACAGCCGAGTAACTAGCCTTCGGGGACATATCCTTCTCCAGCAGACCATAGAATGAACTCCGCTTGGCTCTGAGTTCCTTTTGGGTCAAGCCCTGGGCCAGCTGCTCCTTGTCCCAGAGTGAGAAGATGTAGAACTTGGTGCCGCCGGTTGCCCAATGGGCCAGAACGGAGCGGAGAAGCTGTTCCTTTTGTGCAGTATAGCTGTAGCGTTCAACATCGTCCAGATCCACTGCCGGTACGCCAAATTCCGTTACCCACAGCTGTTTATCCTGTTCCGTATATCTGGAGATCAACTTTGTAAGACGCTCATTGAAATCAATGAGTTCCAGGCCAGGGTAATGGTATGGATGATAGGCAACACCATCCACGGACTCAAGAATACCTAAATTGAATACAGAATCCCAGAATCCGAAAGGATCAGCCTTATCCCCTGTGGCAATCCCTCCCAGCAATATGGTCGCATGAGGTTGATTCTGCCTTATCAGCTGTGCAGCCAGTTCAATGTAGGCCACATAGGGCTCTGGCCACTCATCCTGGGGCCAGTATTTCCCGGATCTCACATTTGGCTCATTCCAGAGTTCCCAATAATGGATTTCATCATTATACCGGGTACTGAGCGAATCTACGAACTCCAGCCATTGCTGGATATGATCCCCAGGTGAATCCGCTGCCCACCTGGGCATACCACCCACCAGGGCCAGTATCTTCACTCCTTGATCTCCGGCAGATGCAACCACAGCATCAGCTACACGCCAGTTCCATTCGTCAGGAGCGGGATGAATGGTCCTCCATTTGAATCCCGTACGTGTCAGATCAACATTCGCATTTTTTATCTGGTTCAGAAGTTGGGGATGAACCTTATAAGGGGTATAGTTTCCCGTATCCCGTGTAATCTGTGAACAAAGACCGATGAAAGACTCTGTACCGGCTACATCATCCGGATCTCCAGTTTCGATCCCTGTAACAGTGGATCCGAAGAGCAAGATGCCCAGAAAGAATAAACGCCTCACAATCGCTCCTTCCTTGCCAGAAGCTGATCCGTATGGCCCATGGCAAGGCCCTGGATCATCATATAGACGGCCCCAAAATTTGCTGAGGTGAAGGTAATATAGATCATCTGTATCCCAATGGCGGCTGACAAAGAGAGGAAATATGCCAGCAGGAAAGGATCCCCTGAGTTCCTAAGCAGCCAAAAACGATAGAAGGGGTAAAAAGTAAAGACACAGTAGGCCAGGAAAAGGAACAGCCCACCTTCCACCAGCATGATCATATATAGATTATGAGGTTGATATACCCAGTTCTTTGGTACGTTGGCATCCACTGTGGGCCAGATCCATCTAGAATTCTTGAATCCCAGACCGATCAGCGGACTTCTGCTGAAGGCTTGAATAGCGCCTTTGTTCATTTCCATTCTTGCGGCAACACCCGATGTACTTTGTCCAACTGACTCGACAGCTTCAAAAGTGTCACTGAATCTGAATTCGATGGCCTTTTTCATCATCCCGACCTCATCCTGAAAAATGACCGTAGTAATAGTCACCAGCAGGACCAGGATCGTCAAGTAACTGAAGGTTCTGGTATTTACCAGTGTTCTAAGTCGTTTGCGCTTTCGCTTATAAAGCTTCAGCAATGCAACAAAAAGCAGAATTCCGAGGAAAATAGCCATGTTGAAGCGCGAGATGGTCAGTAGGATCGCGATAATGGCCAGAATACCGATAGTATATTGCCATAATTTTACCCTCCTCCCTTTCAGATAGATACCAGCAAAGAGGACAAACGGGATGAACATGTTGATCCAACTGCCCACCAGATTTCCGGTTCCCAGTGTCCCGTGCACCCTGCCCATATCCGTTTCTCCAACTGAACGCAGAGCCGTGGTGTCAGGGGTTTCACCGACGAATACCGACAGGTTACCGAATTCACTTGAGGTGATCTGTTGGATCAGCCCGACCACAGCTTCCAATCCCACAGTGATGAAAGCGAATATGATCAGGTAACGGTTGTTGATGATGGAACCGTACACGCGTCTGAAATAAATGGCCAGCAAGTAACAAGTGAGGAAACTGAATAGAAAGAGAGAGCTGGCAATAGGCTCACGACCGAGAAGCGTCATCACGGTGTAGATGATGATAATGGCTATCGCCGAGTATTCCCAGGTGTCAAAAGCCCTTAGATGAAACCTTTTTTTTTCTATTCCTCTCAGGATGATCCAGATAAGGAGAACAGCTCCAGGAATGTTCCAGGTCACCACTTTTATGAATGACACACTGGTGGTGAGGGGGAAGAGAAATCCAATCAAAATCCCGGTCACCAGGATCTTCTCCAGACGGATCCGTAGCTTCGAATCAGGCGCTGACGTCAATGTGTCTGGCATAGAATGCTTCATCTCTCGGCGAAAAGTACTGGCCACTAGCGGTTCGTGAAATATTGCCTGGTTGTACTGAGGAACTTTCAGGTAGTTCTGTCAGACCATAGTGATTCAATTTTTTGAGAATGCGGTGCCAGACCAGGTTCTTTGGTAATTGGGGAATTTCAATTGAATCAACGTGAGGGATCTCCAGGAAACCCAGTACGCTGGACAAGGTGGTCTGAAAATCCTGTTTTAGCTCTCCGAAGGACAGGTGCATGATCCCATCTACCTGTTTCCATTGATCGACATGGTAGGACCAATAGGCTACGCGATTGTCATCGTACGGTTGGGGTGTGCGTATCTCGTGCACGATATGATCATTGGGCTCACGTATGAATTCGCTGAAGGTGGAACGAGGTTTCAGGAACTTGAACAGGGAGATCAGAACATCCCTGCCATCCCGTGAGATGTAGAGTTTCCTGGATTCATTGAAGATCGATTTGATGAGTGATTCAAATTTATCTCTCGGTCTGGTTGGATTACACTCTTCTGGCAAGAGATGACTCTTGACAATGATGGGACCATTACGATCCAGCTGCCGTTGGAAGATCCGATATACATGCTCACTTTTCGAGAAGAGAGAGCCAATATTGAAATCGGCAGGCAGGAAGGCGTGATTCGGGAAATCGGCTCCTGGTATATTCTTTCGAAGAGAATCAATCAGAAAATGTGTACCTGATCGACGGTGGGATGAAACCAGGATGGTATTCATTCAGCCGGTGACCTCACGATACATGGCCACGGCTTCTTCGAAGATCCCGACATCCTCGTTCGAGAGATGTTTCCGCCAGTCACCGGACACGCCCTTACGGAAAAAGCTATCCATATCCTCAGTACCAGGGGCTCGACCTCCGGATAAATTTGTGAAACTGAAGGTTTCATAAGCCTTGCGGACGATGTCACCGGGTACATGAAAGGGAGCGGCAGCGAAGATGCTGAGCAAATAATCCGGACCTTCTTGGAGGAGCCTGTCGTAACTCAGGACCACGTCTGTCCTCTGTCGCCAATTTTCCAGGTGAGTCTTCCATTGATTAAGAAACCAGCGTCGCTGTGTCCCTTTGCCCAGTAGCCCCAGCAGTAAGTACCTGAGCTTGCCGGGTAACCTTGTGTGTTTGCTGCTCATGAAGAATTGATAGCTCACAAATACATCCCGTGGATCGCGGATGACATACATCACCAGCCCGCTATTGACGGGGACTCGATCGGGGTTGTGATGGGTTTTCTGAACTGATCCATACCCATCGAGCTTCGCCCAGGAGTGACCACCACTGGTTAATTCCTTTACCCACTTCCGTTTCTGATCCTCCTGGGGTTTACCGTAATTATAAAAGGGCAAATTCAGGCAGTAGGAGCACAGGTAGCTTATCCAGGTATTACCACTCTTCGGGAAACCGATCACCCAGATATCCTTCGCGATCTTTTTTGCCGTCATTCTATTTCCAATGCGAGAGATCTTTCTCGAGGATCGACTCCAGGAGTTCGATATCCTTTCGGTAATATGCCTGGAGAGAAAACCGGGCATTCTCATCCAGGGGAGGAACAGTTGGTGGCTTCCAGTTCAATTGGTTGATCCTCTGGCCGATCTTGAATACCCCTAGCCGTCTCAGGCCCTTGCGACCAGCAATATGAGGCTTTATCAGGTGGCGTATTTTACGCATGAAGCTGGCCAGATGCTGGGAGCGTACGCCATGACTGACATTCGCCTTCTGAACCAGTCCGATAGGCAGGAAATGATGATCAACTTGCAGAAAGCGGTACAGGTCGGTAGTGACCTGCTCCGGATGGTTAAGGATATCCTCAAAGAGGATGACATGGATCTGCTCGGGCGCAAAGGATCTGAACCAGTTATTGAGCTGCTCACCGTATAGTCCCGCCTTCAGAATGTCAAAGCGATTATCCTGGATGGCCTCGTGAAAGGATTCTGCAATATCGGTGCGAATCCTGAGAAAGTTGTGGTGCGAGTAGGCACGCGCCACTGGATCTCTTATTGAGATGATCAGCTTCACCTCCGGAAAGTCCCGTTCGATCCGCTGCCTCACACCTTTGGTCCTCATATAGCTGGGTGTAAACTCACCGCATATCTGATCCGGAGTGGCCTCTGAGAAATTTGCTCGATACCAATCCATACCCTGATCATAATAATTATCGAAATAGTGGATCTCTTTGAAATCTGCCGGTATATGGATATTTGGATGTTCCCGAAGCTGATCTGCGATCCAGGTAGTACCACAGCGCATGGCCCCAATACCAATGAAGGCAGGGACCGGTTGACCGCTGCTAGGCTTCATCTTTGTCATGGTCCATCAGCCTTTACCCAATCAATGGTTCTACCCAGCAACATTTCCAGCTGCTTGGTATCCTCAGCATAGTAGTCTTGCAGTATCCTCTGCGTCGCCGGGCTCATATTCTCTTTAAATTCCGGTAGTGCTTTCTGATTCCACCTGCGGATTCTGTTGATGATCAATCTCCCAGGAAAGATCTGAAACCAAAGCTGATCGAAGATAGCGTATCGTCGACCAAGAGATTGAAGACCCCGTATTAGTCTTTTAACCAAGAAAGAATGTGCGTCAGTCAATGCATTTTTAGGAGCCTGGTCGAGGTCCAGTTCAATGGGTTCGACACCCAGAAATGACATGAGCCCAAGAAGACAGGCCTGAGGAGCCGAGACCATTTCCTCGAAAACGATAACGTGGACTTGCTCTCTTGGGAAGAATCCGTATATCTCTTTGAGCTGTCTACCATATTCTCCGAAATCAAGTAGCTGTTTCGAGTTCCCTTCAATGATGCTTTCAAAACTGGCAAGACCGCGTGTGAAACTCTTTCTCTGCATGTAGTGGGAGTATGCCCGCTGGACAGGATCCCGCAGAACGACGATGATCTTTGCATCAGGCTTCATTTGATGGATACGCTGGATCCCATTCTCAAGGTGCATATAGCTGGGAGTGAATTCACCGCAGACCTTATCCGGGGGTTGGTCCTTGAAAAAACGGGAGTACCACGCCAGCCCGCGTTCGTAATTATTATCGAAGAAGTGGATCTCCTTGAAATTGGGATTCATGTAAATGCCTGGATGCTGGCTCAACAGTGAAGAAAGCCATGTGGTTCCACAGCGGGGGGCACCTACTCCAATGAAATCAGGTAATCTCATCACCGTATCCATACTTCCGGTTCAGCCGACCGGCGAATATAGCAAACACCAGACGCCGGAATAAGCCTGTCTCACTCTGCCATCTTGTGGACATCTTGATAGTGAAACCCTGACGTTCGAATCTCCAGCGACTGCCGCTGATATTATGGGTATTCTCCAGCTGTGGCGCAAGCATGTTGGGTTCCACCGACAGGTTCATTAGAGACAGCGCCCTGGAAAGTTCCCTTTCGGTATACCTACACAGATCCTCATAACGGATCCTTACATAATCCTCACTGGGGAGACCTTCGAGCAACCGCTCAATCGCGCGGTTCCGATACCACCACCGGAATACGGCTTTAAAAATGGGTGTTGCAGGGGTCATTATCTCCTCGCGATTGCCTGGTCGGGCACGAGAAATTCCCAACGAATGGACTACTGCAAGACCATTTCGGACAAGATGGACTATCCTGACCTCCAGGCGTGGATCTTCAAGAAGACGCTTCAGACGGTGGCGGGATTTGGATGAATCTACGAGGATCCGTGGGCCACAATACTTCTGGATGCTCCGGAATAATTCAGTTGATCGAAGTGGGTAATCGGGAGAGTGGATACCACCGAGCGGCTTGAAATGTCCTTCTGTGACACTGGACCAGAAGGGACAGTCCTGGATAATCTCGCCACAGGAACACAGATTCTGCCGTTCAAACCATTCATCGATGAACAAGACCTCACCGAGACTTTGAAGCAATGAGTGTTGACCCAACAGGATATCCAGCAGTGTACTCCCGCTATGTCCCAGGGAGGCAATGTATAAAACCCTGATCTTACCAGGTTCCAATCAAGCAACTCCTTTTAGCCTGGACATCAGTTTCTGGCGTTCGTTCTCCGTCAGGCTCATATAGACCAGCAGAGTACCAGCAGTAAGGAAGAGCATCAGCAGGACCAACCAATGTGCCCATTCAATGCTTTCTACCCACCGAGTAAGGATCACCAGCGGAATAAATTTCAGAGTGACACTCACAATGACGCTGTAATCTGTTTTCAACGAATAATAGCTGATGAGCTTGTAGACCCTTATCAGGTTGATCACCAGAATGGATACACCTGTCCCCAATGCAGCACCCAGGGCTCCCAGTGGGGGAATGAGGAGTAAATTGAGGGCGATGGCGAGCAGGAAACCAAAGGTCATGATGCGTGCGTGGGTCCTCTGCTTGTCAGTGATATTCAGCATTGTTCCAGCAATCCCGGAGATGGTACTGATACTTTGCGCCGTGGCCAGGATCAGCATAACCCAGTAAGCCTCCTGAAAGTCCCTGCCGAACAGAAGCAGGAGTCGATCCCCAAAACTGATCAGCATACCCAATACCGGGATGACGAATAATGATGACCACCTGACCATGGTATTGTAGAGTTCATTTATCTGCTGCAGGTTCTTACGTTCGTACGCCTCGATGATGAAAGGCTGGAAAACCGGACCCATGGATTTAAGCGGGAAGGCGAATAGAACAGAGAAGGTCAAGCCTGCACCGTAGATCCCTACTTCGGTGAGTGTTGACAACATACCGAGCATGATTCGATCTGAACTGGCCAACGCACTCTGAAGGGCGGAAGAGAACCAGATCGGCAAACTGTAGCGGGAGAGCTGCTTTGTGTCCTCCCGTACTTCTTCCACCTGTTCAGTCTTTTTAAAAATACCTCTGACCAGAAAATACACGATCACAAGCATGATGGCGTTCAGGACTATACCCCAGATAAAGAACTGCAGCAGGTCCGGGGCCTGCGAGAGGAAAATCCAAAGACCAAAGTATGCCACTATCATAAGGATGGGGAAGGAGGAAGTGAACAGGATCGCCTGCTCCATGAAATGCTTGGTACCTCTCAGGGTCGCAGAGAGATAATTATTCACTGCAATAACGATAGAGATCCCCCAGACGATCAAGAGGGCCAGTCCTCCAATTTCCTCCAGATTCAGGATACGTAACAGGGGATTCCTGAGTACGACGATGAGGATCAGGAACAGCCCTGACACCTTCAGGATGTGCATGATACCAGCCCTGAAGAAGCTACGGGCATTTGTCCAGTCCTGATTGGCAGTGAATTTCGAGATAAATCGGATAATAGAATGATTGAGGCCCATCTGCACGATGGTAGAGGAGAATCTTGAGAGGGCCATGATAAGGGCAAACTCACCAAATCCTGCTACCCCATAGCTTCTGGAGACAATGAGCTTCATACCGATTGAAAGTAAATGCCCCAGGAGAGTGATCACTGAGACCAGAGAGCTTCCGCGAGCAAGTTGCTGCTTAAGCTGCATCTTCTAGGCCCAATGTGGTGCTGGTGAAATTATCTGGTTCAATCATCATTTCCGGTTCACATGTCCTTCAACCAGTCTGGAAGATCCCCATAACCTTTCGATATCAATAACTCCCGGAGGTTCTGATTCTGCTGTGCTAGACGTTCACGGACAAAGGCTTCAGATGCTTCGTCCAGATCGAATTTGATCGTCTGTCCATTGAGGCGGTAATATACCTTCCGCAAGGTCACAAAAAGCCGATGTGGCACATAGGCCTTGGTCTGCTCGAAGACATTCAACGCCAATTTGTGGATCGTGCGGAACCTGTAAGTCTCCCCGGGATTAACATTTATCAGCGTGTCCGGCAAAATGGTTAACGGCTCCAGGTCCAGCCACTGGATCAGGTCATTGATAACAGTCTCAGGTGCTTCTATAAGATCCTCAAAGAAGATGATCTTCATATTCCTGCCAAAAACATGGAACCAGTCGGTCAGGTGGTCAGCGTAGACCTGTCGTTCAAAATCTTCTTTCGTTTCAAGGAACTCAAGGAATGTCTGTTCCTTGTCGATCTTCATGAACCGCAAGTGATGCTTGTAAAGGGAGAACAACTGCTCCACAGGATTCCGCAGGCTGATGATGATCTTTACATCTCCCAGGATCTCCCGGATTTTCACAGCGGCGCGCTGTTTTCCGTAAATGTAGGTAGGTGAGGCCTCCATTCTGTATCTCTCATCTTCAGCACCTGCGAAGTTGCGGGCATACTCCTCCAGGGGAGGCAGGTCTTTGCCGTTGATATAGGGCCTGAAATAGAAGGGCTCCTTGACGATTGAAGGGAAGATATCAGGATGGCGTGACAATTCATGGAACAGCGTAGTAGTACCAGCCTTGTGATATCCTACGATGAGAAGATTGGGGAGTTTATGATCCATGTGTGGCCTTAATGATCCCATTACTAAACTCATTGTACAGGGCCTCTGCCAGTAGTGCATGCAATTCTGGACTGGGATGATTATCGCCAAAATATATTCGCATGGTCTCAGGCATTCTCCCATCCATGTATTCATTTATGGGGAGGTAAAAAGCTCCGGTGTGTTCATTTGCCCATCGCTTGAACATCTCATCCTTTTGCAGATCCCTCTTGGGATTGCGGTCTGGTGAGTAGAAATAACAGGGGATACCTTCATCGACCCTGCGTTGAACAAAGTCTGCTACAATTCTTTCATTACTCACCGCATCGGGACGGGGTTCAACGATGGACATCGCCCGATATTTCCAATTTGTCGATATAAACGCATTGGTCGTCCGCTTCACCAGAAATCGGGTATTTACGAATAGAAATGTATAACTCAGATATGAATTCAGATTGGTGATCGATGGTTTGGCCAGGGCCAGGGGCAATATGGGAGGAGCCTCCTCCACCAGGAGATCATCTTTGGATATTGGGAAAAGGACAATATCTGGTTCCAGGGATCTCAGATAGTGCTCGAAGAAGTTCACCATCTGTTCTACGGTGTATCCTCCAACTGCGCAGTTGATCACTTCATATTTCTCAGGTTTCCATTCTTCAAGATATGACTGGAGAACTCGGGTGTAGACTTCATCGTCACTAACACCCGATCCCATGGTGATGGAACGTCCCAGCACGATGATCCGGGTAGCCTGCGAAGTGTCCATGGAGTGCAACTCCGGACTCCTCATCCCCAGAGAATTGGTAGTGAATGGTTGTGTCTTGAATATGGTGTTCACATCTGGACGCAGTTTCCAGGAGACATCCGCCTGATCAACGGGCATCACGATATTCGTCAGGAGGATCCCCCTGGGATTGTAATCCTTCCAATTGTGAACGGTATGGAACCCAAACGTGAACAAACGGTACAGAATCTCTATCGTGAGATACAGACCTACAATGATCAGCGGGGTTCTGAACACTCTAGAATTGAAAATAGATGAATTCTGCTCCACCTTCTGCTCCATTGGTCACTAGTAAAAACAATAATCCAGCAAAGATCAATAGCCTTAGCGGATAGGGTACTTTGAAGATCACGTATAGATCCTTGCTGCGGAACTGGGCGATCTGCATCAAGATCAGGGGCCACGAATAATACAACACTGTGATGAGATCCCTTGCCGTATGTTCGGATATGGTCCAATCCGTGATCATAATCCAATTCTTGGACAGAGCTGACATGATGTCAGTGGATATGAACATCTGTCCGAAGGCAATCCACAGCTGGAGGGTAAAAATTACGCCCAGGATCCCTAGGGCATTGTTCCAGGCGGGACCACGGTTCTTGATAATGGTCAGGAATGGTACAAGCTGACGATGGACCACGATGGCAACGCCCCAGAGAGATCCCCAGATGATGAATTTCCAGTCAGCTCCGTGCCATAAACCTGATATGCCCATGGTGGCCAACATGGCGAAAGACTTGTTCCCCAACACTCCCTTGCTTCTGGCGATGGGTGCATAGCAATAGTCTCGTAACCAGGAGGTAAGTGTAATGTGCCAGCGACCCCAGAATACTGATGGATTGGTGGAAAAATAGGGGAGATTGAAATTCAAGGTGAGCTTGAATCCCATCATCGCTGCCAATCCCCGGGCTATGTCGCTGTATCCCGAGAAATCGCAATAGAATTGAATTGCGAAAGCAATTGAACCCAGATATACATCTCCGGTCGTCGGTGACATGACTGCGATTTCGCTCCAGAATGTATAGGGTGCGAGATTATCAGCGATAAATACCTTCTTGAACACCCCCCAGAGTATGAGCCATCCACCTTTAGCCATCTTTTCGGTTGTGAGAATGCGAGCCTTCTCGATCTGGGGAAGCAGCCGCCTGGCTCTTTCGATGGGCCCCGCCATGAGCTGTGGGAAGAAGGAAACAAACAGGGCGAAATCCAGTAACTTCCGGGTGGGTTTCATGTGTCCCCGGTAAATATCCAGTGAATAGCTCATGCTCTGGAAGGTATAGAATGAGATACCTGCCGGTAGAATGATCTTCAGCGTAGGAACGGAGAGATGCCACCCAAACAGATCTGCCAGATCCAGAAGGCTGTCTGCAAAGAAGTTGAAATACTTGAAGAATCCAAGGATACCCAGGTTTACCACGACACTGAGCACCAGCCACCACTTCGCGGAGCGGCTATCGCCCGCCAGGCGTTTTTCATGGATGATCAATCCCGTGCTATAATCGACAAGCGTGGAGATGAAAATGAGGGAGAGGAATCGCACATCCCAGGCTCCATAAAAAATATAGCTTGAGACAAGGAGCAGGACGTTCTGCCACTTGTGATTCAGACGAGTATACAGCAGGTAGACTGCAATGAAGAAAAAGAAGAATTCACCTGAATTAAAAAGCATGGATCTATCCCACAGACCTCGTTATCGCTTTTTCCAATTGCTACCAGCCAACGCTTTCTGCATGCTTCTCGGAAAAATGGTTAGACCAAGTCCCAGAATGGCTATGGAATTGAGACGATGCCGGATGCTTTGAAGGTAGTAGCTCCTGGCTCGGGTGCCATGCCCGCGTCGCTGCAAGACCCTGCCCAGGCGAGCAAAATTCAGTGACCAGTACCTATCCTCCAGATCCTTCAGAAAGGGATATCGGTCCAGCGAGGCTTTTAGGAAATCTCCGCGACTTTGGAGGAAGTTCTGTTCCGTAACGGATTGCGATAATCCTGATATAAGGACTCGCCTTACTGTCAGAGCGCGACGTATGTAATGAATACGCGTCTTCTGCAGCAACCTCAGTGCAAATTCCATATCCTCCATATTTGCCAGGGCTTCATTCATATGCCCCACTGATCCAAGCAGACTCCGCTGAAATAACATGGTGGAGGTAATGGTGTGGAGATTATCCAGAAACAGGATGCTTACCTGGGCCTTTTGATCAGCAGGGAATGGGCGGATCAATTGCCTGAGGACCTGACCTTTGGAATCGATCTCTTCGATGCCCGAGATGACTACCTGTACGTCAGTTGTCTCTTCAAAGTATTTAAGTTGTTGCTCCAGCTTTTGCGGGTGCATCATGTCATCAGAATCCAGGAATGCTACATAGCTTCCCATGGCCGCTTCCAGACCAGCATTTCTGGCTCGTGCGGGGCCTCCATTCCGATCCAATGAGATGATATTGATGGGATGCTCAGCCTGGATCGTTCGTAATCGCTGGGCTGTGTCGTCGGTTGAGGCATCATCGACAACGATAACCTCCATTGCTTCAACAGGGATTGACTGTTTGAAGCAACTGGCGATGCAGTCTTCTATGAAATCACCATTGTAAACAGGAATGATGACGGATACCTGGGGCCTATCCATCGTGTTTGACCTTCAATAGAACCCGGTGACGCAGATAGGATGGATCCCAGATGAAGTGTCCAAGGACTCGGCGGCTTCTCCGCATGGCATTCCAGATTCGCTCACGAAACAGTGCGAGAATGATATAAAGTTGTGTGAACAGGTTCGATCCTGTCCCTTCCAGCGAAAGTTCGTAAGATTTCTCACGCATTTCCCTTGCCAGAAAAGTCTCAATGATCTGAATGTCCCGCGGGGATAAATGATTGGACCAGGCCCTGTTCTTTTCCGGATCGGGTTGCTGTGCGATGTTATTGTGAAGGTCTTTATCCCGGGCTTCCATTCGTTCGAGAAATGATCTGGAGCTACTGGCCTTCTTAGAATCTTCAAGCCCAAATTGTTTTAGAATTGAGCCAATGGTTCTTTCGGGCGAATGGATCAGATCCTCATATCTGACCTCGATAAAGCCCTCTGCTGAAATCATTTCAGAAACCCCTGCCGCTGCCTTCCAGTCCATAGCAGTACGCATCGGTGCAGTTGTGTAGGGCTTACCAGTATATGGATTAATGCTTATCGACTGAGAATAGTAGACAGCACGCGGATCGCGTATGACGTGCAGCACAGGAGCAGCGGGGAAATATTTGATCGACTGAGGAAGGTGCCATGGCATCAGGGGATTGGCCTTATAGAAGATGATCCTGGCACCCGGTTTATAGGTCTCACAATAGATATTCAGCAGTATGTTGACGAATCGTGGACCTGATATGGGGAATCCGGCAGCCCTGCATTGTTCCATGATACTGCCAGTGCTAAGATCCCAGGATCCGAATCGGGTCCGCCCCAGTACTCTGTCTATATAGATCTCAAGCCTGCTAAGATCCGGAAATGAGATCGGTGTGTAGGATTTGACACCAAACAGTTCCAGAGGCAGTTCAGCCTCCGTTGTGATGCAGATGTCCTCATATTCATCCAACATGCGTGAAAGGAGGGTTGATCCTGAACGGCTGATATGAGTCAGGACACCGATGACTCTGTTTTTATTGCTCATAGGATATCCACTGGAGACCGGAAGGCATGCTCTGAAAGTGTTGGGGTGGTAATATCAAACCAGTAATGATCAGCTAAGAGCGAATGCCGCGAACAAGGAGGAACAGTGGAACTGACAGAAACGTTCCAATAAAAATACTTATAATGAGTACAGGAAATCTTTTAGGACTGGCAGGTTCGACAGGATAGAAAGCCGAATCGAGTACGACGATCCCCGTGTGATCCTTGGCTTCCTCCATGCGAGCAAGTTCGTACTGGTTTTGCAGAGAGATGTAAAGTTGAGTCTTGATCTCCACGTCGCGACGCAGATTGGCTAATTCAATGGACAGGTCGGGGGAGTCGATGATTCTCCGATTGTCATTCTGGAACTGGGTCATCTCATCCTCAGCATTCTTCAACTCGACGCTCACCTCATCCATGCGCTTTGCCAGGAAGATCCTGTTCTCACTCCAGCTTTTTGCTTTGAGTCCCATGGTATACTTGATCATGGAGTCAACGACATAATTGGCGATACTCATGGTCAGGACCGGATCCTCCATCCACACATCAACGATAACCATTCCGGTTTCAGTATGCCTGGCGATGACTCGTTTTTCCAAGATCTTGCTCCCCTTGGCCAGCCACATCAAACGTTTCTCTTCGTCGGTCTTGTCCTCCGCCCCCATTAAAGACTTGATGCCGGATTTCAGCCTGAAGATCAAACCGGTGGTATCGTCGATACCCCAGTATTCGATGAGATCTACCTCCTTCTCGCGCTTATCCATCCACCGTGTTTCCAGGAGATCAAGTTTCAACCGTCTCGATGACACATAATCTGCCAGATCGACTGTGGCTGAGACCTCGGATTGACTGACATCCATTCCGACTGATGAAGCAATATTGACGAGATTACCAACAGAACTGGCCGCCTGATCCTCTGTAGGAACAACGACGGCGTTGGAATAATAGAGTGTTGTAGCAAAAATCAGGTATACAATGGCTAGTAGGAAAAATCCGATAGTGATCTTGACCAACGACCATCTGCCAGCCCATAGCACCTGCATGAGGGCTTTCAGGTCGATTTCATCATTTCGCAGGATCTGATACTCTTTATGGTTCTTGATTCTCATGTACTTCACCAAAAATTAAAATCATTGGATGAGTCTATTCGCTACTAGCAGCAACGACAGAGATTGGATCACGATGGTAGTGACATCAGTGACAAGTGTCGTTTTATCAAGAGGCAATTCCTCAGGCTTCTTGTACACGACAATCATACTCCCTTCTCTCACGGCAGGATCTATCATCAGGAGTCTGTTCTTTGATTCCCCATTGGCATAATACACCGCGATGCTCGAACGATCAGCATCGAGGGTGTACCCACCAGCGATCTCGATATAATCTTTAACATCACGACCCTTGTGGTACTGGATCAAGCCCGGGCTGTTCACCTCACCCAGGACCTCTACAGTATTGACGTGCTTGGGCACGAAGATCTGATCCGCGGGGCGCAGGGGAAGGTCAAGATCGACTTTTTCACCACCCTTCCGCTCCAGGATGAGTCTTTTCTCACTCCTTGAGATCCGCAATCCCTCAATAAAGGCTTCATCAGTGAAGCCGCCTGCGCGTTCGATGACACTTTCAAGTGTTTCATCCTTTTTCTCAAGAGCATAGGTCCCGGGGAACCTGATCTCACCTTCCAGGATAATGTTCCTCTGGATCTGGAATTCTGGATGCTTGCGGACGAAGACCTGATCCAGATGCTTTAATTTTCTATCCCCGAGCTCTGGATAACTGCTGAAAATATCTGGTTCGATTTTGACCTTTACCTCAGTGGAGAGTGTTGTGGAATTGATATTGAAAGGATCGATACTGTTAATGACAACTTCTGCGGGATAAGCACTGAAGTTGAAGCCACCAGCCCTGAGAATGAGGTCGGTGAGGCCCATATTCTCAGCCAGGGAGTACTCGCCTGGATTGCGAACATCACCATGGATGCGGACAATATTTTCGTAATTATTGATGTCTACCGGGTAGATGATGAGTTCATCACCTTCTTCCAGCAGCAGATTCTGATCTTCCTGGCCATCTTTCAGCTTATCCAGCCTGATGGGAATGATCTTTGATCTGGCGGTGTACGGATCGTGACGCATCAGATCTGCTCTGTATGGATATACCTTCATCCAGTGATCACTGGTAAACACGCCACCAGAGAGTTCGAGCAGGTCTCTGACCCGCATATCTGAAGAGAGAGCAAAGCTACCTGGATTCTTAACTGTTCCCTCCACGTGCACAGTAAGCTCTGATGTGATCAGAGGATGGATAGTGATCCTGTCACCATCCAGTAGGTTGGTGTCAGTGGGCCCGATGAGATCGATCCAGATGTTCGTAATGATATCATCCTGGTTTTGCCGGTATTCCAGTGGCAGGATGCGGTTGATCTCAACCCGGGTACCAGCATCGTTGGGCAAACCTCCAGCGAAGCGGATCAGGTCGTCCAGGCTCTCGTCATCCAGGAGTTCGAAAACACCAGGTTTGCGGATCTTGCCACTGATCTGGATACTATTCTTTCGAATGGGCACGGAAATGATGTCATTATCGACCAGTCGAATGTCGGAAGCCCTGGAACCACTCTGTAAATAGCTGTAGAAGTCAAGCGAAGCGATGGTCTCACCGTCCCTGATAATACGGATATCCCTTAGGCTGCCGATCACTGATACGCCGCCGGCCTGTATAAGTGCCGTGGTCACAGTTGAGAATGGATGGATAGAGAGAACGCCAGGAGTATTCACTTCACCGAGAAAGTGGACATTTATCGATTTGAGCGTTCCTAGAGATACCTCCATGAAGGTGGAGGCAGAGCTGCCACCTCTCAAAGTCGAATATACCTTCTCAAAACGGACTCGGAGCTCACGTCTGGCCTGCTCTAGACTCAAGCCCGTCAGATTGACCAGACCGACATTTCCCAGATAGATACTACCATCACGGGAAATGGTAGCTTTCTCTCTGAGCTCTGTCTCTCCCCACAAGGTGATGATGATCTCGTCTCCCGGACCCAGCATGTATTTGCTTGGAGCTGGAAGATTATCGAGCAGGATCAGTGTGCTTCTGTTTGAGAAATAATCATATCCGTATTGTTTGATCTCCATGGTGTCTGGGCTGATGGGTTCCAACTCTATCGTCGTCTCTGCGGGGATCTCGGCAGGGAGTGCCGAAAGTGTGTCTGGCAGGGTAACATCCTGGAGTTCCGGGATCGTGCTTGTTGAGATATCACCGGCTTGCTCAACCAGCTCCTTAATGGATTGGGCCTGGATTGATGTGATAAGCGTGATGCTAATGAGAAGAAGGATTCTTTGTATCATGTTCACTCCATGCGAAATCTAATAATCTGCACGTAGGATTATACTGGACTTATTATAGTATCGGTGACCGCTCTGCTGATTCATGGTTGTTTTCTCTCATTGATAACCCTGGTTGCGGCTTCATCAAATGACCGCATGAAAATACTCTTATCGAATTGCGCTGCATGAGCTGAAATTTTCTCGGCGTCGAACTTGTCTTCCATTTTTTCAAACCGCTCGATGGCAAGATTCAAGCCTTCCGGGGTTTGCTCCTGGAACATAACACCATTCATCCCATCGATGATGGTGGATTCCACCCCGCCCTTATCAAAGGCGATAACGGGGCGTCCGGCAGCCATGGCCTCCACCGGTATGATCCCGGCATCTTCTATTCCAGGGAAGATCAATGCCCGGCAGCGGGATAATTTGGTCTTGATCACTTCAAATGGCTGGTAGCCAAGGAGTTCAATATTCGGATTGGCGCTGCGCCTCAGTTTTTCATATTCTGCACCTGCGCCGATCATGATCAATCGCCTGCCATTCTGATTGAAAGCCTTTACTGCGATATCCGGGCGTTTATAATGGACCAGACGACCCAGCCAGAGGTAATAGTCCTCATCTTCCTCCGCAACTGTGAAGCTGGTTGTGTTTACGGGAGGTGGGATCACGATGGAGTTACGATGGTAATATCGCTTGATCCTGCGTGCGACAAAGTGGGAGTTCGCGATAAACTGATCCACACGTGCTGATGTTGTCACGTCCCAGATCCTCAAGGAATGTGTGAAGATTGCGGCGAAGAATCTTACAACAGGATTTTTTCGCTCAACATAATCATGGTACATATCCCAGATGTAGCGCATAGGGGTATGACAATAGCATACATGAGTGGCGTCCGGATCAGGTATGATACCTTTGGTGGGACCTGATTCACAACTTATCACCAGATCGTAACCGCTAAGATCCAATTGTTCCAGGGCAAAGGGCATGAATGGCAGGTAAAGCTTGTAAAGTTTCGCAGCTCCGGGCATCCGGTTGATAAAGGTGGTTTTTATCGTGTGCTTCCTGATATGGGCAGGGATGTTCTCGGGATCATAAACATGAGTAAAAATGTCGGCATCCGGGTACAACTCGCAAAGAGCCTCCAGAACCCTCTCGGCACCACTCATGTAGAGTAATACAAAATGTATGATCGCCACTTTCATCTATGCACACCTTGTAACACCATGCGTTTTCAATCAATTGGGGTAGCAACTTCCTGGTGGATGGTCCTCAAGGACCGTAGGATTGGGAAGGTGTCCCCCTGATATAGTGACATTATTTGTCACATCATTTATTTATACTGACAATGATCGCATTCAAAAGCATTTTCAGCCATGAAATCTGATATGCTAAACACATCCTCAATTTTCTGCGGATTGAAGATAGTAGAGAAAAAAGGAATGACCACCGCTGTTTCAGGTCTTTTGGTGATCTCGCGATGAAGCGTACTTGCCCCAAAGACTATTGCGGATTAAATCTGTCTTGAAAAATGAATTATAGTTCTGAGATACTCCAACTTCCCTGTCAACTGATATCAATTGGAATGGTATTGCAGCAGGGCCAGTCCAACAGGATCTGGGGCCTGGCTCCAGCACAGAGGTCTGTAGTCGTCATGCCCAGTTGGCTGGATCAAGCTCTGGAAGTCAAAGCAAACCAGGATGGTCACTGGATAATCGATCTGCAACCACCTCCCGCTGGAGGTCCCTATGAACTCAGATTGAATCAGGACAATCAGGAAATAAACATCACTGACATCCTCTGTGGTGAGGTCTGGCTGGCCTCCGGACAATCCAATATGGAGATGCCCATCCTGGGTAGTGATTATTTTGAGAACTCCATCCTCGATGCTGACAAGCACATCGCTGAGGCACAGTTCCAGGAGATCAGGATATTCACGGTTGCAAAGAAGCTGGCCTCTGAATCAGTAAAGGATGTAGGAGGTGTGTGGACCAAAGCCCTTCCTGAAACGGTAGGTAAGCTCAGTGCTGTATCCTATTTCTTTGCCAGATCCTTGCACCATGAGCTCAAGGTACCGATAGGGATAATCAACACCGCCTGGTCCGCCACGGCCATCGAAAGCTGGAGCAGTCCGGAGAGTAACACCCGTCTGGGGATCGCCTATGCATTTGGACAACCCGAGGACCTCGAACCCGCCTATCCCAGCGCGCTGTACTGGGGGATGATCCACCCACTGCGTCATTACGCGATCCGTGGGGTGATCTGGTATCAGGGTGAATCAAACATCGCCTGGGCAGAAGCATACCGGGAACAATTCACTGCCTTGATCGCCGACTGGAGATCCCTGCTGCAGAATTCTGATCTCCCATTCTACTTTGTTCAACTCGCACCCTACAACCATGAGATCAAGGGTCAGATGCCCGCATTGAGAGAGGCTCAGGCGCAAACCTTCAATAAGGTACCAAACACCGGTATGGTAGTGACAACGGATCTCGGTGACCTTGAAGACGTCCATCCAGTGAACAAAGCCCCGGTTGGTCAGCGACTTGCCCTCTGGGCCCTGGCACGGACCTATGACAAAACTGACATCGTTTATGCCGGCCCCCATTTCAGATCCCTACAGCGCGAGGGTTCGTCCATACGTGTTCAATTCGAGACCTGGAGTCTGGGGAGCGGATTACGATTCGATAGTGAGCCAGGGAGAGAATTTGAACTCGGGAATGCGGAAGGCAACTGGTTCCAGGCTGAGGCCAGGATCGATGGCCAGACGCTTGTGGTACACTCGGATCAGGTAAATGATCCCGTCCGGATCAGATTCTCCTGGTCCGATACTGCAACAGCGATTCTTTTCAATCTTGAGGGCCTGCCCGCAACGCCATTTAGTGCGGAGATTGAGCAAAAGGACGGAAACTAGAGTCCGTATTCCTCGGGCAGAAAGAGATGTCCATACTGCACCTTGACCGTTTCCAGGACAGACATTTCATCCACGCTGTCATTCAGATGTTGCTCGATCATATCGAGCCAGGGCTTCTCCTGCTCTGACAGGGTGATCTCGCCATCCTTATCTGCTTCTCGCAGGATCTCACAGGCGGTCAGACCCGCTGCACGTGTGCGCAGAAAGTCGTCTGTTTCTGAAACGATACTCTCAGCAATTCTGAATGAATTCTCTGGTGTAATGATGCATGCTTGCATATTCATGCTGGCGTCACTCTCGATGAACAGGTCTCGAAGCATTTCGGCAGTGCCGGTGTCGCTGGCCTTGTTCATGAGACGGCAATCATATGCCAGTATCTCGCTGAACACCTCAGGTGCATAACCTGAAAGCAGACGTACATTCTGAACTGATTCATTGCTCCAGAGATCCGTCACCGCACTGGCAACATTTCCAAGATGACTGAAATGAGCACAGGCTGAGGATTTACCCTCCATACTGATAGGGGTACCTGTAATGGCTTTGATCACGGGTCCTTCGTAGGCGCAATCTTTACTTGGGCCCACGGCACCTTCCTCATAAGCTGCCAGTGATCGCACCGCACTCATTGCACGAACGACGGTCGCAAGGACCTCCGGGATATACTTCTTGTCAGCCAGTACCATTGCAGTGTTGGCAAAGGCACAGGCGGAATCTCCTGCGGGCAGGGTATTGGGATGCGCAGCACAGATGCGAACGATATTTGACCACAACCAGTGCATATCGCGGGGAGCGAGGGTTCCCAGTGCGGAAAGGATACCCGGTGCGTTCGCTTCCAGGAGGACCTGATCAGAAAGATCCTTGCCGCCGATGGATTCTATGCTCAGGAGATCCGCTCCGGCGGCAGCGTTCAACTCAAAGCTCTTCAGCATGGTATTGGAGAATTCACCTTGGCGCATGAGGGGTGGACGCACCTCTTCCCGGATATCACATATGGTGGTACGCAGCGCCCCGGCCAGAGCATGTTCGACGTGGAATTCTGAAAGTTTCTCTTTGATCAAGAAGGTAATATCGGCACCAAATTCCGGCCTCTGGGTCATATGCGGCAGCTGTTCGAATTCGAGTACCACACCGGGTACTCCAAGTGTCACCATGCGGGATAAAATTGAATCGATCATCTCTGTATATTGGGCCAGAATGACCTTTTCATCTGTGTCAATATGGGTAGGGGGCAGGGTAAAATTAACTTCTGGAAACACCAGGCCGCTTCCCAGGACCACATTATGACCACAGGATACTGGATGGATGGCCTTGCCGAAGATCATCTGATCATGGCTGTCATAGGCAAGAGTATTGTACGTGTTATTCATGGATCAACTACCTTTCACCATACTCTCCCGGCGCTCTTTTATTCCTGCCCAGGCAACCCATTCAGGCGGGAGAATGGCACAAGAATCTACAGTAGAACGCAGGGGCAATCAAGAAGAGATCAAATGACTTGTTGTCTTTTCTCCTCAGCGGACCGTATTTTTATCGTATCATTCAACTGAGGAACAAATGAATCCAACGGGTAGAGAGCGTATCAGAGCATTTTTCGATGGCGAAAAAGTCGATCGCTGCGGTTTCTGGTTAGGTGATCCACACAGTGACACATGGCCAATCCTGCACAAGTATTTTGGTATTTCGAACGAAGAGGATTTGCGAAAACACCTGGGGGATGATGTACGCTGGGTACAGGCAGGGGAATATCCGGATCGACAAAGTAGATTTCCCCGACCAGATAAGCAGCTATCTCTTGAGGAAGCACGCGGCTTTGATCCTGGATCCTATCCCTGGCCAGATCCAAGAAGGGTCGATTACTCCAAAGCTGTCCTGGAACTGAGATCCACTGGTGAGTATTACCGGATTGGTGGTATGTGGAACACCTTCTACCACGATGTGATGAATCTGTTCGGGCTGGAAAACTACATGGCCCTTCTGCATCTTGAACCACAGCTCGTGCAGGAGGTCACCCGGCGTGTCTCACAGTTCTATCTGGAAACGAATGATACCTTCTTTCAACAGGTGGCCGGTGAATTGGATGCCTATTTTTTCGGAAACGACTTCGGCACTCAGCAAGACCTGATGATCAGCCCCGAAGCCTTTGATACATTTATCCTGCCTTCCTTGAAATTGTTCACCGAACATGCGCACAGCCATGGACTCAAGGTTTTCTTTCACTCCTGTGGATCGGTATACCGTATCATCGATCGATTGATCGACATTGGTGTCGATTGTCTACATCCCATCCAGGCCCGGGCGGAGTCGATGGATGCGGATACCTTGCGATCACACTTCGGTGGGAAGATCTGCTTCATGGGTGGGATCGATACCCAGGATCTGCTGGTAAATGCATCCCCGGATGAAGTACGGACTGAGGTTGACAGAGTGAGATCGGTCCTTGGTCCGAATCTGATCATCAGTCCAAGTCATGAGGCATTATTGCCAAATGTCCCTCCTGAGAATGTTAACGCCATGGCCCTTGAGGCCACCCGAATCTTGAGTTGAGACAGATCGATCCTATGGATTCCCGCGAACGTCTGCTTACCGCTATACACAATCAGACACCTGATCGTCTGCCCTGTCAGGTGCACGGGTGGATGAACCACTATTTAAAGACCTATCTGGATGGACGTGACCAATACGAAGCCTATGCGTATTTCACTGGTATGGACTGGGTTATCTACGTCAATCCACACTTCATCTACTCGGACAAATCCAGAGTCGAATGGGATGTACAGCGACATTACGAGGATACAGACGACCAGGGTAACCGGTCCTGGAAGGAGAGCATTACCACACCAGGCGGTGTCTTGACCCTGGAAGGCGGCAGCAATTCCATCACGGAGTGGCACACCAAGTACATCCTGACCAATGAGGCAGATTTTGAACTGTGGACGCAATATTTCCCCATCCCTGACCGAGTTGACTGGTCACCCGTTATAGCGGCCAGGAAGCGCATCGGATCTCGCGGTATCGTACGAGGGGAATACTTCGGATTCGGGCAGGGAAGTCCCTGGCAGGATCTCTGTCGGCTCTATGGTACTGAGAATGCCATTCTTGCAACCTTCGACAAACCAGACTGGGTGCACCATGTCCTGCGCACGTTGCTAGATATGAAACTGAAGGTCATCGAACGAGGTGGTCAGTTCCAACACGACCTGGTGGAAGTAGGTGGGGGTGCGGGTTCCAATACGGTCATCAGCCCGGATATCCACAGGGAGTTCTGCCTGCCCTACGATCGGAAGCAGATCGATGCGGTCCATGAGGCTGGTTCAAAGGTCGTGTATCATCTATGTGGTGGTGTGATGCATCTCCTGGAGATCGTTGTGGAAAACGGTACTGACGGTCTGGAAACAATGACACCGCCCTCCATGGGTGGTGACTGTGATCTAATGGAAGCTACCCGCCGAGTCGGGGATAAGCTTTTCTTCATAGGTGGATTTGATCAGAATGCAGGTTTCGAACGGGGATCACCGGAATCAGCACGGACATTGGTGGAGGCCTGTCATACTGCACGACCCACCGGTGGATATATCTGCAGTCCATCCGATCACTTCTTCACCGGGGACCTGGAGAACATCCAGGCCTTTGTAGATGCCTGCGTGAACAGCCGTTACTGATCACATTCTTCTGGCGGGAAACCCGACCTTGTCAACGATGGCCTTGAAACGGGGCTGGTCATTAAGGCACTCCAGCCAGGGTTCCTCCCGCATGAAGGCGATTTCCCAGGCCTTGACCTCGTAGGCTCTCTCCAACCAGTCCAGGGCTGTGGGGAAGTCTTCCAGCCCGGCGTATACGAAGGCGATCTGGACCTGGGGTACATAGGTCTGTTTCACAGCTTCCAACATCTGGTCGAGAACCTCCCTGGCTTCTCTGTGACGTCCTGCCATTCCATAGGCATGACCCAGGCCGGATACGACTTCCATGGTATTGTCCGCCAATTCCACGGCGTGTCGATAGGTAGAGATGGATTCCTCGAATTGTCCCAGTTGAACATAGGCCATTCCCAACCAGTCATAGGCCGGACCAAAATCGGGATGCTCCTTGATGAAGGGAACCAGGAGATCCACCATTTCATGGAAATCCCTGGCGAAATACATGATGGAGGCCAGTCCGATAACGAGAGTGTCGGAATCATCCAGTTCCACTGATCTCTGTGAATATCTGTAGGCCGTTTCGATGTCGCCAAATGCCGTGATCTGATAAAGGGCATAATAATGGTTCAGGATCGCGTGATCCGGTTGGAGTTTCACGGCGATATCGAAGTGTTCCTGGGCCTCAACCCACCGCCAGTCCGACATGTTCTGGGCGGCAAGCACCATGTGAGCTCGACCAGACTGAGGGTGTAGTTGGACGGCACGCTCAGCGGCATCCCTTGCCCGGGGCATACTGCGGCTGCGACTGTAGAAGCCGAAACACCACAGGAGCAGTAGCGTATCGGACAATCCCACCAGAGCATTCAGGTTCTCGGGATCGTTACAGAGCATGGTATCCAGCTCATGGACCCGGGCTTCCCATTCCATGCCGACTGCTTTACCCGGGTAATCAATGGGTGAGTATTTCATGCTGTTTACCTCTATCAGATTTCCTATCGCTGCTCATCTGCTAACCAGATAGTGTCGAATGGTGCCAGTTCCAGGTCTGAGCCGTTGTAGGTGGGCCTGCCGGTGAGCGTGTTCCATGATCCTGTGGGCATTCCAGTGTACACCTGGTGTTGTTCGGTCACATTGTGTAGACACAGGATGGTTGGAGTGTTCTCGGATTTGCGACAGAGTACGAATAGATCCTTTCCAGCATCGATGATGTTCTGCTCAGAGGAAGGGTGGAAGGCAGCGTATGCTCTTCTCAGGGCCAGGAGACTGCAATATCGTTGATAAATCCTGTGTCGTAGGCTCCTGTCATCAGCGAGCTCGTCTTCCACCTGCCCAGCCCTGAGTTTCTCACGGTTTACACTCCGTGGCATTCCGGTTATATCCGGCCCCTCCAGCCATCCTCGGGAACCCAGGATGGAGTGATAATAGATAGCGGGTACCCCTTTCAATACTAGCATGATGGATTGGCTCAAAATAAATCGGTCGATGTGAGCATCCGTGACAATTTCTGCTGATAGTCCCGGATCACCGAGAGCATCAAAGTAGTTGATGTTCAATTCATAGGGCAGGTCGCCCTTACCGGAGACAGAGCGGGTGGATACATGACCACCCAGTGATTCAACGTGATCGCACAGTGCCATTATCTCTACCTGAGGTATCAGGCCCTCAAGCGGTGTGACACCGATACCATCGTGGCTGGCTGTGAAATTCAGAAATGCACAATCCTCACCAGGGGATCCTAGCTGTCCGGCCCACCTGGTCAACACCCTGGCATCCCCGCGAAAGAGCGTATGCAGTAGAAGCGGTGGAAGGGTAAAGTTATATACCAGATGCGCTTCATTCCTGCCGTTACCGAAATAGGAGATATTATCCGCATGCGGGACATTTGATTCGGTTATGAGACGGGGCGACCACCCTGTTGAATCTAGTACAAGCCGGATGAGTCGCACAAGCGCGTGGGTCTGAGGCAGGTGTATGCAGGTGGTGCCCGTCTCCTTCCACAGGTAGGCGACAGCATCCAGTCTGAGGAACCGAGCCCTGCGCTTGGAATATTCAAGTAATACTTTAAGAATACCCAGTAATGTACTGGGATTACGATAGTTCAAATCTACCTGGTCAGAGCTGAAGGTCGTCCAGATCTTAATCCCTTCACCCATTTTCTCGAAGGTATGGAACAGAGGGAGACAACGAGGTCGAACGACTTCACTCAGCAGCGGCTCATGTTCAGGATCGACAACTATGAAGAAATCTTCGAACTCCTCACTCCCTTCAAGGAAAGATCCAAACCAGTCTGAAGTAGAGGACATATGACCAATTACAGCATCGAACATCAGGTCGGCCTCGTCCTGCAGCTGCGCTATGTGCTTCCAAGTGCCAACTGCGGGATCAACCTTGAGATAATCACGAACTGCGAATCCGTCGTCTGAGCTTGACGGATAGAAGGGGAGTAGATGAATGGCCGAGATCGCATCGGCGAGGTGATTGTGAAAGAATGCGCGGAGGGTTTCCAGGGATGGTTCCGTTGACTCGCTGAGGCTGTCACCGTAAGTGATCAAAATGACGTCCTGCCCATTGAGTTCGTTGTCTACCGGGAATGGGGCTTTGTATTCATGGACCAAATCCAATACGCGATCCATGAGAAGCTCACGATCATGCTCTGGATAGAGGTGCTCCAGTAGAGAATTCAAATCCTCAGAGATCGAATCGGGTGTCCTATCCGGTTTCACAGCGTTTGACTGACTTCCCTTCAAAACAAAAATGATTCAGAGAGATCAAATGATTTGATATATTAGGTCTGAGCATACAAATTTACAAGCAGCGGATAGAGGCATATCCACTGATTGAACACTTGATGAAATCTGGTTATTATCCTGTGATAACAGAAAATTAAGATATTGGACCGTGACAAACATGATCCAGAGTCATGAGTGCAGGATTATGGTGGCTGGACACCTCTGCATCGATTTGTTTCCAGATCTGTCAACCGAACAACGTCTCTCTGATCTCGCACCCGGGAAGCTTCTGACAGTTGGAAATATGGAGTTTGCCACTGGCGGAGCAGTGGCAAATACCGGTCTCGCACTGCATGTACTTGGCTGTGATGTTCGCCTGGTGGGCAAAGTGGGAAACGACGTGTTCGGCAAGACCATTTCAAACCGATTAGAGAATGTTGCACCTGGATTGTCGGATCATCTTATAGTGACCTCTGGAGATGCCACAAGCTATTCCCTGGTACTTGACATACCCGGTCAGGACAGGTGTTTCCTGCACCATTCCGGTGCCAATGACACATTTCGCTCGCGTGATATCGATCCGCACTGGCTGCGGGATATTGATGTGCTTCACCTGGGTTATCCACCCCTGATGGCAGACTGGTACGCAAACGATGGAGAAGAACTGGTCAGGATCCTCGAGCTGGCGAAGGCCGAGGACATCTTTACCAGCCTGGACATGGCGTTTGTGGATCCAGACTCAAAGGCCGCCACAGCCGACTGGTACAGGATCCTCCAAGGCTGTCTTCCGCATGTGGACCTGTTCATGCCCAGTTTGGATGAGATCGTATTCATGTTGAAGCAGGAGATCAGTATCGATGAGGTCTCCGTGGAGGAACTCATCAATCTCACCGGCGGTCTCCTTGAACTGGGGGCTGGTTTGGTGGCGATCAAGTTGGGGGAAAGGGGATTGTTCCTGAATGGGCATCAGGATCCGGACCGTCTGGCGGCATTGGAGAAATTGGGTCAGGATGCCGGATCCTGGGCCGGGATCACGCGATATCGCCCCTGTTACGATGTAGAGGTCCAGGGAGCCACGGGTGCGGGGGATTGCACCATCGCCGGTTTCCTGGCTGCCTTATATCAGGGACAGGATCCTGAGGATTGCCTACGGACCGCCACAGCTGTGGGAGCCTGCAATGTGGAACGGCCGGATGCCCTGAGTGGGTTGATTAGCTGGGATGCGTTACAGGACCGAATCCGAAGCGGTTGGTCACTCCATCCATCCAGGATATCAGGAGACTTAAGCAATTATCTTATAGACGAGGTTTCTGGAAAGGCCCCATAATGGATGCAAAATATTCACTGATCCGTGAAAAAACCCAGTCGCTGCTTGCTGAAGCAGGTCTGGTGATACGTGATGATGAGTGGGATGCGCTGGAGTTTGCTGAATTTGGCCTTGGTGAAATAGAAAAAGAGGGCCTTCAGATCATTGTCTATGAGAACAATGACCGCTACTGCGCTAAGGAGCTCATTCTACTGCCCAATCAGACATGTCCGGAACATTACCATCCACCGGTAGAGGGACAGGCGGGCAAACGCGAGACATTCCGCTGCCGATGGGGTAAGGTCTATCTCTATGTATCCGGACCAGGCGAGCCCGATGATATCCAGGCGACGATCCCTGAAGGCAGCCGAGAGCATTACACAGTCTTCCATGAGGTGGTAATGAATCCAGGGGACCAGTATACCCTTGAACCCGGTACCAGGCACTGGTTCCAGGGTGGTGATGAAGGAGGGATTGTTTCTGAATTTTCTTCAACCAGTCGTGACATTGCTGACGTCTATACCGATCCGCGCATCGTTCGGGTTTCTGAGATGACAAGAGGCTAGGGGAGCATTGAATGTCACCAGCACCAGATTTCGATAGACTGTATAAAGTAATCCTGCGACAAGGGGAACCGGATCGGCTACCCTTCTACGAACACTATGTCGACGATGAGGTGATCGAAGCCATCACGGGCGAGCCCATAACCCGGCTTGATACAACCAGGCCAGAACAGATCCGGAGATACGTCGATATCCTCGTGAATTTCTATTACAACCAGGGTTATGACTACGTCCCGCTGGAACGATTCCTGAACCTTGCCAGGGACAATGTGGTTTATGGCCACGATACCGCTGAATTGACCAGGGATACCCGTCAATGGCAGAATGAGAACGAAGGTGTCATCACCAACTGGGAAGAATATGAAGCATACCCCTGGCCTGAGGAAGGGGACCTTGTCAATTATACACTGTTCGAATACGCAGCCGAAGCACTCCCAGACGGTATGAAGATCATTGGCGGGGTTGCAGGTGGTGTCTTCGAGCATCTATCCTGGCTTATGGGCCTGGTCCCTCTTTCCCTGGCGCTTTATGATGCACCGGATCTGGTGACCACCCTCGTCAAGCGAATAACCGACATGATCGTTACCGTTGATCGCAATATCCTGGATATCTGTGAAGAAAAATTTGGAGCCCTTCGAATGGGGGACGATCTGGGCTTCAAGACCGCAACAATGGTGTCACCGGAGGTTCTTCGACAGGAGATCTTCCCTGCACAGAAACGGGTGGTCGATCTTGCCCATGAACGAGGCCTTCCCTTTGTGATCCACTCTTGTGGATACCTGGAGGAGATCATGGATGACCTCATCGATATGGTGGGAATCGATGCCAAACACTCCTTCGAGGATGCCATCATTCCGGTCACGACCTGGAAACTTGAATATTCTGATAGAATCGGAATCCTGGGTGGTATTGACATGGACAAACTGTGCCAACTGCCTGAGCATGACCTGAGGAAATATGTAAACGAGGTCATCGATATCTGCATGCCAGGTGGTGGATGGGCGCTTGGATCCGGAAATTCAATCGCGAATTATGTCCCCGTCGCTAATTATCTGGCCATGCTGGATGAGGGACGGAAGCGCTGGTAGAGGACGGAGAGGTAGTGTTTAATCAATTCAAGACCTGGGGCATGAGAGCGCTCTGGACCATGGTGGCACTTGCCGTGATTGCCCTGGTGTTTTTCTGGAGTCCGAAAGAGAAGACCTACTCGGATGGGAAGATCCACATCGAATATTGGCACACTGTCGGTCAGGATGACGTCGTGCCTTGGCCGGTCACCGCCTTTAATGCCAGTCAGGACAGTATCGTCGTTCATCCCGTCCCCATACCGTGGCAGGAGAACGAGAAGAAAGTCCTCACGGCCATCATCAGCGCCAATCCTCCCAGTATCGTGACACAATTCGTCCCCCTGGTGAAGTGGGCCAGCAGAATGGCGCTGCGGCCATTGGATGACATGATCCACCGGGATGATTTTGACAGCGGTGTGTTCTATCCTGCCCTTATGGAGGAAATGGAATACCACGGTCATGTGTTCGGACTGCCCTACGCCACCGCCAGCTACGTCCTTTACTACAACAAGGATCACTTCCGCGAGGCAGGTCTGGATCCCTCCGATCCACCGAAGACCTGGGACGACCTAGCCACTATGGCCCACCAGTTGGACAGTATCGACGCAAATGGTCGGATACACCGCATGGGCTTCATGCCGGACTGGGATAATCTCTACCCGAGCATTATGCAGACCAGTCTTCTGATGGCCTGGGGCCGGGGGGCCACCTTAAGCAGCGATGATGGTCGCCAGAGTATTCTCGATGATCCGCGTATGATCGAAAGCCTGGAGTGGGTGGCGGACTACTATTCACACTACGACATGGAGAGGGTGAAAAAGCTTCGAGGAACCTTTGGCTATGATGCGCAGCATTGCTTCCTGGCCGGTAAGGTCAGCATGTTCATTGGGAGCAACTACCTGCTGGACAACCTTTCACACTATACACCCGATCTTGATTTCGGATTGACCATGATCCCTGCTGTGGAGAAGGAAGGGCCCAGCGCCTGCGCGGCTGGTGTATTCTGGCTTGCCATTCCAAAGGGGGCGCAGCATCCGGAAGCTGCCTGGGAATTCCTTAAATTTGCCACGCGATGGGACATCCAACTCGCCTCTTTGTTGAACATGGATGAGAGTCTGTTTCCCTCAAATCGCCTCACGGCAAATTCAACTGAGTTCCGGGCAATCCCGAATATGAGTGTTTTCGCAGAGCAAATGGAATACGCGCACAGCCCCGCAGTCATTCCCATGGCACATGAGGTGTTCTGGCGTGAACTCAACCTCAACGTCCTGGGTGTGGTCCAGGACGGTCGCCGGACCGCAGCGGAGGCTCTGCAGGCTGCTAATGCACAGGTCCAGCGTGAACTGGAAGCAGCATTGGAATACGCGGACTATGTCCATGCCAGGATGACCTTCGGCACGGAGGGTATCCTGGAATGAGCGGAATCCTGAAAAAGAAGGGATCGAGTCGAACGAATCAGACCCTGTTGGGTTGGATCTTCATCAGCCCCTGGGCCGTGGGCTTCATCATATTTGGTCTGTATCCCATCGCAATGAGCTTCTATTACAGTCTCTGTCAGTATGATGTACTCCGAATACCCCGCTTCATAGGCATTGAGAACTACCGTGTACTCCTTTTCGAAGATCCATACTTCTGGAAATCGCTTTGGAACACGCTTTACTATGTAGTACTGCGAGCGCCACTGGCCATACTGGGTTCTCTGCTCCTGGCCTCCCTCCTGAATCAACAACTCAAGGGGATGCCGCTGTTTCGCACTATTTTCTTCATCCCCAGCATCATTTCCGGCGTGGTGTTGTCAGTGATCTGGTTATGGATGTTCAACCCCGAATATGGACTTATCAATGCAGGCCTGGCCTTTTTTGGGATATCGGGTCCCCTCTGGCTGCAAAGCGCCACCTGGTCAAAACCTGCCATGGTCCTGATGAGCCTCTGGACCATCGGTGGGGGGCGTATGCTGGTATTTCTGGCAGCTCTGCAGGGAATTCCCAAGCACCTCTACGAAGCGGTTGAACTGGAAGGCGGGGGCTGGTGGGCCAAGTTCCGACATGTGACCCTGCCCCTTATCTCACCCATTCTCTTCCTGTGGACGGTGATGGAGGTCATCATTTCCATGCAGGTCTTTGTTGAGGCTTACATCATGACCAATGGTGGACCGGAGAGTTCAACCCTTTTCTACAACCTCCACCTCTATAATAAGTCCTTCAATGATTTCCAGATGGGCTACGGTTCGGCCATGGCTTGGCTGCTATTGATCATCACCCTGGGGGTCACCTGGCTCCAGTTCAGGATGGCCAGGCGCCTGGTCTACTATGAAGGGGGGAATGCATGAGGGCACCGAAGTGGAACTGGCCCAGGATCCTGCGCATATCGAAGCGGGCAGGTTCCTACCTGTTTGTCATCACCTTTGCCCTGCTGTTCCTCATGCCCTTCATCTGGATGGTCTCCACCAGCCTCAAGGATGATGCGGCCATCAGCATGAGCGCCACCAGCATGTGGCCGGATGAATTCCATTGGGAGAATTACCTGCGTGTGTTCGAAGGCATGCCCTTCTGGACCTATTTCAAGAATTCGATGTTTGTCACCTCCCTCTTTATCCTGGGGACACTGTTGTCTGCTTCACTGGTAGCATATGGTTTCAGCGTGCTGAAATGGCCTGGACGAGACAAGGTGTTCATCATCGTGCTGGTCACCATGATGCTGCCAATGCAGGTGACGATGATCCCGGTTTTTGTACTCTATAAGGGTTTTGGATGGCTGGACAGCTTCAAACCACTCATCGTTCCGGCATTCTTCGGGGGAGGTGCATTCAACATCTTCCTGTTGCGTCAGTTCTTCCTGACCATTCCAAGAGACCTTTTTGACGCGGCTCGTATCGATGGCTGCAATGAATTCCAGATCTATTGGAGAATCGTGCTGCCTCTGGCCAAACCGGCACTTGCCACAGTGGGCATCATGAGTTTCCTGTTTACATGGAACGATTTCCTGAGTCCACTCATTTACCTATCTGATAAACTCAAGAGCACCATGGCACTGGGGATCGTCATGTTCGTCGGGCAGCACAAGACAGAATGGGCCCTCCTCATGGTGGCTTCCATCCTGATGATGCTTCCAGTGATCCTTCTGTTCTTCTTCTTCCAGCGCTATTTCATCCGCGGACTCATGATGAGCGGTATAAAGGGGTGATGATGGAACGCTTCGACTCCAAAAGGAATTATGGCTGCCGGCTGCAATCCGATGCCACACTCTATGGACTGCGTACGCTGGTGATGCAGAATGAGAAATTGCGGGTCACAATACTCGTGGATAAAGGCGCCGACATTTACGAGTTTCTACACAAACCCACGGATACGGATTTCATGTGGCAAACCCCAATGGGCCTGCACAATCCATCGACTCACACACCCACAAACACCACTGCCGCTGGACCATTCATGGACCACTATGCCGGTGGTTGGCAGGAGATCTTTCCTTCCGGGGGTGCTGAAAACATCCACGCCGAAGTATCCTATGGTCAGCATGGCGAGGTTTGCCAGCTGCCCTGGGAGGTCACTGTCCTTGAGGACCATCCTGACCGGGTAAGTGTGCAATTCACTGTGAGAACACTGCGTACACCATACCTCCTGGAACGACGCATGACCTTGAATAGCGGTGAAGCGAAACTCCATATTTCAGAAATCCTCACGAATCTGTCATCTGAGCCCATGGATTTCATGTGGGGACATCATGTTGCCCTGGGAGAACCCTTCATGGATGAGTGGTGTCGTCTGGATTGCGCCGCTCGTTCCATAAAGATCCATGAGAACCCTTACAGTAAGAACCAGCGATTCGAGACCGCTGCCGAATTCACTTATCCCACCGCCACCGATCTTGACGGCAGGGAAATAGATTTTCGTAAAGTGCTCCCCAAATCCAGCCGCAAGATGGACATGAGCTATCTCACCGATCTGACAGAACCCTGGTATGCACTTACCCATACCAAACGGCAGCTGGGATTCGGTCTGCGGTTCGATTCGAAGATCTTCGATACGATCTGGTGCTGGCAGGTCTTCGGTGGGGGGGAAGGTGCACCCTGGTTCAGCCAGACCTATAATATGGGATTGGAACCCTTCAGTTCCTGGCCTGGTTCAGGACTGGATGACGTGGTTCGGAGTGGAAGGCATAAATCGATTTCGGGGAATGCAGTCATCGAGACACATTTGACCGCAGTGGTGTATGAGGGTCTCACCGAGGTAACGAGTATCAATGAACAAGGGGATGTCGAGGGATGATGGATCGTCGCACTATTATCGGGATATCTGTAGCCATACGTATTGCCTTTGCATCACCCGATGCTACCAACACCGACATGCGCTACATGGAATTGGATCCTCTGGGTCGCATCCCACAGGTTCTCGTCCTGGGACCGATAACTCAAGAGCAGCATGGCTTCGGTTGGATCAAATATTCAGACACGCTTGAAACCCTTGCCGCAGCGCCGCAGTTGGGTAAATCCGTCGAGACGAAACTGGTACAGGGTGGAGAAGTGACCTGGTTCTATCAATCACCCGACGAATCTGGCTACACTGATCTTCACCAAACCTTGTCATGGCTACCCCCGGGCACAGATCCCGAGAGGGTGTGGCACGCCAAGGCCGCCTATGTTCGGGTCATCCTGGAGTCGCAACAGGCACAATCCATCGATTTGCTGATGGGGGCCGCAGATGAACATCAAGTATTTCTGAACGGACAGGAGGTTTTCAGGCATTCCCAGGCCCAGCCGGCTGCCGCAGACCAGAATCGGATCACGCTTGACCTGCAGGCTGGTCCCAATCAATTGACCCTGAAGATCTACCAGACCCATTTGAGCTACGGACTGAGTTTCTTTGGCCCAAAACCCTGGCACTGGGGCTTCTATGCCCGTCTGGTCGATGGCGAAGGAGAGATCCCTGCGGATGTCCGCATCCGCATACCCCGTCTGGACAGATCTGCTTCCTTCAATATGCGAAGTACACCGCTTTTCAAGACAGCGCAGGATGGATCTCTGCTCCAGAAAACGCTCATTCAGGTTGAACATTTCAGGAAGACGGCTGCAACTGGCACATTGATCTGGGGAGATAGGCAGTCAGAGGTGGATATTGGATCTTGTTCCATCGGAAGAAGTATGCACGAGGTCTGGTTGCCGGCCATGCAGGACGGCGCAAGCTTCAGTGCCCTGCTCCGCCTGGAGAACCAGAAGCTTCATAAAGATGTGGTCCTGGAACCCCAGCCTCTATGGGAACTCTATTACATCCCCTTTTCTCACCAGGACATTGGTTACACGCATACCCAACCCATCACTGCAGAGATCCATGCACGAAATCTTGATAAAGTGATGGTTCAGTTGAATTTGGATCCTCAATTCAATTGGACGATTGAATCTCTCTGGGAGCTGGACCAATATCGCTCCCGCTACGGTGAGGGGGCATATCAGGAAGTACTGGACAGCGTACGCTCAGGACGGATCGCCCTTTCTCCTGCCTGGAGCAATCCCTTCACCGGGATGGTGTCCGAAGGCGAGGCTGCGGCCAATTTCCATCATGCCAGAGATCTCCTGGCTGAAGGCATTGAGTTCAATTCATTGCTCTACAATGACACACCCGGTATGTCATGGTTATGGCCTTCCCTGCTCAATGAACTTGGGACCGAGGTTATCTTCGCCGGCATAAACGAGGTATACAACGATTACAGCCTGCAACGGAACCTGCCCAAGATCTTCAACTGGGAGGGCTCAGATGGTAGTCAGGTGATCACCTTCCTGGGTGAGACCTACAATGAGGGACTTGCCCATGGATTGGAAGTCGGTCTTGCTGCTATGCCTCACCTCATCAATGGACAGTTGGAGGGTCTCAGGTTACGGGGCTGGCCCTATGACCATGTAGGATTATTGGCATCATTCCTGGACAATGGTGGTGTACCCGACACCCAGCTTGCGAACATCAAGGCCTGGAACGAGGAGTATGCCTGGCCGAGGTTCATCGTCTCCACCAGTGCAGCATACACCGAGAAGCTTCTGAAGGAGGATATCTCCGAACTACCTGTACTGAATGGAGACTGGACCAGTCCCTGGGAAACACGCTCACAGGGTGAGGTGGCCCGGATGATCCAGCAGCGTGGTACGCAGGGACTCGTTGAATCAGCAGCGAAGTTGTCCGTGGCAAACCAGCTATTACTCAGATCTGGTGCACCCGCCCTATCACCGCTACAAAAAAGTTATTCAGGACTGCTGGATTATTCCGGTCATGGCAGCGGTCTGGAAGCTGGATACGGCTCAGCAGAAGAGAATGCCTTGGCTGCGAATGCACGGCAATTCTACATCGACAGGGCCTGGCAGCACGCCTGGGATTGGGCCGAGAGGGAGAAATACCGTCTGGCTGAACATGAGGCGACCTTCGAGCAGGAGGGTGTCCTGATCTTCAATCCCTCCGCTCAGCCCCGGGATGAAGTGGTGACCCTGGGATTCCGGACCGATCAGGATCCAGCCATCGGTCTTGTGGATATTCGAACGGATCAGATCCTCACAAGTGCCTGGCAGGATCCGCGCACGCTGATCTACGTTGCCAGGGATCTGGCCCCAATGGGCTATACCAAATTCGCTCTCAGGAAGATCACGGAATCCAACCAATCGCTGGTGGCAGAGGTCAGTTGGGATCCTGAGACTCGTTCAATATCATCTGCTCAATATGACATCAAGGTAGGCACAGACGTGACGCGTCCATTTGTTCACTATAGGGATAAACAGCTGGGAGATCTCACTGAGATCCTCAACGAGCAAATGCTGGTCTCCCGTCGCCCATTGATCGGTGAATCCTTCGAACGTTTGAACTACGAAAGTGCGGAGATGGAGATCATCGACCACCAGCCCGC
>CAYVVT010000003.1:0-164627 GCA_964454335.1 uncultured Lentisphaeria bacterium | reverse complement strand
AGCGCCGAACTGGTTCATTGAGTGGGGATTCTGGGCCGGTATCAAAGGGATCACTACCAGCGTTTCATACGATCTGGAATCGCTGGAGGAAACTGAGGAACTGGTGGAATATGGCTATGCGCTACCCAAGGTTGCACAGGGTGGGCTCAAAGCTCAGATCGGTGGTGGCTGGATGGATCCAGAGGTGGATCTGCTGCCGGGAGTCCCAGATTATTCTCTGTCACTGCGACAAGGCCTCCTGTTGAACCTGGATGAATTCCAGCTTGGTATTGCCTCACGGGATGCCCGCGTTCTATATCTTGAAAACCTTAAGCCCGATGGGTTGAATCCAGTGTTGGGTTTGTTCAATAACTTCCCCCTGTCCTGGAACCGGAATGAAGCAAATGACGGATGGGTCACATTCCACCTGAATTCACAACCCCTGACAAAGAAATCTGGCGTCAGGGACCTGACAGAGTTGACAACGTCTGCAGCTGAACCATTGATTTTAGGACACACCTGGTTCAGGACAAAACCTGCCAGTGAGAGTGTATTTGAGCTTAAAGGGAAAGGTGTGTCCTTGTTGGCAGTCCATCCCTGTACGGATGGTGAGGGATTCCTGATCCGCATCCAGAACCACGATCCCGTTAAAGACCTGAAGGCGGTCTTGCGAAGTCCATTTTTTAATGATCGCGGGCAGATATATGAATCCAGCCTCAAAGAAGAGCGAGGACAGGCTGTCAAAGTCAAAGGCGATTCAGTCCGACTGAAGCTTGGACCCCGGGAGATCCGGACACTCAGAATGGATTGGCTGCAGCAGGAAAAGGGAGATGATTGAATTGCGTTCCCCCGAGATCGCTGACATCAAAGACCTGGGACCCCAATTCGTGAATAATGACCTGGAGATGGTGGGTCAGGATGGAGCATTCTCTATCCCGCTGGAAGACGGGCGCCTCATGGTATTCTTCGGAGATACCATTTTCGGAAAACGCCGGGCCAACGAAAGTCTGTGGTATCCAAATGGCAAACCGGTGGGTCCCTGGGACATGACCGGTAAAGCCGGTGTACGAAGAATGATCAACAACTGCGGTATGATCATCCAGTCCCGGGATCGTTCTCAATTGCTATCGAATTTCTCCTATATCATGGACAACGGTGATGAGGTTAAGAACCTGTTGCCACATCTCAGTGACGAGGATCCCGATGATGTGCGTATCTGGTGTCTCCATGGCATTGAACATAAAGGTGTTTTAAGCCTCTTCTATGTCAAGGTCAGGATGCTGGAGAAAGGACCTTTCCCGGTCAATTTCGATGTACTTGGCAGCGGGCTGGCCCAGGGGGATAGTAAGACATGGTCATTCCACCGTACTGGGGGACCAGAGAATGGATTGTTCTGGTCTGCAGAAACCGCCAGATTCGGATCGGCGGTGCTCATTGTACCAGATGATCCCCATGTGTATGTCTATGGTGTACGGCAAAATCCTGCCACTCACCTTCAAGAAGGATCAGTTGCTCGGGTTGCACCTGGAGAATTGGCTAATCTCAAGGCCTATGAATATTATGCAGGTGGGTCAAACTGGTCCGCCGACGTGCAGAATGCAGCTGTAATTTTCAGTGATTTTCCCAATGAACTTTCGGTCTCCTACAATTCTTACCTGAATTCATATATCGCCGTTCACAGTTTCATCATGACAGGAAAGGTCCTGCTGCGTCAGGCACCGACCCCCTGGGGTCCCTGGTCAGCAGGGATAGAACTGTTTGAAGCCCATCATCCTCGTACCCGGCAACTACCATACCCGCCGTTGCTCTATGCCGGTAAAGAACATCCCTGGCTCAGCACGGACGGTGGGCAGACCATCTACGTCACCTATATCGAATTCGAAGAATACTTTCCCCACTTGATGCAGATCTCATTCAAATGAATCCTATTGAACTCAAAGTAGAGGCGCTCCCCCTCGTTGCCAGTCACCCTGATGGTCCCATGCGTGCCTTTGATGTCATTTTAATTCAAACCGATCCAGACCTGTCCGGATCAGCCACCTTGACGGTGAAGATCAGGAATGGTCTGGAATATCATCGTCAGTTGGAACCGCTGGACACCTCACCAAAGAAGTTTGAGGTGATCCTGCCGGAGTTGGATAAAGCCTGGCAGTCAGAATGGATCATCAAATGTGGTGGCAGGACCGCGGTTCAAACGCTGTCCGTTGAGCCGGCTCGTGAGTGGGAAGTCTATATCAGCCTGCATTCCCACGTTGATCTGGGTTTTACAGGTTCGCTTTCAGAAGTTGCGGCCATCCACAATGAGAATACCGATCGTGCATTGGATCATATTGATGAGACGAGCCATTGGCAGGGTGAATCGCAATTCCACTGGACGTTGGAGGTGTCCTGGCAGGCTGAACAATACATGCTCTCACGATCTGAGGGAGACATCGAGCGTCTCATCAGAACACTGAGATCAGGCCGTATGGAGCTCGGTGGACTATATGCCGGTGAGCATCCCGATGCCCTGGGACATGAAGAAGCGGTCAGGGCATTTTACCTGGCCGGGAGATTACGCAGACAATGGAAGATACCCGTGGAGACCGCCTTACTCTGTGACGTTCCCGGTAGTACGGCTGGTTGGGTGCAGATGATGGCCCAGGCAGGGATCCGGAACTTCATCATCGCCGACAACAACTTTGGTGCCCCCGTATTGAGGGATATCGACCTGCCACGACCCTTCGAATGGGAAGCACCTACTGGGGACACGGTCACTACCTGGTATACGGATCATCCCTTCTATGCCTATTGGGAGGGCAAACGCTGGGGGATCGCCACCAGTGTTGAGGAAGCCAGAAAGAAGATCCCTGAGATGCTGCTGAGGCAGGAGCGGAAGGGGTACCCTTACAGAAATCTCCACATCCAGTATGCCTATGACAACTTTCGTCTCGAGTTCACACCTGCCGAGGTGGTGAGGGACTGGAATGCGAAGTGGATTTGGCCACGTTTGCGATTATCCACTCCGCGACACTTCTTTGATGCCCTGAGAAAAGAAGCCGGCGGAACTTTCCCGCACCGGAAAGGAGATCTCAATGAATGGTGGATCGGCGCATGTGCCCACTATCCGGTTGAGGTAGCACTCTCCAAGCGTCTCCAGGATGAAATACCACGACTCGAGATACTAAATCGAATGGTTGATCCCGCTCTTATCTCCACGCTGGAGTTTGATGGATTGTGGCATGGGCTTCTGGCCTGGGACGAGCACAGCGGGAATGGCCAGGTCTGGAATGGTGAGGATCCCAAAGTAAATGCCGCTGCCTTGCAGGAAGGCTACGGGAAGATCTATGATGCTCACGGGAAGGCAACAGAACTGAAGGCTCGGTTCAATACATCAGTCACATCGAATACAGACATCAGCGCTGACGGGGAAGTGACCGTCCTGAACACACTGGCATGGAAACGATCTGGTCTGGTGCACCTGCAGGAGTTGGACCCGGGAACTGGAGTCGCCCTGTTCGAGGGTGATAGACAGATATCACCTGTCGGAATGGTCTCCAGTGCTGGTCAGGTCGATCTTCCTGTTCCTGACATTCCAGGCTTGGGTTTCCGCACATTCCGGCTGCGAACCGGAATATCCAGGACTGAACCCAAAACACCGTCATTCTCAGAGCTGAGGAAATATCTGGATACTGGAATTGGCAGAGTCTCTTTCTGGGAATCTGTCATGGATCCACCCATTGAGATGGGCCGCTATATTCCAGAGATCTATGAAGGGAAGCCCGGTGTGCTGAAAGAATTGAACATACCGGATGGATCCACTCAGGAGATTATTGAGAAGATTGATGAAGATGGGACTGCTGTTCTCATCGTCCGGTATCTCCTTGACTCTCATTACTGGCTCACGCGCCAGATAAGTCCTTCAAAAACAGGATCTGGCATCAGGATGTCCTACACCTTTCATAACGAGGGCCTGGTGAGTACTGAATTCTTCGATCGACTGGGAGCTACACCAGGGGCACCTACCGCAGTGTATGTCGTATTCCCTGGTGGAGAGGAGCAATCATCACTGGTTTATGATGCACCGGGTCAGATCCTTCAGGCGGGGGATGATCAATTCCCGGGATCATGCTTTGACATGTATGCCATTGGTCGCTGGGCCTTGCTCTCCGGTAAGCATAGTGGCACCGCTGTATATCCACGGGATGCTCTGGTAGCAGAACCCGATGGTCCTGCACTCACTCAGTACCGACAGTATGTTCCAGATAAGGTCTCCGAACTCTGGTTCAGGATCATGCCGGCAAACGCCTGGGACGATCGGCAGTGGGGAATGGGATATCACTTTCAGGATCTGGAGCTTTATTTTGAGATTGAAGATCTCACCGGAATGGATCCAATGGAACAGATCGAGCACGCTCACCGCAAGGGGACAGAACTAACCTCACCGCTCTTCACCCTACGTGGTTCAACAGGGGACCAGATCAATTCCGGAAACGACCGCTTCATGGATATGGATGGTGCCGGTGTTGAGGTCATGACCCTTAAGTTGGCTGAGGACGGATCCGGCGATACGCTGCTGCGTCTTCGGGAATACTCCGGTCAAGAACGACGGGTTGAATTGCGACTGCCGGTGTCTGAGATGGTCGAATGTACCTTGCTGGAGGACCTCATGGAGGAATGGCAGCCAGTACCGGATCAGCGGGTGAACTTGGAATTCAAACCCTTTCAGATTAAAACAATGCGATTCCGTGGGGGCAGACCATTATGAGACTCGCGGTGGATTTTGGCGGCACCAGGATCAAAGTGGGTCTGGTTGACGAGGGGGGCAGGATCCAGTCTCTGGACTATTTTGAGACCAGTAGCCTGAGACCAGGTGAGCATTTCCTGGACGATCTGATCACTCAATTGAAAGCATACACCAGCGCCTACAAGATCACCCATGTTGGTCTTGCCTCCAAAGGCGGTGTGGATCGTATCAATCGGAGTGTGGTGTCAGACATTGGAGCAGGCGCCTTTCTCGCTGGCAAAGACCTTGGCGATTCCTTCGAGAATGCTTTCAAAGTGCCCTTCACCCTGGAGAATGATGCCCGTGCGTTTACCCTTGGAGAATACAGCTTTGGAGCAGGGCAAGGTGCGCAGGTCATGGTCGGTTTGACCCTGGGAACCGGAGTGGGCTGCTCAGTACTGCTCGAAGGGGTACCATACCCTTCCCACGATCCCCTGGCCGGATTACTGGGTGGACATATCTCAATTGATCGCAATGGACCGGTCTGTACCTGCGGGAACCGCGGGTGTCTTGAAAGGTATGTGTCCGCCACGGCACTGCATGAGAAACTGAAGGCGAGGCATCCTGAACTCTATGATCCCGACGGTGATGCCCTGACTGAGTTTTTCAAGCGTGCTTCCACCACTGTTTCGGTATATGGTGACCTGCTCACTGAGTTCCAGGACAATCTGACCATGGGGCTCATCAACATCATTCATGCCTATGCACCTGACACAATCGTCATCGGTGGCGGTATCGCAGCCAGTGCTTCAATTTTTTTGCCCAGAGTGGTTGAGCTCGTACATGCCCAGGCGTGGACGAGCCCATCAGGGCGGACCCGGATCCTTGCGAGTGAACTGGATACTCAGGCAGCCCTACTGGGTGTTGCCTTCCACCCTGATTTCACGCAGGAGGCACAGGATGTCTGACCGTGCTGCCCGGCAAAGCGACTTTGAACACCCCAAAAGAATGATTTTAACATGACAGCTTCCGCAGATTCCCGGAAAAGCAATCAACTCCAGGTAAGCAGCACGGTCCTGTTCAAGACCGTGAACGGTGAATCGATGCAGGCTGTTGACATTTGTATTTACCAGTCCGACAAAGACAAGGCCACGGCCAGTGTACAGGGGCATGGCGACGAGCAGAGAGTGGACCTCATCCGCAGACGAGATCATCTATGGGGCAGGTTCCTGGTTCCTGAGCTTGAAGAGATAAAGAATGTCCAGGTGGCGGTGGGAAAACGGGAAGGCAGCTTTGATCTGCTTCCCCGGAAGAAATGGCGTGTCCATATCCTGCATTTCTCTCACACGGATACCGGATACACGGACCTGCCCAGCAGAGTCGCCCGGGACCACGGGCGATTCCTGAGAGACATTGTTCAGTATTGTCGAGAGACGGATGATTATCCTGAGGACGCAAAGTTCCGCTGGACTTCTGAAACGGGATACCAGTTCCTCAACGGCTGGGAACGACTGACGGATGGTGAGCAAGCTGAAGTGATCGAACGCATCAGGGAGGGGCGGATTGAGGTGGCTCCTATCCATCTGGCCCATACCACAGACCTGTACGACCCTGAAGTACTGTACCGTACCCTTCAGCAAATGACCACTTTCGGACAAAAACATGGCATCTCCTTCACCTCAGGGATGAACACGGATATCACCGGCTTGCCTTGGGCGTTGGTGAAGGTGTTGAACGCCCATGGGATCAAATATCTCACCACGGCGGTGAATGCCACCAGGGGCCGTGCACCGGACATCCCGCGTCCAGTATGGTGGGAAGCCATGGACGGTTCGCGAGTCCTGCTCTATCAATCCGATCCGAAGAATGCCTACATAGAAGGCTCGAATCTTGGCTTCGTTGACGGTCTACATATCCTGAACGATAAATTGCCACGCTATCTCCAGCGATATGAATCCGAAGAATATCCCTATGATGTCATCGGTTTTCGCACTGCCGGTCAGAATGCAGATAATGCTGGTCCGGTGAGGGTTATTCCGGACATCATCCGAGACTGGAATAATGAGTGGGACTACCCCAGGGCCATCTCCTCCACGAATGGCAACTTCATGTCCGATATGGATGAGCACTGGGGTCAAACGATTCCCTCCATCCGAAAGGCATGGCCGGACTGGTGGATGGATACCTTTGGAACTGTGGCCAGGTCCACAGCCGTTAGCCGCCAGGCACATTCCCATCTATGGACTGGGGAGAGCCTGGCCACCATGGCCAACATCCTGAGGGTTGAGGAGCGCTATCCTCGGGAGGAGATCCACGACGCCCTGACAAATCTTACTCTCGCTGATGAAACCGACACAAGTGCATCCGATGGAATTGTAAATCCCGATGGTCTTCAGGCACATGGACAGTTCCATGAGCAACAGGCATTCGCGTATAAGGGCGCCATAAATGCTGAAGAAGTTCTGGAATTGGGTAGCGAAGCGTGTTTTGCCCAACTCGAGGGAGATGGATCCAGCATCATCGTCGTCAATCCATTATCCTGGGATCGATCAAGTCATGTGGTAGTTTCCATTCCCAGGATAGCACTGGATGAACTGGATCCGGTATTTCAGGATCCGAACGGCGTCGAGATCGAGAGCCAGTTAGTGGGTGAGGATGTCCTCGAACGACGTTTTATCCTCTGTGCGCCTGATCTACCACCCTTGGGTGCTCAGCAATACAGCATGGCAGGACGAACTGCGCAGGAACCCGAAGCCGTGAAGCCTCTGCCTTCGCTCAGTGATGTCTCGCTGGAGAATGACCTGTACCGTGTAGTTCTGGCCTCTGATGGGACCGTTGCAGAGATACAGGATAAGGCCTGCGGGGCGAACCTTGTAGATAAGGATCATCAATTCGGTTTCAATCAGGTGATCTATGAAACGATACATGGAGACCGACCCCGGGTATCATTTGACCGCATGCTGGCTCCGCAGGAGGGGCATGAAGTGGATCTTGATTTCATGGAGCATGCTCGTTGGATGTTTCCAGCTCGATTCCCGGACCGCGACACCCGCTTCAACCGGATCTGCCCGGTTGATACGCAGGTGATCAGTCTTAACAGGGGACCGGTTTTCGATGAGGTGGTTTTGCGTTCCAGTGTCGGTAAGATCACACGTCTGGATCGCCTCATCAGATTGTACCACAAGCTGAAACGGCTGGATTTCATCGTCGAAATGGACAAAACCGAAGTACGTGACGTTGAAAGTGTCTATGTCGCGTTTCCATTCGCCCTTGAAGATTTCCAGTTGGAAGTGGACAACGCCTACAGCTTCCTGATCCCTGAAAGCGGACAGATGCCGGAATCAGCACGTGACTGGTATACTGTTCAGAAATACATCCGTCTGTGGAATGATCAACAATCCATCGTATGGAGTCCCTTGGAGGCGCCTTTGATCCAACTCGGCAGGATCCAAACGGGAAAATGGCAACACACCCTGGAATGTGATTCTGCGGCCATTTACTCCTGGCCCATGAACAACCACTGGTGGACCAATGTTCCCGCGGGGCAGGGGGGCTGGAATTACCGCTTCGGATACAGCATGACAAGTTCATCTGGATCAGGTGACCGGGTCCAGGCATACCATTTCGGTAGTGAACATCATCTCCCTGCACAGGCCCAGTATGTTGAACAGACTCGCGAGGGACGGGATCTTACTGGGGGCTTGATCGGCCTTTCAAATGCCAATATCATAGTTTCAGCCCTCAAATTGGCCGAAAGGGGCAGAGCAGTGGTGATCAGGATCTTCAACCTGTCCACCAGCGAGGAATCCACCCAGGTTCAGTGGCATGGACCGGCTCTCAAGAGCGTCCAGGTACTCACAGGGGCTGAAGAGCCTGTCAAGATGGTTTCCTGCAGCAGTTCCAAATTCAAGCTTAGCCTTGCTCCGGAGGAAGTACTGACCCTGGGATTGGAATGTTAAATGAGATTTATTGGACATATTATCTTGCTGGGGCTTATGCTGATGGGGTGTTCTGAGGATTCGAATATGCGTGGCCATGAATTTATTGAGGCGGTAGAATCGATCTCCAGACTTGAAGGTCCTGAGCGCAGCATGGCTGCTCAGAAGTTGATCGAGAAGGTGAATCGATGGGGGAATCCGCTGTTCCTAGATGAGACCCGGGTTGTGATCGCAGTGGAATCGTCTGGTGATTCCCTGCTCCTGATGGGAGATATGAATGCCTGGAAGGCTGAAGCAACGTTCACCCGGGTGGCGGGTACCGACCTGCATTACTACCTGGCTGAATTTGAACCCGAGGCCAGATTACAGTACTGGCTGCAGTTTGAACCGGAAGCCTGGCCAAGTGTGGACACCTTGAATCCTCGAATGGTATCAAACGGCTGGGGGAAGATGAGTGAACTGCGCATGCCGGCATATCAAACCAATCCCATCTTTGAGCCTTTCAAGGATGGTGGCCTGAGTACGACCGCTGAGCTTGACAGCTACATGATCCCAGCGGGGAAACTGGGATATCCTCACCAGATCCATGTATGGATCCCTGAGCAGATCCCAGCTGGTGAGCAGCTCGGCTGTGTCTATTTCCAGGATGGTCTGGATTACATCCAGTACGGCCATATGACCTCCGTACTGAAAGCACTGGTGGATGAGGGAAAGATGGCGCCAGTCATCGCAGTGTTTGTCACACCGCCAAATTATGGATTACCGGCTGAGCCCAACAGGGCCACCGAGTATGGTCTGAATCCAGATTATATTCATTTCCTGGTACATGAACTGGTGCCCTTCGTCGAGGAGCGATATCCTGTCAAGCGGGATCCCGACAGTCGCATGATCACGGGTGATTCATTTGCAGGGCTGGCTTCACTTTATGCTGCATTACAGTCGCCAGGCACATTTGGGTTGGCCTACAGCCAATCCGGTTACGTTTCCTTTAAGAGCGACAGTCTGATTCACCTGTACCGCAGGAGTGAGCAGCTGCCATTGAAACTAGCCCTGGACACCGGTACCTATGAATGGTGTATTGGTGGGGATTGGATCCCACCGGATGAACAGGATTTCACAGCGGCCAATCGTCGCATGCACGAAGTATTGAAGTCAAAAGGCTATGAGCTGGCCTATGCTGAGTACCCGGAAGGACATACCTGGGGGAATTGGCGCGAGCATCAGTTCCAACGTCTCCCATGGTTCTTTCCCGCTGCGGGTAACGATGATCAAGGACACAAGGAGTCTACCCCATGAATTCAAGAGAACGAGTACTCGCTGCCCTGAACCATCAACAACCAGATCGGCCCGCCATCGATTTTGGAGGTCATCGCTCCAGCGGCATCATGGCAGTGACCTATGCCAGGCTGAAGGAGGCCCTGGGGATTACGAGCGGACACGTCTATTTATACGACATGATCCAGCAACTCGCTATTGTGGAACCGGAGGTCATGGATGCACTGAACGTCGATACTGTTGAGATGGGCCGTGGTTTCATGCTGGAGGATTCGGAATGGAAGGATTGGACGCTTCCCGACGGAACACCCTGCAAGATCCCGGGGTTCGTCAATCTCGAAGAGGTGAACGGAGACACCTATCTCCTGCATGAGGACGGGACCAGACTGGGTGTCCAGGTCAAGGATAGTTACTTCTTCGAGCAGTGTCATTTTCCCATGGGGGAGGTTGATTTCGAGAATGACCCTTTCGACAATCTCGCCGACTACTTTCCATACACCCAGTGGACGGGCATTGCGGCACCAGGTAGTCATATCCCGCTGGATAATGCAGGACTGAAAGAATTGTCGGAAGGTGCCAGGCGGTTGCGGGAATCCACTGACAGAGCCATTATCGGACTTTTCGGTGGAAACATGTTTGAGATCCCGCAGTATCTCATCGGTATGGAAAAATACATGCTGTACATGGGTCTGTATCCGGAGAGTATCAAGCGTTTTGGTGAGAAATTGGTCCAGATGCACCTGGAAAACCTGGAAAAGTGGTTGGGTGCTGTAGGGCACCACATAGATGTGATCCTGTTCGGGGATGATCTGGGAACTCAATCCGGTCCCTTCATGTCCACCGAGATGTACCGGGAATATTATAAGCCATTTCACAGCATGCTCTGGCATCGTGCCAAAGCACTGGCAGACGTGAAGGTCCAGTTACACTGTTGCGGTGGTGTGGAACCCCTCCTCGATGATCTCATCGAGGCTGGTCTGGATGCAATCAATCCTGTGCAGATCAGTTGCACCGGCATGGATGCCCGTGCGTTGAAGGATAAATATAACGGACGAATCTGTCTCTGGGGCGGCGGATGCGATACCCGCGAGATCCTGCCCCTTGGACAGCCAGAGGGTGTGCGGAAACATGTGCGGGAACAAGTGGACATTCTCAATCCTGGTGGGGGCTTTGTCTTCCAGCAGGTCCACAACATCCTGGTAGGCGTACCATCCGAGAATATTATTGCCATGTTTGACACTGTCGAGCCAATCAGGCGTTAAACCAAAACTGATGAGGAAACTGGATATGAGCACTTTGAAGCAACTGGAAGAGAACCTGATCGCTGGAAAGGCTGAACAGGTGGTTGAATTGACGAATCGGGCACTTGAGGAAGGGCTTTCTGCCGAAACCATCCTGGATGATGCCATGATCACTGGGATGCGGATCATCGGGGACAGGTTCAAGAATGGTAAGGCTTTCATTCCTGAGATGATCATCGCTGCACGGGCCATGAATGCCGGTCTGGGGATCCTTGAACCGTTGCTGGCCGAAAGTGGTGTCAAAGCGAAAGGAACCATCGTCCTGGGAACCGTCATGGGCGATCTCCATGACATCGGCAAGAACCTGGCGGGGATCGTATTCAAGGGTTCCGGATTCAAGGTCGTGGATCTAGGTGTGAATGTCAAACCAGAGGAATTCATTGAAAAGGCAAAGGAATTCGATGCCGATTACGTCGGCCTCTCCGCACTTCTCACCACTACAATGGTGAACATGGAAACGACGATCAAGGACCTTCGTGACGCCGGCGTTCCAGCCAAGATCATAGTTGGTGGGGCCCCGGTGACTGCGGAATATGCCCAGACCATTGGGGCCGATTATTATGCAGCCACCGCCGCAGATGGCGTGCAGGCAGTGGCCCAGGAATAGTCTTCTGCACCACTGAATCCTTATTGTCTGGTCCAGATCGGAACGACTCAGCTATGCTCATCACGCTGGAATGATCCGCGCATGCCCGAAATAATCATCAGACCTTCTGGTAAACGGATACACGTACCCAGCGGGGGTGATCCACGGGATTTCCTGTTTAGCGAGGGACTTGAATTCCCCTGCGGTGGGGAAGGGACCTGCGGCAACTGCGCAGTGCGAATCATCAGGGGCCAGGTTCCGGTGACCCAGGCGGACCGGGATATACTTGGTGGTGATGCACAGTCGGAAGGGTGGAGACTGGGATGTCGGCTCAAGCTCCAGGGGGATGTGGAACTGGAGATCGGGACGAAGGATCTCTTCTTTCTGCATGAGGAAAAGATCAGAGATGAGGGGGCGCTCCCCCGCGAACTGGCCATCGCCATCGATACAGGTACCACATCACTGGTGGCCCAACTCATTGAGGTTGGCAGCGGTCGGGTGGTAGGCTCAGAATCGGCAGCAAATCCACAGGGGACCTATGGTGCTGATGTGATGAGTCGCCTTCACCACTGTCAATCAAACCCCCATGGTCAGGTCGAACTCTCCACAGTCATCCGTGAGAAACTTGGTGAGTTGGTACATCGTCTGCTGCTGAAATACCCCTCAGCCATCAGAAGCGTCAACCTGGTGGGGAATACAGCCATGCACCACCTTTTTGCCCAGCTGCCGACACATACCCTGGCCCAATTGCCATATGAACCGGCAACCCTCGATGCCTGGCAGACGAGGTGTGGCACATTGAACTGGGATATTCCGGGGGATCCGAACGTGGTCTTTCATCCAAATCTGGGTGGTTTCGTGGGGAGTGATATCCTCGCCGGAGTGCTGGCCATGGGAATGCAATCCAGTACAGGACCGGTTGCCCTCATCGATCTGGGTACCAATGGAGAGCTGGTCATTGGTGATCACTCCCGTTTGTACTGTGCTTCTACGGCGGCAGGACCTGCCTTTGAAGGGGCCAGGATCAGCATGGGTATGCGTGCTGAAACCGGTGCTATCGACAGGATCGATTATGGTGATGAAGATATCCAGTTTCATGTACTGGGTGGAACGGAGCCGCGCGGTATATGCGGGAGCGGCCTCATCGATGCAGCCGCACTTGCCCTAGACCAGGGTCACCTCCTGAGTGACGGTCGCCTGGTGCGGGATGATCGCTGGCATCTCCATGGAATGGTTCATCTGACACAAAAGGATTTCAGAGAATTGCAACTGGCTAAAGCGGCCATCGCAGCAGGATTTCATCTCCTGCTTGAACACGCTGAACTGGACTTGAACGATCTCGAAGCTATTTACGTGGCAGGCGCCTTTGGTCAGAGTCTGAACCTGAGATCAGCGAAACGGATCGGACTGCTGGCAGGTTCAGACACCCAGCTCCAGCTCCTGGGCAACACGGCTCTGCATGGTGCCCGAATGGCCGCCGCTGTTGATATGAGCGCAGAGATCAAGACAATTCGGCGAATAACTGAACATGTCGAACTCGCCGAACTCCCAGGGTTTCATGACCGCTACGCAGAGGCCTTGCATTTCCCTGAGCCCTCAGATCAAATCAGCGAATAACTCTGGTCGGTGGGGATTCTTTCTGTCGAGACAGGAATCATTATCACAGAAATTGCAGTGATGGAATTGCCGCTGGGTGGGGAACATGATGCCGGACAATGATTTGATGGGTCTCATGATATTTTCCGGCAGCAGTTCCAGATCGATCCTTGCAGGCAGATCACCCAGGAGTCTGAACAGGGGTTCCTGACTGGGTAGGTCCCAATCCACGGAGGTCCCGGGTTCCACGCAGGACAACGGACCATCTCCATAACTCTTTCTGATGTGCTGTCGTAAATGATTGATGGCATGTTCGAGGATCTCACCCATGATCTCAAAGGCCCAGTAACGCGTAAGTTGGTCGGTGAGCGTCCCCGCCCATGACTCTCCTTCCATACCCGCGGTAGCAGCGAAAACGTGAACCCTGTTCCCGGTGAGCAGGGAAGAGGCCAGAATGCGTGATCTGAATCGTTCGGCTTCTATTGCCACAATACCTGGTTCAACCCGGTTGAGGGTATAGGTCCGAAAAACGGCACGCGGTCGGATGATCTTCTCGATATGCGCAAGCACGGTATGGAACTCGTCCAGGAGTTCCGGGTGTTCTCTTAACCGCAGTCGATGTATCAGCTGCTTGACGGAGTAGTGGACGGGAATGGGATCCAGGATCTCGGAGTCAGAATGCATCAGCTCAGACATTCATCGAGCCATTTCCACAAAGCGGGGTCAGAGTATGCTGTATCCCAGGATTCATGCGCGATCCCCTGCAGGCTTGTCCATCGGATATTCCCACCCACACTCCTGAGTTCAGAAACCAGCTTCTCCGAATCCTCAACCGGTATGACATCGTCCTCCTCACCGTGGAACGCCCAGGTCGGGACATTCTTCATGGTGTGAACGGCTTGAGGGAAGTCCAGCAGCCAATCACCCCATCCGCATATCGGTACGACGGCTGCAAAACGCTCCGGCCAGCGACTTGCCAGGACCCAGGTTCCATTTCCACCCATGGAATAGCCGGTAATGATGATCCTGGAAGGATCCACACCGTATTGCTCACAGGTTACTTCGACGATGGCGAGCAGTTCAGGCAGGTGGAGCAGCCAGCTATCACCTGCAGGACACTGAGGAGCAATGATCAGATAGGGGAATCGATCCTGTGATCTGGCGTAGAGGGGTAGTCCATGATTCACCACCAGATCCAGGTCTGAACCGCGCTGACCGGCACCATGGAGACTGAGAATAGCCCCCAGCCCGGACCCTGGTGGTACCGTTGATGGCTGCAGGATGGCATAGTGCAGTCCTAGCGATGCCTGGATCCGTCCACTGAATTGGAGCTTGACGAGTTCCATGTCGTCAGGATCCAGAATTGATCAGGACATGTGTGATCCGATTGGGAACAAGCTTACAGACAGCCGCCTGATCGTCGAACTCGATCTTCTCTGCCAGGACCTCCTCAAGGGCGTTGACCACGCTGGCTCCTATGATCTTTCGGTGCGGAAGCGTCAAGGTCAGATCTATAGAAGCGGAAGCGGTGCTGAGAAGGGTAAGGATCAATCCTTCATGTGTACTGGCCGGTTTCAGGTCCAGCACATGGGCATCATCATGATCCAGGACGATGAAACGGCCCTGATCCTGGTCCAGCTCTGTCAGCGCGGGATGGATCTCACTGGGTGTTGAGAAGCTCCTCGCCTGACGCACCTGCTCCGTAGGACTGTACTTGCCACCAGTGGCGAAGCCGTAGCGTAACGTGATCCGACCAGGTTGCGCATAGGGGAAATTGGTATCCCAGTAGTTGTTGAATGGCCAACCCACGAGACAGGGATCCGCCTTGCGTTCAATGGTTTTACTGCGATCACCGAAGTTCATACCACCGTGCATCACCAGCGGCGCATCCGGACAGATCAACGCAGCACTCCGCTCTTCCTGATCATGACTGATGCTGGCAAACTGGTCCACTGTCACCCAATCCCGGGATACCTCGGGAAGTTGTTCCGCATCAAGTTCAACGGGAATCCCCGCGGTGTCAAAATGACCTCTCCAACCTTCACTCAGTGCCAGTGGAAAGATCAGATAATAGCTTTCCGGATCCCGAATATCCTCCTTATCCACATCCAGGACCAATTCGATGGTCGGGGAGTCAGCTCGCAGGGTGATGCGCTGCTCCAGCGACTTCAATCCGGGCATCTCAAATGACAGGATCAAGGAAATGCGATCAGATCCGGTTTCAACACGGTTCCCGGCAGGACGCAGGGCTGTATGAAGGCGACGTGGCCAGTCCGTCTGCCAGCATGAGACGTCATACTTCTCCTGATCCAGGTTACGGGCGTAAAGGGCTGTACGGTGATTGTTGATGAGGGGATCAGGTTCTTCTCGAACCAGCTGGAAAAAGGTATAGGGTGAAGCTTCAGGTAGAACTTCCCATCCTGAAGACTTGTCCAGGAGACGTGTGATCCTGCCGGTGGCCATATCATATTCAAGACGATGAGAAGGGGATTCCAGATATCCTGTCACCGTGTCGATGATCTCAGTCTCGTTGATATTCAGTCGCTGTACAGGTTCAGCTTCTGAGATCTGACCGTGCTCCAAGCGGGGATGTGATGATCCCATCCGATCGAGCTCATCAAATTTCAGGAATCGCCATGAGAAGGGTGCCAGCTCAACGGGTCCATACGACGGACTGGCCTCCAGCTGTCCATAACGAGCAGGCCAGGCCATCCTGGCGGTTCGCAGACGTTTCCCCTCCAGGGGCCAGGTTTCTTCCACCGGCACTGCTATCTGTCTGGTCTCAGCTGAGGGATTCACGACCAGAACGCCATGCTGATCATGGGTATCCCAGGGATTCCGTGCCAGGGCTTCCAGTCTGTCCGTGATGAGATATTCTACCAAACCATCGGCCTCATATGGGATTGCCTGTTTCAGATGGCGCTGCGACCTGGCAAAGTCATGGTCATGCTGCCTCGTGTTGAAGGCACCCCAGGTATGCTCGTCGAACAGATTGAGCTTTTCCTGAGCATCAGCATCGATCTGCTCCATCCGCTGGTTGGTTTCCAGCGCCGTGGAAATGATCCTGGAGGTTCTGAGTTTCGTCTTGGCCTGACGGCTGATCCTCACTGCATGGGCGGTGGATCCAGCGCCAAAATTCCAGAAGTCCGTCCAGTCACCCGAGAGTGTACGCATCTGATCGTCCGGAATTTCGTCTATGCGCTGACGTAGCTCGTCAGGAGTGATGTAACGGATATGTGGGGTCCTGCCCTCAGAATTCCACTTCCGGATCAGTTCTGCCGTATCCCTGTTGGGTGGTGAATTGTCCCAGCACACCGGGGCCGCGGCGGTGGTCAGGTATATGAAATCATGGGACCAGCCCCTTTTTTCAAGATATTTCCGATAGACATCAAATTGGTCGGACATGGTATCCAGGTTACGATCCCATGATTTGAGAAGCTGGTCGAACATCGTGTAGTGAGCACCGTTCATGACACGGAGCGTTCTCCCGGAGGGACTCTTCCACTTGAATATGGAAGGACGATTGTCGATGGAACCGCCGAAGTGGATGTTGACAGCCATGATCAGTAGTTGAATTCCGGCATCCAGCGCAATATCCACAAATGGCCATGGAATCCCGTTTACATCGTGTTGATTGACTGTTGTAATGGGAATACCGAAGCGTTGCCTGATCTCCTTGATGGGGCGCAGCTGGCTGGCGATCCCTTCTGCATCTACCAACGGCGTGCTGTTGTACTGGAAACCGGAAACACCGATGCGTCCAGCCTGGGCATACTGTGTGAAGCGTTCCACATCCGGCTCAGACGAGGTTTTCAACCATTCCAGCAGCTGAGCCGTGACCTCAACGGTCCATTTTGGCTGTGAATCCTTTTCAGACCAGTCGGCTGTTGAATCCAGGAGGCGCAGCGCCTCATCCAGGAATTCACGCTGTAATTCTCGTAATACGGGTTGTGTATGTGTGTACCCGTAATCAAGATGGCTATGATGGAGGACGAGGATCTCTTTTATCTCAAGCATGAGTAGAAACCTTTCAGCAGAATCTATAACGTCGTTTAACGTACCAATTTAGGGTCCTAACCCAATATCAGTTTAAACAGTCAGATATCAGTAATCAAGTCATTTGATCTCTACACCATACCGATGAACATGGCTTCGGTCAAATCGATCGAAAGTAAAGGGTGATCACTTCTGCGTGCAGATCTAGCAGGGAGAGACAGTTCATAAATAAAGACTGAAATTTTCGTGCGTAAATGGCTGTAACCCAAAAACATGCAGCCAAGGGGGACGACATTTGGCTTGTTTGGGATTGCAAACATTATTAGAATTAACTCATTAAGTCATTTGATCACTTTTAAGAGGAACCTGATATGACTGCACTCAGCCCGGTGCGGCGGCAAAGCCTGCCTGACCTTCTCGCTGAACAGTTGATGGATTATGTCCTGGCCAATCGCTTCAAACCAGGCGATAAGCTGCCTTCCACCAAGACCTTGGCTGCCATGTTCGATGTAGGCTACCCTACCCTCAGGGAGGCTTTGAAGAAGCTGGAGACCGTGGGCGCCCTTTCCATTCAGCACGGCTCCGGGATCTATGTCAGTGAACAACTCGACGACTGGTTCATCTCCAATCCGCTTGGCCACAAACCATCAGCAGAACTGCTTCTGGATCATCTCCAGGTCATGGTGAGTCTTGAGGGACAGGTCATGGAATTACTGGCAGAGCGCGCCACCGAAGAGGACCTGGGCTATCTCCAGGCACTCGTGGACAAAGAGGAGGTTGCAAAATCCGAGGCGGAGATCATTGATCTGCATATGGATTTTCACCTCTACGCCGCGAAAGCCACCAGGAATCTGGTGCTATATGAACTGATCAAGGTAACCTCTAAGGCCTTTGGCCAGGAAGAGCAACTTCTGCCAAAGCTGGTACCTGTATCCCGCAAGGACTATGAGGTCCGTGTACAGATCATGGAGGCCCTCTATCGCCGGGATGGCTCCCAGGCCGCAGATCTTATCCGCCAGCACCTGCTGGATGCCATCGAAACACTGAAAACGAACCTTGCAGGGGATCAAGTGCAGGAGAAAGATCAGTCATGAGACGACCGAGTCCATGTGTGATCCTCGTTATCCTAACACTATTTGTTGGTGTTGTAACACTGCAGGCAGCGGTGACCGGGAAGATCAAGGGCCGTGTGATAGATGGCGATACGGCACAACCACTGGGTGGTGCCAATGTGATCGTCACAGGGACTTACCTCGGTGCTTCAGCGGATGCAGAAGGGGATTACTTCATCCTGCAAGTACCCCCAGGGATCTATACGATCCAGGTTTCCATGATCGGTTACAGTACCATGCTTCTTCAAGATGTACGCGTCCTCTCGAATCTGACCACCGACCTGCCCGTCCGGATGACCACGGAAATACTGCAAGGGGAGGAACTTGTCGTAACTGCGGAACGTCCCCTGATACAACCCGATGACGCTTCCAGTACGATCTTCCTAAGTTCAGAAGATCTGGCTGAATTACCGGTCTCCAGCGCCGCTGAGGCCATCATGGTACAGGCAGGAGTGTTTCAGAATCCGGCCTCGGCGAGATATGGAGGTACGGGAGAGGCGAGTTTCTCTATACGTGGTGGCGGACAGGAACAGATCAAGCTTTACATGGATGGCATCCGCAATGCCTCTCTCATGGAGGGGATCGAGTCGGCTGGAGTTGGCTTCTCGTCCATTAACCTGCATGCCATCAGTGAACTCCAGATCATCACCTCCGGCTTCAGTGCTGAATACGGTGAAGCCCAGTCAGGTGTGGTGAATGTGGTATCCCGATCCGGTGGAGAGAAATTCTCGGGCTCCTTTGAGATGATCTTCAGTCCACCAGGCAAACGGCATTTCGGGCGATATGTCTATAATTATCCCAGCCAGGAAGAATATCAGGACCATGTGGATGAAAATGGGGTGGTGGACAGTACCTGGCTGATGACCTACGACAAGGGATTCTGGAGTCATATTGATTCCAATGGCGTCCTGGATACGCTCTGGATGATCCCATACCGCGAACAGCAGATGTATGATTACCGGAAACAACCGGACCTTACCTTCTATTACAGTTTCGGCGGCCCACTGTCCTTTCTGGGATTGGAGTCCGCTTCATTCTTTTTCGCCGGGCAAGCTGAGCGCAAATCGACCATACTGCCAAGACCACGTGATTCTCATGATCTGAATGCCTTCCAGACCAACCTGAAATTTCCACTGGGACAAAAGGCGAATCTGCTTGTCACGGGGAACTACAGCCTGAAAGAGTTCACCACGCTCCAGGACGGTGGGATCTTCAATCATTCAGCAAAATTCTACCGCGGATACGGAAGTCTGCGCGATGTGCAGAACCTGGGATTCGGACTGCATTTCAGCCATGCCCTGAGACCCGAACTGTATTATGACATCAAGTTGAGTAGGTTCACTTCCAAACTTGATGAATACATGGGTGAGCATTCTCCAGTGGGCAGCGGCGACAATGAGCAGAGCATCTGGGGTTTCGACTTCTATTTCATTCCGGAAGAGTACACTGAAGAGCAGGCTGAGGCGATGAAGAATGAGCCCTACCACATGTTCACACCCCGCTTCGAGAGAAAGGTACATACCGGAGATGTATCGTTTGAAGGGGATATGACCTGGCAGGTAGACAAATACAATCAGCTGAAGGCGGGTTTCGAGTATCGCCACAATCAGATCGAGAAGATCGCCGACTATCGCCTGCCACCCTGGACCGACGACGTTCGATACTTCTGGAACCGTGCTCTTCCTGACGAATATCAACCCATTCAGATCGCTGCCTATCTCCGCGATAAGATCGAATTCGAAAGCATGATCATGGAGGTCGGTCTGCGCTACGATCGCTTTGATCCGAACCGGGAATGGTTCAGCTTCATGCACTGGTTCAACCCAGCCATCGACCCGGAATACAATGTCAATCTCGATCCGGATCAGGATGATATCGATTCACTCGGACACATCAAATACGACTTCTCCAATATTCTAGATAAGCCCCAGGAGCCGGTGGATCCCTTCACCATGTGGAGTCCCCGGGTGGGGATATCATTCCCTGTTTCGGCAACCTCCAAGCTGGCTTTCAATTATGGCCACTTCTATCAGACCCCTTCACTGGACAAAATGTTCGAACTGACCTACTGGCGGCCCAACTATGTTACCGAAGGATTCTACGCCAATGATACCGCTGGTCTGGAGCAACCGCATTTCCCATCCAAGGATGGGGATCCGGAACGTGTGGTGTTCTTTACCGCCGAAGCCTTGCGACCACAGAAAACGGTCCAGTTCGAAGCCAAATATGAGCAGGTGATCCCCGACCTGGCAAAATTCATCATCACAGGATATTACAAGGATATTACGAATCAGACCTACCCGCGTGCAGGGCTCTTTGACAATCGCATCTACGGCTACGATCCCTTCCGCGGCATGATCACTCCAAACGCATTCTACGTGGGTAACTTTCCCGGTGATTATGGCGATGCCAGGGGACTGGAAATTGCCTTGAACTCACTCTTCAGCCAGAACGTCCGCCTGGATCTGAACTATGCATTCAGTGGGGTCACCAGCGGTAGGACTTCTCCGAATTTCATCTATATCGATCGTGACAGTACTATCACCTACGAGCAGGATCCCAATGCCCCCAGGACGCTTCAATCACTGAACCGTCCACATTTGATGCGGGTGAATCTATTCCTGAGTTGGCCGACTGGATGGAGTACGGGAGTAGTGGGCCGGATGCTGAAGGATCTGGATATGAGCTTCCTGTATCAGGGAGTTTCCGGCTCGCCATATTTCTACCAGTTGCCTGATGATGATCCCAATTTTCTCCGTATCGACAGACTGAAACCATCACACACCATTGATATGCAGATCAATAAACAACTCCGTATGGGATCTTCAGACCTGACAGCAACGCTGCGGGTGACCAATCTGCTGAACCGTAAGAATCACCGGGCCATCGGTGACGAGTTCTTCGATCCCGACGCCGACGATTATTACCGTGAGGAGGGCAAGCCCAGGACCGAGGACGGTGGTGGGTACGATATCACCTGGCTGGTTTATGGACCTCCGCGCCAGGCATACTTCAGTATTAAATACAATTTCTAGGTCCCGGACTGAAAGCATGATCGTACGAAACAAACATATCCTCAATGGCATTCCCGGACTGCTGACAGTGCTCTTGACCATTCAGTCGCTGCAGGCTCAGGTCAGGTTTCCTGAGTTTGAGGTGCTCGACCGGGGAAATCTCTGGGAGACCATCAATGATGATGGTCGGATCGGATATGTCGAGCCCATGAATCCATTCACCTACTTTCCCAGTATGGATTGGCCGGGGGGACCCCGAGAACTCCCTGCCAAGGAGGAACAGCGCTCCTATTTGGCAGGAGCAGGATTGTGGATTGGCGCCTACCAGGGTGATGAGCTCCTGTTCACGGAACATGGTCCCTTCGATGTGGTGGATGAAGGCACCTTCGGACCCATCACCAGACATGATAATTTCATTGAATCCGCTGATTTCGATTCTGGGCTGCCGGAACAGACTGTTTCAACCAGTTGGCTCACAAGTGAGAACATCCGTGTTGAGCTGGAAAGTCACTGCTGGAGTTTCAATGGCCTGAATAATTTCATCATCCACGAGTACCGGTTTACCAATGAAACCGGAGCCCCTCTCGAGGATCTGTACCTTGGCTTCCCCTGGTTGATCCGGCCCAGCTATCAGGATCTGTATGTACATAATGGATGGGGAGACGACCTGGCCCGCATGGATGACGTTGTGGATTATGATGCCAGCCGAAACCTGATCTATGCCTACGATGAGCGTATGGGTGAGGATATCCCCTGGGATTACGGCAATTACAACGCGGACTTCAGAGAGCTGCGTACACCGGGCTACGCTGGTCTGGCATTGCTTCATGCGGATCCGGCAGCCGATGGAAGTCCACAGCCCGCAAACGCCTTCTGGGCAAGCATTCTGGAGCACACGGGACGCTTCACTCAAACCGGTACCACCGCAGAGGCTCTCTATGCCATTATGGATGGCACCAACACAGATCTGCAGCATACCGGCACACATTTCATCACGGCGCTGACACTGTTGTCCTGTGGACCCTACGACCTGTCTGCTGGGGCCAGTGTGAGTTTAGCTCTGGCTGAAGCGGTAGATGGCCTGCCATTGGATGATCTTGTCGATCTTGAGGATGATGGCGTTGAATTGCAGGGCGTCCAGGCACGCCTCCCGGAAGGATTGGGCTTGCTGCAGGCCACAATCGATAGCGCCATTGCAGTGTATGACAACGGGCTCTTACCGACTGTGTTCCCTCCACCTGCTCCGGCACTGGACGTCGTGGTGGTCCCAAATCAGGGTATTGACCTCACCTGGGAACCCGTACACACACAATGGCTGGCATTGGAGGACGTAGATCGCCGGACCAATTCGGTCTATCGCGTCATGCGATCAGATCACTCCTTCAACGGACCCTGGGAAGAGGTGTATAACAAAAAGGTACGCTACATCCAGCAAGCAGCATATTATGACGACCTGACCTTTCGTGATCTGGATGAGAACCTGTTCGTTGGGGTTGAATATTACTATGCCGTAACAGTTGAAAATGAGGAAGAGCAGGTCTCCTGGCTTACCAATCGGATAGATACACCGATGCGCTATGGAACATTACCTGCAGAGGACCTTTCGGCTGTGTCGGTTTTTCCAAATCCATTCCGGGAAAAATCTGGTCTTCCTGCTGAAAGCGATCGGAACCTGATCACATTCACAAATCTGCCGGCGACTTGCACTGTGAACATCTACACAACTGACGGTAAACGAGTGATCTCATTTAAGCGGGAAGATGCTCTCAGGGGTGAGGAAGTTTGGGATCAGAAGTCCAGCGCCGGCATCGAAGTCGTATCCGGCATCTACTTCTGGACCGTTGAATCCAGTGAGGGCTCCGCAAAGGGCTCCCTGATCATTATAAAATGAGAATGAGAGATACCATTAATCGATCCAAGCGATCTGTGACCATACTGGCGACATTGTGCCTATTGCTCAGTGTTGAACATGCACAGGCTCAACGTCTGTTTGATTATGGCTTTGAATTCTCAACCGTAGGGACAACCGGGATGAACTTCCTCAAGATGGGTGGGGGAGCCCGCAGTGCCGGCTTGGCCATGACAGGAACGGGACTTGTCGGGCAGGCCGAGAATCTTTTCCACAATCCTGCCGGTATTGCTTTCCTCTCTCGTTCCGATATCACGTTTACCACCTACAACTGGTTCGCCGGCAGCGTCTACAATGGTGTCGCCATGGCCACACCGGTTGGCGGCATTGTGTTGGGTATGACCCTCATCGACTTCCGCATCAGTAAGATCGAAGAAACCACTGTTATGCAACCTCTGGGTACCGGCAATTTGATTTCGGCTGGTGACCTTCAGATCGGACTGAGCATGGCACGTCGTTTTACTGATAAACTCGGGATCGGCGGGCAGATCAAAGTCGTGCGTGAAACCCTTGCCGAGTATACGACCGACAATGTCCTCATCGATCTGGGAGCCACCTATTTCATGGGATGGCAAGACATGCGCGTGAGTTTCACTTTTCAGCATTTTGGACCCGATCTCAAGGTCATCGAACAGACTCTCAGAATGCCTCTCATCTTTCGCGTAGGACTTGGTCTTGATCTACTTGAAGGAAATAACTCTAACCTCCTGTTACTCACTGAACTAAGTCATCCTATAGACAATCTAGAACAATTCTCCATCGCTATGGAATACGCACTGATGGATCGATTCTATGGACGTGCTGGATGGAGGATGTTCCTTGGTGGGGATGATGACCTGCTGGAAGGAGGTCATCGATCCACTGATGAGGAAACCGCGGTGTATGGCTTCGGGATCAAGGTGACTGAACGTATGCGGATCGATTACGCGTTGAATCCCCATAGAACCGCCTTGGGTTCAATCCATCATTTCAGCGCTGGATTCAGTTTCTAGTGTCCATTTTGTTCCAATCTGAGCAATACAGTCTCTCATTCAGCAAGCACATGTTCATAATGCTGGTACTCCCTTTATTTGTCCTGACGTCCTGCAGGATCACAAGTATGGAGAGTCCTCAGGAGGGATCCCAGGGAGAAACTATAGCAATACGCATCGAGATCCTTGACGATGTGATCCCCGAGAATCAGGTGGCCGAAGGTGTTCTGGCGGTTCTGGTACCAGCGGACTGGCAACTGCTGCAGGCGTCCTGGACTGCCGATTTTGGAGATGGAACCCTCATTATAGATGAATCCTGGACAGAGATCGTCTCTACCCAATATCCCTTGGAACGCTTCAATCCGGGAATGGCCTGGACCGCATTTCATACCGACACCTCATTCAGCTACTCTACCGCGCAAACCTTTGAGGCAACCCTGCAATTTGAGATCGGCGACAGTCTGGGATTGTACAAATTGGCCTGTGTGGCCACCCGAGCCACCCATGATGGCAGTGGTTCCTGGACCCAGGTTGAATATCCCCATTTCTTCGGGATCCCGCGACTCTATGATTATCTCAGCTACCGGGTTGAAGCAGCCGATGATTGGACTGCCCTCTTCTATCGTGACAGTGGCTGGACAGGCGGGGACGGTACATACTCCATTCCATTGAACGGATACGAGTATTTCCAAGAAGCCGGGGACAGACGAACCTTGATCCACTTCAGTGATACCTTTCTCGGGGAAGTAAGCCCTGAAGGGCAGCGTCTTCCAGGTACTCAACTGGTAAATAACAGTCAATCATACCTAATTGGCTCACTACCCGATGAAGATCAGATCGAATTCCTCTGGGGGAGTGGACCTGGCGGGGATGAGGCCTGGATCATTCCGCAGACACCGTTAACCGAAGAGGGGCAGTGGTGCTGGCAAATGGATGGGATCAGCCTCGAGGACAGCGTTCACATTTTCTTACTTAGAATGGAATCAGATCCGCAGGCCTCCTTTGCCATCGCCGGCGTCATCCTGGCTTCTGGTGTCCTGGATGCAAACGGCTACGTCACGAATGTCCAACAACGCGATATGCCTGTGGAGTATACTGATCCAGATGACGGATCACAGATCGTGTTCGGTCAGGCCATATTGCCACAGACCGAACGCAGCGGTTGTCCGGAACCGGATGGATACATTTACGTATACGGTCCCAGGAGCTTTTCTGGAGGAAAAGCCCTGGTAGCCGCACGAGTTCTTGAGGATTCCTTGAGTCATGCCGGTGCCTGGACATTTTGGGATGGGATCGGATGGTCATCAGATATCGCGGATTGCCAGGATATCATTTACGAGATAAGTCAGGAACATAGCGTTATACAAACGGAGGCGGGAGAGTATATCCTGACCTTCCTCAGAAATGGTATATCTGGTCCCGTGTGCATTGCTCGAGCGAACACAGCAGTAGGACCCTTCAGCCAACCCGAGGTCATCTGGACCCCACCTGAAACAGAGATCAGTGCAAATACCTTCACCTATAACGCCAAAGCTCATCCACATCTTACACCTGAGGACGAACTGCTCATCAGCTATGAAGTCAATACATTCAGTTTCAGTGAACACTTTCAGAATGCAGATATCTATCACCCGAGATTCATCCGGCTGATCTATGATCACCATGAAGCCACAGGGATCCGCGAAGTCTCGAACTTGATTTCCCCCTCAGCTTATATTCTGACCGCCTTTCCGAATCCCTTCAACACCAGGATTCGAATAAAGATTGCTGCCGCGAGGGAAGCCCCGGCGTATATTCGCATCTACAATGTAGCGGGTGAGTTGATCAGGACATGGAGACAGGAAAATTTGGCCAGGAATACTGATTTCTATTGGGATGGCCGGAATGAGCGGGGATCCGAGGTTGAGAGCGGGATCTACATCATAATTGCGGTTGATCGATCCACCAGCAAGACTGCTATGACCAAAGTCACTTTACTCAAGTGAGATGATCATTGAGATTTATATTTGAGCTATATCGATGAAGACGGGGAAAACAAGCGTAAGGAGATTGAGATGAAAAAGATGCTACCAGTCATTACCATTGTCGTGGCTGTATTGCTGGCTGGTTGTTTCGAGATCACTGATGTCGATCAGCCAAGTGAGGCAAATGTGAATACGCCCATCCAGACAGTTTTCTTAATGAAAACCTTCGAAGAGGATCCCAATCCACATAACCTCATCGTCGGGCTGCATGTCCCCCTGGATTGGGAGGTGGATTCAGTCTATTATGAGGGTGATGTCTTTGGACCAGATTACTGCACCTTCCTGCACAATGACAGCCTGGATGCCAATCTTGGTGGTGTGATGGATTCCAACTGGGTAGATTCATTATCATTCTACTATCCTCCTCAAGAAGGGATGGAATGGAGAATCTATCAGGGTGTAACGGCGTACATATCCCCACCAGAATACTCCGGCGGGGCGGATACGGCCTATACCGATGTCTTTATTGACATGGTAACTGGCAGTGACACCGGCAACTTCAACCTGGCATATTTCGTGACGCATGCGGCCTTGGACTTCACTGAGGATGGTTATTATGATATATCCTATCCACACCCCATTACAGTGGGGGGCCCGGTTGGTATCATTGAAGGAAATGTCCTTCCCAGTGACGTGACACTTGTACAGAATTATCCGAATCCGTTCAATCCTGTCACCGAGATTCAATTTACCTTAGCGCACACAGGACGAATTGAACTGGCTGTCTTCGACCTGAACGGGATCCTGGTGAAGACCCTACACAGCGGTATTCTGCCTGCGGGTGAATATTCTAAAACCTGGAATGGGACTGATTCCAGGGGCACGCTGCTATCCTCGGGAACGTATTTCTACAAACTGACGAGTTCGGCAGGGGTAGAAACCCGAAAGATGATGCTCTTGAAATAGAGCACGTAGAGACTTCTAACAGCAAACTACAGAGGGCAGTCAGGTGACGTGAGATCATCTGGCTGCCTTGTTATTTTCCTGCACGATTAACCACCCAACAAAGGGGTAGGATGGGACATGATGAGTAGTATTTCAGCCAGGATGGGTAGACTGTTCAATGTTTCCGGTAAGTGTTTTGATGTGGCCATCGACCATGGCATGTTCGATGAATACAGCTTCCTCAATGGCATCGAGGATATGACCGGTGCAATCCATGCCATCATTGAAGCAGATCCAGACGCCATACAGCTTTCACCCGGTACTGCTCCCATTCTTCAAGATCAGCCAGGTCGGGATAAACCGGCTCTTGTTTTGCGTACAGACATTGCCAACTGCTATGGAAAGGTGATCCCCAGTGAGCTGTGGAGCGAAATGATCGACCGTCCGGTGGAACAGGCCCTTGTGCTGGATGCCGCCTGTGTCGTGGTCAATCTGCTGCAACTCCCGGATCAACCCGGACTGCATAAGGCCTGTGTCAACAACATCAATGCACTCAAGCGGGAATCAGAGCTATATGGAATGCCTCTCATGGTGGAACCCCTGGTCATGCAGGGCAATGAGAAAGCTGGTGGCTATATGGTTGATGGGGACATCGAGAAGATCCTGCCCCTGGTCCGCCAGGCCGTGGAACTCGGAGCCGACATCATTAAGGCTGATCCCTGTGAGGATGTGAGTGAATACCATCGGGTCATTGAGATCGCCCAGCACTGTCCCGTGCTGGTAAGAGGTGGTGGGAAAGCCAGTGAAGCAGAGATCTTCGCCCGCACGGTGGAATTGATGAAGCAGGGTGCCAGGGGGATCGTCTATGGGAGAAATGTCATCCAGCACGAAAATCCTCGATCCATGACACAGGCTCTCATGGCCGTGGTGCACAAGGATGCTGATGTGCCCAAAGCTATGGAGATATTGCAGGGGACGGAATAATATGAAGCGTCGTATTCCTTTTGGGATCATCGGACTGGGTCTGATGGGGCGTGAATTCGCCAGTGCAGTCGGACGCTGGATGCATCTTACCGACACTTCCGCCGTTCCCGAGATCGTGTCTGTGTGCGATACCAACCCAGAACTTTTTAACTGGTTCACAGACTCCTTTCAGAGCATCCATCAAACGACCACCGACACCAGGGAACTGCTTTCGAATCCAGACGTCGAAGCCGTTTATTGTGCTATCCCGCATCATCTTCATGAACGCGTCTACATCGATATCCTGAGAAGTGGAAAACACCTTCTCGGTGAGAAGCCCTTCGGGATAGATCTGAAGGCGAATCAGGCTATCACTCGCGAGATTGAGCAGCATGACGATCTCCTCGTACGCTGTGCATCAGAATTTCCATATTATCCAGGTGCTGTCCGTATCATGAAGGCGGTGCAGCAAGGGGAGCTGGGACGTATCCTGCAGATTGAATCAGGCTTTCTGCACAGCAGCGATATCAACCCTGACAAGGTCATCAATTGGAAACGCATGGTGGACATCAATGGTGAATACGGCTGCATGGGAGATCTCGGTATGCATGTCCTCCATGTACCCTTTCGCCTTGGATTCCGGCCCAGTAGTGTCTTTGCCCAGCTGCAGAACATTATACCGCAACGTCTAAGTTCAGGTGGTGAACTGGTACCCTGTGAGACCTGGGACAATGCCACCCTGCACTGCGATGTTGAGAATCCCGAAGACGGATTCCCGATGACCCTGAAGACCTGGCGAATCGCGCCAGGGGAGACCAATACCTGGTATTTCAAGATACTGGGTAGTGTGAAGAGCTACTCCTTCAGCACAAAGGATCCTCGCGCCCTCTTCAGCATGGAGTACAAGCAAGGAGAGGTACAGACCTGGCAGCGGGAGGATCTGGGATATGCATCTGTATATCCCGCAATAACCGGGGGGATCTTTGAGTTCGGATTCACCGATTCCATTCTGCAGATGTGGGCAGCCTTCGTCGAAGAGCTCTGTGGGAAGGATCCAGGACTCTATGGCTGTGTTCGGCCGGATGAGGTGGCGAACAGTCATCTTCTGTTCACCGCTGCGCTGGAATCCCAGAAGACAGGCCAGGTCCAGCCCCTTGAATGGGATTAGGACCGGCTACATGGCGGCGACCTTGTCGAGAATGCCCTTAACTGCCTCGTCCATCATGAATTTCATGTCCGTATAGCGGTAGGTACGTTCATCAAAGCTACGTTCAGCCTTCATCCCCAGGAATCTTTGCTGGAACTCCTCCAGGTTTGATCCATAGATGTGATAGCTGTCCGCCTGATGTACATAGCGACCTAAGGTGACCGTCTTCCCGGAAAGCACAGAGATCCGCTCTGCAATCTTCTGCTGAAGCTGTATGAAGGCGAACATGTTCATCAACGCAGCCTTGTAAGCATCGTTGGATCTGAATCGGATATTTGTATTGAGGATCCAAGTGCCGTCCTCATCTGGCAGGATCCGGCACCAGATGCTCTGCAGACAGGCAGGATCATAACATTCATTGTCTTCCCAGACCTTCCAGGTAATGGCCTGGGCACGCCTGGTGTAAGGGACTTCAGCCAGTTTCTGTGCCATGATGTCGATCTGATCGAATACGCTCTCAGTAGAAGGCAAAGTGTAGGCAAATAGTCGCTGATGGTAGGTATACTCCCAACGTGTATCATCGGGATCTTCAGGATCCCTGATGAGGTGGTCTTTGATACCATCCAGGACTTCCATGACATACTCCTGCAGATCCTCCAGCCCCGCAGGTATGTCGCGGTGGATCATCGGTTCGCTCAGGGGCTCCTCGACCACGATGGTCATGGAGCAGTCCTTACTGGGTGGGTCTTCACTACGGTCATATTCAGTTTTGATATCACAGCCATTCTCATAAAGTTCGGTCAATGAATTCTCCCAGGCTTCAGCAAGACCTTGACCCCGTGCCATCAATACCGGAATATTCCCCGTCATGGTGTTCCCCTTATCAATTAAAAGCATTGGAATTCAGTAAATCACCTCCAGCACCATCAATTAGGCGTGACTGAATCAGGTGAATAGAATTAACTTATTCCGATCAATGAAGAATGGAAGCTGTGATGTGTTCTCAGCAATGAATACCTGCCAGCCGATTACTCGCGGAGTGCCTGACATGACCAATAAAGAAATTCGATTTTATATCCTTTCGGTATATCTGCTTTGCACCGTTTTGTCTGGCCTGGCCGATGATCCGCATGAGTGGCCGGATAACTATCCGGTCCAATTAGTGTCGGTTGGATGGCATGACACCTATGACACGCTGTTCGTCCCACAACCGGAGGGCTGGCTTGGAGCTGACGCTGCACATTCCATCGTGCTTGACGAGCACCGGACTCTCTGGCTCTTCGGTGATACTTTTCTGGGGAAGACAGAAGATGGCATACGCCGATCCCAGGGTCCGCATATCAATAATTGTATCGCTATCGAGGATCGTTCCGAGACCATTCCCGGCAGGATTGAATATCATTGGCGCATGGAGGGGGATAGTCAGATGGCATTCTTCCCACCTCAGCCGGATATGCCCGGAAAGTACTATTGGCCAACCAGTGGATTGATCGCCGCAGACAGACTGCTGCTCTTCTGTTTCGCCATGGATGCCAATGAACTCACCTGGTGGGTTGCCGGAACGGTGATGATCGCCATCGACAATTACACAGAAACCCCGGATTCATGGACCTGCCGGTATTATGACCTGGGCGTGGGTACTTCATCCTTCGGTATCCACAGCGCCATGATGCTTTGGGAAGATTATATCTATTTCCTTGGTTATCAGGATGTTTCAGCAGGCAGGGCCGCTATTCTGGCAAGGGCTCCGGAGAAGCTGTTCGCACAGCAACCTGATAGCAATCTGATCCAGTATTGGTCAAAGGGATTGTTCAAGGAACGCTGGCGGAAAGACCATGAAGACCCGGTCCCGCTCTTCCTTCCGGGTATCACGGAGTCGGATATTCATTATATCGAAGAATGGGATCTCTTTCTAGCCACAACTTACGATCCCATGCAGCCGGATATCTATCTCACCACAGCAAGGCTGCTCACCGGCCCCTGGACTGAACCGGTATTGATCTACAGCAACCCGGAGCATGTCACCATGACCTATGCCGCCAGACCCCATCCCGCACTATCCGACCAGATAAATGAACTGATCATCAGTTACGTGACTTCCCCAGCTTCCCTGGACTTGTCAACCGAGGGTCTAGATTCTTACCGGCCAAGGTTTCTGAGGGTGATACTTGCCCGGTCTGGGGAATGATATCCACCATTAAGCTGTGAACCGAGGGACAGTAGAATCAATGTTCAATAAATTCCCAACCATCAGTGTGAAAGATCACGATCGAGACTGTCTTCAGGGCTGGTCTGCGATCGCTGAACGTCTTCAGAGCGCGCTGAATGATATTTATAAGGATCGGCAGATCCTGGTCGTAGAGACCTATCATGGTGTTCATGATGATGAAATGATCTCCGCTTTGAGGACAGGTCTGTCACCTGATCGGTTCATAGATACCCGCAATTGCTTTCTCCACCCCCAGGATGTTCAGCAACTGGTTTATCCCGACGTCACGGATGATCGCGTATTTGGATACATGAGTCGATTGCGCATTCATGATTTTCTTGATACCGGCAAGGTCCAGGACATCCAGGAAACTGTCGCAAGCACAGCTGATGGTCTGGTGCTGATCTACGGTATTGGTGCTTCTGCGATCTGGGATGATCCAGATCTGCTGGTATATGCTGATATGGCACGGTGGGAGATCCAGCAGCGGTTTCGCCGTGACGAGATCAGCAACATCGGGATCATGAACAAGGATGCAGAGTTCTCTGTGCAATATAAACAGGCTTACTTCGTGGATTGGCGCGTGTGCGACCGGATCAAGAAATCACTGTTTAACAGGATCGATTATCTACTGGATACCAACACCAAAGACGATCCCAGACTCCTCAGTGGCCGGGCCTATCTGGCAGGTCTGAGCCAGGCTGTGTCACAACCCTTCAGTGTGGTGCCCTTCTTTGATCCTGGTCCCTGGGGGGGGCAATGGATGCGGGAGATCTGCGGCCTCGATGAAGAACCGGACAATTTTGCCTGGTGTTTCAACTGTGTGCCAGAAGAAAACAGCCTGTTGCTCGAGTACGGCGACGTGACAGTGGAGATCCCATCCGTGAACCTGGTCTTCCATCATCCCAGGGAACTGCTGGGTCCCAGGGTGCACTCCCGTTTCGGCGATGAATTTCCCATCCGCTTCGATTTCCTCGACACGATGGACGGTGGCAACCTGAGTCTGCAGGTCCATCCCGTCACAGAATACATCCAGGAACAGTTCGGGGTGCATTATACCCAGGATGAAAGCTATTACATGCTGGCGGCCAAACCGGGAGCCGTCGTCTACCTCGGCCTGCGAGATGACGTGGATCCCGACAGGATGTTGCTTGAACTGCGGAGGGCTCAGGCTGGTGGCGAACCCTTCGACGCTGAAGAACACGTTCAGACCTGGACGGCACAGAAACATGACCACTTCCTCATCCCCGGTGGGACAGTGCACTGCTCGGGAAAGGACAGTGTTGTTCTTGAGATCAGCGCCACGCCCTACATCTTCACATTCAAGCTATGGGATTGGGGTCGTCTGGGGCTGGACGGTAAACCGCGGCCTATCAATATCGAGCATGGTGAAAAGGTGATCCAATGGGATCGCAGAAGGTCTTGGACAAAAAATGAGCTGGTGAACCGGATCGAGCTTATATCGGAAGGGGATCACTGGCGGGAAGAACGCACCGGTCTGCATGAAGTAGAATTCATCGAGACCCGGCGTCACTGGTTCACTGACAAGGTGTCACACCACACCAATGGCGGTGTCAATGTACTGAACCTGGTCAAAGGTCATGAGGTCATAGTCGAAAGTCCTGAAGAGGACTTCAAACCATTTATCGTTCGTTATGCGGAGACATTCATCGTCCCTGCAGCGGTTGGTGCATATACCATTCGGCCCCATGGTCCAGCAGAGGGGCAGGAGTGTGCCACGATCAAAGCCTACGTCAGGACCTGATTTGATTCCCGTGGAATGATCCGTAGTATTCTTATTCCTACTCAGGTGTTGAGTTATCTAAATCCAACTAGAGAATATGTATCCATCACAAGGGTAATCCTGTCACATTAAGGGTATCAATCATTAAACTAGAATTGACATGATCTAATATGGGATTAGATTCTCGCACTAAATGGGTAACTATAAAGAAATAAAGAACTTAAAGTGAGACTGCAATTGTGCCGAATATTACTTCTCCTCAGCCTGGCGATAATGAATCTGTATGGGCAGGATACCAGCTTGAAGATCTTCCTGGATTGTAAGGAGTGTAAGGATGATTACATCGCAACGCGCATCGCTCCCATGCAACTGGTCCGGGAGCGGGCAGCTGCCGACATCCACATCCAAACTGGTTGGCAGCGTACTGGTTCTGGTAGTCGTATAACCCTCTGGTTTGAAGGTCTCGACGACTTCGCTGGTGTAGATGACACCATACAATTCCTCACTTACTCAAGTGAAACTGACCGTGAAAGGCTTGACAAACAGCTTCGCTATCTCCTTATAGGTCTGGTGCCCTACATGCGGGTGGCCGGCCTCACACACTATCTGCATTTAGAGGTGGCCAATGGTGAAGAAGAGCATCTTGGCTCTGTTCCGGCAGACGATCCCTGGAACGGCTGGATCTACCGGATAGGTGCTAGAGGATCAGGCAGCGGCGAATCGAACGCTGGAGAGAGCAGACTTCGTGGTGGCCTCAATGCCAAACACATTGGCGAATTCTGGAAATTTGAGCTTGATTTTGATGCCCACTTTGATCACTCATTCTGGAAATTTACAGAGGACGATGGGACCGATATCACCGAACGCACCGATGTGGATAATTACGAAATTGAAATACGCTTAGCCTATGCCCTGAACGATCACTGGACCGTGGGGATATTCGCTGGCGGCAGAAGCAATACGTACAGAAATATCGATTACAATGTGGGGATCGCACCTGCGATCGAATACAACTTCCTGCCCTTCAGTGAGTCCAGTGAACATTCCATTCGGGTGGAATATTCGATGACGCCAGCATTCACCAGGTATCTTGAGACAACTTTGTTCCTGAATGATAGTGAAACGCTTCTCCTTCATGCACTTTCCCTGAATGCATGGGCCATGTATCACTGGGGTAATCTGGAAGGTGGTATCATGGGGAACTGGTATCAGCACGATCCATCCAAAAATCAGATCGGCGTTTACGGTCATGCCTCCGTGCAGGTCACGGTCGGACTGGAGTTCAATATATACGCAAGCTATGCGCAGATCCATGACCAGCTGCATCTGCCTGCTGAGAGCGCTGATCTTACAGACATTCTCACCCAGCGAAAGGATATCGCCACAAGCTTTGAATACGGTATCGGGATGGGTCTTAGCTACACATTCGGCTCAATCTATCGGAGCACTGTGAATAACCGTTTTGGTGGATTCTAGGAATTATCAGGAGCGGATTCTGGAGCTTCTTCTTCAGGATCCTTCGATTTTCTGGATTTGAGCTTTTTCATTTCCAGCTGCAATTCCAGCCCGAGGATGTTGGCTTTCGCCGGATCATCTACATTCACTTCCTTCTGGAAACGGTAGAAGATCTTCAGGCTATGGTCTTTCGTCAACTTTAGCCGCATGCCCGTCGTGCTGCGGGTTTTGAGTACACTGGTGCGACCATTCTCTAATTGTGTGAAGAGTTCTATCGCCAAATAAGGGGCCAGTCTCCAGTTCCAATCATATTGCAGCTGATAACGATGTCGCAGGCGAATCTCGATGGATCGGCCTTCCCGCCATTCTCTCTGGACCTTGAATCGATACCTGTGGTCCAGGGAGCCAGTGTCAGCCTGCCAGGTCCCACTGAGTCCTATCCGTTCGCCATATCGATTCGACTGCATGGAGATCCGATGGTCAATGGTTGTGATAAGATGGTCGTTCACCCTGTAAGCCAGTCCCACCTCGGTGATGGATTCGCTGAGTGAACTGCTTTGATCTTTGAATCGCAGATCATTCGTAATCTCAAGCTCGAGTCGATAGGGCAGGTTTTGTTCAATGGTGTAGGCCAGCCAGGTCTGAGAATCAGTGTCGGCAAGGGCGGCAGAGCACAAGAGACCAAAAGGGATCAGAATGCGGAAGAAGGGAGGACTGGACCTCCCACCAGGTCTGTCAGGCTTGCGCAGGTGGCCTCCGATAATATATCCGGATCCTGGCGGTGTCTCGGAGAAAGCTGATGCGCTGGATCTCATACCGAACGATATCGAGACCCGTTCGTTCCTTGAGGTCTTCCAGGAGCTCAGACTGACGGTTGGCATGAATATTTTCGATCTTCTCATAACGGATACGCATCTCTTCCAGGCTGTTTAGTTCCCAGTGGTGCTCTCCGACGAGGGTGATGGTCAGGATTGCGGCGTTGGCGAAGAGTAATTCGATCACACCAATATCGGGGGTCGTGAGGGCGTTCATCACACCAATGGTGATCACGATGAAGAGATAGGTCATCTCCTTGATGGGAATGGGTCTGGTCCGATACCGCAGAATGGCGAACAGCGCAAATAGACCGAAAGCAAATCCGATGGACAGGGTTACAGCCGAAAGCAGATAGCATACAAAGAAGATCAGCACATTGAAGACGTAAAAGGTGAAGGCGTAGGTCTCGTTTCGCTGATAGCGGTAATAGCCCCGGATAAGGAAAAAGACTACGACAAGATCCAGCGCCAAACGGCTGATGAGGGCCAGAAAGCCACCGTTGGTGAAAGGGATTACGGCTGTTGTATCAATTGAGGCAGCATCAAACATAAGTGGTCTCCAATTTACTCTGCCCGGTCATGATCTTCTGTACCCGTCGCAGTTTTGGTTTATAGCGATTGTATTTCAATCCCGGGCATGTGTGCAGGATGCCGACACAGTACTTACTCAGACGCATCGACTGAACACCCAGGGCGTGACATGTTGTAAAGAACGAGGAGGAGGGCCGCAATCTGGGTTGTTTGACCTCTGCGATGACCAGATCCGGAAACTGGGCATCACTGCCCATGGAGTGTGCTTCCAGATCGAAATCGATAGTTATTCGATCCGTCTCCGTGGGATTGACCAGGGTCAGGCGTGTGAAGCCTACATCCAGCGAGGGCACCAGATCATCAGGGAATAGGGGGCTGTGAGCCCGTACGAATTCAGCCGCTTCATTTGAGATCTGCTGAGGAATCTCTTCGGTGAGCATTCGTTCCTTTATCGTCCTGTCCCTGTTATTCTTGCGCTTGATCTCCAGGAAAAATGTCTCCGGCAGAGGATAGCGTCGGAAACGCACCTTGAACCTTGGCCGGAGACCATTGTGATGATCATGATACAGGCGCCGGTCCACTGTATCAAAGTAACGTGTCTGGTAATTAAAAAGACGTTGGCCCTGGATTTCCAGGATCTTGAAACCTGCGGGCAGGCGGTTTAGCACCTGGAGCAACTGCTGACGATGGAATATGAACTTGGTATCATCCCGGTCCAGCAATTTCACTTTCTGCAACTGGTCCAGGTCACAGGGCTCAAGCTCACTGACCCGCTCCGTGAGCTCTTTCATTCCTTTGACATCGTGGTTCATCTGCAGATCTGAAAATTCATATGGAATTTATCTGTGAAAGCAGCTGGCCAGTAATTCCCGCATCTCGTCTTCCGTGGTAACTCTTGGATTACCCTTATAATCGGGAAGGACCATGGACTGTTTCGTCAGGTCGTCCAATTCTCCCTCCGGAATATCAAAATCCGCCAGACCGAACCACATCCCGATATCCAGCAGGAAACCGTCGAGGGCTTCACAGGAGGCTTCCGCTGCGATTTCGTCTGACTTGCCCTCCAGGCTGCTGTCCAGGAAGCGCCCCATGGCGGCGAACTGCTTGACAGCATGAGCCTGAGTGAAACGTGTAAATGTTGGATAGTTCAATGCCAGGGCTTCTCCATGCATGACATGGGGGTACATCCCACCGATGGCCATACCGATACCGTGGGGCAGTGTAACTCCGGCGTTAGCGATACACAGACCTGCCAGGGTGTCAGCCCAGGCCAGTTGTGTCCGGGCTCCCAGATCGGAACCGTCCTTGACCAGGCCAGGAAGATATTTGAACACTCGCCGCATCACCTCAGCCGCCATCATGTCGATATACGGTGAGGCGTTCGGATGAATGGTGCTCTCAAAAGCATGGCAGAATGCATCAAATCCAGTGGAGGCTGTGATATGCTCAGGCACTGTCAACATCAGCTCCGGATCCACGATGGTGACCTTTGGGTACACGATGGAGTTGTAAATGGCTGATTTATCACGCGTTTCCGTATGGGTTATAACGGCTACCTGTGTGACCTGTGAGCCTGTTCCTGAGGTTGTTGATACTGCGATGACTGGCAAGGTGCGCTCATCCGGTGGGGGCTCCTTGTAGAAAAGGTAGTCCCAGGCTGTACCATCGTGCGTGGCCTCCACAGCAACAGCCTTGGCTGAATCCATGCTGGAACCGCCACCCACCCCCAGGATGACATCAGCTCCCAGGGCTTTGGCCATCTCGGCGCCCTCCGTGATGCTCTCAGTAGTCGGATTCGGGATGACGCCTTCCCAGTGTGCATGTTCGACACCCGCAGCCTCCAGCGAGACTTTCGTCCTCTCAAAAAGCTTTTGAAAAGCAGGGATGGTGGGGACTGTCACCAGGAGGCATTTCTTTCCGTAGTTGGCGACGACCTCGCCGACCTCAGCCAGTCGGCCGGCCCCGAAACGGATCTCGGTGGGTTGGAAATAATTGAAATTCTGCATGAAATACCCCTCTCTTATCCACTGTATTCTTTATACAGCTTCTTGCATTAATTCTGATGTCAGTTCCGGCATGGCACCCCTATACCCGCAGACGTAACTGGCTAGTCGATTAGCGTAATCGTGGATCTTTTCCAATTCACCATCTCTCAACAGACCCACAGCCAGAGCAGCAGTAAATGAGTCTCCTGCGCCCACTGTATCCTTGATCTTAACCCTGTAGCCGGGATGATCTGAATGCTCCGAGGTGGTGATAAGCCGACTGCCGGCGGCGCCACGGGTGAGCGCAATGAGCTTGAGATGAAATGTCTCCAGTATCTTCAGCAGCAGACTGGTCTCGTCACCCTTGAGATCGAGAAGTTCGGCCAGGACTGACAACTCCTCATCATTCAGTTTGAGGACAGTTGCAAGTTCCAGCGATTGCCTGATGGTGTCCGCGTTGAAGTATTGCTGACGAAGATTGATATCAAAGATGCGGATACATTGTGATCTGGTATTGGACAGGAACCTGTGGATGGTCCTTCGCGATGTTGCAGATCGCTGGCACAGGGATCCGAAACATACTGCTGCGCATGTGTCAGCCAGTGTGGCCAGCGGATCGCTGTAGGGAATAAAATCCCAGGCGACATTTTCATGGATGGTATAACTGGGAACGCCATGGGTATCCAGTTCAACGCTCACTCTGCCGGTAGGGTGTTCAGAGTCGCTGGCGATGAAGCTCGTATCCAGACCAGCCTCCTCGAGCTTCTGGCGGGCTTCACGGGCGAGATCATCCGTTCCGAGGCAGCTGACTATTGTCGAATTGGATCCCAGAGCCTGGGCGTGGTAGGCGAAATTTGCCGGTGCCCCCCCAAGTTGGCGTCCACTGGGGAACACATCCCAGAGGACCTCCCCCAAACCGACAACAGTGTATGCCTCCAGGCTCCGGGACATTGGCTTACAGATCTATCATGACCTTCAGGGATCTATCCCCCTGATCGTCAATGTATGAATAGGCATTCTCATATTCCTCCAGTGGGAAGTGCCTGGTCACCAGGGGTTCCGTGATGACCTTACCACTGTCAATGAGTTTCACTGCCAGCTCATAGTCTTCATGTTTGTACATGAGTGTGCCCACCAGGCTGATCTCACGATCACCCACGATGGACATGTCGATGCGGGGTTTATCACCGAATACCCCCACGATCATGATGGTGCCACCTTTATTGATGGTGTCTACCGCATCATCCATGGTGGCTTCCACACCCACGGCCTCAAAGGCGACACTGTAGCCCTCTTCACCAAAGACGCGCTGCTTAGCCTCAGCCATGGTTTCTTCTTTGGCATTAGAGGTGTGTTCCAGGCCGCAATCTTTGGCCTTCTCCAGCCGGAACTCGCTGATATCCCGGATCAGGACCTTCTTCGCGCCCCGGCTGCGAGTCACCTGTGCGATAAGGTTGCCGATGGGACCGGCACCGAAGACGACGACGTTCTTATCCTTCAGTTCGCCTGCCCGACTGGTGGAATGCGTGGCCACAGAAACAGGCTCTACCAGGGCGCCATGCTCCATGGACATGCTGTCCGGGAGTGGGATGATCTTATCAGGTGTGGTTATGAAATAGTCCTGGGCCACGCCAGGAGCCTGAAAACCTTCCACCTTAAGATTGTCGCAGATGTGATAGTCACCGCGCTTGCAGGGGCCGCATTCTCCACAGACCACCTGGGGCCTTGCTGTGACTTTCTGTCCGGGTGTAATACCCTCCACACCTTCACCGACTTCGGCCACTACCGCTGCAAACTCGTGCCCCTGAACAACCGGGTAGGAGGTAAAAGGATGCAGACCATGGTTGACGTGAATATCGGATCCACAGACGCCGATGCGCTGGATGTGCATCAGGATCTGACCTGGACCGGCGGTTGGTTTCTCAACCTCCCGCATCTCGATCTTTCCCGGTTCTATCATGATGGCTTGTCGCATGATTCTATCCTTCTCTTGAATGACTCAGTTCAATACTCCTTATCTGAGAATGATATAAAGAATAATCATGGTCACGAACAGAGCAATGGTGATGCTGCGGGGATCGCTCCAACCGGTGAGCTTGCCATGGGTGATGGCCTGCAGGGGATGATCCCAGCACACATTCTCAAGTTTCTCAGCACTGGGGCCTTCCGTGCGCAGACTGACAAAGATATAGACGATGATACAGATGACGCAGAGGAGGGGGCCCATCAGCATGAATGGAATACCGATGCCGTTCACCGGGTCTGAAATCAGTCCACCGAAATCACCCACCGGACTAGAAACAAAGAGCTTTCCGACGACGGGCATATCCAGAATGAAATAAATGAGGCCAAGAGTACAGCCCACGATGAAGGTCCAGATAGCACCAGCGTTCGTAGCGCGTCTCCAGAAGACACCGCCCAGAAATACTGTGGTGACTGCTGGTGCAAAGATCATGGGGATCTTGTTTATGGCCACAAAAATGGTGCTGAACTGCTCACCTTGAGTGGACCACAAGATCGCGAGGACCATGATGACGCCTGCACTGATTCGGCCGTAGTAGACCTGTTTCTCATCAGTAGTGTCTGGTCGCATGCGTTTGATGACATCGACAGATATAAGGGTTGAGCAACTGTTCAGCGCTGCGGCGATGGTGCTCATAAGAGCTGCCAATAATCCAGCGGCCAGAAGACCTTTAATACCGTTGGGAACGAGATAGTTGATCATTTCCGGCAGGGTTAAGTTGTAGTCGACATTGCCTGTGACTGGATCGGTGACGTTGATGGTGCCGTTCTTGAACATCAAGTAGCCGATGATCCCGGGGAAGACCATGAGGAATACGGGCAGGATCTTCAGGAAACCCGCGAAGAGAGGACCATTCTGCGCGGCCATCTGGTTCTTGGCACCCAGGACGCGCTGCACGATGGTCTGGTCCGAGTTCCAGTACCATATACCCAGGATCGGATACCCCAGTAGTACAGCAAGCCACGAATAACTGTTTAGGTGCCCGGCTTCATTCCGGATAGAGTGAACCATGCTCATCTGGTCGGGCTTGATGGCTGATTTGAATTCACCATAGTTGTTGATACCTATTTCAGGCAGATAATTGATACCCAGTACGGTCACCAGAATAGCGCCACCCAGCAGCAGGAAGGTCTGGATGGTTTCTGTCACCACCACGGCCTTCAATCCGCCCAGGATGGTATAGATCACCGTTACCAGGGAGATGATAAGGATGGAGGTCATGATGGGAACACCCAGGAAGCTCTCAAACAGCTTGGCACCGGCGAAAAGGCTGATCCCGATGTGGATCATCAGAGCGCCGAAGATGGCGATGGCCACCAAGAAGGTGCGGGCTTCCTGGCTGTAGCGTTTTTCCAGGTACTCCGGTAGGGTGGAGATACGGCTCTTGAAGTAAAAGGGAGCGAAGAACAGTCCCAGGATGATCAGGCAGAATGACGCCATCCACTCGAAGTTACCGATCACCAGACCTTGCTGGTGACCGCTGGCAGCCAATCCCACCAGGTGAATGGTGGAGATGTTCGAGGCGAAGAGGGCGGCACCGATGCTGAACCAGCCCAGTGACTTCCCAGCAAGAAAGTACTGTTGGCTGGAGGCGTGTTTTCGGTAGCCCACCCAGATCCCAATGGCCATAATGCCTAGGAGGTAAATGATAATGACACTGAGGTCTAGTCCGGAGATTGCCATGTTCGCTCCCTATACTGTTTTCATATCAGAATTCAACTTACCCCTCTCTTGAAAGGGTAAAGATTTATAAATCCAGTCCCAATCCGGCGGCAGGAGAGGGCTGATCATGATGATTGACGCTTACGGATTGAAGTAAACCCGCTCCATTTCTGTCCAGCCTTCGGCACCTTCTAGGGGGATCTGCATGGGATCGCAGACCTCCAGCCATTCTATGTTGCGAGGTTCCTTGGCCAGCTCTGCCATATCTGCAGCGAAGTCTGTACCGGTATACTCATAGTAACCGAACTCATACCACTTTCCATCGATCTCCTGGAGGAAGATTGAGAAGTTATGCATGTTGTACTTGGAGAGCAGGTCACGCACACCGGCATAATCATCGGCATGCAGTCGCTTGTATTCTTCAATATCATCCGGATTGATACCAACGACCATACCGACACGTTTCACCTTCTTGTTCATGCAGTACTTCTTTTCACCTTTACACTCTTTTTCTTTCTTGCAGCATTTTTCTTTCTTTTCGGCGCAGGCTTCGTCTTCCTTCTCAGCGCAACCGACAATGAGGCCAATGGCCAGGATACACATAAGGCAAATCAAGGCATGTTTCATTTTCATTTTCCCTCTCACGTATGACATGTGGAATTGTATCAAGACACAACATCCAAGACTGTGTAAATTTAGGAATTCAAATCAGTAATTTCACTTAATTTCTTAATGAAAGTAATATAACGATCCGCGATCATCAACAAGCAGTTAGTAACCTCCGGTCAATAATGGATCGGGAGCGTGTCAGTCCCACCAGGCTGACTCGGGATAATTCTGTTTGAAGTGGGAGAGTGGGTCCAGCCGAGTGTAAAGATGACCTTCTTCCCAGATCCTTTCTCCACGGAGTGCTTCCTCAAAACGACGGACACTCACCAAACCTACAGATTCCATGGACATGTCCGCAATGCGTTCCTGGGCAATACCGAACCAGATGATATGCATGTCCTGGATCATGCTTTCGTCGGGCAGGGGAAACCAGTCAGCTGAAAGGCTTACGCCCTCCTCAGGATGCTTCATCAGATAATAGACGTCATCCGCATCATGCCAGTTGTTGGTAATGATATTGGGCAATTCACCCGGTTTCTGGAAAGAGACGGCCTTCAATAGATAGCTGGCCGGGGGAAGGTTGGAGAAACTGAAATACCCATCGCGGTCGGACCTGGTGGTATAGTGACTTATGTTGCCAAGAGCGTCCCGACCCAACAATGTCACCTCGAAGGTCCAATCCCAGTAATCAAAGGTGAAATCCATGTCGACATTTTCAAGGAGAATGGTCCCACAGATCAGTATGCCATCCTCGACCGGATCCTCAAGGCTGGTTCCATCACCTACGGTTGCGGCACAACCAGTCATCAGGAGAGATGTCATAAGCAGGGTCGTCAGAGGATTAGTGTGAGATTTTTCAGTTTGCATTTGTTCATTCCTATGGATTATTAGGGGGATTGGTCATATGTATAGTGTCCGAACCGCGTTTATTTACTAGTGTCAATAAATGTGAATTTCCATTTGATATTGATTTGATTGGCGCCTACATTTTACCAATGCCAAACAATTAAGGGTTTACAGCAACTTCCAGAAGTAAGATGTACTGTATTTTGTGACCACGTATTCAGGAAATCCAATAAGTAATAATAGTTAGTTTTTGATCGTAAGAAAGTAAACCTAACAGAGGAGAAATGGAATGAAAGTTAAGTTACCTTTTATCCTTCTCGTGTCACTCGGTCTTGTCATGTTCGGATGTGAAAGTGACGATGACGATGGGGACGGAAATGGCGATGGTGAGGTTAGCGGGATTTACGCTAGCGTGGATCTGATTCCCCTTGCTGGCCAGGCTGAGCTTACAGTGGATGGCTCCGACTATGAGCTAGCGGCAAGTGCCGGAACGATTTCCGGTGAAACATTCACAGCACCGAGCACTGCTGGTGTCGTTACGATCACAGCTACTGCCGGTAGTGAATCAGTAACCTGCCAGGTCGTTGTCGCAGACGTACCAGAAATCACTTCACAGTGGGCCTTCAATGGTGGAGACGGCCTTGACGGTGTTGGTATCGAGGATCTAACCTTTGGTACCGACGTCAGTGCAAGCGATGATGGTTTACTGGGTGGAGGAGCTCTGTTCGCAGGCACGGACGGAGATGAGACCTACGCCGGTGCAGCATTCGGGCCGGATCCTACATCACTCAGCATGGAAGCCGATCAGCCCTACACAGTATCAATGTGGGTGAACACAGCGGATACAAATTCATTCTTTGCTGGAATGACCTATGCGGGTGCTTATCTGCCTAATCCAGGTGACGAAAACCCCGATAACGGATCAGCGAAGGGTCTTTACTGCCAAGGAAATGATACGGCTGATTCCACGGTCTTTATCTTCGACAATTCCTGGGTAAACGGAGTTGGCGGAACATTTGGTCCGGTTTGGGATAGTGAATGGCATCACGTGGCCTGGGTGCACGCAGTTGAGGATTACTATACCATCTATATTGATGGTGTAGGTATGACCGAGTCGACTGAGGCATTTGGTACAACTCCTGATGCGGGTGCTGTCTTTACTGTGGGAGCCGCTTTGGAGGATCCCGCCTATGGTCCCTGGCCACATGTTTTCCAGGGAACAATGGACGAGATCGTCTATTGGGATGAAGCGCTGACGGAAGCTCAGATACAGGGACTCTACAACGCTCACCCCTAAACTGTAACACAGAACAATCAGGAAAAGCCCGCTTCGGCGGGCTTTTCTTTTTATGGGCATTATGGGCTAATGCAAATGATGGGTATAGCGACTTGATCATTACCATTATTACCATTAACCAGTCATCCTGAGTAGTGAGAAGCGAAGCGACTCACGTATCGAAGGAGAATCCAGCGTCATCGCCCTTCGATACATTGCTCACTGCGTTCGCAATTACTCAGGGTGACTTGTCATGGCGTTTTATAAAAACAAAGGGCGGGAAATCCCGCCCTCTGTGTATCCTGTATGACTATCCTATCAGAGCAATGCTCAGAATCCGTAGGAGATGGTGAAGCGGTTGAGGCCGTCGAAATACTCCAGACTGGAGTAAGCGTAATCGATGCGGATACCCGCCACATGAACACCAAATCCTAGTGTAAGCCCTTCCACGTCATAGTTGAACTTGTAGCCGCCGCGAACAGCGAACAGGTCCTTGAACTGGTATTCCATGCCAAGATGCAGACGTTCACTGTAATCACGCGGATGCACGGCGTCGACAGCCAGAGTAAGGCTTTGACCTTCCGTGCTACCCATGAGGTCCAGAAGGTCCATAGCCACACCCATGGTGAAGGTCAGCGGCAGTTCAAAGCGGCCCTCCTGAGACCCTCCGGCCCCCTCATCATCGTAGTAATAATAACCGCCACCACCTGCCTCGGTAAATTTGTCGAAGTCATACTCCGACGCGAAATTCCTGACGCTCATTCCGAATCGCAGGCTCTTGAAACCGGGATAGTAGATGGTCCCGAAATCAAAGGCCATGCCGGAGACCTTGTTGTCTATTTCCAGCGTATCGCCTTCCTGGGGATCGAGCTCCCAATTCCAACCCAGATTCTGATTGACAATCTTGGCCTGTCCGCCAATTGTGAATTTGTCATTGATGGGCTTGGAATAGGCCAATCCTGCAGCCATGGCACCGATCTCGATATCACCGATATCCACCCAGCCAGCATCAGTCGCAGCCACCCGAGTCCCCTCAATGGTACCATAATCGGCATATACGAGACTCAGACCAAAGGTGCCGATATTACCCAGGCGCATAGCCGCAGCGGAGTGATAGTATTTCACATCGGCGATGTACATGGTGGATGTTGCCATGAGATCGATACGCTTCTCCATCAATCCCAGACAGGCCGGGTTATAGAACATAGCGGACGCGTCGTAGCCCATCATCATATAGGCGCTGCCCATGGCCGCAGCCCGGGCATGGCCGTCCAGCTTGAGGAAGCCGGCACCGGTCTGTCCTTTCTTTATTATGGCCGCCGGGGCGGTGGCTACCAGGAGTATCAGACTGAAAACCAGGATCCAGAGTACGTTGTTCTTCATTGCAGTCGTTTTCATGATGTTCACCTCCACCCTTACCTGATAACCACGAGTTTCTTCACGATGGACTCGCCTTTCGTGAAGAGTCGCTCACCGGTGATGGGATCATCATGGTTTTCTGAGACTTCGAATTGCACGAAGTACAGACCACTGACGACCCGCTGATCCTGATCGGTGGTGAGATAAACATGTGCCGTTGTCCCCCAGGGCTGGTCACCGGAACCATCGCCGTGGTTTATCTCTCTGACCAGGTCAAGGGATTCGGTGAATATCCTGATCTTGCAGTAGGGAGGTACCTCGTAGAACATGATCTTGTAGTCCTCACCCGGGAACTGGAACTCACCGGAACCAATACTCCAGGGATTGGGCACGATCTTGATCCCTTCAAGTGAGGAACCTGGCGCCCGGAGCAGGGAAGCCGACAGGTTGCTGCGTCCCTGGAACTTGTTGCTTTCCAGACGACGAACAATACCGTCATAGTCGGGGATATTGTTTCCGTCATCCACGGCGGTGACAACGTAGTAGTAGTCGAAACCACGGATCACATCCTCATCCTGGAAGGAATACCCAAGGGGGTTGTCGGTTCCTTCGCCGCATTCATATACCAGCTCTGGTAGACCATAGATCGTGTCAGCCGAGAACTGCACCTCTGGGAAGGTTGTTCCGAGGAAGCGATATACGCGATATCCACTGATCTGGGAGACATCACCCATCGCATGTGACCATTCAATAAGAATGTGATTCGCACTCGAGGTGACCATGGTAGAAGGTGCTGGTGGTGCTTCGGGGATGACGTAGTCATTGTTATATGCCCAGACAGCAGCATAGGTATGGTTGAAGATGGAGTCCTTACCCGTGTAGATCCAGGAATCTCGGACCACATTGTTCTCAACCCGCATGGTATCTCCTAGCGGACTGATGAGCTCCTGGTCCGTATCTCTGTTATGGACAGCCATTGGAAAGTTGGACGGATAGTCCCCGTTCATGGTGACGTTGGGAGGAAGGTCGTCCAGCTCCAGAGCATTGTGGCTCCAGGCATTACCGTATTCCCAGGCGATCTCAGAGGAGATATTACCTTCCACACAAGCCCAGACGACTTTGAAGGAATCTCCTGGCGCAAGTGTGTAGGGACCAACCACGTAAATGGGACTTGGAACGTACCATCCGATCTGTCCAAAGGTTGGGACATACAATCCATCCCTAGGATCATTGACGCCCTCCCAGAGTTCGTCAAAGCGCTGCATGAAATGACCAGGTTTAATCGTAGCGCCCGTCATCTCTGGTTTTGTGAATCCTGCCAGCTCCGCACCCACATACCAGGAATTGCCTTCCTGCATGAACTGGTAACAGTTCTCGAATCGTTCCTGATTATAGGATGCACTGCCAGGAGTGGGAGCGAGTGTTACGACTTCGAGATCAGTGTTCTCATAGAAATGAGCCCATGGCTGATTACTGTCATGGTTGACCATGTCATTCACAGCGGCTGATGCGAATATCAGTGCTTCCCCGATATAGATGGGCCCTTCAGGGTAACCCCGCTCGTCCACACTGGTCATAGCGAGATTATCCCAGTCACCCTCAAAGAGGCCATTTTCGGCATGTGAGGGGTAGCTGTAGGACAGGAAGAAGTTGCGCGGACCATCGGCGAAATCCTCACCCCAGGTTTCATCCGTATACTCCCCAAATGACGTGAGCCAGGGGAAAGTGGGCCAGGCTTCGATACGGTGCTGCCTCATGAAGTACACATCTTCCAGGACCTGATCAGGCAACTCTATGTCTGCATCGTAGTCGACGTTCCCCGTATTCTTGAAGGTCCATTCAAAGAGGGCGTAGTCGTCGTGCTTTTCCTGCTGGTACGCGATGACGCGCTGATGGATGGTGATGCCCATGTTGGTGTTCATCCAGGACTCAAGCATCGCATCCGCGTTTCCGGGAATGATGTCATTGTTGGGATCAAGATGATCCGCCGCGTCCTGTGGATATTGCTGTGTATTACGAAGACCGTCAGTCACCACCGTCGGGGGCATATTCTTGTAATAGCGGTGGATGGTGATACCATCTTCATCCGAGATAGGGAAGACCAGATGATCGTAGTCGATCTCCCACTGGGCACATCCCGTGACCATGGGAGCCTGGGTAAAACCAGCAGTGTCTGTATGGCTGGAAACGCCGAGGAACCAGGCCTTACTGGACCACCCGGCCAATTCATAGCCCATGTATGAGGTCAAGCCCTGCACGGCCCAGCCCATGCTGCCTTCGCCCTCATCGCCGCTGTCGGCTGCTTTCCAGTACACAGAGCCAAGCTGGATGTCCTTCGTGACACCCGCAGCCTGTGGAAAGACAAGGGCCGGCAGGCATAACAGGCACAGCGCCACAAGCAGGGATTTGTTCATGTTCATGTTTGATCCAGTCGTGAATGTTCTAAGCATATTCTGTTTCATGACATCCCCCTCAGAATCCGAACTCGATACCGAATGTGAGAGCACGCGGCATGGTGAGACGGTTCAGATCGATATTGGGCATGTCGATATAGTCCTTGTCCTCGCTCCAGATATCGCCTGGTCGGTCATTGCCGCCCACGAAACTGGTTCCTTCGTATTTCTCCTTGTTGTATTCATCGAGATGGAGGGAATTGTAGTAGTTCCGCATGTCGGTGTCATTCTTGAAACCGTCACCCGTCATGCGCTGGATGTTCAAGACGTTAAAGATATCGGCATAGAGTTCCATTTCGATACCACCAACATCCAGACGCTTGTCGATGCGCATGTCCATATTGAATTCATCTCGCCAGCGGACATTGTTCTGTGCCCGTTTCACACGGCCAACAGGTTCCCAGGTCATAAAGTCGCCTCGTGACCAGTACACGTTCGTACTGACGCTCCACATTCCCGTCGCCATGCCCCAATGGTCGGGGGTCATCAGACGCACATTGGCATTGAGATACGGTGTGGGTAGTGGCTGTTCAATGACTGGATTACGAAAACCATAGAGCCGCTGGGCGATTGGGTCCTCATATTCCACCTCTCGGCCATGAAAGCCGTCTTTGGTGGAGAGAAAGGTATAGTTGACGAAACCGGTGAAGAATTGACCCCAACGTTTCTCCAGCGTCAACTCGAACCCCCGAACATCTGCATAATGGTTGTTCACGGTCTTACTGTAGCCCACGCTTCCGGTGGTATTCTCATACATGACATCACCGACCTCGTCAGAGATGTCACGGTAATACGCTACCACGCTTATGAGGTACTGATCGAACAGTTCCTGATCAAAGCCCAGCTCATAGCGGATGGTGCGAGGAATGTCGAGACTGGGATTGCCGATACTGGCAATAGGCCAACCCGGACGAGTGTAGTCCACGATGTACATGTCCATGGTGGGCGGCATTGAATAGTCGTGGCCGTAATTGAAGTAGATCTTGGATGATTCCGTCAGCGGGTGTGAAAGTCCGATGCGGGGTGAGAGTTTCACACGTGGTTTGACCTTCTCCCGAACCATCGCTTCATCGAAATCATTTTTATAAGCTGCCGCGAAGTACTTCGAGTAGATGAGCGAATCCACATCCAGTTTATACCATTCTGTGTTGGGATTGGTGAATTCCAGACGAAGGCCGACATTGGCGATCATACCCTGGTGCTCGATCTTGTCCTGGATATAGGCTGCACCGCGATAGGGATTCGCCTTGAAGATCAAGGTAGTGTTCCCGGTGATGTCAAAATCCCTGATCTTGAAGTTGGCATTGAAATCGTCATAATTGAAAAAGACACCGGCCTTGATCTCGTTGGTACGGTTGATCTGATTGGTGTAGTCAAAGCGTGCACTCATGGTGGAGATCTTGGAATCGTTGCGCACGCTGGCACCCACACCTGCCCAGATATATCCGCTGCCGAAGGCGGTAAGACGATGCGGGAACTGCGAGAATCCGTAAGGGGCTTCAGTGACACCATAGTCCTCGAAATAATGGATCGTATCAGCAGCTGTTCCCTCGTTCCTGAATGTGTGCGGTCCATCTGCGAATATGGATGCATTGACTCCTGCCAGCCGGAACTGCCAGAAACTGCGATTGTTGATGGTGTGATCGATCCCGATCCCAAAGCCGTTTCGAACGGCCTCACCTGGGGTTTGGGCATAGACATAGGGATCATAATCATTGTAGGGCCCCATGAGACTACCCCAGTCTTCTTCGATTAGACTGTATTCTTCCTGCCTTAAATACTCGATGTTCAGCTTCGTCGCCTGACCGATGTAAGATGTGATCTTTGAATTCGTATTTGTGACGTGGTAATAATCCCGGATACTGGGAAAGGCATAACTGACCTTCTCATCGCGAATGGAGAAGACGAAAGTGGCGTCTCCGAGCATTCCACCGATAACGGGTACAGGACCACTCAAACTGAATTCCATGTCGACATCGGGCAAATGTCCATATTCTAATGGATCAGCAGCTTTCCCGGATAAACCCGCTTCTTTACGAAGATCCGCAGCATCTGGGATATCCCATTCATCATAACCATCGATACAATGGTCCCAGATATAGGACAACATGGCGTTCTCCCAGTCCACAAAATTCGTATCGCCGCCCCAACCTTCGAATCGGTCGAAGTAGCTATTATAATTAGTCTCCTCACCGAATTCGCTGGTGTAGAGAACACCGGATGTTCCATTCTCCCGGGTTTCGGGATCCAGGTAGGGGCGATGCCACCAGGACCGTGGATCCGTAATCTTGTGACCAGAGTGCTTCACCCTTGAAGGGGAGTAGCGCATGGTGTAGGAACCATGGTATTCCTGGGCACCTTCCTCGGTGGTCACCTCGATCATCCCAGAGCGAATATTGCCATATTCAGCGTTGAAGCCACCCTTGATGACGGAAACCTCATCCACAAAGGACATGTTCACCATATTGATAGGTTGATTGAAGGCATTATCAACCATGCTCAATCCATCGATAGCGAAGCCGACCTGATCGATTCCGCCACCACGAATTGACCATCCATCCATCCCTGCCTGCGAGTCCATGTAGGATTCAATGTCATTGGAGAAGGGCATGTGGACGATCTCTTCCTTGGTGGCATTGGTCTGGCTGGCTGCCAGATCCATCTTGATGACATCCCGCTTAGCAGTGACGGTCACCGTTTCACCTTCAATGGTGGTAGTGCTCAGTCTGAAATCTACGGTCGTAGTCAATTTCGACATTACGAACACTTCGGTGACTTCCATGGACGTGTAGCCGATCATGTTAGCCACCAGCGTGTATTGTCCTATGGGCACCTGAAAGATGATGAAGTAACCATCTTCATCTGTCGCGGCCCCCAGATTGGTCCCCTGTACTACGACATTGGCCCCCCAGAGTGGATCGCCGGTTGCAGCGTCTGTGACTATGCCTCTGATCTTTCCATAGCTCGCGCCTTCAACGACGGTCACCAGGATCAGCATCAAGGCAAGGACACCAAGTTTTCTCAACATCGTACCCTCCCGTGTCCACATACCCTGCAGGCATGTGAGACGGTTTTGTTCTAAGATTTTCAATCTATTGTGGCCTGTGGATCCCAGGCTCGAACTCAATCCATAGGTTGCAGGTGCAGGACGTTATCCAGCACGACTGCGGCAGCGCCCATACTGGCGGCCCTCTCACCAAAAGTGGCTGGCAGGATCTCCACATCCCGGGAGATATTGTTGATAGAACGGGCAGCCATGGTTTTCCTCAGCTTATCGAATAGCAGGTCACCATTCAGGGCAACACCCCCTCCAATCACGATGGCATGGGGGCTGAGCATATTGACGATGCTGGCCAGACCGATGCCCAGGTATTCAGCTGCCTGGTCGAATACCTTCCGGGCAAAGGATTCACCCGTCTTGGCGGCATCAGCCACCATTTTTGCCGTAATCTTATCCAGGTCTCCTCCACAGTGATCCAGGAGAACACTTTGCGCACCAGCTTCCAGCTCCCGCTTCGCGTGTGAGGCGATTGCGTGGCCGGAGGACAAGGCCTCCAGACAGCCATAGTTACCACAGGCACACTGGATGTCACTATCTCGTTCCATGGTGATGTGGCCAAACTCACCAGCCATTCCAAAGGAACCATACAGGGGTTCACCATTGATGACTATACCGGCACCAATACCATAACCAACATTGACAAAGATGAAGTCCCGATAGTTCTTACCGATCCCGTGCAAACGTTCGCCCATAGCCATCATACGGGTGACATTGTCGAAGATGATGGGATGTCCACAGTCGGTCTGCAGGGCGCCTTTCACGTCGACATCATGCCAATGAAAATCAGGTGAGAATTCTATGATATCCCTGCGGCGGTTGATGAGTCCGGCCACCGCCAGACCGACGCCATAGATACGTTTACCTTTGACTTTGGAGCAGCCACACAGCTCATTGATCAGATCCAGGGTACGGTTCAACACCTTCTCGGAGCCTTCATCGATCATGGTAGGGGTGGAAGACTCCTCGATGATCTCGGCGTTCAGATTTGTCAGCACACCTTTGATCTGCGTCGTACCCAGATCGATCCCAATAACGAAGGAATTACTGCCGTCGAAATCCAGGATGATGGGATTCCGACCACCCTTTGAAGTGCCCGTACCCGTCTCGATGACCAGCTGTTCCTCGTTGATCAGGCTATCAACCAATCGTGTAACCGTCGGGGCACTGAGACCACTGATACGAGCTGCCTCAGCACGGGTATTGGCCTTACCATCCCGGATAAGGTTCAGGATCTTGATCTTGTTCAATCGATTGATGAACTTTGCATTTCCAACTGAACCAGAGGAGCGTGATATCGCTTTAAAATCATTCATATGGACCCCACCGTTTTATAACTTCCACAGAAACAGGTAAAGTGGGTGGTATTGGCCTTAACAACGGCTTTCTCCACATAACAGTTATCAGCTTTGCATTTGTGTCTGTAATAATCGTAAAGTATAATTTCTTACATTAAGAAAATAACTATCTTGGCGAAGTGAGTCAAGGCTTTGGATGATGTAATTTGGGATGCTGAAACTTTGAAATCGCTATGGATCGAGTTTCCTACATAATCGTGTTCAGCGTTTGTTGGACAGTCTGTATTTATGGTAGCGATGCCGCAACTACCAGCTATCTGCCATTTGACTCTTCCGACCTGCCCTTGCTCTTTATTGATACGGATGGTGAGGACATCGAAGACGAAGAACGCATCCGGGTGCACCTGGGTGTCATTTACCATGCTGATGGGTCGCGTCATTACGTGGCCGACACCTTCAATGATTACGATGGGATCATCAGCATTGAACATCGAGGAAACTCGAGCCTCGGCTTTCCCAAGAAATCATACAATTTCGAGACCCAGTTCGACAATGGCGAAAACCGGAATGTGGAACTCCTGGGCTTACCCGCGGAGAACGATTGGATCCTTTACGCTCCCTACAGTGATAAAAGCCTTATGCGCAACTACCTGGCTTTCAGACTGGGTTGGTCTCTGGGCCATTATAATCCCAGGACTCGCTTCTGTGAGGTGGTACTGAACGGAGACTATCAGGGCGTGTATGTCCTTATGGAGAAGATCAAGATCGACGCTAATCGACTGGATATTTCCCGTCTCAAACCAACTGATCTGACTGGTGATCAACTGACCGGCGGCTATATCATTCAGGTGAACTGGGACGGAGCGGGATGGACATCCTTCGGGAAACGGTTCATCTACCACTATCCGCAATCCGACCAGTTAGAAGAGGAACAGCGGCAGTACATCAGATCATTCATTACCCACTTCGAATCTGTCCTGTGGGACGATGATTTTACCAATGGAGAACGTTGGTACCGCAACTATCTGAGTGTGTCCTCCATGATCGACTTTCTGCTCATCAACGAGCTAGCTAAAAACGTGGACGGCATGCGTTTCAGTACTTTCATGTACAAAGACAGGGACAGCCGGGATAGTCTGCTTCACATGGGACCACTATGGGATTACAATCTGGCATTTGGTAACATGGCTGAAGGTGTTTTCGATGAATGGGAAGGCTGGTCCCGCGGGAACGAGTTGGATCCCAGTCTGTTCTGGTGGCAGCGTCTGCACGCCGACCAGGATTTCCTCTACCGACAGAGGGCTCGTTGGGAAGAATTACGAGGGGATGTCCTCAGCACCGAAAGGATCCTGGATATCATCGATTCCACAGCCCTCTATCTTGATGAATCCCAGGAACGGAACTTTGAACGATGGCCTATTCTGGGTGAATACGTTTGGGATAATCCATATTGGGGAGACACCTATCAAGAGGATGTGGATTACATGAAAGATTGGATCTCGGAGCGATTGACCTGGATCGATGACAATTTACCCAGGGGTGAACAAGCAGATCCAGGACCAGATCCCGATTACGCATCTAATAGCGGGCCCAACCCGTTTACAGATCGCACCAGCATTTCATATACATTGAGCTTCAGTTCCCGTGTTACTCTGGAGATCTATGATATCCGTGGTGTCAGTGTGCGCTCAGTCCCTGAACATCGGCGGCCCGGTGGAACACATTACGCTGTCTGGGATGGCCTGGATGGATCCGGTCAGGACGTACCTTGTGGTGTTTATTTTATTTCGGTATTCAAGAACGGACGGTTTCTCAATAGTACGAAGGTATTGAAGTATTAAAAACGATTTCAAAACTGGTCTCAAGGGAGGATGTATGCATCTAGCGAAGAATATGGTCATGCTCTTGTTGTTACTTGTCAGCATCAACATGCTGCGAGGTGAATTCTATGCCTACCACACCAAGGTACAGCACTCTGCCACAGACTATGTCAGCGACTACGCTGATATCATTGTCAAGGTGAACGGGGGAACCCTGGAATTCACGCGGCAAACATTTTATCAGCCACGATGGCGCAGTGAAACTGGCAGCTTCTTAGTTGATGACCTTTTCCCCGGAAGAGATATCGACGGCAGCCTGGATTATACCTATGTACGACTCATTGATAATTCTCCCGAGCGCATCATGGTCCATTGGCGCTACTTCCCGGATATCGATCCTCTCATCAGGGCAAATGCTGCCAAGGATCCGATGACACCGTACGGATTTGAGGGAGTGGTACATGAGTTTTTCACCATTTACCCGGACGGAAAGGTGGAACGCCTGGTAAGGAACGCCACCAACAGCAGTTATGAGGGCTGGCTGGAAGGAGAAGGGCGTATGTTCCAGGTCCTGCAACTCTCTGCCAGAGGCATCGAGCACCACCGTGTTCAACGCGGTATGCCTGAGGTCGCCGATGAAGAAGAAGACGAGGATGAAGATGAGTGGGATGAAGACGAAGAGGAAGTCGAAGAAATTTCTGCCTGGCCCGCGGATTTCCCTGAACCACGGCTTTATTTCCCCTTGAATGAGGCAGAGGAAGGTCTGGCTTTCTGGTTTGATGGTGATGAGGAGATGGAAAGTCCACTACTGGGTTCTGATCACTTCATTATGGATGGTGTCAATGCCGAGGCGCTTACGCTGGATGGCTACTACGACGGTGTCATGATCGAAGACGGTATCGGCGATATTCACGGTGGGTTCAGTATCAGCGTCTGGCTGGCCCTGGATGTCTACCCTTACAACGACGCACCTATTCTCCATCAATCCAAAGCATTCGGGAAACAGGGTCTCTACTTCGGGATCGATCCCTATGGACATCCCATATTCCGGATGAACGGCAAGGAGGTGGTCTCCCCGAAAGCCTTGTCCTATTTGAAGTGGCAACAGCTGAACGTCACCGTCGCGAAGGGTCGCATCACACTTTACCAGAATGGTGAACAGGTTGCCAGCGGCCGGTATCGGGGCAAGATATCCCTTCCGGAGATTCCGACATTGATCGGATTGAATTCCGAAAAGGCGCGTTGCTCGGATTTTGTGCGCAGCAATCAGCAGAACCTGCCCTTCATATTCGGCCTGCAGGGAGCAATGGATGAACTCATGGTCCATCATGAGGTTCTGGATGCCGCCTCGATTGGCAGACTCTATCAGTTCCAGAAACCAGAAGACCTTAATTCTCCCATCCAGAAGGGCGTCCTGCCAGGTGAACTGGGTATCGCAGAAAATTTTGGTGCCTATTACAAGACCCTGCCTTTCCAGCCCTTGTGGGACAGCATGTGGCGTCTCAGTGAGTACGCCGATGTGGTGGTGAAATTTGATCACATTCCCACCAGTGTGGTGTACTGGCATGGTAGCAACTATGCAGCAAACTGGGTCACGGATGCCAATCAGTGGATGTCGGATCAGAGTTCCGAGATCTGGGGTCCGCACGGCTGTTCAGAACATATGGCCGACAAACAGGTGCGTCACAGTTACGTCCGCATCATCGAGAATACACCCGCCAGGGTGGTGGTACACTGGCGCTATCCCTGTGTGGACGTGGGCTACATTTGTACGGATCAAGCCAATTGGAGTGATGAGATTCACACCATCTACCCGGACGGCACAGGGATCAGAAAAGTGCATTGGAATAACGCCACGGAGAGCCCGGGCTTCCAGGATATCCAGTTCTTCACCAATCCCGGTGAGAACGCTCTGGACGTTGTTGGTCTTCAAGCGATGACTGTAGCAAATGTCAAAGGTGAGATAGAGGAACTGCTCTGGGCCAAGCCAGACAAGGTACCTGAGATCACCATCGAAGATGCCCATATCGAGTTGCTGAACAGCAAATCCAAACAGAAGATCTTCGTGGTTTTCCAAGGCGGTAAGATCACCCCATGGGGGCACGTTGAACAGTCTGCCTACACGGATGATCCCTTCGCCGGTCCCTGGAATCATTGGCCCATGCACTTCGTGCCCTCGGACGGACGTTTCGCCGTGGCACACGACAGGGTGACCCATTTTGCGCTGGGCGCCAATGACTGGGCACCGGAATTCGGTTCGCTGGTGATGTATGGATTTACGGATGAGGGTATCGAATCCGCTTTACCCGCAGCAAGAGCCTGGAAGAATCCGCCTTTAATCGAGAACGTCAAGGGTGCCAAGACCAAGGGCTTCGACAAAGACCAGAAGGCTTTTGTCTTCTCGAATGCGGACAGAGACATCTCCTTCAGCATCACCGGATCCGAAATGAGTCCGATAGTGAATCCTTGTTTCGTCTTCAAGAATTGGGGCGAGAAGGACGCAAGTATTAGCGTGAACGGTAAGCATATTACTGAAGGGACGGATCTCAAGCTAGGACGACACTGGACGGACAGTGGCCGGGATCTTATTATCTGGCTGCGAACCGAATCGACCAAACAAATGGAAATAAGTATCAAATCGGAATAGGTTGAGTACCGGATTGCCCTCACAGCATCAGTGTGATGAAAAAAGGCCCGCGACTGCGGGCCTTTTCTATGTTGTCTGATGACATATCAGAAGGGTTCCGACCTGACGATCTTGAAGACAAAAGCGTGATCACAGGGTTTCTCCCCAGGAGTCTGGATCACTAGTCCACGATCGTTCAATTCCCATTCCAGAGGCTCGTCATGGCCCAGAAGTGTGATGGAAGCGATCTCCTTGTCGTAGAGCCCAACAAACTCAGCTTCATCTTCCTCTGGACCCTCTTCAAGTTCTTCTTCCAAGACACTGACGACATTCTCAAGATCGAAGTCACCCTCTTCATCGAGTTCCCGAAGCATGTATTCCCATTCGGGCATTTCTTCATGGTCCTCGTCATCGTCTTCGTCGCCTTCGTGCTCCTCATCCTCGTCGTGATCCTCGTCCTCCTCTTCTTCATCAGCAAAGATGCGGTACCAACCGCCGAGGGTTCTGATCACGGCCTCCTCTCCCGGCCAGTCCAGGAAAGTGGCATAGAGGTTATTATCCTTGGTGGTAAAACGGATGTCCTCTGCCGTCCAGGCGACGTCGGATTCATTGAAACCCCAGAACTCACGGTTTTCCAATGTTGTGGATCCTTCACCGGCAATGATCCAGGGATGGGTTCCGTAAATGGCTTCTCCGTTCACATCCAGCCACTCACCGATCCCCAGCAGAGCATCGCTGGCTTCCTTGGGAATGGAGCCATCCGGCGCTGGTCCCACATTCAGAAGCAGGTAACCGTTCTTGGCCACCCTATCCACGAGATTGTCCACCAGGCGGTTTACAGGCTTGATCTTGGCAGCCGGAACAAAAGACCAGGCTCCCTGATCGTCTACCGAGGAGTCTGTGATCCACTCGTGGTAAGTGAGCGATCGTTCCTGTCCGAGCTCTAGATCCATCAATCCTACTCCGGGTGGGAGATCGTGACCTTTGTAGGTAACCACGACCTGATCCTGTTCAGCCACGGATTTGTTGTAGAAATAGGCCAGAAAATCCTTGATCCTCATCTCAGGCATAAAATCCAGACCAAAGTCGAACCAGATGAAATCAGGATCATAGTTATCGATCACTTCAATGATCTTCCCGTACCACTCATCGGTGAATTCCTCGTTGGGAGGCCACTCATTGCGATCATGATACGGTCCATAGAGACCGGCGTACTTAGGATTACCGGTATCGAATTCCTTGTTCCATGTGGGGAAGAAGAACCAATTAGCAGCATGATGGAATGCAGTTACGTACTTCATATCACGAGCTTTGATGGCCTTTTCCAGTTCTCCCACAATGTCCCGCTTCGGGCCCATCTTCGCTGCGTTCCAATCGGAATACTTTGAGTCCCACATGGCAAAGCCGTCATGATGCTCAGCCACGGGTCCAGCGAATCGGGCACCGGATCTCTTGAACAGATCAGCCCATTCATCGGCGTCGAAGTTTTCACCCGTGAACATGGGAATGAGATCCTTGTAACCGTAATCCGGCGTCAGATCGCCATAATTCTCTTCAAAATGCTTCCGCTGCCAGCCATCCTCCTCATATACCGCGAATGAGTACCAGGTTCCGTTTGGTCCCTGACCATGTACAGCATAGGGTCCCCAGTGTGTGTAGATCCCGAATTTCCCATCCCGCAGCCATTGGGGGACAGGGTATTCCTTCAATGATGACCAGTTAGCTTCATACGTCACGGTTGGTGCCGGTTCACAGCTCACAAGCAAGCCCATGATAGCCAGACTCATGAACAAGACAACAGGACGCCAAACCTTTGGTTCCCGCAGGTTGACCATTATCGTCCTCCCCTCATTAATTGGATAGTTTCAAACTGTAAGTAAGATAGTGATCTATTCTCCTTTATACACTATATTAATGAATTGATTCCAATAGTCTCTATATGTTAGGTAAACATCGCATAATCCTGCTATTGTTAACGGCAAGACTTGTCACGGGTACTACGGGAGATTTCTTAGCCTACCACACGCGTCTGGATGAGCCAGATGCCGTCAGTGGTCGCTATGCTGATCTGGTGATCGTTATCGAGGATCGGGGTTTAGTGGTCTTCCCATTTGCTGATGGCTATCGACCTAGGTGGGAGAATGGAGTGGATGTTCATCAATTTGAGGAGCTCATTCCACTGAGGAGTCCCAATGGTGTAGGTTTTAACCGGGATCACCGGCTCTACTCACAGGTGAGGTTGATCGAGGATGATCAGAATTTCATCAAAGTTCACTGGCGGTACTTTCCTGACCTGTCGAATGTGGAATGGGATGGTGTTGTCGATGAGACCTTTCTTTTCCAGCCCAACGGAGCTGTCTCAAGAACAATCCGCAGAGGGACTCCCAGATATCAGGATTGGTCAAATGCCAGAAATCAACAAACCCTCTATTACAACCTGAATGATAGCGGTATCACGTCAACTGGTCGCGGTGAGGTCCTTAGCGAAGTGTTTGGGCCGCATCGTGAAATTCGATACGAAATGACTGACAGCACTGACCAGAATTATGAATTGGTATTCCATTTTGATACCGGGATTGGAGACTCAGTCAGGGAAGGTCGTGGTAAGAAGTACTATGAGATCAATGGTCATATGTCAAACTGGAAGCGAGGGATATCTCGGTCAGCACTTGCTTTCGATGGATATTATTCTTCCATAGAGATTGATGATATCCCTGGATCCATCAGGACAGGTAGCCTTACCGTCCAGGGATGGGTTGCACTGGGAGCTTATCCATTCGGCTGGGCCCCCATTGTCCAGTTTGGAGAATGGAGACGGTCCGGGTTCTACCTGGGAGTAAATGATGAGGGTTACCCTGGATTTCATCTGGCTGTGAATGGGACCTGGTACAGTGTAATCCATGAGACCCGTATCGACAGTTTTGCCTGGCACCAGCTCGTCGGTACATACGACGCTGAGCTGAGAATGATGTACCTCTACCTAGACGGACAGCTGGTAGATGAAGCGAAGGTTCCCGCAGGGCAGCGGACCGATGCAGCATCGCTATGGATTGGTCAGAATTCTCATAAGATGCCAAACCAACTGGAGCGTGTCAGAATTGGCAACTGGCCAACGCAGTACGGTATCGAAGGGCTCATCGATGAGGTGAAACTTACTGGAGGTGCGCTGGAATCAGCTATCATCGAGGAAGACTATGACAAGCTGCTGACAACGATTACAACCAATCCTGAGGTTGACCTGCCTGATCGCCGATTGCCCGTCAATCCCATGGGGAAGAGGGCAAAAAGTTTCGCTGCCCGATACACCCATCTGAAGTATCATGACCTCTGGGATCGTATGTGGCGGGTGAGTGAACATCCGGATATCGTCGTGGACTTCGATATGCTACCAACCCGGCTGGTGATGTGGCGGGCATTCAGTTATGGACCCACACTTGTCACCGAGAATGGTAAATGGGTGGGAGACCAGAGCAGTGAGAACTATCGTGAACTGGACGATCCCAGCCCAGCTGAAGGCTGCTGCGAACATATGTCTGACAAGCAGTGCAGACATTCACACGTCAGGATCATTGAGCGCACAGCTGCTCGCATTGTTATTCACTGGCGTTATGCTCTTGTTGATTCCCGCTATTTATTCGTGAAATCAGGCCACGACAAAGGTGACTGGGCTGATGAATACTGGACGATCTACCCCGACGGTGTTATGGTCCGGCATCTGGCACGGGGTATGATCTGGGGCGATAGCTGGGTCGAGACCATGTTTTTCAATGCACCCGGCACCCGTCCCGAAGACAATGTGGAGCTGGAAGCCTACACGCTGGTAAATAAGCGTGGCGAGAGTAAAACCTATTCCTGGGCGGATGGCTCTCCTGACGCAGATCTCGACGATCCGATGGTGGCCATGGTGAATGTCAAGTCCCAGTATAATACCTTTAATATCTATCCCACAGGTTCATCCGTGGAAACCTTTCATGGGCACAGCGGTCGATCCAGCTTTCACTGGTGGAACCACTGGCCGGCAAGCCAGATCAGCAGTGACGGCCGTGGAGCGCGTGCGGCAGACCGCCTATCGCATTCTTCCCTGGTGTGGGGTATACCGTCCGAGCCATACCTGATGTACGGATGTAGCAAGGAAAGTGCTATGAGTCTCCTGCCGCTGGCCCGGTCATGGAATGATCCTCCACCCATTCGGAAAACAATTGGCTGTGAGTTTCAGGAGTATGTTCAGGAGGAGCGAGCGTATCATCTTCAGGTGCAGGGTATCGATCTCAGCTTCGGCATCAAGGCTTCTGACAAACGCCCATTGGTGAATCCTTGTTTCATCCTGGAGCACTGGCAAGGAGAAGATCTACCGGAAATCAGGATAAATGGAGAAAAATCAACAGACATTCGCAGTGGTCTGACCCGGAATACACTCGGCGAATTGCGCTTGGTCATCTGGGCCGAGCTGAGGTCCACCACTTTTACCCAGTTTGAGATCTCAGGATCAGAAGAATAGCGAGGGAATATCCATGAAGCATAGACTCACATTCATCATCAGTATCCTGTATCTGCCCGTGATGGTGTTAGGCGGAGCGACTGATCCCCTGTTGTCGGACAATTTTGATTCGCTTAGCTACACTTGGCAGGAATTGACCTTCGATGAGAAGAGCAATGGATCGTTCTCAGTTGATGGAGGACATCTCCAAGTATCCGGCGATGAGAAGTATTTTTATGGTGTCTGGAACGAGACCAGCATCGGTGGTCATTTTATCGTCGAACTCAGTTTCCCCAGGGATGAGCGTATCGGTCTGATGCTCATTCAGGCCATAGACGGAAAACCTGACTACGAAAACTACACCATGCTCACTGTCGATACGAACATCGATGGAGCGGTAGTTGTTGAGGTCCGGGATATGCAGAATGGTCGGGCTAATGTTCTGGATCATACAGGTGAGACCGAATTCGAGTATGAGGAGGACAGCGGAGACTATCCTGACGATGAGATCACCCTGGGACCCGACCTGTACAAACATGTACTCACCGGTGACCAGTATTCCGTTCCCTTCACGAAGACTGCCGGTGCCCTCAGGATCCTGCGTGAAGCCAATTCGGACTTCTTCCACTATTATTATCGCGTGAGCAAGGATTACGCCGGCAAAGTCTATTCAGACTGGATGGAACTCAGACCATCACCGGACTGGGCTGTGCCAGGAACTGAATACTTCGTAGGGCTTGTTACCTTAGGAAGTGGCCCGGCCGTTTTCGATGGTATTCTCGTTGAACAGAAGCCCATGAATGACCGGGACGATCGCTCTACTGGATTTGCCGTGACGCAGAGAGAGTACAACTGGTCTGGATTCATGGGGGATAGTTATGTGATCACCTTTGACCAGATCTTCAAGTACCATGATCGGGATATCAAGTTCGTCTTCTGGACAGAGATGAACTGGGTGCCCGCATGGCAGTTGAACGATCAGCTGTTGTATACTTATGAATTCGTGGAGACCTGGGACGAGTGGGGTGTAGGTTGCATGGAACCGATGAGTGACCGACTGCGTCAGTGGGCCTGGGTCAAGGTTCTTGAGGACAATGAGGTGCGCAAGGTTCTGCACTGGCATTATGTCCTCTGTAACCCTGATTACGAAGTACCTGACAATGCGAATGGTGAACACTTACCTGAGGTGGACGAGATCTGGACATTTTATCCCGACGGCTCAGGCACCCGCCATATCCGCTACACTCCAAAACTGGATACAGATTTCAGGGCAGCTCATGAGTTGGGTGAATTTATATCCATTGCGGGTTCCAAATCCCACTCAAGCGACTTCTACGCGGAACCAGCGCTCAGCATGCGCAACCTGGAAGGAGACTACAAGGAAGCTCATCCAGGCCCGAAGTTCGACTACTACTCCGATCTGGATGATTGGAAACAGCAGATCCTCACGGTCCATTTCGAGGAGGAACCGGACCTGTTCTGTGTATGGTCAGTGGATCGCAAATTCCCTGAAACTTACGCAGGATACAAGATCCGATATGAGAATCGCTGGCAGAATCCGAATATCAAGTGCGTGCACTGGCCGGTGAACAAGCGGCCCTACCATTCTGCCTACGCCAGCGGCGGTACCTGGAAGGCTGAGGTCTCCCATGCCTGCTTGCTGAGCTGGGGTGTACGCGATGGTGAGGATTGGAAGAAGCACTACGAACTCGATGAACGCGGTCGCAAGTACCGCGAATGGACCTCTCTCGTTGGGCTGAACGATCCGGACAATCCTGATCGGTTGGCCGACTTGACCCGCAGCTGGTTGTTCAGGGGCAAAGTTTCGATGGAAGGCGAGGGCGCTGATTACGCAGGCGTTGATTACTCCCAGAAGGCTCTGGTCTTCAACGCCGACCCCCAGGCCGAGATCATCCAGTTCACCCTCGCACCCAGATCTTTCACTCCGAAGATCATCCATCCCGTGTTCGAGATCAGGAACTGGTCACAGGATAACGACTCAGAGATCGTGATGAACGCCAAGCGCATGCACAAAAGAGACTACCGAACGGCTGTGACAGAAGATGGTACGGTCCTGGTCTGGATCCAGAAGGAGATCGATGAGCCTACTTCTTTCTTTCTGAAGAGGTGATGAGGAGTGCATGTTCTTTTAGACAAGGTCGTGATACATTTAACTATAACAGAATAACTAAGATCTGATCGAGGAGGAGAAACCATGAAGATGCAGTATTTACTGGCAGCGCTACTGCTGTTGTCCTGTGCACCTCAGGATAAAATAGCTCCCTACGAGGATCACACGCTGCCCGTGGATGAACGGGTGGCAGATCTGGTCTCAAGGATGACTGTGGAAGAGAAGATCTCCCAGCTGAGTCATCTGGCACCAGGGATTCCCAGACTGGACGTTGTACCCTATGAGCCAAATTTCCATAACCCACTCATCGAGGAATTCTGGGAAGAGGTGGACGGTGAGGTCGAAGAGTTCGAGAAACTACGACCCTGGGAAAATCTGGAACACTGGCCCGGCGGCTGTCTGGACGGTGGCTGGTGGAATGAAGCCCTGCATGGTGTTGCTCGTACCGGGCTGGCTACTGCCTTTCCTCAGAGCATCGGCCTGGGTTGTACCTGGCGGCCAGAATCCATATACAAGATGGGCCGGGTGATCAGTACCGAAGCAAGAGTCCACCACAATGTGTATGGCAAGAAGCTGACCTTTTGGTCTCCAACCATCAACATTCAGCGTGATCCCCGCTGGGGACGCACGGAGGAATCCTACAGTGAGGATCCTTTCCTGCTCTCCAGAATGGCTGTAGCCTTCTGCAGAGGTGTACAGGGTGATCATCCCAAATACCTCCAGGCCATCACCACCGTGAAGCATTTCGTTGCCAACAACAGTGAGTACAACCGACATGATGGCTCTTCAGACGTGAGCGAACGTTTTCTGCGGGAGTATTACCTCCCAGCCTTTAAGGCCGCCATCATGGAAGCCGGCTGCTATTCCGTCATGGGGGCCTATAATGCCGTGAATGGTATACCAGCCTGCGGCAACGACTGGCTCATGACGGACGTACTCAGGGGAGAATGGGGCTTCAAGGGTTATGTTGTTTCAGACTGTGGTGCCATCAGCGACATCGTCCATGATCATGAATATGAACCGGACCCGGAGAAGGCGGTCGCCCTGGCTGTCATCGCCGGTACCGACCTGGAATGCGAGACCTGCGAACACGAGCAGTTCATGTACGACAAATATCTGCCCGGCGCCTATGAGAAAGGCTATATCACAGAAGACCAGCTGGATGTGGCCGTAAAACGTCTCTTCCGCGCCCGCATGCTGCTGGGTGAGTTCGATCCCGAGGAGGAGGTGCCTTTCCATCAGATCGGCAGAGACCAGCTGGACAGTCCTGAACATCGCCAGTTGGCATTGGACATTGCCAAGGAAACCCTTGTCCTGTTGAAAAACGACAATGGTACACTGCCACTGGACGATTCGAAACTCAAGCGAGTTGCCGTCATTGGTCCCAATGCGGACGTAGCCGAACTGGGTGGCTATTGCGCCATGCCAGCCATACAGATATCACCGCTCCAGGGCATCCGGGACAGGCTGGGTGATAAGGTTGCGGTGAACTATGCCATCGGGTGTGAGATCACCAACATGGAATTCTATGATTGGGATGACGAGAAGGATGAGCCCATCTTCAATGATCTCGGTGACGAAGCCGGTACCATCGCTGAAGCCGCAAAGCTGGCCAAGAAGTCAGATGTGGCCATCGTCGTCCTGGGCACCAATCTTGACATTGCCAATGAAGCCGATGACCGGGATGATCTTGAACTTCCAGGCAATCAGCTCGCGCTGGTTCAGCAGGTTTTCAAGGCCAATCCCCGAACCATCGTGGTGCTCATGAACGGCATGCCTTTGAGCATCAACTGGGTGGACGACAATGTCCCGGCCATTCTGGAATGCTGGTATCCAGGTCAGGCCGGAGGCACCGCCGTGGCCGAAGCACTCTTCGGTGATTACAATCCTGGCGGTAAGTTAACTTCCACCTGGTACCGTAGCAGCGATGACCTGCCTCATATAGGCGATTACGATATCACCAAAGGCTTCACCTACTGGTTCAACAAGGCAGAGGTTCTGTATCCCTTTGGCTACGGCCTCAGCTATACCACATTCGACTACAAGAATCTTCTTGTCAGCCGCAAGGAGATCAATCCTGAGGGTGAAAATCTCATCACCCTCAGCCTGGATGTCGTGAATACAGGCGACGTTGCTGGTGAGGAGGTCGTGCAGATCTATATCCATGACAAGGCATCATCTGTGATCCAGCCGGCCAAGCGTCTGAAAGCCTTTCAGCGTGTGAGCCTGGAGCCAGGTGCATCCAAACTCGTTTCCTTCGAGCTGGACAACGGCGCTTTCTCATTCTGGGATGAAGGCAGCAGTGGTTGGATCATCGAACCCGGTGCTTTCGAGATCCAGATAGCCGCCAGTGCTGATGATGTTCGCCTGATGGCGACAGTAAAGACAAAGAGCTAGTTCTATCGTTCAAGTGAGGAGGCTTGATTTGTGAAGCATTCAAGAACAGAATGATTCCAAGCCTCCTCCTTTGAGGTATTCAAGGAGTACGACAGATGCTAAAACCATTCAGGAAGGTGACCCTTCTGCTCATCGTCCTCGCGTTGAGTGGCCTGGGGCAGGAGAAGTTCTACGCGTATCATACGAAGCTGTCGCATACCTCTACCGACTATTTCGGGAAGTATGCTGATCTGATTGTCGTCCTGCCTGAGGGTCAACTGGAGTTCACGCGTCAGACTTATTACCAGCCACGATGGGTGACTGCTGAAGGAACATACCTGGTGGATGATTTCTATCCCGACCGGGATCCTGATCACAATCTGTATTACAGCTACGTACGTCTGATGGAACAGAATGATAAACGCATTGTCGTTCACTGGCGCTACTTCCCTGATATCCAGCGCATCGATGCACTCAATGAAGAGCTGGAGCCGGCGAACATCTACGGTTTTCAGGCAGCAGTGCATGAGTTGTATGTCATTCATCGGGATGGCAGCATCGAGCGTGAGGTGCGGGATGCACGGGGCTCACGCTGGGAGACGTGGAACCGGCAGGATTATGGACATCGTCAGATCTTGGGTCTAAAGCTCAATGGTATCGAGTATGGGACCGTCAAATGGGGCAATCGTCACGACAGTCTTCCGCAGTCAGCGACACCAAATCCCATTATCGAACCCGCTTCGCATCCGGAACCCATCATAGCCTGGACCTTTGATGAAGGATTGGGGGATGTCTACGAAGAATTTGATGATTGGGAAGAATGGGAACTTGCTTATCAGACGATGGAAACCGTGAGCGAGGAGATGTGTGAGATCAGTGGACATACCGCCCTCTACAAGCCCGGTGTTTCCGGGACGGCACTTGGGTTCGATGGCTTTTACAGCGGTGTGTTCTTCGAGGAGGAAGTAGAGCTCGGGAATGTGTTCACAGTGGAAGCCTGGATCGCGCTGGATGTCTACCCCTACAACGAGACGGCCATCGTTCACAGCTCAGGCGAATTTGGAGCAGCTGGATTCTACCTGGGTGTCGATGCATATGGGAAGCTTTTGCTGCGCATTAACGGTAAATCTATAAAGTCTGCAAAGACGCTGCCCCTGTACACGTGGACGCATGTTTCAGCCTCTGTTAAAAAGGGGAATGCCTCGCTCTACCTTGATGGTGAGCCAGTTGGCAGCTTCAAGTATCGCGGTAATCTTCATCTGGATGAATTTGGTTGGATCATTGGCCTGAATAACGAATTGAACCGACCCACGGACTACGTACGGGGCCACGATCAGAACATTCCCTTCATCCATGGTTTGCAGGGCATGATCGATGAAGTACGCGTATATCCGGAAACACTGAGTCCAGATCAGGTTCTGCATAATTATCAGGCTTTCTTACCGGTCGATCGCACCTCCCCTTTGAAACCGGGTCTGCTACCTGGTGAGGTTGGTTATTCGGATCAATTCGCGGCCAGCTACGTGAATCTGGAATTTCACGATCTTTGGGATCGGATGTGGCGGCTGGTGGAAGGAACCGACATCGTTGTGAAGTTCAAAGACTTGCCCACCAGTGTGGTGTACTGGCGGGGGACGAACTTCGCCGCCAACTGGGTGACAGAGAAGAATCACTGGATGGCAGATCAGAGCTCAGAGATCTTTACTCAGCATGGTTGTTCGGAACACATGTCCGACAAGCAGTGCCGGCATAGTTACGCACGCATCATCGAGAATAATCCGGCCCGGGTGAAGGTCCATTGGCGTTATCCCTGTGTTGACGTGGGTTATGTCTGTGTCGACCGGATGAACTTCACTGACGAGTATCACACTATCTATCCGGACGGTACCGGTATCCGCCATGTGATCTTCAATAATCCAACCATGGAACCACCTGGTTTCCAGGACATCCAGTACTTCACCAATCCAGGTGAGACTGCATTGGATGTAGTCGAACTGAATGCTGTTACGGTGGCAAACCGGGATGGAGAAGTGGAGGAGATGGTATGGGTCCAGCCCAATCGGAATCCTCAGCCAAAAATGGAAGATCCCAGCATCCAGTACATCAACACAAAATCTGATTGGAAGGTATATGCCATCTATCCGGAGCCGGGTTTAGGAACCTGGGGCCGTCACGAGCAGAGTAAGTACACGGATGATCCCTTCGCCGGTCCCTGGAATCACTGGCCCATCTCTGTCGTGCCATCAGATGGACGCTTCGCTATAGCCCATGACCGAGTAACCCATTTCGCATTGGGCGCAGGGGATGCCGGCGATGAGCATGTGGTGCATTTCGGGTTCACGGAACAGGATATCAAGACCCTGATCCCAAGAGCTCGGTCATTCCAGACACCGGCGGAGATCAGCAGTATCAAGGGTGCTGCAAGCTCTGGCTTCAGTCGGGCTGAGAAAGCGTATATGCTGGTTTATGGCGGCAAGGGAAAGGTCTCCATCAAGCTTGGATCCAGTGAAGATTCACCTCTGGTGAATCCAGCCTTTGTAGTTCAGGATCTTGCGCTGATCCCTGAGAAGATCATGGTAGATGGCAGGAGCCATGAAGCCTACCACAGTGGTCAATCCTATGATACTCAAGGTGAGCTTCAGACCATTGTCTGGCTGGAGTTGAAATCAGCGAAACCAGTGGAGATAGAGTTCAGGTTTTGACACATGGCCGCAATCATTCACCCGACTGGGGGATACTCTGAGATTAAGTAAATGCCTGTTAGGCTCAACAGCGATGATGATGCTGGTACTGTTCACCGGCTGCAGTTCCAGCGATGTTGAATCGGACGGGAATATCTCGGGAGAGGTAATTTTCCAGGATGGCCAGGTGGCGGATACCATATATGTGAACCTGTATTCCCTCACCAACTTCAGAATTCGGAATATACCTATTCAATCGATCCGAACGAAGGAACGTACATTCAGCTTTGACGTGGAGCCTGGACGTTACATGATCTGGGTGCTTTCCTACGGTTGTGAGTCTTATCGGGAAGACATCTATATCCATACAAAGGATGAAAAGGTCAGATGCGAGATCAACCTGCCCAGGCGAGGCTTTCCGGACAAGATCAGGAAGGTGGCATTGCATGGTGAGTTCAATGGGTGGGGTGACGAAGATGGTCCAGAATTAGAGGAAGAAAACGGTGTTTGGAGATTGCAGGGCGAAATACCGCTCAGATCTGGAGATGTCTATGCATTCGTCATGAACGATGAGCTAGAGCAGTGTGAAGATATTAGCAATCCGGTCTACACCATCCATCAGTTCAATTTCCGGAGTGTCTATCAGGGTGGTGAGATCGCATTTGACAGTAAGCTCTATATACGGAGCGATCGCAGTGTCAAGGCAAAGACGAGCGGTTCAGAATTCAATAGACAATTCAAACAAGTTCAGGAAGATCTGTCCCGATTGGAGCTTCATGAGGAGGAAGTCGCCGCCGAAATGAAGACCGAGCCCTCGAAGGCTGTAGAGAAGTTCGAGGATGCATTAGCACTAGGTGAGAGGCTTAAGAATAACCATACCGAGCTTTTCCAACCCATCATAGATGAATGGGCCATCTGGTTCTACTTTTTCGGACATCCTATGGGAATCAGGGAAGCGGAACTGTATAAATCAGAGGAACCTGACAGTGCAGGACTGGAGGCGCTCCTCTCCAGTGATCTTCACAAGGATCTCTACAAGGGTACTCTGGATTATCTGAACAGGATCGATCCCCGTTCCAAATTACTCACGGAGACGGTGATCCAGCCCGTACTTTTCCTGGATATACGCTCCCGGTGGTATCCTGAAGCCTTGGAAAATCTGGGCTTCGATAGGAATCATATCTACAATCAGCTCATAGCATTCATCAATAAATGCGATTATGATGTGCTGGCTGCCGGTATGCTGTATACTGCCGCAGACCACTACCTCATGATGCAGGAGCCTGATCGGGCAAGCGAGTTGACTGCGCTGCTATCTGAGAAATATCCTGAGGATCGATACAATCGTCTCGGTCATGCTGAACGGCTTTCCAGAATGCTGAACATGGGACCCGGTTACCTGGCACCTCAGTTCGAGCTGGAAGCACTATCGGGTGAGATCATCAGGCTCTCTGACTATCATGGCAAATTCGTCTTTATCGACTTCTGGGGCAGCTGGTGTGCGCCCTGCCGTGCCGAGTTGCCCAACATCCGCACCCTGGCCACAAGCATTCCTGAAGAGCGCCTCCAGGTGCTGGGGATCATTGAGGATGATGAGGCCACAGTGCGAAAATTCCTGGAGAAGGAACCCTTGCCCTATCCCAATGCCATGCGAGGGGATAGCACTCTGCAGGATTGGGGTATCCTGGCATATCCAACGACTTTCCTTATCGATCCAGAAGGCGCTATCCTGGCCAAGAATCTCAGGGGAGAAGACCTCGTCGATCTGGTGCGCGCAGAGATGGAGCAAAGCGAACACATGAGGAGTCAATAGTGGATTCTATCCCCCGGAAACGGTTGTCGGCACTGATCGCCATATTCTGTATAGTGGCCTGCGCCACTTCTCCCGTATCCCACAGGGAAGTCATGATCCCCATGTCCGACGGTGTCGACCTGGCGGCCAACATTACCCTGCCATCAGACACTGGATCATATCCCGTTATCCTGGCCCGGACTCCCTACGGCAAGGACAATGAGGATGATGGCGGTTGGGGAGAACACTGGGCGGATCAGGGCTATGCCTTTGTCCTCCAGGATTGCAGGGGAAGTGGGAACTCTGGCGGTGACTGGAATCCATTCAAAGCAGAGCGCCGGGACGGGACCGACACTCGTGCCTGGATCCTTAAGCAATCCTGGTGTGATGGCAGTCTTGGTTTGATTGGTGGGTCCTATTTAGGCTATACTCAATTCTGGGGCTCCTTGGATGAACCCGCCGGTATTCGAGCCATGTTCGCGGAAGTCCCGGCAATGGACTGGTATAGCGATGTCACCTATATCGACGGTGCCCTGAGCGTCGGGACAGCCATAGGATGGAGCCTGGAAATGGCGGATCCATCTGTGGGCGAAGGTGCCTTTATCGATTGGGAGAACTGGAACGAGGATCGGGTATACCGCACCTTGCCCCTCATCGATTTCGATGGCAACATCAGTATCCGGCTGGAATGGCTCCGGGACATGATCAAACATCCCAGCTATGGAGAATACTGGCAGAGCACCCACATCGATACACTCAAGCGCAACTGCAAACTGCCGCTGGTGACTGTAAGTGGCTGGTATGATATCTTCATTACTCAGGCTCTTGACTATCATGCCGACGCGATTCTACAGGGAAAGCCGGATCAACATCTCATCATTGGCCCTTGGACGCATGGTATCAACTGGGTCGAGGGTGAGCGGGAGATCCCGGACAATCACGAATACGATTTCGAACTGCTCCAGATAGGGTGGTATGATCACTGGCTCAGGAATGCACCGAAGACCTTCGAGCTGGCGCCCATCAGGCTCTATGTGATGGGTGCCAATGAATGGCGTGATGAGTTTGAATGGCCCCTGGCCAGGACAGAATACAGAAACCTGTATCTTCACAGTGATGGTCTGGCACATCTGGGAGAAGGCACACTTTCCTGGGATGGTCCTGATGAGGAAAGTGAAGATCACTTCATCTACGATCCGGACAATCCCGTACCGACACATGGGGGCGCGCTGCTCTTCGATATGCCGGGCTGCTGGGATCAGCGAGATGTTGAAGAGCGGGAAGATGTGCTGGTGTATACCAGTGATATACTGGAGCAAGCGCTGGAGGTCACAGGGAATATCCGCGTCATCCTCTATGCAGCCACCGACGGAAGGGATACGGACTGGACAGCGAAACTGGTTGACGTGTACCCTGATGGACGAGCGTTCAATCTTTGTGATGGTGTGATCCGGGCACGTTACCGTGAGGGTGTGGAAAAACAGGTTCTCATAGAACCGAATGATGTTTATGAATATGAGATCGATCTCTGGGCCACCAGCAACGTTTTCATGCCGGGGCATCGAATTCGTCTGGAGATATCCAGCTCCAACTTCCCACGCATTGACCGCAATCCCAACACAGGCAATCCGTTCGGACTCGACAACGAGCTGCGGATCGCCGAACAGACAATATTCCACGATGCTGAACACCCATCGAGGCTCGTTCTCCCTGTCATTCCAACTCAATAGTGTAGAAAAACCAATATGCGTCAGATCCTGATCCTCATTCTGCTCTCACTATACCTGATTCCAGCACAGACGCAGGATATCCTCATCAATGAAGTCATGACCTCCAACGCCTTCACCATCGCGGATGAGGATGGTGAATACAACGACTGGTTTGAATTATACAATAGCAGCACTGAAGCGGTGACCTTGAATGGCTACTGGTTGTCCGATGATTTGGCCAACGTCCAGAAGTGGCAGTTCGGTGATTCAGAGCTCCCGGCGGAAGGATTCATGCTCGTCTTCGCTTCTGACAAGGATCGCCAGGTTGTGCAGGAATACTGGAATACCATCATCGACTGGGGTGACGAGTGGCGCTATGTCCTGCCGGACGACGAAACGGATGAAGATTGGCGGGAACCCGGGTATGATGATTCAGAATGGGAATCAGGGCCAACCGGGATCGGTTACGGCGACAACGATGACCAGACTGAGATCGAGGAGCATATCTCCCTGTTTGCACGACGGACCTTTGACATCGAGGACCTCGACGTCATCAGTGAAGCCGTGCTGCACATCGACTTCGACGATGCCTTCGTGGCCTTTCTCAATGGCGAGGAGTTCGCCCGTGAGAATGTGGGATATCATGGCGAAATCCCCTTCTGGGACGCACCGGCCTGGGATGATGGGTATGAAGCCCGCATGTATCAGGGATTCCCACCGGATCGTTTTGACATAGAGGATTTTCATGATCTGGCTGTTGAAGGCGAGAATGTGCTGGCCATTCAAATCCACAACCTAGGCTGGGATTCTTCTGACATGACCTTTATTCCTTTTCTGTCCCTGCGACAGGTGGGCAATACAGATCTGAACCCACCACCGAGTATCCTGGATCTTGGCTTCAGTTACAACCATACCAATTTCAAGCTACAATCCAGTGGGGAGTATCTCATTCTGGCGGATCCCTTCGGGCAGGTGCTGGACTCGCTTTTCACGGGACTCATTTCTACGGACATATCCAGGGGTAGAAATCCGGACGGTGCTGATAACTGGGTCTATTATCAGATACCAACCCCTGGCGAGTCGAATTTCCCAGAAGGTTCAGATACACTCATTGTTCCTGTGACGCCCACCTTCTCAGACACCAGCGGCTTCTATACGCACTCCTTCTACCTCAAGGTGACGACATCGGAAGATAGTGTTGAGCTCCGCTACACCCTGGACGGATCCACGCCAACCGTTTTTTCTAATGAATTTCCAGACTCCCTCCTCATCCACCTGAACAGAGTTCTTCGGGTACGTCCCTTTATGCCGCCCTACACCGCCGGTCAGACCATCACACACACCTATTTCGTGAATGAGCCTCAGAATCTGCCGATCTTCTCCATCGTTGGTGAACCGGTGGACTTCTTTGGGCCAGGTGGGATCTATGAAGGTGCAGATGATCGAGAGATCCCCGTTTACGTCCAGCTCTTTGAAGCAGGGGGAGAACAGGCTTTTGGATACGCAGCGGGTTGTGAGATCTTCGGATCCGGATCGTCCGGGTTCGAGCAGAAGTCCCTGGCCATCTTCTTTCGCGGAGCCTATGGCCTTGGTGAGCTGCCCTATCAGCTGTTTCCGGATCTGCCATTCATGGAGTACGAGTCCTTCCTGTTGAGAAATGGCGGTAACGACTGGTGGTCGACCCTGATCCGCGATCCAATGGCCAGTAATGGTTTCATGCCTGATAGTGAGGTGGATTTTCAGCGCTACCGACCCGCTGTCGTATACATCAATGGCGAGTACTGGGGGATTCACAACCTTCGGGAGAAGGTGAATGAGCACTACATCGCGGATCATCACTTTGTTCCACAGGACAATCTCGACTTTCTTGAATATAAGGAGGTGGTCACGCCTCTGATACTGCATGGTGACCGGGAGCACTACAACCATATGATCGAGTTCATGGAGGATCATGATCTCGGTGCTTATGATGACTACCAGTACATCGCGTCGATGATCGACATCGACAACATGCTCGATTATCAGATCATTGAGATCTACACAAATAACTGGGATTGGCCGGCCAACAACAACCGGTTCTGGCGGGCGAGGGATGAAGGTGGCAAATGGCGCTGGATTCTATATGATCTGGATACTGGCTTCAGCTTGTGGGATTCGGATGCCTGGAGGTTGGATCATGTCTGGCATGCCATCAACACGGAGGGCAGTCTCGAGGAAGGCTGGCCCAATCCACCCTGGTCCACTTTCATCTTCCGGAACATGCTGGAGAACCAGGATTTCGAGAATGCCTTTGTCAACCGCTTCGCCGACTACCTGAATACCCGCTTTCAACCGGACCGCGCCACAGCCATCATTGACAGCTTCCATGCTGGGATCGAGCTTGAATTGCCAGCCCACCTGGATCGCTGGGATCGTTCGCAAAATGATTATAACCATGAATTGCAGAAGGTCTATACCTTCGCCGATCAGCGTCCCCGATATCTGTGGCGGCATCTCAAGAACAACTTCGATATCGGTGATACACTAAGGACAACAGTGGGTATGGAGCCAGCCGGGACAGGGATCGTCAAGCTTAATACACTGTTCATCGAGGAGGAACGCTGGAGCGGCAAGTACTTCACTGAAACCCCGCTTCTCATATCAGCTCAACCCAAGCCCGGGTACCGCTTTATTGAATGGCAGGGGATACCTGGGGGTGAAGAGGCTACTATCACACCCTATCCCGGTGATTACCCGGAAATCATTGCCCTATTCGCACCAGATACAGCTGGGGGTATTGTTGTCAACGAAGTGAATTACAGTTCTGGTGACTTATTGCAGCCCAGGGACTGGTTCGAAATTTACAACACAGGATCTGAGACGATTGACCTGAGTGGCTGGACCTTTCGGGATAGCGCAGATACCAATATCTACCGGTTTCCAGTGAATTTCTTCCTGGAAGGCGGCTCCTACCTCGTTGTGGCCCGGGATCGGAACGATTTCATCACAGCCTTCCCCGAGGTCGAGAACGTCATCGGAAGCTTCAATTTCGGATTGTCCGCCACTGGAGATGCAGTTCGTCTCTTCGATGCAGATACGCAATTGGTCGATTCTGTCTATTTCTTACCCCATACACCCTGGCCCACTGCTGCCAACGGGTTCGGACCGACCCTGGAGCTGATCAATCCCATAAGCGATAATGTCATCGCCCAGAACTGGGCTGCATCTGATGGATTCGGCACACCCGGAAGGCAGAACTCACGCTTTGATATTACACATATCTTCGACCCGGATACCAGCTACAATCCGCCACCTCCGGACACCACAGTCACACCAGAGGATACACTGCCATCCATCGAGTATGACCGGCTCATTGTCTATCCGAATCCCTTCTCGGAACTGGTAAATGTCAGATACAGGACGGTGTTCAGATCAAAGGTGGGGATCCGTGTTTACGACCTGCTGGGAAAAGAGGTAGCCGTGCTGATAAACGAATTCCAGGATGGTGATGAATATGAGTTTGTCTGGCGGGCCATCGACAGCAATGGGCGCAAGCTGCCGGCGGGGACCTACTTTGTGGTCCTCAGTCAGAATTCCAAAGCCAAGGCCAATCAAAAGATTCTGAGGATGTAGAAGCAATGCCGACTCCACTTATAGACAAAGGGATTGGAGTATGTGGAACAGATTGACCTTGTTCCTCCTGTCGATCATAATGATAGCCTGTAGCTCTGGATCTGATAAGGAGCAGGGCCTCTACAACGAGCGACTTCGTCCTCAATTCCACTATTTGGCCCAGACTGGCTGGATCAATGATCCTTGTGGTCTGGTCTATTATGATGGCGAATACCACATGTTTCCCATTGCTCATCCAGACAACTGGGATGGGGGCGAGTTATCCCACTGGGGACATGCAGTCAGTCCGGACCTAATCCATTGGGAACAGTTGCCCTGGGCACTGGAACCAGACACACTTGGCGGGATCTGGGCCGGTTCCATGGTTGTGGATCATCATAACAGTGCAGGCTTCCAGACTGGTGACGAGAAGACTCTTGTCGCGTTATACTCGGCGTCTTCACAGGTTCAGTGTCTGGCCTACAGCAACGATCGTGGTCGTACCTGGAATAGGTCCAACAGGAGGTAATCGTATGCGCTCCCTGACCTTAGCATTAATACTTCTGGTGGCCTGGTGTATGCTCGGCTGCAACCACGAAGCAGTGGTTTTCGAGATGGCAGCGCAAACCATTCATCCAACTGAGTTCAAGGCCGTTGGGAATTTTGATCCTGACCACAAGGCGGAAAGAGGGAGACGCGGGGAGATCATCGTCACCTTCGACCAGCTACCGACGCAAATGAACTTCTGTTTGCCATCCTTTCCATGCCTGGTGACCGAGAATGGTATCCACTATTATAATGGCTGGACGGAAACCTACGACGAAGCCGCTGGTGAGGGGTCCTGCGAACCGCTCATGGACTGGCCAAACACCTATTCCCGCATGTGGATAGAAAGTCAGAATGACGCCCGTATCGTGGTGGCCTGGCGAGCGGCACTGGTAAGCAGTGAAGGCATCATTGCCCATAAGGATGCGCCGCAGGTCGCACCGTATGGCCCCGGGGATTGGGTGGATGAACGGTTCATCATCTATCCTGACGGTGTACATGTGCGACATTCCAAGATCTACACCTATTTTGCGCCCACCAGTAAGCCCTTCGGCTGGGACCGGGATCCGCCGAACTACATATTCGAGTTTCAGGAGATGCTTTTCCTGGGCACAGGCAATATGCCTGAGCAGGATATTCAAACCGAAGCTTTGACCCTGATAAAGATGGACGGAAGCGCCAAAACCGTTTCCTATGATCCCTATCCCATCCATTTTGATCCAGAGGAAGAGGATCTGTACCACAGCTTCGGGGATTTCTGGAACGCAAACGCCTTCGTGGTGAACACACGATCACGGTATCATCCCTTTACCATCGGGAGGGATGAGGGCGTTTCCATCTCGCCCTATGCCCCTGAGCGGAAAACACGCAAGTACACCTTCCAGTCCTGGCCTCAGGAACCGATTACTGATGAGGGGTATCATGGAGTCGCGCTTGGTCATATCATTCATAGAACCCTGTACGAAAAAACCGATACAACCATCTCACAAATCTATTTATCTGGATTCACTGATCTCACTGAGCCACAGGTATTTATATCTACACTTGGCAGGTCATGGTTAAATGCACCTGAGCTATGGTTGAAGGAAGGATCAAATACACTTTACCATGGCTATGAACCTGCTGAACGTGCCTATCTGCTAACCAACTCGCAGGCTGAGGATATTCATGTCACACTTGAGGCCAGTTCGGGATCACCAGTCATGAATCCCACATTCATCATTACGGGCTGGAAGACTGGGGGTGCCAAGGTGACCCTAAACGAGATGGAGCTAACTTCCGGCCGGGATCTGCGTGTTGGCTTCTATCACCAGAACGACATCCATGGACTGGGAACTGTGCAGGATGTGCTGGTAGTCTGGTTGCGTAGGACGTCAACAGAACCCCTGAGTATTAGCATTCAGAGAATAGGAGTCTGATATGCGAGATTTGTTGAACTTCTTGATCTTGATCCAAATTTTGCTGGTGATAATCAATTGTTCTGAACAGCCTCGTGATCAAATAAAGGCCCAAGCACGGGATAGGAATCCCTGGTCTCATCTCAATGTGAACGCCGATCCGGATCATTTTCAGTTTGCCATCGTCGCAGATCGCACGGGAGGCTCCCGGATCGGAGTTTTTGAAGATGCGATCCGAAGGCTCAACCTTCTGCAGCCCGAATTGGTCATGTCTGTGGGAGATCTCATCGAGGGATATACTGATGACGCTGCACGACTGCACAGGGAATGGGATGAATTTGAGGCTCTCATTGATGATCTCGAGATGCCCTTCTTCTATGTACCTGGCAATCATGACATCACAGATGACCTATCCCTGAGGACCTGGCAGGAGCGCCACGGGGATCCTTATTATTCCTTTGTCTACAAGGACGTTCTCTTCCTCTGCCTGAATTCACAGGATGTTTCCGAGGGTCACGATGAGCCCTACATCGCGTCCATGCAGAGGGAGTGGGTACGCAGAACGCTGCAAGAACACCCGACTGTACGCTGGACGCTCGTGTTCTTGCACAAACCCCTTTGGGCCTATCCGCCAGAGGAATTCGCAGACGAAGAGTCAGAGGATGAAGAGAATGATTTCGTTTCCAGACAGGGGACCAGTGGCTGGCCGGAAGTGGAAGCGGAACTGAAGGGGAGAGGGCATACGGTATTTGCCGGTCATTTCCATCACTATCATCATTTCGAGCGCAACGAAAGCGATTACATCATCCTCTCTACGACTGGAGGCCATAATCTCATGCGTGGACCTCTCCATGGGCAGTTCGATCACCTGGTATGGGTCACCATGAAGGACGATGGACCTCGGATTGTCAATTTGCTGCTGGAAGGTATCTGGGACAAGCAGATGAGCGCAGATTCCTATACCGCAGTACTGCGCAGCAGGCTGATCAAGCATGAATTGTATGACTATCGAGAAGGTGAGGAAGGAGAGCTTTACCTGGGGAACAAGGCCACTCTGAGCTTAAGCAATGACGAGGATATCCCCATGCAACTCGAACTCCTTCTAAATCCAGCAAATTCCATTAGAATTGAACCAAGTCACTACCAAGTCACCATCCCCCCCAATTCTGTTGAACTCCTGGACATCGAGTTCATTGCCGAAAAGAAGCTGTATTACGATGAGGATCTGGGGGAGAGCGTGTATGAAAATCTTATCGACATCCACTGGGAGGCAACTTTTGAGGATACCGAACAGGGTCGCCTGGTAGCGGAAGGTTTTCATCGTATCGAACTGGATTGAAATATGCCGCGCAAGATTTTGCTACCTCCATTTCTGATCATTCCGATCCTGCTGGAGCTTTCCTGTCTCTGCGGCTGTGCGCCCGAGGTGGAGGTCCACACGGGGGAGGTATTTCATCCCGCTGACAGTTTCTATGCTGTTGGAATTGATATACCGGAAGTTGAATATCTTAAACCAGGATTTCCGGTTCCCAGGGAGCTTGAGAGAATTTCCGTCGAAGTCTATTTCGACCTGCTTCCCACTCGCATGCGTTTCAGCATGCCCTGCTATCCCTGTATGGTAACTGAGAACAATATCCACTATAGCAACGGCTGGACTGAAACCTATGATCCCCGGGCTTCCAGCTCCTGTGAGATCTTGTGGGACCGGGAAGCCAGGACGGCCAGGATGTGGATCGAAAGCCAGAACGATGCCCGGATCATTGTTCGCTTCCGTGGTGCTATCGCAGATCCGGATGGCTATATCGCGCATTCCAACATACCCAGTGGCTCGCCTTATGGTGAAGGTGACTGGACCGATGAATGGTATTACATCTATCCAGATGGTATGCATACCAGGCATGTAAGGATATACACCGGTCTGGCAGGTCAAAGCCTCACAGTAACTGACGAACTGTTCGACGGAATTGCACCCATGCGGGAGATCCCACCCATGGTGGTACATGAGTTCCATGAAGAATTCGTCTTTGGCCAGGATGGCCGTCTACCTGAGGATGATATCTCCAGTTCCCCGCTAACACTCATCAAAATGGATGGCCGCGAGAAGATCGTTTCCTATAAGCCCTATCCGAAGGACTACGGCGAGTTCGCGGATGCTAACATCAAACTGGTGAACCTGCGGTCACGTTTTAGGCCCTACACGATCTTCATGCCCTACGGCCTGGAGAATGAACCCTACCCGCCGGAGGGTGAACTCCCGCACATCGTTCAAACCTGGCCACGGTATCCGAAGGATGAAGGTTATTCCGCTTCCATTGGCCATTCGTTGAACTGGTGGCACTATCGACGTACCGAAACCATTCTGGAGCAGGTGTACCTGGCGGGTATGACCGCAGAGAAAGATCCGCAAGAGTCACTCATTGATCTGGCCGGATCCTGGCTGCGCTATCCGCGGCTCATCATGGAAGGACGGGAACTCTCTTATACCGATCCGAGCTATGATCAGGCACAGCGGGCCTATGTGATCCCGAGACTCGGCGAGGGGCCGGAAGTCATGTCCTGGCAGCTCGGCTTTCCACCGGAATTTGAAGAAGATGAGACCTTAGATGTCAATATCCTCAATCCAGCCTTCGTCGTTCCGGATTGGGGAGATACTGCCATTACTCTGAGCGTGAACGATGAAGTTCTGCGACACGGGGAAGACTTCCGCTATGGGTTTGAGGAAGATATGCTAGTGATCTGGTGTCACCTGTCAGGCAATGAACAAATGAACTTTACACTGAGCCCGGAGATCACTTCATGAAAACAGGGGAGTATTGATCGTGACGAAGAATGTTAGCCGAAGAAGGTTCATGAAGACGGCAGGTCTGGGTGCCGCCGCTCTGGCCCTTCCCAGGATCCCACTGGTCTTTGGAGAGGAGACCAAGCGACCTAATGTCATATTCATCATGTCCGACGATCATACCTCCCAGGCCGTGAGCGCCTATGGAGGCATTCTCAAGGACGTCTGTCCCACCCCCAACATCGATCGTCTGGCGAATGAAGGTATGCTGTTCACCAACTGCTTCGTGACCAATTCAATCTGTACCCCAAGCCGAAGTGCCATCATGACCGGAAAGTATGCCCATAAGAACGGAGTTTATAAATTCACCGCTCTTGATCAGAGCCAGCCCACGCTGCCCAAGATGATGCAGGTAGCGGGCTATCACACAGCTCTCATCGGGAAGTACCACCTCCATTCGAACCCTGTAGGACTGGATCACTATGTCTTGCTGCCCGGTCAGGGTGATTATCACAATCCTGAATTTGTGGAGACGGGTAATACCCACCCCAGCGGCTGGAACGGTCTGGGGGAGATGACGCGCTATGAGGGCCATTCATCCGATATCATTGCTGACAAGACCCTGGAATATCTCAAGGACCAGAGGCCAGCAGATAAGCCTTTCATGCTATTCTGCCATTTCAAGGCACCTCATGACACATGGGAATATGCAGAGCGTTATGAGGAGTTCCTGGCGGATACCGAGATCCCTGAGCCGCCAACTCTCTTTGACGACTACGATGGGCGCAGTGAAGCCCTGAAGACGCAGCTGCAGTACATTGGCAGTCCCTGGGGCGATCACACGAATTTTGAGGAAGAGACGGAGCATCTCGAAGGCGAGGCCAAGAAGAAGATGCAGTACCAGCTCTACATGAAGAAGTATCTGCGCTGTGTGAAGGGCGTCGACGACAATGTTGGACGTATCCTGGACTACCTGGATGAGTCCGGGCTGGTGGAGAACACCCTCATCATGTACACCGGCGACCAGGGATTCTTCCTGGGTGAACATGGTATGTATGATAAACGCTGGATGTACGAGGAAGCACTCCGCATGCCCTTCCTGGTGCGCTGGCCGGATCAGATACAGCCGGCGACCCTCAGCGATGGCATGATCCTGAATGTGGACTTCGCACCCACCATCCTGGCTGCTGCGGGTATTCTGCCTGATCCCGGCATGCAGGGAGAGGATTTCCTGCCGCTCACAAGGGGAGAAATACCGATGGGCTGGCGGGATTCCATGTACTATCGCTACTATTATTCACATTTTGAATCAGAACCGCATTATGGTGTCAGAACGCGTACACACAAACTCATCTACTTCCACCGTATCGATCAGTGGGAATGCTACGATCTGGAGAATGATCCGCATGAGATGAACAATGTGTATGCCGATCCTGCTTATGTGGCTGTCGTTGTGGAACTGAAGCAGGAACTTGAACGGCTGCAGCAGGAACTCGGGGATGATCCGAACAACCATGGGAATGAACCTGATGTTGGGCCCCTGAAGGCAGCGCCACTTTTCGTGACAGAGGATGTATCTCTGGGCAAAGGGAGCTCCACCGTGATCACACGCTTTAAGACGACCCATGGAGGAACCCTGTTCTCCCATGCGGATCTATCCAAGGACATCTCAGCAGATGATTTCGTTATGGAGGGCTTCAAGGCCCTCACCGTATTCCGCGATCGCGTGGTCCTTTACGACGGATGGGAAGAATTCGAGATTGCCATGGACCTCACCGATGACAGGTGGCATACCCTGATCCTGGTTGTCAAGCGCAGAAAAGCACGGTTCTATGTCGACGGGGAGATGATCGGGAGATCTGGTGAGGTCCTCAGCGAGGACAATGCAAAGGCCAGTTTCAATGTCGGTGCTGGTATGAGTTACCAGGGCTATATGGGCTACAATTTCATGGGAAGCATTTCCAATGTCCTGGTCTATGACGAGGCGTTCAGTGCCACCCGGATCCAGAAATTTGATGATACCGAAGCTCCGTCGGGAAAGCTGACGTTGGACTGGAAGCCATGATGAGCTTTGCAGCTAGTTGAATCTGACATATACATTGGAAATGGGAGGGAAAATGCGACTGAAGCGTACGTATATGACCGTTCTGGTCATCCTGTTGGGTCTGTTGTGGGCGACACCGGGTTTAACCCAATGGCTTATCGATCCACCTGATCACGGTTATATCAGCAAGCAGCCTGCCTCAAAGTGGGAAGAGGCCATGCTAACCGGTAATGGGACCACAGGCGCACTGGTCATCGGTGATGTGCAGAACGAGAGGATCATTATCAGTCATGAACGACTGTTCCTCCCTGGATATCCAGCCTATGATGCTCCACCGCTGTACAAGACCCTTAAGAAGGCGCGCAAGCATGCGCTCAAGGGCAAAGGCGGCAAGGTGGCCTACCTCATGGTGAAGGCAGGAAAGGAAGTGGAGATCAATGACATGATCTGGACAGATCCGCTCATTCCCGCCTGTCAATTGGAGGTGGACTTCCTAGATGATGGCGAGGTCACAGACTATAACCGCTCGGTGAATTATGAGACCGGGGAAGCTGTAACTGCATGGCAGATAGGGGACAAATCCTACCGACGCTCCGTATTCTTCTCACGGGCGGATGGTATAGGTGTCATACAGATCTCAAGTCCTACAGCGACTTCCTTGAATTTCAAGTTCAGATTTGAGCAGTTGCCTCTGCCAGACGACGAAGATGATTTCGACGTTGCTTCCGTCATCGAAACCAATGATTACGGTCACGTGGACAGTAAGCTCTATTACAATACCGTCTTCAAGAATCAGTGGGAAGATCGATTGAAGGGCTACGCCGTGTCAGCCGTCATCCAGACCGAGGGTGGCTCCATCGATCCCCAGGAAGATGGGATTGCTGTTGAGGGTGCCGATGAGATCATCATCGTCATGGATGTCAAACTGAGCTATGAACTTCCATTGGAGAAGGTGACTTCCCTTGAAGCGGTGCTTGGTAAAGGCTACACAGACCTGCTGACACCTCACGCCGAGATCCAGTCAGCAGCCTTCAATCGCTTCAGCCTCCAGATCGGTGAGGAACCTGTGGAGGTACGAACCTCGGAGGATTACGTGTCTGCCTCAAGTCCGGGAAACCTGCAACCTGAGCTGGTCAATCAGCTTTGCGAAGCAGCCCGCTACATTGCGCTGAGCAGTTCCGGTGACCTGCCACCCACCCTTCAGGGGATCTGGGGTGGGACCTGGCGTCCAGCCTGGTCCGGTGATTTCACCCTCAACGGGAATGTCCCTTCGGCCATTGCAAGCGGCATGAATACCAATCTCCTGGAACTAAGCGAGGCCTACCTGGGCTACATGTGGTCCCATTGGGATGATTTTGTCTCGAACGCCAGGGGCCTCTACCAGGCCCCAGGTCTATTTGTACCCTCCCGCAGCAGCTCCAGCGGTAATTGTTATCATTATGGCTGGGCTTACCCACATCTTTATTGGCTAGCCGGTGGCGGCTGGACGGCGCGATTTTTCTATGACTATTGGCTCTACACCGGCGATGAGGCCTTTCTGAGGGATAGGGCCATTCCCTTTATGGTGGAAGCAGCTAATTTCTATGAACATATCCTTGTTCGAGACAAGGATGGCAAGTTTATGTTCGTACCATCCTACTCTCCTGAGATCGGCCCAATGGGTCAACATCCCCTGGCGGTGAATGCCACCATGGATGTCGCTGTGGTTAAGGAACTTATGCGGCATCTCCTCAAGTTGTCATCCCAGGGTTATCTTGACAGCCACAAGGATGATGTCTACAGGGATATCCTGGGTAATCTTCCTTCCTATCAGGTGGATGATCATGGTGATCTCAAGGAATGGCTATGGGAAGGATTTGAAAATGACAATGAGCATCGACATGCCTCCCATCTCTACCCCTTGTTCTACGAAGTGGATCCGGAATTCGACCGGAATCACCTCCTCCTCCGTGCAGCAAACGCCGCCATCGACAAGCGTCTGGCATACCGCCGGGAGAACAATGGCGCTGAGATGGCCTTCGGGCTGGTTCAGAAAGGGCTGGCGGCCGCGCACCTGGGAAACACGGACTATGCCTACGAATGCGTAGACTGGTTGTGCAACTCCTACTGGTCACCGGCATTCACTTCATACCATGATCCCGGGGAGATCTTCAATGTGGACATCTGCGGTGGATTGCCTGCTGTGGTCACCGAGATGTTGATCCAGTCCAACCCGGATCGTGTCGTCCTGTTGCCCGCTCTTCCCGAGGTTTGGGACTGGGGCGAGGTCAAGGGAGCGCTGACACGAGCAGGGGTGACGGTTGATTTCAGCTGGGAGGATGGTCGGGCCACCTCCGCCACCTTCAGGGCCAGCAGAGATACAGAATTCACCCTGGAGTTCGGAAAAATGGAAACCCCGCTGCAGCTGGCTGACGGGGAAGAGTACAGTCTTAGCTTGGATTGATCATGAAAGTAAAGTACCCGTCTCTCATCCTTGGCCTGCTAATGTTCAGCGGCTGTGTTGAGAGGATCACAATCGATAATACCTACCTTGACACGAAACTGTCCTTCGAAGAACGGACCTGGAATCTCATCCACCAGATGACGCTGGAGGAGAAGGTCTCCCAGATCCGACATGATGCACCCGCTGTGGAACGCTTCGGCATTCCGGCCTATAACTACATGAACGAATGTCTCCATGGTGTGGCCGTTGCAGATACCTATGCAACGGTCTTTCCACAGTCCATCGGAATGGCGGCTTCCTTTAATGAACCACTCATGCTGAAGGTGGGGAATGCCATCTCCGAGGAAGCCCGGGCAATGCACCACAACGATGTCCGGAATGCCGAAGAAGGTTATCTAATTGGATTGAGCTTCTTCTCGCCGAATATCAATCTCTTCCGCGATCCACGCTGGGGGCGGGGACAGGAGACCTATGGCGAGGATCCCTATCTTACCAGCCGCATGGGGGTTTCCTTTGTCAAAGGCCTCCAGGGCGACCATCCCCGCTATTTCAAGACCATCAGCACGGTGAAACACTATGTAGTGCACAGCGGGCCAGAAGCGCTGCGGCATGAGTTCAACACCATTTCCAACGAACGGGACTTCTGGGAAACCTACATGCCACACTACATCGCCACCATCAAGGAGGCCGGGGTCTATTCCGTCATGTGCGCCTACAGTGCCCTGAATGGCGAATCCTGCTGTGGCAGCGAGTACCTCCTGGACGACATGCTGCGCCGGCGCCTGGGCTTCGAAGGCTTCGTAGTGACAGACTGTGGTGCCGTCATCGATATCGCTGACAATCACCAGTTCACGGAGAACTGGATGGATGCCGCCATCCTGGCCCTGGAAACAGGCGTGGATCTGAACTGTGGGGGTTCCATGCAGTTCCCATATGATTTCCTTGATGAAGCTGTGGAACAGGGGAAGCTGAACGAAGCCCTCATCGACACGGCAGCCTACCGAGTCCTTCTGGCACGGATGAAACTGGGCATGTTCGACCCGCCTGAAATGGTCCCCTATACCAGCATTCCAAAATCGGCCATCGATTCTCCGGAACATAAGGATCTGGCCTTGCAAATGGCTCGTGAGTCCATGGTCCTGCTGAAGAATAAGGATGATATACTGCCGTTGAGCAAGGATATCGGTACCATCGCTGTTATTGGTCCAAATGCCGAAGACCACAGGGTTCTCTATGCGAATTATAACGGCATCCCGTCCCAACCTGTTTCTGTTCTGGAAGGGATCCGGGAGCTGATCCCTGACACTAAGGTGCTCTACTCCAAAGGTTGTGAGTTGATAGATGAAGATGGATTCGCCACACCGACGCCAAAACGTTATCTCAGAACACCAGAAGGCGAGGTCGGTTTGCGGGCATCCTATTGGGCTAACACGGATTTTTCAGGTGAACCCGCACATGTCCGGGTGGAATCCCAAGTGATGTTCTGGGATGAATTCGGCCCGCCATTCGACGATCTGGAGACAGGGAAGTTCTGTGTCCGCTGGGAAGGGACGGTGACCTACCCGGAGTCAGGACGTATTCTTCTGGGTGCTCATGCATTTCCCGAATTCAGTTTATCCCTGGATGGCCAACTCATTGCTACTCAGGAAGATGAGCCCGAATACCTAGAGTTCGTAGGTGGCCGTGCCTATGAGATCAGACTGGATCTGGTCTGCAATGAGCACGAAGGGTTCATGGCGGCTCTTGGCCAGGCCTATGACAATGCCGTTCTTCTGGAAAACGCGGAAAAAGTGGTAGCGGAGGCTGATGCCGTAGTCCTTGTGATGGGTCTCTCTCATCTGCTCGAAGAAGAGTCCAATGATCGGGAAGATATCGACCTGCCACCCATTCAGCAGAAACTCATCAAAACCGTCCTGGCCAAGAACAAACCAACCATCCTGGTGCTTATTTCCGGGGCTCCAACCGCTTTTGATGAAGAATATTTAAAGACAGACGCCATCCTTCAGGCCTGGTATCCCGGTCAATCGGGTGGAACAGCAGTCGCCGAGGTGCTCTTCGGAGAGTACAATCCTGCTGGTCGCCTGCCAGTGACATTCTACCACTCCACAGCCGATCTCCCGGACTATCATGATTACAGCATGGAGAACCGGACCTACAAGTACTTTGAGGGTGATCCATTGTATCCCTTTGGATATGGGCTGAGCTACACCAGGTTCAAATACAATGACCTCAAGGTACCCGCTAAGATCGAGGCTGGAGAATCAGCCAGGATCGAAGTTAGTGTGAAGAACTCGGGGGCTCTTGCAGGGGACGAAGTGGTCCAGCTTTACGTCAAGGACAGAGAGGCTTCGGTGCGCGTCCCGCGTTTCAGCCTGCAGGGAATGCAGCGCATCTATCTGGAAGCCGGTGAAACACGCACCGTGTACTTTGATCTGAAACCACTCCAAATGGCTGTACTGAACAACGATATGGGCTGGGAAGTGGAACCTGGTGATCTCACCATCTATGTCGGGGGCGGTCAGCCCGGTTTTGATGATGGTGTCGTTGAGAAACGCCTCCGGATTACAGGAGTTCCGGTCGTGGTACAGAAGTTCTAAGGAGGATTGGACATGCCAAGATCCCTTCTGATCGGTACCTGTCTACTGCTGGTGCCCATCTGGTTACTTTCACAGAATGAGCCATACCTCGATAGCTCTCTTCCCATACCTGAACGTGTGGCGGATCTCATGTCACGGATGACACTACAGGATAAGCTTCAGCAGACCTGGTGTATTCATCTGTATGAAGAAGATAATATGTGGTCCCCCAATACTGGTCTGGATCTTGGTGATGACTGGGGGGAGGACGTTCTTAAGCATGGGATCGGACAATTGGGCAAACCCAGTTGGGCCTTCGACAAGGGACCTCGGGAAAGCGCCGAGATCGCCAATGCCATTCAGAAGGATGTTATTAAGAGCAACCGACATGGCATCCCTGCCATCTTCCATGAAGAGGGACTGCACGGTATCTGGGCCCGGGGCTCAACCGTGTTCCCCCAGGCAATCGGGATGTCATGCGCCTGGGATCCGGCTTTGACCGAAGAGGTCTACGCTACGGTCGCAAAGCAGATCCGGACGCGTGGATCCCATCAAGCAAACACCCCTATGCTGGATGTCTGCCGGGATCCACGCTGGGGACGCATCGAAGAATCCCAGGGTGAGGATCCCTGGCTGACCTCACAAATGGCGGTTGCCATGATCCGTGGCCTTCAGGGAACCGGTCCTGTCATCGACAAGGATCACATTGTCGCCACTGTAAAGCATTTCGCAGGTTATGGCCTTTCAGAAAGCGGTTACAACAAGGGTGTCATGCATTATGGAGAGAGGACCTTACGTGAAGTCGTTCTACCGCCCTTCAGAGCTGCGATCAAGGATGCAGGTGCTCTGTGTCTCATGCCGGCCTATCATTCCGTGGACGGCATCCCAATGCATGCCAACGACTGGCTTCTGAAGGACGTCGTCAAGCAGGAATGGGATTTCCAGGGATATATCGTCGCTGACTACAACGGTGTCAGAGAGCTGAAATGGGCGCATCACATCGCTGATAATCTGGAAGATGCAGGACGTATCGGTATGCTCTCCGGCATCGATATGGAACTGGACAATCCCTATTGCTTTTCGCTGCTGGCGGAGAGGATGGACGAGGATGAGGAGCTGCGGGCAGCACTGGATGAATCGGTCCGGCGAATTCTAAGCGTGAAGTTCAAGCTCGGACTGTTTGAGGATCCCTATGTTGATCCAGCAGAAGCAGAATCCTTCAATAGACGCCCGGAAAACTTGGCATTGAGCCAGAAGATGGCAGAGGAATCTATCGTCCTACTGAAGAATGAAGATAGCATTCTGCCCCTGGACAGAGACAGTTACAAGCGCATCGCCGTCATTGGTGCTCATGCTGATGCCATGCATTACGGCGGTTATGCCCATCACGACACACGAAACGGGGTCACATTCTATCAGGGATTGAAAGACTACCTGGGGGATGATGTAGAAGTGGTCACTGCTGAAGGCTGCCGTATCCATGAAGGCGATGGTTACTGGCTTACAGGGGATTACGAGGAATTTGATTTCACCAAACCTTCTGTGAACCAGAGACTTATCAGGAAAGCCGTAAAGCTGGCAAATACCTGCGATATGATCATCCTGGCAGTAGGAGGTACCGCTGTCAGCTGTGGTGAGTTCCTGGGAGACCGGCAGGACCTGAACCTCTTTGGTCAGCAGGACGAGCTTGTGGATGCCATCCTCGCGCTGGGGAAACCCGTCATTGCCTGTATCGTAGCTGGTAGACCACTGACTATCAACACATTAAATGATAAGGCTGATGCAGTACTTTACACCTGGTATCTGGGGGAGAGAGCTGGGCCGGCCTTGGCGAGAACCCTGTTTGGTGAGAACAATCCCAGCGGTAAACTCACTCTCACCTTCCCGCGATCTGTTGGACAGATCCCGTACTACTATGCCAAACGACCAGTGGTGGATCGCTATTTCCTTATGGAGGATGAGCCCCTGTACGCCTTTGGTTATGGTCTGGGCTATTCGCAGTTCGAATATTCGGAGTTGTCCATCGGTAAGCCGACTATCACCGCTGATGAAGTCCTTCAGATCAGCTTCAAACTCAAGAATACGGGGAAGTACTCAGGTGAAGAGGTTGTTCAGCTGTATATCAGGGATGAGATCTGCTCCGTTACCCGCCCCGTTAAGGAACTCAAGGGCTTCAGCAAGGTCGCCCTGGAACCGGGTGCTGCTACCACCGTGACCCTGGACCTTCGTGTTGATGATCTGGGATTCTGGAATCGTGATATGGCCTATGTTCATGAACCTGGGACATTCGAGATCATGATCGGAGCTTCATCCAACGATATCCGTCTCAGGACCATATTCAGGCTGGAATAGGAGGTATTCATCATGCCAGTTCGCAAGCGATTTTCGGTTCTATTCTTTGTAGCTCTGGCAATATGGATCGTCGCCTGTGACCGTGGTCAAGCTGAGGTGCAGACCAGCACCCATCCAGTGATAACTGCAAGCAGTTCCCCTGGGGAGGTCTACCGTGAGATCTGTACGCCCTGTCACGGCCCCAGTGTAGAAGCCTTTGTGGATGACCGGGATTGGCATTTTGGAGATGATGCCGCAGCCATGACAGTGACCATATCCCAGGGTCGGGCATTTACTGGAACTGTAATGCCCGCTTTCGGCGCACTTCTGACCGAAAAACAGATCGGGGACCTGGTGGCCTACATCCAGAAGGGTATCGACAAGGTTGAAACCTACGATTTTGGTGAACCCGCCATGGCAGGCGATACTTTCAGAACCAAGCAATTCAGTTTCACTCTCCAACTCGTGACGGATGCGGCCGAGGTACCGTGGGGCATGGCATTTTTGCCGTCTGGCGGGTTGCTAGTTACGGATCGCGAAGGACCAATCATCCTCGTTGATGCGAAAGGGAAGGCGATAGAACTCTCTGGTATACCAGAACATCTGCCCCGTGGACAGGGCGGCCTCCTGGATATTGAACTACATCCGCAATATGAAGACAAGGGCTGGATCTATGTGTCCTACTCCAGCTCCAAACGCATCCGGGGGCAGCGTCTCAGTTCCACAACAGTGACCCGCTACCGGTTGAAGGACGACGTTTTGGTGGATGCAGAGCTCGTGTTTGAAGCACAGCCTTATGTTGATACGCGACACCATTATGGTTCACGCCTGGAATTTGATGAGGCCGGGTATCTCTACATCAGTATTGGTGATCGCGGGCACCGTGAGGACTTTCCCCAGGACCTGAGCGTCGCGCCGGGGAAGATCCACAGGGTGAAAGACGACGGTAGTATTCCAGACGACAATCCATTCATCGGGAAAAAAACCTGTATCGAGTCAATCTATAGCTACGGGCACCGGAATCCCCAGGGAATGGCGCGTCATCCCAGTACCGGCGCCATCTGGGTGAACGAACATGGCCCCCGTGGCGGCGACGAGATCAATCTGATAAAGGCCGGAGCCAACTACGGCTGGGCGGAAGTGTCATACGGTATCAACTACTCTGGGAGCGTGTTCACAACGGTCACTGAACGTGAGGACGTGGAGGCTCCTCTGCACTACTGGGTGCCCTCCATCGCGCCCTGCGGCATGTGCTTTATCACCAGCGACCGCTATCCCGGCTGGCAGGGACATCTGCTCATCAGCTCCCTGAAATATGAATACCTCGATCTATGCTACCTCGATGGTGAGACAGTTGTCTCAGAGGAGATGCTGATGAAGGGCATTGGACGAGTGAGAAACGTGAAGCAGGGTCCTGATGATTTTATTTACGTCGCCGTTGAGGAGCCCGGGCGGATATATCGGCTTGTCCCAGTTGAGTAGGGGTGATCCTTTCTGAAGCTATAACCTCATCAGCTTACCGCTGGTGAACAGCTTCCCTCTGAATCTGAAGGTGTAGAAGTAGATGCCGGGGGGAACCCTGTCACCGTCGCGCGTAGACCCTGACCAGTCCAGGCGGTAGGTTGAAGCAGGTCTGTCCGCATTCTCCAGCGTGACTACCAAACGTCCAAGGACATCATAAATCTCAATCCTCACATGTCCATCCAGGGCTGTCTGGTAGAGCAGTGAGCAGTTGTCTTCGGATGGATTTGGGTACACGAGCACATCACCAACCGGTGGCGGATCCCTTTCCGCATGGGTTGGTGCCCATGCTTCGTGCATATGCTCGTCCAGCCATTCAACACGATCGGCAATCCAGTCTTTCAAGTGCTCGACTTCTTCCGCATAGCTGTCGTAGAAGATGGGGTTCGGCCACACGAACTTGCCCAGGATGGGCCAGCGCTCGAAATTCCTTTCCTGTGCTTCATCCAGATACTCAGCAGTAGCATCGATGAAACCGTGGATGCCGTCTATCGTGAAGATGTTCTCCCGCAGCTGCCACCAGCGCTCCTGGAACTGCGTGGCGAATGTGCTGTCAGACATTAAGCGGCCCCACCAGAACAGGGTGGGACTCACACCCCGATAACGGGCCCAGTAACGGGGATGGTCCCAGGAACTGCGGTTGATGTTCCCGAAAGCGAGGTTGAAATCCCAAACTGGTCCCAGCTTGATCTTGCCGCCCTGGCGGCTATTCTCCTTGTAGATGAAAGTGCTGGCCCGCATGGCGTCCACATTCTTGGTGATCTCTTGCATGAGGAGGTAGTCGATCCAGACCTCGGTGTCAATCCAGCTGGGATATCCTGAGACCGGATCATCGAAATCCTCTGTTTTCAACATCTCTTCGAAGTAGGCCAGGTGGTTCTGGATATAAGCAGACTGGTTTGGGTGGAGATCATCAAACTGCGGATGATGGTATTCGATGAAGTGGTCTTCCAGTGTAAACCAGCCTGGACCTCCATCGTCCCGATCAGCTTCGATGATATAGCCCCCTGTGCGACGAGTACCGCTGGTGTCATCGTCAGCCATACGGTTGATGTCCACTCGATTGGGATCGATCTTGATCTTCTCCATCAGCAGGTAGACGCCCTGGTAATCTCCATCCAACACCAGCTCACAGTAGCGTGTTCTGGGTGCGTAATGACCCTGGGCTCTGGCGAGTTGAAAGCCAATATAGTTCCGCATGAGGGTCTTGTCGCTGTACGGCGCATACAGGATCCAGTCGTTCTCAGCCGGCATCCCCAGCAGGGGGACGTTCTCATTGGCACCTGTTGAATCCTGGGTTTCCAGGGAGTAGGATTTTTTAGGAAAGAAGCGTCCGGATGTATTTCCCCGGACTTCGATAGAGATGAACCCATTGTAATTGGTGGGAGGATCATTGATGTGGTTCCGAAATCCAGCGCTATTGTTGATCACTGACATCTGGATCGTAATGCGCAGATCATTGGGGATCTCCTGACCGCCCGTATTCAAGAGAATGATGGGCAGGTTCGAGGATTCGAAGACGACCTGACCCCTAGTGGAGCCCGGCGGCAGCAGTAGACAGACCAACAGTGTAGTGGTCAGGCGCATGGATTGGATCTTGATCAAAGATGTATCTATTTAGTTAAGTTGCGAAATTAATTCCTTGTCCTTCTGCCGAATCCGCTGGAAAACAGAGCGAATAAACCTTAGAATTAAGAGGATTACAATAATTACATCGTGAAAGTATGTTTGCCAAACTGGATGTGTATAGCTCCCCGTCTCAGCGAATAATCCAATAGAGGGCATGATAATCCATTATCGCAATAAATGGGAGAAAGATTTTGATCGCCGGTGCTGACAGGCGGAGGAAGTGGAGCATTTGCTGCATGCTGATCATGCTACAACTGACGAATGCCGGTGCGCAGCTGATCCCGCTACAGAATCCTGGATTTGAATCTGGCTTGACGGACTGGCAAGATCTCAAGGTGGGCAGCAGCACGCTGCAGGCAGCACCAGAAGGTGATGCATATGCGTACCAGCTGGGATCAGACATGGGCATCTCGCAGCGTACCAGCCATAGGATCGCAAGCAGTGAGACCATTAGCCTCTCGGTGTGGGTTCGAGGGATCAACGGTATGGGCAACACGGCGGAAACGATGGCTGAAGTCAGAATGCTGGCTGGGAGTACTGTGCTTGGCAAGGCAAGCCTTCCTGTAAATCCTCCACAGCTTAAGGGGGCCGCCAGCGATACACCTAACGATGATGGTGCCAATATCTGGATCGACGGTGATTACCGGCATCAGTTCTCTGATAAGCACATGATCCAGCATATCAGCAATGATCCCCTTCTCGATGAATGGCATATTCTTGAGAACAGCGGCTATGAAGACATCGAGCGCCTGGGTTGGGCTGTAGGCAATGTTATTGCGGGGGAGCATCGCTATGTCTATGGCACACTTTATCGGGATCAACCTGGGAATTTCTACTCCTCTATCACGATGTCGAAGGCTCTCCCAATGAAGGGGCAGGATTATGCCTGGTCGAAACCCATTACACTAATCTCTCACTCGGGAACTGAATTCCCCTGGGTAGAGGATCCCCACCTGTTCTATGATGAGGATGAGGATCGACTCTGGTTGTCCTGGGGTGGTGGCACCTGCTACGTCACCGAGATCGATCCTGCTACAGGTACTCTAATTCCACCTCAGGATAATCCTGAGATCTTCACTCATCTACCCACGATGCATCATCCCGTAGCCGCATGGCCGGAAACGGATGAGGGTTGGTGTGGGGACGAATGGTCGACCTGCTGGATGGAAGGAGCAGCGCTCTATAAACATGGGGCGTACTGGTACTACTTCGGTTCTTATGGACACCTGGGATTGGACTACACCATACGCTGTGGCCGTGGATCAAGTCCCACGGGGCCTTTTTACGACAAGCATGGGCTGGATATGATGGAATTCGATCCCCGGCGTGAATGTTACGGTAATACGATGGTTCTCGGAGTCGAAGCTGATCAACGGGTACCCGGTCATCCCCACATCTGGGAAGAAAATGACCAATTCTACATGGGTTATGATTACCGGAAACCTGAAAGCGGGAAGGACCTCATGGGCATACGCCGTCTCTACTGGGTGGGTGGCTGGCCAACCATCTGGCAGCCACTGCAACTAAAGGTAAGAGTGGATAGACATCCTGAATCGATTGGAGAACTTTTAACAATTGAATTGATCAACACTGGCGAAGCGGAATCCATGGTGGCCTTTGACCGTGTCAGATTGATCGTCAAGGAGTGAGGGAAATATGCGAGTATCAATCTTCACAATCGTATTTGTATGTCTCATCATCGGATGCGGCAGCAGAGAGGATATCCTCATCGCCGACTTTGAAGGCGATGGTTATGGCAATTGGATTGTGGAGGGTGAAGCCTTCGGCAGTAGACCGGCAACGGGGACATTGCCGGATCAACAGAAGGTTTCCGGTTTCCTGGGTAAGGGTTTGGTAAATTCTTATTTGGGTGGGGATGAGACTACTGGTCGGCTCCTCTCACCAAAATTCACCCTGGAACGGGATTTCCTGAATTTTCTCATCGCCGGCGGTCCATACGAGAAGGAGACCGTCATGCGACTCTGGCTGAGATGGGATGATGGTGAGTGGGAGATCATAAGGACGGCCACTGGACCTCCCCACGGAAGTGAGACCCTGCGATGGGATAGCTGGGACATCTCCGTTAACCAGGGCATGACAGCCTACCTCGAGATCCTAGACGCAGCTACTGGTGATTGGGGACATATCAATGTGGATCACATCATTCAGAGCGACGAGAGTTTGGGTGTGGACCTGGAGAACTATTCCAGGGTCTTGCCAGTTGAACACAGCTATTTGCATTTTCCTGTTCATGAACATGGCAAGGAACGATTGGTTAGCGTGTCTTTTGGCGGAGAAAAGATATACGAATTCGACCTGCAATATACTTGTGGGGAGCCGGACTTCTGGGCATATCTGGATGTGCGTGAATTCAAAGGAAATGAGCTTGTACTCACCTGTACGCAGATCTATGGTGACCTGAAGAATACACTGGACCTGGTGACAACTGGCGATGAGCCCAGGAACCATGAGACATTTTACATGGAGAAACTACGACCACAGTTCCACTATTCTCCACCCAGAGGCTGGAATAATGATCCCAATGGTATGGTCTATTACGAAGGAGAATATCATCTCTTCTATCAGCACAATCCCTATGGCTGGCACTGGGGCAATATGACCTGGGGGCATGCTGTCAGCAGGGACATGCTGCACTGGGAAAATCTGAGTGACGCCATTCATCCGGATCAGATGGGCACCATCTTTTCAGGAACGGCCGTCATCGATTATGAGAACACCTCTGGTTTCAAGAATGGGGAAGAGGCTCCACTCATTTGCTTTTTTACATACGCAGGCGAGACCAGCGCATGGTCCGTGGAATCACCTTTTACCCAGGCCATCGCTTACAGCACTGACCGGGGTCGAACCTTCACGAAGTTCGAGGGCAACCCCATCATCGGTCATATCCGTGGCGGAAACCGGGATCCCAAGGTCACCTGGTATGAACCGGGCGGACACTGGGTGATGGTCCTCTTCATCGAAGAAGACGAAATGGCCTTCTTCATCTCCCAGGATCTGAAGAACTGGGAGGAGACCAGCCGCCTTAAGAGCTTTCACGAGTGCCCTGAATTGTTTGAACTGCCAGTAGATGGTGATGAGACAAACATGAAATGGGTGCTTTACGGTGCCTCAGGTCACTACTTCATCGGTGAATTCGACGGTAGGACCTTCACACCGGATGGTGACGAGATCCGGTACCATTACGGCGATGCCTGGTATGCCTCCCAGACCTTCAACGATATCCCGGAAGAGGATAGCCGCCGCATCCAGATCGGCTGGGCTCAGACCGAAACCCCGGGGATGCCTTTCAATCAGTCCATGTCCTTTCCTGTAACCCTGCGATTGCAGACGACGGAAGAAGGTGTCCGTCTGCTGCCATGGCCAATTCAAGAGATCGAGACCCTGTACCGATCCGAGAAACGTTACGACGACCTCACTTTGATGGCAGCAGATGATCTGCTCAGCAACTACGATGCAGGTGAGTACGATCTAAAGCTTGACGTGGAACTCGGTGGTGCTGAATCCGTCACTCTGAAGATCCGTGACCGCGAGATGGTATACGACATTGCCAGCGAGGTCCTCTACGCTAATGAGGAAGCCAGGGCTCCATTGAAAGCCCGGGACGGTCGCATCCAGTTGAGGATCCTTATCGACCGGACTTACCTGGAGATATTCGCAAATCAAGGAGAACGCTTCCTGCCTGTTGCGGCGATCCCATATGATCATTATGACCGGGATCTAAGTCTGAATGCAGAAGGCGGCAACCCCAGGGTGAGATCCCTTGTCATCCGTGAGATGAACTCTATCTGGTAAGATGAATCTAGAGATTGGAAGTCAACACTATGCGATATCCCATGCTAATAATCAGCCTGCTGTGTTTCATGCTATTTCGTTGCGCCAGCAACGAACTCTTCCCCGAGGTATTTGTCGACAAGCCCTATGATTCCAACAAAAGCCGGATCAGGTTCGAGAGCGGCCCTTTTGATCCGCAAAAGCCCACCATCGTTTTCTTCGGGGGCGGGAACTGTGTGGACAGCTGGGATCCCACCGAAGCCTGGGAGAGTGAGGAAACTCAGGGTGATGCATGGTTCGATCTGGCCAACGTTATCAGCTTCGAGTATTACCAGCATGATCTGGGACGACAAGAGCTCAGCTATCGTTTTTGCTCCGAACTGATCGTGGATACCCTGAAGGCCCTGGCACCTGGCTACTCTCAGGATGTTCAGGCCTGCGGATTCAGCACCGGTGGAACGCCAGCTCTTGAACTCGCTGTGTTCATCAACTCCAATGATCTGGAATACGAGGCGACCAGGGTGACGCTCATGGATGCTCCCTGCTACGATTATCACAAACTCATCGGAAGTTTCATGCAAAGTGGTGGGGAAGGAGCGCCGCGGTTGGTGGAAAACCTTCGTGGCGGTGGTGCCATGCACTGGGATGAGCACAAGAAACCGCCTTATCCAAGTGCTCTGAACGTGGATATGTTCCCTGCCCACGACGAGATCTACTATTGGTATGTCAATTCACTGAGCAATCCAGATCTGTACTCCTATAACGAAGGTATAAGTGCGGGAGCATTTTGGTCAGTTATTGGTACCGGTAGAAATGTGGGATTACCTGCAGATACTCTGGAAATTGATTACCACTTCAGGTACAGTGGTGATGAAAACTCCGGATCATTTACCTGGATCGATGGTGCCGCAGCCGGAAATCGTCTTCCTGATCCCGAGAGGCAGGAAGAATTGCACCCGTAAAAAATGAAGGTGGACACAGGGGGATCTCATGAAAAAGGTATTCAAATGGATCCTGATCTCATTGTCGGGATTGATACTCACTGCCGTCATCCTGTTTGTCGGTTCACGACTTTACATATTAACCGTCTTATGGAAATACGTGGAGCTTGAGCACACACAGGAGATCATGGTCATTGATGGAGAATTGTCAGAATCAAGCTGGGCTCTGGATGTAAAGGAATTCTACCTCTGGGACGGTGATGGAGCGCTGACCAGCTCAGTACCCGCATTCCAGTTCCTGCGGGATGACCTGAAACTGTATCTGGCGGCAAGCTACACCCTTCCTGAGAGTACCCCTTCTCCAGAAACCCTTAATGATGGATCTCTTTTATTCAGTTTGAAACTGAGACCTAATATTAATGGTACCTATTACAAATTCAGGGTGGTGTTTGAACCGGCTGACTCGTCGGGTGATCTCTCCGGCATGCTCTACTGTGACTGTCCCAAATATCCCAGGTATTGGGGTAAGGAGATTACCAGTTGTGAGTTTGCTTCAACTGTGACAGATGGGATCTGGATCATCGAATTCGCCATACCATTCAGCGAGGTCATCAGTCAAGAGGATGATGCCCTCTGGTATCGACTCGCCTTCGCGAATAAGAATCTTCCTGAAGAATTGATCTCTTTCTATCCATACTCGGAAGGGTCAAATCGTAGACAGTTTTTCCGAATTGAATCCTAGGAAGAGTTATACAGGGAGTACAAACAGCTGTAGATATCCTACAGGACAATGAAAACATATGACTTATATCGCCGTATCCTAGTTGGATGGTGATGATGTCTGACCCAATCCAATTAAGACTGAGTTTCAGCAATAAGTGAATTACTGAGTATAGACATTAACAGGGTGAGGGTTAGTTTGTTTCTTACAGTATGAAATTATCATAGACTGTTGATCGTCCCACTGGTATATTAAGCCTTCAATGCTATACATACGACATTAGTCAGGATGTCCAATTTATCTTCAAATCATTACTTATGGTTAGGGAGGATGCAGTATGAGGACGGGTAGATGTAGAGGGGCGTTCCCACCAGCGCTCTTCTGTGTGATCGTACTTTTAATACCGGTTTTGATGATGGCCGGGACCACCGGAAAGATTTCCGGTAGAGTTACAAACGCAGACACCGGGGAACCTCTATATGGTGTTAACGTGATCATTGATGGCACAAATCTCGGTGCCTCTACCGATGAAGAGGGGGATTATTATATCCTCAGGGTTGCTCCAGGGACCTATACAGTAAGAGCAACCATGATCGGATACGAGATCATGGCCCAGACAAACGTACGTGTCGAGGTCGACAGAAATGTGCGCTTGAACTTCAATTTGAACACTTCTGTAGTTGAAGGTGAAGTTGTAGTAGTGGAAGCCATGCGCGAGGTCATCAAGATGGATATCTCCTCCAGTCAGACGCGTGTTTCTGCTGAAGACATGCTGGATGTCTCCACAGTGTCTACGGTGACTGACTTCCTGAATCTCACTGCGGGCGTGCAGGACATGTCCGTTCGTGGCGGCGGCCGGAGTCAGACCAGTTTCTTACTGGATGGTCTCGATCTGGTGGACAATCGCTCTAATCAGCCTGTGATGTCAATTAATCTGAGTTCCGTTGAGGAAGTGAGTGTGATCAAAGGGGGATTCAGCGCCGAATACGGCAATGTGCGTTCAGGTCTGATAAGCGTGGTTACCAAAGAAGGTTCCACCCAGGAATATCATGGTACATTTGATTTGCGCATGACCCCTGCGCACCAGAAACACGAGGGACCTTCCCTGATCGGTCACAACAACTACTGGACCAGGCCATACCTGGATCCGGATGTCGCCTTCGATGGGACCGCAAGGGGGAATTGGGACTCTGAACAGATCGAACAGAACCAGTCCTTTGTTGGCTGGGATCGCATCTCTTTTAATCTGGGAAATGACGAAGACCCGACCAACGATAAAACACCAGAAGAGTGTTATAACATGTTCCTCTGGGAACATGCCCTGGAAGGCTCAGGTGAACTGGGCCAGAGGGAGATTCAGTACGCCCATAAGCCGGATTGGCAAGGTGAACTGAGTTTGAGCGGTCCTATCCCTCTTGTGGGTAAGCTGCTGGGCGATATGAGTTTCTTTGCCTCCACGCGCAAAGAGTATGAATTGTATGCCACTCCCAGCCTCGCACGAGATGCTTTTGAATCTCAGAATACCCAACTGAAACTCACCTCGCACATCTCAAATTCGATGAAACTCAACGTGGACATGATGTTCAACAAACTCAACTCACTCCTCATGGAATCTGAGGGTGAAGAACCGGTTGATGACGATTATTTCGGCGATGGTGATAAAATTGCAGGAGCTCTCGAAGGTTGGCGTAATATTCCCTTCGACGTTGAACGCCAGATGCTCGGTCTGACCTTCGATCATGTCCTGAGTCCCAGCACCTATTACTCTGTCAAAGTTTCCCGACTGCACATTGAGAATACTGCTTCACACGCGATGATGCCCAGCAGAGACACTTCTGGCGTGATCCAGTTTGGTCAGGAATGGGTAGACGAGCGACCCTGGAATGTATTGCGGCCGGGGGACAATGTGATGACCCTGGGTGACGGTATGATGTATTCCACAGTAGCCATGGGTATCGAGGACTCGTCCAAGGTTACAACGATCAATGCCAAGGTTGATCTTACCTCCCAGGTTAACAAGCATCACCAGATCAAAACGGGCGTGATGGTCAACGTTGATCATCTTAAAACCCTGATGAGAACGGAATACGGTGCCCAGACAGCAGGGCTGGCGGGCAATCAACGCCGATCCGATCACAGTCCCCTACGGATAGGTGCTTATGTCACCGATCGCCTTGAATTCGAGGGCATGATCGCCAATCTCGGTGTGCGACTCGATTACAGCAATCCCAATACTGAATGGTACGATCTGGAAACCTATGATGACTGGTTCAAGAAGGAGTACCGCGATTCCTTTATTGAGGAAGCACCACGCGCTCCCGCTGAAAAGGGTAAGATCCGTGTCAGCCCGCGTTTTGGTATGTCCCACCCTATCAGCGAATCCGCAAAGATCTATTTCAATTATGGCCACTTTTACTCCATGCCCCTTTCCAGGAACATGTACCGCATCGGAACACTGGAATCCGGGCAGGGAGTGACCTACCTGGCAGATCCATATATTGATCCACCACGTAACGTTCAGTACGAGTTAGGTTTCGAGACCACGTTAAAAGATATGTTCCTGCTGAGTCTGGTGGGCTACTATAAGGATGTTTCCAAACAGTCAGGTGAGGTAGAGTATATCGGTATCGATAGAGTGGTGGAATATACCACCTTCAACAATAACCATTACGCTGACACACGTGGTTTTGAATTTACGCTGGAGAAGCGTTTTGGACGCTGGTTCAATGCCTGGCTCAATTATAACTACATGGTTGAAACAGAGGGATTATTCGGCTTTTCTGAATACTATCAGAACCCTCAGGACCAGGATCGCATGGTGGATCCCAATCTGGAGCGGCCCATAGCCCAGCCCTATGCCAGGGCAAACTTAGAATTCATGACCCCGATAGGATTCGGTCCAGAGATCGCTGGATTCAAGCCATTGGCGGATTGGAGCATGAGTTGGTTGGTGAGCTGGGAAGCCGGCGACTGGATCACCTGGAATCCATTGGACATCTACGGTGTTGAGCAGAACCTGCAGACCAAGGATTACTGGGGTTGCGATATGAGGATCAGTCGGATCATCGATGTGGGCAACACCAGTATGACCTTCTTTGCCGATGTGGTCAATGTTTTCAATTTAAGACGACTGAATATGGACTCTTTCTCAAGTGATGGTTCCGGAAGTGACCGAGAACGGTATCTCAGATCGCTGAACCTGGAGATGTACCAGGAGGAGATCTATCAGGCTGCCGGTGGTTATGGACCTGATCCGGAGGAATATGATGTCAACGACAAGCGTTACGACAAACCTGGTGACTTCAGGCCTGGTAATTGGACTGATGATGGTACCTGGGAATATGATGAGAACGGAAAGCGTGAATACATCAACATGCCCGATCTGGATTCCTTCTGGTTCATGAATCCCAGACACGTGTGGATCGGTCTTCAGTTCAAGTTTTAAAAATGATTTTGCTGAATACGAGGAAATAACATGAATAAGCTAATATCCTCCAGAAAAGCTTACCGGGTGCTTTTCGTGCTTCTGTTTGCCTGTCTGACGCTCCAGGGTGCCGATATCAAATGGCTGCGCTACGGTTCCTACCAAGCAAAAGTGGCATCTACGGGCGATATGGGTGAAGGTGGACTGGGTTGGGCCCAGAGCGGCTATATACCCTATAATGGTTTTGGAACGTTTGATTACGATGACTTCGATGGACCTGCCTTCTCAAGCCACGCCTGGTACCTAATCTGCCGGAACTGGGAAGATGAAGACCAGGAGCCTTGGCATATCAAGATGACAGGCTGCGGCCAGTGGTTCTCCGATGAGATCTTCACCGTGATGCCGGTTGAAGATGATCAGGGAACTCAGATCCATCAATACGTCCGCTATACTCCGCCCACCGTCACCGTGGACGGCATCGTCGTAAGTAATCCCTATCCCTTTAACCAGGCGGATCATATTGACGAAACTGGGCGGATACCGGGTACAGCCTATGCCATGCTGGAATCCTGGGCCCGAACTGACATGGGGGTGGACCTGCATCAGCGCGTCTACACATGGTCCCATAGCGCTCACGATGACTATCTCGTCTATGATTGGACCTTCATCAACACGGGGAATGTTGACCGAGACGACGAGATTGAACTTCCAGGTCAAACCCTGGACAGTCTGTACTTTTTCCGTCAGGAAAGGACCGATAACTGGGGTGCCTGGATGAGCGCATACGGTGAAAGTCCTGGGGACAGCCTTCGAATCGTTTATGACTATCCCATCACATCGCTCACCGGGACCTATGACATATTCGGCAACCCCGATCAGGTTTCGGGTTTTCTCGTCAGACCTGTCTCGGTGGGTTTCACTCAGTTGCTGATCCCCACCTCTGGCACCGATCCAGGTGACTGGGCTGCGCAGCCCAATATGTGGGCTACCGTGGACTGTGATCTGCCGCCTTTCCTGCAGGCTCCCAAGAATATGTCTGAGGAGAACTGGCAGATCGCCTACGAAGCCTGTCGGGACGGCTATGCCAATTATCCCGGTTATGCTGTACCGGAACGACCCAACCAGTATCCCGGTATGCATAAAGGCATGCGCTTTGATGAGCTTGGATATAAGGATCCAACCGAGACACCGGAAACTTGGGCAGCACTGGCACATAATTGGGCTGCTGGTCCATACACCCTGGCTTTCGGCGACAGCCTCCGTTTCGTTTTTGCCTTTGCCACCGGTTACCTCTCGCCCGAAATGGGTTGGGAAGTCGGTCGTGCCTGGTTGAATAATGAGGCTGACGACCTGTGGCCTGAATCATCCTGGCCAGGGGGGGATTACGGATTACCGGACCAGTTCGATGACGACCGCATTGCCAGCGATGCCAACGATCTGGCCAAGGATGCAATGGTCTACTCAGCTGTTGATTCCTTGTTTCGAAATGCATCTTCCGCAAAATGGAATAATGAGAATAACTGGGAGGCTCCAATTCCACCAGCAGCTCCCTCTGTGACAGTGACATCAAGTTCGAATTACATCCGTGTAGAATGGGGAGATGAATCTGAGACCATTAAACCTGATAATGCGGATTTTGCCGGCTATCGCGTCTACCGTGCACAAGGAAATCCAGATCCTATTCTGAGCAATGATACGTTAATGGGAAGTTGGGCATTGATCTATGAATGCGGAGCGGGAACGGCCAATCCCACCATCACACACAGTTATGATGATACCGAACCCGTTCGAGGAACAGCTTACTATTATTATGTAGCGGCATTTGATGACGGCTCAATGAATGGACCTGATGCCTTTGATCCTGTAGGAGGTAAACCACTGGAGAGTGGCAAGTATATGAACCGGACCACGATCCCTGCGAACCTGACCCGGCCCCCAGGCAGGACCCTCGATGCAGTGAGGATCGTTCCCAATCCCTTCAATTTCGGGGCACGTGGGATACAATTCCCCAATGAAGACAACAAGATCATGTTCTACGATATACCACCCTATTGCACCATAAAGATCTTCAGTGAGAGCGGTGACCTGGTGAAGACTTTTCACCATGATGATGGTTCCGGTGATCAGGTGTGGGGGATCGTAGAAGAGGAGCACTCACATTCGACTACCAGCACTGGTCAAATTATCGTTAGCGGCGTCTATATAGCCTACATCGAAGTGACGCAGGACTATCGAGATCCAGATACGGATGAGCTGCTGTACAAGAAGGGTGAGAATACCTTCGCCAAATTTGTGGTTGTCAGGTAGGGGGTGAGCATGATGATCTTATTTCAAAAGCAATTCAGCCCCGCAGAGTCTGGTTCTCGGAGGACCTATACGATGAAAACTCAAATTTGGAAGCTGGCCATTGCAGTGCTACTGATCGGCACACTTGTGCCTGCGCACGCTCAGATCTCAAAGGTAGCACAGACAGGTTTACAGTTCTTGAAGGTAGAAATGTCGCCCAGAGCCGCTGCATTGGGAGGGGCATACACGCTTATCGGCAATGATGCCACTGCCATGTTCGCTAATCCAGCGGGTTTGGCTCTATCTGAGAACCGGATCGATGTCTTCGTCGGTTATGTACCCTGGATCGCAGATATCAACTACAATGCCATCGCTGCCAAAGCAGATCTGGGAAATATCGGTACCATTGGTGTTCATTATATCGGTACGGACTATGGCGACGATATAATTGGCACCCGCTGGTCAAGCGCTACCGATGCTGGCTTCATCGAAACCGGTACCGTTAACGTGACTGCAGGAGCATTGGGTGTGGCCTATGCCCGATCCTTGACTGATAAATTCAGCATTGGTGGACAGGTGAAACATACCTTTCAGAGCCTCGGGGAGAATCTCTTTGCAGATAGCACAACAGTGAAGAATGAGGTCTCAGGCCTGGCCTATGATTTCGGAACCATCTTCTATCCTGGTTATAAAAGCCTCAGATTTGGGATGAGTATCCGCAACTTTGCCGCTGATTTCAAATATCAGGAAGATAGTTTTTCATTGCCGCTGACCTTCAGGATGGGTATGGCCATGGATGTTCTCGATTTTATGGGAGATCACTCCAATCAGTTGCTCGTGGCTGTCGATGCCATCCATCCGCGGGACTTTACCGAGAGACTCAACTTGGGAGCAGAATACATCCTGAACAATATGTTCGCATTCAGGGTCGGTTACCGCGTGAACTACGATCTGGAAGGTCTCACCGCTGGATTTGGCGCCAACTTGAACCTGGGTCCAACCAGACTGCGACTTGACCTTGCATATGCCGATATGGGGATCTTTGGCTCCAGCAACCGCATGGCGGTAGGCTTCGCGTTCTAGCCACGTTGAACTTCAACAAGTAAAACACGCCGGTTAACTCGTCGATTGTGCCATGGGTTAACCGGCGGTCCTGTCTATGCAGAAAGTGATCATTAACGGCACTCGTTCAGTGAGCTTGATAGAAGTACCGACACCGAAAGCGGTGAAGGATTGGGCATTGGTGAAGATCCAGTCTATCCCGATGTGCACTGAATACAAAGACTATGTCACCGGCAAGCAAAGTGAATTCCTGGGACATGAGGCTGCAGGTGAAGTTGTGGCTGTTGACAAGGACGCATTGGTAGAAGTGGGCGATCGTGTCGTCGTCATGCCCCAATATCCCTGTGGCTCCTGTCCGGAATGCACCCAGGGTGATTACATCCATTGCCGCAGCGTCCGCGACGTCAAGCAGGCAACCGGTGAGGCAGAAGGATCCGCCACCTACGCCCAGTATGTTCTGAAACCTTCCTGGCTACTTCCCAAGATACCAGACGATATGAGTTATGAGCATGCGTCTATGCTGTGCTGTGGCCTTGGACCGGCCTTCGGCGCCCTGCAACGCATGAAGGTCAATGACCATGATACTGTTCTGATCACGGGTATGGGTCCTGTAGGCCTTGGTGCCGTGATCTGTGCGAAACACCGGTGTGCCCGTGTTATCGCAGTGGCCCACCATGGCTACCGCGCCGGACTCGCCCAAGAACTTGGCGCAGAGATAATCATCGACGATGGTTATGTGGATGTCAGTGCCAAGCTTCAGAGATTGACTGAAGGTCGCGGCGTAGATACCGCCATCGAATGTGCCGGTACCCAGAAGGCTCAACGAGTCTGTATCGAGAATGTGCGTCGTCTGGGGCAGGTGAGCTTTGTCGGTGAATCTGGAGAACTGCCCATCGCCGTCAGTGATGATCTGATCCGCAACGGGTTAACCCTCCACGGTGTCTGGCACTACAATCAGAAGGATATCCCGGAATTGTTCAAGGTCGCTGCGAATCGTGGTTGGGATCTTGACAAGCTGATCACACACAACTTTCCCATGTCCCGCGTGAAGGATGCCTTTGAACTTCAAATCCAGCGACAGTGCGGCAAGGTCATCCTGTATCCCTGGAAGGATTAACGAGTATTATGCTTAAAACAATACTTCATGTAATTCTCATAATATTCTGTGCTACAGTGCTCAACACCTGTAGTAGCGAAGATGATTTGCGTTACCAGGATTTCCTCAAGCGTGCCCAGGCGGATGAAGCCTATATCGGTTTTTTTGCCGCCGAGGATCGATGCCTCTTTGATACGAGCCCGGCATATTTTGAAGCCCGTCGACAATTCTTCCTGTCCGTTGACACCTGTAAGGAGGATCCGGAGGAATTTATAGAACCCTTTCTGGAGTTTTGTGAGAACAATCAGCTGATCAAGACTGGGCATGAGGACGAGTGGGAGAAATATCTCACAATCCTGAGTTATGAGCTTTACGGTAATACACCCATCTTTGAGTACCCGGCCGGCCCGCTCACAGAGCATCGCAATCTGGTATTTGCCGAATATGCCAATAAGAAGCTGGAACTGGACCTGTTCCTGCCAACAGAAGGCGTGAGTGAACCACTGCCTTGCATCGTGTGCATCCATGGTGGAGGATTTCGGGTAAACAGGCGGATCTGGTTCGAGCCGTTTGCTCAGTATTTAGCAGATAGAGGTTTCGCAGCCGCTACCATAGATTATCGACTGATCCCTGCTGTGGAGCTCATGGACTGCATAAATGACTCAAAGGCAGCTATCCGCTGGGTGCGCGCCAACGCTGCAAAGTATGGTATCGATCCGGATCGTATCGGGGTCATCGGTGCTTCTGCCGGCGCTCATCTGGTAACCCTGCTGGGTACCACAGCTGATGTAGCGGCCCTCGAGGGAGCTGGTGGGAATCCCGGGATCTCCAGTGCCGTTCAGGCAGTCGTGGGCATCGCCAGCCCATCATTGTCCCCTTGGGATCTTTCCAGAAGAGCGGAACGCTACCAAGAGTACGCAGATGCGATAGAGCTCATATCTCCTTATGCTAATGCCTCCTCCGCTTCCGCCCCGCTCTACCTGATCCATGGGACTACGGATGAGACGGTGGAGCCAGAAAACTCCCAGGAGCTTTATGATCGCTACCGTGAGGTAGGAGCCCAGGCTGATCTCACCTGGATCCCGGGCGAGGGGCATGGATTCTACGAGGGTAACGACGTTGCTATCAAAATGGCTGCTGATTTTTTCAAAAGAGTATTCTTTCCATCCAATGAAGATCCGAGATATGAGAGTGAATAATAATAGGAGGTAATACCAAATGAGAGGCAAGACGATCCTGCTGATTTGCCTGCTGACATTCTTCGTGGTGACCATCTATGGTCAACCATACGATCCCAATTGGCAGTCGCTGAAGCGTGCCAAAACACCGGAGTGGCTGCAGGAGGGGAAATTTGGGATTTATACGCATTGGGGGCCATACGCGGTGCACGCTTATGGTGAGAACACTACCTGGTACTCCTTTGCTCTCTATCTGGATCCAGAGGGGGAGGCCAGACAACATTTTGAATCCAAGTTTGGGAAGCTGACACCCGAGTTCGGGTATAAAGACCTGATACCTTTATTCACAGCTGAGAATTTCAATGCGGAAGAGTGGGCCGATCTGTTCGCCAAGTCAGGAGCAAAATTCGCCGGACCCGTGGCCGAGCACCATGATGGTTTTGCCATGTGGGACACCAAGTATTCTGAATGGAACGCAGCCAAGATGGGACCCAAGCGGGATATCGTGGGAGAGCTCGAGGTGGCTATCAAAGGCAAGGATATGAAATATGTCACAGCATTTCACCATGCCGCCAACTGGTTCTTCTTTCCAGTTCATGACAAGCAATATGACACAGGTGATCCTGCCAACGCTGGACTTTATGGCCAGTATCATCTTCCCGGTGAGAAGCGAAACCAGGAATTTATTGACGAATGGTACGGCAAGATCATCGAGGTCATCGATAACTACAGTCCCGACTTCATTTGGTTCGACTTTGCCCTGGATGATATGCCGGAAGGCTACGTAAAGGATTTTCTGGCCTATTACTACAATCATGCCCATGAAATGAGCAAAGAGGTTGTCGTTACCTACAAAGGCAACGATCTGATCCCGGGCTCTGCAGTGCGTGACCTTGAACTTGGTCAGGAAGCCGACATCACATACTGGGACTGGATCACTGACACATCCGTGGATGATCGCGGGGCTTGGGGCTATGCGGACAATCTGATCTTTAAAACGCCTGACAGGCTCATTGACAACCTGGTGGACCGTGTCAGTAAAAATGGCTATCTCTTGCTGAATGTCGGACCCAAACCCGACGGAACCATCCCGGAAGGTGCCAAAGAGGTCCTGCTGGAAATGGGTGGATGGCTGGAACAGAACGGAGAGGCCATCTATGGCACGACCCCCTGGTTCATTGCGGCTGAGGGTCCCACCAATCTGGGAACTCCGGACGCCATCGGCTTCAATGAGTCAAATGTCGTTTATACCGCTGAGGATATCCGGTTCACCATCAAAGGTGATAATCTTTACGCTACCTATCTTGCTTGGCCTGGAGAAAAAGCCCTGATCAGGTCAGTCCGTGTAAGCGGGCTGGACCTTAATGTGGATGAACTTCCTTCCTGGGCTCAGGCAGACGAGAGCCTACCTCTGGCAGGCACCACACACGATATCATAATGGATTTTGGCGATCCTGAAGAATATCACTTTGAGTTTAACGAAGATGGAAGTTTTCTGGTTTCTGGGGGTGAGGCTGGTGAAGGTCTCACTGGTACATATTCGCAGTATGGATCCGATATTTACCTGGAAGTCGCTAACGCAAAATTCACTGCCTACTGGGACGGTAAAACCTTTCAGCCTTCCGAGGATGATGATGATGGTGCCTATCCCGGATTCTATGTCGAGGAGATCAAGGAAATCACACTATTGGGGCATGACGAGCCTCTGGAATGGGTCATGGCGGCCCAGGGTCTGATGATCAAGACGCCGGGAGAACCCACCAATGAATATGCTCATGTGTTCAAAATCGAAAGATATCACCATCCAAGGCTGGGAGGAAAGTAAGATGAAGAAGATCAATATCATCCTGATCCTGCTTGCGCTTACCAGCATGGCCTGGGGTCAGGTTTATACAGCAGACTGGCAGTCTCTGAACAACATCGAAACACCCAAGTGGTTGCAGGATGGAAAGTTCGGGATCTACACTCATTGGGGCCCATATGCCGTACATGCCTATGGGGAGAATACGACATGGTACTCATTCTCCCTGTACATCGACCCGGAAGGTGAAGCCCGTGAACATTTCGAAAAGAAATTCGGAAAGCTCACACCTGAATTCGGGTACAAGGACCTCATTCCCATGTTCACGGCTGAGCATTTCGATGCCGAGGAATGGGCTGATCTGTTTGCCAGGTCAGGCGCCCGTTTCGCAGGACCTGTGGCGGAGCATCATGATGGCTTTGCCATGTGGGATACGAAATATTCAGATTGGAATGCCGCTAAGATGGGGCCGAAACGGGATGTCGTAGGTGAACTGGAAAAAGCCATCAAGGCTAAGGACATGAGATATGTCACTGCCTTCCACCATGCTGCCAACTGGTTCTTCTTCCCGGTATCTGACACCACTTATGATACGGGTGATCCTGCCAACCGTGGGCTCTATGGTCAGTTCCATCTCCCGGGTGAGAACCGCAACCAGGAATTCATTGATGAATGGTACGGCAAGATCATCGAGGTCATTGACAATTACAGCCCCGACTTCATCTGGTTCGACTTCGCGCTGGATGACATGCCTGAGGGTTATGTGAAGGATTTTTTGGCCTATTATTACAATCATGCCCATGATGCCGGTAAAGAGGTCGTGGTGACCTACAAGGGTCATGATCTCATCCCTGGTACAGGTGTGCGTGATCTGGAACTTGGACAGGAAGCCAGTGTCACATACCATGACTGGATCACGGACACCTCTGTGGACGATCGTGGGGCCTGGGGATATGCCGACAATCTTATCTTCAAGACTCCTGACCGGCTCATCGATAACCTCATCGACCGTGTGAGTAAAAATGGCTATCTGCTCCTGAACGTGGGTCCCAAACCGGACGGTACCATCCCGGAAGGCGCCAAAGAGGTGCTGCTGGAGATGGGTGCCTGGCTGGAGCAGAACGGCGAGTCCATCTATGAGACCACACCCTGGTTCATTGCCAATGAAGGCCCGACAAACCTGGGCGCGCCTGGCTCCATCGGCTTCAACGAATCCAATGTGGAGTATACCTCAGAGGATATCCGCTTCACCGTGAAGGACGACAACCTTTACGCCCACTTCCTGGCCTGGCCAGGAAAACGAGCTGTAATCCGGTCACTTCGTGATGAAAGCGTGCAGCTTGATAGAATGGACATGCCCAGATGGGCACGAACTGATCCTTCACCGCCACTGGCCGGTACAAAGTGGACGCTGCCGAACGAAGAGAACGAAGACGATCCTTACCACTACCACTTTGTGGATGACCGAAACTTCACTGTCGTCGGTGGCGAAGCAGGAGAAGGCGTTGAAGGCGAATACTCGCAAGTCGGAGAGAAAGTCTATTTGGCTGTTGGCGGTTTCAAGTGGACTGGCCGATTTGATGGGACTGAGTTCAACACAGAGGGGGAAGGGGGTGCTTCCTACCCGGGCTTCTACCAGGAAGAGATCAAGCGAATTACACTTCTGGGATATGATAAACCATTAAAGTGGATCATGACCCCTGAAGGATTGATTGTCAAGATGCCGAAGAAACCGACGAACGATTACGCCCACGTGATCAAGATCGAAAGGCACCACCATCCGATCCTGAAGAAATGAACCAAATTATCTATGGCGGCAATTCCTGGTAGGATCACCTGCACCATTGGGGGGATTGCCGCCTGACCATTAACCAGTTAAGGATCCCATGAAGGATCACCTGCACTTCTTGTATCTGATACCCGTATTCCTTCTTCTGTGGATAGGCTGTGAGTCGGATGGCTGTGATACCCTCGTCATCGAGGATTTCGAGGGGCACAGCTTCCATGGCTGGCATCCGGCGGGGAATGCGTTTTCCTCTGGTCCCATGGGCGTGGGGACACCTCACGAGATGGTGGGAACGCTGGGAGCCGGCTTTGCCGCCAGTGTTGATCTTGAAGATGCGTTCGCTAAAGGTACCTTGACCTCTCTGCCTTTCCGGATCCGGCGCAACAGCATCCACTTCCTCATAAGTTCCCATGAGATCTTCTATCGCAACATCACAACTGAGCAGGGGCGTTTGATGAGTATCCAGTTGCTCATGGGGGACCAGGTTGTCCGCGAGACCTTCCCGGATGAGTTCCACGCAATGTTCTGGAGATCATGGGATGTCACCGAGTTCAGGGATCGTGATGCACGCATCCGTATTGTGGATGATGATCCACGGGAATGGGCGCATATTGACATAGACCAGATCATTCAGAATGACCTACCCCCGGGTGGGAAACCAATATCCCGATCCGTGCTGGTTGATAAACCCATTCTGAACTTACCTGTTGATGAAGACGGCGAGCGCAATGTGATTGGCATTTTCCACCAGGACAGGCAAGTGCGCGAACTGGATATCGCTCTGGCCAGAGATGTTCCCGATTACTGGGTGATGACCGACCTCAGCCCTTGGCTTGGTGAGGAAATAGAGATCAGGACCATGCAAATAACTGATAGCGATCCCTGCCTTCTGGACAAGCTGGTCCTGGCTGAAGATCTGTTGGGATCGGAGGATCTCTATCGCGAGCCCATGCGTCAACAGTTCCATTTCTCCTCGAAGCGTGGTTGGATCAACGATCCGAATGGCTTGGTGTATTACGATGGCGAATTCCATCTGTTCTATCAGCATAATCCTTACGGCTGGGATCATTCTCGAAATGACTATAACAAGACCTGGGGCCACGCAGTCAGCACGGACCTGATCCATTGGCAAGAATTACCCGGCAAGATCCATCCTGATCATCTTGGACCCATTTATTCTGGTTCAGCGGTGGTAGACTTCAAGAACACGACGGGATTCAAAACCGGCGAGGAAGATCCCATTGTGTGCATTTACACTTCCGCCGGTGGTCGCAGTCCCTGGTCTATGGGGAAGAAATTCACACAATCGTTGGCTTACAGCAATGATCGTGGCAGGACCTTTACGATCTATGACGGCAATCCTGTTCAACCGAATCTGGACTATATCAACCGTGACCCCAAGGCCATCTGGTACGAGCCCAGTGAGCAGTGGGTAATCGTGTTGCATTTCGATGAACGTGCCATGGTTTTCTTCACATCCCAGGACCTGAAGACCTGGGAGTATCAGAGCGAGCTTCAGATCGAGCGGTTGGTGGATTGCCCTGAACTGTTCCAGTTGCCCGTTGATGGTGATCCGAATAGGCTGAAATGGATCCTCTACGGTGGTCCTGGGGATTATATCATCGGAGAATTCGATGGGAAACGCTTCTTTCCTGAGACAGAGGAGATCCGCTTCCACTTTGGCAACGGCTTCTATGCTTCACAGACATTCAACAATGTTCCCGAATCGGACGGGCGTCGCATCCAGATGGCCTGGGGATTGACAGAAACACCGGGAATGCCGTTCAATCAGAGCATGTTGTTTCCAGTGGAACTTAGTTTGCGCAGCACTGAATCCGGACCACGCATGTTTGCTTATCCTGTGGAGGAGATCGCATTATTGTGTGATGAGACACATACGTGGAAGGAGCTGGATGTTGCGGAGGGGACGGACATCCTCACAACCACCACAACCGAGTTCCTGGATATCAATGCCGATTTTACTATCAAAGATGCCGTCCAGATCGGTTTTGGTATCAAAGGCACCTCTGTGATCTACGATGTACAGGCTCAAAAACTGATCTGCGACGAGTTGTCCGCATCCATGCCTTCTGTGAATGGGAAGATCCGGCTCCGCATCCTGGTGGACCGTCTCACCCTGGAAATATTCGGGAACGATGGCCAGGTTTACATGCCCATGAGTGTTGTGCATTCACACGATGGGGCGGGGTTGGATTTGATCGTGGAGGGCGGAACGACATTTTTAAATTTGCTGGAAGTCCACGAATTGCGGTCGATCTGGCTTTGAAAGAGGATGATAGGAGGAGATCCATGAGACAATCTATCCATTCAAGAACGATCCTGGGTATCCAGGTCATTGTGCTGCTTGCATTCTTGGCACTCATCATACTGGCGATCTCAGGGTGTACTCCCGCCGACGGCAGTACCAGGATCCATACAAAATTCAACACGGACTGGCGCTTCATCAACCACGACGTCATCGGGGCGCATGCAGGTGATTTCGATGATTCCCAATGGCGTACACTCAATCTTCCGCACGATTGGGCCATCGAAGGTCCTTTCAATCCCGATGTACTATTTCAGGGTGGATTTCTACCCTATCCCGGTATTGGCTGGTATCGCAAGGATTTCGACCTGGATGCTACCGGCAAACGCGTGATGCTCGAATTTGATGGTGTCATGCGCGATGGAACGGTGTGGGTCAATGGCGACAGTGTTGGACATTGGCATTTTGGCTACACCTCATTCGCCTTTGACATTACTCCTTATATCAATCCAACGGGACGGAACATTGTAGCAGTACGGGTTGAGAACAAGGATTTCTCCACCCGCTGGTATCCTGGCTCCGGGATCTATCGCAATGTGTGGTTGACCATCACAGATCCAGTTCATGTTGCGCATTGGGGTACCTTTGTAAGCACGCCATCCGTAACTGCCGATCATGCCCTGGTGAATGTTGAGACCATGGTCGAGAATAACCGGGACAAAGACGTCAGTATCAGCCTGGAAACGAGCATTCTGGACGCCGCAGGTAACCTGATAGCCACGCAGTCCACGAAGGATGCTGTGAACGCAGGCAGGAAGACTAGTCTTGTTCAGCAGTTGGACGTGGAGAACCCGCATCGCTGGGACATTGAGGATCCATACATGTATACGGTTGTGACCAAGGTAAAGGTCAGGGGCCGGGTGGTAGATGAATATGTCACACCCTTTGGGATCAGAACATTTGAGTTTACTGCTGACAAAGGTTTTTTCCTGAATGGCAGACAATTGAAGATCAAAGGTGTGAACATGCATCATGATCTGGGACCTCTGGGCGCAGCAGTCAATACAAGAGCCACCGAGCGGCAGTTGGAGATCCTTCAGTCAATGGGTGTGAACTCTATCCGTACGGCCCACAATCCGCCCTCTCCCGAACAGATGGATCTTTGTGATCAGATGGGCATTCTGGTCATGGACGAAGCATTTGATGAATGGCGGAAACCCAAGAATATGTACAACAATAGTTACAGCTTTTTCTTTGACGAATGGGCTGAACGTGACATGCGTGCGCTGGTACTGCGGGATAGAAACCATCCTTCTGTAATTCTTTGGAGTACGGGGAATGAGGTACCCGAATTGGGGTATGGCAAGGTGAGCATCAATGGCGAATGGGCTTTCCACTATGATCAGGAGGGGCAACTCGTCATTTTCAAGGAGGACGATCCACCTTTCTTTGGCAAATATGATGGTGAAACCCTTTCACTGGATGTCAGAAAACGGGAGATCAGCCAGCTGCGTCAGGCAGCCCAGGTACCCTCGCTCTCCGGTACCAGATGGGAGTTTCCGGGCGAAGATGGCACCAATGTCTTTGAGTTCTGGGATGATGAGGACGGGACCAGAAATTCTCGGATGCTGACAGACATTTGTCATGAACTGGATCCCACCCGGCCGGTGGGTTCCGGCATCCATCTGACCATCAGACTGGATAAGGAGCTTATGGAAACCTTCGACGTGGGTGGTTTCAACTACTGGCACGAAAGCATCGAAGATGTCCATGAGGAATATCCTGAAACACCCATGCTGGTAACTGAATCATCGGCCACCTTGAGCACCAGGGGAGAATACCACTTCCCGGCTGAGCGTATCTATCGTAGATATAACCATCCTTCCATGCAGATCTCTTCATACGACCTCATCAATACCGGATTTGGTGCCTTGCCGGACCTGGAGTTCAAACTCCAGGACGACAATCCCTGGTTGGCTGGACAGTACGTCTGGTCCGGTTTCGATTATCACGGAGAACCTGATCCCTACGAGGATATGTGGCCGGCCCATAGTTCCTATTTTGGCATTATCGACATGTGCGGTTTCCCCAAGGACAGGTTCTATCTCTATCAAAGCGTCTGGACGGATGAACCCATGATCCACATCCTGCCGCATTGGAACTGGACTGGACGGGAAGGTGAGACGACGCCAGTATTCTGCTATACGAATTGTGCTTCGGCAGAACTCTTCGTGAATGGGGTTTCAAAAGGATTGAAGTCGGAAGAACGAGGCGAATACCGTTTGCGATGGGATGACGTGGTCTATGAACCGGGCAGCATCCGTGTGGTGGGTTACGATGAGAGCGGTGAGATGCTCGTTGAGAAAGAGATTAGAACAGCCGGTAAACCGGATATGATCGCTCTCTCTGCTGACAGAACGACCATCAGCGCAGATGGTGAGGACCTGTCCTTTGTTACTGTGAGGATACTCGATGCTGAAGAGAACTTCTGTCCCACCGCCGACAATCTGATCTCATTCCAGATAGATGGCCCCGGAGAGATCATCGCCGTAGGGAATGGGGATCCCACCAGTCTCGAGAGTTACCAGGACAGTCAACGCAGTGCCTTCCATGGATTGTGCCTGGTCGTCATCAGATCCGAAAGGCAACCTGGAACGATTAGGCTCACGGCAACAGCAAGAGGACTTAAAGAGACATCTGAAGTAATATCTTCTATATAAGTATATATCAGTTGTTTAAGAATGTGAGGAACATATGGTCAAAGCACTGATCTGCACACTTGTCTTCCTGATCTCTACTGGGGTCAGTCAGGTGAAATATCACTGGGCCTTCGATGAGGATCTGGACATCCAGATGCCCTATGGTGGTGAATGGGACGCGTATTATACCACTGAAGGCGTCAACGATATCGATTATGAGATCCGTGGGTTGGCCAAGTACGTACCCGGCGTAAAGGGCTCGGCGCTGAAGTTTGATGGCTTCAGTTCCTATGTTGAAGGCAATCCAAGGCCTCAACGTCCAGATGGGATACCCTCCGTTGCTGGAAATACCTTGACGGCAGAATCCGGTAAAGAGGATGATCTTGTACTCACATTCAGATTTCTCGAGGGTGGGAGTTTCATCCTGGGATCCGGGGAGCCAAACAATGACAATACCGGTCGCTACTGGCAGGACGACTCCGAGATCTACATGGAGATCGGTAATGCTGAGTTTGAGGCCATTTATGATGGCGAGACGCTGAGACTGGCCGGCGCAGAGCCCCTGGTGCCGAACGAGAGCATCACCGTTGAAGCGTGGATAGCCTTGGGTTCGTACCCCTGGAACTGGGCTCCCATCATCACCATCGGGAGGTACAAGGTCACAGGATTCTACCTGGGTGTGGATTCCAGAGGCCGTCTGGGTTTTCACATGTCGGATGCGACCTCGGTTTGGCACGAAGCCAATTCAGACTTGAACAAGAAGACCCGGCTGGGGATGGAACTCATGCAGTGGCATCATGTTGTAGGTACCTATGATGCTCAGAAGGGCCTGGCAGTCTATATCGACGGCAAGTTGGAAGGAACATACAACGACTTCCAGTTCGACTATGGTATCGTCTACAGTGACATGCGGAAAGGCTTTCGCTTTGGCAAGAACCGGGAGGATCTGCCACCTTCGGAGCCCATTCGTGACTGGGCCACCTATCCTTCCAGGTATACACTCGATGGGATCGTGGATGAAGTGAAGATCCATGCTAATGCCTTGTCAGCCAAAGAGATCAAGGCTCTCTACAGAGCATCCAATCCAGAGAATCCACCCCAGTTCGAACCCCGAAAATTCCCTACGGTGAAAGCCTCAGGGCGTTTCGGAGCGAACTATACACGACTGAAATTCTATCCCGAATGGGATGCGCTCTGGCCTCCCGGTGATCACATGGACGTCGTCGTCCAGTTCGATGAACTTCCCACCAAGGTCATGTTCTGGCGGGGCACCCGCTATTCCGCCTGTCAGGTCTCAGAGAACGGCAAATGGATGGCGGATCAGAGCCGCGAGACCGGCAACAACTGGTTCCTGAGTCAGGGACCGCGTGAACTGATGTGTACCGGCTGTATCGAGCATATGTCCGACACCCAGTGCCGCAGTTCCCGGGTGGCCATCATCGAAAGCAACGACGCTCGTGTGGTGGTGAACTGGCGCTATCTCCAGATGGATGTGAAGTTCAGGCAGAAGGATGTTCCCCAGGAGACCGGTTTTGGCGAATGGGGGAATGAGATGTACTACATCTATCCCGATGGCGTTACCGTGCGGAAGGTGCTGCCGGGCTACGGCGGTTGGCAAGAGACCATTCTGCTGAACGAGCCCGGGACCCGGCCCGAGGATAATGTAGAGCTGGAAGCCTGTACCCTGTTGAACCTGAAAGGCGAGAGCAAGTCCTATACCTGGGAACATGGTTATCCTGAATTTGATCTCGAAGATGCCATCATCCAGCTCACGCATTTCAAGTCAGAATACAAACCTTACATGATCTTCAGAGAAGGCGGCGGCTTCGAAGTGTTCAATCTCGAGGTAAGACCAGAATACTCACACTTCCCATGGTGGAATCACTGGCCGGTGGCCCAGACGATTTCAGATGGCCGTAGTGCCAATGCACCTGACAGGACGGCGCACTCCTCACTCAGCTGGGGCGACCCAAATGGTGAGGCGGCTCTGTATGGTATGACGAACAAGTCTGCAGAAACACTTTTAGCTCTGGCTAAATCATGGAACCGGCCGCCCGGTGTCACACTCCTGAATGATGCCTATGGAGGTATGGGCTATGACTATACCCAGCGTGCATACGTATTCCGGCCAGACAAGGGTGGTGATCTACAGGTGACCTTCAATGCCAACCCAGATTCACCACTGGACAATCTGGCCATCCTCATCGAGGAATGGGACGGTGGCACACCCGACCTGAAGCTTGATGGTGAGATCATACCGGAAGGGAAAGCATATCGCACCGGGATCGAGTACGATGTGGAAGGGAATCAGACCCTGATCGTATTTCTGAAAGTGAAAGTCGCAGAATCTACAAAAGTTGAATTGATCAAGGCAGGATGATGAAACACTGGATTGCAGCAACTGTACTGGTCCTCGCTGGTACGCTCCACGCCCAGGCTCCGGAAATGGAATGGTTCCTGGGTCAGGGTACCAACACAGAGGAGCATGTTCACGAGGGCATGCAGACATCGGATGGTGGTTACATTGGCATAGGAAATGGGATCGAAGCCTCCAGTGCTGACGATATGCTCATTATAAAGGTAAACTCTAATGGCGCTTTGGAGTGGCAGCAGCAATTCGGTACCGCTGGCCGGCGTGGAACTGGCTACTGCATAATAGAAACAGATGACGGCTATATAGCGGGCGGTGCCATTTTCGATCCAGCAGTTGAGCGAACACAACGCTTCCTGACGAAGCTTGACCTTGATGGGGAAGTAATCTGGGAAAGGTTTTACAGCTCTGGCGGTGTAGGCGGAATCCGCGGGATCGATGCAGCTACTGATGGCGGCTTCATCCTCACAGGCTACAAGAATGCACCAAACTTTGCCGAGTTTCAGGGCTTCGTTTTCATCGTCGATGAAGGTGATGGCTTCCTCCTCAAGGTCGATGATGCTGGTGAGGAAGAGTGGGAGCAGAATATTGATGCTCCCCAGGGGACGAAGGTTCGGCAGTTGGCGAATGGTTTCGCCGTCTGTTCTACGGTCTGGGAATACACACCCGGTTCCGGAGATCATCAGGATTTCTGTCTTATCGAGACTGACGAGGACGGGGTTACCCTGTCGAGATGGATCTATGGCGGAGGTGAGGACGAGCATCTCTATGATTTCGATCTCTGCAGTGACGGTGGTTATATCCTCGGTGGCCATACGACCTCCTACGACGTCGTCAACTGGGATTACCTGCTGATGAAGATCGACAGTGAGGGTGTGGAAGAATGGCACAGGACCTTTGGACAACCGCGCGGATACGACGCAGAATACATCCATGATGAGGCATACGGCGTCAGGGAAACATCTGATGGAGGATTCATCATATGCGGAGGATCAGGAGATGAATACGGTTATTCAGGTTCAGGTCATCCCGCTGGTCCCTCAGATGAATGGAAAGCATATCTCGTCAAAACCAATGCTTCTGGAACGACCGTATGGGAGGCCGTATACCCACCTGTCAGCGAAGGCAATAATGCTGGAGAATATATCGGTCTGACAGAGGACGGTGGCTACATCGTATTTGTGGATTCTGATTCCCGGACGCCTCCGGAACCTAACAATTTCGGCTTCATGAAGCTGGCTCCCGATCCAACTCTAGAATACCAGGAGACCATTGCGAACAAGCTGGATTTCAAGCTGCACGGGAACTACCCGAATCCATTCAATCCCAGCACCGTCATCAGCTACAGCATGGATACTCCTGGAGGTGTTCGTCTGGAGATCTTCAGTCTTCAGGGTACATCAGAAGCTGCTATTGATCTTGGAGTGAGACCGGCTGGTAGTCACAGCTTTCATTGGGACGCTGGTGATCTGCCAGCAGGAATATATGTATACCGTCTGATATCCGGACCGCACTCGGCAGCAAGAAAGATGCTCCTCTTACCATGATAAGAATGATCCACTATTTGTCAGTCATTGTGATCCTGGTTACCACCGTGGCGGGACAAGCTCCCGTCATCGAATGGACCAATGGTTTCGGAAATGACGTTGGGAACCATGTTCACCACGGCATGCAATCCAGCGATGGTGGTTATATCTGCGTAGGCAACAGCTGGGATGAGGGGCGCGGATCTGACATCCTCATCGTGAAAACAGATCCCCTGGGAAACCTCGAATGGGAGCGAAGGATTGGCACTAAGCGCACAATTGAAACAGGGGCAACCGTCTGTGAGGACACTGAAGGAAACTTCTATATTGGGGGCTCCCTGGAGGTAAAACGAAAACAGGAAAGCGCCATTGTCGGGTTATCACCATCGGGAGACATACGATGGAAGCGATATTACCCTCATCCTCGAGCTGATGCCATCGAGGGGATCACCCTTACCAGCGATGGGCATTTATTGGCGACGGGTTATGTGAACAGTGCTGATTACGGCTCGCTCTTTCTGGCCATGGACGGTAGTGGTTTGCTCATGAAGTTGGATCTGGACGGGAACGTCATCTGGGAGAGCATTCTTGAATCCATACCGCAGGGAATGATCGCTTACGAGCACCCCCAGGGATACGCCGTGGGTGGGACCATACTCAGAAATCCTGGTGCAGGGTCCGAGTGGGATGAAAACCATGATTATTGCATGGTGGTCACCGATCCGGAGGGCCGGGAACTGTGGTCCAAGACCCTCGGAGGAGAAAAGTCGGAGCACTGTTACGATTTTGCTCTCACTTCTGATGGGGGCTATGTCTTTGCCGGGCATACACGGTCCTATGGTGTCATCAACTGGGATTATCTTCTGATGAAGGTGGATGCGTCCGGGAACGAGGAATGGTACAGCATCTTCGGGCAACCCCGGGATTATGATCCACGCTACATCCACGACGAAGCCTATGGTGTCAAAGAAACACCTGATGGTGGTTTTGCCATCATCGGCGGGACAGGGGACGAGCACCCCTACTCCTCCAAGGGACACGAGATCGGACCATCGGACCTGTGGCTGGCCTACCTCGTGAAAACCGATTCGCTCGGGAACATGGAATGGGAAGGCGTCTATGGGGAGCGTTCCGGTCACAATGCTGGAGAATACATGGATGTGACAGATGATGGGGGCTTCATCATCTGGTCCGATTCAGATACCTATGGCGATATGAAGAACAACAGCTTTGGCTTTATCAAGGTGAAGTGATGCGCGTCATATTCCTGCTCAGTCACCTTTTCATCATAGCCCTTTCCTCCTTGTTATGGGGCCAGGAACCGGGATCCATCAAGTGGACGGTCCCTACCAACGTCATCGGTTGGAGTTCACCCGCCATCGGTCCTGATGGTACGGTTTATATCGGGGACAACAGTGGTTACCTCTACGCTATTGTGGATTTAGGAGAGACCTGGGATCACAAATGGGGCCCCATCAAGCTCTCTGATGACATAGGTGAATGCTGTCCCACCATCACCAGCGATGGTAAACGTCTCTATATCGGCAGCAATACTCGGCCGGCAACCATGTTCTGCGTGAATGCGGAGAACGGAAAACTCAATTGGTCTTACACCCTGCCTCCCCACGAAACACTATTCGGTGGGGGTCTGATCTCATCTCCCGCACTCAGTCATGACGAACAAAGCATTTATTTTGGCAGCGGCCCATGGGATTCAGACCTCGTGGTTGGCCCTACGACCTGGCTTGATGATAGATTTTTTGCCCTCCGCGATCTGGGAGACAACTTTGAAGTAAAATGGATATTAAAGCCTGATGAGAAGACTGACGCAGTACGATATTCCTTCTTTGGAAATCCTGCCGTCGACAGGGATGGTAGCATCTACATCGGTAGTTTTAATGGATACTTCTACAAGCTACAGGACCAGGAAGATCGGGTCGAAGAGCTCTGGAAGGTCTCATTCAAACGGAGGATATTCACTTCGGATACCCGCTACCAGGAGGTCTGGGGATCTCCCACCATTGGGCCGGATGGAACCGTGTACATCACAACCAACGACTGGCGCCTCTGGGCCATCACATCTGATGGGAAGAAGAAGTGGCGCTTTGATACAGATCATGAAACCTGGACAACGCCGATCTTTACGAACAATGGACTCATAGTATTTGGCTCTGAGGATGGCTACATGTATGCCGTTAGAGATGGTGGCAATAAAGCTGTCCAGGTCTGGCGTTACCCAGATGAGACCCAGGAAGCCTGGTGGGGCACTGGTGCTGTGGCTGCCGACGGCACCATCATCTTCGGCTCAGAAGTGGTGGAAGGCGACGAGAAGGGTGTATACTATGCCATTCATGAAGATGATGGTCGCTTACTCTGGAAAACACCCTCGCTGGGCTTTGAAGCTCGCACCCATCCAGCTATCGCTGAGGATGGTACCATCTACGTCGGTGGTGGGGAGGCAGGCAATCTATATGCAATTCGAGGAACCGCGCCCCTGGCCGACTCGCACTGGCCCCGGATGCAGCGGGATAATCTGAATAGTGGAAATTTGAAATAGTAAACCAATAGAAGGGAAACATCTGATGAAAAGACTTCTGATGACACTTCTGTGCCTCAGTCTGGGAACCATGCTGATGGCAGCGGAGGACGGCCTGGTAGGCCATTGGAAGTTCGATGACATCCGCATCGAACTGATGGAACTGGACATGGAACGCGGTGAGTTCCAGCTGCCACGCGAGCTCTTTGGCTTTGTCACAAACAGTGTAGACGGCTCTGAGGGAGACTATAATGCCAAGTACCTGAAGCAGGCAAAAGGTGTCAGCGGTGGCGCTATCCTCCTGGATGGGAACACAGGATATGTCCGTGTTTCCGAAGATGATATGCCCCGTGTAGAGGGTGATTTCAGTATTGAAACCTGGATCGCCATTGCTGCCTACCCCAATAACCTGTGTCCGCTTGTAGGCAACATCCGGGAGATAGGAGAAGGATATCATAACGGCTATTCCTTCGATCTTGATTCACAGGGCCGTCTGGTTTTCAGGATTGCTACGGATGCACGTGAAGAGGTCCTGTCAGGTAAGACCAGGATCCCGCTTTACACGTGGACGCATGTAGCTGCTACCTACTCACCAAAAACCGGCATGAAGCTGTATATCAACGGTAAATCAGAAGGATCCTTCAAACCCACTGGAACTTTCACACCAGTGGACTATGATGCCGATCTGCTGTTCGGCCGTACCCGCTGGCCGTCCAAACCGTTTGGGACCATTCGACCCTATGGGACCACGCCGTACCACATGTTCTATGATGGTCTCATGGATGAAATCAAGATCTGGGATAAGGCTCTTACCGGCAGTGTCGTAAAGGCATCTTACAACAAGAACAAGACTACTGCCGCTCCCGATCTCCAGGACCGTACCATGCCCACAGGCCCCCTCAAGGCTGAGGTCTTTGCCGCCATCAGTACCAACCTGAAATGGTATGAATCCTATGACGCCCTCTGGCATACAGGCCGGGGTGCTGACGTGGTGGTGCGCTTTGATGAATATCCCTGCGAATTCGTGTTCTGGAAAGGGGCCAATTACCAGGCTCATCTTGTGACAGAGCGGGGTTACTGGTTCAACAACGGCTTCAATGAAGGCTGGAACGAGAACGGCAGCTGCGAGCCCATGTCAGATAAGCAGGCCCGTCATTCCCATGTGAAGGTCCTCGAGCAGAATGAAGCCCGTATCGTAGTGCAGTGGCGTTACGCCCTCATCGATCACAAATACGGTTTCTCATTCTACGATCCCAATTCCAAGCGTGGTGACTGGACCAATGAGACCTATTTCATCTATCCTGACATGGTGGCAGTGAGAGAGGATATCCTTTACAGCAATGCTCCCCGCGCCGAGCATGAATGGCAGGAGAGCATGGTGGTACCCGGGCCCGGTCAGCGTCCGGAAGACCTGCTAGAGTATGCCGCTCTGACCCTGGGAAATGACAAGGGTGAGATGCACACCTATTCCTGGGAGCACAAGACCCCGCCCGGTCTACCCCAGGATCCGCCCAATCCCAATTTCCAGCTGGTGAACATGAAATCGAAGTACAAGCCATTCTCAATCCTAAGAGCCCAGGATGACCCCTCTATCGATGTCTACGCAGGTGAGATCCGGAGAGAGGTGAGTGTCTTTCCCTGGTGGAACCATTGGCCAACCGCTCAGAAGCCCACAGACGGTAGATGGTCGCAGGCTGCTGACCGAGCCTCCCATTCTTCCATTTCTCACTGGTTCTGGGATCACTATGAGATGACGGACCGCTCCATGACCAAACTCATGCTCACGGGTATGACGGATCGGAAAGCCGAGGAGCTCCTCACCCTGGGACGCAGTTGGTACAATGCCCCTGAGATGAAGGGCGAGAAAAACATGCGAGCTGAGTTCGATCAGGCCCAGCGTGCCTATCAGGTAAAGATCGAACCGGACGTGACGGATCTCGAATTCACCATACATGCTTCAGCTGAGTCACCCTCCATCAATCCAGCCTTTGTGTTGAAGGATTGGACCGGAAAGGACCTGGCGTTGACCCTGAACGGTAAAGAGGTTCCACGTGGCAATGACTTCCGCTATGGCAACAGCCTCCGCATCGACGGGGGAGACCTGGTGGTCTGGTTCAAGCATGAGGGCACAGAGCCCGTAGCCGTGAAATTCACCGTCAAGTAACATCATATCACACCCTGACTGAGAACTGCCCTCCAGAAATGGGGGGCAGTTTTCTTTTCGCCATCCCTCTCCTCAGCCCGGATGATTTTCTGTGAGTTACCCCTGATAAACATGAAAATTGAATTGAACCACAACCCACAATTCATATCTTTGTTAATCAACGTAAGAAAGTAAGTAAACCTGATCCCGTTGACCCTGTGTTCAACTCATAACAGAATCAAGGATAGATGTGATGAAAACGCGCTCTGTATGGCCTTTGATCGTAATCCTCGGCCTGCTTTTGCTCACACCGCACGATCTGTACTCAAAGATCCCCCGACCCGAGCATCCCCGTCCACAATTTCAACGAGAAGCCTGGGTTAATCTGAATGGTGAATGGACCTACACATTTGATTTTGGCCTGTCCGGGCGTGATCGCGAATTAAACCAGAGTCGAGGATTCGAGAACAGCATCCTGGTGCCTTTCTGTCCCGAGAGCCCCTTATCAGGCGTCGGCTACAAGGATTTCATTCTTGGCATGTGGTATCACCGTGAGTTATCAGTTCCGGCAAAATGGGATGGGGAGAAGATTATCCTCCATTTCGGAGGTGTGGATTATTTCAGCTCCATTTACATCGATGGTGAGCTTGCGGGACAGCACTGGGGTGGTATGGGTGCGTTTGCCATTGACATTACCCGGTTCGTTGAACCAGGCAAATCACATCAGCTGGTGGTGGAGGTCCGTGATGACACCCGCTCCGGCCTTCAGCCAGGGGGAAAGCAGTGCATCTACCACGATTCCTGGGAATGTCTCTATAGCCGCACCACGGGTATTTGGCAGACAGTCTGGATGGAAGCAGTCTCACCCTATGGGTTGGAGGATTGTCATATCGTTGCAGATCTGGATAACAGCCGATTTGTTGTCACACCCACCTTCTTCTCGGAGAAGCAAGGTCTCAAGCTCCGTACGACCGTTAAAGGCGGACGGAGAAGGGTCCTGACAGAAATAGTGGCCGCTTCGAATGGATCTCAAGTCGTCCTGCCACTGGATAATCCCAGAACCTGGTCACCCGGCGATCCATTCCTCTATGATCTGACCTTCGAACTAATCGATGCGGAGGATCGGGTCCTGGATGAGGTCTCAGCATATGCCGGGATGCGGAAAATACACATCGAAGGAAACCGCATTTACCTCAATAATGAACCCATATACTTGCGCTTCGTCCTCGATCAGGGATTCTATCCGGCTGGGATCTGGACTGCACCTTCCGACAAGGAGCTGAAACGTGACATTGAGCTTTCCATGCAGGCCGGCTTCAATGGTGCCCGTCTTCACCAGAAGGTTTTTGAACCTCGATTCCATTACTGGGCCGACAAACTCGGTTACCTCACCTGGGGAGAAAGTGCCAGCTGGGGCATCATGAAGTCGGATGAGGTGGCTGGAAGGAATTACCTCGGTGAATGGCGGGAGATCATCTCCCGTGACCGGAATCATCCCAGTATCATTGCCTGGACTATTTTCAATGAATCAGGCTGGACCTACCTGGAACGGGATATCGAGCCGCGGAACTGGGATCTCTTCATCCGTGAGCAACATAATCGGCTCCTGAAGGACCTGGTCCTGCTCACAAAGGGTCTCGACCCCACACGCCCTGTCAACGATGCCAGCGGCCATGTCCATGTGCTGACTGATATCTGGACGGTGCACAGCTATGAGCATGATGTTGACGAATTCCGCCGCATTCTCACACCAGATCCAGAGGAGGGCGTGCATCGTGACCAGCCTCATAAGGATACCGTTTACGAGGGTCAACCCTATATCGTTGACGAGTATGGCGGTATGAAGTGGGCGCCCCTCGAGACCAGGGACGATATCAGCGAATCCTGGGGCTGGGGTGATAATCCGCAATCCCTTGAAGAATTCTACGCGAAAATGGAAGCACTCACAGATGTGCTTCTCAACCTCGAACATGTATCCGGATTCTGTTACACGCAGTTGACAGACATCGAACAGGAGCAGAACGGTATCTACACATATGACCGCGAGGTCAAATTCGATATGGAACGGATCCGCGAGATCCTCACAAAACCACCAATCTGGATGAAATAACAAGGATGGAGACACAACCATGAATGCATTACGGACGATCAGCCTGCTTCTTTTCGCCATTGGCATCTGCCTGGGCGGACTGACACCCTCGGAACACTTTGGAGCTTACTACACCCGGATCCAGTCCGGTGAAGAATTTGAGAAATATGCTCGTGTGGGACAGTACGCTGACATCATTGTTGACTTCGGCGACAAGAATGGCCAGTTCATCTTCTGGCGCGGGTCCAGTTATCTACCGTATTGGAAAACCTCTGAAGGCAAATGGTTCGTAGATGAACTGGTACCTCGTAAGGGTGATGGCCCAGAAGGCCGCCCGGACAACGTGAACACCTATTCCCGCATCGCACTCATTGAATCAACACCACAACAGGCCGTTATCCATTGGCGCTACCTTCCAGAATTTTCCGGTCTAAATCCAAAACTGGGTGTGGACCAGACGAAGTTTGTGGATGAATACTTCATCCTCAAACCAGATGGCCAGGTTACCAGATCCTGCAAGAAAGGCACACCACGCATCGACGCCTGGCAGGATCCTGCCAACAAGATGACCCAGACATTTCAGCTGACAACCGGGGGGATTGCAGACATCACCAGCACTGAAGCCGAGATGTCAGCTATGATCGAGACAGTAACTGGTAGCCCCCAAAAGGACGTTGGCCATAAACCAGTGCTCGCTTTCTCCTTTGACGAAGGGGTAGGGGACTTTACTGCAAATTCGAGTACGGGGAAGCAGTATGAGATCGCCGGACACAAAAGCTTGTGGCGAGAAGGTATCTCGGGCACCGCACTGCAGTTTGACGGTTACAATTCCAAGATCGTCATACCCACGGATGAGGGCCCCAAACCCAGTTCTGAGGTCACTTTTGAAGCCTGGGTCGTCATCGGTGCCTATCCCTGGAGCGATGTACCCCTTATCCAGCAGGCAGATGATGTTCCGGAACTCGTAGCGGAGCGCTCGGGTTATGAGGCCCTGCTCATTGGTGAAGAAGGACGAGAAGGTTATGAGCAAGAGGAGGAGGAAACTCCGGAAGCCAACTACAAGGTGACCTATGCTCCCGAGGATGATAAGGGCTATTTCTTCGGACTGAACTGGTATGGCAACCCGCTTTTGAAGCTCCGAGTGGATGGAAAATGGGAGGAATTGACTTCCGACGTCCACCTGGAACGCCGCACATGGTATTATCTGGCGGGGACATACGACAGCAGCACCGGATTGATGAAGCTTTATGTGGATGGGAAGCCAGCCGGCGAGAAGCAGATTGGCCAGACCGCCATCGAGTTGTCTGTCAAGGATATCCAGATCGGTCAGGGCAAAATTCGACGTCCCGTCAATCCCGTCCGTCGGCACACCTTCCAGGACCACTACTCCCTGGATGGACTCGTGGATGAGATCCGCATACATGATATCACATTGACAGATGAACAGATCGCCAAAGTCTACACAGATTATGGTCTTGATACGGAGGCAAAGACAAGTCCTCAGATGGACAAGCGTGTTCTGCCCGCAGGCGACGACCGGAAGGAATTTGGCGCCTATTACTCGCATCTCAAGTTCTATGACGTCTGGGACAATCTCTGGCGCTTTAGCGGTCATCCAGACGTAGTGGTGGGCTTCGATGAAAATCCTTCGAAATTCGTATTCTGGCGTGGGGTTGGTTATATCCCCATGATGGTAAACGAGAACGGTATGTGGTACAGCAACGAGTTCAACGAGACCTGGAACCGCTCCGGCGGCCAGGGCTGTCAAGAACCCATGTCCGACAAGGAAAGCTATACCAACCACGTCCGCATTATCGAGAACACACCAGCACGGGCTGTCGTACACTGGCGTTATCCGCTCGTAGATGTATTACACGTCCTGGCGAATGTGGACGAGAATACCGGGTGGGGAGATTGGTCTGATTGGTACTATTACATCTACCCGGATGGTATCGCCGTCAAGACACAGCATCTCTGGACCCACGGTGAACGGGACCACGAATGGCAGGAGTCCATGGCCATCTTCGGTCCCGACCAGCACCCTGAAAAGATCATCGAGACCAATGCGACGCTTACCATGATGAATATGAGTGGCAAGTCAAAAACCTATGACTGGATTGAAGGCCCACCGGACGGGATAGAGGAGCCCTCAAATCAGATCATACACTATGTCAATTACAAGGGTGAATATGATCCCGTGACCATCGGCAAGTTCGTAGGGAACAATGTGTATGGGGGTGAACTGACACCCTATGCCGTGTTCCCCACCTGGAATCACTGGCCCGTGTCCCAGATGCCTTCTGATGGCCGTTACGCCACCTTCCCGGACAGGACCGCGCACAGCTCGCTCACACACGTTTTCTATGAACCTTACAAGGAGGACTTCGGGATCACGCCCTTTGAGCAGAAGATCCTCATGGAGGGGATGCTGAAAGCCGATAAGGCGCAACTCCTGGATCTGGCCAAGTCCTGGATGAAAGCCCCGGCCATCGCAGTGGAGAGTGGTTGTACAACCGAGGGTTACGACCCCGCCCAGCGGGCGTATCTACTCCGTTCGACGAAAGGTGTCATGTCGTTCAATCTCAAGGCCAAAAAGAACAAGCCGGTGGTAAATCCCTGTTTCATTGTGAAGAACTGGGAAAAGGGGAGAACCGTAAATCTTAAGATCAACGGCAAGGACATTTCATCAGGTTTAGACTTCCGTCAGGGCATTATCCGTGATACGGACGGCGGCTACACCCTCATCGTCTGGGTGAAGACAACGAAGAAGACAGGAACACATTTCGAATTGTCAGCCTGATCGTTCGCGCTGAAAAGGTGTTAATTGCAGCGTAGAGAATTCATACGGTACACAGGACTTGGTGCAGCAGTGATGCTTACACCAGGATTGATGGACTGTGTCTTTAACAAGCCTGAGGGGAAACGGCCCAACATCATCTTCATCATGACTGACGATATGGGCTACGGGGACGCCTCCTGTTATAATCCTGAATCCGTCATTCGCACGCCCAATATCGATAAGCTGGCCCGGCAGGGTGTCATGTTTACAGATGCACACTCACCATCCTCCGTTTGTACACCTACACGCTACAGTGTTCTCACAGGCCGTTATTGCTGGCGCAGTCGGCTGAAAAGAGGTGTCTTTGGTGGATACAACACTCCACTCATCGAGAAAGGCCGTGTAACCGTTGCTTCCATGCTGAAGCAGCACGGCTATGCCACGGCCTGCATTGGGAAATGGCATTTAGGTTGGCACTGGGCCACTAAATCCGGTGAAGTACCTGAGTGGGATTATGATCAGGACGACATCGATTTTACCAAGCCTATCCAGGACGGCCCTAATTCCAATGGGTTCGACTATTTTTTTGGCACATCCGGCTGTACCACGGACGATCCCCCCATGTGTTTCGTTGAGAATGACCACAGTGTTGGAATTCCTGACCGCTATGCGGCTGAGGATCCTGCGAATGAGGATCGGGAATTGCTCACTGTGGAAGGCTGGCGTCACGAAGATGCTGATTACGAATTTATGACCAAGGCCTTTGGGTTCATGGATGATCAGGTTAGTGGGGAAAAGCCCTTCTTCCTGTATCTTCCACTTTCTGTCCCTCACATTCCCTGGTTCCCACATGAGGAATTCAAGGGTAAGAGCGGTGCCGGGCCCCGGGGAGACCAGGTCCTCATGGCCGACAAGATCCTGGGTGAGATCATGCAGAAGTTGGATGAACTTGGAGTGAGTGGAAATACACTTCTTATTTTTACCAGTGACAATGGCCCCCGTGAGGGAGTAAACGGTCATTCGTCCGCCGGGAAGCTCCGAGGTCTCAAGGGCAGTATCTGGGAGGGTGGTCACCGCGTCCCCTTCATTGCTCGCTGGCCCGGAAGGATCACCCCAGGTACGACCTCAACTGAGACTATCGGTCTAATGGATCTCATGGCGACCCTCGGTGCCATCGTCGGCCACGATCTGCCTGGGAATGCCGGAGAGGACAGCTTCAATATGCTCCCAGCCCTAACGGCTGAGAACGAGGCCCCTATCCGTGATTACACCATCCATCACAGTGGCATGGGTGTCTTCGCCCTGCGTCAGGGTGACTGGAAATTGGTGGAGGGAAGTCTGGATCCAGAGCTACATGACGGACCAGAGGAGGCCGTTGAACCGGCTTTGTTCAACCTGGCAAATGATCCAGGAGAAAAGGATAACCTGTGGGAATCAGAAAAACTGAAAGTTCCTGAACTACAAGCCTTACTGGATCAGGCAAGATCACAGGGCAACACCAGACCTATTTAGGGGATTAGGATCATGAATATGCAAAATCCGATGAACGTGCTTCTGGCCATCATCCTCTTGGCGAGTTGCGCTGTAGAAAAGGGGGCTCAATCCATGCAGAGTGAACAATTCGGGACACTACCTGACGGTCGGCCAGTAAATCTCTACACCCTCAAGAATGCCATTGGGATGGAGATGCGTGTCATTGACTATGGCTGTATTATCCTATCCCTCACAGCTCCCGACCGGGACGGAAAGATGGGAGATGTGGTCTTTGGCTACGATGATCTTGACTCCTACCTCAAGGCCACACCTTATTTCGGTGCCATTGTGGGTCGTTACGGTAATCGACTGGGTGACGCCAAATTCACACTGGATGGTGAAGAATACCAGTTGGCCCGTAATAACGGTGAGAACGCCTTGCATGGTGGACTGGTTGGTTTCGATAAAGTGCTCTGGGATGCCGAGCCCCTGGATATAGAGAACGGGGATGCCATACGCTTTACCTACGTGAGCCCGGATGGGGAAGAGGGCTATCCAGGTACACTGACCGTGAGTCACACCTACAGCCTGTTGAATGATGGTAGCCTGAAGATCGATTATCTGGCAACCACAGATAAACCCACAGTGTTGAACCTGACCCATCATTCCTATTTCAACCTCACTGCCGATCCCACCCAGACGATACTGGATCACATTCTGACGATTCATGCGGACCGTTTTGTGCGAGTGAATGAAGATCTCATCCCCACCGGCGATTTGCCGGATCTTACGGGATCACCTCTAGACTTCAGAGATCCTACCATAATCGGTGCCCGCATCGATTCAGACGACAAGGATCTACAGCTGGGTGGCGGCTATGACCATTGCTGGGTCTTTAGCAAGCCAGAGGATGAAATGGGCTACGTCGCCAGTGTTTTCGAACCCGTCAGCGGTCGCGTCATGGAGATCAGCACCACAGAACCCGGTATACAGTTTTATTCAGGAAATTTTCTGGATGGGAGTAACATCGGGAAAGGTGGGATCACCTATGAATATCGCACGGCCATGGCCCTGGAATGTCATCGATTTCCGGACTCGCCAAATCAGGAAGGTTTCCCAAATACCACCCTGAGGCCTGGTGAGACATACAAGAAATCGACAATCTATAATTTCTCAGTGCGATAATCGAATACTGGCTAAAGCGTTATCTATCAGGATGATATAGCTAATATATAAACATGAGCATTAAAGCAGATGAGCCAATACTGCATCGGTCTTGACTTTGGCACGAATTCCTGTCGGGCACTCCTGGTCGACATAAATGACGGCTCCGAGTTGGGTACGAGCGTTTTCCAGTATCCAAGCGGTGAGGCCGGGGTCATCCTTGAGGCCCGCGATCCTCTTCTGGCACGTCAAAATCCTAACGATTATATCTTGGGGATTGAAGAAAGCGTAAGAGGAGCTTTACGACAAGCCGCTCTTGAACGGGACTCCTTCGATCCCATGGAGGTCATCGGTATCGGTGTTGATACAACCGGAAGCAGTCCTTTACCGATCGATGAATCAGGTGAACCGCTCTGCTATCAGGATCAGTTCAGCGATAATCCGGGAGCCATGGTCTGGCTGTGGAAGGATCACACTTCCCATGCTGAAGCCGAAGAGATCACTCGACAGGCTGCAGCCCTGCGCCCTGAATATTTGGCAAAGATTGGCGGTGTGTACTCATCGGAATGGTTCTGGGCCAAGATCCTCAACTGCCGAAGACACTACCCTGAAGTCTTCCAGTCGGCTCATAGTTTTGCCGAGATCTGTGACTGGATACCCGCTGTATTAACTGGAATTACCCAGGCAGACAAGATACAAGTGGGCATCTGTGCAGCCGGCCACAAGGCTCTATACAATGAGAGCTGGGGAGGCTTGCCTGATGTGGAATTCCTCTCCAGTCTGGATCCTGCGCTTGGAGAGATGCGGTCACGCTTATATGATTCCGCCTACTCAGCCGAACGGAAAATTGGAACCCTCTCACCAGAGTGGGCAGCAAAGCTGGGCCTGAGCGAATCTGTCAGTATAGCAGTGGGTGCGTTTGATGCTCATATGGGTGCGGTGGGCGCCGGCGTCCGCAGAGGCACCCTGGTAAAGATCATGGGCACTAGCACCTGCGATATCCTGGTGTGGCCGGCACAAGAGGAATTGGCGGACATCCCGGGTGTCTGCGGCATCGTTAACGGCTCGGTACTGGAGGGCTATTACGGGATTGAAGCGGGACAATCAGCAGTTGGCGACATCTTCCTCTGGTTCGTCAATCATCTGGTACCTGAGAAATATGGATCGACACAAGAACAAAAGTTCAGAACATTGGGGGATGAGGCCGCCAGTCTGAAACCCGGAGAATCAGGTCTGCTGGCACTGGACTGGAACAATGGTAACCGGACAATACTGGTAGATGTGAGGTTAAGTGGTCTGCTCATCGGTCAGACTCTGCATACGACACCACACGAGATCTACCGCGCACTCATTGAAGCCACGGCATTCGGGGCCCTTGCAATCATCGACCGGGTCGAGGAGAACGGCATCCGCATAGATGAGGTCGTGAATTGCGGAGGTCTTGCCATGAAGAATGAGCTGCTCATGCAGATCTACGCCGATGTCACCGGCCGGCCCATGATGATCTCTCGTTCGCAACAGACACCAGCCCTGGGCGCTGCCATCTTTGCTGCTGTGGCTTCAGGAGGTCATTCCAGAATCACGGCAGCACAGGACGCAATGACGGCTACCAGCAGGACCTATCAACCGGATGGATCGAACCACGCGACCTATTCGGAGATCTATACTCTTTATAAGCAGCTGCATGATAGTTTTGGTACCAGGGAGTACACTGAGAACCTTTATCACGTGATGAAGACACTGCTGGATATAAAGGACAGGATCAGGGGAGGGGAATGATGGAATTTTCAGCACTTCGTCAGGAGGTTCTGGAGGCCAATCAGCGTCTGGTTTCATTTGGACTCGTTACCCTGACCTGGGGGAATGTCAGCGGTATCGACCGGAAGTCAGGTGTGGTGGCCATCAAGCCCAGCGGTGTTGAATACGAGCAACTGACAGCGGCAGACATCGTCCTGCTTGATCTGCGAGGACAGATGCTGGAAAAAGGTCTCAACCCCTCCTCGGATACTGAGACACACCTGGAGCTATACAACAGTTTCCCTGACATCGGCGGGATCACTCATTGTCACAGTACCTACGCCACCATCTTCGCTCAGGCCCAAAGGGATATCCCCGTGCTGGGAACGACCCACGCTGACCACTTCTGCGATGATATCCCGGTCACTCGAAATCCTATTGAGCAAGAAGTCACTGATAACTACGAGAAAAATATCGGTAGACTCATCGTTGAAACCCTTGGTGAAACACCTCCACTTGATCTTCCCGGCGTACTGGTGAGCGATCACGGTCCATTTACCTGGGGAAGCACTGCTTCGGCAGCAGTACAACATGCCAAGATCCTCGAGCTGGTGGCTCATATGGCCTGGGGTTCATACCAGGTCGAACCTAGAGCGGTTCCAATTCCAGAGTATCTCCGGAAAAAGCATTTTACCAGAAAGCATGGCCCTGAAGCCACCTATGGCCAGGATAGAGATCAGGACAAGATGAAAGATGGAGATCCCTGATGCAGCCAATCAATGAATACGAAGTATGGTTTGTGACAGGCAGTCAGGAACTGTACGGTAAGCAAACCCTGAAACAGGTTGCCGATCATTCCCAGCGGATCGTATCCGGTCTCCAGGATTCTCATCATATTCCAGCTAAGATGGTGTACAAGCCTACTCTGACTTCCGCAGATATGATCCTGAAGCTTTGTCGAGAGGCGAACAGTAACGAAAACTGCATCGGCCTCATCACCTGGATGCATACATTCTCACCAGCTAAAATGTGGATCGCAGGTCTGAAGGAACTCCAAAAACCTTTCGTCCATCTCCACACCCAGTACAACCGGGACATACCCTGGTCCGACATTGACATGGATTTCATGAACCTGAACCAGGCGGCTCATGGTGGTCGCGAGTTTGGCCACATCTGCACCCGTTTGGGAAAACCACGGAAAGTTCTCGTAGGGCACTGGCTGGATGACGCGGTGCAGGCTGAACTCGACACCTGGGTGCGAGTTGCGTATGCCTGGAGCGATTCCCAACACGGAAAGATTGCCAGATTTGGTGACAATATGCGCGATGTAGCTGTCACCGAGGGTGATAAGGTAGAAGCCCAAATTCGATTCGGATATTCCGTTAGCGGCTATGGCATGGGCGATCTGGTAAGGGTTGTGGATCAAGTATCCCCGGCGGACATCGACCGATTATTGACCGATTATCATGATATTTATACGATCACCGCAGACCTAGAACCGGGAGGCTCCGTATACGGCAATCTCCGGGAGGCTGCCAGGATAGAACTCGGCCTGCGATATTTCCTTGAGGAAGGTGCCTTCACCGCTTTTACAACCACATTTGAGAATTTGCACGGACTGAGGCAATTGCCAGGTCTGGCGGTTCAACGGCTTATGGCGGATGGCTATGGATTCGGTGCTGAGGGTGACTGGAAGACCGCAGCCCTGGTCCGGACCATAAAGTGCATGAGCCAGGATCTGCCCGGCGGTAGTTCATTCATGGAGGATTACACCTATCACCTGGACCCTGAAGGAATGCTCGTCCTGGGTGCCCACATGCTTGAGATATGTCCATCAATTGCTGAGAATCAACCTGAGATCCAGGTCCATCCACTTGCCATCGGCGGAAAGGAAGATCCAGCCAGGTTGGTATTTCAGGCAGCCACAGGAGCAGCTCTGAACGCCTCACTCATCGATCTCGGGGATCGCTTCAGGCTCATCGTCAACGAGGTTGACGTGGTGGATCCACCTGAGCCCATGCCCAATCTTCCCGTCGCACAGGTTCTGTGGAATCCGCAGCCGGATCTCCAGACTGCCGCTCAAGCCTGGATCCTGGCCGGTGGTGCGCACCATACCTGTTTCAGTCAGTCCATCACCACCAAATTCCTTGCAGATCTCTGCGATATTGCAGGGATAGAGATGCTGGTCATAGATGCGCAGACTGACATTCGGACCTTCAAACGTGAGCTCCTGGTTAACAAGAGGGCTTATGATTGAATTGGGCACATTGAAAGTTCAGGAGGGAATAGAGGGTCTCATTTTTGACTGTGACGGCACTTTGGTGGACTCCATGCCGCTCCATATGTTTGCCTGGCGGGCAGCCTTTGATCAGCTTGAAGCCGCTCTGGATGAAAAATTCCTTTTCTCACTGAAAGGCATGAAAGAGATCGACATCGTTCAACTGTATAACCGCAAATTCGGAACGAAGCTGGATCCCGGAGGGGTCGTGGATCTGAAACATGCGTTTCTCCTGTCACGGCTGCCTGAGATAAAAGCCATTGACATTGTCGCAGATCTGGCCAGATCGTACCAGGGCAAACTGCCCATGGCCGTGGCGTCTGGCAGCCCAAGCCACATCGTCATTCCTGAATTGGAACAGACGGGATTGAAAGATCTATTCACCATCATTCTGACTGCTGACGATGGAGCTACACCAAAACCTGATCCTGGTATCTTCCTGGAGGCAGCGGGACAGTTGGGTATTGCACCTGAACATTGTCAGGTGTTCGAGGATGGCGAGCTGGGTCTTCAGGCGGCGCTAAACGCAGGTATGCTGGCAACGGATATTCGACCATTTTTATAGAAACTTCCCTGATGCGTGCACCACACCTTCCTCTTCAGAGCATCCTTATCAAGCCAGCCGGTCCGGACTGCAACCTGGACTGCGATTACTGTTTCTATCTGAAGAAGGATGACCTCTTTCCTGAAAACAAGGTACATCGCATGCCAGATGAGATACTGAAGGAACTGTTGATGCAGGTCCTCTCCCAGACCCGGGGTGATATCACCTTCGCCTGGCAGGGTGGTGAGCCCACACTTATGGGATTGCCTTTTTTCAAGAATGCCGTGCGATACCAGCAGCAATACGCCCAGGGACACCGAATTGGGAATGGGTTTCAGACCAACGGTGTGCTCCTCGATGCGGAGTGGGCCGCCTTTCTGAAAGAATACAGATTTCTCATAGGACTATCCCTGGATGGGCCTGAACATATTCATGATCATTACCGGGTGGACAAGGGTGGCAGAGGTAGCTTCAAGGACGTTCGGAAGGCCGCGGAATTGCTGCTCCAGCACGATGTAGCTGTAAATGCCCTCGTGGTGGTGAATGACTACTCCGTCCGCTTTCCTGAGGAGATCTACGCCTTCCACAAAGAGCTGGGGCTGAACCACATGCAGTTCATTCCCTGTGTGGAGGTTGATCATCAGCACCAGGATCTGAACTCATATACAGTGGATGCTGAGGCTTATGGAGACTTCCTCTGCAAGACCTTTGACCTTTGGACCGGGGATATCCACGAGGGTGTTGCGAACACCTCTGTGCGTTTTTTCGACTCCCTGTTCCACACCTACGTTGGAATGGGGCCCGGTGAGTGTACGCTCCTGGCCGACTGTGGCAATTACCTTACTGTTGAACACGATGGTTCGGTCTACTCCTGCGACTTCTACGTTGAGAAGTACTGGCATCTCGGAAATATCATGGAAAACCAGCTGATCCAGATGCTGAACAGTGAGCACCAGATCCAGTTCGGATCAGTGAAATCGAAGCTGCCGCAGGAGTGCCTGGATTGCGAATGGCTTGAGAAATGTCGTGGTGGCTGCCCGAAAGACCGTATCGAGGATGGGACAAATGGTGATCTGCACTTTCTTTGCTCCTCCTTCAAGAAATTCTTCACCCACGCGGATCCAGTTCTCCAGGATCTGGCTGGAAGCTGGCAGGTCCAGCAGCGTGAACTGGCCCGCATGGAGCAGACCAGGCATGAGATCCAGATGAGCGGTGTAACTGTGGGGCGGAATGACCTCTGCCCCTGCGGTAGCGGCAGGAAATTCAAGAAATGTTGCGGCGCATGAGCCAATTCATGCAGCTTAACGGATAAGGAGCCTCTTGATCATGTCCGTGATCCTCGGTATCGATCTTGGAACATCCGGTGTAAAGGTCCTCGCCATCGATGAAGGTGGTGAGGTCCTTGCAAGTGCGGCTGAATCCTATCCGCTCATCCAGCCACAGGCTGGGTGGTCAGAGCAGGATCCTGATGCCTGGTGGCACTCGACATGCACCGCACTCAGAACCATCGTTACCCTGCCCGGCTTGAGAGGCAGGGATATCATTGCCCTGGCCATCAGCGGACAGATGCATGGTTCCGTGTTCCTTGATGTAGAGGGGGAGGTTATCCGTAATCCGCTGCTCTGGAACGATACCCGCACATTCCGACAGTGTGAGCAGATCACCGAACTCCTGGGTGAAGAAAAGCTGATATCCATGGTGGGGAATCCAGCCCTCGAAGGCTTCACCGCACCCAAGCTCATGTGGCTTCGGGACCATGAACCAAAGAACTACGAACGTCTCGCAACCCTGATGCTCCCAAAAGACTACATCGTATACCGTTTCACAGAACGCAGGGTAACCGAGATGTCCGATGCCGCCGGAACCCTGCTCCTGGACGTAAAGGAGCGACGCTGGAGTGAAGCGCTGCTCTCCAGGCTTGACATTCGTGCCGAGATCCTCCCAGAGCTTCTGGAATCCATTGATATCGTCGATACGCTCTCTGAAACTGCCGCCGAGGCCACTGGACTACCCCGCGATCTGAAGGTTATTGCTGGTGGCGCAGACAATGCCTGTGGTGCGGTCGGCAGCGGTATCGTATCTGAAGGTCTTTACCTCGCCAGTATAGGTTCTTCAGGGGTCATCCTGGCCCATTGCGATGAGATGCAGTATGATCCCGCCGGACGGATCCACAGTTTTAATCACTCGTTACCCAGGGCATGGTATGTCATGGGCGTGATGTTGTCAGCTGGCATGTCCATGAGCTGGTACAGGGATACACTTCATATCAGCGATCTGGATGTGATCAACCGAGAAGCCTCAACGATCGATGTCGGCAGTGACGGTGTAATCTTCCTGCCGTACCTGCATGGCGAGAGAACCCCGCACCGAGATCCTCACGCCCGGGGAGTTTTCTTCGGACTTGCCGGTACTCACGATCGGGGGCATTTGAGTCGGGCAGTATTCGAGGGGGTCGGATTCGGCTTGAAAGATTCGCTCACATTGATCAGTGACCTGGGCGTAAAGCCACTGGAGGTGCGGATCACAGGAGGTGGCGCCAGGTCAAGCCTGTGGCGCCAGATCATGGCTGACATATTTAATGAACCCGTACTAACGCTGCAATCGGATGAAGGACCTGCTTATGGTGCGGCCCTCATTGCTGCAGTCGGGGGTGGCATCTACGCTGACATCAAGACTGCTGTGAATGAGACGGTCCATACTACTTCTGCCACGGACCCGGTGCCTGAGCATGTTGAGGTATACAAGCACAGCTACGAACGCTATCGATCGCTCTACACGGCGCTGGAGCCAGAGTTTCGCAGGTGAATATCATAAGATGAATACCTGTAGGAATCTGTAGTGATAAAATCATGAGGGAGACCAATAGATGAGTGAGAATTATTTTCCGGAAGTTGCCGACCAAGTTCCTTTCGAAGGCCTAAATTCCAAAAATCCTCTGGCCTTTCGATACTATGATGCCCATCAGACCGTAGGCGGGAAAACCATGGCTGAGCATCTGAGGTTCTCCGTAGCCTTCTGGCATACCTTCAGGGGCAGCGGTCAGGACATGTTCGGAGCCCCTTCATTTATACGACCCTGGAACGCCGCCTCCGATCCTATGCAACGCTCAATGGACACCCTGGATGCTGCCTTCGAATTCTTCACTAAACTCGGCGTCGGCTATTACTGCTTCCATGACCGCGATATCGCCCCGGTTGGAGCAGATTTCGATGAGACCTGCCGCAATCTCCAGGAAATTGGTAAACGTGCCAAAACGCTTCAAGAAGAGAGCGGTATTAAACTACTGTGGGGAACTGCCAATCTCTTCGGCGATCCAATCTATACCCATGGTGCAGCGACCAATCCGGATGCCCATGTATTCACCCTGGCCGCAGCGCAGGTAAAGCATGCCATCGATGCCACCCATTTGCTCGATGGTGAGAATTATGTCTTCTGGGGCGGCCGAGAGGGCTACGAGACCTTGTTGAACACCAATTTGGAACAGGAGCAGGAGCAACTTGCCCGGTTTTTCCGTATGGCAGTTAACTATAAGCAGGCTATTGGTTTCCAGGGCCAGTTCCTCATTGAACCGAAGCCTGCGGAGCCTACCAAGCATCAATATGATTTCGATGCCGCCACGACGCTTGCATTTCTCAAGACCCACGACCTCGACGATCACTTCAAACTGAACATCGAGGCCAATCACGCCACTCTGGCAGGTCATAATTTTGAACACGACCTGGCCGTGGCCAGTGCTGCAGGTATGTTGGGCAGTGTAGACGCCAATCGGGGGGATGAACTGCTGGGTTGGGATACCGACCAGTTTCCTACTGATCTCTATAGCACCACCAAGGCCATGATGATCATCCTCAAACAGGGGGGTCTGGGCAGCGGAGGTCTGAATTTCGATGCCAAAGTCAGACGGGGTTCGATTGATACGATGGACCTGTTCCACGCCCACATTGGCGGAATGGATACATTCGCACGTGGATTGCTCATCGCGCACCGACTTCTCGAGGACGGTGTTCTCGATGTCTTTCTCGAGGAACGCTACAGCAGCTTCCATAGCGGATTAGGGGCTGATATCCTTTCTGGCAAGATCAGTCTCACTGATTCGGATGTCTACATCCGTGATAAGGGCCTGCCCACACCCGTATCCGGGCGGCAGGAGTATCTTGAGAACCTCATCAATGATTATATCAACACCTAACGCATACTATCTGAAGGAGAGATCATGAACGTCCTGCATACCGTTGACTGGTTGATCATACTATTCTATTTCGGGATCATCATCGGATTGGCCTGGTGGGTTCTCCAGAAGAAACAGAGAGACTCCACCGATTACTTTCTGGCGGGAAGACATCTGGGCTGGTTTATCGTGGGCGCGTCGATCTTCGCGTCCAATATCGGATCTGAACATCTGGTAGGCCTGGCGGGTTCCGGTGCAACGGACGGCGTTGCCATGGCGCACTACGAGCTGCATGCCTGGTGTCTGCTGGTGCTGGGCTGGGTCATGGTTCCCTTCTATATGCGCTCACAGGTCTTTACAATGCCGGAGTTCCTGGAGCGCCGTTTCTCCCCGGCCAACCGCACCGTCCTTTCGGCTATATCACTGGTAGCCTATGTACTGACCAAGATAGCCGTTGGCATCTTTGCAGGTGGCATCGTCTTCAGCGTTCTCTTACCTGAGATGAACTTCCTGGGGATGAACTCCTTCTGGATCGGGTCCATTCTTGTCATCGTTCTTACTGGTGGCTATACCATCATGGGTGGCCTGCGCTCAGTGGCCTACACGGAGGCGATCCAGACCGTCATCCTGGTACTGGGTTCTCTGCTGGTCACGATCTTCGGTCTCAACGCCATAGGCGGTCTTTCAGGTTTGCGTGAAGCTTTGGGCTCTGAAGCATTCAATCTTTGGAAACCCCTCGTGCCGGCAGGTCTCGAAGGGACCTGGGCCCCGGTAAAGGAATCGGGCCGCATGGCATGGTATTTCAACGATAATTACCCCTGGCTGGGTATGCTGTTCTGTGCGCCCATCATCGGTCTCTGGTACTGGACAACGGACCAGTACATCGTCCAACGTGCTCTGGGAGCCAAGAACGAGCAGACGGCCCGCCGTGGAACCATTGTCGCAGCCTTCTTGAAGCTGCTGCCGGTCTTTATTTTCATCATTCCCGGTATGATCGCCTTTGCCCTGGCCAAAAATGGTGCATATCCTGAACTCTCTGAGCAACTGATCGGTGCTGACGGGGAGGTTATTCGTGATAATGCCCAGGCGGCCTTTCCCATGATGGTAGCGACGGTGCTGCCCATCGGGCTAAGGGGCATCGTCGTGGCTGGACTGCTGGCGGCTCTTATGAGCTCACTGGCTGGTGTTTTCAATGCTTCGGCAACGCTTTTCACCATGGATTTCTATTCACGATTCAGACCGGACACCAGCCAGGAACGCCTGGTTTGGATCGGCCGAGTTGCCACTGGTGTCATGGTCGTCATCGGATTGCTGTGGATCCCCGTGATCCAGGGTGGACGAGGCTTGTATGATTATCTCCAGGGTGTTCAGGCTTATCTGGCACCGCCGATATTCGTCGTTTTTTTCCTGGGTGTCCTGAACAAGCGCATGAATGCCAAGGGTGCACTGTACTCGTTGCTGGTGGGCTTTGGTATGGGCCTCATCCGTCTGGCCATTGATACACCGGTCAAGCTGGGGGGCACAACCTATGCCGAGGGCTCATTTTTCTGGATCATGAACAACATGTTCTTCCAGTATTACAGCCTTTTGATCACACTGGTGTGCATTGGTGTGATGATGGGAGTCAGCTATGCCACTGAGGCACCGTCCCATTCCCAGATCGATGGTCTTACGTTCCAGTCCACCAGTGACGCGGACAAGAAAAAGTCCCGCGCAAGCTGGGGACGATTGGAAGTAATACTGTCAGCCCTGGTAATGGCCCTGATCGTGATGGCCTACCTGTATTTCACGGGTTAGAGAATGGACTATTGAAAAGAGGACATTACATGAGGGCATATCAAGTCTTTCACATCCTGGCCGCGTTCTGTATTACTGTAGTACTGATGCAATGCGGTGGCACCACATCCCAGCATGATTTCAGGGATCAGAAGTATCAACCGAACTGGAAGTCCCTATCTCAATGGCAGACCCCGCAATGGTTCGAGGACGCAGTCCTGGGCGTTTATTGCCACTGGGGTGTCTATTCTGTTCCGGGCTATCGTTTCAACGACGGAGCTGAGCAGGTTGACAGCGGCCTCTGGTACGGAGCCTTCATGTACGTTCCAAACGATTCGGAGGAACCCAACTACGGTGTCTATGATCACCATATCGCTACCTATGGCGATCCCCTGGAATTCGGTTATCATGAATTCGTGCCCATGTTCAAGGCTGAGAGCTGGGATCCTGACGCCTGGATAAGCCTGTTCAAGGAGGCCGGTGCTGACTTTGCCGGTCTCGCTGCTGAGCACGGTGATGGATTCATCATGTGGGATAGCGACTACGACTCCTACAATGCCATGGACAGGGGACCCAGGCGAGATCTGCTCGGTGATCTATTCAAAGCTGCCAGGGCTCAGGGGCTGAAAACCTTCGTCAGTGTGCACGAACCTCCTGGAGAGATGTATGAAACAGGTCGGCAATTCTGTCCTCCCGGTGTAGGTGTAAATGATCCCACGTATGCAGATCTGTATCAAATGAGCTCCTATGACATCCTGAACAAGAAGATGCTGGAGATCGTGGACAACTACCAGCCAGATCAGATCTGGGTAGAGGATACCTATGTCGGAGAAAAGAATTGGAAGCACTTCATCGCCCACTACTACAATTCTGGAGAAAAATGGGGTAGGGAAGTACTCGTTTCACAAAAACATGATCTGGCTCCGCTGGAAGTGGCCGTATTCGATATTGAGGGTGGAATTTTCCCTGATGGCAAATGGGAATGGGCTGGCATGGAGGAGCCATTCCCACATCGCTGGCAGAAGGACGTCCCTATCGGCAATTACTGGGCCTATGCAGAAGGCGTGGGCTGTCGGCCGGTGAACATGCTGGTGGACGGTATCGTGGACCGTGTCAGCAAGAACGGGGTGACGCTACTGGATGTGGCACCCAAGGCTGACGGTACTCTGCCGCAGGAACAGATCGATGGGCTGAAGGAGATCGGTAAATGGATGAAGGTGAACCGGGAGGCCGTACATGGTGCCCGCTGCACACCCTTTACAGAAGGTGGTATCGATGCCTGGAGTGCGGGTACCATTCGTTTCACAGAGAAGGGGAATACGATCTACGCCATTGAACTGGGCAATGTGTGGCCTACTGAAAAAGGCTTTGCCGATTATGGAGACAGTGCACCTCCCACTGCGCCCTATATCATTCCAGGAATAACAGCCCAGAAGGGATCCGAGATCCGCATGCTTGGCGTTGATGAGCCACTGGCTTGGCGGCAGGAAGGTGCTGATATCGTCATCGAAGCCATACCGGATTCCCTGCCCTGCGATCACGCCTGGAGTTTCAAGATTCGAATCTGAAGATTTCACTAGCGGAAGGAGTAGGGAGCCATGAGATCTGCAACGCTGGCCATTATTATCAGCACGATTCTGCTTATAATTCACTGTGTTGTGAAACCTGATCCAGGGACCGGAATTTCCCATCACTTTGAACCTAATTATACATCCCTGGCAAAATGGGAAAGCCCTGCCTGGTTCAATGATGCGGTTCTGGGGATCTATATGCACTGGGGCGTTTATTCCGTACCCGGTTTCGCTTTCACAGATCCGGAAGAACGTATTGACAGCGGTCTCTGGTATGGAGCCGCCATGTATAATCAGGAAAATCCTTTCGGTGTGTACGAACACCACCTCGAGACCTATGGCGATCCCTGTGATTTCGGCTACAAGGACTTCATCCCCATGTTCAAGGCCGAGAAATGGGATCCAGATGGATGGGCCGTATTCTTCAAGTCTATCGGGACAGACTTCGCAGGTCTGGCCGCAGAGCATGGCGATGGTTTCTGCCTGTGGGATACCGATCATGATGCATTCAACTCAGCTGATATGGGACCAGAACGTGATTTGCTGGGTGATTGGTTCGAGGCCGTTCGAGCCCAGGGGATGAGAACGGTCGTGACCTTCCACAAGGGATCGGATTCGATCTATGAAAGCGGATTCGAACTCTGCCCGGATGGGATTGATGTAAACAATCCGGAGTATGCCGACCTGTACGCACCAGCCAGCAAGGCGGAATTGAACGCCAAACTCATTGAGATCATAGACAAATACCAACCTGATCAAATGTGGTTTGAAGGAGGGGCTGAGGAAGTTTACGGTGAGGAGGAGTACCTGGAATACTTTGCCTACTATTACAACAAGGGACTGGAGTGGGGCAAGGAAGTCATGATTGCCCAGAAGGAGGGACCATTCCTGGATGAGTGTGCCGCTCTGGATATTGAGGGCGGGATCTTCCCAGGTGGAATATGGCATTGGGCCGGCCTCACCGAACCCAGGCCTTATCGATGGCAGAAGGACGTACCTGTAGGCAACTTTTGGGCCTATGCGGAGGGTGTTGGCTGTCGCCCGGTGAATATGCTGGTTGATGGCATCGTCGATCGGGTCAGTAAAAACGGTGCTACACTTCTGAATGTTGCGCCTCTGGCTGATGGTACGCTACCCCAGGAGCAGATCGATGGATTGAGGGAGCTGGGAGACTGGATGCGTGTCAATCGTGAGGCTCTCTATGCCGCTCGATGCGCACCATTTAATCCTGGTGGAGTGGATACTTGGGCAGCAGGTAGCATCCGTTTCACGGAAAAAGAGAATTATCTGTATGCCATTGATCTGGGAAATGTTTGGCCCACCGATAGAGGATTTGCGGATTACGAGGAGAGTGTCCCACCTGTGGAGCCATTCATCATTCCGGGTGTGAAAGCGCAGGATGGGTCTGATCTTTACATGTTGGGAGTCGATACTCCTCTGCCCTGGCGGCAGGTGGGAGCAGACATCGTCATCGAGTCGATTCCCGATCCCCTGCCCTGCGACCATGCCTGGAGTTTCAAGATCCAGCTTGAGAGTTAAGAAAAGGGACCAACCATGCGATGGACACCCGCACTACTCGTTCTATTGATCCTGGGGGTGTTGGTATCATGTTTTCAGAAGGACTCGTTCGTCCACTTTCCATTGCAGGATGTGGATCCGGATATCATCGCCGGATTGAAAGCCATTGCCTCCACCGAGGGATTTCAGCCCTACGATGAAAACCCCATCATCGATGTCGGTCCAGAAGGTTCGTTCGATGCTGGTGCCCTGGGATCCATGACCATTCTCTTGGTTGATGGTGTATTTCATATCTACTACGAAACCTGGGGGATCCGCAGCGCCGCCGAATGGGATGCCGAGGAATACGAATCCCTCACCATCGGGCATGCCACCTCCAGAGATGGGATCAACTGGACCAAAGATCCAAGTAATCCAGTTCTGGACCACGGGAAGGAGATGGACTTCGACCGCACCGGCGTCTGGGATCCATATGTCATCCACGAGGATGGTCTCTTCAAGATGTGGTACGGCGGCGGGGGCGGGAGTCAGCCCAACTTCGGCTGGGCCTATGCTGAATCCGATGACGGCTCACACTTCGAGAAATGGGGCCTCATTGGCATCGGAAATCAGACCGGAACCGAGGACTGTCACATGGTCTTCGACAAAGCTTCGAACCTGTACTACATGTACTACTGGTACGGCTGGGATGAGCCCCATGGATTGAAACTGGTGACTTCTCCCACTGAGACCGGCTTCAATTTCAACAAGGTCCTCACCCTGAGCATCCAGGGGGACGATTCTTACATGGACAAGTTCGGTCATGTTCTGCGGGATGCCGATGGCTGGCACATGTTCTATTCCAATTTCCTCCAGCCACACTGCATCAACAGTATCGTCCGGTATGCCTATTCAGAGGACGGTGTCCACTGGACGGCGAAGAACAAGCGTCTGGTGCCTGGACATGATGCGGATATCCTCAAAGTTGCAGAGGATCTGTACATGATGGTCTACAGTCCCCAGAACGGATTTGATCGTGAGGACACGGATATCCGCCTGGCAGTGTACAATGGCACCCTGAAGGATCTTGCATCCAAACCACACTTCTTTGAAATCCCTGAGCCTACAGATATTGTCGGGAAATCGTTTGTGGTGAGTATGGAGGAGGATTGGACTGTCACCCTCAACTTCAAGATCGAAGGAGAGGTGATCATTTCCGAAGAGGAAATGGAAGACGATCCCTGGATTATCAACGCCTATTACGAACATGTAGGGGACAGTGTTCGCATTGATGGAGAAGGCTGGCACTTGCGAGGTACGTTCGATGGGACCCATCTTAGGTTATCTGAGTGAGGTCACCAGATCCATCCGTATCCATCAACAAGGTGACTTCACCAGGAGATTCTAAGGACATGAAAATAGGCCTGCCATCGTTTACCGTTTTGTTGTTCGTTCTTCTTGCGCACCTGTCTGGTTGTGCCCACCAAGACCAGGGAGTAAGCCCCTCAATGGCGAAAGACAGCTCTTTCTCCTTTGAAGAGGCAGCTGTCACGATCCCCTCTCCAGCATCAGTACAACTTGAGTCTGGCGGCCGTTTTCAGGCACGCTTTCACGGTAATGCGAATTACCTCCGGTTTCAACATGAGTATTTTGGCGACGAGATGATCGCAGCATTCGTATCCCGAAACTACGCCCCGGGAGAACTCCTCGAGCGGATGTGGGATGGCGAGTATGCCGGTAAATGGCTGGATGGCGCTATTCGCACTGCTGTCAACATGAGGGACGAAGAGCTACTGGCCACGGTTGATATCTTTGTCCAGTCCCTGCTTCAGTATCAGCAACCCGATGGATATTTCGGGATCAAACTCCCCACAGATAGAAAGCTGAATAGCTGGGAGCAGGATTGGGATCTATGGAACCAATGGAACTGCCTGATAGGATTGTTGACCCATTATGAGCTGCGGGGTGCAGAATCATCTCTGCATGCAGCGGCAAAATTGGGCAAGTGGATTACCACAACCTATGGCCCTGTGACAGAGGTGAATCGTGATTTTATCAATGGAAGAACAAACGGGGGCATGACCAATGTCGTCGTAATAGGTCAACTGACCCGGCTCTACAGGCACACGGGGGATGAAGAGCTCCTGGTGTTTGTGAAACAGGTAATTGATGTATTTCCCCCGATCCGGCAAATGCTCCGCAGTGGTGAACCATTTCTCTTCCATCCCTACATGTTGGGCGCCGTTTTGCTGGGTGTGGTCGATTACTCACGCATTGTCAAGGATCCTGAGATCCTCGCCCGGGTGGAGCAGGTGTGGGATGTGCTGTCTACTGAGCACATGTTCCCCACGGGATCACTGGGGGAGCGGGAAGATCTGGATGATGATCCTATCCGGGATGTCCCCGATGGTCAGCTGCAGGAGACCTGTGCCACCACCGAATGGATATTCCTGACCATGCGGCTTTATGAAATTACCGGGGATATCAAGTATATCGCAGCGCTGGAGCGCACAAGCTACAACGCATTGTTGGGTGCCCAATCCGATGATGGAATGAAGTGGTGTTATTGGATGCCAATGAGGTATTCAAAGCATTTCCTGCATGGTCCCACCCGTTGCTGCTTCTGGTCAGGTCCTCGAGGTGTCGCCAGAATACCCCAAATGATCTATGCAAGCCAGGGTGACACCCTCTATGTCAATTTCTTTGAATCCAGCCTGTCGTCCATACAAGTGAATGAAGGTATTATTCACATTTCTCAGCATAGTAGTTTCCCAGAGGAAGGTTGGAGCCGAATTGTCATTAAAGCGCCACCCTCGTGGGAAGGTGCTATCAAAGTGCGTCAGCCAGGTTGGGCCAAGTCTTTCACTGTGCGTCTGAATGGAGAGCTGGCAACAACCATGGATCAACCTGAATCCTACCATCACCTGCAGCTTGCTGGAAACCGGAACAATGAGTTGGAGATCGCTTTTGATCTTGAACTCGAGCTTGATGCCTTGGACGAAGCCTTCGTTATGCGGCGAGGGCCAGAGGTGCTTGCCCTGGATACCCGGGATAATATCGATACCTGGCTGGGTAAGGAAGACGAATTGATCACACTTCCACGGGGGATCCGGTTACTCCCCTTTGATGAAAGCAAACGTTACCAATGGGCTGGTCCGCTAACTGGGGAACGGCGCCGCTATTTCGTGAAGGTGAGTGATGCCCGCACGGACGATCTCCGTGGCGTTGTTTTGACACCTTATGCAGATGCAGGTAATGATGGGGCGGCCTTCCGTACGGCTTTCCCCAAGGACGCTGAATCAAGCTATCCAGGCAATTGGAATGAATAGACTCTCACCAATGAGCCTTTCGCTAATCGCATTATCAGAGAAATGAGGCACGATACAATGAAATCATCCAGGAAAATGAATCTCACCCTGGGAATACTGACGCTGATATCATTCCTTGGTGGTCATGCTGAGGAAGGGAGTCAAGATGAATTGATCGCTATCTACGAAAAATCCTGGGAATCCCTGGCCCAGAAGGAAACCCCGGAGTGGTACCAGGACGCCGTCCTGGGGATCTATTTCCATTGGGGACCCTATTCTGTGCCGGCCTTTGGTTGTTGGGGCCCGCGGAACATGTATCTGAAGCGCGGCGGTGGCTCTGATCAGTGGGGGCATATTCCAGACGGCTACAGAAACACATACCAATATGTGAAGAAGAATTACGGCAAACCTGGCGTCGAATTCGGGTACAAGGATTTCATCCCCATGTTCAAGGCTGAAAAATGGGATCCAGCCGAGTGGGCAGCCCTATTTAAAGAGTCCGGGGCAGACTTCGCCGGACCCGTAGCCATTCACCATGACGGCTTCGCCATGTGGGAAAGCGAATACGCGGAATACAATTCCATGGATATGGGACCCAGGCGGGACATTACCGGCGAGATGCTGGAGGCCGTACGGGCTGAAGGTCTGAAGACCTTCGTCTCCTTCCATCAATACACCAACTGGTTCTTCTTCAATCCCGGCCGCAAGCTCTGCCCTCCCGGTGTGGATGTGAATGATCCGAAATATGTGGGGCTTTATAATGAGGTCCGGGAATACAAAGGCGACTGGCTGGAGTATCCCTTTTCCGAGAAATTCCAACGAAACTGGACGGACCGTGTCATCGAGGTCATTGACAATTATCAACCTGAGCATATCTGGTTTGTGATAGGCTTCTCTGATGAAGATTGTATCGGTGATGACTACGTTCGCGAAACATTGGCCCATTACTTCAATGCTGCGGAAAGCTGGGATCAGGAGGTGGTGGTCACGCGCAAGGAGGATGACATCCCGCTCTCATGCTCCGTTTTGAACCTGGAAGCCCATAGTCTGGATGAACCCAGTGAGGTTGTATGGCAAACAGACATCGCGCTGGGTACCAATCATGCCTGGGCTTATTCACATGATGCAGTCTGCCGTCCCATCAACAACATCATCGATGAGATCATTTTCCGGAAGAGCATGAACGGCGTCACCCTCCTCAGTCTGGCACCCCTGGCCGATGGTACCCTGCCGCCTTCACAGGTGGAAGGAATGAAGGAGCTGGGTAAATGGATGGCCATCAACAAGGAAGCTTTGTACGCTTCAAGACCAGCGCCCTTTGTTGAAGGGGGTACCGATGAATGGAAGGCAGGAACCTTACGCTTCACAGAGAAGGACCAATATCTCTACGCCATCGATATCGGTAATGATATGGGGGAGGAAGAAGATGTTTCCGGGGATTATCCTGAAAGCACGCCGCCCCATGTTCCGATGCGGATCCCAGGCGTCATCCCGGTGGAAGGTTCGGAAGTGTTCATGCTGGGCAGCGATGAAGCTCTGAAATGGCGTGTTGAAGGCCAGGACCTGATAGTGGAAACCCTTCCTGATCCATTACCCTGTGATCATGCCTGGAGTTTTAAGATCCAGGTACGCGAGTAGTTCAAATGAGACCTGGAAGAGGACATTCCGCCCAGTTTCTCCTGATCCCAGTTTTACTGCTGTTGTTCCAATGTTCGCGGCACACGCTCCAAGACCAGCCTGAACCTGCTCTTCTCCAGTTCCCAAATGGAGATATCAACCACTGGCTAGGTGATACAACGATCTGGTACGTCAACGACAGTATCCTGGTCGGCAGCACCATGAAGCAGCAGATCCCCGGGGCTATCTGGCTGGTCTCGAATGACCATTACGACGACTTCGAACTGAGCCTTTGGGTAAAGCTCACCGGGGACGAGAACAAGAACTCCGGCGTCTACTACCGGGGGCAGTGGGATGATGACGTGGTGGTTGGTTACGAGTTCGATATCGGTGGCTGGGGTACGGATGGGGGAGAATCAGAGGAAGAAAACTGGTGGGGTGAGCTGCATGACCCCTATCGCCGGGACGATCTCTGGATCGGACCGGGACGCACCGTCATCGACAGCACCAGTCGTGAAGGCGAATGGAATCATGTTCGCATTCGAGCAGAAGGAGATCATATCCAGCACTGGTTGAATGGCCGACAAATGGTGGACTGGTATGAGACTGATCCAGCGATCCAAACGAGCGGCTTCATCGGCTTCCAATTGCATGACGAATCAAACTGCATGGTCCAGATCAGGGATATCGAGCTGATCCCCCTGGGAGATAAATGAGAAAATCAGAAGGGTTAGGTATGAGCAAATTCTTTGTCATTCTTGTCAGCCTGGTCATTGGATTGAGTCAGGTATTCTCCGCTGAAAGAGCGATTAAACTGACGAAACGATACCTGAACATCCCGGTGAACTACGATTTTGATGATCAAAGTTCACTGGAGTTCGTGGTGGATGGGGAGAGCGTGGTCTGGATCGACTGTTCCCTCAGCGAAGATGTAGGCTTCTGGGTCTTCCAGGATGTCTCAGCATACAAGGGCAAGACCCTCATCATCCAGACGGAACGGCAGGATAAGCAAAAGGCCCTGGAAAAGATCTACCAGTCCAACAAACGCAAGTACATGAAGGGCCTCTACAAAGAGCCGTACCGTCCTCAGCTGCACTTCTCCACCCAGCGTGGGTGGATAAATGATCCCAATGGCCTGGTCTACTATGACGGCGAGTTCCATCTTTTCTTTCAGCATTATCCCCATGGCTACTTTTGGGGTCAGCCCAACTGGGGCAACGCCAAAAGCAAGGACCTGGTACACTGGGAACAGCTGCCCGACGCCATTGTCAGACATGAACATGGGGGGATCTATTCCGGAAGCAGTGTCATCGACTATGAGAATACCTCGGCCTTCAAGAATGGTGAGAATGATGTTATGGTGGCCTTCTACACCACCACCCGTTTCGCCAACGGGCGTTATGGTTCCACTCAGAATGCGGCGTATTCAAATGATCGTGGTAGAACCTTCACGGATTACGATGGAAATCCCGTCATTGGTGACCGTTTCGATGTCTGGAAAACCGACAACATGCGCGATCCAAAGGTCATCTGGCATGAATCAACTCAGAAATGGGTGATGATCGTCTACGAGGCCATCGGTCATTCCATCTTTACATCTGATGATCTAAAGGAATGGGAATTCCAGAGTCACATTCAGACCTTCTGGGAATGTCCCGAGCTGTTCGAACTTCCCGTGGATGGTGATCCCGATGACATGCGCTGGGTGATGTACGATGTCACTGGGGACTATGTCATCGGTGACTTCGACGGGAAGACATACACACCCGTACTAGGGAAGTTCAATTACTTGCAGGGCAAATTCTTCGCTGCTCAGACCTTCACCAATGTCCCGGAGTCGGATGGACGCCGCATCCAGGTTGGGTATTGTGAGATCCCGGGCTGGGTTGAGATCCCGGAGCCCAATCCAGCCTTCAACGGCATGATGAGCTTCCCCACGGAACTCACCCTGCGCAGCACTGCCAATGGTGTGCGTATGTTCAACGAACCGGTGAAGGAGATTGAGAAACTTTATACGAATACCCATTCCTGGACGGACCTCACGCTGGACCAGGCGAATGAGGTGCTTGAAAATGTGACCGCTGACCTCCTGCATGTGAAGTGTCAGGTGGAGAATATCACCGCCATCGCCTACAGCATCATCTTCGGTGAGGATGTGCTCTATTACACACTCAAGCCTAACTACTTCTACTACAACCATGAGGCCGAAGACGCCGAGAAGTTCAAGATCAAATATGTACCGGAACTGGGCAACAACACTATCTCCTACGAGTTCATCGTGGACCGCACCAGTCTCGAGGTATTCGTCGATGAGGGCGCTTTCACCATGATCCTGCCGCGTCAATTCGATCAGGAGAGAATGGGAATGCGCTTCGGAGCCGGGGACGGCGGGCAGATATACAATGACCTGAAGATCAATTACTTGGAAGTCCATGAACTCAAATCGATCTGGGAGTAGACATGCGACCCATTACAAGCCTTATTACCTTGACATTACTCTTCCTTTCATGCGGGGGTGATATGGATACCGATTTCCAGAAGGAAGTGCCTTTCAGACCGTTCGAGACACCTGTGGCCTACGAGCAGGCTCGGGAACGGGCTGAGCAGATCCTGGACGAGATGACCCTGGAAGAGAAGATCGCCATGATAGGAGGCTACAATGTCTTCTATACCAAGGGCTATGAAAAGTGGGGGATTCCCTCTGTACGCTTCGGGGACGCTACCCAGGGCGTACGCATGGATGAGGAATGGGTCGACCTTGATAAATCTGTCGCCTTTCCGGCACCGATCTGCCTCACCAGCACCTGGAATCGGGATGTTGCCCGAGAGTATGCAAAAAGTATCGGAGAAGAATGCCGGGCTGCCGACATCGCAGTGTTACTGGGTCCGGGAATGAACATATACCGCATGTCCCAGTATGGCCGCAATTTCGAATACTTCGGTGAGGATCCCTTCCTGGCGGCTCGCATGATCGAGAACTACGTCTTGGGGGTCCAGAGTACGGGTACAGGTGCCACCCTGAAGCACTTCGTGGCTAACAACAGTGACCACCGCCGCCGCACTTCCAACAGCGTTGTAGGGGAGCGAGCCCTCCATGAGATCTACATGCCGGCTTTTGAGGCCGGTGTGAATGCCGGGGTCACTTCAGTGATGATGGCCTACAACCTGCTAAACGGAGAATACTGTCCCCAGAGTGAATATGTTGTCTCGAAGCTCCTGAGAGAGGATCTGGGCTTTAAATGGCTGGTCATGAGCGACTGGGTCTCCATCTGGGATGCCGAGAAGGCCCTGAAGTCAGGGATGGACCTGGATATGCCCGGCTCCACGGATGATGGTATCTATTCAGAGGACGATCATGCAAAATACCTGCGCCGCGAAGCACCCGCCCTAATCGAAGCAGGTAAGGTGAGTGAAGCGGACATCGATCCCATGGTGAGGAATATTCTCACAACTCTCATCGCTCTGGGCCTCACTGAACGCCCGGTAAAGGATGCCTCATTCGTCGAAAATTATGATCAGCACATTGCCGCTGCCCTGGAAACGGCTCGTGAGGGCATCGTCATGCTCAGGAATGAGCAAGACGTTCTGCCATTCAAGCCCGCAGATGACGAGGTCATTCTGGTGACCGGTCCCTTTGTGGATGTCAGAGCCAGTGGGAGAGGCTCCGGCTATGTAGACGGGTTTGACTCGATGACTCTTCTCGACGCCTTGAGAGTTGAGTTCGGAGAGAGGGTACAGTTCATCTCGGCACCTACGGATGAAGAGATCCGTTCTGCTGCCCTGGTGATCTGCACCGCGGGAACCGAGGACAGTGAAGGGAATGATGTGCCCTTCGACCTGCCACAAGAACAGAACGATCTCATCGCTCACATCGCCAACCTGAACGATAAGACTGTGATAGCGATATATGCGGGTGCCGGACGCAACATGAGTTCCTGGAATGAAAAAGTGGCCACAATTCTCTATTGCTGGTACCCTGGCCAGATCGGCAATCAGGCTGTTGCAGAGATCATTGCCGGGAAGGTCAATCCCTCAGGTAAACTGCCGATTACCATTGAGAAACGCTTTGAGGAATCTCCAGGTTATGGCTACCTGCCGAAGGGGGAAGAACTCTACGAGGACTGGGAATTCGACATGGACATGGACCATCCTGTCCACGATATCGTCTATGAGGAAGGTGTGTTCATCGGCTATCGCTGGTATGAGAAGAAAGACATCGAACCGCTTTACCCCTTTGGGCACGGATTGAGCTACAGCCGCTTCAACTACAGCAAGCTGAGGACCAGCTCATCCCGTTACGACAAAGCTGAGAATGTTCAAGTCAAGGTTGATGTGACCAATAGCGGAGAATTGAATGCAAAAGAGATCGTTCAGCTGTATGTGCGTGATATAGTCTCATCGGTTGAACGTCCGATCAAGGAACTGAAGGACTTCCAGAAGCTCCAGTTGGCACCCGGTGAAAAGAAGACCTGTTTTTTCACACTGACACCACGGGATTTCGCATTCTGGGACGAGGGCAGTTCGGACTGGAAGGTGGAAGCCGGTGAGTTTGAGATCCTGACGGGTACCTCATCTGCGGATATTCGAGCTACCACGAAGATCACTCTCTATTAACGACAACCATATCCAATGAAGAAACTGATCATCCCCTGTTGCGTACTTCTGGCGTCCTTGGCCTGCCAGGATGAACAGAGACAGATTGAGACACTGAAACCACTCAAACGGCTACAGGTGGTCGTTCCAGAAGATGCCTCCCGTCTTGAGAAGCTGGCCGCGAAGGAAGTGCGGCGCTATCTCTATTTGCGGACCGGAGTGCTCTGTCCAGTCCAGTACGAAACCAACCTTCCTGATACTGGTGACCTGATCGTCGTCTGCAGGGATGATCATCCCATGCTGGCGGATCTGACAGAGTTTCAGGCCCCGACAGGGGGATTCTTCATAAAGACCGTGGTGCAAGAGAAACGCGATGTTCTGGTAATAGCAGGTGCTGATACCGCCAGCACGCTCTATGGCGCTTACCGCTTTGCTGAACACCTTGGTTGTCGATTCTATTTTCACGCTGATGTGGTTCCGGATAAGAAGATCCCGCTGAGCATCTCTGGCTACGACGAACAGGGACAGCCCCTGACCAGGGACGGTCGTCAGATCGCAGTGCGCGGTGTACAGCCCTTTCAGAATTTTCCGGCAGGACCGGTGATGTGGGGGACCGATGACTGGAAGATGTACATTACCCAATTGCCCAAGATGGGGATGAACTTCATCGGCCTCCACACCTACATGTACGATCCCGAGGATGATCATGTCGGTGATTATGGACCGAACCTGAATGTATGGCTGGGGCATCCAGATGACGTTAATCCGGATGGTACGGTCGACTTCGCCTTCGACGCCACCTTCTTTCACACCCACCAGGACATCATCGGGTGGGGACACATCAATACCAGCGATCTGCCGGGAGGTACCAGTCAGCTGTTTCCCAGCGATGGATATCCCAGCGAATTCATTGGTGAAAGCTATCACAGAGATCAGGCCGGCTACACGGTATCCTTCAATAATGCTGCAAGACTCTTCAGCAAGGTCTTTCATCTGGCGAATGAGTTGGGGATCCTTACTGCAACGGGCATTGAGATCCCCCTGGGACGTGATGGTGAGACAGGGGAGGAGCCACTGATCAATGGCATCCCCGAAGTCTTGCAGACGCGACTGAGGGATACTTACGGAATTGACCCCTACTCTGATGAGGCCACGGCAAGCCTGCTTGAGGGAATGTACAATTGGTTGATATACAACGATATCCCGGTGGATTACTTCTGGCTGTGGACCACTGAGATCTGGATGCCCTGGGGCAGCGCGTCCCTGGACAGCGTCAGAGTTGCCAGCGCTAAAGCCACTGTCCGCTCCGCCGTGGAGGTGTTCGAGAAGATGGATCAGAAACCATTCGGGAATCTTGCCATGGGTGGTTGGGTCACAGGCGCGCAGGGAGATCCAGGTGTATTCGAGGATGTACTGCCGAATTTTGAGGCAGCCTACGCCTCCATGAATCCTCCCTACGATAGAGATGGCAGACGCATGCCGCCTGAGAGGTGGACCAGGATGGTCCCTGAAGAACGCGTTAAATGGCCCTTCACCTGGTTTGAATATGACTACGCTCTGGAACAACCGAGCTTTCATGGGCGGCGTGTCGTGAAAGACGTCATCAACGCCTGGGAGGAGAATGCCGACGGTCTGCTGGCCGAATTCTGGCGAACCAGGATGCTGACCCCCATGTTCGCTCTGTACCGTGAACTGGTCTGGAACTTTGCACCCACATCCGAGGACATTCTACATCAGCTGCCCAGGGGACGAGCAGAGCGGCATAACGTTATCGACGAGGTCTACCTCGACTGGGCGAGTCACGAGTTCGGGCAGGGTCCGGCAGCGGTTCAGATTGCGTCGGATCTGGCCCGTTTTGACAAAGATACCCACTTCCCGAATGTCACGAACTTCATCGAAGGAGCAGATGACATCTACTCCCAGGGTTATATCCTGGGGGATGACTGGGGCAGCGATCACATCTGGGGACCCTGGGAAGAAGAACGGGCCCAGTTTGACTGGATAGACAATTGGGCCAGTTTGCGCCAGCAGATCGATGGTGAAGGGAATTTGGTCCGATTCGATTACTGGCACACCGTGTTCAGGATCCATAAGCTCATGTGTGAATTTGCCTCGAACCTGAACCAGTACGAATCGAAGACAGAATCAGGTGAGCTGGCCGGGGCAGCTGTGCATCGGTCGCGTCTGGCCCGTCTCTGGGAGCAGATCATGAGCCTACAGGTTCAGCGCATCAGTGATGAAGAGGATCTGGGAGTGATCCTGAACCTGAACTGGCGGACCTGGCGAAACTGGGTTGTGGGGAAGTACGATCGCAATTTCATTCAGGCCGGGGGCAAGCTCCCCACAAATAGTGAACCCGGCAAAGCATATGGGGGTGAGAAATTCATCACCATTCTACCTGTCCTGACCCAGATCAGGACTGGTGAACCGCTGAACATCAAGGCCCTTATCATGGGTGAGGTGAGTGATCCGATGCTCTACTACCGGTCACTGGGAGAATCCAGCTTCCATGAGAGTCCGCTTGAACACGAAGCCCGTGCTGTGTATCGTGGAACGATCCCTGGCCAGCAGGATGATTTCGAATGGTATATCACTGCAAGTACCAGCCTTGGGAAGGTGATCTTTCCGGCGAGTGCGGGCGCAGAGAGAGACGAGCGGATGTATCAAACAGTGGTAGTTGGTTCTTAACGAAAAGGCAGATCGAGCGACTGATCTCAACACCATGGATAAGACCGGTCAAAGGTATACAGAACCCGTTCTCCTGGAAATGAAGGACATTTCCAAGTCCTTCCCCGGCGTTAAAGCACTGGACCAGGTTTCACTGCATCTGGCCGAGGCAGAGGTCCTGGCTTTACTGGGCGAGAACGGGGCTGGAAAAAGCACCCTTATCAAGGTTCTGGGAGGCGCCTATCAGGCGGATGCAGGCGAGGTCCTGATCGATGGCAAGTCACAGGGGATCCACACACCTTCTGAAGCCTGGGATGCGGGGATCTCTATCATTTACCAGGAATTCAACCTCATTCCGGGGCTTTCCGTACGAGAAAATATCTACTTGGGTCGTGAACTGACCAAACGCGGATTTATAGACGAAGTGCACGAGCGGGATCTCACCCGACAGTTGTTTCATCGCATCGGCCTGGAACTTGATCCCGATATCCTTTGTAAGGATCTCTCGGTGGCCCAGCAACAGACAGTAGAGATCGCCAAGGCTCTCTCATTCGATGCCCGCATTATCGTCATGGACGAACCTTCCGCCACACTTACCACCCGTGAGGTGGACGTTCTTTTCAAGATCATTCATGACCTGAAAACCCAGGGGATCAGTGTCATCTACATCAGTCATCGACTGAATGAGGTTCACCAGATCGCCGATCGGGTCCTGGTCCTGCGGGATGGCAGTGTGGTAGGAGAGGAAAGCGTTCCACAGGTCACCCGGGATAAGCTCATCGAAATGATGGTAGGGAGACCCATGGATGCTGAGTTTCCTCCCCATGAACCCAGGACCGGTAAAATAAAACTGCGAGTCGAGGGACTGTGCCTGGGAGATGAGGTGCAGGACGTCAGCTTTATTGCCAGACAGGGTGAGATTCTCGGCTTTGCCGGTCTGGTCGGGGCTGGACGAACCGAGACCATGCGATTGCTGTTTGGGGCAGACAGGCCGGACAGTGGCAGGATCCTCATCGATGAACATGAGGTCAGTATCAGGGATCCCAGGGAGGCGATCAGCAGGGGGATTTGTCTGCTCAGCGAGGATCGCAAAGCCGAAGGTCTGATCCTGGGCATGTCCAGCAGGGAGAATTTCGCGCTTCCCACCCTGAAGCGGTTGACGAAGGGGCTGTTTGTTGATCAGCACAGAGAAGCCGAACGCTTCGAGGACTACAAAAATAATCTGAATATCAAGCTTACTGATCCAGAAGCCCCGGTTTTGAACCTTTCTGGAGGAAATCAGCAAAAAGTCGTTCTGGCCAAATGGCTGGAAGCCAATGCCGACATCGTCATCTTCGATGAACCCACGCGGGGGATTGACGTGGGTGCGAAATATGAGATCTATCTGCTGATCAAGAATCTCGCTGAGGAAGGGAAATGCATCATCATCGTCAGCAGCGAACTTCCAGAGCTGTTGGGATTGTGTGATCGGATCATAGTCATGCACGAAGGTGTGATCAAGGGTGAGATCCTCGAGCCCGCAAGCTACAGCCAGGAGGATATTCTGGATATGGCGATCAGTTGAGGAGTGCGAGGGAAGATTGAGTAAGAAACTGCTTAAAGACTATGGAATGGTACTGGTGCTGCTAGGTCTATGTATCCTGTTCAGCATTCTCACCTTGAAGGAACAGACACCGTCAGGTGAAAGTGCCGCCGAAGATATGATCCGGGAGATCCCGGCAGGGGAACCCGCATCCCAGCTCGTGCTGGTGGTTGGTGCCCGGAATACCGATTCAGAACCATTTGCCGAGCTCCTGCATCAGAAGCTTTCTGAAAATGATTATCGCAAAGTGGTCCAGATCGTTGGGACACCCCGGGATCTCCGACTCAGGCTGGACAGCCTGCAGGACTCAGCACAGGTCCCAGCGGCCCTGTTGACCAGCGGCGAAGTTGTCAAATGGAGTGTGTTGGAATCGCTCAAGGAACAATACCCGGAATTTGCGGATTGTCACATCATCATTCCCGAGACCTATCTGTGGCCTGACTTCCTGAAGCGCTCAAACCTTATTGCAATCGTGGATCGTATCGTCGTCATCGCCGTTATTGCCCTGGGTATGACCATGGTGATCATTACCGGTGGAATCGATCTGTCTGTAGGCAGTATGATCGCTGTCTCAGCAGTGATCAGTACGAGCCTCATGAAAGCTATGGGTGGACTTGACGGTACTGCGGGAGTTGTGGCGCTTGGCTTTATCGTGGGCATCCTTTTCTGCGGCTTGATCAGCAGTTTTGGAGGGATCCTTGTGGCCTGGTTCAAGGTGCCGCCGTTCATCACAACGCTGGGATTCATGCTCATCGGTCGAGGACTGGCATTCATGATCACAGGAGGCTTCTCCATCTACCAGGTCCCCAGATCCCTGACCTGGCTCGGACAAGGGGCAACATTCGGTGTACCGAATACCGTCATTCTCCTGGCCCTGCTCTATTTCATTACCCATGTTTTCATGTCCCGTACACGAACCGGGCGCTACATCTACGCTGTAGGAGGGAATGATGAAGCCGCCCGTTTGTCAGGTGTACCGGTCAAGTACGTCATCGTATTCGTGTATGCCATCTGTGGATTGGCTGCGGGAATCGGTGGTTGTATCCAGGCGTCACAACTGAATACCGGTACACCAAATATGGGCATGATGTACGAACTGTATGTCATTGCCGCGGTGGTGGTGGGAGGTACAAGCCTTTCCGGCGGAACAGGGAAGATCCTGGGTACGCTCATCGGGGTATTCGTCATCTCCGTCATTCAGAACGGCATGAACCTGATGGGTATGGAGAGCTACACCCAGCAGGTGGTCCTGGGCATGGTGATCCTCATCGCCGTACTCCTTGACAAGGTCAGAGGAGGGCGTTTTCTATCAAATCTAACTGGAAGGGTCATAGGCAATGGATCGTAAGCTTTTGAAACTGATCGCCATGATAATGGGAGCTCTGTTCCTGCTGAATGGATGTACTGGCAAGGATGAATTCAAGGGTAAGATTGGCATGACCTGCATGGATCTTACCAATCCATTCTTCAAGCTCATTGCCAACATCATGGAAGAAGAAGCGGCCAAACATGGGTACAAGGTTGTTGCACTTAGCGGAAATCTGGATCCAGCCAGGCAGAACAACCAGCTTTCAGATTTCGTCGCCCAGGGTTACGACGCCATATTCCTGAACCCGGTAGATTCGAAATCTGCCGGAGAAGGCGTCAAGAGGGCAGCAGGTGTCGGTATCCCGGTGTTTACCTTCGACGTCCAGGTTACAGACGATGAGGCCCGGGATCTCATCATTTCACATATCGGCAGTGATAACTATCAGGGCGGACGTCTGGCAGCTGAGAGCATGATCAAGGTCACGGGGGATCAAGGGCAGATAGCCATCCTCAGTTTCCCGGAGGTCACTTCCTGCATCCTCAGGGTGGAAGGTTTCCTGGATGTTCTGGAAGGAAGGGATAGCCAGTTGGACGTTGTCATTCAACTTTCTGCCAAGGGAAACCGCAATGATGGTTATGCGGTAGCGACGGATATTCTCCAGGCTCATCCTGACATCGTGGGCATCTTTGCCATCAACGATCCCTCCGCACTGGGGGCCTATGCTGCAGTTCAGAAGGCTGATATGCTGGACCAGATCACTGTCGTAGGTTTTGATGCCTCTCCGGCCGGAAAGCAGGCCGTGTATGAGAAGAAGCTCTATGACACGCCACAGCAGTTTCCCCGCGAGATGGCGGTGGGGACTGTACAGGCCTTCGTCGATTACCTGGCAGGAAAGGAAGTACAGCAGCTGAACTTCATCCCATGCGCACATTACTATTACGAGGATTCTGTGAGCGATTCCAGTCGCGTCCATGAACAGTGGTAGCGTTCTCGCAAGATCAGACGATGTTGATCATTATACCGCCTTCTACCGCCAGTCCCATCTGTTCCAAGCATCCACTTTTTGGAATGGTCCTATCTATCCTGGCCCATCCAGGCAAGTAGCCGTCGCTCATAATCGGCGCTGAAATATGTCAGGAGCAAAAAGGGCATTGTGATCAGGTAATGGACGATCGTAAGCACTGTAGCTCCGATAAGGATGATGGATAGATCACCTGAGACTTCAGCCCAATCCTTAAGTTTCGCCACTGCCGTAGTGACCAGGTAAAATCCACATAGATGGAAGATGAAACTGCTCCCGAGAAGGATCAGGTTGAAACGGAGAAGTCCATAACTCTTCCGGCAGAGCAGGACCGTGGTAATCATGGCCAGAATCCAGACAATGGCCTGCCAGGAATAAGTAGCCAGATTGGTATTGGTGGAAGCAATGAACCTGCCACCACTGCTCCCGAACACCCCGACGATCCCGCTTAGAATGATGATCATGATCATAGTAAGAATAGAGTACTGCCATTTCGAGCTTGTCAACAGGGGGCGCAGGAGTAAAAGCATGGCAATTCCCGCCACCAGAGATTCGAAGATCATGATAATGTTCACATAATCCTGGAATTCAGGCCAAACCCACTTTTCTGCCATCATCAATACTAGCCCTAGTGCGAGCAAAGGGATGAGGATTACCAGGGCCCTCAGCTTTCGATTTTGTTCGGAGATTAAAAATGCCATCAGCAACAACAAGAGAAGTGAGTACCGAAGGATCCACAAACCCCTGATCTGCGTGAGCTCAGCTCTGTTGAATTCGTTTTCTGATAGAGGTCCAGGCGCCCAGCTCTGCTCCAATTTACCGGGTACGGCTGATACCACAGGAATGACAAATACTTCCTCACCTTCTGAATTTATCTCGACTCGGCCTCCTGCTCTGGTCACAGCTTCAGTAGCCAGGATCTCACAGATATCGATGAGCTGCGGGAAATTGTATTCCGTGAAACTGAACTTGGTCTCAAGATCGAGTCCAGAGGTGAAGCGTTCCGGAAGATTGCTGTAACCCACCGTTGTGAACATCACCCCTGCTGCATTGGAAGGATTACAATCTGAATCCTGACCGCAGCGCATGGCTATGATGGTCGTTTGATCCAGATCCCTGTCACCATAAAGCAGACCCATGACGATATATGCGCCATTGATCTTGGCATCTATGTTGAACTTGTCCGCGATACCGCTGCAGCTGTGCCTTCTGTAGTCGGGATTGTAGTGGTACTTGTCCTGGATCAGACCCCAGGTGGCTTCCCAGTCATCAGGGTGTTCGCTATGCCATCTGATCACGTCACGCACTGCTTCAGCATACTGGCTGCCTTCAGGAATGCAGCTCAATCCCGCCTGGACCAGTTTAAGGGGATCATCTTCGAAGAAAGCTTCAGCGTACATGCCGCCAACAAACTGGCCTCCATAGAGACCATCACCGTAATTCATCAGGCGTCCGAATTTCTCCCCCAGGGCAATCACCATATTGGGAAGTCCAGGAGCGATGAGGCCTGAAAAGTCAGCTTCGATCTGATAATCGATGTCATCGGAATGGTCGCTGAATGCTGGATGTCCGGAATTCGGTGGTGCGATGCCCTTACGCAGATTATCCCTGCCTGCCTTGTTTGCATGCCAGAGCAGGTAAGCGCTGTTGGCAAAGTCGATGCCAGCCTGTTTTATGGAAACATCGAGACCATAAAGCTCCATGGACCGCAGGAAGGTCATTTCCACGTACAGATCGTCCTGCTCATGTACATTTGCCTTCTCGGGTACCCATGCAGGTACATCCTCAAGGGGAATGATCTCTTCCATATACCAGAATTCAGTGGGGGCGCCCCAACCGACACCCACCATCTGACCTATCCAGCCGGCCATCATCTTATCGCGATATTCCATTTTTGAAATTCGACGTTCAGCTGATGTGCTATCCACAACCTGAGAATGGAGACCATGTGGGACAAAGGTTATCAAGATCGCAATGAGGAACAGGATCCGTTGGAATTTTAGCCAGACTACATGTTTGGATATATCTCGGTGATCATCCACTCTGGTTCCTGAATAGGATCCCTGGCGCGCTGATAAAGACTTGTCATTCATCAAAGCTCCTCCCTTAAGGAAACGTGACCGTCCCATGCTTCCTCCCTGATGACTTATCCAAAATTAGGCTTTTGTAGCGATACAGTTAAAGATACTCTCAGCCAGCTAGCAGCCAATCAAGTGATTGACCAGGATATGGTAGATATTATTGGTGAATCTTAAGAATAAATGAGGGGATTTCAAGAGGTTGTAGCCATTTCTACATAGCCTTGGACAGAGTTTTCTCCCCAAATTAATGAGTCCCTCATTTTCCAGCTCTATGCTTGGAGGCTTTCGGCGCATTTGACAGCTGGATCCTCTCGAAATATCACCTACCACAGCGTGTTTCACTCCGGAGACTTCAAGTATTGTGTGAATCGACTAAGAATGCGAACCACAATTACTTGTTTCCTAAGAAGAAAGCTCTGTGGAGCTTTCTTTAAAACTAAAAGGCCGGACATTGAGTCCGGCTGTTTAGTCGTACACCCGAGAGGAGTCCCAGCCTGCCTGCTGGCGCAGCCTGGCTGGCAGGGAACCCCTAACCTTCTGATCCGTAGTAAT
>CAYVVT010000002.1:314688-321949 GCA_964454335.1 uncultured Lentisphaeria bacterium | reverse complement strand
CGAGATCTTCACCTGTATTGCTGCTATCCAGTGCAAACTGCCAGGTACCCCCAAGGTCTTTTGTCTCTGTCGTCAATGGCTCACATCCCATAAGCAGGATTATGGCCAGTGTAACGATCAGTGTGCTTTTGAGTTGAGGCATTCATGCTCTCCATATCTATTCAATTTTGTACTGAATCAAGTGTTCCGGTCCTGTTCAACCCTTCACTGAACCCAGTGTGAGCCCGCCAATGAGATACTTGGTGAGAAACAGGAACAGGGCCACGGCTGGAATGGATACGATGATGGCACCAGCCGCATACAGCCCCCATTCCGTGGTCATATTCGCCTGGAATGACTTCAGACCGATGGGCAGGGTGAACAGGTCCTCGTACCAGAGGACCTGGGCGGCGACGATGTATTCGGTCCAGGAGGACATGAAGGAGAAAAGTGCGGTGATCACCAGAGCTGGTGAAGCCAATGGCAGGATGATCTTGTAGAAGGCTACGAATCGGGAGGCCCCGTCTATTCGAGCCGCCTCCTCCAGTGAGTACGGGATTGTATCATAGAATCCTTTCATCTGCCAGACACAGAAGGGTAGGACCGTAGAAGAGTAGATGATGATCAGCCCGATATATGTGTTGATGAGATGCAGGCGGGACAACATGATGAACATGGGCAGGATCAGCATCGTTGCTGGGAACATCTGTGTCACCAGCAAGCTCAACAGGGCACTCTCCCGGCCGGGAAACCTGAATCTGGAAAGCGCATAGCCTGCCGTTGAGGCCAGGGCCACCCCGGTGATCATCACCACCGCTGTCACCAGGAGAGAATTGCGTAACCATATGAGAAAGGGTTGTTCCGTAAAAAGTCTGAAATAGTTGTCAAAGGACCAATCCTGTGGAATGATACGCAGGCTTTCATTCAGGAGGTTGTCTCCAGGCCGGATGGAGATGGTCACGACCCGCAGGATGGGATAGATGGACCAGGCCACGAATATCAGCAGGAGGCTGTAAATGATGATGTACTGTATGGGTGTCTGCCTGTTCATGTTTCCCCTAATGTGCCGCAGCAGCCACATTTTCTCGTTTCATGAATCTGATGGAGAAGAAGGCCAGCATCAGGAAAATGAGAAAACTGAAAGCAGCGGCATAGCCGTATCGATACAGATTGAAGGCGGCGCGGTAGACAAAGCTTACCAGGATATGGGTCTGGTCACCAGGTTGCCCGCCATTTGAGACCAGCCACACCACATTGATATTATTGAAGGTCCAGACAATGCCCAGGGTGATGGCCGGGATCATCACCGGGCGCAGCAGCGGCAATGTGATCTTCTTGAACTGCTGCCAGCCCGAGGCCCCATCGATGGAAGCGGCTTCGTAGAGCTCCCGTGGAATGGACTGCAGACCACCCAGTGCGATAAGCATCATGAACGGGATCCCCAGCCAGACATTGGTAATGATAGTGGCGATAAAAGCATTGGTGGGATCGATGAGCCAGGTGATGGGCTCGAGCCCGAAAGCCTTCTTCAGAATGACATTAACAGCGCCGTAGTTGATATTGAACATTCCCCGCCAGGTCAGGGCGGTGATATAGCTGGGTACCGCCCAGGGCAGGACCAGCAGCACGCGGATGATGCCCTTTCCGGGAAGGGGCCGGTTCAACAGGACGGCCAGGAAGATCCCCAGACTGACATGCAGGCTCACGTTCACAAGCGTCCAGATCACGGTCTTGATAAAGAAGGTATAGAACTGCGGATCGGTAAAGACCTTGCCATACTGGGCCAGTCCGATGATGCGCCAGTCCCGTACGGTGGTAAGCCCCATGTTTGAGAAAGAGATCACCAGGTTATAGAAGAACGGGTAGACCACCACACCAAAGATGAACAGGGCTGCCGGAGCCGTCATGATCACCGCAAAGCGGGCATTGCCCAGATCCATCCCGGTCTGGCCGCGCCACATGGGTATGATGAAGGCAACCACCAGTTTATACATGGCCCACAGTGCAGCCGCCAGGAAGGCTGCATATACCACGATGGCGGTAATATTTCCGCTTACTTCCCCTGTACCTTCATAAAGCTCCGCAACCTTCTGCACAGCCAGTTTCTGCTGGTAGGCAGCCCCTTCCTGTGGGGTCATGCTGCCACCCAGGACATTTTGATAGGCCGGGCGCATGGCGTCCCAGATGGCTCGCATTTCCGGTGAGATGGGCATGGCTTTTCCATGGCCCACCTGTTCGATGGAGGTGCGGATAACAGGATCACCTGAGATCTCCGGACGTGCCCGTACGGAATAACGGGTGGGAATGGTGGCCAGACGCGTGGCATATTTGAATTGAGCATCGGGGCTCGTAAGGAATTTTACCAGCTTCACCACCTCATCCAGACGGTCATCCTTCAAATATGGATTGAGATAATAACCTTTCGTGGCAACCATGGGGGCCGGATATATACCGGTTTCCTCGTTCAGCGGCAGGACTGCCAGTCCAAAATCCACATGCGGGCTTTGCATGTATTTGCCCCAGGCCCAGGCGCCATTGATAAGCATGCCGGCCCTCCCGGAATTGAACTTTGAATCAGCGATATCGTAATCGCATTCCTGGGGAATGATCTTGTGCTCATCACGCATGGCCGTGACGAACTTGAAGGCCGTTACCGCTGCATCATTGTCCAGGGTAGGCTGTTGGTCGGCATCCATGACCCAACCGCCCCAGGAGCTGTAGAAGGGCATGAAGAAGAATGGCTCGGTGAAGTTCCAGACCAGGCCATGCTGGTCCACCAGGCCATCACCGTCAAGATCACGGGTGAGAAGCTTACCGTATTCAACCAGTTCACTGAGAGTTTCGGGGGCGCGGTCCAGACCGACCTCCGCGAAGAGCCGTTTGTTCCAGACCAGGGCCAGGTGATTTCCCAGCTCATCCCCCACCTGGTACAGTTTCCCTTTGTAATAGGTCAGTCCTGTGGGATCGAAATCGGCCAGTTCATCAGGCGTAAAGAGGTCATCAAGCGGCCGGATGATGTCCATTTCCCACAGGGCTCCTGTGAAATCGCTGGGCCCATATAGAAGGTCCGGCCCGCCATCGGTGAAGCCCGTGGCGGACATGTAGGCCATCCGTACTTCTTCATTCTCCTTGTACAACAGGTTGACCTTGATATGTGGATTCTCGGTCTCGTACTGCGCGATGAGCTCATTCAGAACTGCCCGGCTGGGAGCGGGCATTGGATGCCACAGATGCAGTTCCGTGACCTCCTGGCTTGCTGCGGAGAGGTAGAACACAAGGAGAAGGAATAATATGGATCTACTTTGTCTCACCAGAGAGCGGTTATCCTTCGTCTATCCCGGTGGCCGTCATCGGCCAGAAATATTTCAGGGACTCATCAAGGTGGGCACGCCAGGCGCCCCAGGAGTGACCTTCGTGCCATACGAATGCTCTGGTATCCCAACCATTGGCGTCAAGGTACAGGTGCAGTTCAAAGGCAGCATCCAGAAAGCTGGCCTCGTAGGTGCCGCCATCGATGTAGATCTTCGCCGGCAGTACGGGGCTGTTCTCATACATTGCTACAACATCATTGTATTCGCCCCAGATCGCAGGTGAATAAGCCCCACACTTGAGAAAAACTTCCGGATGTTGTATGGTGAAGAACAGGGATGCCAGTCCTCCGAGACTCACCCCGATCACTGCACGATGCTCTGGAAGCTGAGAAGTCCTGTAGGTGGTATCGATATGAGTCACCAGTTCGTTGACGAACATGGACATGAAGTTGTAATCGTAGGCGTACTCTTCCATCCGGTTCGTAGGATTCACAAAAACCCCGATGATGGGTGGGATCTCCTCGTGGTAGATCAGATAATCAAGCACGTTACGGGCATAACCCAGCGAGATGTATTCCCCGCCATCGTGGAAATATGCCGTACGGAAGGTTTCGCTGCCCATCTCGTAACCGGCAGGCAGGTACACTTTCACGCTCCGGGTGCGGCCCTGTGTCGTATCGCTGAAATAGAAGCTCTCCAGACTTCCGTGTGGAATATCATAGGTCTGTATTTCAGGCGGCTGCACATAGTTGGGCATCGACAATTCTGAATTGGGACCATAGCCCCCGGAACAGGTGCAAGGATTGCGTGGATCCAGGATCCAGTTATTGCCGTTCAGAACGAACTTATAATCAAGCCGGGCATCCATCTCGAAATCTTCCCCGCGATAATGGAGGTTTGTCCCTGTGAGATGGTTGAGACTGGAGCCGTTGGGATTCCAGCCATTGAAATCACCAGCGACCTGTACGCTGGATACAGAATTGCTCGTGTACAGGAACCAGGCTGTATTTTCCTCGATGAAGGGTATACCGGTAAGATCATCTGCCCAGATGAGGAAGGAATCTACCAGTGCCTGCTTGTTGGAATCGGCAGCCTGATAGACCGAAGTAATGAAATCATTGAAACTTTCCCACTCACGATCGTTTTCCGGCCGTGCGACACCCTCTGAGGTGGTCGTTTCTGATGGGCCGGGATTCGTGAGTTCGGGATTGCAACCCTGAAAAATCACCAGGGTCACCAGGATCAAAGCTAAAAATCTTAAATGTTGCAATGCTCTCTCGGTTTTTAAATGAAACAGGGTGGCAGATCGAGATCCACCACCCTGTTCCGATATGCTAGACCATTCGCAATTACTTGAGCATCAGCATCTTTTTGCTGAAGTTGTAATCGCCGGCGGTCATGGTGTAGAAGTAAACACCACTGGGTACTGACATGCCGTACCTATCCGTACCATCCCAGGTTACCTGGTAGTTACCGGCATTCAGATACTCGGTCTTGAGTGTCCGAATAGCCTGTCCCAGACCATTGTAAATGGTGAGGTTCACGTAACCATTCTCAGGCAGACCAAAACGAATGTTGGTCGTTGGGTTGAACGGGTTCGGATAGTTCTGCTGCAGCTCATAATCGGTGGGGATGCCACCCAGAGCAAAGATGGAGATCGGTGCGCAATTCACTGGGAATGGCAGGTTCTCATCCGTGTTCTGTGAGCCGAAGCAATCCTCAGGCAGTGCGTAAGTAGCAGCGGCATCATCGATGTTCATCTCACGATTCTGGGCAAAGCCAGCCTCGTTGTCCAATGAATTGATACCGTACTTGTACTGCTGGAACTTGGCCTGACCGGCGGTGTAGAGATAGTCGAAGCTATACTTGACACCATCGCCGTCAGTCTGGGTCATGGCCCATTCACCCACACAGGTGAGGTCATTACCCCAGTCCCACCACTGGCTAAGGATACCGTTAATGTTCACACCGTTCACCTCAGACCATTCAGTGATATCATCGGTACCGGTCTGGGTATCGATAAGGGTGTCACCGGCTGCCAGGGCATGATAGGCAGAGGAGATATCAACACTGAATGTCACGGTGACATCCTGGGTGATGATATCATCGGGGGTGATGTCGGCAAAGTAGGCGACCTCTGTGAAGATCTCGCCGTAGCCGTTGGCATCACTGTCCTCTTCGTCACCTGTAGCTGTCCAGGAGCGGTTCGGGGAGGATTCCCAGATCGCTGCATCCGGATCACCACCGGTGAGGATCACGAACTTGTATTCGTGACCGCTACCGACAGGAATGTTGTCGAACTGATGGATACCGACATAGACATTGGTCTGTTCCGGATCCAGGGTCAGAGCGACAGCGCCGCCCCAGTTGCCATAGTTGTCATGGCTGCCGCGGACCACAATGAGGTCGCCGGCGTCCGGATCGAAGTTCCCGGCCAGTAACTGGACGGTCATGTCGACCTGGATCAGGACTTCCACATTGGTGAAGGGTACGGGTTCCTGGTCGTTGAACCAGACTGTGGGCAGGACCGTATCTTCCGTGATCTCGGCGGTACGATTATCCACGCTTTCCCACTCGGTACCGTTGATGCGGAACTTGTATTCCAAGGTCCCTGCGTCAACACGGTATGCAGCTTCCCAGATACCGTCACCATCGTCGTCAGCCAGACGGTCGTCACCACCCCAACCATTCAGGGTACCAGCGACATCAACATAATCACCGCTGTCAGGCATGAAGTTGCCGAGTTCCATCTGGTAGGTCATGTTGACACTGAAGGTAACGAATATATCAACAGTGTAGTCTGGATGCTGTCCAAGACCCGCAATGAAGTTCTGCTCCATGACGATCCATTCGGAATCCTCAGCATTGGTACCGGCAGAAGCTGCCCAGTCCAGGTTACCTGTCATGACCTCGGCCTTACGGATCAGGGTATGATCCTTGGTACCTTCGGTCACACCGGCAACATCCCAGCCAGCGCCTGGATCTTCGGTGGGTACACCAATGACATCCAGGAACAGGGTATCGCCGTCAGCTACCTTGATCAGACCACGGGCATCGTCACCATTGTGGTGGACGACACTGGGATAACCCAGGATCTCGTCAGCGACCGCCTGCATCTCGTCGAAGGCCTGGTCAGTTACAATGACCCAGACATCGCCGGCAGCAAGAGTGGCGCCTTCGGGGAATGTGTGGTAGTATTCCCAGCCGCCGCCATTGACTGACTGTGCGATCTGGAAATCATCCAGGTTGAGGGTCTCGCCAGTATTGTTATACAGCTCAAGACCCTTGTTGTTGCTGCTGCCCTCGATGTATTCCGAGAAGAAGAAGTCAATGATCTCGATCTCCTCACAGGGCATCGGGAAGGGCAGGGCTGTATCAGTGTTCTGTTCGCCGAAACAGTCTTCCGGCAGGTCGAACGTAGCACTGGCATCGTCAATGGTGACCTCACGATTCTGGGCGAATCCAGCTTCGTTGTCCAGTGAGTTGATACCATACTTGTACTGCTGGATCTTGGCCTGGCCCGCCGTATACAGATAGCTGAAAGTATACAGCATCGGGTCAGTACCGTCCTGGGTCATGGCCCATTCACCTACACAGGTGAGGTCATTACCCCAGTCCCACCACTGGCTCAGGATACCGTTGATGTTGACGCCGTTCACCTCTGCCCAGTCAGTGATGTCATCGGTACCGGTCTGGGTATCGATGAGGGTATCACCAGCCATGAGAGCGTTATAGGCTGACATCAGGTTAACAGTAAAGTTGACAGTGACATCCTGAGTGATGATATCATCGGGAGTGATGTCGGCAAAGTAGGCGACATCGGTGAGGATCTCACCATAGCCGTTGGCATCACTGTCTTCTTCGTCACCTGTGGCTGTCCAGGAACGGTTCGGGGAAGACTCCCAGATGGCTGCATCCGGATCACCGCCGGTGAGGATCACGAACTTGTATTCATGACCGCTACCCACAGC
>CAYVVT010000002.1:0-314678 GCA_964454335.1 uncultured Lentisphaeria bacterium | reverse complement strand
TTATCGAACTGATGGATACCGATATAGACGTTTGTCTGTTCCGGATCCAGTGTCAGAGCGATAGCGCCGCCCCAGTTGCCATAGTTGTCATGGCTACCGCGGACAACGATGAGGTCTCCGGCACCGGGATCAAAATTGCCGTTCAGCAGCTGGACGGTCATGTCCACCTGGATCAGCACTTCGACATTCACCAGTTCAGCGGGTTCCTGATCATCGTACCAGACGGTAGGCAGAACAGTATCCTCAGTGATGGTGGCGGTGCGGTTGTCAACATTCTCCCACTGGGTGCCGTTGATGCGGAATTTGTATTCCAGTGCACCTTCTTCAACTGCGAAGGTACCTTCGTAGATACCGTCCGCATCGGCGTCAGCGAGGACATCGCCACCGGCCCAGCCATTCAGTGATCCTGCCACATCAACGAAATCGGTGCCAACGACAAAGTTGCCGGCGTCGATCTGGAAGTTCATGTTGACGCTGAAAGTCACATCAAAAGTGGGCACATAGGCGATCTCGGCGATATCGTCGAAGTAGAACACCGCATCTGCATCCGTTGTGGTGTTGAGCTGGATACTTTCGATGGTCACAAAGTCCGTTGAGTTTATCTCACCGTTACCTGTGATCCATCCAGTGAAAGTAGCTGTCATCAGATCCAGCTCAAAATACTCCCAGGTATTGGCCGCAGCGACGGTCCAATAGGGACCCGCTTCGTAGCCATCTCCTCCGGTACCGTTATCCCAGATAACCAGGCGGAATTCAACATCCTGGGTGGCTGTATAGACCCAGAAACCAAGTTTGGAATCAGGGGCTATCTGATCATCACGGTTGTTCAACCGGACGAAATAACCATCCGCCACTGCAGTATCATCAAGAAGCTCTAATTTACCAGATGATGAACCACCATGGGCCTGTTCTGTGGAAACAGTAAAACTGGAGCTCTCAAGCACACCCGAAGTAGACCCGGAATAATTGGGATCTTCCCAATTTCCGATATCCGTCTCGAAGTCGTCAATGACCTGGGCGAAGCCAAAGGTCACAGCGAGGCTGAGAACAACCAACGTTGTAAACAAGCGTTTCACACTTTCCTCCTTTTTTAGTGTTAAAGCTGTTGTGTTTCTTCTACTTAGAATCCAATGGCCAGACTGACGTTCTGTATGTAGGTCAGGCGGCCGAAATTCTCATAAGCGTAATCAGCTCTGACAGTAAACCCCCGCATGGGGATACGTACTCCCGCACCGAGGGTCATTCCTTCCTCTGAATCCTCCAGAAAGATAGCTTTTTGTCCTGCCCGAACAAAGAATCGATCCATGTACGCAAATTCCCCGCCCAGGTTGACACTTTCGTAATTGTTGTTCGGATGCAGGGCATCCGCAGCAATTGTCAGGCGCATGTTCGGAATATCGATTGCATCGACTTTGAAGCCAGCCCTGAAAAGCAGCGGCAAATTGAATGCATCGGTCTTCAGCGTTGAGACGATCTTGTTGTTATTGCCATAGATGGTTGGCGCTACATCATAGAAATGATCCAGATCACCACCGGACATTCTCATGGGTATCCCGAAGTTCGAGATGCTCATACCGATGGTGAATCCCTTGATCCCGGTCTTGTACAATGTCCCGATATCCAGGGCGATGGAACTTGCTGATTCCTGCCAGATCACCTGGCTGATGTATTTGATGCTGCCACCCAGACTGAATTTATCTGTCATGGCCCGGGCTATGGTAAGGCTCATGGCCAGATCACGGGCCGTAAAGGTCAGACCCGTACCGTTGGGCTGATCCACTGTGGTGTTGATCATGTCACCATAATCCAACACCGTTGCGGAGATACCCAGGACACCCAGCATACCGGCCTGAAAGACCGAACTGAAATAGTCAAAGCGGGTATCCGCCAGCCAGTTTGAGTGTACAAATAGCACCTCGCTGCGTGCCAGCTCCGTGGCCGCACCGGGATTCCAGTACAATGCCGTAGCATCATTTACGCTGGCGACCTGGGCTCCACCCATACCTATGGAACGTCCTCCTACCTCGATACCGAGGAAGGGTGCTGCTGTGGTCCCTACCATTGATTGGCCAAATCCTGCACTGACAACCAGCAGGCAGGTAACGGCAGTGATGATCATTCGTTTCATTGCTCAACCTCCCTACTTGATGATGGCGAATTTGCCAATGTGTTCACCTGCGTCACCGGCATCGATGTGGAAGAGGTACACGCCGTAGGCGATGTCCAGCCCCTCCTTTGTCCGCAGGTTCCATGATGCGGTGCCATCGAAGATGTTACCGTCATGGGTTATCGTGTCAATATGGTCACCCCGGATGGTGAAGATGTTGATCTCACATCCCGGTGGTAGATGGATAAAATCGATACGGCGTTCCCCGCGACCTGAGACGAAGCGGTTCACCGGCTCCCAGCTGGCCGCTGCGATGTATGGATTGGGCACAACCCGCACCGAGTCTGTCCAGTCATCACCTTCAAGTGGCGCTACGGATGCAGCTTCCGTGGAATAGGCGAATACATCCCGTGAGCTAAAGGGTTTTTTCGTATATACATACACAGTATCACCACTGCCCAGCGTTTCGATATTCGCCATCGTAGTGTCACCTGCGATGGGATCGATGACATCTCCATAGTTGATGCTTATCGCCCAGACAACAAAGCTGTCGGTCTCAGCCGTCTGATGCACCACGTAGACGATGTAGTCGCGGACGGTATTGTTAACAGCCTTGTATCCCACCAGGGGCATACGTTCACCGATGGTCAGGTCATGGACCTCAAAGTTGACAGGCGTGGCCGTGAGGCGGTTAAATCCTGCCCTGTAGCTTACCGAGGTATCCATCACATCGTCGTGAAAAACGACCTGATAATCGTGTGGGATCTTGCGCCCGGCGGAATTATAGGTCACGTTGATGTCAACGCTGAATTCGGGGGCCAGACTGTCCACACGATTGATGGTGGTGCGATCATCGTCTGCGTCCACACGCCAGATATTGTTGAAGATGTAGCGGACGCCATCGATCACCGGGCTTTCCGAACGGATATCCGGTGTTTCATAATTGTGGTTGTCTTTCACGTACTGATAATTCGCATTACCGGCGTAGAAATTGGAACTGTTCTCCACAACGGTATCCACACCTGTATCGCGGATACGATAGACGCTGTAGGTCGTTGTGATGGCCTGCATTTCATCGGGATCGTTCATATCCACATGCGGCTCGCCGGGATCCGGGATATCATTCCCTTCGGTGCCATCTGCATCGGGACCGGGATAGGTTCCCATGAATATGGTGCGGCTACCGAACTTGCGATAAACCGGATCACCGATATTCTGCGCCCAGAGCCCATCCGAACCTGTATCATCGATGATGGTGTCACCCATGGCCGGTTCCATGGTCCCGCTGGTATCAATATCCAGGAAGGCCACCCAATCGGCATCGTTGTCGATGCCGTCGTTGCTCATATCGCCAAATACCATCTCATACCCGGCATTGTCCTTCACAGCCTGGTCATCCAGGAAGGAAAGCTCCACTGTACCGTTGCCGTCCCCTTCGGGGTGTTCGATACCCGTATCCGACGGTTCCACATAACCTGCCGCGTGGGCATTGGGAGTGACTTCCACGGTGTTGGCATCAAAAGTGAGCAGATTGTTTAGTTCAAGGATGGTCTTGGAACATTCTGCGGGATAGATGTTCTTCTCAAGGTCACCTGAGTCATAGGACACCACGGCATAGAAATAGCGCTGGCCGTTGGTCACCATGCTGTCTGTCCAGGAGTGGCGCAGACCGCTGTTGTCACCCAGGTAGAAGGCTGCACCGTTCACACGGTCCAGATCGCCGGAGAAGAATCCCTCGATATCGTTATTCAGATCGAATTGGGCAACCGGTTCATAGAAAGTGCTGTTACCGAATCCATCGGTGATGTTGTTGACCTCGTTGAAACCGAAATCAGTCGCCCGATAGATCTTGTAGCCCTCAAAATCATATCCAGAGACAGGATCAAAGGAGAATTCAGCCACATCATCCCAGTAAAGGGTCACACGCCCGTCACCGGGTACAGAGCGTACCGTGGGCTTTTCAGGGGGTTTGGCGAAGTTGTAGTTGTTATCGTAGATCTGCTGGATCGTGATCTTGTTGTTCAGGATATCGTCGAAATCCTCACCAAAGACCAGACCTACAGAGAATCGCTCGGTCTGCTTGGCCAGCAGGGGAAAGAACCCGGCACCGTAGATGAAGTCACCATCCACAGGGTTGGTCTCGATGTCGTTGGCCACGTCGATCGATGGAGAAAGTTTTGACCAGAGCTGTTCGTCGTTGCTCATCCGGATCTTACCAGGCGGGGTAAAATAGATGAAGCTGGTGAGACCGATCTGGTCTGATTCATCGATATCGGTCTTGTCAACGTGGGCTTCGCCTGGCAGACCAGTGTCCACCATGGCACCACCCGGTCCTGTTGGTTGGTAACCTGAGGTCGGGATACCATCACCTTCACCAAAATCACTGGTGCCCGGGACGCCGTCCAGACCGACATCATCAGAGGTCGGATCCCAGTCGCCATCATTGTCCAGACCGTCAGCACGGGACTCATCAAGCATGAGATCCGTAATTGTGGGACTGCTGAAGAAATCCCAGTACTGCAGGGGCAGCAGGGGTTCCAGAGGAGGCAGGCGACTGATGCGGTTGGCGTAATGGTTGAGTGTATCCTCATCGATGATACCGTTCAGGTTGTCATCCAGCAGGTTGCGGACGTCTTCAATCAGAACCGTCTCGCCGGCGATGATCTGCACTACACGGCCCTGGGAGACGATTTCAGTGGTGTCTTCGGTAAGGGTTACCAGCGAGCGGGTAAAGGTCTGTTCATCGATCACCACGACCTGATCATTCAGGTCATAGGTCACCGGATCAAAGTTTTCGGGCTCGAAGTAGGGTGCCGAGCCAAAATGATCATCATCGTCGCCATCATTGTCGATACCGTCGAAGGGATTTCCCGGGGATTCAAGGAAGGCGTAGCCGGCATAACCCACAGGACCATCGAAACAGGGGCTGTAGGCAGGCGGTGAATCAAAAGAGTAGGTGATATCATTTTCTGCATCGAAATAGGCCAGATCATCGTTCGAATCACCACAGCGGCCGCCGGCCAGGGTACCCACCATCATCCCGAAAGCCGATTTATTGTAATCTGTGGTCCCGTCGTTGGTGACATCATAGAGCCAGAAGATGGCATCCTCAGCCAGGAAGTGCGACCACTGCAGCCCGCGGACGGTCACTGTCAGGCCAACACCGAAACGCAGGTCATTGATCGAGTCAGGACGCATGACAAGGCCGCTGGTGGGATCGCCAAGGCTTCTGTAGTTATACTCACGGTCGTTGTTGTCATCCATGACGAAATAGGATTCCTGGTCAGCGTTCTTGACATTCTTGCCAAAGTAGCCATTCCAGGAAGCGGGCCAGCCGGGATCCTCGGCGTCGCCCATCTTATCCGGCCAGAACAGCGGCCAGGAATCGGGTAGGCCGTCATCATCTTCAGAATTGGGGAAGCCGTCCGGTCCGTCGTTGTCCAGGTCTGTGGAGAGTGCCACCAGATCTGTATCAGAATTCGCATAACCCGGTAGTGGTTCAAAGGTCCAGGTGTTCCCACCGACAATGGGACCATCTGTCCAACCACGAGGCCCATGGCTGGTGCCCACGGAATGGATAGTCCTGTAAACCGTGGCGACAAAAGGGTATTCCAGGCCGTCGCCGCCGATAATGGGCGAACTCAGTTCCTCGATCATGTCGAAGTTGGCGAACTGGTTCCCGCTGCGGTCTACCAGCGTGTCCGTAGCAGTCGCACTCTTGTAACGCAGGGTGTCTATCCAGCTCTGATCCGTTTCAACGCCCAGCAGCGGGCTCACGTCACCGATATACATGTTTCCGGATCCGATTGGCCATTCGCCTTCCGGACCGTCGCCCAGTGTACCGGCCACCAGACCATAGTTGAAGAAAACCGTACGAACCTTGTTACCGGCATGGGTGTTCTTCTTACGGTAGGTCGGATCTCCGTACTGCTGCCCAAAAACAGACGTGCCGACCGCCAGGGTCAGCACGATAATCATTAATTTACGCATCATTTGTCCATCCCGATGGAGAAGCCCATTGTGAAGCGGCGCGGTTCTCCATACCATCCTTGGTGCAGGAAAAACTCATCCAGTGTGTTGATGGCTTCACTGGCCTCGTTCTGCTCAGCACGTAGTTGGGCTAATGTGTAAGTTGCCGTCCCTGTGTCACGATTGACATCGTATTCATTCAGGGTATCGAAAAGGTTCTCGACCTTGGCGTAGACATTGATCTTGAAACCGCTGAGATGCAGGTTCTTATACACTTTCCAATCGACCACGAAAGTGGTGGGCTTGGTGCCTGCGTTCTGAATGGATACACCGAGATTACCCTGCTCATCACTTGGCGTGTAGGGCAATCCGCTGCCAAACTGTCCGGTGACACTGCTGCCCCAGCTATCCAGCTGCCCGATGGTTACATTGAAATTCAGGCTGTGACGCTGATCCCAATCCAGACGCAGCAGTCTGATCTCAGGCTCTGCATTCCCCTGGCGGGCATAGTAGGCGGCCTGGGGATTCGAGGCATTGCCTTCTGCGATCTGGAATGTGTAATCCAGGGATCCCGACCAGAGATTGGAATGCCTTTTATCGAAGGACAGGATCACACCGCGGGTGTTGGCATAATCCCGGTTGACGAACTGGGCGTATTTACTCTGGTCATAAGTCTCGACGATCTTGTCGGCACTCACCAGGTTACGGATGTCGCGGAAGTAGAAATCCACCTGAATACCAAAATTATCGGTAAGTTCCTGCTGTAGGCCGATCTCGTAGGATACCGTTTTCTGCGGCTCGAGATCCGGATTCCCGAAGAGGGTACTGATCCCGCCGCCGCTGATCATGATATATTCCGGATTCGTGAAGAGATCCTCGAGCTTGGGGATCTGGAAGAAATGTCCGTAGGACACATGGATCACACCGCGGTCAGAAATGGGATATCCCAGACCGATGCGCGGACTGACCTGCCACTTCGGTGACGCGTCCTCAAACCAGAATGCCTCGCGATCCTCGTATGACAGCAAGTTGTCATCAGTCTTTTCAGATAGATCGTACTTTCCGTCTCCGTCAGCATCCGTGTATTCCTCATCTGCGGTCCAGACCCCGTTGGAGTCTGCATCGATATAGGGTTCGGAATCATCGATGTGCCCGTCATCATCCAGATCATAATACTTATGGTCAGGTTTCAGCGGATTGTAGATGTATGGATCCCGGGGATCGGCGGGGACATGGCCATCGGAATCGAAATAATCCACCCGCAGCCCGGCGTTCACGATGAGGTTCTTGAATTCAAGTTTGGTCTGGCCATAGCCGGACAGCTCCATGGGATTGACATTCAGGTCAAACCAGATGGGGAAACCGGTCTGTGGATCATAGGCCACAAAACGACGGTACACGTCATCCAGACGTGCCTGGAGGCCGCCCTTCAACTCAACGATAGTATTCAGCTGTGAGGTAAAGTCGCCCTTGTAAACCTGGCTCAGGGTCTTTCTGTTGAACCAGTTATTGTAGATACCCCCGGTGAAATAGCTGTAGAGCTGCTGGGTTGAGAGAGAGCTTACCAGTTCGATGTCCTCCTGATCCAAATACAGATCGCCTGGGACCCAGCCTTCAGGTTTTTCACGTTCCTCATCCGGCCAGCCGTCCCCGTCAGTATCGATGGCGAAGAAAAAGGCGAAGGGATCCTCGAATTTGTATTCAAGCCACTCATACTGAACCCGTGAATAGCCCAGCTGATAGAAACTGTTCTCCGTGAGCTGATGGTTCAGGTTGAAGGTTATGCTGCCACCATCCTTGTAGCGGTGGAGATTGCCATCTGGATTGAACTGCAGTACCTCTTCCCAACCGCGTTCGTAGCGAGAGTCCTGAAGAAAGTTCAATCTAAGGGAGAGTCTGGGGGTTACGCGATAGGTGAGTTTCAGGTGGTAGGATTGCTTTTCGTAGGGATTCATCGGAACGAAACTGGAATCGCCTGTTCCCAGTCTGTAGCCGTTGTTCTTGAAGGCTTCCAGCGAGTCCAGGGTCAACGGTGAGTAGAATTCATACGGCACTACGGTGGAATCTTCCAGCCGCAGGTAACGGCGATCCGTGCCCCACAGCGAATCATACTGCATGAATGATTCTTCATAGGGCTCGGCGTATACTCCTTTGAGCCACCAGCGTTCGTCACCACCCAGACCATTACGGGGATCGTTTGCGTCCAGGAAGGTGTCATCGATGTTATACTGCCGGACACCGTACATGTGACCTTCGGCCTGGAAGTTCCGGATCGTAGCAAATGCGTAGAGTTTTCCCTTGATGATAGGACCGGAGAAAGTGCCCTGGATGTTATGCTGCGCAAAGGGATTGACCGCATCGATGTTCCTGAAGACGTCAGCATTACCCGAGAAGTGATCTCCAAGATAACCGGAGGCACTCCATTCGAATTCATCATCGCCGTCTTTTGTGACGATGTTCACCACGCCGGACATGGCCTGGCCATACTCGGCATTGAATGCCCCTGTTATTAGCTGCAGTTCCTGGATGGATTCATTCTCGATGTCCACCGCAAGGTTACCATCGTAGGGATCCGTGACGGGAATTCCGTCAACCATGTAAAGAGTTTCACCGCTGCGACCGCCTCTGACGTGTCCGTTTATGACGCCTGCCTGAAGCTCAAGAACCTCGCCCATGGATTCCACCGGCATAGCTTCAAGCTCTTCAGCCGTGATGTTGGCCGTGCTGGCCGTGAGATCCCGGACCACCAGGGGTCGTTCAGCGACTACGGTAACCACTTCATCCGCTTCCAGAACCTGGATCCCCAGGTCGAAATCAAGACTGGCGGTTAGATCGACTGAAACGAGGACATCTGTCTGTCGCACACTCTGGTAGCCCATGAACCGCGCCACCACCGTGTAGCGGCCCGGAGGTACGCCGACGATCACGTAGTCACCTTCGAGTCCCGCGGAGGCCCCGAGGTAACCGGCACCTTCAACAATTATGTCTGCTCCAATAAGCGGATCACCTGTCTCTGCATCCCGCACATACCCGGCTATCTTTCCAGTGGTGCCACTGAATACAGCCGTACTGAGCGTGAGAAAAACAAATAGCCACAAAACGGCCTTAAATGAATTGACCTTACTCACGATGAATACTCACTATGTTTTAGAATTAGTAACCCTCCTCTGAGTTACGCTTTTCGAAATTATCCAGAGCCCCCCTTGAAGTCAAGAAATTTAAGTGTTTTCAAGTGACCCCGATAGCGCTTCAAACGCCCAATTCTGTCTGAGATGAGTCTCCGATCGACCAAAAAAGGCACTTTATAAACCTGACATTAACAATCTCCTTATAAATATGCAGAAAGTTGTTGATGAAGGTGATCCTCTCCCTAAAATCATGCACATGTTGAGAGCCATCAAAACCATCCTGTTCACTAGCCTGGGACTGGTCATCATTTCCTGTGAAAGAACAGATGATTTGGAGATCATGGCCAAAGTGGGTGACCGGATCATCACAGTTGAGAGTTTCAAGCGTGCATATCAACCGGTGCTGCTTTATACAGAGAAGACCGATTCACCTGAAACGCGCGCTGAGATCATGAATTACCTCGCCGGTCAGAAAATGCTGGCACTGGAGGCCGAACAGCTGCTGTTGGATACACTGTCCTTGCTGGAAACAGTGGAGCGAACCACTGAGAAGAGCATAATGACACGTCTACTCCACCAGCGCTGGGTTGAGGAGCAGATGCCGGACATCAGTGAAAGTGAGATCCGGGAGGGCTACCGGCGATCACAGGAACAGCGACTGGTACGTCATCTATTCAGTCCGGACTCTCTGCAATTGGACAGTTTATACCAGATACTGCAAGCGGATCCCCGGGCTTTTGATCGCCTCGCAGAGGAGATCTTTACGGATACCAGTCTGCAGCGAAATGGCGGTGTTCTGGGCTGGATGAGCTTTGGGGACATGGAGCGTGAATTCGAGAATGCTGCCTACGCATTGGACCCGGGGGATGTCTCAAGGCCTGTCCAAACACGCTTTGGTTATCACCTGATACGAGTTGACAACGTTATGCGGCAGAGCATGATCACTGAATCAGATTATCAACTCGCCCGGGAGAAGATCCGCAGGATCACCCGCCAGAGAAATGAAGATGAAATTTCCCGGGAAATAATTGTCGATTACATGGATTCAGCCGAACTGGAGTTCCACCCGGAACTGGCCACACGGGTGTGGGACCTGATCAATGCCCGGGTTAACGACCTGCTTGGTGACAGAGAATTGGAAGAATTGGGAGAATCTGTTGAACTGGGATCCCTTGAGGACCAGCTTGCTGATTATCGGAGTGAGGTCATGCTGACCTTTCGTGGCGACAGCTGGACCGTTGCAGATTTCCTCGAACGCCTACCTGAGATGAACCGCCAACTGCTGGTAAGCGATCTCAAGCAGGGTACCGCGTTCCTGGTACGGGATGAACTCCTTCTCGCCGAGGGCCGGCGGGAGGGACTACATCTTTTGCCTGAGGTTCAGCAAGAGATTGCTGATCGTCGCGATCAATTCCTGGCAACTGTTTATCTGCAGCAGCGCAGCATGGATATGACACTTGATACCAGTGAGTTGAGGGAATTCCACCGGCAATACGGCAGCACCTATTATCTAGAAGCAGACAGCCTTTACCTCCAGGAGATCAGCCTGGGGGACTCGTCAAGGATGCAGGACATCCTGGCCCGATTGCAGTCGGGTGAGGCCTTCACTGAATTGATGCATGAATCCACGGGAGCAGAGGGCAATCTTGGCTGGCACCATCCAGCTGCACCGGTAAACGTTCTCTATTACGACGGTCTTGTGGATGTACCTGTGAAGACTGTACTGGGGCCTTTCAGGATGAACGACCGATGGGTCCTGATCCGTGCCCTGCATCGTAGACGTTCCATTATGCCTTACGAGTTGGTTCAGGCCCGCGTTGAAAATGATCTGGTGGAGGACCGGTTGCGCAAATTGCGTTTTCGTGAAACACAGCGCTTAGCAGAAAAATATTCTGTGGAAATTGATGCAGTTATGCTGAATGAGCTTGACCTGGGCAAAAGTCCGGACAACTAGTCTTTCGCCAACCACACTTGTACCACACCATTCCGCCCTCCCCATGGATCCACCGCATATTTCATGGCAAAGGGATCGGTGACCCAGAGTGTGTCATTAATGACGAATTTGTATTCATAGCGACCCGGTTTTAGCCGGATTTGCATTCTCAATGTATCTGCGTTCCTTACCACGTCCAGATCCATGGGCTCCCAATTACTGAAGTCACCTGCGATCTGGATCTTCTCCGTAGTATTCTCCTTGTCAAACCAGATGAAATCTATCTCCTGGAAATCACCGGAACGGCGGTCTGTGAATTCGGTCCATTGGGGTGTGTCAGAAGAGATCTTCATATCCAACTGCCAGATATTTGCTGAAAGTGGCGGAAGTTTCAGGTAGATCTCATCTTCCATGAGCCGGGCACTGCCTTCTCCCAGGATCATCAATGGTTCTGATGTCAATCCCCTTCCGCCCGGTACCGGGATAGGCAAATGCTCCCTTGTTGAACTCGTACTCAGTACTACCAGATAGGTTTCACTACCCAATGAACGGGTAAAAGCATAAACCGACCAATCCTTGTAGATCTCATGAAAGGCACCCCGGCGCAGGGCATCTTTATTATGCCGCATCTTCATCAAAACGCTGGAATACAGCTTGTGTGCACCCTGTTTAATGTTTGGACGATCAGGATATAGGCGCCGATTGAGGTAATCCTGTGGTTGGCCCGATGCAGGATGCCGCACCGGAGCGCCGGTCATACCCAGCTCAGTACCATAATAGATCACTGGCATTCCTGGAGATGTCAGTAACCAGGTCAGTGCGATCTTCGTCCTGAGCCAGCCATCTTTACCCAGGTCCGTATTGAAACGGGCCACGTCATGGTTATCGATAAGGGTGGCTCGGAGTTCAGGTTTCATTTGCTGCGAGACACTGCGGATATAATCTGAGAAGTGCGCCATTGATGCGTTGGCAGCGAATGCATTGCGGATGGCATAATATCCCGGAACATCGAATAGAGCATCGAATCCGATCCCTTGATAGGGTTTGATCCGGTTGATATCACCCCAGAACACTTCCCCCAGCAGCAGAAAATCCTTCCCTGCGAATTCCTTGATCTCACGGTTGTAGCGCTTCCAGAAATTCAGGGGTATATGTTTTACAGCGTCCAACCTGAATCCGTCACAACCCGTTTCAGTGATCCAGTATTTGCTGATCTCCACAAGGTATTCATAGACGTCAGGATTTTCCTGGGCCAGGTCGGGTAGCCCGTGTAACTCACCGCGTTCGATCTGATCCTGGTCATTCCAGTCCGTGATATCGAAAGGGATGCCATTCACATCCACATGGAACCAGTCTTCCCGGTCAGGATCCCTCAACCAGCGATGATCGGGAGCGACCTGGTTAAAGGGCATATCAAAGATGATGCGCATGTTCCGTACATGTACCTGCTCCACCAGCTGCTTCAGATCCTGGAGACTGCCAAAATGTTCGTCCACTCGTCTGAATTCGATGGGATGATAGCCGTGATAGGGCCACCAGCCAACGTAGTCTGTATTTGAGTTATCGATGAATGGTGAGATCCAGAGTGTTGTGACACCCATTCCCTTGAGCATGTCGAGATTGTCGATGATACCTTTCAGGTCACCACCCTGGTAATGTCTCAGGGCTGGTGGATAAGACCCATCGAAGGGCAGATAACTCGCAGGATCTGTACCGGTATTGTTGCTGGGATCACCATCAGCAAAACGATCGATGAGAATGAAATAGACGATCTCATCCTGCCAGTCTACCGCGTCACTCGAGCAGCCAATGATCAGTATGGAGACGATCAGGAGTAGGATAAACTTAGTATTTCTTGTACTGGACATCGTTCCGATTCCCTGTTGGTTTTGCTGTTTGATCAACGCTAAGCATTCCGCGCAGGGTTTACAAGGTCTCCCTCTGCCATCGTCTGCAATATGTGACCAATTTCAAATTGATGATCTTCGCCGCCTCTTTACATTGTCACATGGAAGAATTCAAGAGCATCAACCTCACTGCCAAGGTGAAAGCCGCCGGCTGAGCAGGCAAGATCGGTCCAGGGGACCTGGACGACATACTCTGCGGATTGGATATCAAGAGCCACGAGAACCTGCTGGTGGGCCTTGACCATGCTGATGACAGTTCAGTCTACAAGCTGAGTGAGGACCTGGCGGTGGTGCAATCGCTGGACTTCTTCACGCCCATTGTGGATGATCCCTTCAGCTTTGGCCAGATCGCTGCCGCCAATGCCTTGAGTGATATCTATGCCATGGGAGCACGGCCCGTCACGGCACTCAACATCGTCGGATTCCCGATTGAGAAAATGGATAAGGAAATTCTCAAGGATATCCTGCGTGGTGGTTTGAGCAAGATCGAGGAAGCGGGTGCCACACTCGCCGGCGGGCATTCAATAAAGGATGATGAGATCAAATACGGTCTCTCGGTCACTGGTGTGGTTCACCCGGAGGAGCTGATCACCAACAAGGGGGCACAGCCAGGCGATGCTCTGGTACTCACCAAGGCTCTGGGAACGGGGATCATCGCCACGGCACTGAAACGGAAACAGGCAGGTGACCCCGAGGTCGCCCAGATGACCGAGTCCATGATCCAGTTGAACCGCGTTGCCGGGGAGGCTGCAGTGGAGTTCGGTGCACACGCCCTCACTGATGTAACCGGCTTTGGACTGGTGGGACACCTCTTCGAGATGCTGGATGCCAGTGATGTCTCTGCGCTGCTGGATACCACAACACTACCGCTGCTGCAGCTGGCGGAGTATTGGGTGGATGAAGGCATGCTACCAGGCGGGCTGCGGACAAACCGTAAATATTACGAAGGGCGAGTTACCATCGAGGATGACGTATCCAAAGCCCTGGGTTGGCTGGCTTTCGATCCCCAGACCTCAGGCGGTTTATTGATGAGCATGGAACCGGATCAGGCCAAAAAGGTCGTCAGTAAACTTTACTCAGCAGGAATGGCCCAGGCTTCGATAATCGGTGAGATCATCCCCGCAGACGGTGAACCCAGGATCACCCTGCGTTGATCAATTATAAATAGAGGTGTAGTTGGATCAGCAGCTGATTGCTGCGGTCTGCATCATAGAATTCCGCATTTTCAAGGGTGTGAACGCGGAAATAGGTCTTTAACTCCACGCCTGGCACCGGAAAATACTCCACACCGAGTGAATAACGGCTTATAGCCCCGTTGCTGTATGCCAGTTGCGGGTCCAGAAATTCATGGCGCAGCAACAGATCGATACCCTGTCGAAGCAACCAGCTTAGCTCGTGAAAAACGGCAATGCCCTCTGTGTCTTGCTGAGGCCAATTCTTCGTCCAGGTGAGGGACCCATGATAGACGAATGAGGTCCAGTTGAGCATAGCACCAAAATCCATCAACTCGAGATCCCCTTCCCGGAGTAGACTGACATTACCCTGGAATCCCAGGGGGCCGACATCTCCGCGTGTATCCACGCGTAGATAACTATGTCCGGTATCCTCGTCATTATCCAGGAAACTTGAACCCGCACCAATCTGAATTCCAAGCCAGTAAAGGGGATACGATCCAACGCTCCAGACCCTGGGACGATCCAGGTAAGGGGTGAAGGGCATTCCCTCGGAATCAAGACCCTGTAGGGTGAGATTGCCCCCCCGGATGAGAGCAGTATGGTCATCAAGTTTCTGCCCGAAGGCTGGGATCTGCCGTGCGTAACTCACCCAGGAATCCATGGGCAGGTCCTGGTAGCGGATCGCGTATCCGACCTCAAATGCATCATTACGGTACTCCAGCTGCGCGAACGCCAGCATCTGCTCGAGTTCAACTCCGGTATAGACTGCGAATTGCATCGGGAAAATACTCGTCTCCCCGGCTGCCGGCTGACTGAAGACCTGGCTGCGGATGTCCGCTCCTAAGATGGCAACTTCCGGTAACCTCTCAGTGAGCACATCCAGAGGAGACCGCGATCGACTGGCGAGGTAATCCGTTACGTATTCATTCCCATAACTCGTCCGGGCTGCTCCACCACCTGGAAAGACATGACAGGTTGCACAATCGACACCTTCCCGCGCAGCAAATCGTGGTACAGCAGCAGCAGGCATGGCAAATGAGAGAACGAGTGAAAGAATGAGCAGATTTTTCATCAGTTATCCAGTGCTCCCTGATCTATCCAGTTCTCAATCGTTTGGATGGTAGCCCCGGACAGCCCACCAGCTGGTGGCATGATCTGTCCCTCCATGCCCTTGAGCTTGCGGATGAGGTAGCTATTGGCTCCCTCGCCCGATACGACCACGGGGCCATGGTTGCTGGTTCCTGCCATCAGGTCTGCGTAAGTACTGAGATTGAGCCCGCCATTGCTGCCATGGCATCCCGTGCAACCATTATTGACAAAGATGGGCATGACCTCACCGGCAAAACTCACTGTTGTCTGGCCGGATCCTTCAAGATCGATCAGATGCGGCGAATCGGCCACGTTACTTACCACCTCGATGAATCCTGAGGAGGTGCCCTCAACTGTTGGAGTGAATTGGATGTCTATTGCCAAACTTGAATCAGGTGGCAGAAAGTTGGGTTGATCCGGTTTTTGCACGGCAAAGGCAGCACCAGTCAGGATAATGCCCTCGATGATCAGTGTGTCGGTCCCTACACTGTTCATGGTCAGGGTTTGAGTACTGTCCGACCCAATATGCACTACACCGAATTCCAGCTCCTGCGATGAGAACGTGATCCCGGGTACCGGAAGATCCGTGCCTGTTCCAGTGACGGGAATGCTGATGGCGGGATTGAACGGATCGTTGCTGTCAAGTTGGATACTGGCGACATAAGCGATAGCTGCCTGAGGTGTGAAGTCTATGTACAGGGTCAGTGTGTCATCGCTCTCCAGTTCAATTCCTCTCAGGGTGGAAAGGGAGAATGCGGACCCAGGATCCGTGAGGGTGAGATCCCCCAGCAGGACACCTGCTCCTGAATTGATGATCTGCAGGCTGTGGATCTGTGTGCTGGTCACGGTCACCGTCCCAAAAGCCACGGAATCAGCAGTCCATGAGATCGCAGGGTCCAGGTTCTCTGGATCGCCTAAATCGCTGCACCCCATCCATAGGAGCACCAGCGTGAAGATCAGGATCGCCTTTAATCGGAACATGGCTTCAAAATATGTGAGTGGATCAGCGAGTCCAGCAATAATAATGACTCCTCTTATCACATTTTTATACTTCGACTCTTACAATTGACATCAGTTTTAAGTATCCTTGAACCAATGGAAGATCAGGAACGACATGCGGATGAGCAGCACATCTTCCACTTCGATGTGGAGGGTATGACATGTGCCGCCTGTGTCAATAACGTGGAACAGGCCTTACGCAAGGTAGACGGGATCGATGATGTCGCTGTCAATCTCGCTATGGAATCGGCCACGGTTACCCTGCGTGCACCCGTTCAGATCAGGCAGCTTCAGCAGGTGGTTGAAAGAGCAGGTTATCGGCTTGAAACTGCAGGCTCAGCCAGTCTGGTTGAACGGCAACAGCGTAGTATTCGAAATTGGAAACGTCTGTTGATCATACAGGCGTCCTTCGGTGTACCCCTTCTGTTCATCGCCATGCTGCATATGCTGGTTGGCGTCCAGCTTTATGATCCAGCAGTGAGCACCCTGATCCAACTGGTCCTGGCAACGGTCATGGTGGTAACCGGTCGGGATTATTATCGACGGGGATTCAGGCATCTCATCCAGTTGATGCCCAATATGGATACCCTGGTGGCACTGGGTACCGGTTCTGCATATCTCTTCTCCCTATTGACGACTTTTAACTCCGTACTTGTTTTATCCTGGCCGGTTTTCAATGAGCTGTATTTTGAGGCCAGCGGTGCCATTCTCCTATTCATCACCTTCGGGAAATGGCTGGAAGCAATGGCACGCGGCAAGACCACTGAGGCACTCACCGGTCTGAGCGAACAGCTGCCCCGGGAAGCGCTGGTGAGACGGGATGGAGGCTGGACCCGGACGGCACTGAGGGACGTTCTCATCGATGATGAGGTGCTGGTGAAACCACACCAGACCATCCCCGTGGACGGTGTGATCATCGAAGGTGGCGGTCATGTGAATGAATCCAGTATCAGTGGCGAACCTCTTCCAATGAACCGCCAGATAGGTGATCGGGTCCTCAGTGCAACTCAGAACCTCGAGGGTCGACTGGTTCTCTGTGCCGAGAAAATTGGACGGGATTCTACTTTTGGACAGATCATCACCCTGGTTGAGAATGCACAGGGCCGCAAACCCGGGATCCAGCAGCTGGCAGACCGGGTGGCCGCCATATTCGTGCCGGTGGTCATGGTACTGGCACTGATTACAGGATTGATCTGGCTGTCATTGGGATTTGGGATTCCCATTGCATTCAAGGCGCTCATTTCTGTCCTGATCATTGCCTGTCCTTGTGCGCTGGGACTGGCGACACCAACTGCTATCGTCATGGGCAGCGGACTGCTGGCCCGCCGCGGAATCCTGGTGAAGGATCCAGACGCACTGCAGGTCTTCAGTGAGGTCCGGATCCTGGTCTTTGACAAGACAGGCACTTTGACAACGGGCCAACCGCGACTTGTAGAAACTTATCCACGGGATGAAACGGAGTATGTGGTTGACGCCGCAGCGCTGGAATCCCAGGCGAATCATCCCTTCGCAGCAGCCCTGCTCAAATACTGCAATTCGAAGGATCTGAGAATTCCAGAGGTCACCGATATTGCTGAAACACCCGGTCAGGGGATCTCGGGTTTGGTCAATGGCTCCAAGCTTGAGATCAGAGCACAGACCGGCAACGATGTACTGGGCGACGAATTCCATGAAAGACTTTCTGCCTGGAAAGAAAAAGGCTATAGCGCATCACTGGTCTTTCGCGAGGGCAGTGTGGTCGGTTTGCTCGCGTTCGATGATCCTCCCCGCAGGGATGCATCATCAACTATTAATGCTCTTCGGGAAACAGGGATTTCGACTTTGATGCTCACCGGTGATCAAGCCCACTCGGCACGAGGGCTTGCCGGGGAGGTAGGTATCCAGGAATTCAGAGCCTGGGTGAAACCGCAGGACAAATATGAGGAGATAAAGGCTCTCAGGCGGGATAAGGGTCAGATCGCCATGATCGGTGACGGGATCAACGATGCACCAGCGCTGGTGGAAGCTGATGTGGGACTGTCTTTCCAATCCGGGATTGATATCGCTGTGAACGCCGCGGACATCATCCTGATGCGGCCGGAACTGGCCGGCCTCATAACAACCCATGCCATCAGTGCCGCTACGTTCAGAAAGATCCGACAGAATCTATTCTGGGCCTTTATCTACAATCTTATTGGTATCCCCATCGCCATGGGGATCCTCTATCCCTTCTTCGGTGTGATGCTGAACCCCATGTTCGCCGGTCTGGCCATGGCTTTCTCTTCTGTGAGTGTCGTCGGGAATACCCTGTTGCTCCGTCTGAAGAAGTTCTGATCTGCACGTGAAATGACCAACCCACCCACGCTTAAGCTTGGGAAATAAAAAAAGGGCCTCGCTGGGCCCTTTAGAAGAGACTATTCAATGAGCAGTCAGTTGGGCATACTGCCATCCAGATTCGGAATGGCGATCTGTTCCGGCATGCGGATCTCACCGTGTTCGCTCTCATACTTGATGATATTCTGATCCAGGGCTCGCAGCAATGCTTTCGCGTGGCTGGGAGTCATGATGATCCTGCTCTGGACATTGGCCTTGGGTGCGCCAGGCATCACTCTGACAAAATCCAGAACGAATTCAGCAGCGGAATGGGTTATGATCGCCAGGTTGGCATATTCACCATCCCCCACCTTTTCGGTGACGTGGATCTGGAGTTGCTGTGCTTTCTTTTTTGTCGGATCGGCCATGATTCCCCCGATCAGGTTTCCCACTGATTGTTGTTCTGATTCTGATCCTCGCCCCATTCTTCCTCATGGGCATCGGGATCGTTATCCCAGTTGATGTTGGCCGGTTGCGTGTCCGGCAGGTCCTGATCGTCGAACTCTGATTCCTCATAGCGCTGATATTCCTCGCCGTAGACAGATTCATCAAAGAAGTCGATGTCCTCTACGATCTCGGCTACCATCAGGAACTCCAGAAAATCCATGTATTTCTTGTCTTTGAGATTCGTAGCACACTTGGGGCAGATCAGGGATTTGCGGAGCCGTTCTTCCGATAGCTCTTCTCCACAGTTCGGGCAGACGATGTCTTCCATTATTCTTCCCTTATCATGTTAAATATGATACCTTCATAAAGCGGCCGAATATAGTCGGCCACCCCCTTGCTGCCAAACAAAATTTCGGGTGTCTGAAAGGCCTTGTATTCTCATATTCGTACGATATATTCAGCCTGCTGAAAAGGAAATGAGGACAGCAAATGAGTGCAAAAAAGTACAACAAAACGCAGCTGAAAAAGTTCAAGAGGATCCTGTTGGACGAACGTGAAAAAGTCATCGAGGATTTTGATTTTCAGAAGAGTGAATTGCACCAGACCATAACCGACGGTTCAGGTGAGCTCTCCTCCGCAACCTATCATATGGCAGATGTGGGCACAGATATGCAGGAACGTGAGAAATCAAGCATGTTCGCTCATCGTCAGGCCAAATATCTAAGCGATATCGATGACTCCCTGGAGCGTCTGGAAGACGGCATCTACGGTGTATGCATCATCTGTGGCGACCTCATAGAGGAAGGCCGCTTGTTGGCCGTTCCCATCGCCAAATACCACGTCTCCTGCAAAGAGACCCAGAACCAGCGCAATCACAATCAGTGATTTACCCGTTCTGAGCGCGCTGAACGGGCGTGCGCTGTATCACACTATTTTCCCACGATTAACTGGATCAGATTGAGAATATTCTTCTCGTAGAAGCTGAATTCCTCCTGGGCCTGAATGAGGTTCAGGCCATCATTTTCCCCACCGAATCCCGCTTTTAAGGGCACATCCGACCGGCGCACAAGACTGGAAAGACGTTCATTAGGTTCGGGTTCCAGTTGCAGCAGGATGTCAGCTTTGAAGGCATTGATCTTGGTGATGGCCAGATCACGTTCATCCGTCCGGATATCCTCATCAATGAGGTGGTATTCATGACGGACGCTAAGTTCCGAAAGCCGGGCTTGCGGTGGTACCAGCAGCAGGTATTTGAACTCACTACGGGCCATGAAAAGGCGCTGCAGTGTATATCCGGCGATTCGCAGATGCTCACGCTTGAAGGGATAGACGATGATAATGCGTTCAATATTGCCCAGCCGCTCTTGAAAACTCAGTGGCTGAGGCTTCTCTTTCCGGCTGATGATACTGTCCCACAACTTCTTCATGGCGGGCAGATTTACATCGAATGATGCAGGAATCAAACAGGGAATTCGTGAATTGAAGATTGAAAAATGAAAATTGAAGATTGAAGATTGAAAGAAGTGATCCAGTCTTTTATCTCCTGCCATTTATCTTCTTTTTGTTTGCTTTCCCTGCCCCCTCCCCGAATCTTTGCGCCTTATGAGAATTTTACTCATTCTAACGCTTTCCATCTCCTTGCTAAAGGCTGCAGAATATGCCTGGCCTATTCAAGCGGCACAGAGTCTGTCAGCCACATTCTGTGAATATCGTGACGGTCACCTGCATGCTGGAATCGATATCAAGACCTGGGGCGAGATGGAAGTGCCGTGCGTGGCTATTGGTGATGGGTATATCGAGAAGATCTCTGTGCGCTATTACGGCTATGGCAAGGCACTCTTCCTGCGCCTAAATGATGGCAGACAGGCAGTATATGCTCACCTGGAGCGTTTTCCGGACGACATCGAACGGAAGATCCGGGCACTTCAGCAAGAACAGCAACGGTACAAGGTTCGGTTGGAGTTCTCGCCAAATGAGTACCCCATCAAACGACGGCAGGTCCTGGCTTTTTCCGGTACCAGTGGCACACAGCACCCGCATCTGCACTTTGAGATATACGATGCCATGGAAAATGCTCTGAATCCTCTCAGGTTCTATCCCGGTGTTGTGGATGACCGGGCCCCGACGATCACTGAATTGCTGTATCTGCCCATGGATGCCGAATCCCGTATCAACGGCAGTCTGAGCCCAGTGGGCAGCAAATTTAGTCATGGTGACACCACATACGTCAGCGGTCGCGTATTGCTGGCCCTCAATGCCCACGATCGTGCCAACGGTACCTTGAATCGCTATGCACCCTATTCTGTGCATGCCAACCTGGATGGCATCGATCTATTTGAGTATCAGTTCGATGCCGCCAGTATCCCGGAAACTGAAAATATTGCTGCCGTCTATCTGCCATGGCGCAGTTTTGATACCTGGCGTTATCTGAAGCTTTATCATCCCCCTGGACAACCCGTGCCGCCGTTCATGAATGCAGAGCTCCCAGGTATTATCGAAGCGGATCCCGGATTTCACAGCATTGAGATCCAGGCCGCGGATTTCAGACAAAATCAATCAGAGGCTATTCAGATCTTTCATAGTTCGCCGCCGGACAGCTGGGAGTTGCTGCCAAATCATCGAGGTGTTCGGGTATCACGAATACATGCGTCCGATGATTACCGGCAATTCGGGTTCAGTTCAGGAGACGGGACTGAGGTTACTCCCCGTATTACGTATTATACCAGTTCTGAGACGATCTGGGATCTAGAAGGGATAACACTGGATGAGGGATTGAGAGTTGACGCGGGAAGGGTTCTAATCCCACCGCGGCAGACCATACCGAATATCGGCGCAGAATGGCGTCAGAATCAGCATGGCTGGTACATACTCTTGAAGGCTGATGCCCAGGTGACCTATCCCCTCCATTACAGGATGTACACCCCTGCAGGCATCCACCGGGGTACCCTGTGGGTCACTTCTGATTCCACGGCAGAAACAGAGGTCCTGAGTCTGCGTCACCGGGGTCAGGCTGAATGGATCGAACTGATCTTTCCTGAAGAGTCTCCACGGATCGACCTTGAGACCATGGACCTGGTGAGCTCCAGCAAGCCCTATACATTCAGCAGTCCTGATAGGCGTATCCATGTTAAAATTCACAAGGACGGGGCGGCATTGACCTTTGTAGACTGCGATACGGCTTTGCTTTCCACCCCTGAGGGTAATAGAATTGGGCTTAAATACGCCAGCTATGGAGAATCGGGTGCCGAGATCACGACGACGGTACGTTTCAGAGTACCTGATCTGATGAGCGCCCCTGCCGTGTTCAAGATGAGCAGCCGTGGCCGTTGGCGTCTGATGGAGTCAGATCTACATGGGGCAGTTGTGAATTTTAAACCACAACGGAACGGAACCTACGTACTGCTGGAAGACCTGGAAGCGCCGGAGATCAATATCGTCGAGCGCAAAGCCAGTTACCGGCCGGGGAATCGTCTGGTTTTCAAGATCGCTGACAATCTGGGCTATATTGGACAGCCTGATACCGCTCTTGTCGCCATGCTTGACGGTGATCGTTTCTTCCCTGACTGGAACAGCCTGCGTAATGAACTTACCTTCCGTCTACCTTCCAACATTGGCCGTGGTGAGCATCTACTCTACCTGGAGGCAGCCGACAGGGTTGGTAATCGCCGCTCGATCCAGTACACCCTCAAGGTTCGCTGAGTCATGTTCATTCCCCTGCGAGATACCAACCCCCGAATCCGCCAGCCAATAGTTACCTATTCCCTGATCACCGCCAATCTCGCCATCTTCGTCCTGGGACTGTACACACCTACGGATTCATTGGCGTTCTATGAGGATTCCCTGCGCCTGGGTACACCCGGTGGGATCTTTGGTCTGATCAGTCACCAGTTCCTGCATGGTGGCTGGGGTCATCTAATCTTCAACATGTGGTTCCTGTATGTTTTTGGTGACAACGTCGAAGGCTCTTTCGGTCATGTGAACTTCCTTGCATTCTACCTTGCCTGCGGTGCCGGCGCAGCTCTTTCGGAGGTATTCCTGGATCCATACTTCGGGAGCGAAGGTGGTGGGGTGATGGTGGGCGCTTCAGGCTCCATCTCAGGTGTGATGGCCGCCTACGCCGTCCGATATCCCAAGGCAAAGATCCTTACCTGGTTCTTCTTTATCGTCTGGGGCAAGATCGCTGCTGGCTGGTATGTTGGTATATGGATCCTGCTGCAGTTCCTTTACCAATTCCTCAATCCCACTGACAATGTGGCCTACATAGCCCATATCGGTGGATTCATCTGCGGCTTGATATTCTACCAGCTCTTCCATACCTTTAAAATCGGTAAACGATCATGACAGAATCAAAGCGACTTATTCAAGCAGCTGTCACCGCCAGGCGAAATGCCTACGCTCCTTATTCAGAATTTACAGTTGGTGCCGCATTGGAAGCTGCTGACGGCAGCATCTTCAGTGGCTGCAATCTTGAGAACGCAAGCTATGGCCTGACGATTTGCGCCGAGCGAAACGCTCTGGCAGCAGCCGTTGCGCAGGGACAACGCAAATTCACCCGGATGGTGATCAGCTCCAACTCCGGTGTAATGCCCTGCGGCGCCTGTCGCCAGGTTATCTGGGAACTTTGCGGAGATATTCCCATCGTCCTTGTGGACGATGACGGACACACGGCAACCACCAGCGCTGCCAGGTTGCTGCCCTCACCATTTGGACCCGGCGACCTCTCCGATTGAACCATTCGCGATCATCGCATCAATAAATAGAGGATTGTATGGAACAACTGCCCCCACTCCATCAGGGCTGGATTGAAGTGATCACCGGTTCCATGTTCAGTGGCAAGACCGAGGAACTCATCCGGCGGCTGCGGAGAGCCCAGATCGCAAAACAGATCGTGGCCATCTTCAAACCCGATCTCGACTCACGCTACAGTGATGACCACATCGTCTCGCACAGCCAGCAAAAGCTGGAATCCACACGGGTCAAAAGCGCCGTGGAGATCCTGACACTGGCAAAGCATGTACAGGTCGTTGGGATCGATGAGGCTCAGTTCTTCGATGACAGCCTTCTGCAGGTCTGCCGAACTCTCGCGCGTCAGAAAAAACGCGTTCTGGTAGCCGGATTGGAGAAGGATTTCCGGGCCAAACCCTTTGGTCCCATGCCTGAACTGATCATCGAAGCAGAATACGTCACCAAGAACCTTGCGATCTGTGTGATCTGTGGAAATCCTGCAGGATTCACCCAGCGGATCGTGAACAAGGGTGAACAGGTGCTCATCGGAGAATCCGAGAGTTACGAGGCTCGTTGTAGAATGTGCTACGAACCACCGAAGGAGGATGATTGATGTATAGACTCATGGGAATCCTGGGGATTGCGGCCATCCTTGGCATCGCCTACGCCCTGTCCAATAACCGCAAAGCAATAAATTTACGTATTGTCGGATGGGGACTGGGTCTGCAGATCGCTCTGGCGCTATTCATCCTGAGAACCCCCATCGGTAGACCGGCCTTTGATTTCCTGGGCCGTGCGGTTAGGAAGTTGCTCTCTTTTTCCGATGAAGGTGCCGAGTTCATCTTTAATGCTTTGGCAATTGGACCGGGCAAGGAGGACAGCCTGGGCTTCTTCTTCGCCTTCCAGATCCTGCCAACCATCATCTTTTTCTCAGCATTTATGGCCATCCTCTACTACCTGGGGGTCATGCAGTGGATCGTGAAGGGCATTGCCAAGGCAATGCAGTTCACCATGCGGACCTCGGGTTCTGAGACCCTGTCAGCCTCCGCCAACATCTTTGTGGGTCAGACTGAAGCGCCGCTCGTGGTGAGACCATTCTTCAAAACCATGACCAAAAGTGAGATCATGGCTGTAATGACCGGTGGGTATGCAACCATGGCGGGTGGTGTTCTAGCTATTTATATCAAGATGCTGAGTGATATTCCCAACATTGCCGGTCACCTGCTTACCGCTTCCGTGATGAGCGCACCTGCAGCGCTTGTGCTGGCCAAGATCATGTTTCCTGAAACTGAGGAATCACCCACCAAGGGTGACCTCCAGATGGAGATCGAGAAGAGCAGCGGGAATGTGATGGAAGCCGTCACTAACGGCACCTCCGATGGGCTCAGGTTGGCCGTCAATGTTGGCGCAATGCTGATGTCCATAATCGCGCTGGTGGCTTTCGTCAACTACATCCTGGGTTGGGCCAATCTCAGTATTGAAATGATCCTGGGTTGGATCTTTGCACCGCTGGCCTTCCTCATGGGCATCCCCTGGGCCGATGTCCTCACGGTGGGATCCCTCATGGGTGAGAAGATTGTCCTCACTGAGCTAGTGGCCTATGCACATCTGCAGGATTATGCGTCAGAATTGAGTACCAGATCCATGATCATTGCCTCTTATGCGCTTTGTGGTTTCGCTAATTTCAGCTCAATTGGCATCCAGATCGGGGGTATTGGTGCTCTGGCACCGGAGCGGCGACCAGAGCTGGCCAAGATCGCTCCCAAAGCCCTTATCGCCGGTGCACTGGCATCCTTCCTCACCGCTACCATCGCCGGGATCCTGCTCTAGGCATGGGTTTTGTATTTGAAGCAGTCAAAATGGAGAACTGAATAATGCGACTCATCTTCTTAGGCCCTCCCGGTGCCGGTAAAGGGACCCAGGCAAAACAGATCGTTCGGGATTACAGCATCAAGCAGTTGTCCACCGGCGACCTCCTGCGTGAAAACCGGAAACAGAATACCGAACTGGGTCAGAAGGCCCAGGAATACATGGATGTGGGTGCTCTGGTCCCGGATGACCTGATCCTTGACATGGTTGCTGTTGAATTCGAAAAGCCAGAACTGGCAAACGGGTACATCCTGGATGGATTCCCCCGCACGGTGGCACAGGCTGAAGGTCTGGACAGACTATTGGACCGTCTGGGACAGAGCCTGGATGCCGTCCTGGTCCTGAATGTACCCAATGAGGAATTGATCAGGCGCCTGACCGCCCGACGGACCTGCTCTCAATGCGGCCGGATCTATAACCTGCTCTTCAATCCACCACAGAACGACGGAGTATGTGACGATGATGGAGCCGAGCTGCTGCAGCGCTCTGACGACACGGAATCAACCGTCCTGAACCGTCTGGAAGTCTATGCCCGACAAACCGAACCCCTGATCGCATACTATCAGCCCACCGGCCTGGTAAAGACCGTGAATGGCCAGGGTGGTGTCTCAGAGATCTACCAGGGGATCCAAGCACACCTGGGCTAGTCCGATCAACATGTTTCGCCTGGGGATCACAGGAAGTATTGGCTCCGGCAAGACCACTGTCAGCCGGTGTTTCGAATCAAAGGGAGCCAGGCTTTCCATCTCTGACGATCTCGCCAGGGAGATCCTGTTCTCAGATCCCAGCACCATGGATGAATTGATCCAGTATTTCGGGAATAAGATCCTGGACGAGAACGGCAAATTAGATCGACAGAATCTCGCAGATGTAGCTTTCACGGACCCCGACAACCAATCGATCCTCAACAAAATTCTTCACCCCCGGGTCCGAGTAGAAACCCGTGAATTGATGAACACAGCAGAGCAGGAAGGTGTGCAGCTCTTCGTTGTGGATGCTCCACTCATCTTCGAAGCCGGCCTGGATAAGGAATTGAACGCTGTGCTGGTGGTAACTGCCTCGGATGATCTGCGCCAACAACGGGTCCTGGACCGTAGCGGGATCTCGGCAGCGGACTTTGCCAGACGTGATGCACTGCAGCTTTCACAGGATGAGAAGTGCAAGCGCGCTGATTACATCATCGAGAATGACTCAAGTCTGGAAGCCCTGGTCGCTGAAGTGGATCGCATTCAGTTAGAGATCCTCGAGCGTATCAGATCTGAATGATGACCGATATTCATCAACAAACCCTGTCCTTCTGCTCCATGTAATAACTTCTGGATAACAAGAAAGGCCGTGAATAGCCTTTATGTTCGTCCCGAGACGATCTCAACCAAGCCCAGAATGGCTGGGCTGCAACTCGGGATCAGTCGTCTGTACTGCTGAACTCCACCAGGCGTTCGTAGAGCTGAATGGCGTATTGATCCGTCATACCGGATACCCAATCGCAAAGGATACGCATTCTTTCAGGGACAGCCAGACCACTCTGATCCATACCCCTGGGATCCGGGATCCCCTCAATACACTCTCTGACTCCCAGGACACAGTCCCGATAATAGACAAACAATTCCTCGAGGATCTGTACTCCTGCCGCTTCCGGTTCGCGTACATAATCAGAACTGTAGATCAGGTCGTAATTCAGCTTCTTGAACAGCTGCAGCTCAGCCATGGCCCAGTCGTCCAGTTCCAGAGTGAACCTGTAGCGGTTCCCGGGTAACAGCGGCTCATCGATAACTTGAAGCCGCGCTGCATGCAGCCAGCGGCTCACCAGCTGGGCCCCAAAACGGGCCATACTGAGCTGCTCCCCCACAACCCTGTGGAAATCCTCCCTGAGGGATGCTTCCATTGACAGGTGTTCGGCTGCGAGGAAGCCGTCGACACTTTCGTCATTCACCAGACCCTGCTTGAATCCATCGAAAAGATCTGAGGTCGTATAGGCAATATCGTCCGCCAGATCCATGATATCACACTCCAGCGAGCGAAGGGACTTACCGGACTGTGCTTCAGTTGTCCTGACCTTATCCTCATGGACCCACTCCAGCACCTCCATCTGATCGGGATACAGGAACTTGGCTTTCCTGTCCGTATTCTCCTTCCCCACCACCTTGTATTTCATGATGGCATCCAGAAGGGCCCGGGTGGCATGCATCCCACCCCTGGAGGTACCCCGGTGTTCTCCCCGGAGCGTGTGGGTCAGAATACGCAGTGACTGGGCATTGCCTTCAAAGCCACCCCAGGGATCCATCAACTCGTTGAGACGGGATTCACCACGATGTCCGATAGGAGGATTCCCCAGGTCGTGAGCCAGACAGGCAGCCTCTACCAGGGCAGAATCGATGTAGAATTCGTTATGCAATTCCTCTGAGGTGCGATTGAGAAAATTCACGATGGAACGACCGATCTGGGCAACCTCGATTGAATGGGTCAGACGGGTCCGGTACTGGTCGCTGCGTCCTGTGACATAGACCTGGGTCTTGTTCTGCAGACGACGAAAGGCAGTGGAATGGATGATGCGGTCACGGTCGATCTCAAAGGCATTCCGGTATTCCTGATCGGAAGGTGTCCGGTCTCCAAGTGTCTCTTTGTCCCAACTCGAATAGAAGCTGTTGATCTGCCGTTTACCCATGGCTCAAAGTAATTAGGAATAACGAATTAGGAATCAGGAATTAACTTCGGATCAGACCTGCGAAGATCGTGGCTTGCAGGACATTGGAAGGGGGCTCAGTGAAACTACACTACTACCATTATAACGCATTCATCATCGAGAGCGATGAATACCGTATAGCCATCGATCCAGGGCGGAATCTCTGGTGGCTGAACATGAATAGCCTTATCCCGGAGGATAAGTGGCCGGGGATCAGTCACCTGCTTGTCACCCACAGCGATCCCGACCATTTTGACTACGCAATTCCTCTTGCGCAAGCCAGTAACGCTGCGGTGATCTGTCATCAGGAGCTCACCGCCGATTTCAAAGATGCGGGCATAGAGAAGATCCATTCCCTGGGGGTCGGTGAAAGCCGGCAGGTTCATGATCTACAGGTACAGGGTCTGAGAACTGAACATGGCCCGCTGAAAGTCCGCCTGGGTGGTGGTCTGGTACAGATGGACATGGTATTGCGTGAGGCCCAGCACGCTGAGCGCTCCGTACATTTCCTGGGTATCCGACTGAGGCGCTGGGAGCAGGATGGTCCTGTGCGGAACCATGGCACGATCAAGCTTTTATGGGGTCTTCTGCGATTTGAGAAGGACAATGTGGACGAATTCGCTCGGGGTGTCATCGGATACAGGATCAGCGTTGGGGACAAGACGTTCGTGAACCTGGGTGATACGATCTATCTAGATGGCTGGGAAGATCTCAGGCCAGATGTCCTGATGATCCCGATTGGTGGTATCGCAGGCAATACCATGGACAACCCGGCTGCATTGAAAGCCATTCAGGTGATCCAGCCAGACCTGGTCATCCCCTGTCATTACAACTGCGCCTTCCTATGGCGCAGAATCGCAAATCCTAACGACGACAGGGCCTTTAAAGCTGCTGTGGAGCAACTGGGCATCCGTTGTGAGATCATGAACCCTGGCGGTGCGCTCGAGATTTGAATTCATCCAATTGGTGAGGAGCAACTGACATGGATATACTGACTCTGGTTCTGGGCTTCTTGCTAGTAATCCTCGTCGTTTTTGTATCATGGCGTTCCATCTGGAATCCCCGCAGTCACGGCTTCTATCGATTCTTCGGATTTCTTGCCACTACAGTTCTGCTGATCGAGAATCTTCCCTACTGGGTGGATATGGCTCAGCCCACCATGCAGATCTTATCATTTCTCCTCCTGGTCATTTCACTGGTCTTCGTCCTCTGGGGTGTGACCATGCTCAGATTGCGAGGAGGTCAGCAAACACGAGAACAGAGTCCTGAGACACTTTCCTTCGAGAACACGTCCCAATTGGTGACCACAGGTCTCTATCGCTACATCCGACACCCCATGTACAGTTCCCTGCTGTTCCTGACCTGGGGAACCTTCCTCAAACAGATCACCATGGTTACCATTGTGGCCACCGTGGTGGCAACCGTTGCCTACTATCTTACTGCCAGGATGGAGGAGCGTGAGAACATTGAATTCTTTGGCGAGTCTTATCTTGAGTATATGAAGGAATCAAAAATGTTCATCCCATTCTTATATTGAGTGATGAAATTCTCAATTGTCGTCCCGGCACATAATGAGGCGACCTATATCGGAGATTGTCTCGATTCCATCGAAATTGCCGGGAAACCCTACCCAGACCAGATAGAGACCGTCGTCGTCCTGAACCGTTGTGAGGATGGAACTGAGGAAATTGCTCGGGAAAAGGGTGCGGTGATCGTCAGGGAGAATGCCAGGAATCTCCCCCAAATCCGCAATGCAGGCCTGGCAGCCGCTTGTGGAGATATCGTTTGCACCCTAGACGCTGACAGTCGGGTTTATCCCGATGTGCTTCAGAGGATTGAGGAGGCTCTCAGCGGTGGGGATATTATTGGAGGGGGTGTGAACATCGATTATGACAGATCCTCCGCCGGGATCCGCTGTACCATGGCCTTCCTCAACTTCTTTACCTGGATCACCGGCCTGGCTGCGGGCATGTTCTGGGCCCGGCGAGAAGACTGGTTGGCGGTGGGTGGTTATGACGAGAACGTACCCTGGGGAGAGGACATAGATTTTGCCCGGCGCCTGCGGATCCTGGGAAAGGAGCGGGATCAACGATTTATCAAATTACCCGGTCGCAGTATCAGCACTTCCAGTCGCAAATTCGATCACTTCGGTGATTGGTATTTCTACAGGATGATCCTGTTTGAAGGCGCATCCCTGCGTCGGGGATTGCGAGGTGATGACACCAGATTCGGGGATAAGTTCTTTTTCGATTTCAACACGCTGACAGACAAGGGGGCAAATACTGTGGAGGATAAGGAATGAGGTTCGGCCTGAAGGATAAGGTGGCTCTGGTCCAGGGTGCTTCTCAGGGGCTGGGTTACGCTGTAGCTCTCGAACTTGCCTGGGAAGGAACCCGGGTGGCCATCTGCTCCCGGGACCAGGCAAGGATCGAGGCGGCGGCGGACCGGATACGTGAAAAGACCGGTGGTGCCACCGTGTTGCCCCTGGTATGTGATGTGGGAAACGCAGAGGATCGAAAACGGGTTCTGCATGAAATCGAGCAGGAATTCGGTTCGGTTGAGGTCCTGGTGACCAACAGTGGCGGACCCCATGCCGGGCCCTACCACCAATTGAGCCCGGAGGATTGGGACTTCGCCATCAATAACAACCTCCTGGCCATGAAGGATTCAGCTCTGGAGGTCCTTCCCGGCATGCAGGCGGGTAAATGGGGACGTATCATCTTCATCACATCCATCGCAGCAAAACAACCCATCCAGAGCCTGATCCTGTCCAATACGGCCCGGGCGGGACTGGCAGGTTTTGCCAAGACTTTGGCCACCGAGGTGGCGGCCCAGGGCATCACGGTGAATTCGGTCCTGCCGGGTACTCATGATACTGAGCGACTACAGGAACTGTACAAGGATCTTGCCGACAAGGACCGTATTGGCCGGGACATCCCGGCAAGCCGTCTGGGTCAGCCCAAGGAACTGGCGGCAGTGGTGGCCTTTCTGGCTTCAGTGAGAGCCAGTTATGTGACCGGTCAGGCCATCGTAGTGGATGGTGGGGCAAGTCGTACGACGTTTTGAATTGGCGAATTATCGGATTTACGGATTGCGGATTGGCGAATTAGCGAATTAGCGAATTAGCTATCTAAGGGATTGAACGGTATCAGTGGGAAAGCAGTTCTATTATGAAGGGATCCATTTCGAATGTACCGGCTGTGGTGAATGTTGCCGACTAGGCGAAGGTTTCGTCTACCCTACTGATGAAGATATACGCTTCATGGCCCATTATCTGGATATGTCGCTATCAGAATTCGCCGATAGATTTCTTGAGGTCCATAAAGACGAATTCGTGCTCACCAGTGAGGGCGATGACTGCATCTTCCTGAAGGATGGTGGCTGCACGATATACTCGGCCAGGCCCACACAGTGCCGCACCTACCCTTTCTGGCCGGCAAATATGAAATCGAACTATCGCTGGAAGCTGACCCGGGAGGACTGTGAAGGGATTGGTAAGGGACGTTTGTATGAACGCGAGGAGATCGAGATCATTCTGTCAGACCGACAGGACACTGATCATGGTCCCTCACCCGGGGATCAGGACGGTGCGATTAACTCCTGATAGCGTTTCATCACCTCTTCCAATTCGTTAAATCCGAAATGTCTGCTTAAGCGTTTGATCTCCTGTCCCTGGGCGTACAGTACCAGGGTCGGCACATTGAAGATCATTCCCTGGCCCCGGATCTGGGGACTCTTGCTCACGTCCACATAGTGGAATTGCCAGGGTGGCGTTCCGGCGACGAGATCCTCAACTTTGGGCCGCACGGATTTGCAGACCGAACAGGTGGGTGTTGAGTAGTATAAAAGCAGCAGCGGACTCTCGTTGATTACCCGTCTTAGTTCAGCCCAATCTTTCATCAATCCCCTTTTCCATCCTCGATCAGAGCATGAAGTACGTCAGCTAATTCTGGAATCCCATCATAATCCCTGAAGTCACGCAATCTTTCGTAGATGACAGCAGCTCCCTGGTGAAAAAGACCTGGCAGTCCCGCTTCCTCGAAGGTGGCTGCGATCTCCTGCATTTCCGGTGCAAAACGCCAGGCTTTCGCCGTGACCCGGGTCGCACGGCGGCGTGCCTGCTCATCGAAACCCGGCCAGTCGCTGTTCCACTGTCCTTCAAGAGCTTCCCGCACACCAAAGGACTCAGCCGTGGCCAGAATAGCTGCCAGCAATGCCGTCGTACCCTTGGTATAAGCTGCATAACAGAGTTTAAGTGCCGTGGCCCGGCCGATAGTGTCATCCAGAACGGTAACCTTCAATGGTCCCTTGTGGAACCACTCAGGAACCTGGTCCGCCATCTGTCCGGCCACATACAACATGGTGGTCCCCTGTTCCCAATCGGGATTCCCTACGATGCCGCCATCGACAAAGGTGATGGAACGTGACTGGAAGCCAGCGTGTATTCCGGCGAGTTTTCGCGGTGCAAGTGGATTGCATTCTACGAAGATACCATTGAATTCCAGGGCGATCACCTGGCCCGCCAGGGATTCGGCAGCATGTGGCGGGCATACACTGAGAATGGCTTCAGCCTCCGAGCAAAGCGTTCTCAGGTCTATGCAATCACGCAATCCATATTTTTCTGCCCGTTCCCTGGTGAGGCTGCCCCTCCCCTCTGAGCACCAGAGTACATCATGTCCTGAATTTTTCAGGCTGGCAGCGACAAAGCTGCCCATCTGACCGGGATGGAGAACGCCGATGCGCAAGATCAGGTCACCAGTTTGCCACCAAAGGCCAGGCGCCCCCGGGCATCGGGTTCATAGATGATGTGGACGTTTTCAGGATGATGGTCCAGCAGCGCCGCAATGGTTGAGGTCAAGGCAGTGATCTCGCTTTGAAGCTGAACAGCGTCGCTGGGTGCCTGGTATTTAAGCACTGAAACGAATACAGGATGAGGCAGATCCTCGGCCGCAACCCGGTTCTCAGCGTACTGCTTTGGCGCAATTCGGTCCATAAGAACCCAGGTCTGGCCCGGGGCCGAATGCAGGATCTCGCCTGCGCGATCTGCGATCTCCCGGATCACATTTGCATTCGGAAGTGTTTCTCCAACGATCTGGATCTTCAGGACAGGCATCATTCTGTTTCCGGTACAACAGCCTCCCAGCCGGAGTCGATGTATTCCCAGTGCAGACTGTCCGCATAAACGTCCACCATCATGAATCCTTCTTCCATGCCCTCACGGGGACCCAGCCACCAGCGGGCGCTCACTGCGCCGGCGGTGACAAAATGGATCCCGCCAAAACTGACTTCCTCGAGATGGTGCAGATGGCCCTGGAGGACAAGTTTCACATTGTAGTCCATGACGACCTGCATGATCTCATGGGTGTTTGTCACCAGATAACCGTAGCCGGCGCTGGCTTCACCACCATAGACCAATTGAGGTACCACAGAGACGAAGGGAATATGCGTCGAGATGATGATGGGGATCTCAGTCCCCACCTTTTCCAGATCGGATCTCAACCAGTCCAGTTGCAGAGAATCGACATAGCCCATATAGCGCCGATCATCCCTGAAGCCTACAGCGTCCAGGATAACGAAATGCCAACCTTGGTGATCAAAGGAGTAATAGGTCTGATCCAGCCCCATCCTGTCCAGATACATCTCTTTACCATACTCGGGATGCTCCGGCTCAATGCCGCTGTCGGTATAGAGACCGAACACCTCGTGATTTCCCAGTGTATTGTAAACAGGCATTGAGAAAGCCGCTGAGAGCTCGTTGTAGAGGACATAGAGGGAATCGGCGCGTCCAAAACTCGTACCCAGTGCATCCATGATCAGATCCCCACCGGTGATGACAAAGGCCGGATCCCTGGCGTTGACCTGTTCGATGGTATGCTGGAATCCTTCAGCCGCCATCCGTTCAGGCTGGACATGGATATCCGTCAGAAAAGCAAAGCTGAAAATGGGTTGAGGTTCTTGCGGTGTGCAGGCGCTAAGGATCAGGAGAACCGTTACTACACCTGCGAACAGTCTCGGCTTCAACATTGTCACGTTGTTCATGTTCCCCTCTCTTTTGGACAGAATTGGCTAGACGGCTGGATGGGAAAGATAGTTGTCCGTGGGTACACCTCCCATCTGCTCGGTGACGCCGACAGCGTCCCAGCGGTGAGTACCGTCCAGTATGATGGCATCGGGATGTTCCATGAGCCATTCATCGTGCAAGTCTTCGAGCCTTTTCAGATAATCCAGCGGGATCTGCTGCTCCTCATTGCGGCCACGCATCTTAATTCGTTCCATACATACTTCGGCTGGTGTCCGCAGGTAGATGATCTTATCAGGTTCTTCAGTGTAGTTCAATGCCAGGAAATCCCAGAGATGCTGGTATAGCTGCCATTCCGAATCATTCATGGCCCCCACAAGATAGAGGTTCTTGGCAAAGACATTACGGTCCGTATGGATGGACCGTTCAAGGATCACGGAATCCGCATCCACCTGAGCCAGGATCTCTGTCCAGGTCTTGGCCCGGGTGATGAATGCCATGATCTGGAAAGTGAACGACCAGCGCTTCATATCGTTGTAGAACATCTCGAAAAGATTATTGGCGAAACCCTGCCGCCAACGGTCCACGGGTTCTTCCAGGAATTCAAAATGACCCGACTCCTTCAGCACTTTGCCCAGGCTGGTCTTTCCTGCGCCGATATTGCCTTCCAGAAGATACATCGTTCGCTGCCGAGGGACTTCAATCATCTCGCTATTCATAATTCCTTACGACTCCTGCTATGGAAATTCTCTATCTGAATGGATTAAAAAATCACGTTCTATTATAGCCCGTATTTGGAGGAATGCATCTAAAAGTAGTGGTGATCTTTGATAAGACTACCAGATATAGTGGTCGTATTGCTGTGGCTTGTGAGGAAAGCAGATGTCTAGAATGCCATGGAAAGGGCTAAATCGTTCCTTCTTCCTGGTACAGCACCAGGTGGAAGGAGAATGTGGAACCCTCGCCTGGAACGCTTTCCACAGTGAGGGTGGAGTCATGCAGCTGCAGGATCTGCTGACAGATATTGAGTCCCAGCCCAGTGCCTTTGACACTACGCTGGAGGTGATTCTGGGAGCGGTAGAAGCTTTCGAAGATGTTCTCTATATCCTCGGATGAGATGCCGGTACCTGTGTCAGTCACGGTAAAAATGAGTCGATTGGGTTCGTAGCTGGTCTGGATCTTGATCCGTCCACCGGGTTCAGAATACTTGATGGCATTGCTCAGGAGGTTCCTGATCACCTGCCTGATCCGCAGCGGATCGGCAAACACCGGTTGTGGTGAATCCGTGTATTCGCAAGCCAGGTCCAGCTTAGAACGTTCGATGAGCACTGAGAAAGTCGAACGGACATCTTCCGTGAGTTCTTCGATGATGAAAGGTTCCTTGTTGATCTTCATCTGGCCCGTATCCAGGATGGCCACATCAGAGAGATCATCAATGAGTTCACTCATATGCTGGATCTGTCCGAAAATCAGATCCAGTTTATCGGCCAGCTCATTATCCGTCATCCGCGAGCGATGTTCCACCAACGTTTCCACATTGCCGTGCATGACGGTGAGCGGTGTCTGCAGTTCATGACTGACTGTGGCCAGCAACTCGGTGCGCATCTTCTCCTTGTTGGCCAGTTCCTCGAACATGGAATCGATACGCCCCATCATATCGCCCACATGCCGGGTAACGCGGCCGATCTCATCATCTATGTTGTCACGCAGGTCGACACCGTTATTGCCGGACCGATAGGTCTGCACGGCAGTTGCGACGGTGTCGATACGCCGGGTCAGAAAATACCAGAACAGGATCCCCGTCAGCAGTGCGATGGCCAGACTAACCAGACCCGCCCGGGTCAGGATCATGCCGTATTCTTCCCACCAGGATACATGAACGTCTTCACCACCCTCCAGCAGGGTAACCAGGATAAAACCATCACCGAGCCTGGCGGCGGAGTAGACGAAGTCCAGATCGGCCGAGGTGGGCACCTCGATCTCCAGGGGGTAAGCGTCTTCGCCGCTATTGATGAATGTTTCCAACTTGGTCACATCCACCTGATCCCGGAGCAGCGTGGACGGGATGTAGCCTGCCATGTCCAGCACCCTGCCCTCAGGTGAAACCCGGAACAGTTCCATACCGGGATAGTACTCGGCCAGCGAATCCAAAAAAGCCGACACCATTTCGGGGTCGGCTCTCACAGGTTCAAGTTCTTCGACGATCTCCAGTGCTGTTCCGGCATAGGTGAGCTGCATATCCAGCTCCATGTCGTGCAGGAGATTAGCTTGATCCCACAGCACCAGGAGTGTCCCATTCAGAATGAATAGAACGATCAGGGCCACTGCGACCTTGAAAGTGAGTGTTTTATATAGCGGTAGTGGTGGCATAATGCCGCTATTTCCCGGGGAGCTTAATCCCCCAGTTCATCAGAAAATTTGTACCCTACGCCCCATACCGTCAAAACGTACTGGGGCTTGTTTGGATTAAGTTCAATCTTTGACCGTAACCGGTTCACATGCGTGTTCACCGTATTCTCGTAACCCTCAAAGGAGTAGTCCCAGACGATGTCCAGGAGCTGCTTGCGGCTGTATACTCTTCCGGGCTGGCGTGCCAACAATGCCAGCAGGTTGAATTCAGTCGCCGTAAGTTGTACCTCTTCCCCGCGAACGGTAACGATGCGCTTCTCAAAATCTATGGACAGTTCACCCAGATTGATCATGGGCAGGCTGGCCGTATCATCAACCGTTCCGGAAGCGGAACGGCGCATCACGGCATTCATCCGGGCGACCAGTTCCTTGATGCTGAAGGGTTTGGTGATGTAGTCATCACAGCCGGCTTCCAGGCCCTCAACCTTATCAAGTTCGTCATGCCTGGCGGTAATCATGATCACCGGGGTAAAAATATTCTCGTCGTGCATGGCCTTGACCACGTCCAGACCAGACATCTCTGGCAGCATCCAGTCCATGAGGACGATCCCGAAATCACCCCGGCGGGCCTTTTCGAGACCACTGTCACCATCCTTGGCCACAGTGAGCTCGAAATCCTCGTAACCCAGGTTTTCCTTTAGTAAGGCAATGATCTCAGGATCGTCTTCAACCAGTAGAATATTCTTGTTCATACTCTCAGAGTTCCCCGCTGCTCCTATTTCAGCATTGTCAACTTGACAAGCTCAGAACCAGTCGGAGCATTTATCCTGGCAAAATAAATGCCGGAAGCTACCGTCTGTCCGGCATTACTGATCCCATTCCAGGTGAAGGTATACTCACCGGGAAGCGCCTGGCTGCGGCGATCACTGAAGACGAGCTGGCCCAGGGCATTATAGACTCGGATGCTGGCTTCACCTGCGTCTGGCAGGCTGTAATCGATATTCACAGTCGGGTTGAAAGGATTTGGATAGACTGCAGTCACGGCAAATTCCGCCGGAACGACAACTGTCTCTACTTCAATAGCTTGGCCACCTCCATCCGCGGCCTGAGCAGAATTCACATCTGCATCTTCAGGATCCATGAATGCGATCCTGAGATCCGGAATCGGTGCAGTTGTACTGTAGCCCAGGATACGCCAGGAATTCCCAACTGCCTCCTTCATTAATTCGACACCCTCGATCTGATTGAGGATGGGTTCAACGCTGGTTTCGACGTCGAGCATGAAGGCCCGGACATCACCGGTGGTGGACAATGCCAATCCGGTCTGGTCAAGAATGACGCTGGCAGAAGGATCGACACCGGCATCCCTGCCCAGATTGTATCCCATGACCTCATTCACCATGAGCACCAGGTCGCCAACGGTGAGGGTAGAATCATAAGACATATCGGCGGCCCAGAATTCACATTCCCCAGGGCTGGTACTGCCCAGCAGAATGTTAACCAGGATCACCAGATCCTGAACATTCTGCTGTCCATCATGATTGATATCAGCCCGCGCCCAACCGGGACAGGGCAGGATCGCATCAGTCCGCGTCGTGAAAAGGATTGCGGTTTCATCACTGAGTGGCATTGCCTGCACCGGATAGGTATTGTTATGTGAATACTCGAGGCCGTCCGAAGCGTCTTCATTCTCCAGACCAATGGTGGCATAGTTGCCATGATGTGCACTGCCGCCATTGTTGGCATTGACGTTGTTGAATTCCTTGTATTGGATGAGGATGTCACCATTTCCATCCTCGCTACCGTAATAGTCCGGGTCAAAGAGAATGATCTCGAATGTTTCCCGGGTGCTGTTATTGTAACGGTTGATCATGTCATACCATTCGATGACGAAGTAGTGATCAACCGAATTGAAGAATGTATAGACGCCGGCACTGCCACCAAGTTTCAGATCGTCCCAGAATGCAGCGATCATGGGGCTGGGTCCCAGGGCGCCGGGTAATCTCCAGTTTCGAAAAACGGCCTGGTCGCTCTCACCCAGTGAGATATAGCCATTCGATCCGACACCGATCTCATAGTAATCAATGCCGTAGAAACCGAAATTGAACGGCAGGGCTACTGTCTCGATATCTTCCTGGTTCTCGCCATAGTCGCTCAGATTCACCAGATCTCCACTGAATCCACCGAGACCGGGTTTGATCTCGATCCAGTCGTAGGTCGGTGACATGGCATAGGCCAGGTCACCAGTATCATAGCCCAGATAGCCGTATCGATCCGGACCCAGGGGATCTCCGACAGATGGTGTTCCAATGGGAAGCAGGATCTGTATGGACTGGATATAACCGTTCTCGTCTGAGAAATCCAGGTTCATGGGAACCTGTACACCAACCGTGAGCTGGCTGCTGAGGTTGATACTGAAAGGAGCATCCTCGTTGCTGGTGCCTTCACCTGCACCGGCCGCATTGAAATCTGCAGTGGCAACCTCAATCGTAAGATCAGGATTTTCGCAAGTCAATGTGGCGCTCAGGCCTGTGGTGGCATTACGTCCAACATTCTTGAGGCTGACGACCAGGTCTGTGATCTCACCTGGATCAAAGGAGGGAATGGCAGTTCCACCTTCATTCAAGGCTATGACGCTGAGGTATGGGGCGGTGATCTCAAATCGGCGGTGATCGTTCCAGCCTGAACCGTCAACCCCGATCTCGAACTTTACATCCAGGTCAGCTACCCCGGGGTAGTCAGCAGGTATGTCGATATTGATTGGTGAAGATGTGTGGAGCTCGGACGCATCCAGTGATGAGAGGTAGAAATCCGAGAGCACGGTGCCATCCTCGTGGGTCACCAGGATGGTAACATCATTCACAGTGGTATCTGCGCTGTTCAATACTGAATAGGTCAGGTCGGCACTTTCAGCAGCGTTGACGATCCCGTCACCATTACCCGATGACTCGACAAGTGTTACATCGTCGATGAGAACTGCGACATTGCCAGCCGCAACGCCGACGGTGCTCTGGCTCGGTATGAAATTATGCTTGGTCACCGTAACGGTGAGGTCGCCCTCTACCAAACCTTCTAGACTGAGCTGGGCAACACCGTTCTCATCCGTATAGGCGGAAACGAAGACCGAGTCGCCTTCCTGTAGGGCTGTGACCCAGGAGTCTTTGACTGGTAGTCCCAGATCATTTTCAACCAACACGCTGAGCCAACGGCTGGCTACGGGTAGTTCAGCCGGAACTGTGACGGTCAGGTTACCGGGTATGCCGGTCCAGAATTCTGTCACCGGATCACCCATGAGGTTGTTCCAGTGTGAGAAGATCTCGACGAAATTGTTGTTATTGCTGGGATAGCTCATGTTGAGATTCAGGCGGCCACGCTCAAGCGCTGCACCTGCGTAATAGATCTTCTCGTTGAAAATGCCCTGATAGATCCCACCTGCGACGCAATTGTTGTATAGCGTATGCGTTCCAGAGGTGGCCGTTCCTACGGCACCTATACCACCCTTGGGTACTGCTGCTGTTCCGACCTTCAGGAACTGCTCCGCACGCGAACTGCCGGCAAAACCGCCTGTACCGCAGGTCAGAATGGTCACGAATGGCAGTTTAGGACCATTGGAGAGGGAGTTCGTATTACTGTTGTCCCAGCCGCTCATACCCAGATAGCCGCGATAATTGAAGAAGGAGACGCCGGCGTTAAGGCCGGATGCCATCTGACCTTCGAATGATCCGCTGAATACCAGGAAGTTGTTGCTGTAACCATGGTACTGGGACAACTCATCGATGAAGCGATTGGTCATGATGGTGGAGAGGCCGGAAGCCGAGGGATCACCCACCAGCAAGGCACGAGTAAACCAGTTTGTGTCATCTACATATGGCTGTTTCTCATAGTTGACGATCTTGGCGATGATATTCGTCAGCTGGGAGGTGGATGAGAATGTCAATCGTCCCACGAAGGCGTCACTGATATAATCTCCACCGTCGAGGTGGACAAAGGGATGGTCACCTTCACCGTTGTACCAGGACCAACCCTCGTAGAAGGTTGGAATACCCAGGCCGCCGCCAACATCCCCAACCAGACATACGAATTCAGGTGGATTCGGCCAGGTGTCATAGGCGGTCTGGATATAGGATTTGATGGAAGAGTTTGAACTGCCCGTCAATGCGGTATTGGCTACATGGACCTCGAAGCCTTTTTCATGCCTCCAATCCACTAGTGTCTCCATGATCAGATCAACCGTCGCATTATTGGGTGTGATGTAAAGGATAGAAGGTGTCTGATAATGATCTGGCATGACCATGGGATAGTTGGGGAACAGTGACTGATAAATGGGTTCAAAGAATCGTGAAACGGGCTTATTGGGTGCATGCAGTGCCTCGTCATGGCTGACGGCTACCTGCATACCTTCCAGAACCCTGAGTTCCCGTCGCACGGGATTGTACTGGAAGGGTGTAACCTCAACGGTCACCAGTGCTATGTCTCTGAGTTTTGCGCGATCGTGCAGGAAGACCGGTTCCGCCGGATACCAGGCGTCGGTCTGATAGATCTCCCGGTCGGGAAGCTGCTGACGGGCGACTCCCTCCGCCTCAAGCTGTACGGCCTGGAATGGGACCAGGTCCACGTCACTCAGGATCGTCTCACCAGCATAGCTGTATTCAACGTGAAGTGCACCTTCTTCAGGTACCGCTACGAGAGTACTGGTGGTTGGTAAGTGCGGGGCCCCGGTGAGTCTGATCTCACCACTGAGATCGCTTAGAATGCGTTGATATTCCCCACTTTGCAGTGTGACTGAACCAAGTTCCCAATCAGGCATATTGACCATGAAGGTGGACTGGTATTCATCAAAATCCTGAATGACAAGTCGACCCTCGGCAGCCAGGGGAGCTTCGGCAGCGATCAAGCCGCCGGCCAGAGAGAAAAAGGTGAGCACACTAACCACTCTCATATACATCATGAACCTTTCTATCCTTTTCACGTTCGGAGAATATAGAAGACGAAGAACTCCACTGGTACGATGGCAATCTAACATTTTAATGGAGCCCCATGGGTAAACCCATGTTCTGACTGACTTACACCACTCTTGAGCAGCTGTCTGAATACCTTTTCAACGGCTTGTGTTGAACCCGTCTGGAGCCAGTTTTTGATACCTGAACGCTGGATCGATGATTGTCTGTCCGGGGATGAGGGAATGTGCTCCGAACTACTTCAGCAGAGTGATCTTCTGTACCTGAAATTCATCACTACGACCCGCGCGGACCAGATACAGCCCTGCAGCCAGATCACCGGCATTGAATTGTAGCCTGTGCGTACCCGCTGCCAGGCCTGCAGTATCGATCTCCCGGACCAACTGTCCCCGGAGATTGTAGATGGCAACGGATACATGGCCGGTACCCTTGATCTCTAACGGAATCGACACTTCAGGATTGAATGGGTTCGGGTAGGGCATTCCAAGCTTGAATACCTGCGGTAATGGCAGGGCTTCACTGATCGAAGCCCAGTAGTTATCCGGTGGATCCGTGGTAAATCGTATAGCCAGGCCTGCACCGAGTTCTGTAGCCCCGGGTGCATAGACCCGATTGTAGACATACTGGAGCCCATCATTCTGATCGGGGCTCTCGATGCCAACTGTGGTGTAATTGTTGATCTGATCCACATCGTGTACTTCGCTGTACTGGAATTCGATGATGCCGTTTCCATCCTCCGCCACCATCGAGGCGGGATCGTACAGCAGCAGCTGAAATGTTTCGGTATAGCTGCGGTCACCAAAGCCATTGTAGATCTCATCCCATTGTACGATAAAAGCCCCTGGATCGCCGATTTGTTGGTAGTAGTAGATATCGATGGGTACCGGTTGTTCCTGCCCGGCTACCAGACTGTCATTGTCAAGGTCGTCCCAGAATGGTGCCATCATGGCATCAGCACCCAGAGGCATGGGGATCGACCAGTTCCGGAAATAGTTGATGTAATCCGGACCGAAGGCTGCCCAGCCGTTGGAATTGATCGTCAGATTGTTGTAGTCAACACCAAAATATCTGAATGTGAAGGGCAGGTCCACCAGCGTGTGGTCATCATCACCCAGCAGGACATGGGTTGCTCCACCTTCCTCGGATAGATCAAGCCAGTTATACTCAGGTGCTTGGGCAAAGTCCACATCGGTGTTGTCGTAGGCCCAATATCCTGCCTCGCAGGGTGGTGTGGGATCGGTACTGCTCACGCTGCCCACCAACACTGAGAATACCGCTTGATGAAAGGATTCCGACTGCCCGGCCAGGGTAAAATCAAAATGCAGCGGTAAACGGCTGCCCGGGGCAATATCAGAGATGCTCCCGGAAAAACGGGCATCCTCAAAGACCAGTTCACCGGCGGTGGAAAGGGTGGCGCTTCCGCTGATGTCATCAAGACTTGCGAATTCTGCAGGACTGGAAAGACTAACATCCAGATCCAGTGCTGAAACCGGCATGCCCACCAGAACGCCGCTCAGGTCTACTTCAAAGGATTCACCGGGGATGGGACGCAGCATCTCTCCAAAATCAAGCTCGATATCAGCATGGACCATAGCTAGAGGAATGGCAGCGCTGCGGGTAACACCATCGATGCTGATCTCAATCACCTGCTCGCGAGTTCCCAGGGGGATAACGGGCGCCGAGAGGGGTGACAGGGTCAGTGTGGTCTGGGCCGGAATGGTGACTGTTCCAAAATCATGATTGTAATCCGTTCCCGGAATGCTGATACCCACGCTTGCATCCACGCTCGCTGCAGCATGGTTATCCACCTGGAGAGACCAGGAGTCGATCCCCGGGTACAGTGACTCAGCAAATCCTGCAAAACATTGTTCAGCGCCAGTCTCCGGCATGACCTCCAGCGTGAGGGGGACATGACCCGGAACGTTGAGGGTGATCTCCAGGGCTTCGGATTCCTTCTCGGGATCGTAGAAGGCATGGCCGTCAAATCGATAGATTCGGATGTTCCCATCGGTCCAGCGTCCTGCGCCAACCAGTTCCTCACCATGACGCAGTGCGAAAACGCCTTCGGGTAGTTCAGAGCTGGTCATGGTTATCAAGCCTGAGTCCCAGAACACCGGTCCCAGGTCCTCGGCGCTGATATCGATAATATCCGGTGTTCCCAACCAGATGGGCAGGCTGGGATCGCCTATGATATTGTAGGTATGATAGTAGAATTCTGCCATCTCCCCGGGCCCGGTCTGATCGGTGAACTCGTTGAGGAATCCGAACTTACAGGCCAGTAGTGCTGGCCCCAGTTCGTTGGCGCGTCCCTCCAGCAGGGCATCCCACAGGGTTGTGTTCAGGGCATTGTTGAATTTAGTGCGGGTATGCAGATCAGAAGGCGCTACCACCGCCACAGCGCCTGCAGGAGCGGTAAAGGTCCCCAGGGTTAGCATGGCTTCACAGAAGGATGGATCGATGGAACTGTCAAACTTGCCTGTTCCACAGACGAAGCTGAACACGATAGGTAGCTGGAAACCATTGGACAGGCTGCCTTCATCAAAATCTGATACATGGAAATGGGGATAATGCCAGCCATGGGCATCACCCCATCCTCGGTAATTCACGATCCCCACCCCCGAGTTCCAGGAGTTGAGAACGTCAGTTGGCTGGGTCACCGGCGGGAAGAATACGGTATCGACCTGTGTGTATCCGTAATCATCAAGTTCATCCCTTAACCAGTATGATGTCCATACCGGTGTGAGGATCGTCCCCGTATCGGCGTAATTCCCGGCAACGACCAGGGCCTTGTCCATCCAATCAGAACCCATGTAGGGATTTGAGGCATATTGAATGGTCTTGTTGACGATCACCGCCAGGTCTGATTGCGTATCTACCGGCCAGCGACCGATGAAGGCTTCCGGAAAATAATCGTCGCCGGACCCTTCCAGCAGCACATACGGCAGATCGGTGACATCGTTTTCCGGTCCGAAGCTATAGCTGGGCAATGCAAAGGCCCCGGTGACATCCCCTACCAGCAGTACATATTCCAGTGCATGACTGCTGTAGAAATCGGCAATGTAATCCTTGATAGCGGCAGAGGTGTTCCCTGCCTCACTGAGACCCGTCATCGTCACTCGGAAACCCTGACGCTCCTTGAATTCCCTGTAGAGACCCATGAAGGGATTGTCCATCAGTGCATCAGCGCCAATCACCAGGAAGTCACCACGCTGATAGGTCTGCCAGGCATAATTCTCCCTGACATCCGGATAGGCATTCATAAGCTTCTCAAAACCAAGGGGGCCCTGTGCGGCAAAGACCTGACTTGCGAGGATCACTGGAACGAGGGTTCTGTAAATTCTATTCAAAAGGAGCCTCATTAGATCTGTTTACGGAGGATTATACGCGCAGCTCTGCTCAAGGTGCCAACAACATGAATTTCTGTGTGACCTGAAGTTCCGGTCCCGTCATCCTGAGAAAGTAGATCCCTGCGGGTACCCGGCTGCCATACTGGTCCACGCCTTGCCAGGACCATTGATTATTCCCTGCTACCCCCTGCAGGCCGGAGTGCTTGATCCGTCGCCCCAGAACATCGAATATCTCGATCTCAATTTCCAGCGCGCCTGGCAGTTCGAAGTATACCGATGTCTGGTTGCGCACGGGATTGGGTTGCAGACTGAGTCTGGCCTCCATTGGCTGTGAACGCTGGTGTTCCTTCAACCTGTCGTCTACCGCAACCACTTCTTCATTGGTGATCATGACCGCTATACTGTCAATGACCCAGCCACGGAACTCAACTGTCGAATCCGCTGCCATACTCAGTCTCAGCCGACCAAATCCAGGCAGGTCACCAACCTCGAAGACAAGGTCGCTGTGCGGTTCGTAATCCTGCCCCATCCAGGCCTTGTGTAACACAACCTGTCCGGTATTATGATCCAGGATATCCACTGAGACGCTGTCGATATCCCACTCCAGTTCATACTGGTGGTGGATCTCAACGGCAACACGTTTGTAGGTGCTCAGCGAGAAAATAGGCGAGGTCAGGGAAACATCATCTCCAGGCAGATAGGTCATGGCAGCCTGAGTGAATATCTTTCCATCCCAGAGGAACCAGTTGGGACCATTGACATCCCAGCCCACCAGATCCTCAAAACCATGCTGAAGAACGACATAATGCTCCGGCAGATGAATTCCAAGTTCATAGACGTACCCATCCGGGATACTGTCCAGGACCACTTGATGCAATTCGGGGAAAAAGCCTTCAGCGGATACGGTGAGGTCAACGTAATGACCCTGCCAGCTAATATGGAAATTCCCTGGCGCGAGATTTAGAGTATCTCGCTGGGTGTTGTCGGCCATGATCACAGTGTATTGGCTCAATCCGTCCCTTGGTGGCAGCACCAGGGTGAAATCTTTTTCAGGCATGGGTAACAGGGTGAAATCGACATCGCTGGGATAGCTGTCACTTGTAGATACCCCAGCAACCGTGTCGGATTCAAATCCCGGCGCTGAGGCGACGAGCGTATAGGTACCCGGTTGCAGAATCCGGCGATATCTTCCAAATTCGTCCGTTCGACGGGGAACCAGCATAGGCCCCTCAAAGGGGACGATACCTTCATCCAGAGTGTGGTGGTATACACTCACCTGAGCTCCCTCAAGCGGAAAGTTATCCGACGCGTCCTGAACGATGCCCCGGATCTGAGAGCGACTCTCTGGAGGATATCCCAGCGCACGATCCAGGAGAAAGAAGCAGCCTACGAGGTTGCGCTGAACGGTATCAAGGATGATGGGCCCTTCAGGCTGCAGATTGTTGGTTCCGCATTCCACCAGGAACTGGATGCAGCCTGTCTGTGTGTAGAACCAGTCATGGGCGTTCCCCCGCCGGGTTGTACCCGGATGGGAAGCATAATTGCCGTCACCGGATTCGTTGATGATCCGGGCGGCCAGCTCCTGGGCCAGCTCATCGATGATGGGATAATCGGGCGGTGTCTTCACATCTTCCCATTCCCAGGAGTAGTAAACGATCTCAGGCGTACCGGAGCGGGCGGAATGATAGGCAATGGAGAATACGAAATGCTGCTCCCGCGCCAGGGCAGCTACAGCCTGTACCTCGGATTCGCTGAAGGGTTCGAAGCCGCGGAAATAATCGTAGTCACCTTCCAGGTATGCGTCCCCATAGATCCAGTTGAAGTCGTACTGCCGATTGAGATCGATCCCGTCAATATCCCAGCCGATACCTTCCACAAAATCAAACGCACCGTTCTCATTGCAGTCCGTCTTGTTTTTCCTATAGGTCACGTCCCAACCATCATGCACGACCTGGAGCCCTTCTGGATTATGTGTGGGGACCACCCAGATCTCCAGGTTCTGGATCAGGGCCATGATATGTGGATTCCCGGTGCTGAATCCGCTGATCAAGGAGTCGATGAGCCCCATGCTGATCTCAACGCCCAGGATCTCCTCGGCATGGCATTGTCCCAGGAACAGCAGGGCGGCTTCATCTTCCTCCAAGGTGGGATTATCCGATATCTTGATGGCCTTGATGGGCAGATCCTCGTTCGTGGAATAACCGATCTCGTAGACTTCCAGGATCGACTCAAGCTCAGGGACCTGATCTACAGAATCGAGGTAGCTGACGATCTCGTCGTAGGTGTGGAAGTTTGAATCCAGAACCGATTCCCGGAAGGCATTGGAAATGCTGTTGTGATCCCGATGTCCGCAGGCTGCGAACTGCTCCGCTTCCAGGGAAATACCTGTCAGAAAGATGACTGCCGCCAGGACAGCGTTGCTAAAGACGCGATTCCGCAATTTGGGCTTTCCCCTCTTCGTTTAGCGCAGATAGATCAGTTTCTGACTGAGTGACTGATCGGCAAATTCTATCCTGGCGATGTAGACACCGCTGCCCAATTCCTGCAGGTCATCAGTGTGCCCGATCCATTGCAGCGTCTGGTTACCGCTGAGATATTCCGACTGGCTGAAGATCTCCCGGCCCTGGAGGTCATGGATCGTCAACTTCACCATGCCGGGACGGTTGAGTTCCACCGGAATGCTTGTAGTACCGTTAAAGGGATTGGGGAAAGCGGGCATGACCTGGAAATCCTGGACTGTGACCTCGTCATCGTCGATGGCCACAGCACCTTCGATATAGCCCTGGGCATAGATATTAGTCAATTCTGTCTTCCCTGATGAACGCATGTCCTCCCAGACGATTATGTATGCTGATGAATCAGGTGAATTGTCCGCATAGGCAGCAATCTGTGGATCACTCTGGTTCAGAACATCCACACACAGGGGCACACCACCGGGAACGTTGTATTCGTGCCCGATCTCGGAATCATAGAAATACAGATCTGAATGGATCCCGTTGCGGAAATCTTCCCAGACAACAAAGAAGTGGGAAGCGCTTACAACTCGCAGAGCCGGTGCCAGGTCCTCCGATGATTCAGTCGTGATCTGGATCTCGCTGCTGGAGCTGTTCAGTTCACGGACAAAGATATCATGTTGAAGGCCGTCGCGATAATCTTCCCACGCGGCGTAGAGGACGCCACTGTCATCATCGGCCAGGCTCAGGGCCAGTTCGGTCTGGTCGCCGCTGCTTTCAACCACGGTGAGTTCTTCCCCCAATGTGCCGTCGCTGGTTACCGAGCGATAATAGAGATCGACACCATTCGTAGCTGCCTGTCGGGCATCATGCCAGCCGATATAGGCGAGATCCAGGGTAACATCGAAGGCCAGCTCCGGATTTTCCTGGATCCCGGTGGCCTCGGTGATTGGCTGAGACCATTGCAGAACGCCATCGTTGTCGATCTTGGATACATGTACATCGACATCATCCCACGAAATGGCTTCCCAAACGAAGAAAATACCACCATCTGCCAGCAGTACTGCATCAGTGACGTATTTATCACGATAGATCATGTCACCACCGATCTCCACGCCGTCAGCCTGCCAGTGGGCGTTCCCCTCTGGATCGAACTTCTGTATGTAGATCGTGTATGGCCCGAATCTCAACTCAGACCAGAAATAGAACAGATTGCCGTCACCGTCCGCCACCACGAAAGGTGCTTCCTGTGCCCCAAAACTCTCTTCATAGATGCGGATGCCGTCACTCGGCCAGACCGCGTCCAGGTTCTCATCGATACGGTGGGCATACAGGATCTCGATCCCGGTAGTTTTGTTCATGAATCCCAGGTAGGCACCGTTGGCGTGGTCCGGAGTGATCACCGGTACCGCCTGCTCATCGTTCGTGGAAAGGGATTTACCGTCAAGAATGTGGCTGATCCCTGCATTGCGGCTGATCACCTGGGCAGTGGCAACGGCACCAGTTGCAGCAAGCCTGTTATCCTCCCAGAAGACCATTACCTCATGGTCGCCCCAGGGTAAGGCACGGCCGCGGGAAGCATCTCCATCGATGCCAAAGAAGTATTCCGTTCCGTCTGCGTCCCAGCTCTGACTGCCGTCACTGCTTACATGTTGGGCCATGATGCCGATGCTTCCGGTGGAGGCGTTCCCCCACACCACCATCGCACCACCCGAACCGTCAGGTCGTACAAGACCACCTGTCTGATAACGTTTAGCATCAGTGAGGGCTAATCCATCGGCGATGAAATCCATGCTGGCGTCATCGTTCACCTTCTGGATGTAGACATCAGACTGTGGGAAACCACCCTGGCGTTCATCCAACCAGACGACGAAGAATCCACCGCTGCTCTCCACTGTGATCCTCGGCTGCAATTGTTTCAGATCTGCTGTGCTCACCGGGATACCGTCAGCGGTCCAGTGTGGGGTACCATCAAAATTCAGAGCCTGGGTATAGATATCCGGATCCTGGTTGTTGTTCCGAAAATCCTCCCAGATGTAATAAAGCAGATCGACTCCATTGGACTTGACCCTGGGTCGATTCTGTTCTGCACTCAAATTTGTTACCGCAATCCCGTTCGCCGTCCAGGCAGCTTCACCGTCAACGTTCAGGATCTGTGAATAAACATCACCCTTGTCATTATTCCGTGGATCCAGCCAACTCAAGACAACCCGGTCCCCGTCAGCCGGGGCTACCTTGGGCGCACTTTGTTCGCTGGCCTCACCGCAGACCAGGGTACCCTGGTCAGTCCAATGTTTGTTGAAAGCGTTATCCAGACGCTGGGCATAGATATCTGGATTTGACGGATCTCGCGTATCCACCCAGGCCACCACGGCATCCGATCCACTGTTCTCAATGGTGTGGGAAGACTGGCTGCCCGCAGCATCCGCAACCGGGAATCCGTTGTGCTCGGGATCTTCAATGGGACCACTCACACTCAGGACCTGACCAAAGATGTCACCCTGTTCAGACTGCGACCAATCGTCCCAGATGACGAAGGCATAACCTTCCCCGCCCCTGGCCATATTGGCAGTCTGCTGGGCACCGTCATTGACTGCCAGCGGAACTCCGGCTGGATCCCATTGCAGCAATCCATCACTGTTGATATACTGACCGTAGACATCACCATATTCATCGGCACGGTAATCGATCCAGGCAAGAAAGGCTCCACCCATGCCGTCGGACACGATGACCGGATCTTCCTGACGACCCCAGGTTACGCTGGCCTGAACACCCGTTTCACCCCAGAGCTTGTTCCCTGCCAAATCGATCTTCTGCATATAGACATCACGATCACCATTGCGGGTATCGGACCAGGCGAAGATCAATTCGCCCTCGTTGCCGGAATCTGCGGTGCGCTGCCACTCAATATGCACACCCTGGCGAATCGGTATCCCGTTCAAAGCCCAGGCGAAGTGCTCTTCAGCCACCAGCGCTGAGATCATCATTATAAGTACGAGGACATATTTCATGTATCTAAACCCCTGTTAATATTGATCGGGATGAACCGATCCATTCATTGCCCGGGCTTTTAACAAGCACCTATGGTGCTGCCAGGATCAGGTCAACTAGCAAGGCGGCATCCATCACATTGATGACGCCATCGGGGACCACATCGGCCCGCTCGAATTGTTCTTCGGTCATCTCTTCGACCAAAAGGATAAAGTCTAACAAATTCATTAAATCATCGATATGCAGGCGGTAGTCTCCGTTGACATCCCCGAAGGGTAGCTCGCCGGCAATTACGTCCATCGTGATCAACATATCGACACTGGAGAGATTATTGGCATTGCTGCTCAGGATAAGGGGGATCTCGTAGGTCCCGGGCATCATGGCGTGGCTTTTCACGGTGACGACAAAGTACTGTGATTCGTCTGCCGGCAGCATTCCCGTCCAACCATCCGCGGTGAACCAGCTGAAGGGTCGTCTGATCAATATGGCCGTACCGTCGTCGATGTTGTTGGCGCTGTTGTAGACCACCTGGACCCCTGAGCTGCGCTGGCTGTTCTGGATCCCTACAGTCGCACTGGTCACCGGACCACTGACATCCTGGTACTGGATGAGAATGTGGCCATTCGAAGTCAGGATCACCTGGAAAGTGTAGCGGTAATAATTGACGATCTTGGGGAAATCCAGGTAGGTGATCACCACCGAATCCTCATCATTCGAATAGAAATACAATTCCCCTTCGGGCGTATTCCCATGGTTCAGGTCGTCCCACCAGGCTGCTATAAGTGCCGGTGGAGCATCTACGTTGGGCAGAGGCAGGTTCGCCCATGGGGATTCTTGTGATTCGAAGGACAGCGTCCCGTTTGAACTGATATTCACAGTGCTATAGTAATCGTCGTAGAAGGGGAATGAGAAACCCAGGTCCATGGGGCCGGTGTTGTAATCGTCCGGATCGCCCTCGTACTCCAACAGATTTTCCGGGGATACGATATCGATCCAATTGTATTCTGGACCACCTGGCATGCCCTGGTCCAGCCACTCGTAGCCATATTCGTCCCGGGTCTCACGGAGCAGGATCTCTCCGTCAGGTTCAGCGCCACCTTTGACAAAATCGAAGCCGGCGTAAGGATTAGCAGCGGGCTCCCGTGGTACTTCCAGCACATGCTCTATGTTGTACATGAGGGTGGACACACCCGTGTTGCTGATGAGGATCGAATCCCGGGATGTCATCCAGGGATTCTGCGAGAAATAGAGATCGGTTGCACTCATCTCAAGGACTGCGGGAGGCAGGCGTTCACCTCTTTCGGTGGTAAATAACAAGGCTGTTCCCGGATTGATCTCGGGAACGCTTGGTGTGTAAAGATTGTTGTATGTAACCTCCAGCCCGGTACTGTAGTCGGGAGATTCGATACCAACGGTTGCGTAGTTCTGCCAGGAATCCAGGTTCTCGTAGGCATTGTACTGAAATAGGATCTCTGTATCTCCGCTGGGTGTCGGGTGTGTTTCCTGGCTGTAGAAGATCACCTGGAAGCTCAGGTCGGTGTTCAGAGACAGATTGGATACCTGGCTCCATTCCACCACAAAGCGGGTGGCATTGCCGTTGGTATAGGTCACGATATGACCTGGAGTGGTGGTTAGATCATCCCAGAATGGAGCGATCATCGCAGCGGGACCCGCAGGTGAGGGGATCCTGCGATTATGAAAACTGACTTCAGGGCTGGAACCCATGGCTATCCAGCCATTGCTGCATACGGTAATGGATTCATACTCCACCCCGTAATAGGTCACGGGAAAAGGTAAGGGTACAAGTGCAGCACGATCCATCTCCTCGTAATTATCATACAGGGCAAGTACGTCGCCGTGACCACCAAGGGAGGGATCCACTTCGTTCCAGGAGAATGTCGGGGCTTTGCTGAAATTAATATCCCATTGATCGAAAACCCGGTATCCGTAGGCATCTGGACGAGATGGTGAGAATTGGCCTTCCGATCCCATTGACCAGCTGTAGCTCAAGGTATCCACCCGCTGGGGCTGTATACAGAGGAATTGCATGACCAGATCCTCACCAGGAAAGATCTGATCCGAGAAATGGACCCAGCTGCTGGTGAGGGTAGTGGTGGATCCGTCTGCATCCACCGCCGGACAGAGGAGAGTGTCTGTTCCAAATTCAACCAGCTCATGCGCCAGCGGTACCAGCTGCATCTCTTCGGTGAGGGAACCACCATCGTTCGCCAGGTCGATCTGCAATTCGGCTGAATCAGCGTGGGCGATCTGGCCATTCAGCAGGTTGAAACCCATGATCCGCAGTTCCGGAGCCTGAACCGGGAAGGTCCGCTCCCAGGTCCAGCTTTCTTCCCCTGCGGTCACGTGCAGCAGGAAATCCACATAGTGGCCGTGTTGCGCTCCAGAATCCACCTGTACGGCGAAGGTATCTATCATGACCTCACTGCCGCCACCGGCAAAGGAGTCAAGGATCAGTAACGAATCCAGAAGTCCGATCTCATCCTGGTCTGCTGTCTCAAGGATCAGCTCGACATTCTCCAGCACGGCTCCGGGATTAGCCAGTACAATGTTCATATGGCGGGTCGTACCGGCATGCAGCAGGCCATCATCACTAATGGTCCATTCAAGCAGGTCGATGGGTAATTCAGTGCTGGATATGGGAACGGTACCGAGATAGGGTTGGATGTTCTTCCCGGTAACGGTGACCGCCAGGGCACTTTCAAGACCGGCAATAAATGGCAGATATACACTGCCATCGGCATCAGTCCACAATCCTCTGGCATTTTCTTCATTGAAGGCATGGACAAAGACATTGGGAAGCGGATTGCCCTCCAGGTCGGTGACGCTGACACTGATATGATCGGAATCGAGATTAAGCGCGTTGCTGTGTTCAACCAGGATGGATCGGGGCGTGTCAGTCCAGAACCGCATGCCGGGATCACCCAGCAGATTGTAAACGTGGTGGTAGAATTCGGGGGTCTGACCAAAGGGGAAGAACTCGTTGGAGTGATAGTTCCGCCAGAGTTCAAGCTTTCCATTCCAGAGAGCGGGACCAAGTTCTTCAATGCCTTCATCAAAGATCCCAGCATAGATACCGATGTCCAGGATGTTGTTGAACTGGGTATGTGTATAGAGTTCACTGGGACCGAAAAAAGCAACTGCTCCTCGAGGTACAGCCGAGGTGCCCAGGCGGACCCAGAGCTCGCCAAAACAGGGATCGACATAAGAGGCAAAGTCACCACCACCACATACCACACTGGTGACGATGGGCAGCTTCTGCCCATTGCTGAGGGAATAAAGGGTGGAATTCTCAATGAAGGGACCGGACCACCCACTGTAATGGCCCAGACCGCGATAGTTGATGAATCCTACACCATCATTCACCGGATTCACGAAATAGGGTCCATTGGCGGATTGAAAGGGATAATAAAAGGTATCTACCTCTGTATAATCATTCTCCAACAACTTACGACGCACCCAGTTCTTGGCATCCTGAGGTGATGCTGCAGCTGTTATCGTACAAAGCATCAGCGCTCGCTTGAACCAGTCAGAGTCTCCCATGTAGGGTTGGCTTTCATAGTTCACGATCTTGCTCACCACGGTGATAAGCTGTGTCGCCGTATCCACTGAGAGCCGGCCGACAAAGACCTCGGGGAAACTGTCCTCGCCTTCCAGCAAGGCATAGGGGTGATCGGTAACCAGACTGGTGCCTTCGGGATTCTGGATGTAGTGCCCTGGAATGCCCTGGTCCTCGTCGCCCACCAGAACCACAAAGCGCAAGGGGGAATCCCATGTATCGTAGGCATCCTGGATATAGTTCTTGATGCTGTTGGCTGTGCTGCCGGTTTCGGACGTAGTAGCCACTGTAACCGGGTGGCCCTTTCGCATCTTCCAGTTCACCAGCGGCTCCAGGTACGGCAGGTAGCTCTCCGGGACTATGAACAGATAATGCCCCAGATCGCTGTAGTAATCATCCGGAGTGGCAACAGAGCGTGGTGAACCGGTATCGCTAAGCTTTATTGTTGAATTGAGCTGAACTCCGGTAACCATCAAGCTGATGTGTTCGGGTATTTCCAATTCGCGCCGGTCCATATGCAGGCGTGTGGGATGGATTGTAAGTGGCAGGAAGTTGGTGCTGGCCATATAAACAGGTTCACCCAACACCACCAGGGACAGGTCTGCCCGTTGTGGTCGATCCCACTGGAAAGACTCAAGGGTCACGGGATCATCCACTTCCAGGTGGCCGGCATGAACAACCTTCAACTGCGGATCCGTCAACACCCTGGATTGGTGCTCCAGGATCTGGATCTGAGGTGTACCCAGGCCCTGGATCGGCAGCAACTCGGTGAGGAAGGGCAGAGCCGCTTTCCCGGGTGAGCCGTATACACCGTACCCGAATTGTCCAAAATCATCGGGCGCCTGGAGCATTGCGAACCAGGCTTCATCGGCGATGTGGCTGAAATCAAGGTCGACTTTCACGCCTCCGGCTGCGGGTATCAGCATCATGTGCGGTCTCAATTCATCTGCAGCAGGAATGTTCTGAAGGAGTAGTACCAGCAGGAAAAGGGATCTCAACAACTTCATTTATCTAAACCTCGCGGCTGGAGCTCAACCGCCCCCCTGGTTCACATCTAATGGCATCATCGGTCCGTTTGGACAGATTACGACCGTTCATACCCATAAAAGGATCAACTCCACCAACAATACCGCATCACGGATATCAAGGATTCCATCCGCCCAGAGATCTGCACGCAGGAAGCTGTCAGCGTCCAGTTCCTCATGACCCAGAATGGAATCCAGGACCAGCATCAGGTCACCTACATCAATCCGATAATCGGCATTGATATCACCATCTGACAAATCGCCATGTACCACATTGAGAACCACCTCAAGTCCGGCCATGGGCAGATTCTCAGAATTAGAGATGAGTGTCAGGGGCAGTGAGTAGTTGCCTGGTTCGAGATCCAGACTGAATGCGGTCACACCGATGGTCCCGCTTTCACCCGGATCGATCGTGCCGGACCAGGCGGACAGGGCGAACCAGTTGTTCGGCCTGCTGAAACGGATGGCAGATCCACCGTCGATACCTGAGTCTTCGTTGAACGACACGGTGAGACCGATACTGCCGGCTTCGTTCTGGATACCCACCGTAGCGGAGCCACCATCTGATCCCATGGAAAGATATTGGAATGTGATGTCCCCATACGAGTGCAGGATCGCCTGGAAGGTGTGACGTTCCCCGGTACTCCATTTGGGGAAGTCATGGTAGGTAATGATCACGGAATCGATGCCGTTGGCTCGCATGTAGATCGTACCGTTCTCGACATTGTCACTGTTCAGGTCATCCCACCAGGGAGCCAGCAGGGCCGGTGGCGCATCACTGTTCGGCAAAGGAAGATTTGCCCAGGGATAAGCATCTGAAACAAAGCTGATGGTCCCGTTGGTGCTGATATACAAGGAGGAGTAGATTTCATCATAGAAGGGCATCTGGAAACCGATGGCAAAGGGTCCCAGGGACGAGTCATCCGGGTCATCACCGTATTCAAGTTCGTATTCTGGTCCAACGATATCTACCCAGTTGAAACCTGGACCGCCTTCATCATTCTCATCCCGCCAGGTATAGCCGTATTCATCCGTTCCCTCACGGGGAGCGGACATGGTCTCCGGCTCGCTGCCGCCCTTGGTAAAACTGAAATCTGCGAATGGATTCGGGGCCGGTGGCAACGCAGGTTCATCTGGAATATCAATGTCGTAAATGAGCAGGGACTCCCCTGTATTTGACAGCAGGAATGAATCCTGGTTGATAACCCATGGATTCTGTTCGAATACGAGTTGGGTTGATCCTAATTCCAGGATGGGTGCAGATAATCTCTGACCCCGCTCGGTTGAGAACATATACGCCCGGTTGTGGTCAATCTGATCGATACTGGGATCGTAGAGGTTGTTGTAACTCAACTCGATCCCTGTAAAGGTGTTGGGCGATTCGATACCTGTGGTGGAATAGTTGGCCCAATAGTCCTGGTTGGAGTAGTCCTTGTACTGGAACTTGATGCGGTTATCCCCTGTAGCGGTGGGATACATCTCCGAATTGAAGAAGATCACCTGGAAGCTCATCTGGTTGCTGTAACTCAGGTGTGTGACACGGCTCCACTCCACGATAAAGAGTGAGCCATCGGCTTCAGTGTGACTTATGACGTCCCCCGGGTAGGTACGCAGATCGTCCCAGTAGGGAGCGATCATGGCCGCTGGTCCAAGTGGCGAGGGTATCCGGCGGTTGTGAAAACTGCGTTCAGGAGAAGAACCCATGGCTATCCAGCCGTTTGAACAGACGGTGATGCCCGCATAGCTTTCGCCATAATACTGCACAGGAAACGGCAGCTCAAGGAAGGTGGTTGCATCGGCTTCTTCATAGGTATCATTCAGCGGAAGCACCGATCCGTTTCCTCCGGCATCAGGATCGATCTCGATCCAGTCATAGATGGAGAATTCTGAATAGCAGACATCCTGATCGTCGAAAACCCGGTATCCATAGTCATCTGGAAGTGATGGGGCAAAACGGGAAAGCTCCCCAATGGCTACGGCGATAGACAGGGTATCCTGCCGACCTTCATGCTGACAGAGGAAATGGAGTTCGACACTCTCGCCGGGGAAAAGCTGATCCGAGAAGTGGAACCACCTGATGTTCTCTGTTCCGACAACGTTGTCAATGAGTATCGGTGGGCAATACAAACTGCCTGCTTCGCATTCCACGAAGGGATGCTCGAGCATACTGAGACTGAGTTCGCTGGTTTCCTGGCCGCCGATATTCTGCAGCACCAGACCCACGCGAGCTGAATCTCCAGCAGCCAGTTCACCTTCTATGACCTGGATCTCCTGGATGACCAGTTGAGGTGCCTGGACAGGCAGGGTCTGCTGCCAATTCCATGATACCGCCCCTGATTCAAGTGTTAGATCGAATCTCACCACGTCTGCATGCGGTGTGGAGCTATCCACGCTGATCTCCCCGGCGCCATTGAGCTCAATGGTTTCCCCGCTACCAAGATCACCGAGAGAGTGGACGGGCTCATTGACACTTACACTCTCACTACCGCTCACCGAGATGGTCAGCAGCACATCCGCAAGATCCTGGTCCCCATTGGTTAAGGTTATGTCAAATCCATGGGATCCACCTGCAGACAGGAATCCCTCCCCTGCAAGGTCCCACTCGTCCAGATGCACTGGATCCTCTTCACTTGAAACAGGGATGGTTGCCAGGTAGGGATACTTGTTGGTTCCTGTAAGCGTGAGAGCCACGGCGCTTTCCCAGCCTGCATTGAAGGGCAGGCTGACGCTGCCGCTGGCATCGGTGTGCCGGCCTAGCGCGTTCTCCTCATTATAAAGGTATACAAAAACGTCCCCAACAGGTTCCCCTGCTGTATTTGTTACGGTGACAGCGACATGATCGCTGCTCATATTCAGATTCGCAGGATGGGTGACCATGAGCTCTTCCGGCGTGTCCGTCCAGATCTGCATGCCGGGATCACCCAGTAGATTATAAACATGCATGTAGAATTCCGGCGTCTGCTCAAAAGGGTGATACTGGTTCTGGTGATAGTTTAGCCAGAGCTCCTGTTTGCCACCCCACATGGCCCGGCCAAGTTCCGTTACGTCATTGTCAAAGATGGCAGCATAGATCCCCACGTTGATCACATTGTTGAATTGTGTATGCGTATGCAATTCGCTGGGGGCGAAAAAGGCCACTGAGCCTCGTGGCACTGCCGTGGTTCCCAACCTCAACCAGCTCTCTCCAAAGCAGGGATCCACGTTCGCACCAAAATTACCGCCGCCGCAGACAATACTGGTTACGATGGGCAGCATCTGTCCGTTATTAAGACCATAGAGGTCGCCATTGTCGAACCAGGGTCCCAGCCAGCCATTATAGGCACCCAGTCCCCGATAATTGACAAAGCCCAGTCCATTGTTGACAGCGGTATAGATGGGACTGATGGAACCCTGGAGGGGATAATACACAGTATCCACCTGGGTGTATCCGTTCTCCAACAGTTTCCGGCGCACCCAGTTGCTGATGTCCTGGGGAGATGCCGCAGCTGTGATGGTACAGAGCATCAATGCCCGTTTGAACCAGTCTGGGTCCGACAGGGTCGGCTGACTTTCATAGACCAGGATCTTGTTGATGATGGCCAGCAATTGTGCAACACTGTCCATGGACAGACGCCCTACCATGAGGTCTGGAAAAACATCGTCACCTTCAAGCAGCGAATAGGGATGATCCGTCACCCGACTCTCGCCACCGGGATTCTGGATGTAGAATGCCGGCATGCCCTGGTCCTCGTCACCGATGAGCAGCAGATAGTCGGGCCTTGACGTCCACGTATCATACGCAGTCTGTACATAGCTCTTGATCTGACTGGCAGAGACACCGGTTTCCGCTGTGGTCACGACGGAAACCTCATACCCCTTGCGCTGCTTCCAGGTCACAAGATTGTCAAGAAAGTTCACATAGGTTGGGTTGGTGATGATGAGATAATGACCCAGATCGCCGAAGATGTCATCGGGAGTTGCGATGGATCTGATCTGTCCATTCTGGTCCACCTGAAAATCAGGATCGAGGTGCAGGCCCGGAATAAATACAGACAGTGACCGTAAAGCGCTGACACTGCGAGTCTCATGATCCAGCAGGATGGGCCGGATGCTCACCGGCAGCAAGGCCTGTTCGGCAAGGTGCTGAACCTCACCGATCTGGAACCGAAGGTAACTGTCTGGGCGTTGCCAGTTGAATTCCGCTCGGGCACTCAAGGGCTCAGTCTCAAGGTGACCTCGGTCTACCTCTTTGAGGCTCACAGCTTCCAGGATCCGGTAGTCCTCGTGAATAATCTCAATGTCACCCGTCCCTGTCTCATCCAGCGGCAACATCCGGGTAAATACCGGCAGGGCTGCATCGCCAAGATTTCCGCTTATGCCATACCCGGAGACGGGATAAAGATCGGGATCCGATAACAACTCAGCCCACTCTAAGACTTCAATATGACTGAAATCAAATGTCAGCACGGTCCCGTTCGCCGTAGGTGATACCTGAACAGCCGGACGCATCTCTGAATCCGCTGAAAGCAGGGAAGCCAGGGTAAGAACTATGAGAAAGGCTTTTTGCATAGGTCCTGCTAATTGAGGCTTATACTGTATACTTTCACACCATCCCGGGTTGCCATATAAACCCTGTCGCCGTCCACGGTACTGCGATAACAATAACCGCTCTCGATAAACTGGTCCACCTGCGGATCTGCAGGATCGGTGAGATCGACGATGTAGCATTCATCCAGGCCACAGCTCAGGATGACAGCGTCACCCCAGATGGATATATGTTCCACATTCTCATCAAAATCCAGTATGCTCAAAGACTCCAGGCTGCTGCCATCCCAGTCAAAGATCTGCAATCCGCCCCAGTTGTTGGCTACCAGCAGACGATCACCTGAGAAAATCGTTTCCAGGGCTTCCCCGGGCGTATCGGCGAAGGCCAGGGTGTCGATGGTGGACGGGCTGACCTGGAACAGGGCGATACCCAACTCTTCGATAGTAACAGCGACCAGATCATCCTGCATGTCCAGTCCACGCATGTGACCGTTCACCAGTTTATGACCTTCAGGCGACCAGTACTGACCACCAAAGGTGCTTTCCTCGGAGAAGGTAAGGAATATGCGTTTCAGGCCGTCCGAAAAGTCCCTATCTGTCAGATAAATGACAAGTTGGCTGTCCTGGGAGGTGAAAGTGAAATCCTGGGTGTTGCCATCAGAGAGCTGCCGGGGATCCAGGAAGGCACTGGGATTGTCATAGTACGCCGAATCCAGACCGATGTTCGTGCTGTCCATTGCCCGATAGTGGACGATGGTCCGGTCTGAGGCCAGGAGAAGACGATTGCGTGCATCGTAGCGGATCAACTCCAGATCGTCGCTGCCGAAATCCTCCTGATATACCAGTTCGGGAGTTTCACCACCCAGATCCCAGATCTGTGCGCCGGCTTGGGAGGCGGCCACGAACATCAGGTCCTCATGTATGGCTATATCCCTGGCCCATCCCACTGTGTTGATCTCGTAGAGGAGGTCCAACTCCACAAGATTATCCGCTTCGATGGGATCAGGTCGTAAACAGCCCGCCAGCAGTATGATGGTGAAGAAGCCCAGACCATAAGCGACACATTTCTTCATAGCTTTTAATTTCATGGTATTCCGTAGTTCCTGTAGCATTACAAATAGATATCAATTGTTGAGTTCAGACCGATCCGTATCCCGAACCACCAGCGTTTGAATGATTTCAGGTCCTGCACGAAATCTGAATCTGATTCCACGATACGCTGCCGATAACCGAGGAAGGGATACCAATTCATACGGTCCTTGCTCTGGGGAAACAAACGCAGATCCAGACGGTACTCATACTGGTAACGGCCCGCATGCAGTGGGTCTGTGATCTCATCACTCTGATAGGCGCGTTGATCAAAACGACCATCGAGGGATATGGATCGGAGCAGGTCCCCTGGAATGGGGAAATTCAAAGCGGGTCTGATATTCAGATAACTGTAGCTGCGATCCAGGTCGTCAAGATGGTTGTCATTGCTGGCCTGCCCGTACTGGACCTCGAATCTGGCGGTGACAGCTCGAAGCGGTTTCGATCTGAGACCCACAGCCGCTTCCAGCATTTGCATGTCATAATGTGAGAAGGGGGCCTGATAGCGCTCGATCCGTCGCGTCAGGCGGTACTGCAGCGAGGTTGCCGGAGTGATCCGGTGCTGAAATTCGAGCCAACCGCGTTCCGTGCCAAATCTGCAGGCGTAGCGCCCGGGCAGGATGCTGGGATGATTGTCGAAACGATAATGCCTCAGATACAGCGAAGGCAACAGACCATATCCCGCTTCCAGGAAGCGCCAGCCGCCCAGGGATTGACGTATGGAGACATTCAGACTGGCATAGTTACGCTGGGGAATGTCAAAATGAGAATGGTAGAAGCCCCTGAGCTCGAAGGCGGTCCTGCGGCCATTGAAGATACGAGGATCATAGGAGACCACTGTGTAGAGGCTTAGCACCCGGCTCTGGACAGCATCAACATCACCGAGATATCCCGTTCCCGCTGCGGCTTTTTCGATCTCAGGTTCTGAAAGATTCAGGGGATTGCTCTGCCAGGCTGGTTGCAGACCCGTCTCCAAATGTACGGGTGCAGCAAGCCTGTGCAGGAGGGACTGAGCGGTGACGCTCAGCGAAAGGACGAGTAAAAGGGTGAGTGATCTCAAGGTCAGTCAATACGATTCATGCGAACGTATACGCTACGGTCGTTGTCCAGTAGTTTGATTTTCAATTTATGTTGTCCCTTGGTGATGGGGATATAGCAGCTGCGCCATTTGCCTGGCACCAGATCATCGCGACCGGCCACCGTCGAAACCTCAGATCGTTCACCACTGAAATAGAAGGTTCCGGCCAACTTGCCATTATCCCAGACCTGCAGCCGGTAATCCTGCTCACGCCCCATCCAGGTCTGGAAGGCGAGGCGCGTGATTACTTCAAAATTGGTAGGTCCATCTACTTGGACGTACAGCGGATTGTCATTGCTCAATTCAAAGTACCTTAGAGACTTGCCGTTTGCCTGAACCGACACCGGGGTTGCCTTCTCGAGTGGTTCCAGCCGTTTTTTGGATCCTTCTGGTTTCAGGTCTATCTCCAGCACTCTGATAAGGGTTGGTTTACTCTTCTTGTCCCGGTAGAAATGCACTTCATGTGGCCCGGCCGGGATGTTGAGATAGTCGATGGCCGAACGTGAATAATAGTGATTGGGATGCATGCTGGATTTCACGCTGGTGGTAATTCTCTGTGTGTGCTGGATGTTGATGGGATTGCCCTCATCAATACGCACTGTGAAGTTATAGCGCTGGGACTCGCTGGTCTTGCGAGCGTACACCGAACGTGAATAGATCTTCAACCTGACAGGTCCGTTGATCAGGTAGGTCAGCGGGTCCGACTCCAGGTCATAGTAGACCCTCCGGTTCTCGGATATGGTGAGGATCTCTTTCTGCTTGCTTCCGTTGGCTGGCTTCAGCAGGTCCGCTGACACAAGTGAAACAAGGGCTGCGAGAATGACTGTTCTTTTAAGCATAACTTTCCGGCTCATGTTCTTCCAGGTAATCCCTGATCTTCCGTTTGCTGTTAAGTCCTACCGTAATAAGCATACCCAGCAATAACGCTAGCGCTATCGCCGTTGCCGCTGGACTGTACCTTTCACTTGCGTAGAAGGATCCAGTACCCAGTTCAGGGGTTGGCGTGGATGCGTAAGGATATTCGAAATCATCGAACATCTCGCGGATATTGAGAATATGGATCACCGGTACGCCCTCCCGGCCGAAATGGGATAATACACCATCGCTACGTAACGTGGGTAGGTCAACACGCGTTGAGAGGCCCGGCTGGATCAGTCGGGCGGTCAGCGCATCCCCTAGAACGGCTGCTCCTCCGCCAACATTGATGAAGGCTTTATAACGATTCAGTTCCATGTCAGCTGTAAAGAGCTCGATGCGATTCTCGATGGCATTCTCCAGATCGCTACTGGAGAGAAATGGAACCTCATTCCGCTGGATGGCCTCCCGGATGAGATCACGGCCCCTGGGACTCAGACGCCGACCGATGTCACTACCCCCGCCCAGGCTGGCTGCCTGACTGTGAAAGGAGATCAAACCTGAATCCACCAGGATCCGCTCCATATCCAACCAGGTGAAATCATCCACATTGGCACCCCATTGTGAGGCTCCCACTGAAGAAACGATCACCGGGTATAGTCCCAACTCCTCTACAGCGCAATAGACCGCCAGGTTGCCGCCAGGCATGGACCCCGTCACGGTGATGGCCACGGTATCGCCGGACTGCAGTCCAGCCCGATCGAGATAGTCCACCACCATGGCCGCCACATTTGGATCCAGGATGGAGATCTTGGCATCCAGATCACCCTCATCCGTGGTGATGTGCGTGAATTGACTTCCCACTAGCGCAGTTTCGTTGGGATCGTTCACATCGTCGATGAATACTGCTGCCTCCATGCGTACATCCTTCAGGATCTGCATGGATCTGGCCATCCGCTGGGCGGCCTGGATCTTCATTTCGTAGGCTGGTTCACGTTTTTCGACATGTATGGAGCTGGTGATATAGAAAACCACCAGGGAGAGTATGGCCATCCCCACCAGGACCTCTGTACGCTGGATAGCCGGTCTAAACATGGATGGATCCCCCACTGATCAGCATGACTGCGAGCTGTACGATGGTGGCGGTGATCAGTACAACGCTGATGGTCCTCAGGACTCCCTGACGGTCCATCCAGCTGGCGATGAGGCCGGGAATGATGTATCCGATGGTATAGAACTCCCATCCCAGGACATCAAAATCGATGGCCAGGTAATTCCTGGAGATATAGCCGAACAGGAATCCCAGCAGCAGGGAAAGTACCAGTCGACGCTTGCCGTAGATCAGCATGAATTCGGACAGACCGCGGACGATAAGGAAAACGCAGATGCTGATGGTGAAGGTGGCAACCACCCGCAGGGGCTCGTGCAGATGCATGGCGATGTAACCGGGAACGATGATCCCCCCGGCAGTGACCCCCAGCCATTCGGTGAGCCAGAGACTGAGAATGATGCCTAAACCAATGGCAATTTCTATCATGCGTTGATCCTGTACTTCTTCAATTCATCCAACAGTACAAAACCACTGCCCACGATATTCCCCATGCCGAAGATCAGAGTGTTGTCAGCCTGGTCCAGGAGATCGGCGATCACCCGCTGGGGTGCTTCCTGCTCGGAATGTGTGGTGACACGGCTGCCCAGCTTCCTGAAGTAATCCCTTTCAAACCGGTCCAATCGTTCACCACGGACCACCAAACGGTCCGGATCGATCTCCTTGAGGATCAGGTCCAGAAGGTGACGGGTCCTGGAGACGCGGTCGAAACGGGTGTTCAGGAAGGCGCAAATGTGCTCATGGGGTAGTCCCGGATTCTCCTTGATCATCTTCCATATCTGACGCGTGGACTGGGGATCGTTGGCGGCGAACGCATTGATGAATGTGAAAACCTTGCCTTCTGATCCAAGTTCCCATACCCGCAGGGCTCCGGGATCGGGCTGGGCATGTTTCATGCCCTCCAGGGCGGAGTCGCGTTCAATGCCAAGTGCTTCGCATACAGATAGTGCCAGGGCCACGTTCTCGGGATGCTCGATATGATTGAAACCGTGCATATCATCGGCATCCACATCCCCGGAGGTGACAGCTTTGATGCTGGTACCGCGCTTCTCGGCGATGTCCTCCAGAATGTCCAGGTTCTCCTGTTCGGCGGTGAAGATCTTTCCCTTGAACGGGATTGTATTGCCCAGACTCTGGCTGATGTCTTCCAAGGTGGGGCCCATTTCCTCAATGTGATCCAGTCTGGAATTGGTTATGACAGAGTGTGTGGAGTGCAGCATTCGCTGTTCACTCACCCACTGGTACTGGGGTTGCACCGCCATGCATTCCAGGACCACCGCTTGAGGCCTGTAATGGGAGAAGTAGCGCAGGAATCTGGTCTGTTCACCGATACTGGCATTGGCCAGACGGTGGATGTGTCTGTCCTTGCCGTAGAGATCAAGGATACGCGGTGAGGATCCGGTGGTCTTACCCAGAACGGACATTCCCCCGGTACGCAGACCGGCGGCGATGAGACGTGTTACGCTGGATTTGCCCCGGGTCCCATTCACGTGGATGCGAATGGGTATTTTACTCAGCGCGCGTTTGTGTACGATAAGTTCAGTCGAGAGAGCGCCGAGTACGACGATGATCATCAGGATGAGAGCTGGTATGACTGCGTCCACAGGACCTTCTGGGATTTAGTTCAATTCTGCCAATAATTCATGTTCCGAGCATGAAATATAGTAGGCACTCACAGTGATGTAAGATTGAATTCCTTAATTGCAGTCCAGAGATAAAAAAGTCATTAATACGAACGGCTGGACCGCGGATGATCCTGGCTCAGCGCAGGAGCATGATCGGTATTGATTCACTTGTGTTCAATTGATGAACGAGGAGGACATATGGTCCAGATGGGAGAGCCAGTCCATTTCGATCCGTGCCATCCCAGATCAACTGCTGCGGGAAGCCGGCCCCATGGCCTTCCCAGAGAAGACTGACCTGCCTTCCACACAGGTCCCGGATCTCGATTCGTCCAGCGTCCTGATCCCCACTCTGCATGTCGATGTGGATGCTGGCACCTGGATTGAAAGGATTGGGATAGATCCCTGCGACGATCTGCCGCTGCGCAGCAGCTTTCAAACGGGTTGACATCGTGATCTCCAGTGGAGCGTAATACGTGCGTTTTCCTGAATAATCAACATCGCTAAGCCGGTACCAGTAGGTGGCGCCTGGGTGGACATCCCGGTCGGTAAAGGTATAAGCTGTTTCTATCGACCGGGAGTTGTGGCCCTGCAGGGCATTATACTGCGTGAATGAAGCGATCTCGATGGTATCGAGCGCGTCCGAATTCCAACGTTCCAGGATGAATCCCAGATTCTCATATTCCGAGTGGGTCGTCCAACTCAGTACAGCTGCAGCATTGATCTCCTCCACCTCCCAGCTACCCAGCTCCACGGCCAGGGTCTGATCAGTATCAAGTCTTCCCGGACTGGCATTGACATTGTCATCAAGAGCCCAGTCAGTTGCTGAGTTACCCACGTTGAGTCGATGAACTCGATTGCCACTGGTGACGGCCAGGGCCGTATATTGGTCATCTACAGTGGGATCGACATTGCTCCCTGAACTGTTCTCGAGCAGATAGACTTCTGCTCCGTTGATGGCGAGACCGCTATTGGTTGAATTCTGATAGAAGACAGATTCGCCAAGATCGACATTCCAGAAGGTCTCAAAAGCAGCCTGGTCTGCATTTCTGCCTAGAACATAATAACCCTTTGCAGGGATATTGGTAGAGGCGGGAACGGTGTAGGTTTTCGTGGAATTCAATTGTCGAAATACATACCCGCTGATATCCACCTGTTGCGTGGTGTTGTTGTAGATCTCGACGAATTCATAGATATAGTTCCCGGTACCGTCGGCGTCAGAATATTCACTGATGAATATCTCGCCTGATAAGCCTGAAACCAGAGGCAAGAGCATTAAAGCCATTCCTATTGGTGACCTCATAGAGTTCTCTCTTTCTTGGATTGGTGAATCCCTGGGTATTTGATCTAAAGGGACTGGATATGTGGTTGATGGAGCAGTTGGTCGAAGGTGAAGTGAATCTACGTAATACTAAATATTATAACTGTTAATTCAAATGGTTTTTGTCATAAATGTGTCTGGCGGAAAGGAGATGGGATCATGTGTTGCGCAATCCGGAGTGCATGAATAACTTCATTCTACAACAATGGGGGTATCTTGTGGGATTGCAATCCTACATCATTTTAACACTATCCACTCTCACCATCGGCATAAGTCAGATCGAAGCAACCATATTGAGCGTACCCGGCCAATATCCAAGCATCCAGGAAGCCGTAGATGTGGTAGCGTCCGGGGACACCATCCTGGTTGCACCCGGAACCTATCCAGGTGGCACTGATATTCTGTTTAAGCCTTCTTTCACCTTGGCTTCCTTCCTCCTCACAACTGGAGACTCAGCCTACATCGATTCAACGATCATCACTGCAAACAGCCATGGATTCAATATCTCTAATATCCTGGACTCAACATTGATGATTGCAGGATTTAAGATCCAGGAATCTAATCGTGGTATCATCATCGGTGATACTTCCACTATTCATCTCGAGCATTGTCATATTTTAAGTGCGTATGGAGGAGGTATATGGGTTAATGGTGACAGTGTGATTGTCACCCTGCAGAATTCTCTCATCAGGAATTGTGGAGGACCAGGGGGTGGTGGACCAGGGATCTATGCTGCTGGTTCCGGTGTGATAACCATCGATGCTTGCACTATCAGGGACAATGTCTCCTATTCTGATGGACTCGCTGGCGGTCTTAACACCAGCGGCCTTTCGGTTGATATCAATAATTCCAGGTTCACCAACAACGAGAGTCACTACCTACACATTCACATTCTAAGTCATGATTTGAATGATGATCCATCTGGGGGAGCTATTAATGCATACATCAGTCACTTGAGTTTGAATAACACTACGATTGATTCAAATCGATCTATCCCTATGGAAGGATATCCTTCCCAATATGAAGTGACCGGAGGTGGTTTACGCTGTAGAGATTCAGATGTAATAATAAATAACTGTACCATCGCACACAATGCAGCCGGTCAGGCTGGCGGTGGAATCTGGCAGTATCGAGGTTCTATTCTACTGGATTCGACGTCGATCATTGGTAATTCTGCGAGTCATGGTGGTGGTCTGGCAGTCTCCCAATCGACCATTGAGGTGTATTCATGCACCTTTGAGTCCAACACGGCAGGATACAGTGGTGGGGCAATGAATATTAGCAGGCCAGGTCCAACATTAATCGGCGGCTCTTCTGAAAATGCAAATTCCTTCACACACAATTTCGCAGAACATGACGGGAATGCACTGATTCTCCAGTCATGGCCAGAGGATCAGGATATCATCGATGCCAGCTATAACGGTTTCACATACTATCCGGTGAATGAGCTGGCCGTTAGCCCACTTGAATACTTCAACTTGGAGAACGGGTACTATACAGTGGCACCGGCAATCACTGACGACTGTTATTTATCTCCTTCCGGAAGTGATGAGAATGATGGCCTGACACCGGAAACTGCCATTCAAACCTTCCAACGGGCTTCTCAATCCATACTCTCGAGCCTCGAGAATCAGGTCACGATCAATCTACTCGCAGGAACTTACTCTTCTACCGAGACAGGCGAGACATTCCCAATAGTACTCCCCGATTTCGTCCATATCAGCGGTGCGGGTCAGGAGCTTTCAATCCTGGATGGTGAAAATCAACACATGGTCATACGCATGGATGGTGGTAGGGATCATGAGATACGTAATCTTAGCATCATCCGCGGGGGGCCGGGTGTACATATCGCAGGGTGTTCGCCCATATTTGATCACGTGAGTTTCATGAATTGCAGGGCGAATTCCGGGGGCGCTTGTCACGTAAGTGGTGATGAAGAGAGCATATCCTCCCCCATCTTCAGAAATTGTGAATTTCTAGCCAACTACGCACGCCACGGAGGGGCCATCTGGTTAGGGATTCATACCAATCCCATCATTGGAGGATCTGAGGCAACGGGGAATTATTTTGATCTGAACGTCGCAGCCTACGGTTGCGACATCTTCACTCTCTCCGACGTTGATCCGATCCTGAATGTCGGCTACAATACTTTCCCATTGAATCCGGTTTCGGAGTACTCCATACACCCCATTACGAGTTTTGATACGAGCGACTGTCTGGGAATTTACGACCCTCTGGATAGTCCGGTTTATTTGAGATCAGACGGTAGCAACCTTAATGATGGTAATACAACGGATACACCGCTGCGGGATTTCTCCTATGCTCTCAGTCGGAGTTCTGATATGACACCACAGGAAGTGCTGATGCTCCCGGGAACCTATTCTGCATCACAAGGTCAAATCTATCCGTTTGTGATCAGTCGGGATAGTGTTTCACTCCTTGCATCTTCGATGAACTCAGTCATCCTTACTGGGGGATCTGTTATGGTTACAAATGCTCTGGCCTGTCTCATCGAGGGTGTCAAGATCAATTGGGGTAGTGGTATGCGCATCCAGAACTCTGAATTCCTGGTAAAGAACTGCGATCTTCACCACAATACCGCCGGATATGCCTTGAACTTGATCAACAGTGACGGCGTAGTGGATTATTGTTCCATTCAGAGTACAGCAGGTTGGGAGGATAACTCCCATGGTATGGATGAATGTGGAGGAGGTGGCGCCCTCTACATTGACGGTGGTTCACCAATTATCAGCAGGACGATATTCCGGGATAACAATGTATGCTGGCCGTATAACTGGTACACCATTCGGGTAACAGGCCTGTCAACGCCCATATTCTGGGGGAATCATTTTCATCCTGAACTAGATGATGAGACGATAACGTTATATAGACAGGGTCCAATGATAGTTGCGACAGAGAACTGGTGGGGGCACGCTACCGGACCCTCCCATGATTCAAATCCAGGTGGGCAAGGAGTGATTATCCAGGGTAATATCGAATTCGATCCCTGGCTAGCAGAGCCAACTCTCTCAACAGATGGTATATCTCCAGAGGTATTTCACATCAGTGCAGCCTATCCCAACCCGTTCAATGCAAGCATTAGTATGGACATTGACTTGGTCAGACCTGCCAGAGTAGAATTCCAACTCTTCGACCTGCGGGGGATCCAAGTTTACAATATCCATTTTGACCTGACGGCCGGATCGCATCAGTTACAGGTTTTAGACCATAACAATCTCATTTTGAGTGGGGGGCTGTATTTTCTAAGGGTGAGTACTGGGCACAACTCTACAGTACGGAAAATCACCTATCTGCCCTGATCGTTCTTTTCAACCACATCTGGGATCATATCTAACTGTTTCAACACAAAAGCCCGTCACCCTTCGACCCGGCCTCCGCCAGCTGGCTGCAGCGGGGCAGGCACATCAGGGTGACAGGTCTTTGATCTCTTGTATGGGATTATGTCGATCAGGTCCCTGAGAAGGTCACCCCATCAAACAGCAGTGTAGGAATTCTGAAAGAGGAATACTGATAGGGATCGTTCCCCACCTCTTTCAGGTTCTTCAGCAGATCGGCGTAATTCCCCGAGATGTTCATCTCATTGATGGGGATGGTTCGCTTCCCGTTCTCGATGAGCCAGCCGGCCACACCCAGTGAGAAATCACCTGTGGTCCCGTTGGCGTTCCCACCGAGCCAGTTGGTGACGAGGATCCCACGTTCAATATCTGCTTCCATATCTGCAGGATTCCGCGTTCCCGGTTTTAGCACCAGATTGGATGCACCACCGGTTGTAGGTGCCCAACCCAGCTTGCGGCCGTAATAGACATCCACATAGTAGTTCTTCAGGATCCCGTTCTCAATGACGGGCATGGTCCTGGCAGCAATACCGTCACCATCATAATATCGGCTGCCCAGACCCCTGACAATAGCCGGTTCATCGACGATCGTCAACAATTCAGCTGCGATCTGTGTATCCTTCCTCCCATCCAGGAAGGAGCTCTTCTGCTGAATGGCTGAAGCGCTCAGCGGATTCATGAGCCGCCAGAACAAACCCGGGGCATTCGAGTTTTCAACCAACATGGGCATGGTGGCCGTGTCGACCTTCTCCTGGCCAACCTGGTCCTGGGTGCGCTTCAGGGCTTCCAGGGCCGTCTGCTTGGTGCCGGGCATATCCGCCAGGTGCCTGGAGCTGTAATAACGCCAGCTCTGAGGCTTGCGATCGCCCTCACCCTGGAGAGAGACTTCTGCATACTGACTGTAATAGGTTGTTTCCCGATGGCCTTCAAAGCCGTTGGATTTCAGCTTGTAGCTCTCACCGTGGTAATCGGAGAAACCCGAGGCCACTGAGATCAGTCGTTCGTCCTGGCCCTGCACATGTTCGCCCAGCTCAGCCGCCCGGGCCTTACGGGATTCGGTGGTGATCTTCTCGTATTCAGGATCGCGCAGGTCCAGATCCACCTCGGGCTGACCCTTGTAGAGTTCCGGATCAGCCAGACCACGAAATTTATCTTCCTCCAGGTAGGCCGTCAGGTCCACCGCATTCTGGATGAATTTCTCCAATGATTCCTTACGCAGATCATTGGTAGAATGCGAAGAATAACGACCATTGGCGTAGACTTCGATCCCCATGGACTGCTGCGTTGATTCCTTCATCTTCTCAACTTCGCCATCGCGATAGTCGACTTCGACGCTGCGGCTGTGGCTGATGTTGATGGAGCTGTCATTTGCTCCCAGAGAACCGGCCCTCTTCTGTGCCCAGTACCCGAGATCCAGCCATACATTCTTTTCCATGATCTACCCCCTGCCGCCAACTGTGATGGATGATACCAGTACGCTGGGCATACCCTGGGATACAGGCACACCCTGACCATTCTTCCCGCAGGTCCAGCCGCCTTCGGCCAACTTCATATCGTTGGCGACCATGGTGACCTTTTCCAGGACCTCAGGACCGTTCCCGATGATGTTCACATCCTTTATCGGAGCAGTGATCTTGCCATCCTCGATAAGGGCACCTGACTTCACGTAGAATGTGAAATCTCCAGGACCGATATTGACCTGTCCGTTGGTGAACTGGTCGGCGAGGATGCCGTATTTCACATTGCCGATGATCTCATCATAAGTGTGGGGACCATCCAGCATGTAGGTGTTGCGCATCCGGGGCATGGGATAATGCTTGAAGGATTCACGGCGGCCGTTACCCGTAGGCTCAACACCGTAATGTTCCGCTGAGATGCGGTCATGGATGTAGGAGCGGAGAATCCCGTCTTCTACCAGAACCGTATTCTCGCTGGGACAGCCTTCATCGTCCACATTTATGGAGCCGCGGATGTAAGGATTCGTACCATTGTCGACGATGGTGATAAAATCCTCGGCGATCTTCTTGTTCATTTTCTCGGAATAAATAGAAGTACCCTGACGATTGAAATCGGCTTCGAGACCGTGTCCGATCGCTTCGTGCAGCAGGATGCCCGCACTGCCGGCAGCCAGAACAACGGGCAGTTCACCAGCAGGCGGTGACTGCGCTTCGAACAGCTCAACCGTTCGTGCAACCGCTTCTGTGGGCAGGCGGTCCAGGCGTTCCTGGTTCAGATAGCTGATGTCGTTCCGGGCGGAGAAATTGAAATAGTTATTCTCCCGCTGGCCATCCTGTTCAGCCGTACATCCTACAGTAACGCGCAGCATGGGCTGGTAATCTGCGGCGATAACACCATCCGAGTTGGCCACCAGCATGTAGCTGTCGCTGTCACTGAAATAGACATTGGCTTTCACCACACGTGGATCCAGTTTGAAGACCTGCTCATTCATGACAGTCATCATATCCACGCGCTGCTTGATGCCGACTTCCTCCCAACTCATCTCTGTATCGTAATAATTCTCCAGCTTGGATGTGTTCAGGGCCTGCGGTGGCGCCTTGGCCGAGCCGGAAGCGATCCCGGCTGCCGTGCGCGCAGCCTTCTTCATGCTGTCCAGGGAGATATCCTCTGTGAATGAGTACCCGGTCTGGATGCCTTTCAGGACGCGGATCCCGACGCCAAGCTGAACGTTGGTGCTGGCAGCGCTGACGATGTTGTCCTGCAGGCGGATGGAATTCGACATGGTGTTCTGAAAGAACAGATCACAATAGTCCCCGCCATAATGCAAAGCTTCAGACATCACTTTGTAGATGACATCCTCATCGATACCAAAGCGTTGGAAGTAAAAACTATATGGGTTTCCCGTACCTTCACTGCCGGCGGCGATCCCACGCCGGATGAAGCCGGGTATCGTTGCCAGGGCCAGGCCCGTGCCGGTGATCTTAACAAAGTCTCTGCGACTCATGGGCAACATACCTGTATCCTTTCTATTGATTCTGACGTCCGCAAGGTTTGAAACATAGGAGCATGTTCAGGTGCAAACAAATGCTAAAACAGTTGTTAAGCTTATGTTGAATTTCATTACAATTCAAAAGATTAAGACGTCACTGCACACCGCGATGTTCCATACATCGGTCAGGAATATGTGAGCTCGAGTAGGATTAACAGGTCATCTTCGGCGAACGTCTGATTGATTCGCCTGGAGGTTTGAAAGCAAGTTCACCCGGGAAGGATCCGAATGGGACGCTGGGCAACGGGGTACCACGCTGAAGCTGTTCTTCGCGGGAGGCTATCAGCGTAAATCTGCGTTTATCCGCGTCCCATCATTTAAATCGAATATTCAGCGCCAGCTCGATCTTGGCCCGGCTGTAATCCTCGACCTTGGTGTACAATCGATAGATAGGCATGAGGGCTACATCACCATCTTCAGAGCGATGCAGCGGGATGCGATAGGAAGCCCAGAGAAAACGGTACTTGGTGGTGTCTACTTCAGCCCAGTCATGCCAGAAGACCATATTACCAGGTCCCATCTTGCCACTGACCTTGGCCCTGACCAGGAAACCTTCGTAGGGAGTTGCGCCAGTGAGTGAATCCTCAACCGTCTGGCTCGTCCAGAATGCGTTGGCCGAGGTTCTCAACCCGGCAAACCTGGGTAGATCGACATTGAAACCATAGGAGATGGGAGCCTCCAGTCCTTCACCCGCCGAGGTATTGATGAGCTGTGGTTGGAATTTGATCCCGTAGAGATCGCTGGTGAAATCCAGCATGATGGAAGTTCGATCCTTACCCACTTTTTCCTCGTCAACTTTGGAACCGGCGTCATCATCGATGAGTACCGTCACTCCCACAGTCCCGGGACCGATCTCTCCCCAACCCTGAAAGCCGGCCGCTGCATTCCGGTTGTATCGGTACCAGGGGAATTCAACGGCAATGTCGGGATAGTAATGCAGATCGAAGATGGGATTGCTGCGGCCGTCAACAGGAATGAGTCCCGCAGCACCACCCATATTGTTACGCTTAAGACCGATATACATCTCCAGAAAGTCAACACCGCTCCTGCCTGCAGAGGGAACGGCCAGGGAATCCGGCAGTTCGCCTGTACCAAATCTGTCGAACCAGTAGGAAAGACCATTGTGACCGACCTTGGTGTGGTAGTACCAGCCGTTGCCGATATCGGCCCGAAGACTTATGCGTGTGCGATGGAGATAGTAGAGATTGGTGACGTCAAGTCGGGATGTGTCCTCGTAGGTCACCGCATCGTAGCGTGGTCTGATATCCGCATCCCCCCAGAACTTGATCTCGGCATCGATCACTCCCAGGAACAGCAAGCTCAGGCTTATAAGCAGCAAGGTTTTCTTGAAGGTCATCTGAACCTCTCTATACGACGATCATTTACCAACCGTTTAAGATAATTGCACAGTTTCTTTATGGGAGTGTTTAGCCGCAGGTCATCCATGATCAATTCTCAAGCTTGATAAACACTTCTCAGGACTGTACCGAAATGATGCCTGAGGAAGCAGGAGCGAGGTCTCTGGAATCCAGGATCGGGCAGGAACCTCTGGATCTTGTCGCGTACCAGCAAGGTTCACCTCAGTATAACATGCTGATATATTTACACTTATGGTATGTGCCAGTACCAAGAATACATGTCATGAACTATGAGTATCACCAACCTTTTGCATTGCTACATATAGTGGCACAAATATTGAAAAGTTAGATTCCAGAATATAGGATGATTATGACAGCACAAGACATTCCCACGAAACTAGCTGACCAGGAGAGACCGGTTTACACCATCAGTGTAGCTGCTGATCTGGTGGGTGTTTCCGTACATACCTTGCGCATGTATGAGACAGAGGGTCTCCTGCTTCCCGAGCGTACAGCTTCAAAACAGCGGCTTTATTCCCAGATGGATATCGAACGTCTGCGCTGCATCCGCCTGGCTATCGAAGAGCGTGGTCTCAATCTGGCGGGTATCAAGGCTATTCTATCCATGATCCCCTGCTGGGAGCTGAAAGGCTGCAGTCCTGAAGACCAGCAAGCCTGTGATGCATTCACCGAGATCAAGGAACCTTGCTGGGCGGTGAAACGCATGGGACCGTTCTGTCGTGAACTGGACTGTCGCAACTGCGAGGTCTATCGGCGCGCCAGTACCTGTCATAACATGAAAGAATTCCTTAAAGAGAACTGGACAACCGCATGAGATCCGTTTCCCGCAGAGAATTCATCAAGCTGGCCGGTATGGGACTCGGTGGTCTGGCCTTCGCCAATCCGGTCTTTGACAGCATCAAGGGTGATATCCTCTCCCCGGATGTGCTGCCGGGCATGTATTCGAAACGCACCCCCACATACTGTGAGGTCTGTTTCTGGAAATGTGCCGGCTGGGTCCACACCAATGAGGATGGTGAGGTCTGGAAGATCACCGGTAACGAAGATGATCCACATTGCAATGGACGTCTATGTCCCAGGGGTACCGGTGGTGTCGGCATGTACAATGACTCTGACAGATTGAAGACACCTCTGATCAGGACTGAAGAGCGCGGAGAACAGGTTTTCCGCGAAGCAACCTGGGATGAGGCTTTCGACACCATCGCCGCAGGAATGCAGAAGATCGCAGCTGAGCATGGTCCGGAATGTGTGGCTCTGTTCAGTCATGGATCCGGTGGTAAATACTTCGGTCATCTGTTGAAAGCCTTTGGCTCGAACAACATCGCAGCGCCTTCCTATGCACAATGCCGGGGTCCCCGGGAAGTGGGATTCATCTCCACCTTTGGAGAAGGCGTCGGCTCACCGGAACGCGTTGATATCCGGGATACGCGCTGTCTGGTGCTCATCGGTTCCCATTTCGGCGAGAACATGCACAATGGACCCGTACAGGAAATGGCCGATGCCATCGACAACGGAGCATCCGTCATCACTGTGGATCCACGTTTTTCTATAGCAGCAGGTAAATCAAAATTCTGGTTGCCCATCAAACCGGCCACCGATCTAGCATTACTGCTGGCCTGGATGAACGTCATAGTCGAAGAACAGCTTTTTGACCGGGAATATGTCGAGAAATACACCTACGGTTTTGAAGAGCTCAAAGCCCATGTAGCACCTTTTACACCTGAATGGGCCTATGGTATTACCACGATCAAACCCCGCGTGATCCGTGATACAGCCCGGGAGATGGCCAACGCCAGTCCCCGGGTGATCATTCATCCCGGACGTCATGTGACCTGGTATGGAGATGACACTCAGCGACTCCGTGCTGTTGCCATGCTGAATGCCCTTTTGGGTTCCTGGGGCCGTCGCGGCGGTTATTACAATCCGGAGAAACGATCCGTACCGGCTTATCCCCATCCACCATTCCCCAAACCGAAACGCAACTGGCGGGATGCTTTTCCGGGTCAGTACAGACTCGCTGATCTTGCCCTGGCATCCGGTATCTGCGATGCCACCATCCCATCGGCAGAACGGGATTGTTCCTTCAAGGGCTGGATCGTTAATGGCACCAATCTCATCCACACTCTACCGGACCAGAAGAAGACCATTGAAGCGATGCAGAACCTGGATCTGCTGGTGGTGGTGGATACCATGCCCATGGAGATCACGGGCTGGGCTGATGTCATCTTACCGGAATGCACCTACCTAGAGCGCTATGACAATATTCGGGTAAGCGGCCATCGCGAGCCCACTATCGCGCTGCGCATGCCTGCCGTCGAACCGAAATATAATACCAAACCTGCCGCCTGGATGGCCAGGGAACTCTCCAAACGACTGGGGCTGGAGGAGTACTTCGCCTGGAACAGTGTCGAGGAGATGCTGGACTGGCAATTGAAACAGGTCGGCAGTTCACTGGAGGAGATGCAGCGCATCGGTGTAAAGAAATTCCCCCGGGAATATCCGGACCTCTACCCCATGGAGAGGCTTGAAGATTTCGAATTCAATACCAACACGGGTAAGATCGAGCTCTATTCCACGGCCATGGCGGACGAAGGCTTCGATCCCCTGCCCAAGTACACCGCTCACGAGGAACCGCCGGAAGGCTACTACCGTCTGAACTACGGTCGGGCACCCATGCACACCTTCAGCCGTACCGCCAACAATCCGAACCTTACCGATCTCATGGACGAGAACAGTGTCTGGGTGAATCCCAAGGTGGCCAAGGAATGGGATTTGAGCACGGGCGAGTATGTCTGGCTTGAGAATCAGGATGGCGTTGTAAGTAAAACGCCCATCAAGGTGCGTATCACCGAGCGTATTCGCTGGGATAGTATTTACATGGTCCATGGTTTCGGCCATACGGACAAACGCCTGACGCGGGCCTATGGCCGTGGTGCCAGCGATGCCGATCTGATCACCAGGGTCAAGATCGATCCCATCATGGGCGGAACAGGTATGCGTTCCAATTTCGTCACCTTCCGCTTCGAAGCCGGAGAGGAGGTGGGCTCATGAGGTATGCAATGACCATCGACACCCGTAAATGCGTCGGCTGCAGTGACTGTGTCGTCGCCTGCCAGACCGAGAACGATGTGCCCCTGGGCTATTGCCGGGACTGGATCGTCGAAAAAACGGTGGGCACTTATCCTGAATTGAGCATGGAGATCCGGTCCGAACGCTGTAACCACTGCGCGTCCGCTCCCTGCGTACGCACCTGCCCCACGAAGGCCAGCCACTATTCTGATGGTGGGACAGTCATGGTGGATCCCCATGAATGCATCGGCTGCAAAGCCTGTATCGCCAGCTGTCCATATGACGCCCGCTTCGTACATCCGGAAGGCTATATCGATAAGTGCACGTTCTGTCTCCACCGGGTGCAGGATGGGATGGATCCCGCCTGCGTGGCAGTGTGTCCGACAAAATGTATGACCTTCGGGGATATTGACGATCCCAACAGTACGATCTCCAAGCTGCTGGCTACCCGGAAGTGGAAGACCCTGATACCCGAAGCCGGCACCAAACCAAAAGTCTATTATCTCCTGTAAGGATCGAATACATGATCGAAGAAATCATCACCAGTGGCCGCATGAATCCCGAGATCGATCCCATCCTGCACGTCTGGGGCTGGGAGATCCCCTTCTATTTATTCCTGGGAGGTATTTCAGCAGGATTACTCATCTTTTCAGCGTGGTTCACAGTTCGGGGGAAGGCTGACAGATACCCAACGGCTGTGAAGATAACACCACTGGCAGTTCCGGTACTGATCGGAGTAGGATTGCTGGCCCTGTTGCTGGACCTCAGCCACTTCTGGTATTTCTGGCAGCTGTTCACCAACATCCGCTGGGAAAGCCCCATGTCTTGGGGTGCCTGGACTCTGACGCTCATCACACCTCTCTCCATTCTGTGGTGCGCGATCTGGATCGAGGAGCTCTTCCCCAAATGGGATTGGAAGATCAAGGAAGTCAAAGCAGTCGTGAACTGGGCGAGATCGAAGCGTGACCTGTTGGCCTATGCACTTATCCTACTCGCTGTCATCCTGGGTATGTATACTGGCATCCTTTTATCCGCATTTAACGCCCGGCCCTTCTGGAATACAGCCATACTCGGTCCGTTGTTTCTCACCAGCGGTCTGTCCGCAGCAGCGGCCATCAACGCATTCTTCTCCAAAGACCATAAGGAGAAACGGCGGTTTGCACGGATCGATGTGATCCTCATCGGGATCGAGATCTTCCTCATTGTACATATGTTCATGGGATTTCTTTCCGGTACGGAGGTCCATATCCAGGCTGCGGAGATGTTCCTGGGTGGTGAATATACCGTATCCTTCTGGGTCTTTGTCGTGGGTCTGGGACTGCTGTTCCCGGCCTTGCTTGAGATCCTGGAACTGCGCAAGAAATTCATTCCGGCCATCGTGCCCTTCTTCCTCATCATCATGGGTAACCTGGCCCTCAGGTTCATCGTTGTGGAAGCCGGACAGGCGAGTAGATGGCTGTATTAGGGAATAATGAGGCAGAAAGAATTAATAATTACAGGTGGATCTGTGACCCAATCGCATCATGAGTCACCATTCACGAATCACGATCTTGAAAGGGTGGAATTTTGAAAACCAAGTATATGAATCCCTATGTGGCAGGTGTGCTGCTGGGAACGGTCCTGCTGCTGGCCTTTTTCTTCTCTGGCAGAGGATTGGGCGCAAGCGGTGCAGTTAAGAGCGCCATCGTGGCCGGGGTGGAAACTGTTGCTCCGGAACACACTTCGAACTCCGTCTACTACAGCAAATATGTTGGTGAGGGTAAATCACCGCTGAAAACGTGGCTGGTTTTCGAGATGCTGGGAGTGCTCATCGGTGGATTCTTGTCCGGTGCTCTCTCTGGCCGCCTCAAGATGAAGATCGAACATTTTCCCGGTATCAGCGCAAACCGCAGACTCATATTTGCAGCAGCCGGGGGGATCCTTTTCGGCTTTGGCTCCCAGTTGGGTCGAGGTTGTACCAGTGGCTCGGCCCTCACGGGCATGGCAGTCCTGTCAGTAGCAGGATTTATCTCGATGATGGCCATTTTCGGAACCGCCTTCGCACTGGCCTATTTTGTTCGTCGTAACTGGATCGGAGTCTAGGATGGGACCACTCGTACCACAAGAGATCATAGCATTGAACTGGGACCTGTTCATCGCATTTGCTATTGGAATTGGATTTGGTTTCGTACTGGAGCAGGCAGGTTTCTCTTCCAGCCGTAAACTCGCAGGCATCTTCTATGGATATGACACTGTCGTATTGAAAGTATTCTTCACCGCCGCCATCACGGCCATGCTGGGTCTGCTCTACTTCAGCCTCTTTGGCTGGATCGACCTGAGCCTGGTCTATGTGAACCCGACCTATCTGTGGTCCACCATCATCGGCGGTGTGATCATGGGTGCCGGATTCATTATCGGCGGTTTCTGTCCGGGAACAAGCTTCTGTGCCGCAGCCATCGGCAAGCTGGATGCCATGGTATTCATTGCCGGGCTCTTCATCGGGATCTTTATTTTCGCTGAAGGATACCCTCTGTGGCAGGACCTGCATATGGCCAAAGCACTGGGTGGGCTGAAAGTCCCGGCGGTTCTGGGTATTTCCGGCGGTGTGTTCAGCCTGCTGGTCATTCTGGTCGCTATCGCCATGTTCTTCATGGCTGAATGGGCGGAACGCAGATTCCCCAGAGAGGAGTACTGATATGAACCCGCGTAATCTGATCTTCCTGGCAATCCTGACCCTGGGCCTGGTCATCGCCATGGTTCCCGAGAATACGACGACGCCCTACAGGCTGGGTGCTGCAGAGATGTTGACCGAAGTCCAATACGGTGCAGAGATGATCCAACCTGAGGATCTGGCGCACTGGATCATCACACGTGATCCTTCCATACAGCTCATTGATGTCCGCACACCTGAAGAGTATGACAAGTTCCATCTGGACGGTGCGATCAATATCCCGTTTACCGAGGTCCTGAACGAAGAGTATGCTGACATAACCGATCAGGACGTCAAGATGAACATCCTCTATTCCAACGGCTCCCTTTATGCCCATCAGACCTGGATGATCCTGCGGCAACTGGGATATGAGAACAACTACGTCCTTCAGGGCGGGCTGAACTACTGGTTCGACACCATAATGAATCCCCAGGCACCTGCCGCAAGCTCACCTGACGAAGAACTGGCCCGTTATGAATTCCAGAAGGGTGCCAGCGGCTTTTTTGGCGGAGGCAACGCCGTTACCAAAGAGGCTGACACGAAATCCACTGCCAAGAAACCACCCATCAAGCGCAGACCGAAGAAGAAGGCTCCTGCGGGGGGATGTTAGGAGTTAGGTGTTAGGTGTTAGGTGTTAGGCGTTAGGTGTTGGGTGTTTGAACGATCGGGGCGATCAAGCTCTGGATAGCTGCCCTATGCATCATTCCCAAAAATCGGATTAGTCATTCGATCCTGCTCACCAGCAATGGTTGCAGGGTCTTTTTTTCCCAGAATTGAGTTGCGGCCAAACGCTTAACGTTCATATCACGACGTGATTTCGAATTGAAAATGGGTCCTTCAGGCTTATTGTATAGGTCTGAAGTTCATGAAACAACCTGTACATACGAGGATCACCATGTTGCACCGATCTCTCTTGAACATATTATTCCTGATCATCTTCCTGAATTCTATGCTTCTCGGCCAGGAACAGGCCGCCGAACATCCACGCAAGATGTTTGTCAAGCTCACCGAAAGCGCAGAATTGAATCGCGATCTGACATCCGGTCTGCTGGGATTGGTCAACCTGGATGCGATCCTGCTCAACCAGTCGGCCAGTAGCGCAATGAAGGCATTCCCTGATCTGAAGCGTGCCGGGGAAGATCCTTATGGCCTCAATCGTGTGTATGTGGTCGAATTCGACAGGGATCAGAACGTTTCAACACTATCGAGAGCCCTGAGCGATATCGGGGATATTGAATATGCAGAGCCGATCTATCTCCGGGAACTCTATGAGACTGAATTCATTCCGAATGATCCCTACTACTCTTCCAGCTGGCACCACAGTACCATCGAATCAGCGGCAGCCTGGGATATCGAGACGGGTAGTGACAGCATTATCGTGGCCATCATCGATACCGGTGTGGACACGGACCATCCCGATCTGGTGGACAACCTGTGGATCAACGCGAATGAGATCGAGGGCAATGGTCTGGATGATGATGGTAATGGTGTCGCGGACGATTACTATGGTTATGATTTTTCCGGTTCCGAATCCAACACCAACGATGATCCGAATATCAACCATGACTGGGGCTGGCATCCCTGGAATGCCGAGGATCATGGTACACATTGTGCCGGTATCGCTGCCGCTGTGACGGACAATGGTGCCGGTGTGGCGGGTATGTCGCACCACTCCCTGATCATGGGTGTCAAGATCTTCCCCAACGCCTGGGACGATGTCTGTGCTGATGCCATCATCTACGCTGCTGATAATGGTGCCCAGATCCTCAGCAACAGCTGGGGCGGCGGTGGCAATTCCAGTACCATCCAGGATGCCATCCTATACGCACGCAACGTGCAGGATGCTGTCGTGTTGTTTGCCTCAGGGAATGACGGTTCCTCTACTGCCCACTACCCCGGCGCGAACTCAGGTACGGTGTGCGTTGGTGCCACCAACGTCAGTGATGGCCGCGCCAGTTTCTCGAATTACGGCAGCTGGGTGGACATGTGTGCACCGGGTACCGGGATCTGGAGTTGTACAGATCCTGATAATCCGGCCCATAACAGTAATTATCAGGCCTGGGACGGTACATCCATGGCCACTCCCCTGGCGGCAGGTGTCGGAGCACTTATCAGGGCCCACTTCCCCGGTATCGATGCTGCTGCAACGGAAGAGCGTTTGCTGGATGGTGATTATGTAGGCAATCTGCAGATGGGAAACCGGGTGAACGCATTCAAAGCCCTCACCGCCTTCCAGATCAGCCATGATCCCATGGAGAATACCATCGACCAGGCCAATGATTATGAGATACAGGCTACGATCTTCAGCGGTGAACCAGACGGTTTGACCGTTGATCTGTACTATGCCCTCAGTGGCAGCGCCTACACGCACGTGGGTATGACGAATACCGATGGAGACGACTGGCTGGGCTTCATCCCGGCACAACCGGGCGGCACAGTGGTGGAGTACTATATCCACGCCCACGACTCAGAGGGCAATGAGGTCTATCATCCCGTCAGCGCACCGGATCTGCCCTTCTTCTTCCTCGTAGGCGGTATGGGACATTTCACTACCCTTGCTTACGATGATGCTGAAGAGGATCTGGGGTGGAGCCTCGGAATCGCCGGGGATGCGGCCGAATCCGGTGTGTGGGAACGTGTGGATCCCATCGGGACCTACGAGGATGGTGTACCGGTGCAGCCGGAGGATGATCACAGCGATCCGGGAACCTTATGCTTTGTGACGGGTAACGCGCCCTTTGATGGCGATAATTCCGGGGAGAACGATGTGGATTATGGTCCCACCACGCTGGAATCACCGGTGTTCAATATCCCGGGTGGGACCTTTCCGGTGCTGAGCTACTGGCGCTGGTTCACCAATGACCTGGGATTCAATCCGGGATCCGATCCCTGGCGCGTCCAGATCAAAAATGGCAGTAGCGATTGGCTGGATCTTGAATTCACCATAGAGGCTGCAAACTACTGGCAGGAAAAACAATTCGTTCTGAAGCGCTATTTTGAGAATCCCACTCAGATCCAGCTGAGGTTCATCGCTCACGACCAGGACCTGGGCTCCTTGGTGGAGGCTGCTGTAGACGACGTTCGTATCTTTGTCGCCGGCGGCAGCGGGATCATGCCGGGTGATGTGAATTTTGATGCCGTTCTGAATATCCAGGACATCATTCTGCTGGTTGCACATATTCTCGGAGAGAGCGTTCTCACAGGTGATGCAGCCCTGGCTGCGGATCATAATCTTGATGGACAGACCAATGTTCAGGATCTTGTCACGCTGGTTTCGGTCATTCTGAATTAGGTCGCCCATGCACGAGATGTCCATCGCCATGAGTGTCATTGATATTGCCAGCCGTGAAGCTGAAGCAGGCGGAGCTGTAAAGATCGAGAGCATTCAACTTGATGTGGGCAAGCTGGCAGGCGTCCTGGTGGATTCACTGCAATTCTGTTTCAGTGCCGCCAGCAAGGACACCCGGGCGGAAGATGCAGAACTCCTGGTGAATGAATTACCTGGCAAGGGTGAATGCCAGGATTGTGGCACTGCTTTTGAAGTGGATAACTTTATCACGATCTGCCCCGAATGCTCCGGTTTCCGGGTGGAGATCGTACAGGGACGGGAACTGCGCGTTGCCAGTATCACCGTCGAAGATTGACATAGCAAACTCTCTGAGAGTTTCTGACGACCAACAAAGGACACGCTTATGTGTGATACATGCGGCTGCGGACAACCCGATGATGCGGTGACCATTCGTAAACCCGGCGAGCACCACCACGATCACGAATATCCACATGACCATGACCACGATCATGATCACAGGCATGAGATCAACGTCGAGCGGGATGTGCTGGGCAAGAACAATCTTCTTGCCGAACGGAACCGCGGATATTTCGAAGCGAAAAATATCACGGCGCTGAACCTGGTGAGCAGTCCCGGTTCAGGGAAGACCACCCTGCTGGAAAAGACCATTACAGCCATCAGGGATGAGATCGACTGCAGCGTCGTCGAGGGTGACCAGCAAACCCTGCGGGATGCGGAACGGGTGGAGGCCACCGGTGCTCCCGTGGTTCAGGTCAATACCGGTACCGGCTGCCATCTGGACGCCGACATGGTGAACCGTGCGCTAAAGGTCATCGAACCGGTTGACAACTCGCTCCTGTTCATTGAGAATGTCGGTAACCTGGTGTGTCCGGCACTATTTGATCTCGGGGAAGCCATGAAAGTGGTAGTGATCTCGGTAACAGAAGGCGAGGACAAACCCCAGAAGTATCCAACCATGTTCGATGCCGCCGGGATCTGTATCATCAACAAGATCGATCTGCTGCCCTATGTGGAATTCGACCTGGAAAAATGCAAAGAGTACGCCTTGCAGGTGAACCATCACCTGGAATTCTTCGAAGTCAGCGCCACCACGGGTGAAGGGCTTGACACCTGGCTGGATTGGCTGAAAGACCAGGTCAAATCAACATGAGCATTACCCGGGCCTGAACCGCTTGGAACGTCTTAGAGTACATATCAATGGCATTGTCCAGGGGGTCGGTTTCCGACCCTTTGTTTTCAACTTCGCAAAACAGCTTGAGCTTACTGGAGAGGTCAGCAATACCGCTCAGGGGGTGTTGGTGGAGATTCAGGGGAAGCCCGGCAATGTACAGCGTTTCGTGGATACACTGGAGCAGGAAGCACCTCCTCTGGCGGTCATTGCCGAGATCGGATCGGAATCGATGACTGTTAAGGACGAGGATGATTTCAGGATCATCCCCTCTTCCTCGAATGTCACAGTAAGCACCCTGATCTCACCGGATGTGGCGATCTGCGAGGACTGTCGACGGGAGATGTTCGATCCTTCCGATCGACGCCACCTCTACCCTTTCATCAATTGCACCAATTGCGGTCCCCGTTATACCATCATTCAGAATATCCCCTACGATCGGCCCTTTACCTCCATGCGTCATTTTGAGCTCTGTCCAGAATGTCTCAGGGAATACGAGGACCCTCAGGACAGAAGATTCCATGCCCAGCCCAATGCCTGTCACATCTGCGGACCGCATGTCTGGCTGACCGATGACCAGGGTGAGAAGATGGAGGATGTCGATCCTGTCGCAGAAGCCGCGCGTTTGCTGGGAACGGGAATGATCCTTGCCATCAAGGGCCTGGGAGGCTTTCATCTGGCAGTTGATGCCCGTGACGATGCCGCAGTCAACCGCCTGCGGGAGACGAAAGGCCGTGAGGAGAAACCCTTTGCGCTTATGGTGAAGGATATGGCCGTTTTTCGCAGGCTTGTCAATGTGAGTGAACAGGAGGAACGCCAGCTCCGATCCATACAGGCTCCGATCATTCTGCTGCGGCATAAGGATTCGAATGCGGTGGCACCATCGGTGGCCCCGGGAAATGACCGCCTGGGGATCATGCTGCCCTATACGCCACTGCATCACCTGCTCATGACACATGGACCGGATATCCTGGTGATGACCAGCGCCAACTACAGTGAAGAGCCCATATGCATCGACAACGATGAAGCGATTACGAGACTTTCCGGTATGGCTGACCATTTTCTGCTGCATAATCGTGATATCTATCTGAGAACGGATGATTCGGTAAGCATCGAACTTGCAGGTGTGATACGGTCAATCCGCCGCAGCCGGGGATTCGCACCCCGTCCCGTGTTTGTACAGAGTGACGGCCCATCTGTCCTGGCGGTAGGCGGTGAGCTCAAGAACACAGTCTGCTTGCTGAAAGACCGTTTCGCATTCCTGAGTCAGCATATCGGTGACCTGGAAAACCTTGAAGCCTACGATTTTTTCAAGCTGACCGCCGATCACCTCCAAAGGATCTTCGAGAGCTCTGCAGAGCTTATCGTTCACGACATGCACCCACGCTATCTGTCCACGCAGTGGGCGGAGCAGCAGGAAGGAATTCCCCGTCTTGCAGTCCAGCACCACCATGCTCATCTTGCAGCCTGTATGGCGGAGAACAAGCTGGAAGAGCCAGTCATCGGTCTCATTCTGGACGGTACCGGCTATGGAATTGATGGAACCATCTGGGGTGGAGAGATCTTGGTGGGTGATTACGATGGCTTCGAGCGAGCTGCGCATCTTGAACCATTACTGCTACCCGGGGGCGACGCCGCCATCCGTGCGCCCTGGCGGATAGCCTATGCCTACCTGCATCAGGCTTTTGACGGAAAGGTTCCTGATCTGCCATTCCTGCAGGAGCATGACTGCGAAGCGGTGAGCACGATGGTGGAGCGCGAGTTCCAGACCGTCCTCACCAGCAGTATGGGCCGCTTATTTGATGCCGTGGCAGCTATGAGCGGCGGCAGGCAGGAGATTCGTTACGAAGCCCAGGCCGCCATCGAGTTCATGCAGGCTGCGGGACAGGAGCTGAATTCAGAGGTCTATGATCGCTGCTTCGATACAGTAGATTCGGCCATTATCTGGAAAATCAAACCACTCATCAGGGCCATCGCCAATGACATCCTGGACGGCTTGACCCTATCCGAGATCAGCCGACGGTTCCATGCGACCCTGGTGGAGGGTCTGGTGGATCTGGCCGGAAAGGTCCGCCGGCAATATCGTATTGATAGCGTCGCGCTAAGTGGTGGTGTATTCCAGAACCAGCTCCTCTTTGAGAATGTTATTCCTGCACTTGAACGGGCGGATTTTGAGGTATATACCCATTCGCAGGTACCCACCAATGACGGTGGCATTGCCCTGGGCCAGGCGCTCATCGGGCGAAGATTTTTAGTGGATCAGGAATTGAAGAATGAGAATAAGTAGTAGCTTATCGGGTTTCAAATTCCAAATTTCAGATTTCCAGCAATGATTAATGATGCGAAGCTGAGGAGATAAAGAGTATGTGTCTGGCGATTCCCGGAAAACTGGTGGAAGTGTTCGAGGAGAACGGGCTCAAGATGGGCAACATTGACTTCTCAGGTACCGTGAACAAGGCCTGTCTGGAGTACGTTCCAGAGATCGAAGTGGGTCAATACACAATAGTACATGCCGGTTTTGCCCTTTCAATCCTGAATGAAGAGGAAGCGCAGAAGTCCTTTGATGCCTGGAATGAGGTGCTGGAAGCGGCGGGCGAGGCTGGACTGTTTGATGATGAGAAGAAGAATCTGGATTAATATGAAGGTCATCGCGAGGGGTGTCCTGTGGACAGCCAGTGGCGATCTAGCAAGATCAAATCCGGGTTCACCTCACTGGATTGCCGCGTCGCTCACATCCCCCGACTATAGCGGGGGACGTTCGCACCTCGCAATGACCGATGAATAAACTCTTTAAGTAAATGCTATTATGAAATATTTAGACGAATTCCGCGACCCGGCCATAGCAAAGAAGATCCTGGATGAGATCCACGCCACTGTCACTCAGCCCTGGGTAATCATGGAGATCTGTGGCGGTCAGACCCACAGCATCATCAGGAATGGTATCGACCAGGTCCTGCCGAAAGAGATCGAGCTGGTACATGGTCCTGGTTGTCCTGTTTGTGTCACTCCGCTTGAGATCATCGACAAGGCCATCGAGATCGCCGGCCGGGAGAATGTCATCTTCACCAGCTTTGGTGATATGCTCCGGGTACCCGGCAGTCATAAGGACCTGTTCATGGTCCGTTCCGAAGGTGGGGATGTCCGCACCGTTTACTCGCCCCTTGAAGCCATCAGGATCGCCCAGGAAAATCCAGACAATGAAGTCGTTTTCTTTGCCGTGGGTTTCGAGACCACCGCACCGGGAAATGCCATGGCCATCGATCAGGCCCACAGTCTTGGGCTTACGAATTTCAGTGAACTTGTGAGCCATGTGCTGGTACCACCAGCCATGGAGGCTTTGCTTTCTTCACCCAGCAATCGGGTCCAGGGTTACCTGGCCGCCGGACATGTCTGTACGGTCATGGGCTGGGAGGAATACGAACCCATCGCAGCAAAGTATGAAGTCCCCATTGTCGTAACCGGTTTCGAGCCCATGGACGTACTTGAAGGCATTCTCATGACCGTGAAGCTGCTGGAGGCCGGTAAGAACATGGTGGAGAACCAATATGTCCGGTCAGTCCAACGTGGAGGCAATCGGCCCGCCCAGGACCTGGTGAACAGGATCTTTGAGGTTTCCAACAGGAAATGGCGCGGTATCGGCGAGATCCCCCTGAGTGGCTTCAAGGTCAGGGATGAGTATGCTGCCTTCGATGCCGAAAAGAAATTCCTGGTGGAGGATATCCAGACCCAGGAATCAGATTTGTGCATCAGTGGAGTCGTACTGCAGGGATTGAAGAAACCGCACGAATGCCCTGCCTTCGGTAAGGAATGTACCCCGCAGACACCATTGGGCGCTACCATGGTCTCCAGTGAAGGGGCGTGCGCTGCCTATTACCGTTATCAGCGCATGAAAGTGTGAAAAATGGATTTTCCAGAAACCCTGTCATGTCCTGTTCCCATCATGAGCCATGACACTGTCCAATTGGCCCACGGTGCCGGCGGCCGGCTTTCAGCCGAACTCATCGAGAAGATCTTCCTACCCCGATTTTCGAATGTGACCCTCGATAAGCTCGAGGATCAGGCCGTTCTGGAAAACCCGGGAGCCCGGTTGGCGTTCACCACGGATACCTTTGTGGTGGATCCCATTTTCTTTCCCGGAGGTGATATCGGCGATCTGGCCATCAACGGGACCGTCAACGATGTCTGCATGAGTGGCGCTGAACCACGCTATCTGAGCGTGGGCTTCATTCTGGAGGAAGGCCTTGATATCGAGACCCTGCATCGTATTGCCCTGTCCATGGAAGAAGCTGCGAAGAAATCGGGCGTTACGATAGTCACTGGAGACACCAAAGTGGTGAACCGTGGCGGTTGCGACAAGATCTTCATCAATACCTCCGGAATTGGGGTTCTGGCGGAAGGTATCGATATCTCGGCAGGAAATCTGAGACCAGGGGACCAGGTCATCGTCTCCGGTACCCTGGCTGACCATGGCATGGCGGTGATGACAAGCCGTGAAGGATTATCCTTCCAAACCACCGTCCGCAGCGATACGGCGTCATTGAATGGACTGGTAGCCGAGATGTTGAAGGTGTCGAAAGATATCCACGCCATGCGCGATCCCACCCGTGGCGGTCTGGCAACCTCATTGAATGAGTTTGCGAAAAGCTCCCAGGTGGGTGTCAAGCTCGATGAGGCCGCAATCCCGGTCCGGGCGGACGTCAAGGGTGCCTGTGAGGTTTTGGGCATCGATCCGCTGTATGTCGCCAACGAGGGAAAACTTGTCGCAGTGGTCCCGTCTAATGTGGCAACCGATATGTTATCGGTAATGCAGCAGCATGAGAATGGCCGTGAAGCCGTGATCGTTGGCGAGGTAACCGAAGACCATGCGGGAATGGTGTTTATGACCACCGGTCTGGGCGCCACCCGGATCGTGGATATGCCGGTTGGGGAGCAGCTGCCCAGGATCTGTTGACAGTATAACAACGATCTTAACACTTTTTCCGTATCTCAGCATAACCCTCAGACGGGTCACCCTGAGTAGTCATGAGCAAAGCGAGTGACGTATCGAAGGGGCATCCCACACCATTATCCTTCGATACGTCAGGCTTAGCTGCGCTCAGCCTGACTACTCAGGATGACTGATACCTTCCTCCGATTTATAATTTACAATTATCCACCACCTCTCATGGAGTTCGATCTTAAATTATTCCGGAGGTCATCATGCATGTCGATCAACTATCCTTCGGATCCATCACCATCGATGGCAAGCAGTACACAAAGGACATCGTCATTGATCATGGGAAGATCTCAAAACGTCAGAAGAAGCTGTCCAAGCTGAGAAGCGGCGGTTTTGGTCACACACCACTCACTGATGCGGAGAACATTCCCTGGGACTGTGATCGGCTGGTCATCGGTACCGGCCAGTACGGCAGTCTGCCCATCGATCAGAGTATCCGTGTTGAAGCCATGAAACGTGGTGTCCAGTTGGAGATCACCAGGACGCCTGACGCTGTAGCATTTCTTGACGATCCCGAAACAAATTTCATCCTGCATCTCACCTGCTGATCAAGGACCGTCCATCGTGTGGCTGAACCGCTGAAAGAAGCGTAAACAGTCAGGGCCGAGATTCAGTATTATTTTTGAGCATAATAAGGGGGAACTTATGTACAGACCAACATTGCTTATAATTGCGCTTTCCATTGGTTTGCTTGTAGGCTGCCAGCAGAAAGAACCGGCAGTTCAAACTGCAGAACAGGATCCCAGTGTGGATACCATTCTCAATGGGTATATCTCCGCAGTTGGCGGACGTGCTGCCGTGGAGCTGCTGAGTACCAGGATCTGCTATGGACGAATGATCGATGATCGGCCATACAAGGGACCACCGGACACAAGCGCGTTCTCCGCATTCTCGGAAGCACCTGACATATGGATCATGAAAGTGGAAGGCGAGGGATCTTCCTACAGCGAAGGCTTCGATGGTGAACAGGGCTGGAACCTGGACACCGCCGGGTTCAGGATCACCGACTATCCCCGGCGCAGCAAGCTGGCCTGGGTATTCAATCCTCGGGGGGCTATCCAGCTGGAGGATTACTTCAAGGATCTGGAATTCATCGCAACAACAGAGTTAAAGGGCCGCAAGGGTCATCATATCAGTTCCGACAGAGAGGTAAATCATTACTCACTCTGGTTCGATACGGAAACCCATCTGCTCACCGGTATTGGATATCACTGGTATCTGGAGGACTATCGTGAGGTTCATGGTGTCATGGTCCCCCATCGCATCGTCCAGGGGCGTAAAGGCGGAGCAGTCACACTAGTGATCGATTCACTTGTTTTCAATCAGCCTGTGGATCCAGAGGTATTTCTGAGCGCTGTAGAGTAAGCTCCACCTATTCTGCCAGGCGAATACATCGGAAGCCGATATCGCCTGCGTTGGCAGCCGGGATCTCGGAGCTGCGGTACCAGCTCTTCAATTCATCGCCGCTACTGCTGAATCCACCACCCTTGATGACGCGGTATATGGAGCTTGCGTTCTCGGTACTGGCAGTCCATTCAAGTGCGTTTCCGCACAGATCCCCTAATCCAAAGGGACTTTCACCACTGGCAAGACCAACGGTTTGAGTATTGCCGATGCAATCCAGGAAGTTGGCCACACTGCATTCAGGTGCCGCATCTCCCCAAGGATAGTCGGATCCTGTATCTGAACGGGCGCTTTTCTCCCACTCTTGTTCTGTGGGTAATTCCAGATCGTAATGTTGCGTGAAAGCCCAGGCACCGAACCAGGTCACCTCAGTCACCGGATGCACTTCATAACCGGCGTCGACAAGGAAATCCTCACCATCCCAGCTAATCCGACTGTTGAGCTCCCCAAGTTTATAGTAAGTGTATACGTCAGCCGGGATCAGGTCATCACCGTCATAGATACCATCCACACTGAAGGCCGTCAGTAAAAGATCACCAGCATCATTGGCCTCATTCAGGAAGGTGCTGAACTGGGCGTTCGTGACCTCATGCTCCATGATCTCAAAATCGTAATCGATGTGAGTCATGATCTCATCATCCTCGCCGAAGGTATAGGGTCCGGCGGGTACAGTGATCCAGGTAACGACATCTACCGGTGAATCCGTGAAGGTGATACTCTGGATGTCTTCCAGGGAAAAGCTGGTGACCTGACCATCGCTGGTATGGACATTGAGGGATTGGGCCATCAAGATGGTGGCAGTGATCAGTAGACAGCATAGAACTCGGGCGGATCGCATTCTCTTCTTCTCCATCATCTTAAGAGCAGGAGTCGTTTGGACTCCGTCACTCCCCGGGAGGTGAGTTGATAGATATAGACACCGCTGGCCAGCATCCTGCCACTGTGATCGCGACCATCCCAACGGACGGAATACTCTCCAGCAGCCTGATGCTCACGTTCGACCTGCATGACCAGCTGACCCATGATATTGAAGATCTCAATCCGCACTGCCGAAGGCTGGATAAGGCTGTATTCAATCGTGGTACTGGGATTGAAGGGATTCGGATAATTCTGCAGCAGGGTGAAGCTGTTCAACAGGGCTGCCATCCTTCCGCCATCCTCTACACCCGTGATCCCCTCGAAGGTGAGCTCGTCGATCTCTGAAACGGGAAACAGGTGCCGTTCTCCATCGGCTGTGATGATGCTCATCTGGTATTGACCAGAGGCCATGGCAAATAAACATATCAGGGTGAACAGGATCTTTTTCATACGATGAACATCTTCAATTGGATGCCTTCAGATTACGAAGATATCTGAAATCACAGGGGAGACAACGATCATTCAATCCAATTCAGTCGGACAGGTTCTCCTACATTCTTTAATAGCGCAGCCCCCCTTGGGCGAGGCTTTCGGGAGGGCTAGCTGAGAAACTTCGCAGGAGTTTCTCAATGGCAGAACCCTCCAGCGGAGGGTTCTGCCGTTTTCCCATAGCAGGTTTACCGCGCCATAGCCTGCAAGGCGAAGGCGGGTAGCCTGCCTGCCAGAGTACTTGGGCGGCAGGCAGGGAGGAAAACAATCATTGTCGTGCCGCAGCTCCATCTCTGCGATGAGGCAGAGATGGATGTAGGCTGATCCTTAGTTGCGCAGGGGTTTCCCCGTCTTCAACGTATGTTCTATTCGCGCACGGGTCTTGGGTTCCCCGGCCAGCGAGACGAAGGCCTCTCGCTCCAGATCCAGGAAATCCTGTTCCGCGATGGGTTTCATGATACCGCCTTTATCAGCCCCGGTGAGCACGTAACCCAGTTTCTCCGCCACCAGCGCATCGTGCTCCGAGATCTTGCCGGCTTTGGTGAATCCCTTGATCATGGTCTTGACTGCCAGCATCCCGCCTTTACCGGGCAGGAAGATGTCTTCCCGCGGAGCAGGCGGTTCATAACCATCAGCCATGGCCAGAGCTTCCTGCTTGGCTTCGTATACCCTGTGACTGCCATTCACGACGATCTGGTCATCCTTGGTGAGATAACCGATTGAAACCGCGTGCTTGGCCGAGGTGGATACCTTGGCGAATCCCACTGATTCGAAAACCTTCTGGACAACCGGAAATGCGCCGGCACGCCCCTTGGCCATCCGGTCCGTCATCCGTGTCACCATCCGCCAGCATCCGCCGGCGGAAGGTATCAGGCCAACGCCTACCTCAACCAGGCCAGTCCACAACTCGGCGTCAGTGACGATACGGTCGCATGCCGCGATGGTCTCATATCCACCGCCCAGCGCCAGCCAGTGCGGGGCAGCTACCACCGGGAATGGAGCATAGTGGAGCTTCTGGAAGGTGTCCTGCATTGCTCTGTTCACGCCTTCCAGTTTTTCCCAGTCTCGGTCATCGATGACCTTGAGCACGAACTTGAGGTTAGCGCCTGCAGAGAAATGGGTGCATTCCGAGGCGATCACAAGTCCCTTGTAATCGTTCTCTGCAACCCAGTCAGCCGCGTAGGTATACATCTGTAGAATGGACCCATCGATGGGATTGAAGTTCGGCTGCAACACCGAATGCGTGGATACCATGGCAATACCATCGCCGATATCCAGCAGGGATGCCGACCAGTCCTTCTTGATGAGACCACCGGTCTTCTTGATGATCTGGACATCGATGGCCTTCTCATGCACCGGTACAGGTTTCATGGATTTGCTTCCGGGATCATAAAAGGTCTTCTGCTTGCCGTCAAAGCCATAGAAGCTATCCTGACCGCTGGCCAGCATCTCAGTGATCCACTTGGGAGCCTTCTTGCTTTCCTTCTTCATGCGCTCGATGGTCTCAGCCACACCCAGGGCATCCCAAGTTTCGAAGGGCCCCATTTCCCAGGCGAATCCCCACTTCATGGCATTGTCGATGTTGACGATATCATCAGCGATCTCCGGAACGCGATTGGCGGAATAGATCAGGATCCCCGCCAGCAGCTCCCAGATGAATGTGCCGGCAACATCATCGATGTTCACCAGGGCCCGGAACTTGCCAGGGAGATAGGTTTCGTTCTTGGAGACACGCACGGCATCGAATTTCCGTTTCACCCCTGGTTCGTATTCCAGTGTCTTGGTGTTCAATTCATGGATGACACCCTTGGAGATCTTCTTGTAGAAGCCTTCACCGGTCTTCTGACCCAAACGGCCTTCATCCACGAGTTTCTGCAGATAGTCCGGGATCTTGAAGAGCTCTCGTGCTTCGTCGTTCTCCCCCAGTTCATATGCTGTGTTGGCTACATGCACCAGGGTGTCCAGACCCACGACGTCTCCCGTACGGAACGTAGCCGATTTGGGATGGCCTATGAGGGTACCGGTGAGTTTGTCGACATCCGTGATGGAAAGCTGCATCTCATCAGCCAGCTTCATGGTGAGCATCATGCCGTAGATGCCAATGCGGTTGGCCACGAAATTGGGCGTATCCTTGCACCAGACGGCACCTTTCCCCAGCACATCATCACAGAAAGCAGCCATATCCTGTAGCATCTGCTTGTCTGTTTCAGGTCCGCCCACGAACTCCACCAATCGCATGTAACGAGGTGGATTGAAAAAATGGGTGATGAAGAAACGCGAGCGCAGTTTCTCAGGTAGAGTACCCGCCATAGCGGCCCAGGAAAGACCGGATGTGTTGCTGCTGATGATCACATCATCCTTCAGATGCGGTGCGATCTTCTCGAACAACTCCTGTTTCCAGTCCAGACGCTCTGCAATGGCTTCTATGACCCAGTCTGCCTCTTTGATTCGTTCGATATGATCATCATAGTTCAGAGGCTCGATCATGTCCACGGTCTTGGGATTGTAGAATGCCGCCGGCTTGATGCCCACTGCCGCTTCCAGACCCTTTTCAGCCAGATCCTGTTTCAGATCGAAGGCCATGGATGGGATGCCTGCGTTTGAAAGATGGGCACCGATCTGTCCACCCATCAATCCGGCACCCAGAATGGCGACCTTTTCAATCTTCAGCCCCATACTCAGCTCCTCTCCAGAATGGTGGCGATACCCTGACCGGTCCCAATGCACATGGTGGCCAGACCGTACCTGGCGTCCTGCTGCTCCATGACGTTGATGAGCGTGGTGATGATCCGGGCACCCGAACAACCCAGCGGATGGCCCAGGGCGATGGCGCCGCCGTTGAGATTGATCTTCTCCTGGGGCCAGCCGCCCTTGCGGATGACATAGAGTGACTGGGCTGCAAAGGCTTCGTTCAATTCGATCACGTCGATGTCATCCAGGGTCAGGCCGGCTCGTGCCAGTGCCTTTTCAGTCGCCGGCAGTGGCCCCATACCCATGAGGGTCGGGTCAACACCAGCCACGGCACGACTGATGATCTTTGCACGCGGTCTCAGTCCAAGCTCCTCCGCTTTCGTATTACTTGCCACCAGCACGGCTGAAGCGCCAACGCTGACGGGACTCGAGGTGGCGGGCGTGATGGTCCCGCCTTCCAGGAAGGCAGGCTCCAGGGATCTGATCTTCTCCACGTCCGGTTCCCGGGGACCTTCATCCTTTTCCACCCGCATGCCTTCCAGTTCAACAGGCACCACCTCGTTATCAAATCTTCCGGCACTCCATGCCGCCAGGGCTTTCTCATGTGATTTGATGGAGAAATCCTCTTGGTCATCCCGACTGATCTCCAGCTCATTGGCCAGATTCTCAGCAGTCTCCCCCATGCCGATGTAAAACTCCTGTTCATATAATTCTGGATTGAAATCGGGATTATAGCCACCCATGGGAACCCCGAACATGTCTTCGACACCGGCAGCGATCCCCAGTTCCAGGTCACCGGCGTGGATGGCCTGACTGAGCTGATGTATGGAATCCATGGATGAACCACAGAAACGATTCACCACTTTGCCTGCCGTTGTGATGGGCAAGCCCGCCAGCAGACCCACACCCCTGGCCATGAGCATCCCCTGGCTGCCCTCAGGAAAAGCACAACCCAGGACGACGTCTTCCACCTCCTCAGGCTTCAGATCGGGATTACGGTCCAACAGGGCCTTGACAATCAGCGCGGACATATCATCCGGACGCATTCCGATCATATTACCGTTCTTCACCCCCATAGGGCTGCGTACTGCATCGATGATCACACTATATCTATCACTCATTCTTTACTCCAATGTCCTGCTTAATCGTTGAAGGGATATTTGCCCCGGCGCTGCAACAGCTGGAATACCCGCTGCTTTGCTGCGATGCTGTCCGGGGTGCATGCATGTTCGTCTACGCTTGACTGTAAACTGGCGAGAATGGCCTGACATGCTTCAGGCTCGAAGATGTGAGCGAAGATGCTGCGTGATTCCTGCAGCATCACATCCATCTGTTTTGCCAGACTGATGTGCAGAACGTCGACGGCCTGGGCCTGTCTCGGGTAATCATCAGGCAGTTGGAGTACGCGGCGCAGCACACTGAACATCACCTGCTGGGCGATGATCATATTGGCGAGCAACTCCATTTCCCACTGCTGGTTCTTGAAGTCCTGACCATATTTCAGGATCAGTTCATCAAGCGTCCGCAAGACGATGCCGCGACCCAGCTCCACTGTCTTGATCTCCGCAGCCAGCGGATGATCCGAGGGGATCTCTACCTCTGGCATCCAGTTTTCCCCCAGCGCTGCGATCTCCTCACGGATGGGGATCTCATCAAGGATGGCCTTTTTCATGGCGATTCCGGCGATGATGAGCCTGTTGATCTCGTTGGTTCCCTCGAAAATACGGTTGATACGCTCATCCCGCAGGAGTCGAGCAAAGGGGTATTCTTCAGAGAAACCATATCCGCCAAGGATCTGCAGACCGTCATCTACCGTGATCCACAGGGCTTCGGAGGAATAGACCTTGTTCACACTGTTCTCGATGGCATGATCCTCGATGACCCTGTAGAGATGGTCATAGTAATCCTCGTCATCGACACCATTCTCACTGGTCCCTGCATCGATAGACCCGGTGGTCTGGTAGGTGATGCAATCCGCCTCGAAGAGACGAACCACCATGTCGGCAAACTTTCGCTGCATCATACCGAAATTGGAGATGGGCTGGGCGAATTGCCGGCGTTCATTGGCATAGTCCAGGGCTACCTTGACGGCTTTCTTGGCACCACCCATGGTGATGGCTCCCAGTTTCAGACGCCCGATATACAGCACGTTGAAGGCCACGGCGGCACCCTTACCTACCTCACCGATCACATTCTCGATCGGTACTTCACAATTATCCATGATGTAGTTGGTGGTACTGTTGCCCTTGATACCCAGTTTCTTCTCCTCGGGTCCCCGTTCCCAGCCCTTGCAGTCAGCATCAAGGATGAATGCTGTAAGCTTCTCACCATCCACCTTGGCGAACACCACACCTATGTCAGCCCAGGCACCGTTGGTGATGAACTGCTTGGTACCGTTCAGGATGAAGTGGGTGCCCTCTTCGTTCAGCCTGGCACTGGCCGTACCGGCAAGGGCGTCTGAACCTGCGCCTGGTTCCGTGAGGGCATAGGAGCTCAGATATTCACCAGTCATCATCTTGGGGATATACTTCTTGCGTTGATCGTCATTGCCATACCAGAGGATGGGCAGCAGGCCGATGCCGGTATGGTCTGTATAGGTCGTACACAGGGATGGGCTGTCACTGTTACCCAGTGCATCCAGGACAAGGCAGGCGCTGGATTTGTCCATACCCATGCCACCAAGGGCTTCCGGTACATCAATGCCCAGCATTCCCATTTCACCCATCTGCTTCATGATGTCCCGGGTGAGGTCCTCGTTCAGTTTGTCGATCTCATCCCGTTGCGGCGCAATACTCTCAGTAGCAAAATCTGCCACCGCCTGAAAGATCTCACGCTGTTCCTCACTGAACTTCTCCCGGGTGAATATCTCATCCTCCCCAAAAGGTGTGATCAGAAAGGCTCCTCCGATTTTCATATGCGTCTCCTCAAGTGGATATCGGTCAGGCCAACCCGCTTAAAGCCGGGTTTCCTCAGCCTGTTTATCAGTTAGAATACCGTTTATTATGAAATCCATGTTTGCATCAACATAGTCCTCGATAGAGAAATCCTTGGGCTGGAACATGACGAACCAGATCATGCCATGCAGCGTTGTCATGATGGAAAGTGCCACCAGCCGTACGTTTACCTCTTTGAACTCACCATAGTTGATCCCACGGGTGATGACGGTCTCGAATTCTCCCAGAATCCGTGTATAGAGCTGGCTGGCAAGCCCCTGGATCTCTTCATCCCTTTTGGCCATTGACCAGATCTCAGGCTCAGCCAGGAACCAGTCCTGATTGCGATTGAACAGCATGGTGGTAAAGCGGCCGATGATCCGGATGATATCTGCAGATGACTTACCTGAATGCTGCCCCGGATTCATGATGGGTGCGAACTGATCCATCCAGTGCTCGATGAGGGCTACGAACAGTTCACGCTTGCTGGCGAAGTGGTGGTAAATGGCGCCTTTACTCAAGCCGGTAGCCTCCACAATGTCGTCCATGCGCGTGTCAGCATAGCCCTTTCGGACAAAGATCCGCAGTGCTGCTTCCAGGATCTCCTGCTGTCGTTCTTCACGTGGTCTTTTTTGTGTCATGATTGACCTTCCCTGCCCTCGATCATAAACAAACCGACTGGTCGGTTTGGAATATAGACCACAGAAGTTGTTGGTGCAATGTCTGAGGTGTCTTTGATGATCTAGTGTTGGGTCATTGCGAGGAGTGAACATCCTCCGAGATTGGCGGGGGATGTGAAGGACGTGGCAATCTGGTTTTTTAGTCGTCGGAACGTTTTGACGAGATCACCACAGCCCCACCGGAGGTGCGGCTTCGTGATGACTGATATTGTTTCTATTGGTGTTACATCAAACTTTGCAGATAGTCGAAAATCCCATCGGTCAAACGTCCCCCCAGCCAGCCGGTATACACCACGGCAATGGCAAGTAGCACGTTGATAACTGGAAACAGCCAGCCCTGCTCAGCCCAGGATTTCTTCTCTAGCTTCGCGAAGATACGTCCAACCGCTACCAACAGGATCACCCAGATCATGGTGTTTCCCCAGTTGGTGTGCGCTTTCATCTCAGCGGGTACCTGGGTAGCCAACAGTTCTTGCTCCAACAAGCCAGCCTCTGCCGCATTCCCGCTCACCGCAGCCGCGATGCCGCCCAACGCTGACAGGACCAGCAAGAAAATGGCTACCTGAGTAAAGAATTCACGTTTGAAGATCACCCCGGCGAGATCGGATGCCGCGCTTACCAGCAAGAGGGCTACCGGAAAGTGGACAAAAAAATGGTGCAGGGTCGACATCACTCGAGATCTGCTGCATTTAGAGTCAGAGCCTGCTCAACCAGGCCAGTATTCTCATTCTGCAGGAAAAACACAAAGTTGAACAGGGAATTTTCAGCATATGCCGTGGGTTTCACCAGGGTGTCTACAATGCTGTGTTCCATGGATAGGTCCAGGCCACCGACCATCTCAAGATCGCGCATGACCTGCATGTGGATCGTCTCCCCATTGGGGCCGGCGTATTCAATGCTGTCTTCGGTGACAACAGCATAGGAGCTGTAATTGTCACTCAATCCCGGTTCGGTGGGAATGACCTGATAGGATATCTCCAACAGGCTGTCACCTAAAAGGTTGACATCCTCGGTACGGATGAGGATGGGACTTGCTTCGTTGAGGTGCTGGGAGATGGACGCCGACCAGAGACCTTCATCGATGTTGCCCATGGTCTCTGAATCGAACATGACCCAGGGAGCCAGGTAAACGCCGTAGTACATCACCCGATCATGACTGTCGCCTGGATTCGCAAGATTCATCGGATCGTTCGGATCCGTCCAACTCACATGATAGCGGATAGTCGCCAGACCTTCGTTATACTGGTCTACCAGATTGTCCATAGCATGATTGGCCTGGGGACAATTGACACAACCGGAATTGGTGAAGATCTCCGCCAGTACCACCTTGCGTACCCGGATCTCAACATTGAATATCACGGACTCAAGGAATTCATCCGCAGCGCTGTACATGCTCACCGTGACCATCAGATCATGAGGCCAGAGTCCGCGCCACATGGTCATGTAGTTGTTGGACAGGGAAACTGCAAGATAGGCATCGTCCGCACCTGTGATGGACACGCTGTCCACATCGGCGAGAGCTGCAGCAGAAAAATAATCCGACAGGTTCAAACCCTGATCCTCATCAACGTACACTGTGAGGTGCTGACCCGTCTGCACTTTAATGTTGTAAGAAAGCTCGCTGACCTGTCCCTGTGACATGCCCTCGAGTTCGATCCTGGTCTCTCCCTCAGCCAGGGCCACGAGAGTCATCTCCGAATCCGTCATATCCAGGATCTCCAGGATGGTTGAGTCTCCACTCGTCAGCGAGATTGAGGCCAGGTCCCGACCAAATTCGACCACGGTGGTATCACCTGTGGCCAGAATGAGCTGGGTCGATGCACGATATTCAACGGTAGCAACCGGCTCCGGCCAGAACTCGCAGCTCCAGAAAAGGGACAGCAATACCATCATGAATCCGAATCTTCTGACCATCAGAATCTCCATTCCAGGCTGACCCTGAAGCCTTCAAAGGGATTCAGGACGCGGCACACACCCCCGGTACAGCGCACGCCCCCCTTCTCTTTCCCGTAGGAAGCCCGCAGCCAGATCTTATCCGTCGGTTTCACGGAGATCTCGGTACTCACCCAGTGCTGTCGCCCTGGATCCGAGTCCTCCCGGACCAGTGCGGCATCATCGCTGGTGTCCCATATCAAAGAAGCTGAATATCGATGTTGAAAGTCCACGCTGAAAATGACATGGGTGGAGGTGTATGCATGGTCTCCTGCTGATTCCGCCGGCGGATCAACAGTCTCGTAGGCCTCGGCAGTGAGGTCCGAAGCCTGAAACTCGAGCACAGTGGAGAGGACCAGGATATCGCTGGGATGCCACGAGAAATAGGCCGGGACAAAGGTTACATGGCTGGTGATCTCAGCCGCGGTACTACCACTCAATACTGCCCTTGTGTAGGCCAGGAACATCCGATTGCTGAGTGATTCGCCGATGTATTCCACTTCGGTGAATACCTCCTGCCAGGGTGAATAGGCAATATCCGTGGTTGGGAAGAACAATCCTGTCTCCCCATCATCCCCAAGTTCACCCAACTGACTCACTATACTGGCATTGAGTGTAGCCGACCACGAAAAACCGAAATACTTGCGGATCTCGAGATTGAAGCCCACCTCATCGCCATAGTCAACGGGATGGGTCACATTGCCCAGCAGATTGATGTCATGCTGCCGGATGCCGGTGGGACCGATCTGCCAGGGCAGGGGCTTGGTGGCTTGTTTCAGCGGATCTCTTTTTTCTGTTGCAGCTTCACGACCATAACTGTAGCGCTTGTACTCGAACATGGCCGTGAACCACTCAGGATACCAGTTTAGCTGTGCATATACAGCATCTCCCCTGAGACGCTCGGTGGATTCCAGGGTCTCAATGCTGATCTGGTCGGGAGTCGTCATGATCTCCTGTGAAACGATGGGATAATCCAGACCTTTCTGCTGCAGGCTCAATTCCAGAAAACCATCCCAGACATCCTGATAGATGGCCTGTGAAAGTCCCAGCTGTACCACCCGCATGGTCTGGGTGACAACGGAAGTGCTGAGTGAATTCTGGTCTGGATCCAGCTCATGCCACAGGTAGTCCGATTCGATCTGACTGATGATGAGGAAAGGCGCAGTATTGATGGAGGGTCCGGAGTATCCGAGTTGCAGACCTGCGATGCGGAAATCATTCAAACCGTCCGGTTCACGCAGGTTGGAGCTGGGTGAATAGAAACGATACTCATTCTTCATTCCCGCCAGGAGATCCAGTTCCAGGTTTTCAGTGAGCAGGGAGTTGAGTCTCAGACCCCTGGGAATGTTGTCAAAATCGATGCTTTGATCCTCATACAGGTTCAAAGCCAAACCGCGACCGAACACGGCACCGATATCGCCTATCTCAAGGGTGTGCCGATCGCCGCTGTAAGTCAGCCAGAACCGGCGAAGTCCGGTAAACTCGTATCCATATTCAGGTGGCTGACTGTATTCCAGCTCAAACCGTGCAGACCAGGTGGCCAGGTCGGCATTGAAGGTGAGATAATTCTCAGTGTAGTCGTATGGTATGTCCAGCTGGTTGCCGCGTCCGGTCCAGGAGCTGAGTCCGAGGTTCCAGTTCAGGTCCGCAGCGGGGAGCTGATGGAAGAATGATCCAAGCTGAATAAGGAGAATGAGTTGCAGGCGAAAGCGCAAGTGAAGGTACTATTCCTGGTTAACGTCTTCCTGTTGCAGGGCCCGTACGATCTCGGCTTCCATTTTCTTCTCGTCACCGGGAATGTAGCCGGTGTGTTCCCAGAGAATACTGCCGTCAGCTGATACCAGGACGGACAAGGGCATGGCCGAGGTATTGAAATTCTTATACAGTTTCTGCTCGGTATCCAGTGCAATGGGGTAATCAAGCTTCATGGATTTGATCACTGACTTTACCCTGCCTACTGTACGGGAGTCATCGATGGCGATCCCCAGCACCTGGACGTTCTGATCACTGTACTTCTCATGAAGGTCGTTCAGTAAGGGCATCTCCTTCCGGCAGGGTACACAGTAGGTGGCCCAGAAGTTGATGAGCGTAAGCTTTCCCGCAGTGAGCTGCGTGCTGGTAACGGTCTTGTTCTTCAGGTCCTTGAGGCTTGATTGTGGCAGGGTTTTGCTTTCCTGTGAAAAGGCAGCAACGACAAACAGTAGCAGCAGTATGATGCGTTTCATTTGATCAGACTCACCTTTTTGCTCGAATTCTTCCCTTCGTGTGAGGTCTGGAGAATATAATTCCCTGAGGCGATACCGTAAACCTGCATGGCAAGATGATTCCGACCGGACTGGACCTGGTAGCTGCGTTGCAGTACGATCCTGCCGGTGAGATCAAATAGAGCTACGTCATACTGCCCTGGCTGTTCAGCAAACAGGTCAAATTTGAAGCTGGCATTCGTCGGATTTGGATATACCGAGGAGATCCTGAAGGATTCCGGGGAACTGATCTCGTCTATGTCTACGGCCACGACTTCCAGTGCGATCTGGGCTGAGTCCACCTCCATGGTGGTTGAATCTACCACATACATGGTCCATGAACCGTTTCCCGGGGTGTGGTTGGTAATGATATCCAGAGTGAAGAGTGAGGTGTCTCCAGCTGCCAGGGAAAGATTGTATACATCCAGGAAGGGCGGCAGGCAGGCGATGCCGACGCAGATTGAGCAGCTCCATTCCTCAGCAATCTCGTGTGTTACCCGTGTAACGGTGAGGGCCTGATCCTGATCATGTAAACTGAAGATGTTTCCATGCAGGACCACAAAGGTATCCGACGTGGTGACCTCGGTATCATATTGAACATACTCAAACAAATTGTTCTGGCCCATGATCATGATGGGCAGCAACAGAATGGGAATGAAGGTTCTAGTCCTCATCGTGGTTCTCATGCTCCTCAAGTTCAACGTTCATTCTATCGTCATCGGATCTACCGGACTTACCTGCAGGCCATGCAAAGAGCAATCCAATCAGTGCTCCATAGGCTGTGCTGATGTAAGGATTGGAAGTGATGGCACAACTGCCGCTCTGGCAGCCAATGAAGAAATAGTAGGCGAAACCGATGATGGCACCGCCGGCAATTCCCAGAATGAGTTTGGTGCGGGTCAGCATCAGATATTCTCCAGTAAGGTCAGGGCTTCAAGGCCACCCGCCAGGGTCATGGCATCGTAGCCTGCTTTGCGCAACTTTCGTACTGCTACTGAAGACCGGTTACCATTGGGACATAGCACTACGATCTCGTAGTTACGGTAGTCCTGAAGCTCATCCAGCCTGCGCTCAAGTTCCTGCAATGGTATGTGGATGGCATCTTCCAGAGGACCTGGATCGCGCTCGAATTCGGTCATTGTACGAACATCAACCACAGTAAGTTCGGCGTTTTGCTGGATGCGTGCCAGAAGGACCTCTGGAGGGCATTCAGGTGCTTCCCGCGAGATGAAGGTGATCCGTTCCGCACTGACGAACAGTGCGCCTAGCACAGCCATGAGGGCAAGCAGGGTTGCAAAGGTCTTCCTGATCATGCAGTATTGTTGTTCTCTATTCTTGCTTCTATTTCCACTGACTTCTTCAGCATGGCACTCACTGAGCAATACTTCTCTTCCGATAGGGCCACTGCTCGTTTAAGACGATCCAACGGCAGATCCTTCCCCCAGAACCGGAAATTCAGCCAGATCTTCGTGAACACTTTGGGATGCTCGGCTGATCTCTCATAATCGATACCCAACTCATAATTCTCAACTGGTACCTTCATCTTCTCCAGGATGGGAATCACATCCATTGAAGTACAACCACCCAGTGCCAACAGCACCAGTTCCATGGGCGAACTGGCGGCCTCCATACCCCCTACTGCCTTTTTTGTATCCATGGCAACCCAGTGATTGGATTCCCCCCGGCCGACAAAGGCCGTACCATCTAGTCTTTTTACCGTTACCTGGCTCATGTTCCCCTCTTATGTCAATTATAGGTCAGGGCCATGCTGTCAACAATGCAGCACAATCCTCCTATTATTACAATTCTATGCGTTTGCCTGTTCCAGGCGAGCGTTCATTCTGGCCACAATGTCATCGATGTTCTCCAGCCCCTTCTCCTCGGCCTGGGCGCCCAGGGTACCCCAGAGAGGTTCACCGCAGGCCAGGCAGATGATGCCCTCTTCCTTGAGTGGCCCGATGAGTTGCGGGAACTCTCTAACCAGATCCTCAATGTACATGTCTTTACTGATCATTCATGGCTCCCTTCTGCCAGGATCATACACCTTTCTTTGATCCGAAACTGGCAGGTTCGTGACAAATTACAAAGCAGGACAAGAAACCCCGGCGAACAGGCCGGGGTTGTCTTAAAATTGCGGCTATCCTCAAAGGATAACCCATTCAATTCCGTTAAGAACGAAGTCCTAGCTCAGCTTGGCCAGAATGTCGCTCCGGGCGATGATGAGATAATCCGTACCGTCATAGCTCAATTCATCTCCGGCGTACTTCCCATAGAGGATGACGTCACCCTCCTTGATCAGTTCCTGGAGCTCCTCATCATTACCAACGGCAGCGACAGTTCCGCGACGCGGTTTTTCCTTAGCAGTGTCAGGGATGATGATCCCGGAAGCGGTGGTTTCCTCTTCGCTGGCAGGTTCAACCAGAACACGGTCATCTAAGGGTGTGATCTTCATAGTCGCTCGTTCCTCCTATAAGCCTAATAAGCGGTTAATTTTATTTCTATCGAAACCGACCACAGGCCGGTTACTGATCCAGAGTTGCGGAACCCCTTGCTGGCCTGTCTTCCGGAGCATATCCTGAGCGGCCTTCTTGTTCCGGCTCACATCCACTTCTTTAAAGCGAATTCCTTTTTCAGTCAAGTACCTTTTTGCAGTAGTGCAATGTGAGCAGGTTGGTGTGGTGAACATAACGACTTTTTTATCGGTTGCAGACATAGGTGCATTCCTTACGATTTCTTCTCCTGTAGATCATCCAGATCCAGACATTTGAAGAGACGTTCAGAAACCTCCGCAGGCAGATGTTCGTCGTCCTCCACGGCACGGTACAATTTCACTGAACGGGTCATGGTATCGTAGTAAACCCGGCATTCGGGACACTCTTCCATAAGCTGGCCGACTTCCTGACAGACGGCAGAATCGAGATCAGCTCCAAAATCTGAGCAGATCTTCTTCTGTAATTCTCTATTGCGTTTCTCTGTCATTCAACCAACCAACCTTTACGCCGCATGTAGGTCTGCATCCGGTCCCGGAGAAATAAGCGGGCCCGCATCAATCTGACCTTCACATTGCTTTCTGTCAGATCCAGAGCTTCTGCTGCTTCCTGGGTGGACATGCCCTCCAGGTCCCGCAGCACGAACACCGACCGGTACTTCTCATCAAGATCGTCCAATGCCACCTTCAAGGCTTCCCTGAACTCCTCGTCACTGACCTTGGTCTCGATATACTCAGGCCAATCTGAGATCGACATGCCCTGCAGACTTTCGAAATCAGGTTCCTGTATGGAGTAGCTGATCTGCATTCTGGACTGTTGTCTCAATTTCCCCAGCGCGATGTTCACGCCGATGCGATAGATCCAGGTATAAAAGGTCGATGCCTCTTTAAATGAATCCAGTTTGCGGAACGCTGTGATAAAAGCTTCCTGCAGGAGATCCTCGGCATCTTCCACGTTACGGAGCATCTTCAGCCCCAGATTGTAGATCCGCGGGGAATACATCTTCACCAAACGCGCCTGAGCCTGCTTATCACCGGCCTTGGCAGCAGCGATGAGCTCTGGTGTCTCTTCCATTGTCAATTCGCGTTTAATTTGATGCTCCCCATGGTCCGAGGTTACATGGTCTGACCGGATCGATCATGCCGGGAAGCAAGCTTGATCCTGTCGAATCTCTCATATGGCCTCTAGGCGCTCCAGCAGATCCTGGGCTAGGATCTTTTCCAGCAGTTCTCCCAGATCGCCGTTCATGATCTCCTCCAGGCGGTAGAGCGTCAGATTGATGCGGTGATCGGTGACACGGCCCTGAGGAAAATTATAAGTTCGGATCTTGGCACTGCGGTCACCGGTAGATACCAGGGATTTACGCATGGCCGCCACCTCGGAAGCCTGCCGGTCCCGCTCCGCAGCCAACAGCCTCGACCGCAGGACCTTCATGGCCTTCTCTTTGTTCTTATGCTGGGATTTCTCATCCTGGCACGTGACCACAAGACCCGTAGGGATATGTGTGATACGGATGGCGGACTCGGTCTTGTTTACGTGCTGGCCCCCGGCACCGCTGGCGCGGTAGGTGTCCACGCGGAGATCTGTGGCGTTGATCTCGATATCCACTTCCTCGGCCTGGGGCAGCACGGCTACCGTGGCAGCCGAGGTGTGAATGCGCCCGCTGGATTCGGTCTGGGGAATGCGCTGGACACGATGAACACCGCTCTCAAATTTCAATTTTCCGTAGACCTGGTCGCCGGACATCTGAAAGATGACTTCCTTGATACCCCCGACACCGATCTCGTTCAGGGAGAGGTACTCTGTCTTCCAGCCGTTGTTCTCGGCATAGCGCAAGTACATTCTCATAAGGTCGGCAGCGAACAGCGCTGCTTCATCCCCACCGGTGCCGGCACGGATCTCCAGGATGGCATCTCCGTAGTCGGCCTTGTCCTTGGGAATAAGCAGCAGTTTGAGGGCTTCTTCCTTCTTCTCCCGCTGTTCCAGCAGTCCATCCAGTTCTTCCCGGACGATCTCCTTGAGTTCTTCGTCATCCCCCTGCAGAATACCCTCATCCTCCTCGATCTGATTGACCAGCTCTTCGAACTCTTCGAAGGCCTTCAGTACTTCGCTGACCTCTCGATGTTCCCTGGCAATAAGCGCGTATCGTTTGGGGTCGCTGTTGATGGCCGGATCGGCCATCTGACTTTCCAGATCGGCATGTTTTTCCTGAATGGACGGTAGCTTTTCCAGTAACATGACTTACTCGATGGTCTCAGCTACGTATTCACTACCCTGGAACTCCTCGAGGCGATCTCCGAATGCTGTTTTTAGGGACAACAGGGCAACTTCCAGTTGACCGTCATCGGGTTCGGTTGTGGTGATATTCTGCAGCCACAATCCCGGAGCAGAAAGTGCCCGAACCCAGCCAAAGCGTCTGAAGCGTGAAGAGAGCTTGAGAAATTCGTAGGATACGCCGGCCACCAACGGGATGAGAGGCAGGTGGGTAGCCAGACGCAATTTGATCCCCAGATCCCCTACAAAAAGCATGAGGATGCTGTCGATAATGGCGAACATGATGATGGAAGCCAGCAATACGATGAAGAGAAAGCTGGTACCGCAACGCGGATGCTGCGTGGGAAATTGTCTTGCTTCATCCAGTTCCAGATCCTTGCCGGCTTCGAAGGTATACACAGTCTTGTGCTCAGCGCCATGATACTGGAACAGGCGTTTTACATCCTTCATGAATGAGATCCCCCACAGATACAGCAGGAACAGGGTGATCCTCACCAGCCCGGAGACGATGTTGAACAGGAAAGCAGTCTCAGAAAGACCGAACAGTTTACCGGCAACGAATATTGGTGTCACAAAGAACAGCCCCAGACCAATGGCCAGCGCCAGCAGGGTGCTGAGTGTGGTCATGAGCTTGTCCTTGAAGCTGCTGCTTTCCCTGACCTCCTCCTCGAACGCGATCTCCGCTGATTCATTCAGTGTTCCGATACCCATCTTCATGGATTCGAACAGGGAGATGGCTCCGCGGATGACCGGCCATTTCAGGATCCTGTGCTTCTCAAGGATGGAGATGAAATCCCATTGCCGGGTGATGATCTCACCCTGTGGATTCCGAACGGCAATGGCATAGGAGCCGGGTACCCTCATCATCACACCTTCGATGATGGCCTGTCCGCCCACCAGTATGGCTTTCTGGGCGGCCAGAAAATAGAGCAGCATGAACCGCAATGGGTTCTTCACAGGATCTCCTTTGTGAGTGGTGCTATTTGGAAGCCGGCTGACCGTATTTTTTACGGAACTTGTCGATGCGTCCAGCAGTATCGATGAGCTTCTGTTTCCCGGTAAAATAGGGATGACACTCACTGCAGATCTCAATGGACAGATCACCAACGGTCGTATAGGTCTCAAAAGCGTTGCCGCAAGCGCAGGTCACTTTGGCTTTCTCATATTTTGGGTGGATTCCCGTTTTCATCTTATCATTCTCCCTTCATCATACTAAATCTTCTAATGCCTTACGCAACCGACGCATCCCGCGTTCCACATTTTCGTGTGAGGTTGCATAGGAAAGTCTCAAATAACCCTCGGCGCCAAATGCAGATCCCGGGACGACAACGACATGCGCCGCCTCGAGAAGGTATCTGGCCATGTCGGAACTGTTGTTCACGGTATACTCACCGCAAGCGCGTCCAAAATAAGCTGAAACATCAGGAAAGGTATAAAAGGCTCCCTGGGGAACGAGACAATGGATCTCAGGTATATCGTTCACAGCCACCACCATGGTGTCACGGCGGCGGCGGTAGGCCTGCAGCCATTCATCCAGGAATGCGCTGTCCGCATCCAGGGCGAACTCGGCGGCGGCCTGGGCAATGGAATTGGGGCAACCGGTTGCCTGTCCCTGATACAGGGACATGGCCCTGGTGGCCTCGATGGGCGCAGCAGCGAAACCCATTCGCCAGCCCGTCATGGCATAGGCCTTGGACATGGTCTGCAGAGTGATGGTGCGTTCATAGGCACCCGGCAGGGTGGCAATGCTGATATGCTCACCGTCATATACCAGTGCTTCATAACATTCGTCGGCGATGATCCAGAAATCATGCTCCACGGCCAGCTCACTGATCGCCGTGAGGCTATCGCGATCCAGCACAGCGCCGGTAGGATTGGAGGGCGAGTTGACGATGATGCCCTTGGTACGATCGGTGATCACTTCGGCAAGCATTTCCCGGGAAACCTGGAAATCATTCTCGGGAACGGTGTCGACGATGATCGCCTTGGCGCCGGCCAGCTTGACGATCTCCGGGTAGGTCACCCAGTACGGCGAAAGCACGATGACCTCATCTCCCTGCTGGAACAGCGACATGGTGGCATTGAAAAGCGAATGTTTACCACCGTTCGAGACAACGATCTGACCTGGCTCATATTCGAGCTGATTGACGCGCTTGAGCTTGCGGGCTACCGCTGCTTTCAGGCTGCTGGTACCGGAACCCGGGGTATACCGGGTCTTACCCTCAAGCATCGCCTGGTTAGCGCGTTCAATGATATGGGGCGGTGTGTCAAAATCAGGCTCACCGGCACCAAAAGAAACCACATCGATCCCCTGCTCCCGCAGCCGGGTGGCTGCTTCGATGACAGCCATGGTTGCAGAGGGCTGTAACACCTTGATCCTGTTCGCAAAAGTCATTCTCTACTCACCTGCTCAGGCAATTGCGTTCCTACTTCAATGCTTCATTCCCGACCATCTGAGGAAGGCGGAAAAAGCCGCGCAATATATCGGCGGGACCATTGGTCTTGCAAGGAAGAAGGGTGCAATTTCCAGGGTTTGTGCAGCAGGCAGAAAATTCACCAGAATGAAGGCTGAAGAGCAGAAACCATGGAGAGTCTGTATGCTAGTCGGCCATCCGTCGAACGATACCAAATCCACGATGGGTCATCTGGCCGATGAAGAGCCAGTTCGGGATCTGGAAGCTGGCGATAAAATTCCCTTGAAAACCACCGGTGCTCGAAGCCTGGATGGATTCCGGTTCGAGGAAGTGCAGATTGTTCTCAACTCTTATCCCAGATCCGGTTTCGATATCGAAATCCCTGGAAATGAACTCTAGATTCCGGGATAGCAGGCGATTCAGCAGCATATCGCGTTCGACATCCCGCAGATATTGAAACTCAAGATAATTCTGCTCATTCAGACCGATCCAGGGTGTCACGAATTCATAGCTGTGAAAATGATCGTCCGGGCCAAGCTTCTCGTGACTTTCATCAGTATCCTTCTCCAGGATCTGCCAGCAGCCACCGCGAATATCGAATTCATTGATATCCGGCAGGATCTTCCACAGCGCACTTCTGGCAGTCTCCCCCAGGGCCTGGATACAGGGATAGCCGCCCAGTACCTTGACCTGCAGGCGTGGATAGTGCTCATGCCGGTCTTCAAGCAAGTTGCCGATGTCGAGGCCACCAAATGTCCTGCGCAGATATTCTCTCAGCAAATGCGGAGAAAGGTCATATTTCTGGTCTGTTTTGAGCCGTATGAAAAGTGTGGGAATGTTGATCAACGGCAACTCGACGATCAGGTGCTCATGGACTGTAGGAATTCCTTGTTCGTACCGCTGCGCTGCATGCGCTCTAGCAGGAACTCCATGGCTTCCACCGGGGTCATCTCGTTGAGCAGCTTGCGCAGGATCCACACGCGGCTCAATTCACCCTTGGTGAGCAGCAGCTCTTCCTTGCGGGTACCCGAGCGGTTGATGTCCAGGGCCGGATAGATACGGCGGTCACTGAGACGACGGTCCAGGACCAGCTCCATGTTGCCGGTGCCCTTGAATTCCTCGAAGATGACATCATCCATTCTCGAACCGGTTTCGATGAGAGCGGTGGCGATGATGGACAGGCTGCCGCCATGCTCCACGTTCCGTGCGGCACCGAAGAAGCGTTTCGGCCGATGCAGGGCGTTGGAGTCGATACCACCTGAGAGGATCTTGCCACTGTGCGGGATAACAGCATTGTGGGCCCGGGCCAACCGTGTGAGGCTATCCAGCAGGATCACGACGTCCTTGCCGAATTCGACCATGCGCTTGGCTTTGTTCAGCACCATGTCCGCAACCTGGACGTGGCGTTCCGGCGGTTCATCGAAGGTGGAGGATACGACTTCCGCATCCACCGAACGTTCCATGTCGGTAACCTCTTCAGGACGTTCGTCAATGAGGAGCACCATCAAGGTGATCTCGGGCTGGTTCTTGGTAATGGAATTGGCGATATCCTGCAGCAGGATGGTCTTACCGGTCTTGGGTTGGGCTGTAATGAGACCACGCTGTCCCTTGCCAATGGGGCTCAGGAGGTCAATGATACGCATAGAGTAGCTCTTCGGTCCGCGTTCGAGCTTGATCTTCTCGTTGGCGTAGAGGGGTGTGAGTGTGTCGAACTGAGGAATGATGCGACCCTCTTCGGGATCCTGGAAATTGACCGCTTCAACCTTCAGCAGGGCAAAGTAGCGTTCATTCTCCTTTGGAGGCCTCACCTGGCCGTAAATGATCTGGCCTGTACGCAAACTGAAACGTTTGATCTGTGAGGGCGAGACATAGATATCATCCCCTCCGGCCAGATAGTTATTCTCCGGGGCACGCAGAAAACCGTAACCGTCCGGCAGGATCTCAAGAACGCCCTTGGAAAAGAGCAGCCCGTCACTCTCGGTCTGTGCTTCGAGGATGGCTTCGATCAATTCGCTCTTCTTGAGACCGGCGATGGCGGGTACGGCGAGGTCCTGGGCAACCTCGGATAACTCCTTCAGCTTCATGTTCTGAAGTTCGTTAATACTTAAACTCATAAATAAATGATCCGTTTTTGGTTATATGTTGTTTTGAAAAAGTGTTTGACTAAAAACTGACTGTCAATTGGGAAATGTTAGTGCGTGGTAAACCTAAAGCGCAGCATGAATTTAAACGGGGGCTTACGCTTGTCAAGCAATCTTAACGTGTTGTGATCTCGAATACGTCGTAGAGATCCGTGGCAAAGTAATGGCTGCCAAAGATACAGATACAATTGCTCTCAGACTCACTTACATGCTCCATGGCCCATGCGAGGCCGGTCTGCATATCACGGAATGCATGCTCAGCTCCCACCCCGTCAGCGAGCAATCCCTCATGGCTGCAGCCAGAATGGCCTTCAAAGGCAAAATAGGCTTTCTCACCTGACCAGTCCTGCAGCAGCCGCAGGATACTCCGGCGATCCTTCTTCTCATTCAAACCTGCCAGCAGGACGGCGTCGTCCAGATCCGCTTCAGCCAGTGTCTCCAGCAACCGCTGGACTCCGGCAGGATTATGGGCCACGTCGTAGAAGATGAGTGGGTCCTCCCTGAGAACCTCCATACGTGCCGGCCAGTGTACGGCCTCGATGCCCTGTTGTATCTGGTCATGGGTACATTTTATGCCCAGGATCTCCAGGCATGCCAGAGCTGTGAGCAGATTTGAGATCTGGTGCCTGCCCAGCATACCGAGCTGTACAGTGTTGACACCCTTGCCAATTCGATAATCAACCCGTTGAACGAGCCCCTGCAAGCTGACGCTTTCAGACCGACATATCTCAGAGGTCATATGGAATGGTGCCTGCAGCTTTGTAGCTCGGTTCCGGATGACCTCGATGACCTCGTCCACGTTATCACTGAGCAGCACAGGTCTGCCGGCTTTGATGATCCCGGCTTTTTCACCGGCAATGGCCTCAAGCGTATCACCCAGGATACGGATATGGTCCCGATCGATGGCGGTAATGACGGCGATCTCGGGATCAACCACGTTCGTGGCATCCAGACGTCCACCCAGACCGGTCTCGAGTACGGCGTAGTCCACATCCTGCTCAACGAAATAACACAAGGCCAGAGCGGTAAGCACCTCAAAGAAGGTGAGCTGGAATTCATCGATGAGCGGCTTCCATTCCGTGACCTGCTTGATGATAAATCCGTCGTCGACCATCTTGCCATTCACACGGATGCGTTCGTTGGGGATCACCAGATGCGGGGATGTGTTCAGACCGGTCCGATAGCCAGCCGACTGCAGCAATGCGGCCACCATTGCAGCGGTGGAACCCTTGCCGTTGGTACCAGCTATATGCACCACTTTGTACTGCTTCCAGGGCTCTCCGATGACCTTGAAGAAATTCTGGACCCGGGTGAGCTCGAGCTTTACGCCAGGTACGGTGAGGTTGAAGATATATTCAAATATGGGATGATCGTTGGATGGCATGGATCAGCGGGAGAATGCTTCGAGGACTTCCAGCTCGACCTTGAAAAGATTCTCAAGCGGTTTACCCAGGAAACGTGTGGCAGTTTCCTTGAACTGCAGTGGAAAATCGCTGACATGGAAATGGTGTTTCCCGGGATCCGCAGTGATCCCGTTAAGGAGTTTGGCCTGAGCGAGGATCCTTTCAACTTCCCTGGCGGTCTCCTCCCCGGAATCCACCAGGCGGACTGATTCACCCATGACCTCCTGGATCGCACTCTTCAAGTAGGGATAATGTGTACAACCAAGGATCAGAGTGTCCACTTTAGCTTCCTGGAACGGGTGCAGATAATGACCGAGCACCTGGTTTACGACCTCATCCTGAGGCCAGTTCTCTTCCACCAGGGGAACCAGCAGTGGACAGGCCTGGCTCAACACCAGGCACTTGGGCATCACCTCGTGCATACTCTGGGCGTATGCTTCGGAACGTATGGTGGAGGTAGTCCCGATGACGCCGATACGGTTATTGCTGGAATAAGACAGAGCTGCTTGCGCTCCCGGATGGATCACCCCGACGATGGGAATTTCGAATTCATCCTGCAGCGCCTCCAGGGCAACGGCGGAAGCCGTATTGCACGCTACCACAACCATTTTCACATCATGGTGGACCAGGAAATGGGTGATCTCCCTGGCGAAACGGATGACCGTGTCGCGGGACTTGGATCCGTAGGGTACCCTGGCCGTGTCGCCGAAATAGATGAGATGTTCGTGGGGCAGGAGGTCCATGACTGCCCGGACCACGGAAATGCCACCCAGACCGGAGTCGAAGATCCCGATTGGTTTTGACTGCTGTTCAATCAAGGTGGCGCCAATAATTTTTCATGTCTGGTCTTGAATTTCATCAAGGCGTCGAATATGGCTTCGGCGGCATTCTGTCGGTATGATTTTTTCTTCAATAGCGCTGCGTCACGACCGTTGGATATGAAGCCCAGCTCAACCAGGACGTTGGGCATGGATGCTCCGATGAGGACGATGAAGCCGGCCTGTTTCACACCTCGATTCGAGCCTGTCAGGGATCTGTCGAATTCACGCTGTATCAGATCTGCCAGGACCTCGCTTTCCTTCATAAATGAACTCTGGGCCATGGTGGCCAGAATGAGTTGTTCATTGCTGAGATCACCATAACGCTCGGTGTTCTCCTCGAGTTTGATCACAGAATTCTCGAGTTCTGCCACCTCAATGGCCGCTTCGGTCTTCCCCGGTCTCAGCAGGTAGGTCTCGAATCCCGAGGCCTTCTTGTTCTTCGAAGCGTTCACATGCACGCTAACGAACACTTTGCCCCCGCTTTCATTGGCCATCTTGGTACGTTCCCACAGGGGAACAAACGTGTCTGTTCTCCTGGTGTAGACAACCTCGATGTCGGTGCGATCCTCGATGAGCCGTCCCAGTCTCTTTACCACGTCAAGGGTGATATCCTTTTCACGCAGATTGTATCCACGTGCACCGGGATCGTGTCCGCCATGACCGGCATCGAGAACAATCTTGTCCAAGGTCCATTTCTGCCGTTCCTGAGCCAGAAAATGACTTTGGTCAATGACGTAGGGTTTTCGGATGGTGAGTAGGATCTCAGGTGGTGTCTCCCGGTGAATGACATCCACGCCCTCAACCGTACCCCTCAATCTGAAGGACAACTGCGCGGTGCCCTCGAGTTGATCTGCGATGACCGAGCGAATGGTGGAATTATTGGGGATCTGGGTCTTTTCAAGAGCGGTTTTATTAAGCCTGCCTGCCGGCAGAGTCACATAGAGCCATTCACCCCGGTTCACCCAGGCCTTTACCAGGCGGGCATCGTAGTGCCGAGTGGTGCGAATACGGATGACCGTACCATTCTCCCGTTCATCGATTGCAGCTGAGATGATGTTGAACGGTGAGGATATCACAGGTTCTTCCAGGATGGGGGTTTCCACGGCTTCAGGGCCTTCGAGCAGATGATATCCTGAGATGAGGCCCACGTGACGAAGGATATCCGCAAATGAATCCAGGGGCAGATAGATCTGCTGGTTGAGATAGAGGGTAGGCCGGGTCATCTGGAAGGTCTTGTCCTCTACCATGATATATCGATTGTACGCCGCGATCTTGAATTTCAGACGATCCAGTCTGAAGACCTCCTTGCGCACAGCTGGATTCTTAAAGGCTGTGACCTTGTAGGACTTCTGAAGATCCGTTGAGGATATGTACAGGATGTTGTTTACTGCATACACTGGAATGGGTGGCAAATACTGCTTGTCACTTACCCGGGTGAAAATGACCTCGGTACCGCGAGCCAGCAGTGAACCTGTCAGGATGACCAGAAAAAATAGCAGCAGAATTGATCGTTGGATTCTCATTCGGGTGCTAAAAATAGATGGGACGGTTCTAGAAGACAACGGACATCTGCACTGTGAGGTCAAATGAAGTGTCTTCCATACGGAAATCCCTGAGTTGTCCCAGTTTCATTTCAAATAGATAAGAATCTTGCGCTTCATGTCGCAGCAGGAGAAAGGTTCTCTGGCCATCACCATACAACAACCGCAGACCGAAGGATTTATCCACGCCTGGTTCATAGACATAGCTGCGTAGATCATATTCCGCGATGCTGAAGCGTTGGGTTCCGAATTCTACCCGACTCGATTTACTTATCCGGCAGCTTGCCCGGCTGTGAAATCCCAGGCCATCATGTTGTGAAGAGGAAGCGTAGACAATGCCAAGGAACAACCTGAGATCCCCTGATCCAGGGGAATAGTCCAATTTGCAGTTGAGACGGTGAGTTTCGACTTGCCGGAAACCTGTGTTCCAACCTGATCCTGTGTTTACCGGATCACTACGCTGCGAATATCTCATATGAAGCTTAAGTGGAGCGGATTTGAGGATGATCCGGGTATACAGTCGTGTCTTCGTACTCGATTCAAAGGTGTTTTCCGGCCGCAGCAGCCGTCCACTGTCAATCCCGCTTTCCAGGGACAAGCGCGGTGCCGGGCGCCAGCGCAAGTGTAAGCCCACGCCCTGCTCATTCGCACCACGACGGTCCCACTGCCCTGCCGAGATCCCCAGCCCTTTTTCCCGTGATTCATCAAAGAGATAATAGCGGATGCCCAGACTGCTCTGTCTGGCCTTGAGAGCAAGTTCAGCGTTCAGTTGGAGCTTCTGGATATTGCTGGAGGCAAGATCCAGCCTGAATTTCGTCTGGAGTTCCGGTGTCTTTGCGCTATGGTGCAGGTTCAGCTCCAGCCCATGGATCTGATCCCTGGGAGAGTTCAGGACATTCAGTTGGCAACGCAGCCCATGCAAGCTGTAACCAACTCCCAGAAGTGCGTTCAGATCATTGAATCCCCGTGCCTTGCCCTCACCCACGGGGCGCGCATCGCCAATGCCGAGCAGGATCTCACACCGAGCGTTGACATATCTCATACCGGCTCCGCGGATGTACCCGAATTCCTGCAGCGACTGATGCATCTTCAGTTTCATGGATGGAAGTCTGGCCATGCTGCCCAATCCTCTGGAAGCCAGCATGCTTCCGGGAGAGTAGAGCAGGCCGCTCCCCAGATAGACCCGCATAGCTCCCAAACCCCAGTGCAGATCCGCATCGCTGTTCCCGAATTCTATACCACTGACCCGGTGAGAGGCCAGGTGTTGTTCCCCCGCATCTCGTTCGAGGGTGAAGAACACGCGTCCCAGCCGGTTCTGAACAGAGAACCACTGGGCCTGGGCTGCCTCTTGATCATTGCGTGTGTGTACTCTTTGTCTGTAGAGGCCTTCCCGGTTCGCAGTCCAGTCGGAGATCCCGGGTAAGGATCCCAGGTCGAGCAATTCGAGATGATCACCTAATTCATCACTGGATACGGCTTCACTGAGATCAATTTCCAGAGAATCGAGATCGATCTGACCCAGGCAGACCGCAGGTGCCATCACCAGGATCAGTACAGATCTCATTAGAATATCCATTTCAGGATGAAGGCATGGGATGGTGTCAGGACCGGATGATCCTGCGTGCTCAGGGTCACTTCTGCGGTCCCGAATCGCAACCCGATCCCCAAACCGATCCTGGCCGGCCTGGTCTGATAACCTGTGCTTATCCTGACGCGCCCGCCCAGATCCAGGCTGTAGGCAGAGTGCATGGAGGCTGGCATCCTGCCTTCCTTGCTCCAGGCGAAGGTCATGGCCTGGATACCGCTGCTCCAGCCCAGGGCAGTCTCGTATCGCTCCGGAAGTGGCGACAGTACGCCTGTATTCCAGTGAAATACATTCTCAAGCAGCAGCCCCCATCGCAAGCTCTCACTGATCTGGAATGCAGATCCCCAGGAGAGACTGCGGCAACTGGCACTGCCATAACCCTGCAGGCTCACGCCCATGATATTCAGCCTCAGTCCTGTGCAGAAGCGGGGATCCAGAACCATCACGCCTGCGACTGATAAAATGGTTTCTGAATAATGTTTGTCCCCCAATGTTGATACACTGAATTGCATCGGGATCTCCTGCAAATGCGCAATTGCTGAAAAAGAGTTGGAGCTGATCCCAAGTCCCTTGAAGAGTCGGGAATGACTCAACTCCACGTGATAGCTGGTGACCGTCTGTAATTCCGCGGGATTTCTCAGGGAGGCTGAAGGAACAGCGCTCAACGCTGTAATACCCCCACTGGACTGATTCCATGCTGTGTTCATCTGGCCTTCAAAGGCGGCCTGGCTGATACCGGGAAGCGTGCAGGTCAGCCATATGCAGAGCATACGGAACTGCACCCGGCCGATTTGACCGTACATGATTTCCTCGATGTTTGGGGTTAGATCAGAACGTCGTAATGTTAAGGACTGGAGCCGGTCATGGCAACCAGGAAGCCCTCACTGATACTTTTGGTAGCAGATATTCGTTGTCCTGGTCCCGCACCTGGATGAAACGCATGTCAGCGGTGAACTGCAGGGTTGTGAACCAGTTCTGTTTCCAGCCGATCACCGGTCCCTGTCCCTCCCAGATCTCGTTGTCACGGCCAGGATCCGTATAGACTTTCTCGCGGGTATGGACCAGGTAGCCATACCAGAATTCCCAGGACCTCAAACGGTGATTGCTCAGCAGGACGTATTCCTGTTGAATGCGGTCACTCTGGACCTCCTGCACGAATGAATCCCAGTCGAGCCGACCGTCATCCTCCCACTTGAGATCAATACGCCCGGTAAGGGACCAGTTTTGCCCCAACCTGCGGGTAAGCACTTCCTCCAGCTCAAGTGATCGGTGCACAAAACTGCGCAGAGGTTGATCGAGTTCGACGAAGAGGTCATCATAGTCATAGTCGAAGTAATTGGCGTGCACCCGCCCTGTGGACAGGCTGCTCCAGGGACCATGCTGCCAGGCAACCCGGTTCCAGAGGATGAGAGACCGGTTCCAGTGGTTCTCTGAACTGCGTGTATTGAAGAGATAGACCAGATGATAGACGTTCAGCTTGGCCCCCAGTGATGTTCGCAGGAATGGATTGGGCTGCCAGCTGAACTCCAGACTGTTTGAGAAACGGAATTCGTCACGGTCGTCGTCGTTCGTGGTATCCGGGGTATCATATTTCTGTCGAATGAGAATACCGATCCAGCGGAGTGAATCCACCAGCGCTGCAGGCTGTACGGCAACGTTGCTCTTCAATTGGTAGAGCACCTGATTGTGATCCACGTAATATTTATTCTGGGTGTTGTCGACCCTGAAGGTCAGTCGGGCCTGCAGAAGATCCTGCATGAGTTCAAGCCCGGTCTCGTTCACCAGGCTGATATGACTGCGGTCAACATTGGAACTTCTCTCACGTTCACCGTCCTCTTCCCGCCAGCGTTCGATGCTGGTGGCCTGTTCCACGTAATCGAGGCGATGGAACAGCTCCAGGTCATCGCTGAGCATGTAGCCGAAACGGTTCTGCCATTTGATATCCAGGATCTGTCTGGATTGTGACGATCGCAGTGAGTCTGTGAAGAACTCCTGCTGGCGTTCCCTGCGGTTGATCCCGGTATGGAAGAAGGCCCGCTCACCGAAGGAAGCCCTGTATCCCAGCATGGCGTTGAATTGCTGGTTCTCATTGACCTGGAAGAAATCGGCATTACCGTCCACAACCGTGCTGAGGTTATGTTCACCGGTGTTCCAGACCTTTCCCAGACTCAACGCTACAGTCGGACCTTTTTCCAGCAATCCATAGCGCTGGCTGCTGCGTAGACCCAGTGCAGCTTCGTTCCGAAAGGATGATTGTGCTGATGAACCGAATGTGGCCAGCAGCGCTGTGTTGCTCAGATCGCTGCCCAGGCCCGTACGCCGATCCTGGAAAAGGTTGTACTCAATTCTCGCACCGATCTGTCTTCTATTCCCCAGGGGTCTTTTATAGCTGAGATCGAAGCGGTCCTCAAGGGAATATTCAGGATCCAGTGCAGAGCTTTTCTGGAAAAGCTTGTAATTAAGCAGGTTATGGGATTCAATGGTCCCCGCCTGCAAAGGAAAACGCCAGTTGTAACGCAGTTCGGTATCTGAGCTGAGATTATCCCGACGGAAGGCCATGGCCAGGGAATCCTGGCTGAAGATCCCGCCTGCGAGACAGAGCAGGAGAATTATGAGGCTGTAAAACCTCAAGGAGTGGGTTCACTCTTCCTTTCGATAATGACGTGGAACACCTTCTCACCTGGTTTGGCCATTCGAAACCGTTCACGGGCAATACGCTCGAGGTATTCGGGATCATTCAGTAAACGGTCACGTTCCTTGGAGAGTTCCTCATTCTGTGCCTCAAGCGTGGAGATGCGATTCTCAAGCTCATCGATCTCACTGCGCAGCTGGATCAGGCGGTAGAGGCCTTCGTCCTGGAAGATGAAGACCTGCAGCAGTATGAAGAGTACAACGCCTGCTCCGCCCCAGATGATGCGGTTGCGCAGTCGGGAATCAGCGGCCACTCGTCGTGACCCGGGTGAACGTGACCGTTTTGCTGTCATAAGCGATTATTTAGGATTCAGGGCTTTCAGGCCGATGAACCTGGCTTCCTCCTCAAGCTCCTCCTCTATACGCAGAAGCTGGTTGTATTTTGCGATCCTGTCACTGCGGGAGGCGGATCCGGTCTTTATCTGACCGGCAGCGGTAGCCACTGCCAGGTCTGCGATGGTGGTGTCCTCGGTCTCGCCTGAACGGTGTGATATCACGCAGGTCAGTCCGTTATCATGGGCAAGTTTAATGGTATCCAGGGTCTCGGTCAGGGATCCGATCTGGTTCAGCTTGATGAGGATGCTGTTGATGGCCTTGGTATCGATGGCCTTCTGGAGACGTTCAGGATTCGTCACCGTCAGATCATCCCCCACCAGCTGGACCCTGTCACCGAGTTTCGCATAAAGTTTCTGCCAGCCTTCCCAGTCATTCTCATCCATGCCATCCTCGATGGAAACGATGGGATACTTGCCGATCCAGTCAGCATAGAAATCAACCATCTCATCTGAACTGAGGTCCCGTCCCTCACCCGCGAGCCTGTATTGACCGCTTTCCTTGTCGTAGATCTCGCTGGAAGCTACATCCAGGGCCAGGAACAGGTCCTTCCCGGCTTCATAACCCGTGCCCTTGATTGCCTCCAGGATGACTTCGATGGCTTCCTCGTTCGATCTCAGATTTGGAGCGAAACCACCTTCATCACCCACGGCTGTGTTCAATCCCTTTTCGTTCAACACCTTCTTCAACTGGTGGAAGGTCTCAGCACCCATTCGCAGGGCTTCACCGAAACTCTTGGCGCCCAGGGGATAGACCATGAACTCCTGAAAATCCACATTGTTGTCAGCATGCTCGCCGCCATTAAGTATGTTCATCATGGGAGCTGGCAGCAGATTGACATCATCACCTCCCAGGTACTCGTAGAGGGTCAGGTCGAAATCCATGGCTGCAGCTTTGGCGTTGGCCAGGGAAACACCCAGAATGGCATTGGCACCAAGCTTTGATTTGTTGGGTGTCCCATCCAGTTCGATCATCTTCTCATCCAGAGCACGCTGCTCGACGGCTTCCATACCGATAACCGCCTGGGCGAGGGTCTCATTTACATTCTCAACAGCCTGCTGGACCCCTTTGCCTACGTAACGTTCCTGCACTCCGTCCCGGAGTTCAACGGCCTCGTGTTCCCCTGTCGAGGCACCCGAAGGGACAGCTGCCCGGCCAAAGGCCCCGCTTTCGAGATAGACATCCACTTCCACGGTTGGATTTCCACGGGAATCAAGGATCTCCCGGGCAACGACATCAACGATCTTTGACATTCCTGCTCCTTAACAATTCTTTAAAAACGTTTATGTGTATTCTGGTTCATCGTGCTTCATATCGAGGCAGCAAGATAAACGAAAAAGGGCCTTGGGAGAATAGGAGATAGGATCAAATCAGGAGACAGGAGACAGTAGTGGGGGTGGACATACGGATCAGGATCCAGGTGGGATCATATGAGGATTGTCGAGGGCTTCGTACAAGTGAGCTATTCTCTCAACAGAAGATGGTACAGTACCAGAGCAGAACTGATGATGGTGAGGAAGGGCAGGATCAGGTGCAGTGTAGTGAGGAAATGGGGCATCTCCCTCTCGATGCTCAACAGGCCGCCCGTGGTAAGAGTGGCGATGAATAATGTGGCGGTGACGACAACTAGGATCCACTGTGTCGGAACGAGAGGAGAATTACGATGAACCTCCAATACCGTCACGACCAGCAGGACGATCATGGCAAGAGCACTGAACTTGTGCAGGTTGAAGGGAACGACACCGTATGGTTTGCCCTGATTGGCCATCCAGAAACCGATGATGAAGGTAAACACCGCCAGAATTACGATAGAGATGATCTTCGGCTGGAGTATGCCCATACTGGATCCTTTAAACCTGGTTGATCACCTATCTACAATTGTAATGCCAACGTGATCAGGTCTGGATTCAGGCTCAACCCTTATCTGGTCCCGTCTTCAGTCCTCTGATCCATCCATGTTCACCTTCTACTCACAATGATAAGCTTTAAACTCCTTACTCCCTGCTCCCTGCTCCCTGCTCCCTGCTCCTTACTCCCTGCTCCTTACTCCCTGCTCCCTGCTCCTTACTCCCAATCCCTAACACCCAACACTGCCTTGTTTCCCCACCCGGTTTCAACTATTATTCGCGCATGCTCGATGCACGTATAGGACGGTTACTTGGCAGCCTGGCATACATCATTGCCGCTGGAACTCTGGGATTCGTGGTCATTGAGGGGGTGTACTGGTTTGATGCCCTGTACATGACCGCCATTACCCTTACCACCGTGGGCTTCAATGAGGTCTGGGAATTGTCCCGTGGGGGCCGGGCCTGGTCCATGCTGCTCATGTTCACAGGTATCGGCATTTTCTTTTACATCGCCGGGCAGATCGCTCTCCAGGCGGTGGATTTCAAACGGATCAGGAGATATCGCATGAAACAGCGGATCGAACGGATAAAGGATCATTACGTTATCTGCGGATATGGTCGAATGGGCAGCGCCATCGCCGAGGAGTTCAATCAGAATGATACTCCCTTCGTGGTGATCGAGAATGATCTGGACCTAATCGAAGAATTACAGACAAGAGACTTTCTCTTCATCGAAGGCAGCGCAACTGAAGACGAGAACCTGCTGAGTGCTGGGATTGAGCGGGCCGTTGGACTCATCGGTGTCCTCCGTGAAGATCAGGACAATCTTCTACTTACCATTTCGGCCCGCAACCTCAACAAACAGCTCTATATCATCACTAGAGCCAATACCCAGCGCAACAATCCCAAATTGCGGCAGGTCGGTGCCGATAAGGTGATCAATCCATACCGGGAAGCAGGGATCAAGATGGCCCGCCAGGCTGTGGCACCCTCGGTGGTGGATTTCCTTGATGTTGTACTCAGCCGCAAGAATGTGGATCTCAATCTCGAGAGCCTTGAGATCAAACCGGGGTCGGAGGCCGAAGGGAAGACCATGGTCGACCTGGAAGTACGCAAGAGCTTCAACATCATCATTGCAGCCATCGAACAGAAGGATGGTACTGCGCTGGTAAATCCTGATCCTTCGTATCGTCTCAATGCCGGCGATCACCTCATCGCCCTGGGGAATGTGGCCAATCTAAGAGCCTTTGCCGAATTGTGCTCCGTTTCATGATCCGCAATGACCTGATCCTCACTTTCCTTGCCCTGATCCTGCTCACTAACGGTTGCAGCCGGGAAAGTGCTGAATCCGACAACTTCATTGCACGGGTCGGCGAGCGCGAGATCTCTGCCATGAGTTTCAAACGCGCATATCTGCCCGTGATCATGTACGGTGACAAATTTGACAGTCCCGAAACCCGGGAAGAGACACTGAACTATCTCATCGGGCAGAAGATGCTGGCTCAGGAAAGTGAGAGAGCCGGATTCGATACCCTTTCACAGGTCCACCAGGCCCGACGAGCGGCAGAGCGCCGCGCCTTGAGCCGTCAACTGTACCAGACCTGGGTTGCAGAGCAGTTACCCCCTCCCAGCGAAATGGAATTGCGCAGAGCTTTCGAGAAGAGCCGTAAAGATGTCCTGGTGAGACACTTGTTCACCGATTCTGAGGAGAAAGCCCAGGCCCTCCATGATGTGCTTGTATCCGGCAGTGAGAACTTTCATACGCTGGCCCAGGATGTTTTCGATGACAGCACCCTCACCGCCAACGGCGGCATGCTGGGCTGGATGGCATTTGGCGATCTGGATGAAACCCTTGAGGACACTGCCTACAGTCTGCCCGTAGGTGTCCCCAGCAGCCCTGTGCAGAGCCGTTACGGATGGCATATCCTGCAGGTTGACGATTACCAGCAGGACCTGTTCCACACCGAAGAGGATTACAGGCGCGACCTGCCCATCATCACCCGGAAGCTCATGGAGCGGCGGGAGAACGTTTTTGGTCAACGGGTCCTCAATGACTTCATGCGGGAGCAGCAGCTTGAATTCAACCGGGAGACAGCCAGGGAATTATGGCCTCTGATCCTGGATGTGCTCTACCCGGATGATCCCCAGCTGCAGGAAAATACTCAGGTCCAGGGCCCGGAATTCGGACGTATGCTGCGGAATGTCGCTGAGCTCAAGAACGAAGCCCTGATCACTTTCAATGGGGAGACCTGGACGGTTGAGCAGGTGGTTACACGGCTCCCGGAACTGGAACGACGTTATCTTTATGGGAACCTGTACGCAGCGACAGCCAACCTGGTTAGGGATGAGCTCCTGTCGAGGGAAGCCAGGAAACTGGGACTTGATGAACATCCGGATGTTCTGGAGGAGATCCGGGACAGCCAGGATCTGTTGCTGGCAGAGATCTATACGGCCGCCGTTGCAGACACGCTGATCTACACGCCGGAACACATCAACCGCCACTACGAGAAAAACAAGATCACCAAGTACCACGCACCGGACAGTCTGCTGGTCCGTGAGATCCTTTTCAGTGACAGCTCAAGAGCCGTTGCCATTATGATCCGACTCAGGCAGGGTGAGGATTTCAGTACGCTTGCCAGAGCACACAGTGAGCGGGACCTCAGCAAGGATACAGCCGGCTTGCTGGGTTGGCTCAATGGACCGGAGCCATTCCCGGAGATCTATGACCATGCCCGTAAAATAACCAGTGGAGTACCCACCGGTCCGGTTCACAGTCCTGAGGGCTGGTCCGTCATCCAGGTTGAGGACCGCAGGCGCTGGCCCCTGCCATTTGCTGAAGTGGAGGCTAAGATCACCACAGAGATGCAGAATCTGAAATTCTCTGCCACCAAGGACATCCTGCTGGATGAGCTGCGCCAGAAATATGAGATCCACAAGAACGTTGAACAGCTCGATCAGCTCTGGGCAGAAGGATAGGCACTGAATGGCACTGACCTGTGGCATCGTTGGTTTACCGAATGTGGGCAAATCCACAGTATTCAATGCCCTGACCGCCTCGGATATTCCGGCTGAGAACTATCCATTCTGCACCATCGATCCAAATATAGGCATTGTACCGGTGCCCGATTTCAGGCTGGCTGATCTGGGTAAGATCTATCAGCCTGAGAAGGTCACACCGGCAGTTATAGAATTTCTGGATATTGCCGGTCTGGTCCGTGGCGCCAGCAAGGGTGAGGGTCTGGGCAATCAGTTCCTGGGGCATATCCGCGAAGTAACAGCTATCATCCATGTGGTACGCTGTTTTGAGGATTCCAACGTCACGCATGTGGATGGCTCTGTCGAACCGCTAAGGGATATAGAGACCATCGAATCTGAATTGATGATCAGGGATCTTGGTTCCGTTGAGCGGCGCATGCAGCGTATGGAAAAGAAGATGAGGACCGGGGACAAGGCCCTGGTACCAGATTTTGAACTCCTCCAGCGGATCCATACACACCTGGATGATCTAAAACCGGTGCGCAGTATGGATATGGTGCAGGAAGATCGTCAGAGAGCTAAAAATTTTTTCCTGCTGACATTCAAGCCAGTGCTCTATGTTGCCAATGTGGACGAGGAAGAGATCGTCCACGAGGAACGAGGCCCCCTGGCGGAAAAGGTATTCACTTTCGCAGAGGAGAATGGTGCAGGTGCCTTGCGGCTCTGTGGTCAACTGGAGCAGGAGATTGCCCTGCTGAGTGACGAAGAAAAGATCGAATTCTGCAAGGAATACGGTCTCCCGGAACCTGGACTGGATAAGCTGGTCCACCGGGCATACGATCTCCTCGATCTGCAATCTTTCTTTACGGTGGGTCCAGTGCAGGTCCGGGCCTGGACCATCAAGAAGGGCACCAGGGCGCCAGTGGCAGCCGGCGAGATCCACACGGATTTCGAACGTGGTTTCATCAAGGCAGAGGTTTTCCAGTATGAGGATATCATGCAGCACGGATCGGAAAAGGCACTGCGCGATATCGGCCTCATCTCACTGGAAGGTAAGGAATATGTCGTTCGTGAGGGGGACTGCATCTTCTTCCATTTCAATGTGTAGACCATGAACCTTGCGAGCCTGCACCAATATCCCATCAAATCCTGTCGCGGGATCAGCATGATGTCTGCAGAGGTTCAGGAGCGAGGATTCCCCCTGGACCGCCGCTGGATGCTGGTGGACACCACCGGCAGGTTCGTCTCCCAGCGGGAGGCGCCCAGACTCAGCCTGATCCAACTCAATATCGTGAAGAATGGTATCCAGGTCTCTAATCCCAATGGAACAAAGCTATTCATCCCTGTTGAAACACCTGAGCCTGAGGACCGGGAGGTCAGCATCTGGGACAACGATGTCAGGGCCATCGATTGTGGAGATCCTGCCGCAGAATGGTTCAGTAGACACCTGGCTCAGGATGTGAGATTGGTCCACATGACCCGCGACGTGGTACGAAGGAGGAAACCGAGTGCCGGTAGCGTAGAATTTGAATTGAGTTTTGCAGACGGTTATCCCTATCTGTTGACGAACACCGCCTCCCTGGCGGACCTGAACGACCGTCTGGATGAGCCCATTCCCATGGATCGCTTCCGGGCCAATCTGGTCGTTGACGCCGGCGAACCATTCATCGAGGACCATTGGAAGGTCCTGCAGATCGGTGAGGTTCTTTTTGATGTGGTAAAACCCTGCGCCCGCTGCACGATAACAACGATAGATCAGGAAAGTGGCCTTAAGGGCCAGGAACCGCTGCGCACGCTTTCAGGCTATCGCAGGTTTGGGAACAAAGTCCTGTTCGGGATGAATCTCGTGGCCAGGAACATCGGCACCATCAGCACCGGCGGACCGGTGCTCATAATTGAATAGAGAGGATCATGAAACAACTGTCACCCATACTCATGCTGCTGACCCTGATGCTGAATTCCCCCACGGTTCGGGCACAATTCCTGTCCCCCTATCTTGAAGATCCTGATCTGGCCATCGGCTACGTGGACAGTTGTGCGAGTTTCTGGTTGAACAGTTACGACGATGATCTGGGTGGATTCTATACCAATGTCAACCGCCAGGGTGAGGTGGTGACATCCTGGGGCACGAACAAGAACACCCTGACCCAGTCCCGCAACGCATACGGCATGGCCCGGGCATATCAGCTTACGGGCAATGAGGATTATCTCGATTACATGGAGGGCGCCCTGGCCTTCCAGTATGAACATGCCTGGGATGGCAACTACGGCGGTTGGTTCGAGCAGTTGTCAGAAAATGGCTCTGTCATCGGCCAGACGAACAATCGGCAGGCCTTCTTTCAGCATTATGGTCTCCTGGGACCCACGGTGGCCTGGGAGGTCACCCGGGGAGCGGGCCACTGGAATATCATCGAAGCTGGCTGGGACCATCTTGAGACGCATTGGTGGGACAGCCGCGAGGATCATCTCGGCTATTATGACGATGGGAGTTACGGGAACACCAATTTCTGGGGCAAGAGCTTCAACGCAACAGTGGATGCCATGACCACACATCTCATCACCCTCATGCTGAACACGGATGATCCCCAGTACCGCGAACGCTACCAGCAGGTCGCTCACCAGGTACGGGATCACCTGGTGGCCAGCATGCCTGATCAAGCCATCGGTTTTGTGGAACACTATACCTCGAACTGGGCCTGGGACACTGGAGAGACCATGACCATCATGGGACATGTGCTGAAATCCGGCTGGTGTCTGGCGCGTGAGGAACAGGTGGTGGCCCAGGATGCCTCGATCCCTGATGCCCGTGCCCTCGTGGATGACGTTCTGGCATTGGGCTATGACCATGAACTGGGCGGTCCCTACAAGGATTACAACCGGGTGACCGGCGAGATGCTCATGTGGGGCAACCCTGATACAGCCAAGGCCTGGTGGCAGATGGAACAGGCCGTAACCGCAGGACTTCAGCTTTTTGACGTCACTGGTGACAGCAGCTACCTGCAGATGGCCGATGAGACCCTGCATTTCTTCATGCGCTTTTTCGTTGACCATCTCTATGGCGAGGTGTATGAGAATCGTACCCGTTACGGCGCCGAGACCTGGGGTACCACCAAGGGCAATGGCTACAAGGGTGCGTATCATTCCATTGAACTTGGTTATTACACCTATCTGTACGGGAACCTCTTCCTGCATTCGAATCCGGTGACCCTGCACTATTACTTCGAACCGGCGGACACTGCTCGCAGCGTGCACTTGACACCCCTGGCCATCGGTTCGGACGAGTTGGTGATCGGTGCCGTACTGCATGAGGGCACCGCTTACCCGCATTACAGCTATTATCCGCGGACTATTGACTTGGCAGCCGGTACCGGTGGTCATTTCACCGTCACTTTCGAACGTGTAGATCCCGGTATTGTGGCATACGATCAAATCCTTGCTCCTGAGAGCAGCCGTCTTGGCGCAAACTACCCCAATCCATTCAATGCCCAGACCACTATTCAGATTTCCGGTATTCTTTCCGGTTCAGCAGAGATCGAGATCTTCAACCTGCAGGGACAAGTCGTCAGAACGCTATCGGCTGAAAGTGGGAAAACCATTTGGGATGCAAAGAGTGATATCGGCGAGGACCTTCCTTCCGGGATCTATATGTACCGCCTTGCAGACGCTAATGACCTCACCACCTGGAGGATGTTGCTGCTGAGATAGCATCCATGGAATTATCCTATCGGACATACGGGGCCGGTGCCCCACTCATCATCCTGCATGGACTTTTCGGTTCGTCAGACAACTGGCACAGCATGTCGCGTTGCTGGGCGGCAAACTTTCAGGTGTTCGCCATCGATCAACGCAACCATGGCGAATCACCGCACATGCCAGGTATGAATTACAATCTGCTGAGCCTGGATCTGGCCACCTTCATGGATGAACATGTAGCTGAACCCGCGTTTGTTGTGGGTCACTCCATGGGTGGCAAGGTAGCCATGACCTTTGCTGACCAATACCCGGAAAGGGTCCGGGCACTGGCTGTACTGGACATCGGGATCAAAGCTTATGAAGCTCGACACCGTGACATCCTGGATTGTCTGCGGCATCTTGATCTCACCGATTTCCAGCGGCGCAGGGAGCTCGACACAGCTTTATCAGATCACATCCAGTCCGCCGCAGTACGACAGTTCCTCATCAAGAACGTTCGTCGCCTTGATGAGGGCGGATTTGCTTGGAAATTCAACCATGAAGCCATCCTGGTGGATTATCCCAAGCTGGTGGCTGAGATCCCCATGCAATACCCTTTCGAAGGACCTACCTTGTTCTTACGAGGCCAATACTCGGATTATATCCAGGATCGGGATTGGCCCACACTGCAGAATTTCTTTCCGGACTCGGAGTTGAATACACTTGAGGATTGCGGGCACTGGTTGCATGCTGAGAGACCAGATGAGGTCTGCGACATCGTAGGAAAATCATTTAAAGCCAGGTTATGACCTTATGTTATCTGCGGATTGGACCAGGGATCCAGAAATTCCCCGAGTTCATCTTCACAACCTGCGTTAATTTTGTTGTTAATATCGCGATCGAGCCTTGAAGGCCAGCAGAATGGAGATCCAGCCATGGAAGACCGACTACACATACTTGAAGCCCAGATCAGGCAGATGCGCCGGGCCATATCAATCTTTGCCCTGCTCCTGCTGTTCATGATCTTCCTGACACTGTTCAAAAACCGTGATATCCCGAATGAACTGCAAGTGTCCTCAGTGGACATTGTCAATGACAGCGGTGAAGTGGTGGTGCATCTGGGTGTCCGCAGCAGCGGTGCCGGTGGTATCTGGGTCACAGATGAGGTGGGTCAGAAGCTGCTGAAACTCAATCAGGATGAATCGGGTGGTGTGATCACAATCCTGGCTTCTGACGGTTCTGAAGCTCAAATTATCACGGTCCCAAAACAAGAAGGTGGTGACACATATGGAAGCCAGTAATACCAACCGCAACTACTACGTTTCTTTCATTGCAGGAATCATCGTATTCATCGTAGGACTGATCCTGAAGATGACCATCGTATGGGCCATCGGGATCGTCTTTTTCATCTACGGCATCATCAACCGCAGTAAATGGCCCCGGCGCCTGGAGACAGAGGCTGCTGCTGAAGAACCCGCCGCAGCTGAACCTGTTGCAGCTGAAGAGGAGCCTGCTGTCAAGGATGAACCCGCAACGGCGGAAGAGGAAACTACCGACAGCGAAGGTCCCGAAGCAGAGGACGATACCGGGGAAAAAGCTGAATAAGGTTTGATCCATGGAGATGCCCGCTGAGAAATCGGCATTGGTCCTGGGTGCCACCGGCCTGGTAGGCAGTCACCTGGTTGACATTCTGCTGGAGGATCCCCGCTTCAACAAGGTGAAGGCCTTCGTACGCAATCCCATCGGTTTCGAACATCCCAAACTGGAAGAGCATATCGTTGATTTCGATCACCCCAAGAAGTGGAAGGACCGGCTGCATGGGGATGTTCTGTTCTCATGTATGGGTACAACGCTGAAGCAGGCCGGCAGCAAGGAAGCACAGTACAAGGTCGATTTCAGCTACCAGCATAATGCCGCTGAGGCTGCTGCCAAGAACGGCGTATCTCAATACATCCTTGTTTCTTCAGCGGGAGCGAATTCTCGGGCAAAGAATTTCTATCGCAAGATGAAGGGCGAACTGGATGAATCGGTGGTGGGGCTCGACTTTTATCAGATCATCATCCTGCGTCCATCTGTGCTTACCGGTCCCAGACCGGAGAAGCGCTTCATGGAGAGCCTGGCCATCGTCCTGCTGAAGATATTCACTTTACTACTGCCGCCCCTGCGGCCCTACCGCCCCATCGCTGGCGCAGCCGTGGCCCGGGTCATGGTAAAGGCAGCGCTGGAAACAGACGAACCCCGTATCGAGATTATCACCCGGAAGCGATTGTACCAGCCCTGATTGCTGGCTGATACACCTACTCCAGATAACTCTCAAATTCGATCTCCTGGCCGGAGACCAGTCTGTCACTCTGTATGGTCAGGGAAGGTGAGGTACCTCCGGTCGGGATGGTCACAGTCAGTGTATCCCCGGGACAAAGGTGTTTCAGTGAGTTTGCCGAACGGACATCGTTCACTGTAACGAAGGCATCATAATAGAACGGTGCAACACCGACATTGGTGATCTCCACCTGTGATGAATCTGCATTCGCCATGAAGGAGGTTATCTGAAAGCGGTAGCCGGAGGCCATGCTGGCTTCCTTGATACGTGTCATGGTCTGATAGGCCGGTTGATCATTACCGATCATGTAGCTGATGTGAAAGTCCTGAGCCCACTGCTCGTAGGGCGTGCCATGGGCTCCTGTACCGGGATTCAGCACATTCTGCTGATCATAGGAGGTGTAATATGAAAACTCTCCTCCTGCCGGTGAGTGCCGATAGCGTTCCCGATCAAAGAAATTCCAGTTCCCCAGGTTCCAGTTGTCGTGATTTGCATGCATGAATGAATCGTCGAAAAGACCAAAGGGTATCGCCAGTAATTCTGACTGCTGACTGAAGGGGGAATAGGTGTCCCCGGCATACTCGGGATCACTATTCTAAATGAACAGGATCAGGTTGTAAGCAGCGGGTGCCTTGATCCAGGCTATTCCCTGCCAAGTGGTGTTAGACAGGCGCAGTCCCCATTGCCAAAAGGTCTGGATTGGAAAGGATTGCGGCTCAAGGCGGAATCGAAGTGAAGGAACGCCTGTATCCGGTGAGTTGGGCCTGCCACCAGAAAACTAAGAGTGATGGAACATTGTCACTACGATCAAACCTAAGCTGATGGAAGACATCCTGCCGCGCCCGGCAACTGTCAACTAAAGCATCAATAAGGTGATTCTCTAGATCGTCTGGTCTCTTACGGCAATGGCTCGAACCTGATCACTTGCAGTCCACCACCCGGAACTCCGTCCTGAGGCAGAAGCACTGAATAGCTCTTCAGCGTACGGGATCGCACGGTTTGAGCTACCCCTTCCCGGGGCCATAGATGTGTGATCTTCAGCTTCCGGATAGGACCAAATCCAAGATCCTCAGCTGAAAGTACGACGGTAAGTTGCTGTGTTTCATTGGTCGGATTACCAACAATCAACACTGCCCGTGTTCCGTTGGTCAGGATGTACGGGACTGGCAGGTTTACTTCAGATTCGAATTCTACAGGCTTGAAAAACAGTTGTTCATCATCCGAGCCAATCGCCTTCATCAGGTCCGAGTGTTCACTGCGGATCTCAAGCATGCGTTTTACATCCTTGAACATCGCCTGACCTCCGGGTTCATCCAGACGATCCCATTGCAGCCAGGATGCATAGAGCCAACGGCCAGTTCCTGGTTCTCCTTCACCAAACAGACCAGGAGTATGTCGCGGCAGGGGACGATACTGTGCATCAAATTCCTCACCGCTCATGAACAAGGGTATGGCTGGTGCCAGCAGTGCCGCATAGCCAAAGGCATGTCGACTGCCCTGAACGGAGTAGGGATTCCTGTCCAGCGGAAATTTATCCCAACCGCAGTCGTGACAACTCGGAGCGATGACCCGGAATTTCTCTCCGGGCAAGGGATTGCCACCACTGACCTGCAGACCCCCATCTACCTTCTCTACATGCAATTGCCATCCTCTGCCCTCAGTCTGCCAGTGCCAACTGCGGTTGGGAGCAAAGAGCCTGATATGGTCATAGGGTTTCCCACTATCGATCCCCTTCAGCAGGAAGGTCCAGTCCGGATCTCCTTCTGGCTCAACCTCCCAGCGACCAACAACGTCCGGTCCGAATCCCTGGAAAATGATGCGCGGTGGGGAGGTTTCATCATTGCTGAAGGTAAGGACCTCATCGCCGTAGCGTACCTCACATTGGAATTCAGCAGACTTCCCGCTGAATTCACCATATCGCAGATCCTCTATCGCGGCGAGGTCGTTGAGGGCGGCATGCGTGTCGATCCGGCCTTTGCGTATATCATAGAGCATGATATCCCGCTGGCTGGCATGGCTTATCGTCTCTCTCCCACTCTCCCCCAGGATGAATATGGGCTTGCCTGCCTCAGTGCAGCGCCGCTTGATCTCTTCCCACAGATCGGGACGATGGAGCCCCATGTCACAGCGGAAACCGTCCACCCCCCAGTCGAGTGCGGCCTTTGTCCAGATATTGATCCACCACTCCTCAAGATCGGGATGATCTCCTTCCCAGTCATAATCAGTCATACCCCAGGAGCCGCCCTTGAACCATTCCGGATGGCGGCTGATGAGCTCACTGTAATTCATCACCCCGTGTTCGATGGTGTCCAGAAATATCCGAATGCCCAGCTCGTGCGCCTTATCGATCATGGCTTTGAATTCTTCTTCGGTACCAAGACTGGGATCCAGTTTGTCCGGTTCCACACAGGCATACTGAGTCCATATGCCATAAAAATGACTGGAATCGGACCAGGAATGCCCGGTGAGCCAGATGGCATTGATCCCCAGTTCAGCCAGGTAGGGCAGTTTCTCGGCCAGCGAGTTGAATGTACCAGATTCAGGGCCATTCGGTGAGGTGAATCCCCTTGTGGCGATCTCATAGATCACCAGATCCTGGGCCCAATCCGGTGCAGGCATCGGTTCCGAGTCCCCCGCTGAAAGCATTGAACAAATGATGCTTAAGGTCACAACATAAGTGGCTGATCTCTTGATCACTTTGAAACCTCCCCTGACATGAATTATGCTAATATTCCCGTGCCACCCTGACAAGGGCATGGATGTTCTCGGCAGGCGTATCGGCAGGGATTGCGCAACCTGCGTTCAGGATGAATTCCGGCGTATTATTGAAAATCTCCAACAAATTCCTGGTTGCCTGTTCAACATCCGCAACACTCCCCCGCGCCAGAACGTTCACCGGATCAATATTTCCGATAAATACCGACTTTCCCGTCATTACCGCGAGAGCATCTCTGGGATCAGTGCGGTAATCCAGTTCGAGTGCATCCGCGCCGCTCTCCAGCATGGACCCCAGGATCTGTCCGGTATCGCCGCAGATATGCAGGGCATAAGGCAGACCGTGGCTGTGGGCATAATCCACGACTCGTTTCTCGTATGGTAGTGCAAATTCCGCGTACATATCCGGCGAGATCAATTCGGGACCTGCGGGACTGTCTCCATTGGAGAGCATATCAGCACCTGTCCCAACCATCAATTCAATGAACTGGTTCGCTGCTTTGCTGCAGTAGTCGAGCAGGACGTGAGCCCCTTCGGGATCACTGATCAGATCCATGAACCATTCCTGGGGTGAGCGCATCATACTGGCCAGGGAAAAGGGAGCCTGGTCACAATTACCTCGAACATATACCTCATGCTTGAAATGCGACTTGAGCAGATTTACCGCCTCCAGCCAGATCTCAATGCGTGGATGCCGGGATATGTTGAGATCCGGCAGATCGCCTACAGCATTTAGGTGGTCAAGGCAACCCACCGTACTGGTGGCGGGATCATCCTCGGGGAACTCAACCGGAACACCCACTGCTTCAGCCAGGGTAACGGTATCCACATCGAACAGGATGCCGTCATAACCGTACTTCTCAACCGAACGGATAAAACTGTCCGCCATGATCTCGGGATCGCTCCGGAATTGGGCCATCGTGTAACCGGCATCCCGGGCGGCATGCATGAAGATGTGCAGCATGACGGGAGTTCTGTCCGGCTGCTCGCCGTTCAGGACTGCCTGGATCCGCTGGAAACCGTTCAAGTGACTCCCCTAGCTGGCATGTTGTTCTGGATTGACCACCTCGAATGTGGTCTGGATTTGGCCATTGAGTTCAGTGTGGGATTTCAGAAAATCCACGGACCAGCCTTCCAACTGTGACCACGATTCTGCATCGGCGGCAGTTTCGATCCTAACCTTGCGATGTTCGATGACACGGACCAGGACCTCCCCCAGACCAGGTTTCTGGCTATGATAGAGGACCACCAGATTACCAACGGATCCCAGTGCCTGTGACCGAGTGGTCGCTTGACGGCGACCTGCCCGGATCAATTCCAATGTGTGTATCCCCGAGGGATACAAAGGTTTCAACTCATCTCGGAGTTGATGTACCTCCATGAAGAAATCCATTTTACGTTTCGGGAACATCGTGTCGCATCCAGTTTGAGTTATTTAACGATCTTGATGGGATCTGATACTGATGAAAGACCCTCCACCCGGAAATTCCACCTCTGATGACAAATGTCAAACACTATCAATGCAATTGGAAGCCGGCGTTTGCATAAAAAACCTCAGGTTCCGGCATGTCATCGAGCCTGGATCCCACTCTCTGATAGTTTTTTTTTGATTGAACGCTACCTTTCAACTCAATATTTCTTAATCGTATCAAAGATTGATGAACACGAGGGGTGAGTATGTACCTATCAAGGCAAGTCCGAATACTGTTCTCCATTGTCCCGGTTCTGGGAATCCTGATATTCCTCAATGGTTGCCAGCAGCGAACGGACGAGACCGCTACAGAACAATACGTCGTCATGCTGTCCATGGACGGCTGTCGCTGGGATTATCCGCAACTTGCGGATATGCCTAATCTGGAATCTATTGCTACAAAGGGGATCAAAGCCGAATCCATGCAGCCCGTCTTCCCTGCCAATACTTTTCCCACTCATTACGCTCTGGCGACTGGTATGTATCCTGATCACAATGGACTGGTCGATAATTCATTTACGGCACCTGACCTGGGTCGATCATACGAGATCAGTGATCGTGAGGCGGTTGAGGACGGCAGGTTCTATGGCGGTGAACCCATCTGGGTGAGTGCTGAACTGCAGGGGATAAGATCGGCTTCCTTCTACTGGGTGGGAAGTGCTGCCGAGATCAAGGGGGTACGTCCTTCCATCTGGAAATCTTATGATCATGATGTTCCCTACGAAACCAGGATCGACAGTGTCATCGCATGGCTTCAACTACCAGAGCATCTGCGGCCCCGGCTGATCACATGGTACTTCGATGAACCGGATGGCGTGGGTCATGACTTTGGTCCTGAAAGCGAGACCACAAAGACCACCCTTGAACATCTGGACAGCCTGCTGGGGATCTTCCTCGCAAAAGTGGAAGCCCTGCCCATCGCTGATCAAGTGAATGTCATCGTTACTTCCGACCATGGCATGTCGGCCACCTCTGAAGACCGCGTCATCTGGATCGATGACTATGTGAAGGAGGAATGGCAGGAAGAACGAGGGTGGACGATGTTCCATCCCGCCGAGGGTTTTGAGGATTCGATCTACAACGCCTTGCAGGGCGTCCCTCATCTGCGTGTCTGGAAAAAGGCCGATGTTCCCGAATACCTGCATTTCGGATCCCATGTACGTGTACCTGCCATTGTCTGCGCCCGGGATGAGGGCTGGGCTGTGGGCCGACGTTACCAGGATCCGGGCAAATACAATGGGGGCTCACACGGCTATGATCCGACCTTCAAGTCAATGCATGTCATCTTCTATGCCAGCGGTCCGGCATTCAAAGAGGGTTACGTCCACCCAACTTTTGAGAGCATTCACGTGTACGCACTGCTGGCCAAGATACTGGATCTCAACCCTGCGGAAACAGATGGGTCGCTTGAACCTGTTGCAGCTATGCTGAAGGACCGTATAGACTAGAAAAGGCAGCCCAACGTATTGACTATTTGATCAGGAGCAACTTCCGGGTTTGCAGGTCAGCTCCGGCTTCCAGCTGGAGGATGTATAATCCACTGGGATACGCGCCTGCATCCCAGGTAAAACTATAATTACTTGCGGGTCTGTTCTCATCGATGAGAGTTGCCACCAACGCTCCCTGCAGGTTATAAACCTTGAGCGTATGTTGACCTTTCCGGGCCAGAGTGTACTCGATGGTGGTGACGGGATTGAATGGATTCGGATAGATACTCGATATCTGGTATTCCAAAGGACGGGATACTCCACTGAAATCATACGCTACCGTATTCTCGATACCAATGAGATAGTAGCGATGAAGACCCGTGAACGTGATCACATCCCGCTGCACCAGGCCGATCTCAGGGGCAAACCATTCTACAAACTCGTAATCGGCACCGATGTTGCGATGGAACACATAGCACTCCGCATAGGTGTCAGCCGGGGTCACAAGTATGTCACCGATACCGATGAGGGTTATGGTGGATAATCCCTCAGGTGGATGAGGAAAAACCCAGCTTTCGCCCAGACTGGCTCCATAATCATATAGAACATGATCCGTGCTGCCCAGCCGGACAAGTGTCTGATTTCCCTCTACACGGAAGGTGTCGAAGTCCTCACCAGAAAACCATCCGTCGAACCTGTGATAAGCGAGACCATCGATCAACAGGGAATCTATGATGGTCAGGCGCATGGTATCGAATCCACTGTCGTAATTCCATTGTCGACCCAGCACAAGGGGAAAATAGAACAGGGTGTCCGGTTCTGACTCATGGACACCCATATCAGGCGCTTCACCCAGAAAATCATCTGGCCCCAGTTCGACGAGGGTTTCAGCATTCAGCGTAAAAAGAGCTGTACCGGCATCCACACAGGGTGAGTTCAGCGTAAGTGTATAATCTCCACTCGCCGGATCCGTAAAAGCCGGTTCCTGATCCAGATTTCCCTCCAACCAGGTTACCGTCCCGTTGTCGCTGGTATTGATCCCCAGGATGCCTCCCTGGATATCCGTATATGCCAGGGTGATCTCACTGGGCTCGTCGAAGCTGGCAAAGTAGACCTCGCCACCGAGATTCCCCCAGAGGATGGAGTTCACCACCACGGGGAAGGAGTGGTTGCTGTAGATAGAACCCCCATAGTGTGCCGCCTGGTTGTCTGCGATAGTGACAAAGGAAAGGACTGGATGACAGTCATTCTTGAAACCGATACCACCACCGGCGTGATCGCTGACGTTGCCGCTCACCAGTACACGTCGGAGGATGAGATCGGATCCATCTCGGGCATACAAGGCGCCCCCGACATCCTCACAGAGGTTGTTCAGGAAACTTGAGTGACTGATCACCAGGTCCGAATTCCCCCGGGCATAGATCCCGCCACCGACATCGTTGGACACATTCCCTGCAATGAGGATATCCTCGAGAATGGTATTGGATCCATGGAAGAAAATGCCACCGCCACCACCACCGCTGACTGAATTATTCACGACTTTCAGATTCAGGAGCCTGGGAGATGCGTTCCAGATGTAGATCCCGCCGCCATAGGAACTGCTGTCGCCGTCACCATCCGGATCAGCGTAATGTCCAATGCCGTTCTGGATGGTGAATCCCTCCAGACTGGCGTCAAAGCTCTCGCCATTCTCAAAGACCACCACACAGCCTTCGCCATTCCCGTCAATGACAGTCTGTGAGATGACGCTTGTATCACCTGCAATGAGGACCAGTGATCCGAGGGTAACATCCTTGCCGGAGAAATCCAGGTTTTCACGGTAGATCCCCGGCTGGACCAGGATGGTATCCCCGTCCGCAGCCATGTCAATGGCCTCCTGTATCCTGAGATAATCCCCGGGAACGTGGATGAGCTCTCCTGGGGACTGACCTGGTGCTCCCAGACTGCCATCGGCAAGTAAACAATGCGCTCTGATCGAGCCTGATTCCGACCAGGACAGAAAGATGCAACCCGGTCCATCCGTGATGATCAGGTCCGATTTGGATGCGCCGGAAGTGGTAACGGGAACGATCTCTCCATCCCACATGAAATTCGCATCAGCGCCCAGAGCGCTGGCAAATACATTCGCAGTACCAAAATTGTTCTCCCGGGTATAGGCTGCTACAAGATTCTCACCCATCTTCGATACATTCAGATCCAGGTAAATATCGGGCCCCAGGGCTTCGATGGCCGTACCGCTGTTTCCCCACTGTCTGATACCGCTGCTATTGATCATCTGAGCATAGATGCCACGATTGGCCTGGCTGGCGTCGGATTCGTTCCAGACTGCATAGACATCCTGGTTTCCGTCGACCGTAACCAGCCGCGGACTGATCCGGAAATGTGCTGATTGTGTGGATACCTCCACGGGGGCGGCCCATGTCAGGTCACCATTTTCATCCAGGTGTTGGACCTTACCAGTCTGAACGGTTCCGGTCAATTCTGTCCACGAGGAATAATTGCCCCCGATCTGATCAGCCTCACAGTCCTGTGCCCAGTTGCCCAGCGGGAATCCCACTGCTGGGTGCAGCGAGGCAGCCGGCCCCTGGGCCAGCCCTTCAAGATCATAGCGCCGGGCCCGTATGACACTGTTCAGTGCCGGGAAGGTCCCGGTCTGCCGGATCCATTGTACCAGGACGGTACCGCTGTCGGGGATGATGGGCTGTGGACTTACGAGATCACCCACCAGTTCGGAGATCCCGATACCGTCAGTACCCCACTGGAGATCTCCTGCCGGGCTGATCCGCTGCAGACGCAGACTGGAAAAATCCCGGCTCCAGGTAACCACGACACTGTTATCATCGGGAACGACCACCATCCGGGGCGAGATGTTATCTCCACCTGATGATGAGAGAGTCAGCCCATCAGCACCCCATAACGCGCTGCCGTCCGGAGCGATCTTGTAGACGTAGACCTCCCAATTACCAGTGCGCGTATCAACCGTGGAAATGATGGCATTCCCGTCCGCATCCACCGCCAGGTTCATATGGAATACTGCGATCCAGGTGTTGTTCGGCTGACTGCTGACGAGGTGACCACCATCGGCCCACTGCGGTACACCGTCAGCATCCAGGCGCTGCAGATATATATGGAAGTTACCCTCTGATAGCCAGGCAATGTACAAACCACCATCGGGAGTGGCGGCCAGCTGAGGATGCGTACCCGATCCCAGGTCCAGGGGCTGTGCTGGATCATTGGACCATTCTCCAAAGGTCATGATGGCAGTAAGACAGAGAAGGGCTATGTGTCTCATAGTCGGCTCCCGCTGGGATGATCAGTTCTATACATCGTTCTGCTTAATTTTGTGGCGAAACAATTGTGTTGGAAATTTAGCCGCGCTGTTGGGGCTCTGCTTTCAATTTTTCCTAAAACATGGGTTACGGTGAATTAAGGAGGGATTTGGAGCGCGGAGTTTATTGCAGAAAGATGATTTTGGTCGTCGTACTTGAATTGCCGGATTGAAGTCGGATGAAATACACACCCGTACTCACTGCATTGCCGGCTGCATCTGTCCCATCCCAGTGGAGGTGATATTCGCCAGCTGCATGTGACCTGTCCAGCAGCGTGGCTATTTCCCCACCACCAATATCATGTATGCTTAGCACAACCTCTGCTCTGGATCCCACAGAATAACTGATCGTCGTATTAGGATTGAAAGGATTGGGAAAGGCTGACAGGCTCAAACCTTGCGGTTTCTGGATCGGATCCACGGATACAATAACTTCATCCAACAACTCTATCATGGCCGAACCTGTTGCGGATTCGGTAGTAAAACCCAGCAATTCGCCAATGGTGGGGGCAATATCCGGGATCACTCGGGGAATATCTGAAACTAATCCTGCTTCTATATCTGGTCCAATGGCCAGCAATTGGATATGTCGGCATCCCTCACAGTCATCACCATGACCTGAAAAATCCCAATCATGCCGCCCATGGTCATTGGTCACCAGCATCGTTGTCTTGCCGGTGTAGTCCGGATCATCTTGCAGGGTATCCCATAACTCCCCCACGATACTGTCAGCAATGCTGATACTGGAGGTATACTCATTCCAATTTCCAGAGTGGCCGCCATGATCGACATCCGCCAGGTACATGAGCAGCAGGCTCGGGGAATATTGATACAGTACGAAACGGGTTTCTTCCCAAACCTCAACGTCTGAATGGCCTTCACTATGATATAGCGGCCAGTATTCCGGCCCGTAGTTCGGATCGAAGCTTGCCCTCCACGGACACAATTCCAGCAGAGTATAGATACAGTCCGTTTCAGGTTTGAACAATTGACGACGGTAATACTCGAACACCGTTGGCAGTTCAGTGTAATTATTGGATGCCCCATTGCAATCCGGATCTGAAAAGGTATGGATCTCGGTCCAGGCACCGCACCAGATGGCCGGGATGGCTCTGCTGGTGTAGGTTTGACCGTCATTGCGGAAGTCAGCTACGATCGCCCCCTCCTCGGCCAGGGCCGCCATACGAGGAACATACTGGTGGTCCGGATCACCGAGACCTTCACTGTAGCGCAACCCGTCTATGATCACCAGGACGACCCGTTCTGTCTGGTAGGTCATCCCTGGAGAGCAGAGGAGTATCTGGACGAAAAACATCGTGATCAGGTAAAGGAAGCTTCTTCTGTACGTATTCACCAACATACTAATCAGTCCGATTCAAGGAAATAGGTCGTCCGGTAGCTGACCTGACCATCTGTGTACTCGTAAACCCTGAAGCTGGCATGCCTGCCGCCGTAAGTGGCAATAGAGGAAGATACGAACAGCGGGACCTCTCCCACCCAGTTGTGCTGGTCGCTGTGGTAGTGGCCGGTGATGACGGCCTTCACATTATATGCATTGATCAACTCCACCCATTGATCTCTGAGGATCTCATCCCAGCCCGGGCGTAGTTCATTCTTGTAAAAATTACCGGCGGAGGGTGCATGATGAAAAAGAATGACCGGCTTGCCTCCGGCGGCTTCAAGCTGCTCCTTGAGTTGTGGTAGCGGATCATAGCCCTCAACGATGAACGATTCCCGGAAAGGCTCGGTAAAGACAAATATGAAGATCACACCTTCATATTCAGCCGCAGAGATCAGTGGCCCGAAATCCTCCCGGAAGATCTTGCTTAAGAGCTCCTGCTTCTCTGGATAGATATCATGATTACCGGGCACATAATGAACGGGTGCATCGAAGAGGTCCATGACTGCCAGCACCGTGTCCCTCAGCTCATCGTTGTCAAGTATATCCGTTACGATATCCCCTGTATGCACCACGCACTTGATCTCCATTGGCAGGGCATTGATAAGCTCGGCGGCCTTCGCCGTGCGCGCAAGGTTGCCCTCCCCCTCACAATGGGTATCGGTGATCTGTGCAAAGTAGAAATGTCCACTCTCCGACGTACTTGCACAGTTGTTGAAACAACTGAGGTACAGGACCACAAACAACAGACTCAAAATGGATTTGGGACGGCGTTGTTCCTTGATGGGCATTTTTTCTCCCGCTCAGCTGTTCAGATGTATATGAAGAACCTCCCGGAGATCGCAATCCCAGGGAGGTTCTTCAGTGTTGTGCTGTACTTCCAGTCAGATACCCTCATGGAGAAGGTATCCAGACACGATCACTTGACCAGGAGCAGTTTCCGGGTCTGAGTGAAGTTCGGTGCGTCCAGGCGCAGGAAGTACAATCCGCTTGCATATTCGCTGGCATCCCATACGAGACTGTATTTGCCAGCAGAACTGGAATGATCCACAAGAGTGGTCACCAGCGCGCCACGCAGGTCGAATACCTTCAAGGTATGGTTGCCTGCTTCGGCCAGTGAATACTCAATCGTAGTTGATGGATTAAAGGGATTCGGGTAGTTCTGGCTCAGAGAGAATGTCAGTGGTACCTGATTCTCACCGCCAATTCCCACGGCCCCCAGGTCCACCATATTCCTGATCTGGGTTTTGAACGATCCGAAACTGTAATTCCAGACACCACTGTGACCGGCGAGAACATCGTCCACCGCCAGAGCGCCCATGGCCTCGTAGGATTCGGAATCGCACCAGTCATCATCGATGAGGAATTCACCCGTACCATCAGTCACAGACCAATCGTAGGAATTCAATGAGGTCACCGTTACCTCCCCTGTGCTGACCAGAGTGCCTTCGTAGGCCTCTGGATCTGCCAACAGGTCAGCACCGGTTACCGACATTGGCTCGATGGTATTACCACTGGAGTTGACCTCCACGAACTGTATGCTGTGGATCAGGGTATTGTTACCGTACTTGAATTCCCAGTCCACCCACATCTCGTCCACTCTACCCCTGACAGTGACCTCATCACCATATGTGGGGGCATAGCCACTTGTATCATTACACACGATACCGGAGTAGACGGCTGACTCGCTCTGGATCACGAAATCTGAACCGGCTTCATCATCCAGGGTGGTGACGATACCGGATACCGTCACAACTGAACCGTCATACAGGCTCTGGTCGTTGGGCATCATGTTGCTCTGGATATCATAGATCGTATGACCATCAGCTTTGGTGTGATAACCAAATCGTTTATTGGCAGTGTCTGCCGGGAACAGGGTCGACAGGACCTCATCCTGGTTGTCGCCGCCATCATCGAAGGCCTCGACGAAGAATTCAACCATGGTACCTTCTGTACCGGTTGCAGGGATGGTACCGGCCCAGTTGTCGCCTTCACCCATGGTCATGGCGGCATCCATCCAGTCACCACCATCTAGACGATAGGTGACAACGGCTGATTCCACAGCAGAGCCGTCAACCATATTGGCGCTGACAGTCACCGGATCATCAGGGGTCAGGTTGGATTCGTGGATCAGGAACTCAGTGATGAGCGGGGGTCCACCACCCAGCACGACATCAGCCGGAACCACTGGATTGAGAGCATAGGTGGTCTGGTCTTCCCAGGAGCCATACAGATGATAGATATATCCTCTGATGGACGCCACCGTGGTCCCATTTGGCGGGATGACGAATTCGCCGCCGATGTAGTTTCCGTACACGTCGTAACCATCCATACTATTGGTGGCATCACCGTCAGCACGGGCTGCACCACTGCCATCGTCAATGAGGAAATCGCCGTAGGGTAGATTGTTATCCACCACCGTTGACCCTTCTATGATGACGATGTTGTTCTCATACTGTTCGGCCGTCAACGGTAACATGAGTTCACCGGTTGTGATCACCGGTGGTTCGGGTACGGTGGCATTGACACCGACGATGGTGACCGGCTCTGTGATGAACATCTCCGTGAACTGGCACGATCCACTGCCGGCATATTCGAAGATATAGCCGGTAATGATGATGGAATCGCCCACAAAGAGTTCAGGAAAGGCGGTAGCATCATTGAAATAGGAAAGGATCGAACTGTATGGTCCGCCGTTCGGGTCCTGCCAGATGAAACGGGAGTAGCCCGAGAGAACACCACCCGTTGTATCCCAACCTGAGATCTCTGCGGTGGGTACGGTGACGATGGCGGTACATGTCACAGTATCGTCCAGCAGCAGTGATGCGTCTATCCACATGCTGTCCGGCAGCATATAGAGCGTGGAGCCGAGCACCTGCTGGATCCGCTGTGTGCGTGTAAACGGACCGGCCTGGATGACGTCGCGTGCAAGACGCGGCAGCATTTTACGGGCACTGTAACTATAGGTCATGGGACCGGTGATGCTTGCTATCTCAGCTCCGGTAGTGGGATAATAATAGTAATCCCAGGTATCATCAGTGACGAGCGTATCTGTTCCATCAGTGAAACTCCACTCACCATAGCCCAGGTCAGGATCGGCCACGGTCACATTCTCAGCAGTGACCAGACAACCTTCATACATCTCCATATTGCCCTCGGCAGGAGTGATGAGCATGGGTGCCGGAGGATCGACTGCCAGACCATGGACGATCAACTCGGTTGCATCTGTCAGTTCCGTCAGTCCATAGTATTCCGTGACGGTGGCGGTCAGGGTCACTGAGTCACCTTCCACCACGGTTGTACGGTTTACTCCGGGATCGAAGGTTATAGCCAGATCCTGCCAGCCATTATCGCTGTAATAATAAGCCATGATTCCACACCAGGCCGCTTCGTCGTCCTGGATGAACATGGTTCGATTACTGCTGGTCCCCCAATACTCAGCTGTGACGACACCGGACACAGTCACAACCTGGTCCACCAGTGGTGAGGCGTCATCCGTTTCAGGATCGGCTACGTACTGAATGTCATAAATCGAGGTAATCTGTCCGAAGACAAACCCCACACCCAGAAGTAGTACGAGTAACAATCTTTTCATTGCCTTTTTACCTCCTGTTAGTCCTGACCCTGTAAAACCCTATCATCAGGGATCAGAACGGTTAACAATTTCTTAAAGTTCTCAACCTCCTTTGATCTTTCTCTGTTCAAATGCTGTCCTGACTGGCGACCGACATTACTGCCGGCCGGCGTTTATTTCAAAATTACGAATCGGCCCTCTTTGATCTTACCGTAGTTCGGACTGGACTTATCCGTATTCTTGACTGTGTACAGGTAAAGGCCAGTGGCGGCTTCCTGTTCATCATTGGTAATGAGGTCCCAGGCGTGTTCTCCACCTGAGAATTTGGGATCCAATCTGGAATTAATATTCTGGACATCCTCTCCAGTATAGCTGCCTGCGTCATGGATAATTTTTTTGACTTCGTCCATGGCCAGGGTGTAGATGCGGATCTCCGCTTTGGGTGGCAGGTACTGGAACCAGATGAGCTTGTCTCTTGTGCCATAGCCGTCCCAGGTTGCAGAACCTCTGTAAGGATTTGGATAGACGCCGGTCTGCTCGGTCCAGTCTTCGGCTACCGTTCCGGGAAACACAACCTGCCTGGTAGTGGATCTGGCACTCTCAAGACTGGCCAGGTTCGTGGCCGGATCGCCGCGGTCAAAGGCAGTGACCGCATAATAATTCAGCCAGCCGTTCTTGACCCCGACATTTGTGTACTTGTAATGATAATAGTGTCCGTTGATGAGGATACTGTCCGGCTTACCTGTCATGTCATTTTTGATGCAAACCTGATCAAAGCCGATATCAAAACCGATATTGTTGCCCTGAACATCAAATTCAGCCAGAAGGGAATATTCGTGGGTCTGGTCATCGCTCTGGACCTTGCGGGCACCATAGAGCCGGTAGCCTTCGAAATCCTGCAGGTGTGAGATGGGATCCAGCGCGCTTTCAGCTGCGTTATCCCAGTAGATGTCAACCTGCTGGCTCTGATTATCAACATAGATCCCGGGGGGTGGCGGAGGTTCCGGCAGGATGTAGCGATCCAGCATACCATCGTTGTCGCCGTCCTCTCCGGCATCCAGAATATTGTTCCTGTTCACGTCCTCTCCGTCATAGGCCTTCTGGGCCCAGTCGGCGTTGGTATACAGCTCGGCACGACGAGCGGGCGAATCGATTCCCGGTGCAGCGAAGCTGGCTGCGATCATGGCAAAGACGACCTGCAACGAGTCACCAGGCGGCAGTTCCCAATCTGAGGGATCCCCATCCACCGAGGCAGATCCAAGAGGCCCGGCAGAATGCAGGAACAACCAGCTGCCCGGGTTGGCGGGATAGCCGTCTGCGGACAGGTATTCGGGTAAACTGGGATCTCCAGGCGGTGTGTCGCTGGAGAGCTGGGCATAGCGATCGGCGTCCGACATGGCCATGATGTATAAGGGGTAGGTCTCATTGTTAACGGTGTTCCATGGCCACTGGCTGTAATGAGTTCTGAGATGCGGCTGTGGTACACTGCCCCCCAATGTCTTCATGGCCAGGTAGGTTTCCGCCCAGCCATCATCACCATCTGCATCATAACTGTAGCCCATGTTCCGGGCAAAACCTGAACCGTCGATACTCTCGTCGTATCCATTAAGATTGTCATACCAGGTGAAACCACCCCCAGCCTCGTAGATACTGGTATAATTCATATTGGCGATGGACACATCCAGCCAGACGCCGGCATATAGATTTGAAATGGTCTCAACCGCATTCACATTCTTGATGGTGTATTCGAAGATCACGAATGCTTCTGCGAAAGAAAAATCCCAGGCATAGGTGCGCATGGTGACCTCCACACCCAGAGCAGTGTGGTTTGGTACGATGGGCACACTGGGTGGAAAAATATCAGTGAACCTGGTGATGTAATCCTGATGGGAGATGGCATCCGGATCATAGAAACGACTGGTGGTAACATTGGATTTCTCTGTCAAAGGGCTCTGTGGAACGAATTCAAATCCTTCCGATCCGGATTCGAAAACACCGTCCACGATAGCGGTGGAAACCCTGGGCTGCCCGCCCACCATGCCGCCTACCCAGAACCCCGAATAGGAGAAATGTTCCACCTGTTCGCGCATGACCAGGGTGTGCTGCTTGTACATACACGAGGGTTGGATCTCACCATTGATCCGGTTCCAACCATTTCCCAGGACCCCGAAATTGGTCAGACCGATACCAAGTTGATTGATGCTGGTATACTTCTCATAATCATCTGCGACCTGAGACATCAATACCAGAGGGAGTAAGGTCAGCCACAGGAACGTTGTCAGCCCGTATCGTATGCTCATTTTTTTCAGAATGGTTCTCATTGGTTTATACCAGCCAGGTCATCATCAAAGGAAGTTGAGAGGATATAGCGAAATACACCACCCTGCACCGGATCACAGACGTAGATCACGCCGCGCTCATCCGCCGCCAGGGAAACGGGTTCGATAAGCTGGCCCTTCTCTTCCCGTGTATAGAACGTATCTACAAAGGTTGAATCGAATCCGCCTGCCATGTACAGGCTCGTATCCACCAGGGTGGAGTCGCTGTCGAAATACACCCAGATGCTGGTATCGATGAAGCTGCCTTCAAGCTGGTAGGAAACCCACATACTGGTATCCACCGTCACTTTCTGGATGCCGGCCTTTTTGAAGAAACTCCCATCACCGTTGAACACCAGGATCTCCTGCAATTCGGTATTGGCCACGTAGATCATCTGCCTGGCGTCCACAGCCACATCGCTGGGCATGAGATATTGCTCTGGATCCATGATATCATCGACAAACAGTTCGAAGCGTGAAGGAAAGTTGAGATCATTCGACGGCAGTACAGAATGGACGAACATCTGCCGGCCGTACTGCGAATAGTACACATTACCGAAATTGTCCACATCCATGCCCGTAGGTCGATTCACCGTTCCTGCACCGGTCCCGATCTCCTTCACATTGTCCACAAAGATCGCGAAATGAGTGAAATAGGTATCGCCATTACCCAATTTCACCGCACCGTCCCTCACAAGGCCGGCGCGCATGATCCGATTCTGCACCGAGTCGGCGAGATAAAAGAAATAGTCATTTAGGCGGGCTCCTGAAATGGCGGAGAATTCGGTGAGTTCCGAGGAATAGTACAGATCGTTCTGCTGGTTCAGCCAGAAATCCATATCCAGGAACATGTGTGGTTTGATGAGAGAGTCTGCAATGGTGTCATTCTTCTCATAACGGCTGCTGTCCAGTTCGGCAATCCAATTAGGCGAGCTCAGATATCCTGCTGATTCCAGGTCGAAGGCCGGTAACCAGAGGCGTTCCCCGGTGGTCGTATCCTTGACCAGTATCTCAGTAGCCACCGAATCAATGCCCTCGATATTCCAAAACTGGTTCCAGCGGTAGACCTTGTTGGAACCATCGATGATGAGCAGGTTCAGGCGTCCATCCATGTCCATGTCCCGGGGCATGAAATCATTCCCCAGATGTTCAAAATCAAGGCTGGCAAAGGCTGAATCGATAACATCCAGGCGCTTTCCGGCCTGGTCGAATACCAGGATATCCTTCGAGGCTGCATCGGCGACAAAGACCTGGCGAGCCTTGGACACCACAACTTCAATAGGCGTGGTCAGACCCAGCTCACTGCCCCACACCGGGGACAGGGGCAGATAGGTGGTATCTGGATTGAATTCTGGATCGACGTCCTCTTCAAGCGAGGGCAGCGGCATGGGCTCCAGGCAGGCCATTACCAACATTGACAGAATTAATATGAACAGTGCTCTCATAGTGAAAAGCCGATGGCAAAACGTTGTGGATCAGAGAGCTGCGAAGCGATGGTGTATGAATAATCGAATCTGAACTTCACGTTTCCCGGTAAGGTCAGATTGATACCACCTCCGAAGGCCAGACCAAATCCTCCCCGATTCAGGATATAGCCCGTCCGTGCACTCAGCATATTGCGGAATACATACTCAAAGCCGAAAGAATAGGTTTCGGCGGCATCAGCCTGGTGGTTCAACTGGAAGGAACTTGTGAGGCGATTCTGCTCTGTTTCGATAAACTCATAAGCTACCCCAAGCCTGAATGAGGTCGGTGGTGAGAAGGACTGGTACGCCAGTGAATCTGCCAGCACGGGTTCTCCGTCCTGGTTCAGGATGGTCTTCGAATAGGTCCCGTTAGGTTTGAACTGTGCGCCGAAATTCGTCATCGAGGAGGCGATGCGCAGGGATCGAAAACCGGTCATGTAGACTGTTCCAAAATCCAGCAGCACACCACTCATTTTCAGGTCATCCAACGTCTCATTGACGTATTTGGCCGTGGTCCCTACCGTGAATCTGTCAGACAACTTCAGACTGTAGGTCAGGGCCACGAACTCATCACTGTAGATAAATGTACGTCCTGTCCCAAAGGGCATGTACTCCGTGGTTTCCATCATTGGATCCATGTGGAGCACCCCATAGCTGACACCGATGTGACTGACCCTGCCCAGGGGCGATGAGAAAGCAAAATAGTCGTAATCGATCTCTGCGGGCAGATCGAGATGAAAGAGGACCAGGTCCCGCTCAGGCAGATGACTGATGGAGGCCGGATTATAGAACAGGCTGGAAGCATCATGCGGTGCGGCAACACCAGCGCCTGCCAAACTGGCTCCATAGGCACTGGTCTCGATCTTCAGGAAGGGGAAGATGGCCGTACCTGCTTTCTGGCCACCAAGATTCTGGAACAGCGATTGTCCGAACAGAAGGGCAGGTGTCACTGCCACAATGATGACGCAGGTCTTGATCAATTGCTTCAACATCAGAAAATCACCTGCAATCCTATCTGTGCCATACGCGGCCGCTCGTAGCGTGTGGGATCAGTACGCGGATCAGGTCGATTGTAATAGCTGTAAGAGATCATGTCACCGGGTTCAAAACCCTCACCTGTGAACACGTTGATATGTCTGGGTATGTGGTTATCCAGAAGGTTCTCGATCTCCAGCAGGAGCCGGATCCGGGTGTCGTAGACCATCCAGTTCTTATAAAGCCGTGTGTCGACTGTGAAGCGTGGTTTCTTGGCGATGCGGTTGTTGGGTGTATCGGAATTGGGGGTACCGTACCAGTAGATCTCCCCATCCTCCCCCAGACGCTGGCCGGTGGGCAGTCCCGTCCTGGCCGGATCCTCCAGCAGGGTCTGGGAGGTATATCTGCGACCGGTTTCGTAATCCAGACGCAAGGAAGCACCCCAGTCCTTCAATCCAAGGAATGTGTTGGAGCGTGTCTGTGGCTGGTAATAGGACAGGTTGAGGAATGCACGTACTGGTCGATCCCATCCCAGGTAATTTTCTCCCAGGGGTTTCTCAGACAGCGCACCAGCCTGGACCAGGAGGTTGTCATCTGGATTTGAGCTCTTACCCGTGGCAATGGAGTATGAGAAATGTCCATCCGCGTAGAAATTCTTCCATAGACGGGACCTTACGATGGCCTCGATCCCCCGAGAACGGGCATAGTCGGCATTGAAGTACATATTGAAGCGCAGGTGGGCGTATCTGGGATTCTCAGATTTGATGGATTGGGAGGTCTCGTAATTATACATGTTCTTCCAGTAGGCCTTCAGCTCCAGAACCTGGTCCTCGTTGAAGCGGTGTTTCAGCCCGAACTCATACTGGACAGTCGTCTTTGGATTCAGTGTAGGATTACCGATGACCTGGTAGGCGCCCTGAGAATTGCTGTTCAGTTTGGCGAACACATACTGGAAGGTGGGCAACTGGGAGAAATGGCCATAGTAGAAGTACAGGACGTCGTTCTTGGTGACAGGATGCGAGATACCCAGGCGGGGACTCAGATGCATCTTGACCCTGCGGCCGAACAGTTCTCTGGAATCGTCCATGAACTTATCCACAGCCGCCTGTGTGAGGACGACCTGTGGAGAGTCATTAACGGCATCCTCAAGGTATTTACCGGGAACCCAGTAATCATAACGCAGGCCAACATTGATGATCATACCCTCAAAGGTGATGTTGTCCTGTATATACGCACTGCCATAGTGCGTCTTGGCCCTGTAGAAATCGAAATCTGCACCCAATCCAGTGGTACCGATCCAGGGTTCATTGATATCCAGGACCTGCAGGGTGACCCAGTTCCCTTCAGCACCGGTCTTCAAGCTCTGGCGTTCTGAGAGTGCGTAGCTCCAGTCAGCCTTCAGTGCGTTGTTCACGCTGTTCTTGTTGTACCATTCCGGTGACATACCCGTATCGTAGAACTCATCCCCGTAGGTGACCTCAATATCACCATCATCGCTGGAGGGTGAGTAGAAATTGGGCTCCAGGTCCAGGCGTTCCTCATATTCACTCCAGTGCAGATCCTGGACGGCACTGTGATCTTCAGTGGTGAAATGACTAAGCTTGACCTCATAGAAGCTCTTGGAATTCAGGGTGTGCACAAAGCTCGAATTGATCAATAACGATGTGCGGGTCTTGGTGTTGTAATTATCAAGGATTTGGATGTACCGATATGGTGGAGAATATCCCTGATTCACGTTCAGGGAAATATCTACAGAGTTGGACCACTGGATCAGAGGTGTGATCTTCCAAGTGGATTTCATCATCGCATGCCAATCATTCTCCTGCTTCGGGGTGAGCATATCAATGAGATCCTGCATCCGCTCGTCGCTGATCAAGCCGCCGGGGACCTGCAGGCTCAAATGTGGATGGAGTTTCGTGGCATGTGGATAGTTCGTGTCAGATACCTTACCGTAGCCATTCAGGAAGAAATGCAATGAGCCCGGGACGTTCAAACCGATCTTCTGCAGGACATTCTCGGTGAAGGAGGGACCACCAACATTGAATTCCACTCTCCGGGTGCCATAATTCGGAAGCAGAGTGCCGCCACCGTCGCTGGTGACCTTGAGACTGCCTTCCAGGTCCTGCTTTCCCTCTTTCAATTTGACGTTCACCACACCAGACATGGCCTGTCCATATTCTGCATTGAACCCGCCGGTAAGAACCTCCATTTCCTCGATGGCGTCTGCATTGACGTAAAGATTGGTACTGTTGCCGGTAAGCGGATCCTTGGTGACCACTCCATCGATGACGAAGAGGGTCTCGTCCAGACGGCCACCGCGCACATGGATCTCATTGTCGGTCTTGGTCACTCCACCGGTCTTGCTGAGAATGTCCACGACGTCGTGGACCACCATGACTTCCAGGTCTTCCTTTGACATGCGCGTGGCTGAGGCCGTTTCCCGGACATCGAATAGAGGTCGTTTGCCGATGACGACGACGTCCCGGCCGAATGACAGTACCGATGACTCCATTTCGAAATCTGCAGTGATATTGATCCCGGCAGGAACTTCCAAACCTGTTTGCTGATAGGTCTTGTAGCCGATGTAGGTCACCTGCAGATCATATTGGCCAGGCTGAACGCCGGTTATCAGATAACTGCCGTTCTCATCAGATGAACTCCCCCAGTAGGTTCCCTGTACGATGATATTGACCCCCACCAGCGGCTCACCGGTGTCCTGGTCAGTTACCCTGCCCTGGATGGTGGCGGTGCCCTGAGCCAGAAGACTGTTCAGTGCCAGGGCCAGAATGAGCAGAATAGAGCGTTTCATTGCAGGAACCTCTCTTGCAGCACCCAGGAAATGAATTTGCCCCCGGACCCATTCCCTTCCATGGTTGCGCCACCCCAAGCGGTACCGTCGTGCATGGGAATGGTAAAAAGGATCGCTTTCCCGGCATTCTCGTTGATCGGTGATGTATGATCGTACTCAGCTGCAACCAGTGGACGACCGATCCAGGGATCGCTGGGCCCAGGTTCCGGTAGCCTGTAAAGTGGTGTATAGTAGGGTCCGTTAACCGGATCGATCTCACTGGTATCAGTGAGGGCTATGGAACTCACACGATAAGGTATCAGCTTGGACAGACGCAGATCCAGGGTGGAATCAATCAATGAGTGCAGATCCGTTCCTGAGAAGAGACGCCCATCCGGATTGATGATGGCAGTCGAATCAAATGGGTGCCAGATGGCAGCAGATGGTGTCAGTTCGGTAACGATCACGAGGACATTGCCACCTTGTTGTATGAACTGATAGATCGCGTTCGAAGCATCACCGTATGTCTCGGGACCCGTCACAGCAGTATACCACACAATATGCTTGAAATAACCCAGCGTTGCTGAAACATCGGTTTCGGAATAGGGCAGGTTCCTGCCGATCTCCCAGATGGAATATCCGTCGTCGCTAATAGCGGTTATGGTATCCAGGACATCCTCGTACCAGGTAAGTGCGTTATTACTTGGATCAAAATCATAATCATCTACCAGTAGGACATCACCAACAGGTTCCATCACTTCCCAGGTATTGGGTGTGGAATCATCATCCAGATCGGGATAGTGAATAACAACACTCTCTGCTCCGGCAATGTCCCTCGCCTTGACGTAGAATACGTGGGTGCCCGGTTCGAGGTCGCTGAGTGTGATTCCCTTTTCGGAGGCTGGCAGGCCAATCCACTGACTGGTGTCGTCCAGGGCATAGAAAATGGAATCAACCGTCTCCAGCCCGTCATCGTCAGCGACAGTCCATAAGAATGTTCTGGTGGGGAAGGTCCTCTCTGTGATATCGGGAGTGCTTCCGGTTACAACCGGATTGCTCTGATATCGAAAATCGACCACCGGCGGTGTATTCCTGATGGGTAGGGTGATCTCAGCCGGGCTGGAGTCCACCAGTGAGTCAGAATCCATGGCCTTCACCGAGAAACCGAAGATCCCGAAGGCAGTTCTGATGGGAATGATAAATGTCTCGGATTCGCTGGTGGTGAAGGTCCAGTCGTCCTCGTGCATCCACTTATAATAATAGCCTATGATATCTCCGTCTGGGTCTTCCCCCCACCAGGTCATGGTCTGCGTACTGGCCAGAATGGTCTGCAGAGCGTTGTCCAGAGTGTCCATCTCGCCAGGTGGGATGCTATCGGCCTCGAAGTAATAGGCATACATTGAATCACAATTCCCAAGCGTATCACAGATAACTGTATCAAGCTGAACGAAGATCATGGATTGACTACTGACGCTCAGGTAGGTTTCTGGTACCGAGTTCGCCAGAGGTGAGCTGGTAGGCGGATCCTCGAAGATATCACAACTCGCCAGAACAAGCAGACCTGTCAGGATGATTATGGTGTATTTATTAACTGGGATTTTGTGCTTCAGATTCTTCTTGATGTCGAGTCTCATTCTTTGATTCCCCCTACACGAGTTAGCCTTTGTAATTCCTCGTGTAGAACATGATTTTTAAGGGTAGATGTTAGGTTAGCAGGTTTTTTATTTATTCCAATGTTTTTACAAAATACGGAGCGGCTTTCAGCCCTGTTTTTATGCAAAATCCATGCAAATGGAGAATCCCCCGGCGGCTGATCCTCAGCATATGTTGAGTGAACTCATAAATAAGAATGGGATGTGTTTTCTTAGGCTTGCTTGCAGCAATCGAACGTTCGACGATAGGTATTGATGATGCATCATGATCGATAGACTCCATTACATGCTGAAGGATTTCATGGATTTCCCGTTTCAAATTACGATACTTGTACCAGTCTTTTTTCAGGAGGTATCAGAATGAGGATTTTTACAGTTCCAATCAGCGTCCTGTTGCTCTGCTGCATATCATGTGACACAGCGGCCGTTCCGCCCTTCCTCGATCAGATGGAATCAGGTGACCTACCGATGACCAACCCAGCAGGTGCGCCGGATGACTGGCTGCTGGCCCACATCGATGTGGAAACCACCGGCTTGCTTCCGGGCTATCATGAAATGATCGATATCGGCCTGGTGATGACCGATGTTGAGGGAAACATTCTTGACAGCCTCTTTCTGCGCATTCAGCCAGAATATCCAGAACGGCTGTCTCCGGGAGCCTACAATGCCAATGCGTTCGATGCGGAGAAGTGGAAACAGCTCAAGGCCCACTCCATACCGGCCGCGGTTGACAGTATTCTGGCCTTCCACAGGAAGACGGCTGGTGAGAAGAACGTACTGATGGTGGCCTATAACTGTCAGTTCGATGCTGCCTTCCTGGATCACCTGTTCCGCAGGGCTGGCAAAACCTGGCGTGAGATGTATCATTACTATATTCTGGACATACCATCAATGGCATGGGGACTCGGCCTGCGGGATCTCAACAGTGAAATGCTCATGACCATGTACGAGATTCCGAATGAACCACATGTTGCTGAATTTCACACCGGCATCACCGGCGCGCAGGTCAATGTAAGGATCTATCGCGGTCTTCTGCGCTATATGCGGGAAGGTTTCGGTTCTTGATTTCGATATCCGGGGACATCACGCAATCCCACCAGCGAGTAACCTCAGGATGTCGCTGAGCCTTGGAATAGGTCAAAGCCCCTGACATGATATCTTATTGATCCTTGAAAACCACTAGCTCTGATTGGAAGGCGCTCTAATGCTAAATCTTCGACGACTGATCCCTCTGTTCCTTATCTGCCTGGGCCCGTTCCAGATGGTAAATGGCCAGGTGACCATCTTCATCATCGGCGATACCCGCAGTGGTCATGATGTGCACCAGACCATCGTAAACCGCATTGCAGAAGAGGATTATGATGCCGTTCTGAATACTGGTGATCTGGTTGGAGTAGGCAAGAACCGTAATCAGTGGGAAAGGTTTCTCCAGATCTCCGAACCGTTTATCGATAGACAGCCCGACTCCGGTATTTATCTGCCCGTGGTAGGCAATCACGATATACATGATGAAGAGGTTCCCTACGAGAACTGGCATCGCTATCTGCCCTGGCTGCCAGGAAATGGCGAATATTATTATCAGGACTTTGAGAATCTCAGATTGATCGTGCTCAACAGCACCCCCAGGGACGATGTCGTCCAACGGGACTCACTAAGAAGCTGGCTCGAATCCAACACCCGGGATTGGCTCATTGTAAGCTGGCACTATCCCACCTTCCCCTTCGGCAGCAAGCGTGTGGATATGGAGAGCCTGCAGGAATGGTGGCCGCTGCTGTACGAACATGAGGTCGACATCGTGGTGAACGGCCATGCCCATCATTATACCCGCTCGCATCCCCTGAGACCGCTGCCCGCCGATACCACCTGCGCAATCGACCCTGAGAGTGGGATCATCCAGATCATCTCAGGTGGAGCAGGCGCTCCCCTGTATTCCGTTGGGAAGGATGAACATAATCGTAAGTATTTCGATTTCGCGCTGGCAGCAGACAATGATCTGCAGCATCACTATTGCAAGATCACCACCACGGAAACTCAAATGACTGTGGAAGCCATAAGTATCGATGGTGTGGTGTTTGATCAGTTCGTCCTGCGGAAGGACTGAATCTTCTGGTGAAAGAACTCCATCACAGCTTGATCCTATTACTGCTGCCCTCGATCCTTCTCGGCCAGGTGAGCATCCAGGATATCCAGTACACCACCAACGCCGGTGATGGCACCTATCCATCCCCGTTGGTGGGACAGACCGTTACCACCGGGGGCATAGTAACGGCGAACAACTACAGTGGTGGACGCTACTTCATTTCCAGTTCTGATGGTGGCCCCTGGAACAGTATTTATATCTATGATAACAGCCATGCACCAGCCATCGGTGACAGCATCATTATCCAGGGTGAGGTCTACGAATACCACGGTTTCTCTGAATTGAAGAACCTCGACAGCTATGAGCTGGTCAGTTCCGGGAATCCCCTGCCTGCGCCGGCCAGCATCTCTACTCAGGAGCTGGCGAGTCAGGAAGCCTATGAATCAGTTTACGTGGAATTGACAGACGTTGAAGTTACTGAAACATACGATACCTGGGACGAATGGCGGGTGAACGACGGATCAGGCGAGTGCATCCTCAGCAACCAGATCTTCAATCTTGCAGAATCCGAGTTTCCCTTGCTGGACGAATATCCCTTTGCTTCCATAGGCGGAGTCGTGAGTTTTTCATGGGGTGATTTCAGATTGCACCCCCGAAGCATCGACGACCTGGTATCGGCAGAGAGCGCCTTCATCATCAGTGCCGGGGAAGAATCCATCTACACATTGGAGGAGTATACCGTCCCTGTCAACCTGACCCTGCTCGGGAACCCCACGGAGATAAGCAGTTTGGATATCGACCTCAGCTATGATCCCGCCATCGTTCAGTATGCAGGTTTCAGTCAGCCAGGGACTCTGTCTGAGGGAGTGGAGGTAACGGATGTATCGGCTCCGGGGCAAGTCATTCTCAGTTTGAGCGGTGACATGATGCTCCATGATCTGGGAACCGTGATCAATATGCATTTTGTTCCCAATTCAGCAGGTTTCAGCCCGCTGACTTTCGAATCGACAGCCCTGAACGGAAGTCCTATCCCATTCACCCTGGCCGGGGAGATCGGTGTATTTATCAATGGCATCCCCATTGGTGACACGCTCACTGTGATCCAGCGGCCATTGATGAATATTCCTGACATCGTCGTGCCGGGAGAAACACTTCAGATCACCTGCCTGGCGCCGCATGACACGAGAAACTGGGACGCTGCCCTCGAGTATGGCTCCTTTTCCATCGATCTGGAGGTTAACTCATCTGAGTACATACCAGCCCTGGATCGCTGGTATCTGGAAGCAGTTCTACCGGAACCTCCCTTCTACGAACTCTTTGACCTGCACGTCACCGCCACAGGCCTGGATGATGTGACCAGGAACAGCGTCAGGCTTATCCCTGAACGGAAAGCTGAATACGACTTCATCCATATCACCGACACTCACCTGGCCACGCATTATTTCTACGAGGATCCTGAATCCATCAGCGATACCTCGGAAATGGTGGACCTCAGGGCCGTGATCCAGGATATCAATCTCATCAACCCCGAATTCGTTCTGGTGACAGGGGATATAGTTAACGAAGGTGAGTTGGAGGATTTTGAGAACCGCAGGAATTTCACCAAGGCCCAGCGGATCCTTGAAGAGTTTGAAGTGCCGGTTTATCTGGTCACCGGCAATCATGATGTCGGCGGCTGGGACGCCACCCCGCCACCGGATGGTACCGGCCGTCACAACTGGTGGCGCTTCTTCGGCTGGCCCTGGTTGAACGATCCACCGGAAGCTGAGCTGCTCTATACACAGGACTACAGTTTTGATTATGGACCAATCCATTTCGTAGGTCTTGAAGCCTACATCAATTACGATGATTACCGTTGGGAGATCTATGGGAACACCAGTTTCATCCCCTCCCAACTGGAGTGGCTCGCCGCCGATCTTGCGACCTCCGAAGCTCAGACGAAGGTCCTTTTCTATCATTATGATTTCGAAGAAGAACTCGACCTCGAAGCTCTGGAGGTGGACATGGCTCTCTGGGGGCACATCCACAGCAATTCAGGCTGTCTGTATCAGCAGCCCTTCGATCTCTCCACTGAAACTGTCTGCGATGACAATCGAGCCTATCGGGTGATCCGCGTCAGTGACGGTTACCTGCAGCCCGAAGAGACCGTCTATGCCAGCTGGCCGCAGGAGATGATGCAAGTGAGTTATTCTGGCGCGAATGACGGCAGCATGGATACACTCACTGCAGTTATTGAGAATGAGCACAACCTCGGTTTCGAGCATGGCTTGATCAAATTCGTCATGCCGGCTGGTGATTTCGGCTATTCGCTTTCGGCAGGCATCCTGGACCAGGTAGTGAACACGGGCACAACCGCAACCTGTTATGTCTCCGTAAACATACCACCCAATTCCTCTATCAGCGTGACCATTGCGGTGGATACGACCCTTACCGGGACCGAGCCCATCGTGGGATATGAATGGCAGTTGTCACCGAACTATCCCAACCCATTCAATCCTGAAACAGTCATCCAATATGAACTGTCGCAGGAATCCGTTGTAACGATCAGTGTTTTTGATCTCAACGGTCGGACTGTGAAAACGCTGACGAATGCAACCAGGCCTGCCGGGAAACACCAGACCATGTGGGACGGTAGAGATGAGTACGGCAACAAAATGGCGTCAGGTGTGTATCTCGTCCGAATGGAATCACCCGGAAATCACCAGACTCGTAAATTGACCCTGATGAAATAGCCCGCGATCTCTCACGGGCTATCGGATCAAGACAGAATTTCTGTACTCCACTCTATTCCGGGACCAACCTCGCAGCAAAACCACCGCCTGAGGCCATCTTGATCGACAAATGATCCGTCGATCCCAACGTGAATTCCTCTATGGTATAAGCTGTTGGATTATCTTCCCATGAGGCGTCATCGGCATCCCGGTACACCTGTACGGTGTAGGTCTTCCCTGCGTCCAGGAACACCAACGGGATGGTCAACTCTCTGGCATTCTCATCTGTAACCGCACCAAGGAACCACTCATTATCGGCACGTCGAGCGGTCACGATGTAGTCTCCTACTTCACCTGCCAGGACGTCTGATTCGTCCCAATCAACTTTCACATCGCGGATAAACTGGAATGCGGGATGACCATCGTAATGATCCGGTAGATCACAGGCCATCTGCAGCGGACTGTAGATCACCACCATAAGTGCCAACTGGTGCGCCAGCGTCGTGTGGACGCGATTGTCCGGCCGGAATCCTTCTAAACTGACATGGAATACGCCGGGTGTGTAGTCCATGGGACCTGCCAGCATCCGTGTGAAGGGCAGCGTGGCGGTATGACCAGGTGGATTGCCTTCACTCCAGGCCTCGTATTCGCCACCCCGGGCACCTTCGCGGGTGAACATGTTGGGCCAGGTCCTCCGTATGCCCGTCGGTTTGATGGGCTCGTGGACATTCAGACAGATCTCATACTCTGCAGCCAATTCCACGATGCGTCGGTAATGTTGCACCATCCACTGTCCGTGGTGTGAGAATCCCCGTGGGTAGATGCCCCCGGCATATCCGGTCTTGATGTTGTCGATACCGAAGGACTTATAGTACTTGAATCCATTTTCAACACGGCGATCATAACTGGCCGCGTCACCGCCGGTCTCATGATGCCCGATGATCTCGATACCCTTTTCGGCAGCGTAGTCTGTGATCTTCTTTATATCGAAATCATCATACGCTTCATCAAATCGGTATGCATCCTGATCACCCCAGTTCTCCCAGCCGATATTCCAACCTTCGATGAGTAATCCACCGAAACCGTTGGCGCTGGCAAAATCGATGTAGCGCAAAGCATTCTCAGTGGTGGCACCATGCTCGGGGCCCTGATGGAATGTGTATTTATCGATATGGATGGCCCACCAGATCCCCATGTACTTCATGGATCTGATCCAGGACGTGTCCTCGATGCGGCTGGGTTCGTTGAGATTCACGGTCAGATGAGAATTAGCCAGATCGGCTGCGCTGCGACCAAGTTGGATCGTACGCCAGGGTGACTGGTGCGGGAGAGCGGAGCGTACTTTCAGTCCATCAGGCCAGGGGACCAGTTCAGCTTTGCGCTTGACTGCACCTTCACTGGCAGGCACAACTGTCATACCCGCAAAGTCGGTGAGGTTCGCCTCATGGATGGCTATGTGGATCCCGGAATCTGTCTTGAGTGTCACGGGTGTATTCGCACCCGGGGACTCACTGATGGGCGTATTCCTGTAAACCCGCTCGTAGCTGTCCCACTCATTTGGGATCCACCAGGACAGATAATCACCGGCAAAATTAAATTCTGTTCCCTCTTCTTCGATGAACAGGGAGTCAACACCCTCCCAGGCCGGGAAGATGTAGCGAAATGCAACACCGTCATCGAATGCCTTGAATTCCAGACTGTAATACTCCCTGCCCCCTGACGAAACCAGGAATCGAGCGGCATTGTGGTGATCCAGCATCTTTCTGTCTTCGCCCACAACCTGCTCCCAGGTCTCATAGTTCGAGGATGTATCAACGAGCTCAAGTGTGTAGGGACCTGTCAATCCAGGTCCATCCTTCAGTCTGAAACCCAGGCTGGACGGTTCCAGGACAATTTCGTCATCGATCGATACAGAGTAATACAATTCGCCTGCGGTACTACCGACCATGGCTTTGATGCTGCCATCCGGTGATTGGATCATAAAACTGTCAGTCGGTGGTTGACATCCGATCATGGCAATAGCCAGCAAGGCCAACATCGTCAATCGAAGCATTTCCCCTCCAGGTTTTTGTTGTTCGACAATGGTTCCTCTCCTTGGGAGAGTGAGATCGTTTGCAGTTATAAACTTATCAAATACGGGAGATTGTCAATGGGCTTGTTCCATTCCGAACTGTTCACGTAACCATTGGAAGCGGTTCTCCTTGTGGCCCTCGGGATACCAGTGGCCCACATCCCGATAGACGGTGTATTCCTTGGGACTGGTGATAAGATTGTATGTGGCGAAACTGGTGGCCGGCGGACAGACGTCATCCTGCAATCCGATACTCATGATCACAGGACAGGTGATACGTTCTGCCATGTTCATGGTATCAAAATAACTCAGTGTATGCAGGAGGGATCTCCAGTTCTGTTCCGGATGCTCCGCAAACCAATCGCTGATCTCCGGCCAGTGAGTGATCCCGAAGAACCGATCCCACTGACATAACCAGGGGATATCTGCGATGCAGAGATCGATCCGCTGGTCCAGGGCAGCTGTCGCAAAGGCAAATCCACCGCCCTGACTCCCACCCCAGATCGCCACGCGATCGGGATCCACCTCTTCGAGACTCATCACCAGATCTACCGCCCGAATACAGTCCAGATAGGCACCACGATAATAGTAATTCTGCTCTGATGTCAAGCCCCGCACCCAGAGATCAAGATGCTGTTCATCCGTATCGTCGCTCTCTCCATGGCTGCGTGGATTGAAGGAGAGGACCACCATATCGTCATAGATATCGATAGGCTTGCGTACACTTTTGTATCCGGGTACTCGAATAAGTGCTGGATAGCGACCGTGCTGCTTCGGTATCTCCAGCCACCCTCTGACTGTAATACCGCCAAAACTCTGCATCTCAACGCGATAGAGATCTGTTTTTGCATCGGCTTCCCGTTCCTGTCTCTCCAGTCTGAAATCAGGATCCACCACCGCGAGTTCCCGGAGTGAGGATTCCCAGAATGAGGCAAAATCAGGTGCCGCATCGGGAACTGCCGGGATTTTTTCAGGATCGACGCCCACGATAAGACTGGCCTCTTGATCCTTGCCGCCGGAAGAGACTTCCACCGATACATGATAGAACCCGGGTCCGGGATATTCGAACCAGGGACAGTATGCTCGTCGAATTGCACTGGGCTCGATCTCCAGGGGAATGCTCATCTCCATCAATGGGCGCCAATCATCCGTGGTGATCTCCCATTCAATATCTACAGAGATCTTGATCCCACTGTGATTCTGAATTTCCACATAGCTCTGCACAACACGACTGTCAATGATCACGCCATCGCTGTCATTAACACCGAGGGTCATCGAGAATGTATCCGCTTGTCCATTGATCTCTTCCCGCCCACAAGCGAAGCAGAACAGGATCAGGATCACCGGGATCATTATGACTCGAATGGATCTTCGAGTTTCGGTTCTGAACATTATCCGTCTCCCTTCACGAATGGTCCAGACGTCGCTTTCTGAAAACACTCAGGATTGAAAGGCCAATTGTTATCTGGAATTTCATCTGGTTGCTAAATGTATTCCGGAACCTTTGATTTTCTCTATCTATTACCCGATAATTCAAGCATCTATGATCAATAAGGCCAACAACGCATGACAGCAGGCTCGCAGAGTGTGTCGAGTTGAAGCTGGCCGGTAGCAATGGAAACAGGGGTGAATGATGATCCAAACCCGCAATTCACGACAACAAGGTCCTGCCACGCTGCGGCACACTGCACTGATTACGATCACGGTCGCCTTCCTTATGCTCGTGACCTGCAGCCCCTCCGCAGATGAAACAGATCAGACTGTCCGTTTTGCTCAATTCAACATCTGGGAATTATCCACCGAGAAACTCTCCGAGGTCGATGCTGATGGACGGGGGCAGAACGAACAACTACTTGCTGCAGCGGAGATCATACGCAGGATAGACCCGGATATCCTGCTCATCAATGAGATCGATCATGATGTGGAAGCGGGCCAGGATCTCAGTCTTAACGTCAGGCGCTTCATTGATAGGTTTCTGGATCAAGGTGATGAAGCCAGCAGATATCCCCATATCTTTGCAGCGCCATGCAACACCGGAATTCTCGCGGGATTTGATCTGGATAACAATGGCAGCATCGCCACGGATCAGGATCGTGGATCACGGGATCATGGTGGTGACTGCTATGGCTACGGCGTTTATCCAGGTCAATATGCCATGGCCATCCTCTCCAAGTACCCACTGCAGTCGGAGAAGGTCCGCACCTTTCAGAACTTCCTGTGGAAAGACCTGCCGGACAACCTGCTTCCGGCAGAATGGTATTCACAGGAGGAACAGCAGATCTTTCGTTTGTCCAGCAAATCTCACTGGGATGTACCGGTGCAGATCGGGACGAAATTGATCCATTTTCTGGTTTCCCATCCGACACCACCAGGCTTTGATGGCCCTGAGGATCGCAACGGCAGACGCAACTACGACGAGGTCCGCATGTGGGTTCACTATATCGATAATGACTCCGTTCTGGTAGATGACATGGGAGATCGCGCTGGATTATCCCCGCAATCCAGTTTCATCATCGGTGGTGATCTCAATGCCGCTCTTCATGGAGCTGTTCTGGATAATGGCGAACGATCGATTAACCAGCTTCTGGACCACAATCGAATAAAGGACACTGGTGAACTGCTGATCAGTGCGGGTGCTCTGAACGGCAGGGAACCTGGTTCCCCAGAGCAGTTTGAGTCCCGTACCGCCGGTTGGCGGGATCGTGGGCTGCGAATCGATTACCTGTTGCCCAGCACCGACCTCGATCCGGTTGGAGGCGGGGTCTTCTGGCCGGATACGCTCGCTGATCCAGTTGGATCGGCTCTGGCCAAAAAGGCATCTGATCACCGCATGATATGGTTGGATATCAGGATCTGATCTGTATTGCGCCTTCCGGGAGCGCTGTTTACTGTCTGATCTGCAGCTTGTATCAATTAGTCGCTAATACCTTTGGCAGCGGTCAGATCAGCTTCCCAGAGGTCTGCATCATCCAGAATGGCAGCTCTGAGATCGGCGTTGATGAGATCAGCTTCACGCAGATCTGCATTGCTCAAGTCTGCATCCCTGAGATCAGCATTGGTGAGACTGGCAGCATGTAACTGAGCATCACGCAGATCAGCATCCCTGAGATTGGCGCCCACCAGCATACAACCATTCAGATCTGCACCCTGTAGCTCGGGAACGATATCCGGATTTTCCTGCCGCCACATATTCCAGCCGATGATGCTCAATTTCAGATATCTTACATGCTCAAGATTTGCCACCATGTCTCCTCTCATTCATATAAGTTAGATGCAAATGTATACCACGGACACAGAGCTTCAATGACAGAAGGACCCAGGGCAAAACCTTTTATTCTTTTCCTCGATATCGACGGGGTCATTGCTACGGCTACAAGCTATATGACTGAGGATGATCGGCTTGACCGCCAGTGCATGGCGATACTGAACCAACTTCTGGATTCCGCAGAATTTGAGATCGTCATCCATTCTACATGGAAACATCTGCGCACGCTGGAACAGTTGCAGGATATTCTCGCAGACCTGCATGCTCCCATCATAGATACAACGCTCAATCTGGGGCATCGCGGTCACGAGATCGGTACCTGGCTCCGTCAGCATGAGCGTACAGATCGGTATCTCATCCTGGATGATATGATCATGGAGATCGCCCCCCTGTTCGAGGAACAGCATTTCGTGTTCGTAAATCCAAGTCCTGGTACAGAAGGTCTCACTCCGGATCATCTCACCGAGGCACTGGAGAAATTACAGGCCATGGAGCAGCAAGATGCCGGCTGAGCCTATGACAAGAGCCTGTCCTCTCTGCGGCGGTACAGAGTGCACCACCCGCAATCGTACAGACGCATACAGGATCGTCTATTGTGATGTCTGTGGTTTCATTTATCTGCAGAATCCACCCGATGAATCCGAGATCTACGAGGAATTCTGGGGTGAGGATACTGAGCTGCGGGGCAGCTATGATCAAGATGCTGCCGAACCCAGTCTGCGGGAGGTCTATTCTATCAATCGCAGCCGGATAAAATGGCTGGAAGCTTTTCCAGATAATGGTCGTTTGCTGGACCTGGGCTGCGGGAACGGATTCTTCCTGACCTTGGCCCGGGAAGCCGGTTTTGAGGTTTACGGCCAGGAGATCTCCGAGAATGCTCAACGCTACGCTGAGAAGAATTTCGGCTTGCAGGTCTTCAGGGATCCCCTGGAGTCGCTGGCCGTTGAGCAGGTGGGCAGATATGACATCGTGACGCTGTGGCACGTCCTTGAGCACATCATCAATCCTCTCGAAGCGCTTAAGCTGGTTGGGACACTCCTGAAACCGGGTGGCCTGCTCGTCGTCGAAGTTCCCAATGTGAACAGTTTGAAATTCCAGCTCAGTGGTTGGCGCTGGGAGGGCGGCAATCATCCGCGTTACCACCGCTCATTCTTTGACCGCAGGAGTCTCCGCAGGGCTTTGGCCAAATCTGGATTTACTGACTTGCATCGAAGACGCCTATCCTATCGCATTCAGCAGCATTCAGCAGCATACCACCTCTTGAAACAGGGATTGAACCTGCTTTCCCGGGATGCCTTTCTCCTGTTTACAGGCAGGAGACCGGACTGAAGCAATAAGGGGCGTTATTCCCCGATGATCTTGACCAGTACCCTCTTGGACCTGCGGCCGTCGAATTCACCATAGAAGATCTGCTCCCAGGGACCAAAATCCAGCCGGCCCCCGGTAACAGCCACCACCACCTCCCGCCCCATGATCTGGCGTTTGTGATGGGCATCACCATTATCCTCTCCCGTTCGGTTGTGATGGTATTTCTCAGGACTGGGATCGAAAGGCGCTAGCCACTCCAGCCAGCGCTTGTAATCTTCGTGCAGACCAGACTCATCATCGTTGATGAACACCGAGGCAGTGATGTGCATCGCGTTCACCAGGCAGAGTCCTTCCTGTACCCTGCTTTCAGTCACAAGGTTCTGGACATCCCTGCTGATGTTGATGAATCCCATGCGTTCAGGGACGCGGAATTGCAGATATTCGGTCAATGATCTCATCTCATCTCTCCTTCGCCAGGATCATCCCGGACTGGGGTGGTACACTGATGGACCCTGATTCCTCTGAAACCGCTATGGCTTCGAGTGAGGCCTGATCGGCATTCGCCAGGATCTGCCAGGTCCCTTCGGGAAGGGTGAATACCGCCTCGGTCTCCGATTCTCCATTCAACAGCACGATGAAGTTATCCTTGATGCTGAAACCAAAGGACAGATAACGGTCCCCATTGAAGAAAGTCCGTATACCCGGTGTTGGATCGCGTAGGACTTCGTGTGCATGCCTGATCGCAATAAGCCCCCGGTAATAATCCACCAGCTCACGGTTCAAAGCCTTCTCCGACCAGTCCAGCCAGTTGGTCTCGTCATCCTTCTCATAGGAGTTGTGATCGAGTTCACCACTCTTTGGATTTTCTACCAGTGTTTCGGCAATGACCTTGGCCCGACCCCAACTCTGGCCTTGGGCCAGCATGATCGGGCCCTGGCTCGTCAGCAGGCTCAATGCTGCCAACTTGTGGATCTTCAACTCTTCGGCTGAAAGCGTAGCGACTGCATCTCTGGTCAATTTCTGGTGTTCATTCACCGTACCGAGTGAAAGCCGGATGAAGTCGCCCAGCGTATGGTCATCGTGGCTCTCGAGATAGTTGACGCTCTGCCGCGGGTGACGGTAATGGCCACCCTCGTCCTGGAGGTAGCCACGCATCAATCCCTTGTAGTATTCACGATCATGACCATCCCAGTATTTCCCGAAGATATAGCCATTGTCGTTGTCCCGGGGATTACGTCCCTTGACACTGTTGCGGAAATGGTCATTCCAGGAAGCCCATTCATGATCGGCCAGCTCAGCCGGATTGTAGCCACCACCGCCCCAGGGTTCACCGATGAGGATGACGTCGGGATTCACCTTGCGGGTGGCTTCGGTGATGGCATCAACGGTTTCCAGGTCGATCATGGCTGCCAGGTCAAAGCGGAAGCCGTCGATGTGGTATTCTTCCATCCAGTACAGCAAACTTTCAACGATCATGTGACGGGCCATGGAGCTTTCGGTGCGAAAGTCATTCCCGCAGTAGCTGTGGGAGAGGAAATCGCCTTTCTCGTCCAGCCTGAAATAATACGCCTTGTCGATGTACTTGTATGGGTTCTCATCGTACTGGGACACATGGTTGTAAACAACGTCCATGATCACTGCGATACCCTCGCGGTGCAGCTCCTTTACCATATTCTTGAATTCGGTCACCGCCCGGCCGTCGGTCCCGATCCATTCACCTCGTGTATCACTGCCGTCGCTGCCGTAGTAGATCTCCGGAGCGAAGAAGAATGAGGTCATGTAGCCCCAGTGATTGGTTTCGTAGGGATTCCAGTCATTGTAGGTGGACAGATCTTGATTCTTATAGTCGATCTCGATATTGCCAAATTCCTGCAAGGGCAAAAATTCGACAGCATTGATCCCCAGATCCTTCAGATGCGCTATACCACCGAGCTGATCCTTCTGGACAAAACCTTCATAGGTACCTGGGCTCCTGTTCCGTGCTGAGGCATGTACCGTCATATCGCGTAGGTGAGCTTCGAGAATGACCATATCCGAGATGTCCAGATGGGTGAAATCGTCTCCCTCCCAGTCATACTCCTCCCGGGGCAGGATCACGGTCCGGCTGGGATAGCTGTAATGGTTCTGCCGGGTGACGGCCCGGGCATAGGGATCGGCGATGAGACGGTCAAAGTCGTAATGATATTGATTGAGAGCAGGACCATTGATGCGGTATGCGTAGTATTGCCAGGGGAAGGCACCTTCCAGAGCGACTTCCCAGACGCCGTCCTTATCCCGGCTCATGGGAAAACTGTCCCCGCGTTCTTCATCCCAGGCTTTGAAACAGACAAGTTCCACGGTTGTGGCACTGGGTGCAAAGAGCCTGAAAAAGGCTCGTTCCCCTGCCCAGGTCAAGCCCATGGGCTTATTGCTCTGTTTCTCATGAAGTGTCTGTGGCCTTTGCTCCTGCATGTTCTCCTCTGTGGCTGTACATCCCATCATTAACATGAACACTGTGATAATGGTCAGGCTGCTTATGCTTTTTATGAACATTCTGATCCCCGTATTTACTCTACGAAACGGCGAAACATAATGACTCTTTTGTCATTTTAAAGACATAATAAGAAACAGGTTTGTAACCATACTTTGCGGCGAGAATCAAAAGGGGTGTATATGGAGGAAAAGGACAATATGAAACGGAATAAATTCATCTTCATTGCTATCGCGATAATGATCATCGGCTTTGGTGCGGTGCTCTACGGTACCAGTGGTTCAGATTCACAGAAAGCACCAGATTTCACACTGAAGGATCTCAGCGGGAAGAATGTTTCCCTGTCAGATTACAAGGGTAAAGTGATCGTCCTGGATTTCTGGGCAACCTGGTGTGGTCCCTGTCGCATGGAGATCCCCAGCTTCATTGAGCTGCAGAATACCTATAAAGACGACATTGTCATCGTAGGCGTCTCCCTGGATCAGGGTGGACCTGCGGCGGTAGAGCCCTTTGCTGAGAAGAACGGCATCAATTACCCCATACTCTATGGCAACGGGAACGTGACCAATGCTTATGGCGGTATTCGCGGTATCCCCACGACCTTCATCATCGATCAGAATTTCAAGATCCAGCGCAAATATGTCGGCTATCAGGCACACTCCGTTTTTGAGAACGATATCAGGAAGCTGCTGGAGCTATAATCGATACAATTTCATTGCTTCAGGCAGGGTTGCCGTTTAGTTTCGGCCCCGCAAAAGGTTTGGAGGAATAGATGGCAAAGGCACAAGCATTCGGAGATAAAGTCAAGGGGAAGCTGCGTACCCATAAGAAAATGGTGCGTTATATCCTGCCCATTAAGGGCAAAAATACCGGCAACCTGCGCTTCAGGGAAGGCATGCTGGCCGTTCCGGAGGATAAAGAGCACGCGGAACACATCCAGGCGCATATCGCTGATCTGACCAAGTAAGTACAGACGCCACAGATTTGATCGAAACGCTCCTTTACGGAGCGTTTCTTTTTTATATCCCGCCGATTACATTCATGGTCTATGAACCGTGATCAGGCGCAGGACAGGATCGATGAACTCACGGTAGAGATCAACGATCACAATCACCGCTATTACATCCTTGATGATCCCGTTGTGTCCGATGCAGCGTATGACCGTCTGCTCCGGGAGCTGCAGGATCTGGAGTACGAATATCCCGATCTTGCCAGGCCTGACTCCCCGACACAAAGAGTGGGTACACTCCCGCTGGATACCTTTGAATCCCTAGAACATCGGACACCCATGTTGTCCCTGGCCAATGCCATGGATGAACAGGAGATCCTCGATTTTGACACCCGGGTGCATAAGGATCTGGGACCGGAGCCCATCGAATACGTCATCGAACCCAAGCTGGATGGTCTTGGTGTAGAGTTGGTCTATGAAGAAGGCGTCTTTGTTGCCGGCTCAACCCGGGGTGACGGTTTTACCGGTGAAAATATCACCACCAATCTGAAGACCCTGCGCAGTCTGCCCCTCAGCTTGCGCACTGAGACCCTACCGGCACCCACACTTCTGGAAGTCCGCGGCGAGGTCTTTCTGGGCCATGCCGATTTCCAGCAGCTAAATCGACAGCGCGAAGCCAAGGAAGAACCACTTTTTGCCAATCCCCGGAATGCAGCGGCTGGAAGTCTCCGGCAGCTGGATTCACGCATCACCGCCAGGCGACCCCTGCAGATCAACATCTATGCTGCCGGTGTCATCGAAGGATTTCAATATGGTACCCACGTTGAGTTCCTTGAAGCGCTGAAAGTTTGGGGATTTCCGGTAAACGAGCATTTTCAACTCTGTACCACCATCCAGGAAGCTGTCGCCTTTCATCGCAATCTTGAAGCGACTCGCGAGGAATTGAGCTACGATATCGATGGCTCTGTCCTGAAGGTGAACAGGATAGACCTGCAGCAACAGTTGGGCATACGCAGCCGATCACCGCGCTGGGCAGTAGCTGCCAAGTTCAAAGCCCGTCAGGAAACAACTCGCATTCTCTCGATCGAGGCCAGTGTAGGTCGCACAGGAGCCGTCACCCCAGTAGCCAACCTGGAAACGGTGAATATCGGTGGCGTACAGGTGAGCAGGGCAACTCTGCACAACCAGGACGAGATCGATCGCAAGGATGTCCGGATTGGTGATACGGTGGTGGTACAACGAGCCGGCGATGTCATTCCAGAGGTGGTCAAGATCATCCCTGACCAACGGCCTGCGGATACGGTCCCTTACCACATTCCGGCTAATTGTCCCGTGTGTGACAGCCACGTCGTTCGATTGCCCGACGAGGCCAAGCATTACTGCCAGAACATCAGCTGTCCGGCCCAGGTCAAGGGCCGCATCGAGCACTTTGCCAGCAAACGGGCCATGGATATCGATGGGCTGGGTACAAAACTTATCGCTCAACTGGTTGAGGCTGGGATGCTCAAGACCATTGCCGATATCTATCGCCTTGAGATGGAAACCCTGGCCGATCTTGAGAGGATGGGTGAGAAATCCGCGGAGAATATCATCGCCGCCATCGACGCCACCCGGGAAGTTGAGCTGTGGCGCTTTCTGCACGCCCTGGGGATCCGCAATGTTGGTGAACATCTGGCAAAGCTCCTGGCTAACACCTTCAATGACCTTGAAACCCTTGCTGACGTGGAGCTGGAAGAGCTGGAGTCCACCCGGGAAGTAGGCCCCATCGTGGCACGTGGTGTGTATGAATTTTTCAGGGAAGATCATAATCTTGAGATGCTTACGGATCTTAGAACACTGGGATTGCGCCCCAGGAGTCCTGAGCTGAATGCCGCGGCTGCCCTGGCCGGCGAAGTCTTTGTGTTTACCGGAAAACTCGAGAGGTTTACCCGTGATGCTGCCCGTGAGATGGTGGAAAGCAGGGGTGCAACAACGGCCGGCAGCGTGAGCAAGCAGGTCACTACCCTCGTTGCCGGACCTGGTGCAGGTTCGAAGTTAGCCAAGGCTCAGAAGCTTGGTATCCGTATATTGAACGAAACTGAATTCCTGGACCTCATTGAGAAAGCATAAGCGATGTTCAAGAAGATCCTCATAGCCAACAGGGGCGAGATCGCTTTGCGCGTCATGCGAACCTGTCGTGAACTTGGTATCAGGACAGTTGCCGTTTACTCGGAAGCTGACCGCACGGCACCGCATGTCCTGTTTGCCGACGAGGCCTACCTCATCGGTCCGCCGCCTTCCAGCGAAAGCTATCTCAAGTATGAGACCATTTTGGATGTCGCCCAGCAGACGAACAGCGAGGCCATTCATCCAGGCTACGGCTTTCTTTCTGAGAATACGACTTTCGCCGCCGCCGTAGATCAGGCCGGACTGATATTTATCGGCCCACCCGCCGAAGCCATCAAGCTCATGGGTGATAAGACCATGGCCCGTGAGACCATGAAAGCTGCGGGCGTCCCCGTGGTACCAGGCACCGAGGAGCCCATCGCGGATGCTGCAATAGCTTTGCAGCGCGCAGAGGAGATCGGCTTTCCCGTCCTTATCAAGGCGGCCGGTGGTGGGGGCGGTAAAGGCATGCGTATCGTTTCGGCCAGCACTGAATTTGAAGAAGCCGTTAGCCGTGCACAGAGTGAAAGTGCCAGTGCTTTCGGGGACGGTCGTGTTTATATCGAGAAGTACCTCGAGGAACCCCATCATATCGAATTTCAGATCCTGGCTGACAATCATGGCAACATTATCCACCTGGGAGAACGCGAATGTTCCATCCAGCGCCGTTATCAGAAGGTTGTCGAGGAATCTCCCTCCCCTTTTATCAACGCTGAGCACCGGAAGATCATGGGCGTGGCAGCGGTTAATGCGGCCCGTAGCTGTAACTATGTCGGTGCAGGGACGGTGGAGTTCCTCATGGACAGGGACCACCGCCACTATTTCCTGGAGATGAATACCCGTTTGCAGGTAGAGCATCCGGTGACCGAGATGGTCACAGGTATCGATCTGGTGGCCGAACAGATCCGTATTGCTGCAGGCGCAAAGCTGACACTGGACCAAAATGAGATCAAGGCGGATGGCCACGCAGTGGAGTGCCGCATATATGCTGAGGATACACAACAGGATTTTGCCCCTTCGGTGGGTGAGATCAAGATGCTGCAGATCCCGGACGGTGCCGGGACCCGATTCGACGGTGCGATACGTCAGGGCATCGAGGTGACTCCTTACTACGATCCCATGCTGGGGAAACTCATCTGCTGGGGCCGGGACCGTGAAGAAGCCCTGAACAGGATGTCACGCTCCCTGAGTGAATTCTTCATTGGCGGTGTCCAGACCACCATCCATTTCTGCCAGGCGGTTGTCGATCATCCGCAATTCCGGGCCGGGAGCTACGACACCCACTTCTATCAGAATTTTGGAGACGATCTTCTCAGCCATGTATCAGCACAGTCGGAGTGCGAGCTTGTTGCCGCAGCAGGGGCCATGCTCCGTCACCGTGAGATCAGCCAGACCAGATCACACCAGCAGTCTTTGAACACCTCTGGTGATGGCTCCCAGTGGGTGCGTCGACATCGCAGGGAGCGTTGATATGCGCTACGAAGTCGACTCAGATGGAACTTCCTTTGATCTGGAGATCCAGACCAAGGATAAGGAGATCACCCTGGTGACCGAGTCCGGTGAGTATGTCTTTACTGCTGAGCTGGTACAGCCCGGCGTGTATTCTGTCCTCCTGAACAACCGCTCCTTCCTGGTGGGGATATGCGATGCCCGGAACGGTCGGGTGAATGTGGAAGGCCGCCCCATGCAGCTGGAGATGCTGGATGACATACATCTGCGTTTACGGGAACTTGGTTGGGAGGAATCGAGTGAAAGCAAGGCTGGTCAGGTAACGGCCCAGATCCCAGGGCTGGTGACAAGGATCTTTCACAAACCGGGAGATGAAGTACAAGCAGGCGAGGCACTCTTCCTCATGGAAGCCATGAAGATGGAAAATGAGATCAAGTCACCAGTAACCGGGAAGATCCAGAAGATCCACGTGGCGGCCGGACAGACAGTTGAAAAGGGTGCGGTCATTATTGAGATCGCCTGATTAAATGGAAAGCAAAGGATTCAATGGGTTTACTCGGTAGGATTTTTGTCGGAGGACTGGGCTGGGCATTGGCAGGTCCCATTGGCGGACTCATCGGCTGGTGGCTGGGATCGCGGCTGGATGATGCTCAAGAGGGTCTTGGTACCGCCAGTTTCCAACGTCGTGGTTCCAGCGCCGAGACACGCTCGGGCGATTTTGCAGTCGCTCTTCTCGTCCTCATCGCCAAGGTGCTGAAGGCTGATGACCGGGTCCTGAAATCCGAGCTGGATTACGTTAAAAATTATTTCATTGAGAATTTCGGGCGCACAAATGCCCAGGAAATGATGATCCTGCTGCGAAACCTGCTGGAACAGGATTATTACGTTTACGAGGTTGCCGCTCAGATCAATCGCAACATGAAGTCGGCCGAGAAACTGGAACTGATCCACCTGCTTTTCGGGATCAGTCAGGCAGATGGAACGGTCCATCCAAAAGAGGTGGAGGTCATAAACGAGATCGCGCAGCACTTGAGTATTGCTCAGCGTGATCTCGACGCTATCCAGGCCATTTTCATGAATGGCAGGAGTTCCCCCTATACCCTCCTGGAGATCGAAGCCACAGCCACTGATCAGGAGGTGAAAAAGGCCTACAGGTCCATGGCGACACGTTTTCACCCCGATAAGGTGCAGCATCTGGGTACTGATTTTCAGAATATGGCCGAAGAAAAGTTCAAAGCGATCAATCAGGCTTATCAAAGCATAAAAGCCGAGCGGGGACTCTAACCTTCAGATGGCAGATAAGTCCAGGGAACGAGCCGGCGAGTATCCCTTCACCAGGGGTATATATCCTGAGATGTATCGCCAGCGACACTGGACCATGCGGCAATATGCCGGCTTTGCATCCGCCGAGGACTCCAACCGCCGTTACCGCTATCTTCTTGATCAGGGCCAGACCGGTATATCAGTAGCCTTCGATCTGCCAACTCAGATCGGTTATGATTCAGATCATCGGCTTGCCGAGGGTGAGATCGGCAAGGTGGGTGTGCCGGTTTCAACTCTGGCAGATATGGAGGTACTCTTCAAGGGCATCCCGCTGGACCAGGTTTCCACTTCCATGACGATCAATTCCACGGCAGCCATCCTACTGGCATTTTACATCGCCATGGCTGAGAAGCAGGGTGTTGCCGTTGACCAACTGCGTGGCACCATTCAGAACGACATTCTCAAGGAATATGTGGCCCGGGGCACTTATATCTTTCCACCGGAACCCTCGCTGCGTCTGATCACGGACGTATTTGCATATTGCAATGAACATGTTCCCCGTTGGAATACCATTTCCATTTCCGGATATCATATACGGGAAGCGGGCTCTACGGCTGCCCAGGAATTGGCCTTCACTTTTGCCAACGGGATTGCCTACGTGGAAGCCGCCTTGAAGGCCGGCCTGGATGTTGACCGATTTGGCGCCCGTCTCTCCTTCTTCTGGAACGCTCACAACGATCTCCTGGAGGAGGTTGCCAAGTTCAGGGCTTCACGCCGGATCTGGGCCAGGATCATGAAGGATCGCTTCAAAGCCACCAATCCCAAGGCCATGATGTGCCGCTTTCACACCCAGACCGGCGGATCCACACTCACTGCTCAGCAGATCGACAACAATGTCGTTCGGGTAACCATACAGGCTCTGGCCGCGGCTCTGGGTGGGACGCAGTCTCTGCATACCAACGCACGAGATGAGGCCCTGGCCCTGCCCACACAGGATTCCGCACGCCTGGCCCTGCGTACTCAGCAGATCATCGCCAATGAAAGCGGGATCACAGATCATGTCGATCCCCTGGCCGGCTCAGAAGTGGTGGAGGAGATCACCGATCGACTGGAAACAGAGGTCTGGGAATATCTTGATAAAGTAGATGAACTGGGTGGTGCAGTTGCGGCGATAGAGGGTAACTACTTTCAGAATGAGATCGGACGCAGCGCCTATCATTATCAGCAGCAGGTGGAAACAGGCGAATGTACCATAGTGGGCGTGAACCGCTTTGAAACCGATGAGAACCTGGAACCGGAGATCCTCGCTCTGGACGAAGAGGCGGCGCAGCGTCAACTGGAGCGCCTGACACGGATCCGTGCAGAGCGTGATACACTTGAAGTATCAGCTCAATTAAAGCAGTTGGACAGCGCTGCCCGCGATCCCGGCATGAATCTGATGCCACATATCATCGATGCGGTTAAAGCTTATTGCACTCTCGGAGAGATCTCGGATACCCTGCGCAGCATCTTTGGTGAATACCAGGACCAATCCCGCTAGGTCCAGATCATGAGAATCCAGGCGATCCAACATCCCCGGCTGGACAGGATCATCCATCATGACCGTATTGATTCCACCAACACCGAAGCCCGTCGAATGTGTGAAAAATGGGCAGGCAGCAATGTATTGCTGGTTGCTGAAGAGCAAACCGGAGGTCGCGGCCGCCTGCAGCGGCCATGGCATTCTCCCCCCGGTACCGGACTGTGGTTCACGCTGTTCCTCGGTCGCACCGGGGAGATCGACCGGTTCAGCAGTCTGCTATCCCTTTATGCAGCTGTCATCGTCTGTGATATCATCCGCCAGGTTTCTCAGCCCGCTCCACAGGTCAAATGGCCAAACGATGTTCTGATCAATGGACTGAAGGTGGCGGGTATTCTCACGGAGACGACCTGGCAGGGAGACAGTTTGCAGGCCATCATCCTCGGTGTGGGAATGAATGTCTCCACCCCCGGAGAGCAGTTCCCACCGGAACTGCAGGCTTTGGCCACATCGTTGTCGCACTGGAGTGCTGGGCAGATCGATCGCAGTGTCCTGTTGAAGGACTTTCTGGATCATTTCTTTGCGGAATACAGTATGCTCCAGGATCCAGTTACGCTTACGCGGCGATGGGAATCACTCTGTGGTCACATAGACCAGGATCTTACGGTCGTCCATACAGGGATTGAAATGAATGGAAAATTTTTGGGTATTACAGCTGAAGGTCAGGCAAGATTATTCAATCGAGACGGCGTGACTCATATCGCCGAGGGCGAGATCACCAATCCTTATTAAAAATTGCATGTTGTGAGGATCAGGTACCCAGACGCTTCATCACCTCTTTGACCTGTCTGGCGTCAGCCATTACGTAGAAATGGATACAGGGGACGTTGGCATTCAGTAGTTCCTCGGTCTGGGTCACGGCATAATCGATCCCCAGTTGGACACGGTCCTGTTTGCTCTTGGCTTCCTGGAAATCGGTGACCAGGTTATCGGGAATATTCACACTGAAATGCTTGGGCAGTGAATGCAGCTGATGCTCGCGGGTCAGGAGTTTGATGCCGGGTATGATGGGTACTTCGATCCCCTGTGCACGGCAGGCTTCAACAAAACTGAAATAATCTGAATTCTTGAAGAACATCTGAGTGACAATGTAGTGGGCTCCCGCTTCCACTTTTTGTCTCAGATAGCGAATGTCCGCTTCCAGACTGGGCGCATCAGGATGCTTCTCCGGATAAGCGCCAACACCGATACAGAAATCAGTCTCGCTGGCATCCAGGATCTCCTCCTCGTAGCGACCCCTGTTCATGGCAGCAATCTGACGGACAAGGTCGATGGAGTGCTCATTGATCTTCCGGCCTGGTTGCAATGATTTCTTGAAATTCGTGTCATCGCCGCGGATGGCCAGCACATTCTCGATCCCGAGATAGTTCAGTTCGATAAGGGCATCCTCGGTTTCCTGTCGATTGAAACCACGGCAGAGCAGATGAGGCACCGCCTCGACTTTATAGCGGTATTTCAGTGCAGCACAGAGACCAATGGTCCCAGGGCGTTTCCGCTTGATGTGCCTCTCGTACACACCCTCGCCTTTTTCGATATAATAAGCGTCCGCTGCATGACTGGTGACATCGATGAAGGGAGGTTCGAATTCGATGAGTTCGTCCACAATCTCATAAATCTCATTTGCGCTGCGGCCCCGGGCCGGTGGGATGATCTCAAAACTGATGAGGGGCCGTTCCGCCTGATCCAGGTACTCTATGATCTTCACGCTATAATCCGCCTAATCTTCCTGCTCAAGTTTCTTGTCGCGACGGGTGCTGAATCTAAAAGGCAGGTACAGTGGTGTCCACCCCATGACGGCGCTCATGATAGGCAGGAGACCTACGATTCCCCACCAACTGCCATAGACCAAGCCCAGCAGGATGATCAAGACACCGGCACCGAACCGCAGCTTACGGTCCATCCCGCCGACATTCTTCTTCAATTGACCTCCAACAGACCTGTCGCTGTGACAGGCAGCTATTTATTTCTTACTGAGATATTTGTCCAGTAATGATTTTAGTTCGTCGATAGTGTAAGGTTTTGGCAGATACTCCGAGAATCCCATTTCATACAGGTTGTCCAGCTTGTCTTTTGAGAATGCCGTCACGGCAACCATGGGCGTCTCTGCAAAACGCTTCTTCTGCTTAAACTGCTCGCCCAGCTCCAGACCGGAGATCCCCGGCCCCAATGCGATATCAAGCAGCATGATGTCCACGTCCTTGCCTTTCATGAGTTCCAGGGCGTCTTCCCCTGTTTCAGCAGCCAGGGCATTCATCTTGAGCTTTTTCAGGAGCAGGAGCAGATATTGGCGGGAAGCGAAATCATCTTCCACAACCAGGGCTAATTTCATCCGCTCTTCGGGATTCTTCTTCGTTCCATCTCCAGGTGCCATGAACGTCCTTATCGCTTCACCGGTAAGTTAACGAAAAACACATTCCCTGCAGGCTTATTTGATCTTACGCCTGCTTCTCCCCCGTGCGCCTCTGCGATACGGCGAACAATTGCCAATCCGAGGCCACGTCCACGTCCCACACCGGATTCCAACTGGACCGTTCTGGCGAATATGGCCTCTCGGCTTTCCAGTGGTATGGTTGAGCCGTTGTCACGGACCTCCATTCTGATCTCATTATCGGCAAGTTCGGCTGCGAGTGTAATCGTATCATTCTCAGGCGCATACTTGATGGCATTGCTGAGAAAATTCACTATTGTTTCGGAAAGAATAGGATTCGCAACAATCCTTAGATCGTCAGCGTATTCACGTTTGAGTGTCTTCCCCGCGCTATGGAATAATGGCTCGAAGTCATCTGATACCTTTTGCAGAATATCATGTAGGTTCAGCTCATGCAAGTCGATCCCAGCCCCTAATGTGACCTGGGACAGCGTGTGCGCGTTGTCGATCACCTCCAGGAGTGCATTCGAGCTGTCCCGGATCAATTGCAGTTCTTCTAGACCCGGATGATCGGCCATAGCCACATCCGAGATACTGGAGATGACGCCCGCAGGATTCTTAAGATCATGGGTGATGATGTCCAGCAACAGTTCCTTCATGTTGTTGGACTCCAGAAGCTCAGTTGATAGATGGCGGTACAGCCGCTCGGATTCAGCCACGGCACGTTCGTTTTCCTTGTGGTGAATAGCCCGGGCCACCTGATCGCTGACAAAATTCATGATCTCCAGATCATCTGGTGAAAAGGCATCACTATCCCGGTAGCTCTGTAGGGCGATTACGCCGATGACCTCGTCCTCGACCAGCAGGGGCGATCCCAGCCATTGTTCCGAGGGTGTCCCCTCGATGCTGATCTTCCCTTCTTCGGCGAAGCGCAGGATCTCCGGCTTACTCACCAGGAGGGATTGGCCATTGCGGATCACATACTCGGTGAGACCCTTGCGCAGCTTCAGAGGCGGAGGCTGTTCATCAAATTCATCCTGGAAAAAGGGAAAGCTCAGTAGTTCTTCTTCTTTATCATGCAGAGCGATGTAGATGTTCGACGTCTCGATCACCTCACTGAGACTGATCTGGATGGCATTGAAAAGCTCATCGAGCTTCTCCACCCTGCTGGTTACATCCGCAATGGTATATAGCACATCCCGAAGTTTGTCCGCTCGGAACCGTTTGGTGACATCCTCGATGACCGCAATTCCACCAGCCACTGCTTCATCGGGAGTGACGATGGGCAGGAATACAGCGGTGACATAAAGCTGATCTATGTCTTCGCGCAGGACACAGGGGCCCTCGTAGGTGCCTGTCTGGCCTCCCAGGGCAAGTCCCACGGGATCACCTTCGCTCTGCAGTCCAGCGACCTTTGCCAGATTCAGGCTTCTAAAACTCTTACCACTCATGGAGAAAAGCTTCGAAGCACTGGGATTCCAGTCTGTAACCATACCATCGGGGTCGAATCGCAGAATGGCGATAGGTGAACTCTCGAAGATGGTTCTGAACTTCTGCTCTGATTCCTGCAAACGTCGATGTGTGTCCTGGATCTGCTCTGAACGCTGCAGGAACAGATAGATGAACCACGCTACAAGCACAGCCAGCAGCGTTCCCAGTAGCGGCATAATGGAGAATATAGATGTGGTTTTGGCCTTCAGGAACTCAGGGTCCGGACATATGTCCAGGGTCCATTCACCCCCATAGCTGCTGAAACTGAACCGGTGCTTATGTTTCGCTGAACCTAATTCGGTACCTGCGTCTTCTCGGTTCATGTAGACCGGAACATCGGTAAAACTGAAACACTGAACGTATTCTGTTGAAACCTGATTGATGTGGCTATCCTGGAGCAATCGTTCCAGATCATAGGCAGTGACAACCCAGCCCAGACTCTTCCCAGACGAGGATGGAAAGAGGAGAAAGATCAGATTTCTGCTGTCTTCTGTAGTAAAAGGTCCCCCAGAGTAGACCTCTGAGCGTTCCGGGTCGATGAAGGCAGGGACCTGTTTCAGCAATTCCTCATTCAGAATGCCCGGAAGCGATCTTGATATCTGGAATGCCGTATCAACCATAACAATCAACTGAAGGGCGGGATCGCGATCCCTCAGCAAAGTCAGGTCATCCAGGATCTGCTCAGCGTTTCCCGGACGCGGAGAAGCATTGCGATCCAGTACAAAACCAACTGCATCATCGCGCCAACCCAATTCGGACTCGAACAGGGCCGCAATATGCTCTCCCTCGTGGATCATTCCCTCACGGAGAGCTGCCAGCTCCTGGCGGTGCTGATTGAGGAAGCCCAGCCAGCCGAATCCCATCAACACCACGAAGAAGAGCATTGGCAGATAGATCTCTGTACGTAACCGTATAAAATTCATGAGGGGGTTATATCAGGAGAAGGCTTTTTCTATTGCGGCTCAGACGCATGCTGTTTTGGTACCTTTAGGGACCGCGTAAGCTTAATACGCTGGCGAGAATTGAAAAAGTGAAAAAGCCCCCATGTGATATGGAGCTATGGTCCCTTGTCCATGGCCTTCATTGAATGATCTGGATGAACAGCTATGATCCACAAGTGGTGATGAATGACATCCAGGTAAAGCAATTGGCTGGGGTATTCATACCAGCAAGAGTATCGTTGCAGGGGTTGATAACGTAAGGCCCCAGTGTCCACTCAGATGACTGAGCGGACAGCGTGGGGCCATGCGAGGGATTGGCTGACTAAATATTCAATAAGCTGTTGATCTTGATGAGCAGCACATTGTCCCCTGTCACGTCAAACAGGGTGTTCACATCGTTGCGGACATTGAAATGACCATCATTGACCCAGTCAACAGCGCCTGAGGACCATACAAAATAGATGGTCGATCCAGTTCTATATTCCCAGCGTAGTACCAGATTGGAACTCAGTTGCTTGTAATTGAAATCCGAGTAGACGTAGCTATCCGTTTCATAATCAAGGATCCCATCGGAATCCAGGTCAAATCCATCCAGGTCACCATCTTCATTATGGACCATGTCCTCTTCCGACAGACTGTCGAATCGCTTATCGAAGTCTTTGGAATAGCTGTCTGCAACCTCAATATAGTCGAAATATGTACCGCCGGTAAGGAAGGTCTGGGCATAATACTGGAGTGAGAGATCGGTGGTGAGGGTTAGGTCTGCACGCAGGGTTAAGGACAGGTTGTCCTGTTCAAGTCCCGAGAAAATGTAATGGTCCTCACCCTGGGTATCCTTCATCTGTGCCACCCAGGCCCAGGAATCTTTGAAATATCTGTAGTTTGGACCGACATTGAATTTGATGTTGTGTTTTGGTCGCCATTCGATACTTGGTTGCATACCCCAGCCGCTAACGTCATCCGTATTGTAGAAAGCGTGTCCGAATCCACTGATATTTAATGACTTACGCTGATCAGAGTGGCCTCTTATCCACATGTTGTAGTTCTCACCTGTGGCTATGGCTGGACCACCCCGGAGATGGAAGGTGTTCAGACCTGAGCTGTTGTAGTTCAATCCACCACCGAGTCCCCAGTTATTCTTGAAACGGAGGTAGCCATTGACATTACCCCCAATACCTTTGAATTCAGACCCGAAGGTCCAGTTGGCCCACTGATTAAAATTCAGGCTGTAGTTCAGATAGAATGGACCGGGCTCCCACTGTCGGATCCCTATCCAGATGAATTCATTGATGTTATCGACTGAACGCAGGAAGCCCAGATCGTTTACCTCGAAACCGGGGCTGGTTGCCAGTAAGCCACCATATGCCTGTACATTCCCCCCACCTTTGCCGATGATGAACTTCCCGGCCCAGCCATCCAGGGTTGTGGCGCTGGAATCTACGGAGAGGTAATCGGCGTCGATGCGCTGGAAATATCTTGATGGATGTCGCTGGGTACCAAGGATAGCGTCGGTACTACCTTCCACATGGCTGAAAGCCAGCGATCCGAACAATTCATAATTATCATCGAAAAAGCGGTGATGTACATCCAGGCCTCCGGTATATGCGCCACTGCGGAGATACTCCATACCCGTATCTTCCAGTTTGCGGTTGGTGGCGGTGAGGATACCGCCAACCGTGGTGCCCCCGTCCCGATAATCCTGTTGAAGCCTTGCCAGGAAATAGCTGCTCAAAGGTTCGATTACCTGTTCCTCCCGGGCACCGCTGACAAAGTTGATACGGGCATGCTCCTCCGGGGTGATGGCGCTCATGATCCCCACCGACATGCCGTTCTGTAATTTCCCGGTGAGTTTGGTGGCCGCCAGAATACTGGTCTGATCCGGGGAGTCGATGGAAACGTAATCACTGTCCGTCTCTGCATAGCCCTGTGGGGCCCGCCCAATACGACGCGAATAGAACAGTGTGTTCGAGGATTGATCACCGTCGCCAAAACCCAGGGAATAGTTAAGGATGTTACCGCCCTCCAGGAAGAAGGGCCGTTTTTCCCTGAAAAATGATTCGAATTCTGTAAGGTTGAATTCTGCGGGATCGGCTTCCACCTGTCCAAAGTCCGGATTTATGGTGGCATTCAGGGTCAGGCCATTCTCGAAGCTCTTGCGAACGTCTGCGCCGATATCCAGACCATTATCCAGTTCCTCTTTCAGGTCGGACTTGAATGGCGCCAGATCATCGGTGAATGCGGATCTACCCACCATGTAGGGTTGGACGTACAGGGGCTGCGAAGCATTCAGATCGTCCAGTCCGATAAGGGTACCATAATTGGATACGAAGCCTGTTTCATCCTTGGACCAGTAACTCCAGATCGACAATTCATTGTCATTCCGGGGAAATTCACGATAGATGTTGAAACCCCATTCTCTTTCCTCCTGATCCGAGAAGCGCAGTTCATGGAAGGGAATCTGGAATTCCGCCGTCCAGCCATAATCATCAATGTGCACGGCACCCTCCCAGACAGCGTCCCAGTCCCAATCGGCATTGCTGTCATCGTAGCGTCGCAGGTCGTGTTTCACACCTGCTGCACTGAGCCCGAATTCAAAAGCTGTACGATTATCATTGTAGCTGTCAATGGAGATGTATATCCAGTCCGAGGGTGTGTATTCATCCCGTCGGGTCAGGATGGCGACGATATCCTCGGGATCCTCGTCATAGGCCCGCACACCGGTATAAAGATTCTCATCATCGTAGGCCAGGGAGAAAACGGTCTGATAGCTGGCTTCATCGCCATCCACCGGATCACGCTGTGTGAAATCACCGGCCCGTTCGGCATGTGCCCAGAATGATTCATCGAGTTTTCCGTCGAGTTTCACCGATTCACCATTCAGTCTGATGGCGGTCACGGTCCTATCACGACGCTGATCTAGGATCTCTTCCGGTACCTTGCCCAGCAAAGGTTGAAGTAAAAGTAATGTAATCAGAATTATGTATGTGGTTCCGCGCATGATCTCATCCTCCCGATCACCGGCCTGAATGTTCCAGTAACATCGTTTGCTGGAGTGTGAGTGGAAGGATCAAATCAAAAGCGACAGGAATCGACTGTAGTTCCTTGATCGCAGTTCTCACCGTTTGCATCCCAATCCCGCTCCAACCTTTGGCCAGACTTGTTGTCTGATTAAGTGTCATTAGTCTCATAAACTCTCAACGGATGTGCCATTCTTTTGATGCGTGCATTTATCCGTTTGTTTTTATTTACTTTAGAATTCGTGGTCCCGCTCATTCTCATCCTTCAGCTATCCTGCTTGACATCAATCTGATATAGCATTCATATCGGATTGATATATTACCATTGCAGCAAGATAGGTCCTGCTCCAGAGCGCTTGCCGGAGAATTCGATCAACGGTTGTATACTTCTATAAGGGGATCGTCTAGGAAAGGGCGATGTGCCGCGGAGAGGACTCGAACCTCCACAAGCAAAGCTTACTAGATCCTAAATCTAGCGCGTCTACCAGTTCCGCCACCGCGGCGAGCACGTCTCAAAAATGCATGATTGCCCGCTCCAATTTTGCTCTGTGCTTATGATGACACATTCTGACGTAGACGGGCAAAAAGCACAGAAAGATAGTTTTCATTTTTTCGAATACAACTGAAACCAAAAGACCGGAGATCAGAACTGTAACGACTGGAAATGTTACAAGCGATCCCCGCTAGAGATAAGGTAGGATCTGCTTGCCGTCCTGAAAATCTGTACTCACCGTTTCATTGTAGAGCCTGGAATAAAAAAGCCCCGACCGAAGCCGGGGCTTATACAACATTGTGGAGGTGTTGTTTACTTAAGCTTGACCAGTTTACGGGTTTCCATGAAACCGTTGCTGGTTGTCAGGCGATAGAAGTAGACTCCAGAGACAACCTGGTTGCCATACTGATCGTTCCCGTCCCAGCTGATCTCATAGACACCGGGAGCGACATTGCCTTCGGTGAGGGTTCTGATCTCCTGACCGATAACATTGTAGATGGCAAGACGAGCATCCGTGGCCTCAGGAATGTCAAACTGGATGCTGGTGCTGGGATTGAAGGGATTGGGATAATTCTGCCGAAGGGCAAAGACCTCAGGGAGGGCTTCTTCGTCTGCAGAGGTGGTCATGCCGATCATACCGGGAAGACCGTTGCTGGGCAGCGGAATACCGCCTTCAGAAGCTACGATAAGATTGACAAAGTCGATGGGGATATCCTCGCCCACTGGTGCTTCTGGAGCGACAAAATAGTTGAATGCGATAATGGGACCTGCACCCGGCATGATCTCATTGCCAGCCAGATGGATACCCAGGAAAAGGGCCTGTCCGTTGACATCATTTCCCACGACGGTCCAGTCAGCTGCACGACCGATGCCGGATACGGATGAAGGATCCAGTGCGAGATAATCGGGAAGGTCGACGAGATTGAACTGGAAACCCTTTACAGGAACACCATTGGCCATTTCGATCTCAACCGATGCCCAGTAACCCGGCGTGCCTGAAGCACTCGGGGAGACTGCGAATTCGATACCACCAACGGTAAGGTATCCATTCTGCCACACAGCCTCAATTGCATTCCCGTCGGGATCCGTGACCACCAGGAGGAATTCAGGGTCTGCGTTCAGGATCTCATGGAAATCCAGGCCGACGATCTCATCCGCTACTGCTGTAGGAACAGAGAAAAGGATCTGACAGATGGGTTCGTTACCAGGAATGATACTGCGACCGGAGGGATCAAAGATGAGCACACTGACCGTGGTATCACGATCATTGAACTCGACGCTGAAAGCACTGTCCCATTCACCGTTGGCGTCCAGATCCTCGTAAGGTTCGCCAGGGGTATACTGTCCGTCACCCTCACCGAAATCGCCGGTGTTGGCTACACCATCGACGCCAAAGTCATCAAAGGGTTCGGCATCAGTGCGGCCAAAAGGAGACACAGCGGCCACTGTGAGCACGTTGGGGATATCCTTCAGACTGAACTGCAATCCGCCAACCGTCTCAGCATTGGCCATATTCACCGGTAAGGCAGCGAGGGTGGTACCATTCGGAACAGAGGTACTCACCACCGAAACCACGGTCTGGCCAAATCCGAATGCGGCCAGTAACGCGATACCAGTGATAATGATTAAACTTTTCCGCATAACTCCTCCACAAATAAGCATCTAAGTTCAGGTAATGTAATGCTCTCTAGGGTTCTCCTGTTGACAAGAATCACACACTTTTAGAAGTGATTGACAAAGTCAAAAATAATGACACCTCGTGACGATACAAACGTTATTTAGCGGCGCTCAGGGTGTAACGGTTTTGTTAGGGAGCCACGTCCTCTCAGACATTCTTACCGTGACATTTCTTGTATTTAAGACCACTGCCGCATGGGCAGGGATCGTTTCGTCCCACCTTGGCTTCTACACGGATGGGTTTCTGCTTCTGTGGGGCCTGTGGTGGCGGACCGGGTGCCTGCCCACTTCCTCCAGGAGGAGCCTGGGGAAGCGCGTTGAGCATACCCATTCCAGTAGTGTCGGCATGTTGAGAGGCTACATTGCGCGGGATCCGCTGTCCCCGCAGGCTTGGCGGGCGGTCGTCTACGATGCGTACATGGAAATACAGCTTAAGGACATCACGGTCGATGTTGTCAAGCATGCTGACGAACAATTCGTAGCCTTCGCGCTTATACTCGATGAGCGGATCCTTCTGACCGACGGCGCGCAGGTTGATGCCCTCTTTCATCTGGTCCATCTCATAGAGATGCTCGCGCCACTTTTCATCAATGACACGTAAATAGACGAACTGCTGCATCCGACGCAGATTCTCTGGGTCACCCAGCAACTCAGCCTTGGCCTTGTAGGCTTGCCAAATCAAGTCAAACAGATGTGATCTCAGGAGATCGTCCGTGGGTTCCTCCTGGAAATCGGAATCCACCTGGGCCATGACCACATTGCCCAGTTCATGGTTCAATCCATCCCAGTCCCACAGCTCACCCTGGATCTCACCACCTGTGCACTTTTCCACGGCAGCATCGACATAATTCTCTATCACTTCCCTGAACTCAGCTTCCAGACCATCACCATCGATGGCACTCTGCCGTCGATCATAGATCACCTCACGCTGCTGGTTCATGACATTGTCATACTCAAGTAAATGCTTACGAATACTGAAGTTACGGGCTTCTACTTTCTTCTGGGCCCGCTCCACGGCATTGGTGACCATCTTGGCCTCGATCACTTCACCATCCTGCAGACCCATGCGGTCCATGACACTGGCCACTCGCTCTGCAGCGAAAAGACGCATGAGATCATCTTCCAGGCTGAGGTAGAAACGGGAATCACCCGGATCGCCCTGGCGTCCTGAACGACCGCGTAGCTGGAGGTCGATGCGCCTGGATTCGTGGCGTTCCGTCCCGATGATGCGCAGACCGCCAAGGTCAGTAACACCTTTGCCCAGCTTTATGTCGGTCCCACGACCGGCCATATTAGTTGCAATGGTCACAGCGTGAGGCTGACCGGCCCGGGCGACGATCTCAGCCTCCTTTTCGTGGTGTTTTGCGTTCAGGACATTGTGCGGAACCTTCAGACGCTTCAACATGCGCGACAGGGTTTCACTCACCTCGACTGAGACCGTCCCAACCAGAACGGGTTGGCCTTTCTTGTGGCATTCCACGATCTCACCGATGACGGCATTGAATTTTTCCCTGCGGGTCTTATAGATCTGATCGTTGTTATCGTTTCGGATCACCGGTTGATGGGTAGGGATCTCTACTACAAGCAGCTTATAGATGGAGAAGAACTCCTCGGCTTCAGTGATAGCGGTACCTGTCATGCCCGCCAGTTTGCTGTAGAGACGGAAATAATTCTGGAGTGTGATGGTGGCCAGGGTTTGGGATTCCTTCTCGATCTGCACCTTTTCCTTGGCCTCCAGGGCCTGGTGCAGCCCATCACTGTAGCGCCGACCATGCATGATGCGGCCGGTGAATTCATCCACAATGAGGACCTTACCGCCCTGAACAACGTAGTCCACGTCCTTCTCGAACAATGAGTAGGCTTTCAGCAGCTGGCTCAGATTGTGGATGGTATCAGAACGTTCCCCGTGCAGAGTATAAAAGGCTTCCCGCTTTTCATTCTTCTCTTGAGCGGTGAGGGATTCATCGTCGTTGATCAGTGATAATTCGGTGGACAGGTCCGGTATGACGAAGGTTTCCGGATTGTTCGGAGCCAGGGCCTCACGACCTTTTTCAGTGAGATCAACCACATTCTGGCGTTCCTCAATGACGAAATAGAGATCATCATCGATCTCAGGCATACGTTTGTCACGCATGAAATCGTTTTCGACCCGCTGCTCCAGCTTCTTGATCCCCTGTTCCTGATAGAGCTTCTGCAGCTTCCGATTCTTGGGTGCGCCGCGTCTGGCCTTCAAGATCAGGATACCCGCGTCATACTCCGTTTCGGCCTGATCCAGCTTCTTCTCGGCCTCCGCTAGAATGGCGTTCACCAACTGTGTCTGCCTGCGGACCAGATTGTCTACAAGTGGTCTCAGGTCGGCATAGCGCTGCTGGATCTGGGATTCCACGACACCGGAGATGATGAGCGGTGTACGTGCTTCATCGACGAGTACACTATCCACCTCATCCACAATGGCGTAATAGTGGCCACGTTGGACCTGGTCTTCCCGATTGATGGACATATTGTCCCGGAGGTAGTCAAAGCCAAACTCACTGTTGATCCCGTAGGTGACGTCACAGCCGTAATTGGCACGGCGTTCATCAGGTTCCATGTTGTTCAAGATGACACCCACCGTCAGTCCCAGGAATTCAAGCAGCGCTCCCATCCATTGCGAGTCGCGCTGGGCCAGGTAATCATTGACGGTAATGACATGCACACCTTTGCCCACCAGGGCATTCAGATAAATGGGCATGGTGGCCACCAGCGTCTTGCCTTCACCGGTCTTCATCTCGGAGATCTTGCCTTCATGCAGGACGATACCGCCGACAAGCTGAACATCGTAAGGGATCATATCCCAGACCATTTCCTGGCCTGTGACCTTGATGGCCTGATCCATGAGGAGCGCGGCGCCCTTTTTCACCACGGCAAAGGCTTCATAGGTGATCTCGTTGAGGAACTCCTGCTCCAGCGCATATACCTTTTCATCGATCTGTTTGGATTCCCGTCCCTCGGCCTGCAGTGTCTGTGTCAGTTCTTCACGCTCGAGCTTGATGCGCTCCTGCCAAGCTCTGGTCCGGGCGATAAGATCATCCTGAGTAGCATTTTCCAGCTCTGCGTATTTTGCGTTTATGGCATCCACCTTGGGGGTGAGCTGCTTCATCTCACGGGTGGAGCTGGTACCAAAGATCTGTGTCAGTAGTTTCATTACCATGGCGCTAAAATAATCCTACGCTATATCAATCGAAGATGTTTCTCAGGTGGTGTTTCGATACTCGTGATTCGTTGCTCGAAGAGTCCAATCGCTGGGGCTCAATACCTTTCTCGATTCCTCTTTCTAATTTCGTAATTCGTAATTAAAAAAGGCCGCCCATCGTGGACGGCCTGTACTTTTTACGTTTTCCAGCCTTTTTCAGACCATCTTGATACTGCCCTCTGCCAGGGCATCGTTCAGGATGGCGTCCAGGATCCCATTCACGAAGCTGCTACTCTCGTCGGTACTGAAGATCTTTGCGATCTCAATTGCCTCGGAGATGGAAACCTTGGGCGGTATATCCGGCAGATAGAAGAATTCAGCCAGAGCCATTCTCAGGATCAGTCGGTCAAGCAGGGCGATCCGCGTGAGGTCCCAGTTCTTGGACTTGCTCGCGATGAGATCATCGAACTGCTGTCGATGGGCCACGATGTGACCACAGAGAGTGCGCGAGAATTCGGCAAGGTCCTGTGGCAGCTTCCCGATGTCCAGGAGCCGATCGAAGGTCGTGTCGAGATTTTCGTTCAGGATCTCATGTGCGTAGGTCACCTGAACGACGAATTCCCGGGCTTTGCGTCTTTCCTGCATGGATGTTTGAATCTAAGTCCCTACATCTTTGAAAAAAGACGTTCTCCGGACCGCTTCATCTGTTTCAGACGGCCGATCTTCTGGATCCGCTCCTCCGCCAGTTCATCTGCTGCCTGCATCGTGGGGATCTTGCTCTCCTCGGAACGATTGAAGATCTCCAGGAGCACATCATAGATATGGTTCACGCGGTCATAGGAACGCTTTTCGTTATAGCCTTCGAACTCACCATAGACGTTGATCACGCCGCCAGCGTTGATGGCATAATCCGGGGCATAGAGAACACCTTTGTCCAAGAGGATCTGGCCATGTTTGTCATAATCGGCCAAAACGTTATTGGCAGCACCTGCGATGATGGGACATTTCAGCTTTGGCAATGTCTCATCATTTACGGTGGATCCAAGTGCACAGGGTGCATAGATGTCCACATCCTGATCATAGATCTCATCCGGTGCACAGGAGGTCACATTCTTCAATGTGGTGACTTCAGCTACTTTCTCCTCCTTGATATCTGTCACGATCACATGGGCACCTGCTTCGGATAGATGTTCAACCAGGTACAGACCAACGTGACCCAGTCCCTGAACAGAGACCTTGCGTCCCTCGAGACTGTCATTTCCATACAGCTTCTTGCAGGCGGCCTTCATCCCAACAAATGTTCCCCAGGCCGTGAAGGGTGAGGGATCACCACTGCCACCGAGTTCTGGAGCCAGCCCCACGACAAATTCAGTCTCCTCACGGACCCATTCCATCATCCGGGGTGTGGTATTGACATCCTCGGCGGTGATATAGCGGCCGCCGACGCTGTCCACGAGCCTGCCGAAAGCCCTGAAGGCTGCTTCATTCCCCACGTCACGAACACGGCCAAGGATCACTGATTTTCCGCCACCGATGTTCAATCCAGCCAGGGCTGATTTGTAGGTCATGCCTTCCGAGAGTCGCAGAACATCCCGAAGAGCTTCCTCTTCGGTCTCATAATTCCACACGCGGCAACCACCAAGTGATGGTCCCAGACTCGTATTATGGATGGCAATGATCGCCCGTAGGCCAGTAATCTCATCATGGGCAAAAACCACCTGTTCGTGGTGATTCAGATCAGGAGCATCAAAAAAACCCATTTCCACCTTCCTCTTTCTCTAATGGTTCAGCAAAATCGATCATCTCGTTCACTCAGCAAGCAGATCCCTGCTGATCACAATTCTCTGTATCTCCTGCGTGCCTTCATAGATCTGTGTGATCTTGGCATCGCGCATCATTCGTTCAACCTCAAATTCCCGGATGTATCCGTAGCCACCGTGGATCTGCACCGCTTCTGTGGCGACATACATGGCCGTATCACCGGCATAGAGTTTCGCCATGGAGGCTTTGGATCCGAGGTTCATTCCTTTATCCTTCATCCAGGCTGCCCGGTAAACCAGCAACCTGGCGGCATCCACCCGGGTGGCCATATCGGCCAACTTGAAGGATATTCCCTGAAAATAGCTGATGGGTTTCCCAAACTGTTCGCGCTCCCGGGCATACTGAGTAGCCCGCTCCAGGGCACCCTGGGAGATCCCTAAACCCTGGGCTGCGATACCGATACGCCCCACATCCAGGGTGGCCAAAGCGATCTTGAAACCCATGCCTTCTTCCCCGATGAGATTCTCGGCCGGTACCCGGCAGTCTTCGAAGATCAATTCACTGGTATCCGATCCACGGATCCCCAGCTTGTTCTCCTTCTTCCCGGTGGTAAAGCCGTCAAAAGCCTTCTCAACGACAAAGGCTGATATTCCACGATGACCGGCGTCTTTATCCGTCTTGGCAAAGACCACGACAAAATCTGAACTGATCCCGTTGGTAACCCAGTTCTTCACGCCGTTGAGGACGTAACTGTCGCCATCCCTGGTTGCCGAACACAGCATGGCCTTGGCATCCGACCCGGATTGAGGTTCACTGAGGGAATAGGCACCCAGCGCTTCGCCGCTGGACGTAAGCGGCAGATACTTCTGCTTCAGTTCCTCACTGCCAAACATCAGGAGGGGATTGGAGAACAGCGAGTTGTTCACAGACATGATCACACAGGTGGAGGCGTCCACCCTCGCAACTTCTTCAAGGGTGATGACATAGCTGACTGAATCCATCTCACTGCCACCATATGCCTCTGGTACCTGCATCCCCATGAAGCCAAGTTCAGCCAGCTTCTGAATGACCTCGGTTGGAAATTCAGCCTTTTCGTCGCGTTCGATGACCCCGGGTTTGATCTCGGATTCGGCGAAATCCCGGATGGTATCCCGGACCATGTTCTGTTCATCAGTGAGCACAAAATCCATTGAGTCTAACCTCTTCTATTAGCCACTGTAATCGTAAAAACCCCGGCCGGTCTTGCGTCCCAGATCGCCGGCAGCCACCATCCGTTTCAGGAGCGGACAGGGTCTGTACTTGGGATCACCCAAACCGCTATGCAGCACTTCCAGGATCGACAGGCAGACATCCAGTCCAATGAGATCAGCAAGGGTAAGGGGTCCCATGGGATGGGCCATACCCAGCTTCATGATCTCGTCAATGGCCTCCCGTGTGGCGACACCCTCCATGAGAGCGTACACTGCTTCATTGATCATGGGCATCAGGATGCGATTGGCCACGAATCCCGGATAATCATTGGCCTCGACCGGTACCTTACCGAGTTTTTCGGATAACTCCACCGTGGCAGCGACCGTTTCATCACTGGTGGCATGACCCCGGATAACCTCCACGAGCTTCATGATGGGGACCGGATTCATGAAGTGCATTCCGATGACCTTGTCCGGACGCGAGGTAGCTGCGGCTATCTCGGTGATGGAGATGGACGATGTGTTACTCCCCAGGATCACATGTTCGTCAACAAGATTATCCAGATCCTGGAAGATCTTCAGTTTAAGCTCCTTGTTCTCGGTGGCAGCTTCAACGACAAAGTCAGCCGCTCTCACCGCATCAAGATCCGTGGAAGTACTGATACGCTCAAGGGTTGCAGCCTTGTCTTCCTCTGTTATCCGTTCTTTCTTGATAAGTCTATCGAGGTTCTTGGCGATGATCCCCAGAGCCCTGTCCAGAAATTCCTGCTTAATGTCCACCAGGATCACTTCATAACCACTCTGGGCACAGACGTGGGCGATACCGTTGCCCATGGTCCCGGAGCCTATCACTGCGATCTTCTTCATTTACACTTCCCCCTAGATCCGTTCAACGATCACCGCTGATGCCTCGCCGCCGCCGATGCATAGTGAGGCCAGGCCGAACTGTACATCACGGGCTACCATGGCGTGGAGCAGGGTAGTGAGGATACGAGCACCCGAACACCCGATGGGATGTCCCAGAGATACCGCTCCCCCATTCACGTTGACTATATCGTGGGGGATCTTCATCTGATCCATAGCCACCATGGTGACCACGGAGAAGGCCTCGTTGATCTCAAACAGGCCGATCTGATCGATGGTCATCCCAGCTCGCTCAAGGACATTGGAAATGGCTTTCACCGGCGCAGTAGTAAACCATTCCGGTGCCTGCGCTGCTGATGCCTGGGCAACGATGCGAGCCATGGGATTGACATCATGACGTTCGGCCAGTCCTTCACGCAGAAGCACCAGCGCCGCTGCGCCATCATTCAGTTTGGAGGCGTTGGCAGCGGTAATGGTACCTTCCTTATCAAAAGCGGGACGCAGCTTCGGCATTTTCTCGAAGTTGGCACGCTTTGGTTCCTCATCCTCATTCACCTGGACCGGATCCCCCTTGCGTTGCGGGATCTCAACAGCCATGATCTCCTCCTCAAAAGCCCCGATCTCCTGAGCCTTAATAGCACGTTTGTAGCTTTCAACAGCAAAGGCGTCCTGATCTTCACGGCTATAGTTGTATTCACGGGCACAAAGTTCACCTGCCAGGCCCATATGCTTGCCGTCATAGACATTGATAAGGCCGTCCCTGAGTACACCATCCTCGATCACTCCGTTACCGAGACGATGACCGCTGCGGCCGCCCGGCAGATAGTACGGGATATTGCTCATACTCTCCATGCCCCCGGCAACGACGATATTCGCATCTCCGACCTGGATAGCCTGTGTGGCCAGCATGGTTGCCTTCAGACCCGATCCGCAAACCTTGTTGATGGTAAGACTTTCCGTGCTGTCGGGAAGACCTGCGTAGATCGCTGCCTGGCGTGCGGGCGCCTGGCCTTCACCCGCAGTCACCACATTCCCCATGATGACCTCATCCACGTCCTCTGGCTTGAGGCCTGCAGTATCCACTGCAGACTTGATGGCTGTAGCTCCCAGACGTACGGCAGGGAGACTTGACAGAACACCCTGAAAAGCACCGATTGGTGTTCTTTTGGCGCTGGCAATGACAACTTGTCTCATGGATCGGACTCTACTCATGATCTTCCTCTATGGTTTCGTATGGCGTGCATCGTTCGCAGGAAATGTCAAGAAGTGTTCAACACCTTGGTCAATCTTGATTATCCACGGTATCTGCATCCTGTCACTTGGCATTGTTATATGAACAACTACCTCAAAAATCGTTCCAATTGGCACCTAAAGAACAGTTTGTAAATGGGGCCTATAAAAAAGAATCACGAGGATTCTTTATTGTTATTCGATTCAGCGTCGTAGGCCTTGATGATCTCTCTGACTAGTCGATGACGAACGACATCTGTCTCGTCAAATTCTACGAATGAGATCCCGTCGAGGCCGCGCAGGATCCTGGCAGAATGGATCAGACCCGATTCCTCGTTCCTCGGCAGGTCGATCTGGGAAAGATCGCCGGTGATGATGATCTTCGAATTCACGCCCATGCGGGTCAGGAACATCTTCATCTGCATGAGAGTCGTATTCTGGGCTTCGTCGAGGATAATGAACGCATTGTCCAGGGTACGGCCGCGCATGTAGGCCAGGGGAACGATCTCGATGGTCTTCTGATCCATCAGCAGTTTGACCTTATCTGTGGGCATCATGTCAAACAGGGCATCATACAGCGGTGTCAGGTATGGATCAACCTTCTCGCGCAGATCGCCAGGGAGGAATCCCAGACGCTCACCGGTTTCCACTGCAGGCCGGGTGAGAATGATCTTCTTGACCTCACGGTTCTTCAGTGCCGAGACCGCAAAGGCCACAGCCATATAGGTTTTGCCAGTACCTGCCGGTCCCAGTGCAAATACCATATCATTGTCCACAGCCGCGCTGAAATATCGTTCCTGACCTGCAGTCCGTGGTTTGATCACGTCTGAGCGCGTAAAGAGCACCACAGAACCCAGTCCTGGTTCACCCACTGCGGTCTGACCAGCCTGGATCAGCCGGATGATGGTGAGTACGTCCTCTTTATCGACATATTTCTTGCGGCTGAGAACCGCCATCATCTCCAGAAAAACCTGTTCGGCCTGTTCGATTTGCTGTTCTTCTCCTCGAACAGTGATCTCGCTGCCTCGTACCAGCAGGGAAACGCGCAGATGTTCTTCAATGAGTTTGAGATTGGTATCGTTGACCCCCAGCAGATCAACTGGATTCGCGTCCCGGATGGGGAGCTTTTTTTCAGCTGGTGAACTCTCAGATTTCAATCCCATAGGAGAACCGAGGATAAAAAACGAGCTTGAAAAATCCTAATGAATTTGGCGTGTCAGAGAATTCCCGGATTTGCGAATTCGCGGATTAGCGAATTTGCTGATCGGGTGATTCGTTAATTAGTGGATTGGGCTGCTCGGTCTTGCGAAGCGTCTTGCGTAGGAGCGAATAAGGTCCCGGATCCTTTGGCCATGGCAGGTAGCCAAGACCGTTACCGCCATGCAGCACCACGGCTTTCTCCTGGTTCCTGTCCAGCATTTCTTTGGCTTGGAAGCTCTGGACACCGTCCGGGCTTATGAGGCTGAGTTCATCACCCGCATCGATACGGTTCTTCACATCGAACTCAAGCCAGCCTTCCGCCCAACCGGTTACCAATCCCGCATTCTGATGTGTGTAATCCTGTGAGGAGGGTTCGTGGTAATTCTCTCCATAGGATCGGGGATCCCGGGTATAGAATCCTGTGATATAGCCACGATGCGCAATACCGATGAGGTCTTTAAGGTTCTCAGGATTGAATGGACGCCCGGCCAGGACATCGTCAATGGAAGCCCTGTAACTCCTGGCGGTCATGGCTGCGTAGTAGGCAGACTTGGTACGACCCTCTATCTTGAAACTGACGACACCTGCCTCCATCAGCTCCTGGAGCAGCTCCACCGCGCACAGGTCTTTGGCATTCATCAAATATGTGCCGTGCTCATCCTCGTGGAGTGGATAATGTTCACCGGGACGCTTGGGCTCTTCCAGATAATAGCCTTCCGTGTCAGTGCGCAGCCCGGATTCCTCCGGCAGGTCGGCTTCCAGGGCCAGGAGACTGGGTTGTTCATTCCCAAAGATGTAATTCCAGCGGCATGAGTTCGTGCAGGTTCCCTGATTCGCATCGCGATGATTGAGATAGTTTGTGATCAGGCAACGGCCTGAATAAGCGATGCAGATGGCACCATGGACAAATGCTTCCAGCTCGATATCGGGTACTTTGTCATGGATCTCGGCGATCTCCCGGATGCTCAACTCCCGGGAAAGGATGATACGCTTGATCCCCATATCCCGCCAGAATGCCACTGATGTCCAGTTCGTACTATTGGCCTGGGTGGACAGGTGCACCACCAGCTCAGGGAACTCCCTGAGAGCCATATGGATGAGACCGGGATCGGTCATGATGACGCCATCCGGTTCAAAGGCCAGTACGGATTCCAGTTCGCGGAGAAAGCCTTTCACCTTTGTATTGTGCGCGTAGATGTTCATGGTGAGATAGAGCTTGCGACCGAGATCATGTGTGTAGCTGATGGCCTCTCGAATGCTGTCCTTTCGGAAATCATTCTCCCGGGTTCTCAATGAATATCGTGGCACCCCCGCGTACACCGCATCCGCCCCGTAGGCCAGGGCGAATTTGAGTTTCTCGAAGCTACCCGCAGGCATCAATAACTCCGGACTGCGGGCTGAAAGGCTCTGTGATCCAGGTCTCATCTTGCTTCAAGTTATTCAGTGTTGCTGGGGATAAAAATATGAAATGACGTGTAGAATAAATTCCAGAGCTCGATGGGCTAGGGTTGGGCTGCTCCGACACGTTCCAATGCAGTGGAACGTGTTTAGCTATAAAATACAACATCTTGCGTCAATTCCAGTCTAAACAACGACATATTGTGCCTGATCGCAGCCACTATATATAATCACGTTTAGCTAACAAATTGTGGGTTGATTGGTATCCAAGAGGTGCTATCTTCAGCATTGGATGGTAGGAGGATCACCCAATTCATTTGCACTTTAGTCGTGTGCGGTAGAGTACGACTCTGCTGCTGAATTGTGACGTCCATCACACATGAAATTGTTTATCTCAACCAAAGGAGGAAAGCTAGGATGAGTAAACGGTATATGTTTGCTGTGCTACTTATTTCTGTCCTGGTTCCCGCTCTGGCCCTGGCACAGGGTACACTGACGGGAACGGTTACTGACGCAGCCACCGGCGATGCGCTTCCCGGTGCCAATGTCATTATCGAAGGACAGCCATACGGCGGCGCGACAGATCTCAGCGGTGCGTACACCATCGAGGGTGTACCTGCCGGAAGTTATACGGTGACTGCATCTGTGATCGGGTATGAAAGAATATCCCTGACTGCCGATGTCGCAACTGGTGTGACAACGACGCTTAATTTCGAGTTGACAGGTGAAGCCCTGGAGATGACTGCTCTGGAAGTTGTTGCATCCCGTGCAACCCGTGAAACACCCGTGGCCTACACGGATGTTGCCAAGGAAGAAATGGAACTGCGTCTCGGTTCCCGCGACATTCCAATGGTTCTGAACACGACACCCAGTGTCTATGCCACCCAGACTGGTGGCGGCGCTGGTGATGGCCGTGTAAATGTTCGTGGATTCAACCAGCGCAACGTGGCCATCATGATCAATGGTGTGCCCGTGAATGACATGGAAAATGGCTGGGTCTACTGGTCCAATTGGGACGGTGTGGCTGACGCGACCTCATCCATCCAGATGCAGCGTGGTCTCAGCGCGGTTAACCTGGCTGCTCCTTCCATCGGTGGTACGATGAATATCCTGACGGATCCTGCTGCCAGGTCTGCAGGTGGACATCTGAAGACGGAATTTGGCGACGGTGGGTTTTTCAAAGCGACCGCCAGCTATCATTCTGGATTGATCGCCGACCGTCTGGCCATTGGTGCCACCATCGTCCGTAAGACCGGCGAAGGTATCATCGACAAGACCTGGACAGATGCATGGGCATATTATTTTGGTGCCAGTTATGCCATGAGTGATAAGAATCGCTTCGAGTTCTATACTCTGGGAGCCCCTCAGCGCCATGGTCAGAACCGTTATATGCAGAACATCGCTGCTTATGACAGTTCCTTCGCCAAGGAGATCGAAGATTACGATGAGGGCGGTATTGCAGAATATCCGCAATCAGGTCGCGGAAATCTGTACAATGAAAACTGGAACACTGTCAGCTCAGATTACGATGGTCAGCAGTATTTCTATATGTACGGAGATAAGACCGTCGACCGTTTCAATCCAAATTACCTGAACGAACGTGAAAACTACTACCACAAACCGCAGGTGAATCTGAACTGGTATTACACCATCAACGATATGATGCGTCTTTCCAGTATCGCCTACTTCTCCGGCGGATCCGGTGGTGGAACAGGTACCTTCGATGATATGCAGTGGGTTTATGGCACGGAACCCTCCAGGATCGCTGATTGGGATGCTACCATCGCGACCAACGAAGGAACTGTGAACAGGAAGGGCAATCCGAAGGATGCCGGTCTGTCCGTTGGATTCCTGCGTAACAGCATCAACCGCCAGTGGACCATTGGCGCCATCTCCAAGTTGAACATCGACCTGAGTGAGGCCTTGAAGGTCCAGGCCGGTATCGACTGGCGTACGGCCGAGATCGAGCATACCCGCGAGGTCCGCGACCTGCTTGGTGGTGACTATGCTGTTAACGGGAATTACGATCCTGACTCAGCAGCATATTCCTACTTCTACAGCGAGTTCGACGAGACAGAAGCTGACGCTCGGGTTGAGCTCGGTGATTTTATTGATTATAACTTTACCAATACCGTCGATTGGATGGGATTCTTTGGACAGGCCGAGTATAAGACAGGTCTCTTCTCCCTCTATGGAATGGGCGGTTTCTCAACAGTGAAGTACACCTTCCTGGACCATTTCAAGAAGGCTGAGAATTATGAATTCGATTATATCGAAGCGAAAGATGGTGGCAAGGTATATATCGAAACTGATCGTATCGGCGCCATGCAGGTCAAAGGTGGCGGGCTCCTGAAGCTCACACCGGATCTGGATGTGTTCGGTAACTTCGGTTGGGTCGAGAAAGTGCCGATCTTCGATAACCTCATCGATGATGGTGCCGCCACACTGGCTACCGATCCCTCCAACGAGAAGTTCATCAGCTTCGAAGGTGGTGTGAACCTGCGCGCCCTGGAAGGCAAGCTGGCCACCAAGCTGAACTACTACAACACCAGCTGGATCGATCGGAACCTCACCCGGGCAGTCAATGCTGGTGCAGGTACCAGTGGTGACACGGACATCATTTTCCTCAGCGGTCTCGATCAGAAACACACCGGTATTGAGGCAGAGATCTCCTTCCAGCCCATGGACATGCTGCGTCTCGATGCTGCAGTTTCGATGGGTGACTGGAAGTACGTTGGTGATGCCGTCGGCGATTACAAGGAATATGAGACCAACACTACCGTCGAGTATGAATATGGTGTCGATGGTCTATATGTTGGTGATATGCCCCAGCGGTCCTACATCCTGGGCGCATCTGTATTTCCGATCAGTGGTTTAGCGATCTCAGCGGATTTCAGCATGTACGATAAGTTCTATGCTGACTGGAATCCTGCTGATAGAGAAATCAATGATTGGGGTGCTGATGGTTTAGAGGATACTGACGATGCCGGTGAAGATGATGGTGTCATCAGCGACGCTGAGCGTGATCTTGCAGATCGCGAGCACAGCTGGCAGGTTCCCGGCTTTTCCGTAATAAACCTGCATGGAACCTATGATCTGCCCATCAAGGTTGGTGGATTCTCATTCCAGGCGTTCTTCCATGTGTTCAATGCGCTGGACGCTACCTACATATCGGATGCTCTGGACAACAGCCAGTATAATGCCTACACCGATGATGTGGATCCGAACGATCCAACTGATGATGGCTATCATCACGCAGCTGATGATGCTGAAGTCTACCTGGGTCTCCCCCGGTATATGAACTTCGGTGTATCCGTCCGCTTCTAAAGCAAGTACTGCTTTAAATCAAAAAGCCCTCCAAATGGAGGGCTTTTTTTTATCCAAAATTCTTATCAGGATGCTGGGTGTTTGCGGGTAACGCGATAGATGGCGAACATGAGGATGAGCGCACCAGCGATCTGGGTCCAGGTGAGTGCATGGTCAAATACGACCCAATCGATGATCACCGCTGAGACCGGCCAGAACATCTCCAGAATGGTTGAACGGCTGGCCTCCACCTGTTTCAGGCCAAAATAATAGATCGAAAGCGCCACTGTGCCCGAGGAAAAAACGATGGCCACCAGCATTAGGACCTGCATACCACTGAAATCACCAAAGGCGCCAAGCTGCCAGGTGGAAAGCAGATAGAGGCCACTGATAGCTGCCGTGAGTCCCAGTCGCAGCGGTGTGACCACCCTGGTATCCAGGTCCCGCAGACTGTATTTCCCCATGACTGTTGAGGAACCCCAGGCAAATGCCGCGCCCAATGCCAGAGCACCGGCGATGAGGTTCTTACCACCATCGACGATCTCAGGAATGGCGCCGGGAAATGTAACAAAATAACCTCCCACGATGGCCAGGCCTGCCCAGAGATAAAAGCGACCCCTCAATTGTTCCTTGAGAATGATACGGGCCAGAACGATGGCGAATATGGGCTGCAGCTTCTGCAGGAGGACCACCACGGAGAAGTTGATGTAGTAAATGAAACTGAGTGCCTTGGTGTAGAAAAAGGTGCCGGCAATGCCCCCGAAGACTGCGATCCAGAAAATGCTGATCCAGGTTTTCTGGTCCAGAACCTTGACCTTGTCCCAGTACTTGATGAGCCACGGCAGGGTTACGAGGAAACCGAGGAAATGCTCACTGAAGACGATCACCATGGATGGCAATTCATACAGATAGCGTCGCATCAGGGCATCTACAGACCAGAGGAAAGCAGCAAAGATTATGGCGAGGGATCCCAACAGGGGAAGGTTCATGGATCGTTTCATTGAATCGTGCTCCTGCTTGTCAAACGGCAGGAAATATAGGTCAGGAGTTACCGGCTGCCAGACTAAATATGAATAGCCCCGGCCTCAAGACCTGAGCTATTGGATTCTCTATTGTTGCCGGGAACTACTTTAGGTAGGTAATCTTTTTCCAATCACCAACTGAACGACCATCCTGCTGAAGGCGGGCGAAGTAGATCCCTCCGGAGAGTTTCGGATCCGGGCGCCATTCAAGCAAGCCGTCCCCTGCAACTTCCAGTTCAGCCACTTGGCGACCTTGGATGTCATGGATCATGACCATGTTCCGGCCGCTTCCATTTGTCAGGATCTCCAGGCTGATACTGGGATTGAAGGGGTTGGGATACGCCCTCCCGATCTCAGCGGTCCTGGGCGGTAATTGCCTGTGGGGATCAACTCCCAGAGTGGGATCGTCAAACCAGTCGAAGATCTGACTCAACAGCTGGGCACGGGCCAGGACGGCATCGCCCTGCATGGGTGCCAGGGCTTCAAAACCAAAGCCCATGAAAATGCTGCGATAGGAGTCGGTAATGACACTTGTCCCTGCAGTCTGATCATGGAACATGGGATACGTGAAGATCACCTCGGCGTGATCCAGGGTATGGAGGACATCAGGATCGGTCTGATTCGAAGCACTGGTCATCGCACGCAGGAGATAGCGATTCAGATCGGTCATGGCTGCATGTTCAGAATTTCCATAGACCCAGGTGCGGTCGACGGAGGATTCCATGACCTCCGCTCCAAGGTATTCTGCCAGAAACTCCTCCTGCAAGGTGCCGCCATTACTCATGTGCTGGCCGCTGAGCAGCAGATTACCGCCATTGTCCAGGTAATCTTCCAGCAGTGCGATGGAATTGAAATCGAGTGGAGTATCGGCATCACCACTGTACCAGATCAGTTTGGGACGCGCCATCAACCAGTCCGCATCAGGAACCCCCAGGTCTGCAATATCCCAGACCTGGTAAACCTTCATGAGTGAATCCAGCGCTTCCGAATAGTAGTTGAGGTAATTTGATTCACCTTCCACAACGCCGTCTGCGTCAACAATGGCAACTTCCGGGGGACCGATGCCCACATGGAAGACAGCTGAATCACCAACGCTGTTCTCGGCCGCAAGTACATTCACCTTGAATCCCACGACATGCGGTGCGTCGATATCGCCGACGATGAATTCAAAGGGGGAATTCGACAGAGCGGAGCCCATGAAGCCCAGATCTTCGATATCCAGGGTCTCGTCCGTGACCTCCACCAAAGGTGACAGGGACGTCAGGATAGCACTCACCTCTGTGGCCGGCCCACCGACATTATGCACTTCGATCCAGACCTCAGCGGCTTCCCCTGCTTCAAGGATCTGGTCTGCACTCATGTCCAGCACAATAAAATCAACGATGGAGAAATGAGGTACGGATTCATGTACCTCCACGTCGGCTGTCATGGTGGTGTCTGAACCGGAGATATTCAATACTGCTACTTCTGTGTTGGTCCCGGCCCAACCGGTGGCAGATGGAATGGTTTGGAAGTCAAAATTATAATTTTCCTCTGATCCAGGGAAGGGATCCCCAGGGGAATCTCCGTTGCCAGGGAGTCCATCGGCCCCCTTGATCTCTACCATACGATGCCAATCGTTGCTGTTGGTGTACTGACTGTTGTCGATGTGCCAGATCATGAGCCCGATATTTGTCAGGTGGATGTCGGTTCCGAGACGCTGGCGATTCTCGATGAGGAAATACTCCATACCCACGTCCTGTCCGTGGCTGTATGGGCCCTCGAATGAACCCACATCGCCATGGGTCCACAGCTTCAATACGAAAGGATTTTCTTCTACGTTGGGTATCTCAAAAGCCAGGATATTGCTGTCCGGCAGCACAGGTGTGACCCAGCCCAGCATCTCCTTGCACCAGGCTGACAGATGTGCCGGGTGCGTGGGAGAATTCCAGGACCCACCGCCCATGAGACACCAATCCCCGATCCCGTCCGAGGAGTAATCAGTGTCATATAGGTCCGGCAGACCCAGGGCATGCCCGAATTCATGCGAGAACACACCGATCTCGATCATTCCGCCCCCGGTGCTCGCCGCCGGTTGCATGATGTAGTCATTAACCCGGATGAAACCACCGTTCGCCGAGGCATCATCGGTGACAAACGCTGATCCCCACATGGCCGAATAGCGCCAGCGATGTGACCAGATGTAGGGCCCTCCGCCTTCACCGCCACGACCTGAATGCACGAAGAATGTGGCATCAACATAACCGTCATCATCGCCTGAATTGGGGATACCATCCGGTCCGTCACTGTCATACAGGGCAAAATCGATGTCCGGATCCGAGAGGGTCAATGATTCCTGCAGGAAATCGGCCACACCGCCGGGGGGACCAAAAAATCCATTATCGTAGGGTTCGGATTGGCTGCCTTCGTAGTAGGCGCCATCGTTGGCCAGGGGATACCAGCCGTAGACCTGGCCGGATAGATGGAACTGGCCGTATGACATCTCTGCATAATGTTCGGCCATCGTGGGTGTATCCCAGGGACCATCGAAGAGCTCCATCTGTAGATTGGTCATGGTGGCGCTATCCACTTCCGCATCCGAGTAGTAGGCGGAAATGACGGGAAAGGCCATTTCAACTTCTTCACGCAGCCCGGCTGTTCCTGCCTGCTGCATTGCACGCAAGTCCTGAACTCTGCGGACCACACCGCCAGAATGATAGCTCAGGGCCATTCTCTGGCTGTATTCGATTACCCGTTGAGATGGTGTCACTCCTGGTTTTGCCGGGGTTGTTGCCAGAAGTGAACTGCACAAGGTCATGAAGATGAGGAAAGAGAGGTTTTGTGAACGCGATCGAAAATTCATATGCCACCTGTAATTCTGAACAAATATGCGCAGCGGCATGCGCGATCCAAGGTTTAAGCAATGAGTAATTATCTCATTTCATTCACAGTAGTAAAAAGGCCCGCTGAAACACGGGCCTTTGCAGTATGGAAAACTCCTTGAGAGTTACCAGATACTACTTCAGGTAGGTGAGTTTCACCCATTCCCCCTGTATCTCGCTATCCAATATCAGCCGGGAAAAATAGATGCCGCCGGCAACATTGGCCCGTGGTGCCCAATGGGTATTCCCGGAGCCAGATACCGTGAGAGCCGCGACCTGCTTGCCCTGGAGATCGAAGATCTGCAATTCCGCTACACTGTTTTCCGGAACATTCACTTTGAAAGCAATACTTGGATTGAAGGGATTGGGATAATGACTCAGGATCCCGAACTCCTGAGGAATTGTCAGATGGTCATAATCGATTTCAACATACTGGCCATCGAACCATTCAAGGATCCTGGCCAGAAGGTCAGCCCGGATATCCCAGCCCTCACCGTCCAGCGGTGCGATGGCCTCGAAGCCGAATGCCAGGAAAGCGGTCTTGTAATCATTCTGAGTGACCGTCGTGCCTGCAAGCCGATAGTCAAGCAGGGGGTACTGGAACAAGGAACGGGCATAGGGCCGGCGGGTGATCACATCCGGGCTGGTCTGATTGTTGGCTCCATAATCGTTCCCGATGATGAACTGGTCCGCAGCTGACATCATCTCATGCTCAGGATCACCAAAGACATAGACCTGGTTGGTGACGGTCTCATCGTAAACAGCGCCGCAATATTCTCTCAGGAATGAAGCCTGTGGTTGGTCCGGAACGGCCATATGCTGCCCGGACAGCAGCAGCCGGCCACCTGCATCCTGATATGCTGACAGGACTGCCATGGTCGTATCGGTGAGTGGGGTTTCGTTATTGCCCGAAAACCAGATCAGGTCCGGCTGGGTCAATATCCACTCTGTTGAAGGCATGCCGTCGACAGCAGTGTCCCAGAGCTTGAAGACGATCCCCTGGTCTGCCAGGGCCCGGACATAGTAATTCTGGACATCATTATCACCGTTCTCTGCACCGTCATCATCCACCAATGTTACCTGTGGATCCCCGATGATAACCTGGAATTCAACCGTATCCATCATCGCGGTTTCAGCACTCTCCAGAACAGCTTGCAGCATCACAGGACCGGGTTCAAAGATCTGGGCCATGGTGAATTCGAAAGGTGATTCGGACATCATGGTCCCTTCGTAGGGAATATCGTTGAATGTCAATTCGTCTGCTGTGAAGCTGAAAGCTGCTTCCTCCGCAACAATGGTGGCGGTCACCCCGGTTGCATTAACACCGTAGTTCACCAGCTCCAGCCAGATCTCGCCGTCTTCGCCAGGTGAAAGGAAGCCGTCATTGTTATCATCCAGGATCTGGTAATCCCAGAGAAACAGATGCGGTACGGTTTCCTGCACCTCAAACGATGCAAAGATCGATGTATCACCTTCGAAGATGTCAAAGACGGCGACACCGGTGTTCTCCCCGGAATGATTGATAGCAGAGGGGATTGTGTGATAATCAAAGCGGACGCTGTTCGTGGGCCCGGGCCAGGGATCGTTGGAGGTCGCATTCCCCGGAATGGTCACGTAATCATCTGCACCGCGGATGTCCACCAGTCTGTGGAATTCATCACTGTTGGTCCATTGTGTATTGTCCACATGCCAGATCAACAGACCTTCGTTGTCAAGATAGACATCTGCTCCCAGGGCCTGGCGGTTCTCGATGAGATAGTACTGCTGTCCCACATCCTGACCGTGGCTGTAGCCGCTGACATGGGGCTCAACGACACCATCGGTCCAGACCTTCACGGCAAATGGATTGAATTCTACATTGGGGATCTCAAGTAGATCTGTATTCTCGGTCACCATCATCGGTGTCAACCAGCCCAGCATCTCCTTGCACCAGGCGTTCATGTGCGCCGGTGTTTCCTCTGTCTGATAGGAACCGCTGGCCATGAGACACCAGCTCCCGACCCCCCCACTGGAGTAGTCCGTATCATAAAGATCAGGTAATCCCAGGGCATGACCGAACTCGTGTGAGAACACACCGATCTCGATAACGCCATCATCGTTGGCACTTTCAGCCGGTTGCATGATATAGTCATTCACCTGGATGAATCCACCGGACGCCGCGCTGTCATCTGTGGTGAAAGGTTCTCCCCAGAGTCCTGAATAAGCCCAGCGGTGCGACCATATTTCCGGACCGCCGTATTCCCCGCCGATGCCGGAATGAGTGAAGAAGACTGCGTCAACATAACCATCATCATCACCTGAATTTGGCAGTCCATCCGGGCCGTCACTATCAAAGAGTGAGAAATCTACCTCGAGGTCGGCCATGGTGAGGGTTTCCTGCATGAAATCGGCAACACCACCGGGAGGACCGAAAAAACCATTGTCATATGGAGGGGTCTGACTGCCTTCATAGTACTCATGGTTTTGAGACAACTGGTATTGACCGTACACTGTACCGGAAAGATGGAATTGCCCGTAGGACATCTCCTCGTAGTGCTCAGCCATGGTGATGGTTTCCCAGGGGCCATCGAAGAGTTGAGCCTGGAGATCATCCACCATCCATGCCGGGCCCTGGGAATCGGCGTAATAGGCCATGAGAACGGGAAAGGCCATGTAGACATCCTCTCGCAGTGCACCTTGTTCAGCAGCCGCCTTGAAATTGGCGATCCGGTCATAAACGCCACCACTACGATAGGTCTCGGACATGAGGATACTTGCTTCCCGCACTGCCGGTGAGGGAGTGACATCCGTTCTGGCCGGTGCGATGGCAAACAGAGTAGTCGGGAGGATGCAAATGATTATCAGTAGAATTCGAAACATATAAATGATCCTAACCATGAGTTGATTCATTAAAGCAAAATATCTCAATGTCAGAACCTCCTGCAAGGACAGAGGTAACATCAAATAACAACGATTTGGAAACGATTCAATCAGCAATCTGTAAGCGGTAACGGCTGATGAGGTCGGCGAACCCTTCAACCAGGATCTCAGGACCAGCATTCTCCAGTGCCTGTCGTTCAGAGTAACCGTGGCTGATTGCCACGGAGGTAACGCCAGCTCCCTTTGCTGCACGCACATCCACTGGATTGTCACCGATAAACCAAACCAGGGGTCCCGGCTCAAGATCCAGTCGCTCCAGTGCCTCGAGAATCACACCGGGATCCGGTTTTGGATTCATGCTGGAATCCTTTCCCCAGGCGAATTCGAAACGTTTCAGCAATCCAAGCTCTTCCAGAACACCCTGGACGAAGCGTTCGGGTTTATTGGAGATGACGGCCATGGGTACATCCACCAGGTCAAGGAATTCGATCACATGGGGATACAGCTGGGTGTTTGTGGTAAGATTCTGTAAGTAATGCTGCCTGAATCCCTCGAGAACATCCTGGACCAGTGATTCAGTGACGGTGTCCGGATCCATCAGTTCCATGAGACAGCGGCGAATGAGTGTTTCAGCACCAAAGCCAACGTGGCCCATGATGGTCTGGTGGGACAAGTGCCTGAATGAACGGTCCTGCAGGGCTCGATTGACATTTGCGCTGATATCCAGGCTTGTATCGGCGATGGTGCCGTCCAGATCAAAGAGTACCGCTGTGATTCGCATGCTGCCTTATGTAAAACAGGGCGGAAGAACCACCCTGCTCATTGTTTGTTGTGAATGGGACCTTATGCCAACAGATCCTTTACAGCAGAATCCAGAGCCGGCACCACTTCGAATAGATCACCGACGATGCCGTAATCAGCCAGTTTGAAAATGGGTGCTTCCGGATCGCTGTTCACGGCCACGATGACCTTCGAGGAACTCATCCCGGCGAGATGCTGGATCGCTCCGGAGATCCCACAGGCAATATACAGGTTTGGTGAGACCGTCTTTCCCGTCTGACCTACCTGGTCCGTATGTGGTCGCCAACCGGCATCCACAGCGGCTCGCGATGCTCCTACCGCAGCGCCCAGGGTATCAGCCAGGGCTTCGATGACCGGGTAATGCTCTGGACCGCCCATGCCCCTGCCGCCGGAAACGATGGTACTGGCCTCCGTAAGTTCAGGACGAGTGCTTTCCTTCAGTGCTGTATCGACCACCCTGACCCGTTTGTCAGCTTCTGTGGGAGTAACTGCCAGGCTCTTCACAGAACCGGAACCAGCAGCTTCTTCAGCCGCGAAGACATTGGGCCTCAGGGTCACGATCACAGGTTTTCCACGGGCGGCCACTTTCAGCATGGCCTTCCCGGCATAGATCGGGCGGGTGACTTCGAGGTGATCCCCTGCCCAGTTGGTTGCGATGATGTCACTCAGCAAGCTGGCGTCAAGTTTTGCCGCAAGCAGTGCTGCCAGCTCACGCCCCATGGCGGAGGAACTTAGCAGTATAACCTCGGCACCACTGTCCTGTGCTGCGCTTGCCAGAGCTGTGGCGTATGCTCCAGGTACATAATTGACAAAATCACCATGCTCTGCCAGGAGGATCTCATCAGCGCCGTGGTTCTTGACCTGTTCAGTCAGAGCACTGAGACCATCACCGATCAAGCAGGCGGACAATGAACCTGAAGCTGCGCTTGCCAAACGGCGACCTTCTGATACGGCCTCCGTGGCATAGGATTTCAGAGTTGCGTTACGCTGTTCTGCAAATACAAGAATGTTAGCCATGATACCCTCCTAGATGACCTGAGCTTCGTCACGCAGCAGACGAACAAGTTCTGCGGCTGCGTCCGGACCTTCACCAACAATACGTCCCGCAGGTTTCTGCGGCGGGTAGGTCATTTCCAATATCTCGATACCTCCGGAGCCGAGGGCGACCTCTTTGATCTCCAGGGGTTTACGCTTGGCCTGCATGATCCCCTTGAGTGCGGGATAGCGTGGTTCGTTCAAACCCTTTTCAGCAGTTATCACACAGGGTAGGTCGGCCTGTACAGTTTCACGACCACCTTCGATATCGCGTTTGATGGTTACCGTGGTGCCATCCAGCTCAAAACGCTTCGCTGTAGGCAGCACTGGCATGTCCAGAAGCTCGCCCATCATGGTGGCCACCTGGTGTCCATAACCATCGATAGCCATCTTCCCCGTGAGCACCATGTCGGCACCCAATGATCTGATCTCTTCAGCCAGGGCCTTGGCGATCTCATACCCATCAGCCAGGTCGGCACTGTCAGCCTTGAGCAATACACCGGCATCTGCGCCCATTGCCAGGGCCGTACGGATCGTTGACTGGGCATCCTCGGGTCCCAGTGAAACCACCGTGATCTCCGCTTCACCCACCTGTTCTTTGATCTTGAGGGCTTCCTCCACCGCAAATTCATCGTAGGGATTCATGACATATTTCACGTCGGCTGAATCGATGGCCTTGCTGTCAGCCCCCACAACGATCTTGGCCTCTGTGTCGGGAACGTGCTTAACACAGACAACTAATTTCATTCAATGACTCCTTCCGGACCTTTTATCATTAAAGCTACTATGAGTGATGTACTGAGTAATTCGATCGTTAACATCTGTGAATGGAATTATAAGGTACAGTGCAAATAATCCAATGTCTTCCATTTCAATATTCATACCAAATCGGCCAAACGACATTGAATATAGACTCAGCGCCTGTCTCATCAATTTCTTTTGCCGGTTTCAGGTCTGAAACCGGGTTCAGTAACGCTTTGACATTGCTCAAAGCCTCTACTGGCTTAGTTTCCGGCTGGAGGGATCGTCATGATCAGAATGTGTTTTCGAATACTCGCATGTGTAAGTAGTCTATATCTGGTTTTCAGTTGTGAAAAAGATGAACAGGCCTTCCAGATCGGGAATGACTTCGTCAGAGAAGGTGAATACCTCACCCGATTCTCAAGTACTACGACCGCCGTCTCAAATTATCCCGGGCAGACCGACAATTATGAGCAGCCTATACTCTACAAGTTAAGTATCAACGGTCATGACAATGAGGGTGGCTTCGGGCAGGATCATTTCCTGGTCATTCCTGAGGGGATCCATGAATTTTATACTCCTCGTCTGAAGTTCGGTGAGCACATGCCGCGGCCCCCGGGAATCCCGCAACCACTGTCTGGAAAGGTGAATGTTCACTTCCGTGTGGACATGCGGGATATCCTGAGCGATTTCGGTGCCGAGGGATTTACAGTTACACCGACAGGTGATACCATCAGAGCAGAGGAATTCAGAGGTCTGTATATCGCTGGATCCACACCGCCCCTCACCTGGAATTGGGGACAGGAAGCCCTTGATCCGAACTTGACCTTCGCAGATCAGGACGGGGATTCCATCTTCGAACTGACAGTGACCTTCGAACCGCCGGGCGCTTCTGGCAGCGAACGCAGTTGGCAACTAACTCAGGATATCAGCGGACTTCCTGAATTCCATGCACCTCAAGCTCCTTTGCTGGAGGGTTTGTACAACATGGCCCTGGAGGAAGCACTGCTGAATATTCAATCAGACAGTACATTCGCCGCCGGAGCAGAATGGCCTGGAGTCTGGACACGTGATGTTTCCTATGCCGGCCACCTGGCCCTGTCTTACTTCTTTCCGGAGATCATGCAAAACAGCTTACGGGCCAAGGTGAGCGCTAACGGTCGTATTGTCCAGGATACTGGAACAGGCGGTAGCTGGCCCGTTTCCAGTGATCGTTTAGTCTGGATCCTGGCAGCCTGGGAAACCTATCTGGCCACCGGGGACCAGGACTGGCTGGCTGAGATCTCACCCGTGGTCATACGGGCACTGCAAGAGGACATGCTGTGGAATCGGGACGCGTACAGCGGCCTTCTACGCGGTGAGACCTCCTTTGAGGACTGGCGTGAACAGACTTACCCGATCTGGCTGAATCCTGCCGGTATTCATGCATCGTTCGCCCTGAGCACCAACATCCTGTTCCTGAGGGCTCTGGAGATCGGCGCCTTTCTCGCGCCTGCTTCTTCCCAGCCGGCACATGAGTGGCCCTTCTTCAGTGAACAGCTTGAGACAACGATCCTGGGCCAGTTCTGGAATCAACGCAACAGTCACCTGAGCAGTTACATCCTCCAGGCGCCAGCCTGGCTGCGGTCGGAACACCGGGATGCCCTGGGTGAGGCACTGGCCGTACTTTTTACCAGTCAGAAGGGCTTGGACTGGCGGGCGGAATTGAACAGTTATGGCCGGTCGATTTACGGAACGCCGGTGATATCACCTCAACTACCACATGCCCCTCCCTATCACAATCAAGGGATCTGGCCATTTGTAGAGGCCTATTCTCTGTGGGCTGCGAAAGAGGCCGGGGCGACTGAAGCCTACAGGCACAGTGCTCGTGGTCTTACCAGGGCTGCCGCCCTCTTTCTCACCCATAAGGAAAACTTCCACTGGCAAACTGGTAATCCGGTGGGGATGGCCATCAATTCGGACCGTCAACTGTGGAGTGTGGCAGCTTATCTGAGTTCGATCCTGCGTGGTCTGTTTGGAGTGGAACTCGTCTATGATCTCGGCCAGGAGGATATTACCCTCAGGCTCCACCCGTCCAATCCCTGGGAATGGGACGATTTCCAACTCGCCGGTCTCCGTTTGCGTGACGCCCGGGTCAATCTTGCCCTGCACGGGAGAGGAGACAGTCTTGCCGGTCTTGTGGTGAACGGTATTGACTGGCAGCCTGACCGATCGATCCCTCTGCTGAAAGGAACGGAACTTGAAATCGTGATGACCGTCAGGGAACGAACATCGGATGCAGCGGATACGCTCAGCATTATCACCGGTGAGGATTTCCTGCCAGCGGAACCGGTTGTTGCCTGGCAGATGGACACCCTGCATTGGGAATCGACAACCTCCTCTGTTTTAATTCTGCATAACAGTTATCCACTGGATACTCTGGTGGAATCACCTTACGTCATCCCGGATACGGTGAGTGGTTTTTTCAGCATTCAGAGCATTGACGCACTCGATCGACGTTCCATTCAGACGGAGCCGCATTATCTGGGACCCATGGCAACCCTGGTACTGAATCGCGAAAATCCCTACTATGTCGATCTGGGCGAAGGGAATTCATATATCACCATGAGCTTCCAACTACCGGACAATGGTCAGTTCCTCGTCCGATTCAGGTACGCGAACGGGGAGGGACCTATCTCCACGGACAACAAATGTGGTCTGGGTATGTTAAAGATCAATGATTGGTGGTTTGAGCAGTTGATCTCGTTCCCTCAGACGGGGAGTTGGGATAATTGGCAGAACAGCGCCTGGTATCCTGCTGAATTCAAAGCTGGTGACAATGAGCTGATACTCGACCTGGAAAGTCTTATGGTCCACAACATGAATGAAGATACCAATCACTACCGGGTAAGTACTCTGGAGATCATTCCCGAGAGGTCAGAATAAGATTTTGAGTTTGTTCACTATTACAATAAGACCGTGGGAAGAAAAGCTGACTGTTTTATTCTCCGTCAAATTCCGCAGGCAGAGATTAAACCGGATCATGATCGCGCTCTCTGATCCTTACCAATGGATCTATGCCATGTTGATCCTCGTGATCCTCATGTTTTATATAAACTGGCAGGCTGCATTAATGGTCCTGCTCATTGGCGGCCTGGGTGCTGGGACCGCTGACACATTGAACACGCGCTTCATAAAACCTGCATCAAATAGGATCCGACCATGCAAAAGCATCCCGGCGATCACCTCACTGGGAGCAATGAACCACGGTCGCAGATCATTCCCCTCGAATCACGCCTCCAATACAATGGCCTTCTGTCTGGCAGTGGGTTTGTTTTATCCCGGCTTGTTCTGGATTTTGATACCGTCAGTGATCCTGGTTGGAATTTCACGGATATATTGCGGTGCTCATTATCCACTTGACGTTATAAGCGGATGGATCCATGGGGGGATATGGACGTTGTTATTTTATTTCGTCTTGAATCCGGTAATATAAAAACGGGGAAGTTTCACCTTCCCCGTCCTTCAATCTGCAACAATCAAATCTAGAGTTTTTTCTTCAAGCCTGAAAACTCTTTCTCCAGGACTGCGATCTCCTTGCGGATCTCGGTCATGCGCTTCAGAGCGGCATCTACCGATGCTGCTGTTGCGGGAGCAGCCTTTGTGGCGGTTGTGCGTTTTTTACGTTTACGACCAGCTTTCGCCTTTGGTTTCGGACCTGGTTTAGCTGCTGCTTTGGCCGCTGGTTTTCCAGCCTTCTTCATCCATGCGCTTAAGGTCACAACTGTTACACCGTACTTATCTCCGGCAGCCTTCAATCCCCCACGCTTGTTCTTTGCATTAAATTCTTTGATAAACTTAATGATCTCGGCCTTCTGACTGGGTGAGTAGCGTTTGCCCTGCGCTCCTTTTACTTTTACCATGACTTCAATACCTCCTGTCATCAATTATATCTGCAGACAGCAACTTATTTAGCACAACTTCAATATCAAAGCTTTAATCTGGATTAGGTTTTAAGAACAAATAGCAGACCACACCTTGAAGATATGCATTGATTGAGATCTCAATGATGCAAAATGGAGAATATTCTATTCGGAACTTCTATGGATATCTAATGTTGTGGTGCTAGAGAGTATCGGGGCGGTGATTGATCTTGTGTTTTATCCGATCCCAGACCTGATCCATTTCTTCCAGGCTTGCTTTTTCCAGATCTCGACCTTCCGCGGCAAAAACCTGCTCGAGTGCATGGAATCGGGCTTTAAACTTATCCACTGTGGAACGTAAGGCGGTTTCGGCATCGATCTCCATCAGACGGGCGACATTGACAATCGAGAAGAGCACATCACCGAGCTCATCTTCCATTTCCTCGACAGCCCGCTTTTCCCAAGCTTCCAGTAATTCAGAGATCTCCTCGTGGACCTTCTCGAGTGCCGGTGCAACGTCATCCCAATCAAAGCCAACCCGGGAGGCCTTCTCCTGTATTCGTTGAGCCCTAATGAGTGCAGACAGATTCCGGGGAACACCATCGAGCCTGGACCTGCGACCTTCGGCCAATTTTGCCTGCTCCCATTTTGCCAGCAGGCTCTCAGGGTCGTGTGGCCCGCTGTCCTCCCCCTCCTCGGCGTCCGGATCAAACACATGCGGATGTCTACGGATCAATTTGTCATTGATCGATCGAATTGATTCCTCAAGCTTGAACTGTCCTTTCTCCTCAGCCATATGCGCCTGCATGACGATATGCAACATTAGATCTCCCAATTCAGCCTTCAATCCATCAACATCCCCATCCTCGATGCACTCAATGACCTCATACGCCTCTTCAAGGATATAGGGAATCAATGACCGTGGAGTTTGGTCCTGATCCCAGGGGCAACCACCGGGACCGCGCAGACGAGTGACGACCTCCTGTAATCTCTTCAATTCAGACTGTACTTCGTTCGAGTTAGCCATTGGCTGCTTTCCTGTCGCGCTCCGCTCTGATCCTCTCAATCCGATTCTTGTCTACTTCTTCAACGGTAAAGGTATAATCTGCAAGTTTTATCTTTTCCCCAACATCGGGGATACGTCCACAGGCATCATATATGTATCCACCGATGGAGTCATAATCCCGATCCTCCGGAAATGCAACGTGCAGTGCCTCAGAAACATCATCGAGATGGGTAGCCCCATCCACCAGAAATGCATGTTCTTCGATCTTTCTGATCTCCAGTTCTTCAGGTGTATCCAACTCGTCCCTGAGATCACCCAGTACCTCCTCGACGATATCTTCCACTGCAACCATGCCCGACATTCCGCCGTATTCGTCCACCACCATGGCCAGTTTCTGCTTCTCAAGCTGCATGCCTCGCAGCAATGCATCAATGGGCTGATGCTCAGGCACGAACATGGCCGTTCTGGAAATTCGTTCAAGATTGATCCGCTGCGAAGGACTTCGGAGATAGGGCAGGATATCCTTGATGAAAACGATTCCCCGGATGTTATCGATCTGATCCCGGTAAAGTGGATATTTGGAGAAACCGGTTTCCTTTACCAGGTCCAGCACCTCTTTGCGGCTCATTTCCGTGTGCAGCATGGCCACGTCCGGTCTGGGTATCATGACCTCCTTGGCTTCGGTATCTGAAAAATCGATGACAGAGTGTATCATCTCCCGTTCTTCTTCTCCGATCACCCCGCGATCCTGTCCCAGTTCAACAAGTTCTTTGATCTCATCATCAGAAGTGAATGTCTCTTCCGGCTTCACACCGAGAAATGACACCAGTCTTTCAACGAATCTGTAAAGGATGTTGGCCACAGGTGAAACAAGTCTGTAGAAAACATTCATGAGTCCGGCGATCCTGGAGGCAAAACCAAGTGAATGCCGGATCGCGACAACCTTGGGCGTGATCTCCCCCATGATCACCAGGACCACCGTGAGCACCAGTGTTTCCAGCACAAGCGCCAGAATGTGATTAAAGCCTGCAGATTCGGCCAGTTGTGCTGTGATGAGTGCCGCCATTGCCGCCAGTGCGACATTGACCAGCGTGTTTCCCGTGAGAATTGTGATCAGTAATCTGCGCGGGGTATTCATCATACGGACAATGGCCCTTGAGGATGGGGCCAGGTCGTGTTTCAGATGCTCAAGTTCGGAACGCTTCAGATTGAACAATGCGGTTTCAGAACCGGAGAAAAATGCAGAGGCCAGCAACAGGGCAACGAATCCGATGATCTGCCAGACTAGATCAAATTCAATGTTTCCCATTCAATGTCCCAATCTCATGATAAAAGCTTCTGCAGGTAATAATCTTCCAGCTCGCGCATCTGCTGTTTTAACTCCGGCGTATCGTCCTCGTGGCCGCAAAGATGCAGAACACCATGGACGATCACCCGTGTCATCTCATGATTAAAACTAACAGCGAAACGCTTTGCGTTCTCCATGATCTGTCCTGGTGCCAGGTAGATTTCGCCTTCGATATCGTCTGCGTCATCATCTTCCAGATTAAAAGTGATGACGTCGGTAAACTGGTCAATATTGAAGTACTTCTGTTTCATCGCTTTGAGGTCTTGATCTGTCACCAAGATCAGGTCGAGTGTTCGGGCAGTCCTTTGTTCACCATCCAGAACAGCCAGCGCAGCTTTGCGACTGAAGGTCTCATCGATCTGCTTGTCAGTCTGATTGTGTATCTGAAGTTCCAAAGACATCAGCAGACACCACCTGACTCAGACGTGGGTTGAGGAAGTGGGTCTTCAGGGAGGGGATCAGTCTTCATTTTCGGGTATGTGGAGTTTTTCGCGTTGTCCAGGATATTCTACACGCTCGTGCAAGCTGCCCAGAAGAACCGGCATCATGGCTTCCTTGATGGTGGCGAGATCGCGAAAGGTCAGTGGACAATTGGCCAGTTCATCATTCTTGATCCGGCTTTCGATGATACTGTCAATGAGAGTTTCAACGCGTTGGGGAGTTGGATTCTTTACAGACCGACTGGCTGCTTCCACAGCCTCGGCAATCATGAGGATACCTGTCTCCCTCGTATTCGGGCGTGGCCCCGGATAGCGGAAATCTTCCTCATTCAGATCAGAATCATTCTCCTTGGCGCGTTCCTTGGCCTTCGAATAGAAGTACTCAACACGTGTTCGTCCGTGATGCATGGGAATGAAATCCGTGATGATATCCGGCAGATTATGGTCTTTCGCCATGCGGATTCCATCTTTCACATGGGCCACGATAACCGTTGCGCTGAGGCGTGGTGAAAGATTCTCATGTTTGTTCTCGCTGCCTCTCTGGTTCTCAATGAAATATTCAGGTTTCTCGGCTTTGCCAACATCATGGTAATAGGCTCCGACACGGGTTAGCAGGGAATTTGCGCCCACAGCGTCAGCGGCTGCCATAGCCAGGTTACCAACGTCGATGCTGTGCTTGAATGTTCCTGGTGCACGCATGGCCAGGTGCCGCAGGAGTTTGTTGTTAAAATCAAGCAGCTCCAGCAGGGTAAGATTGGTGGTGATCTTGAAACTGCGTTCGATGAGGATCAGGAAGCCATAGGAGATGAGCGGTGCTATGAATCCATTGGCCGTGGCAAAGAGCATATGCTCCATCACCTGATCCCAACCGGTGAACTTGATCATCTCGTTCACGGCGATGACGCTAACATAGCCAAAGGTCACAGCCAAGATACTCCAGAGGATCTGCGAACGCGCCCTCAAGCGCCGTACCGTATAGATGGCCAGAGAACTCACAAAGAGATTCGCGATGATAAAAGGCATGTTGTTACTGAGAATGATCCCCACGATCAGGGTCAGTGTGACCATGGCGATGAAGGCGATACGACCGTCAAAGACCACTGTGAAGATCATGGCGGCAATGCTCATGGGAATGAAGTATTCTGACCAGTTCATCTCATAAACGATGAGATAGGCGGACGCGATATGCATCAGAAAGAGCAATCCTACCAGGACCAGAAGTTTGATATCATTGTAGATGAGTGTCCGGTAAGTCTGGAGGTAGGCAAAGAAGAAGAAGATCAGAAACGAGGTAAGCAGGATCTTGCCCAAAAAGGTCAGCATGCGATTTGCCGTGGAACCACCGTAGCCCCGTCGTATGTACTCTTTCTCCAAAGATGTGAGCTTCTGCTTGATCTCTTCAGTGACACGCGTGTTCGCATCGACGATTCGCTCATTCTCGAAAACCTTGCCAATTGAGATGGGAACCGAGTTCTGTGCTTCCAGTTTCCGGTTTTCGGTGAGTTCATGTGAATAGCGCAGATTGGGTTGCAGCGAGGCCATACTGATATCCATGGCCAGTTGCCGCAGACGGTTGTCATCCTGGTAGTAGGTGGAAGTCACGCTTTTGTTCACCAGGGCTTCGGCTCTGTCCAGAGTGATGAAATCCGCTGGATTACGTGTAGATTCGCGCCCCCGCAGGATCATGGTGATACGCGGCTGCATATCCTCTGTAGGCATGGCCTCGATGATCCCAAGTTTGTACAGGGGCAGCAAACCTCGTTTCACGGCATTCACCAGCGATCTTGAGGACAGGGTTTCATCCAGGAACCACTGCCAGCGCGGGGTTCCCAGATCAGCCATGCCCCTATCCATCAGTTCAGCCTTGAAAGCTGCAATAGCCAGCGAATCCTGCTCCAGGAGCAGGGTAAGGCTATCGGCCTGGAGAGGATCCTGGACCTCCGCGAAGTTCAGTTGCTTGTTCCCGTAGATCCTCTCTGCAGTCTGCCAGTCACGAAGCAGACCAGTGAGAATGTCCAGATGCTTGCTGACGGAATCACGGACGTTGCCATCCCAGAGATAGACCGGGAATACCGAGTTGGCACGTTCCTGGCGATCATCCTCCAGCTCTGATTCTGTCTTCAGAATGTCAAAATCAAAGGGCGCGATCACCGTTTCAGTGGTGATCTGATCAACGTGGTAGTCGAATTCAAAGATCTTCCCACGGGGGAAGAATAGCGCAGTCGTGACCAACAGGACAATAATAAGCGCCACCTGCGAAAACCGTAACCATAGGCGATATTTTGGATCATCAGGCTGCTTCTTTGGAGGTTGTGTCAGCATGCGGGCATTATAATGACTTAAGTATTTGCTTCAAAATCACAAGTTTTTGCACTTCTGAAGTCCCTTCACCTATGGTGAGGACCTTCGCGTCACGAAAATATCGTTCAACTGCATACTCCTTCACATAGCCATATCCACCATGGACCTGGACTGCGAGATTGGCCGCTTTCATAGCGACTTCGGAAGCCATGAGCTTGGCCATGGCAGCGGCTTTTACTATATCCCTGTCCTGGTCTTTCAGCCAGGAGGCATGGTACACCAGATGCCGGGCCGCCTCTATCTCGGTTGCGACTTCGGCCATGGGCAGACTGATTCCCTGGAAGCGATGGATCTTCTTACCGAAGGCCTCCCGTTCGTCAGAGTAACGCAGCGCCTCGTTCAGCGCACCCTGTGCAAGGCCCAGACCGATGGCGGCAACACTGATCCGGCCTCCCAGCAAGGCCGTCATCATCTGGCGATACCCATTGTGTAATTCTCCCAGCAGGGCATCCTTGGGTAGACGCATGTTCTCAAAGGTCAGCGCCCGCGTATCACTGCCTCGCCAGCCCATCTTCTTTTCAGGGGGACCAACGATGAATCCTTTAATATCGGTCTCCGCCAGAAATACTGAAATGCCACCGGGCTTGCGGGCTTCCGGATCTGTCACGGCGGTAAGGGAGCAAACACCCGCATAGCCGGCATTGGTGATGAAATTCTTGCTGCCATTGACGATCCATTCATCCCCATCTGCTACGGCCGTCGTCTTCGTCCCGCCGGCATCTGATCCAGCTTCTGGTTCTGTCAGGCCAAAGCAGCCCAGATATTCGCCGGCAATAAGTTTGGGTAAATGTTTCTGCTTCTGCTCCTCGTTGCCAAAAAGAAAGATGGGAGAGGTTCCCAGGCTGATGTGGGCTGCCAGGGTTATGGCCACTGAGGAATCCACTTTGGCGATCTCCTCAACTGCAACGGTGTATGCCACACTGTCCATCCCTGCGCCGCCATATTCCTCTGGGAAGGGCAGGCCCAGCAGGCCGAGTTCGGCCATCTGTGGGATCAACTCCTCCGGGAAGCGTTCCTGCTGGTCAATCTCTTCGGCCAGAGGTGCGATCTCATTGTTCGCAAAATCACGCACCATTTCCCTGAGCATGACATGTTCTTCACTGAAATAATGTTCCATTAATCCCCCTGAAACAAGCTGCAGAAATTCTTAATCAATTACCAGCTACCACTTGATGACACTGGCACCCCAGGTGAAACCGGATCCAAAGGATGCAACCACGAGATGATCACCGGACTGCAGACGACCTTCCTCAAGTGCTTCATACAGCGCGATGGGAATTGAGGCCGAAGTGGTATTGCCATACTTGTGAATATTCGAATACACGATCTTGTGCATCTCCAGCCCCAGTCTATGGGCTACGGCCTCAGTGATCCGCAGGTTTGCCTGATGAGGAATGACGAGTTTCACCTCTTCTTTTGCCACGCCTGCAGCGGTGAGTGCTTCCTCGATCACCTGTGGAAATCGAACCACAGCATGTTTGAACACATTGCGGCCGTTCATGATGATCCAATGACCATGATTGTCGATGATATCATGCGTGATAAACGGACTGTCAAAGGTGGAGGGCGTCCTCATCATGAGATCTTCGGCATAGGTGCCATCAGAATGTGTTTTTACCGTGAGTATACCCCGATCATCCTCAGTCCCCTTGATTACAGATGCAGCTGCACCGTCGCCGAACAGAACCGCAGTATCGCGACCTTCCGTGGTCATCTGCAATGCCACTGACTGCACCTCTGCTGCGATCAGGAGGACATTCTTGTAAGCTCCGGACTCAATGAAGGCCTTGGCAATGTTCAATCCATAGATGAACCCGGAACAGGCATTACGAATATCCAGTCCCGGTGTACCCGGGATACCCAGTCGCTTGGCCATGACCGGTCCCCCGCCGGGAAAGAAATAGTCCGCCGCCATGGTCGAGAAGATTATATGGTCTATATCCTCTGCCTGGAGGCCCGCTTTCTCAAGGGCTTCTTCTGCAGCCGGGAGTGCCAGATCCGTGGTGCACTGGCCATCGACAAAATGACGCTCCAGGATCCCGCTGCGTTCAATGATCCACTCACTGGATGTGTCCATCAACTTTTCGAGATCCTCGTTGGTCACCACACGTTCGGGTACGTGCATACCGATCGACGCGATATAGGCATTTGGCATGTTGACCTCCTAATTTTCAGACAGTCGGAGATCCTTCACTTCCAGTTGGATGGATTTCCGTCCCTGCCATTCATTCTCCGTTAAAACATATGCACAGTCAACTGCTCGTCCGCTGATGAGCAATTCATAGTATTCCGCCATTCCGAAGCCAATGGCGTCCAGTACTCTCTTGCCCTGCTTCACTCTGAATTTCAGGTGATCCTTGCCAACGATACGAGGATGCCCGGTAGGCATCAATTCTCTGCTGGCAAAAATTGGACGCATATTGCCGGGGCCATAGGGAGCCAGACGTCTCAACGTCTCCATAAGTTGCAGGTTGATCTCAAGAAAATCAATCTCAGCTTCGATCTTCACCCGGGGCCGCATCATCTGTTCGGTGATCTGGTCATTGGTGATCTGCAGGAATTTTTCCTCGAAGCTTTCCAGGTTTTCAGGTTTGATGGTCATACCAGCGGCCATCGTGTGGCCACCAAACGATTCCAGTAATTCGCTGCATTCAGCCAGTGCCGAATACATATCAAAACCCTCGAGACTGCGGGCTGAGGATTTCCCCAGGCCATCATTCACTGCGACCATGACAACGGGAACCCAGAAGCGTTCTTTCAGTTTTGAGGCTACGATGCCGATCACACCATGGTGCCAGCCTTCCTTATGGAGTACCAGTCCTTTCCTTACCAGGGGATCATGCTTGGCATTGGCCATTCGTACTGCTTCATCGAAGATCCGGGCTTCGATCTGCTTGCGCTCCTCATTCTCGGTATTCAATACCTGGGAAAGTTGTCGGGCAGTACTCGGATCGGAAGTCGTAAGCAGTGCCACCGCCCGGGTAGCCTCACCAAGTCGGCCTACCGCGTTGATACGGGGCGCAAGACCAAAGACCACATCCGCAACGTTTACTGTGTCCTTTTTCATTCCGGCAACTTCCTTCAGGGCTTTTAAACCCGCCCGCCCTGAGTCCGCCAGCAATTGAAGTCCCTCATGAACGATGATCCGATTCTCACCGGTGACGGGTACAATATCTGCTGCGGTACCAATAGCCACCAGGTCGAGGAACTGATGGGCGATGCCCGGATCAAGACCTTCGGCCTGAGCGACGGCTTGCGCCAGCTTGAAAGCCACACCTGCGCCGCATAGATCCTTGTTGGGGTATTCACAATCCCCTTGCTTCGGATCGAGGATCACTCTGGCCGGTGGAAGTTCATCGCCCGGGATATGATGATCGGTAATGATCAGGTCGACACCCTGCTCCCGGGCATATTGGGCAGTCTTCACAGCGGTTATCCCACAGTCGCAGGTGATCACCAGATCAATACCATGTTCCCTGGCGGTATCGATCCCTCTGGGAGAAACACCATAACCTTCACGATTCCGGTCCGGGATGTAAACTTCGGCATGCAGACCCAGAGCCTCGAAGAACAGGTGCAGCATGGATGATGCTGTGGTACCGTCCACATCGTAATCACCGAAGACGAGAATGGGTTTCCCCTGGTGAAGTCGGTCCAGAACCAGTTCCACAGCCGTTTCCATCCCCTTCATGAGAAAGGGATCATGCATGGAATTAAGGTCTGGATTAAAGAAGTCGCGGGCATCAGCGAGCGTGTGCAGACCACGCCGCCAGAGAATCCCCGCAACGGTGCTGGAAACACCCAGATCGCGAGACAACGAATCGATCTTCGAGCTTGGTTCTTCCTTTAAAAGCCAGATTTTTTCCATAGGGTCCAGTAGGTTAGTATACACAATCTTCCAAACAATTACACCACAAACCACTTTTGTGGATTGTCAGCAAGATCGTTGTATGGGTTAACAAAAGAAATTTGAGGTGCTGGCCTGTAAGCCGAATTCTGTGAAGCCCAACGACGTTGGACCTGGCAGCCATTGATCTGGATACTGGATCGCTCCAGCATACGCGCTTCCTACCCGAAGGTGTCCAGCTTGCGCTGACTGACGGGCCGTCAAGACCTTCTGCTTGGAATTGCTCCGGCCGGGGTTTACCCAGACTGATGGTTGCCCACCAGCCGCGTGAGCTCTTACCTCACGATTTCACCCTTACCCATCTACGCTCAGCACCCGCGTTCAGCGGAGGTTGAGCGTAGACGGGCGGTATATTTTCTGTGGCACTTTCCGTCCTCGCGATCCCAAAGGGATGCGAAGCCCCACGCTGCTGACGTGGGCGGCCTGCCCTGCGGAGTTCGGACTTTCCTCCACGTCAGGTTCCCAATGGGAAGTTGACGCAGCGACTGCCCGGCCTGCACCTCAAAAAGCGGCGCAAAGCTAAGCGTATCTAAATTGTTTTAAAAGGGTTTCCGTGTGGAGGGGGTAGACTAGTCTTCCTTCTTTTCGACATACACAAGAATGCGACCACAGTTCTCACATTCAATGAGGGCGTCCATCTGGCGTATCTCGAACAGTCTCTGGGGAGAAAGATGCTTGTGGCAACCGCCGCAGGCATCACGCTGGACCTTCACGACAGCCTGGCGCCGTGCTTTCAGTATCCGCTCGTATTTCCTCAGATAGCGCTGGGAGATTCCCTTTACGAGTTCTCCCCGCTTGGCCTCCAGATCACTCTGGGTGGCTTCCGTTTCGGCCGTTTTATCCGACAGCTCTGTACGATTCTTGTTCAGATCATCCGACAATTTGCCGCTATCTGTTTTGAGAGTGTCGATCCTGCTGCTAATATCCTCGATCTCACCCTCCAGGATGAGCTGGCGCTCCTCCTGCTCTTCCATATCGGTCTTTACCGTCTCTATCTCGTTGGTGAGGGCGTCATATTCACGATTCGTGGTCACCAGGTAAAGCTGATCCTGGTATTTCTTTAGTTTTTCCCGGCCGTCCATCAGGCTGCCCTCAATACCATGCAATTCCTTCTGGTATTCAGCCAGAGTAGATTCTGCTTCAGTGAGTTCAGTGCTCAACTCATCTGCAGAGGTTTCGAGTTTCTCAACCCGCTGGGGCAAGCTGCCCTTTTTTGATTCGATAATTGCGAGTTGGTCATCGATATCTTGCAATTCCATCAAATGGCGCAAGGTGTCTTTCATGCCTTTTGGCTCCTGTCGCTTATCAATACAAAAAGCGCACCTTCATTCCGGTGCACCTTATTGAGATTGTTGCTAATTGTGAAAGTTGTTCGAGTATCTCGGTGGGGGGTTATTGTTCTGATTACCCGTTTCACAGTCCGGGAATATAATCGGATGACCCTCGCAGGACAATTCCTAATCCAACCCGCACTCGGGGCCTGGGCGGCTTGCTGGATATGATGGACGAAGGATCAGATAAGGATGCGCTCAGCGAGCCAGGAGCTCAATTCCCTAACCGGTATCCTGAATTGCTCCATGCTGTCACGGTCCCGGATGGTAACGGTGTCAGCTTCCTTGGTCTCATGATCGATGGTGACACAGTAGGGAGTTCCAGCCTCGTCCATTCGACGATAACGTCGACCGATGGCGCCCTTCTCGTCATAGAATGTGTTGAATTTCGTCTTGAGATCAGAGTAGATATCGAAGGCCAATTCCTTGAGTCCATCCTTCTTTACCAGGGGCAATACCGCCACCTTTATTGGAGCAATTCTGGGATGGAAACGCATGACCGTTCTTTCTGAGCCATCCTCCAGGGTTTCCTCCTCATAGGCCTCACACATCAATGCAAGGGTGGTCCGGTCACAGCCAGCACTTGTTTCGATAATAAATGGCATATAGCGCTGATTGTCAACTGGATCCAGATAGTTCATCCGTTTTCCGGAGTATTCTTCATGCTGTTTGAGATCAAAGTCCGAGCGGTTGTGGATACCTTCAAGTTCACTCCAACCGATGGGAAAGAGATACTCGATGTCGAAGGCAGCCAGGGCATAGTGCGCCAGTTCATCCGGCCCATGTTCGTGGAAGCGCAGGTTGGTGCCGTCGATCCCAATGGCATCGTAGAATTCGATGCGCTGTTTCTTCCAGAATTCGAACCATTCATCTGCTTCTTCGGGACGTACGAAGTACTGCATCTCCATCTGTTCGAATTCGCGGGTACGAAAGATGAAATTTCCGGGTGTGATCTCGTTCCTGAACGCTTTCCCGATCTGGGCGATCCCAAAGGGAACCTTCTGCCGGGAAGTATCCAGCACATTCAGGAAATTCACGAAGATACCCTGGGCGGTCTCTGGACGGAGATATACCTCCGAGGCAGATTCCTCCACGGCACCCATATGCGTCTTGAACATGAGATTGAATTGCCGCGCATCCGTAAGTTCGCCCCCGCAATTCGGACACTTTCGGGAGGCAACATTCTCGGCAGGCATGGTATCCTCCCGGAATCGGGATTTACATTTCTTGCAATCCACCAGTGGATCTGTAAATCCGGACACATGACCCGAGGCTTCCCAGACTTTCGGGTGCATCAGGATAGCCGCATCCAGTCCCACAATATTATCATGCTGTCGTGTCATGGCCTGCCACCAGGCTTCCTTGACATTGCGCTTCAGCTCAACGCCCAGTGGACCATAATCATAACATGCGTTGATGCCCCCGTAGATCTCACTTGATTGAAAGATGAATCCCCGCCGTTTGGCGAGTGAGATCAGTTTGTCAAAACTCTCGAGCTTGGCCATGCTTATTCTTGCTCCGATTCTTTTGTCGGCGATTCCGTCTCCCCCGTTCCACGCTCAAATTTACAGGCGGGACAAAGATGATAATCCCCTTTACGCTTGGTGGATTTGGAGACCATGTAATTATTACCACATTTGGGGCATTTCTCATCGATTGGTGGATCCCAGCTGGTAAAATCGCAATCCGGGTAGCTGGTACAGCCGTAGAACACCCTTCCCCGGCGGGTGCGACGTTGGGCAACGCTGCCTTTGCAGTCGTCTTTGGGACAGGGCATCAGGACTGAATGCGGTCGTGTGAACCGACATTTGGGATAATCCGAACATGCCAGGAATTTCCCATAGCGACCATCGCGCAGCACCAGGGGAGAACCACATTTTTCACACTTGCCGTGGTCCTCCGGTTCAGCTTCCGTCTCCGTCTGGGGTTCCGAATCCAGCGGCCGTGCATTCTTGCAGCTGGGGAAGCCGGTACAGGCCAGGAATTGGCCATTTTTGCTCCACTTCACCACCATGGGCTTACCGCACTTCTCACAGATGATATCAGTTTCCATCTGAAGTGATTTCTTGATGGCTGAGTAGGATTTGGACGACGACTCCAGCCATGCCTCCAGGTGACCCCAGAACTCGTCAAGAACCTCCAGTGGTGTGATGTCTCCAGCTTCGATCTTGTCCAGACGTGTTTCCATGTCCCGCGTGAATTCAGTATTGACCAGCTCCGAGAAATGTTCCACCAGCAGCGAATTTGTGACCTTGCCCAGCTCTGTAGGAAAAAGCTTTCGCTTTTCACTCTGGACATAATTGCGATCCTGGATGACTGAGATGATATTGGCATAGGTCGATGGTCTGCCAATACCTTCCTGATCTAATATCTTCACCAACGTACTCTCTGTGTAAGGTGCCGGTGGCTTGGTAAAATGCTGTTCCGGAACCACCTTCAGCAGCTTTAGAATATCCTTAGGCTTCAGGCCTGGGGGGAGGATCTTCTCTTCGCTGTTGTTGCCCTCGGTATAGATATGACGATAACCGTCGAACAGCATATGGGATCCCCGGGCACGGAGCAGGTAATTATCTCCAGCCAGGATATCCACCGTGAGGGAATCAAAGACAGCGGGCAGCATCTGTGAGGCAATGAACCTGCGCCAGATCAGATCATAGAGCTTGAATTGTGGTGGTGTGAGCGCAGCCTTGATCTGGTCTGGAGTGATAAAGGGATTCACCGGCCGTATGGCCTCATGGGCATCTTGGACCTTGCCCTTGCCCCGTGTATACTGGCGGCCTTTCTCCGGCAGGTATTCCTTGCCGATATTATTCTGGATATAGCCCCGGGCTGCTCCGATGGCCTGATCCGAGATCCGGGTGGAGTCCGTTCGCATATAAGTGATCAGACCCGTGACCTCTCCGCTGGGCAGGGTCACACCCTCATAAAGCTGCTGAGCAAGGCTCATGGTACGCTTGGTGGTAAAGCGTAGTTTCTGAAACGCAGTCTGCTGCATGGTACTTGTGATGAAGGGCGGTTGCGGATTGCGTTTTATCTTCTTCTGTTCAACAGATTTAATGGTGAATACTGCGTCCTGGAGCTCGTGCTGGATGGCGGTTGCTGCGGCCTCATCAGGAATGTTTGTCTTCTTTCCCTGGATCTTCAGCAGTTCTGCCTCGAACTTCTTCTTTTCTCTGGTTTCGACTTCCGTGTTGATCGACCAGTATTCCTCAGGTACGAACTTGTCGATCTCCTCCTGGCGCTCGCAGATGAGTCGCAGGGCTACGGACTGAACACGTCCCGCACTCAGGCCTGAGTAAAGCACACGCCACAGGAAGGGGCTGACCTTGAAACCCACCAACCGGTCGATGATACGCCGGGCCTGCTGGGCTTCCACCAGGTCCATATTGAGTTGCGTCGGCTGCCGCATGGCTTCGCTCACTCCGCTCTCAGTGATCTCATAGAACATCACACGATAAATGGGCTTCCCCAGGTTCTTGAGAATGCGTGTAACATGCCAGCCAATCGCTTCTCCTTCACGGTCCGGATCCGTCGCCAGATAGATTGTCACTGCCTTCTCCGCTGCAGCTTTGATCTGCGAAACGGCTTTCTGCTTACCGGGGATCGTGACATACAGCGGCTTGAATTCCTTATTGACATCAACACCAAGTTGTTTCCGCGGTAGATCACGGATATGACCTACGGTGGACACCACCTGGAAATCATCCCCGAGGTACTTTCGGATGGTATTGGCCTTTGAGGGTGATTCTACTATGAGCAGGTTCTGTGACATTATCTTCGCATTTCCTTTATTCTAGAGCGGGCGAATAATATTCCCGGCCCTCCCTAAATGCAACCATTCGTGACGCATACTAAGCCCTTCGCTTTCGTAGTGGTCTCGGCGGTTCTCACTCTATTCTCATACGCCACGGTTTGACTACCGCTTGTACGCGCGCGCATTAAAATACGATTATCAGCGCTTTCACAAGCAAAGCTTCAGACAGGAGTAGAGAACATGGTTGAACCACTGGATAGAGAATCCATCATGGACCAGATCAAGGACCTGAACGGTTGGGCCCTGGACACGGATGCGATCACCAAGGAATGGACCTTTGCCGATTTCAAGGCAGCAATGGCATTTATCTTCAGAGTGGCTTTGATTGCCGAATCACGGGATCATCACCCTGAGTTGTTCAATGTCTATAACCGGGTGCGGCTGACCTTCACCACCCATGATGCTGGCGGTTTGAGTCAGAAGGATTTCGATATTGCCGTGGAGATCGATGCTCTTTGATCTATCTGTTCAGTCCAGCATGTCCTTGCGAGGAGACGAACGCTGTGCGTGAGTCGACGTGGCAATCCAGTTATTGATCAACCAAGCATGTTGACTGGATGGCCACGGACTGTCCACAGGACAGTCCTCGCAATGACATTCGTATAATTGTATTCCTATTACGATTTGTAGCCCGATGGATTCTGCGATTGCCAGCGCCAGCTGTCCCGGCACATGGCTGTCAGATCACGTTTGGCCCGCCAGCCCAGTTCACGAGCCGCCAGGGCCGGATCGGCATAGGAAGCGGCGACATCACCATCCCGGCGTGCCACGATCTCATAGGGGATCGTGCGTCCGCTGGCGGCCTGGAATGCCTGAATCATTTCGATAACGCTGTAACCTCTGCCAGTTCCCAGATTGTAGGTCACCAGGCCCGGTGAGGTCTGCAATTTTTCAAGCGCACAGATGTGACCTACCGCCAGATCCACAACATGGATATAGTCCCTTACCCCTGAACCATCCTCAGTCGGATAGTCGTTTCCGAACACCTGCAGCTTTGCCAGCTTCCCCACGGCGACCTGCGAGATGTAGGGCATCAGATTGTTGGGGATGCCGTTGGGATCCTCACCGATCCTGCCGCTCTCGTGCGCTCCCACGGGATTGAAGTATCTGAGCAGTGCAATATTCCACTCCGGGTCAGCATGGTGGAGATCAGTCAGGATCTCTTCGATCATCAACTTTGTCCGGCCGTAGGGATTGGCCGCGCCGGTAGGCAGGTCCTCCGTCATGGGCACCTGGTCAGTATCGCCATATACGGTTGCCGACGAGGAGAAAACGATGTTCTTGACCTCATGCTCCGCCATCACCTTGCAAAGCCTCAAGGTGCCGGTCACATTGTTGTGGAAATAGCGCAACGGCTGTTCAACTGATTCGCCAACGGCCTTCAATCCGGCAAAGTGGATCACGGCCTGGAATCCATAATTTTCAAAGATCTCATGCAGACCATCTTCATCCAGCATATCGGTCTCATAGAAATCCAGCGGTATTCCACTCAACTCCTGCACACGACGCAGGCTCTCCGGGCTTGAATTGGAAAGATTGTCCAGGACCACGACATCATATCCTGCCTGTTGGAGTTCAAGACAGGCATGGCTGCCGATATAGCCTGCTCCACCGGTGACCAGGATCTTGGCTTTCACTCCTCACCCCCATCATCGCTTTCGTCCTTCTTCCGGTTTCCATATTCGATCCCGGCTCCAAAGACGATTCCCAGGGCGATACCCAGCCCTACGTTATCAAAAGCAGCTCCCAGAGCCGTGCCCAGGACGATACCCAGCCCGATATACATGCCTGTTGGTCGCTGCGGTTTTTGCTCACTCATTCTGCCTGTTCTTTCTACCTGATGGCTGAGATCCCGGTAATGGTCTCACCCACGATGAGGGTGTGCATTTCATGTGTGCCTTCATAGGTAAGCACTGATTCTAGGTTTGCGGCATGCCGGAGAGAGACATATTCATCGGTTATACCACTGGCCCCCAGGATTGTTCGGGCTGATCGGGCGATCTCAAGGGCCATGCGAACATTGTTCATCTTGGCCAGGCTGACCTGCGGATGCTTCATTTTACCAGCATCTTTGAGGCGTCCAAGCTGCAGCGTCAGGAGTTGCGCCTTGGTGATCTCGGACAACATCTCTGCGAGTTTCTGCTGGGTAAGCTGAAAGGCGGCGATGGGTTTATCAAACTGGATCCGCGTTCCGGCATAGGCCAATGCTTCCTCATAGCAATCCATGGCAGCACCTATGGCTCCCCAATTAATGCCGTAACGTGCCTGGGTGAGACATTGCAGGGAGCTTCTAAGCCCCTCAGTCCCAGGTAGCCGGTTGCTCGCAGGAATGTGACAATCCTTCAGGATGATCTCACCGGTGCTGGATGCTCTCAGGGATAATTTCCCCTTGATCTCCGGAGTTTCAAACCCTGGTGTATTACGTTCCACCAGGTAACCACCGATGATGTCTTCCTCATCACGGGCCCAGACCAGGGCGACATCCGCTATCGGTGAGTTGGTGATCCACATCTTGGTGCCATTCAGAATAAAATCATCTCCATCACGACGGACCCTGGTGAGCATTCCGGCAGGATTTGAACCGAAATCAGGCTCCGTGAGACCGAAGCAGCCGATCCATTCACCTGAAGCCAGCTTTGGCAGATAGGTCTCTTTCTGGCTGTCACTGCCGAAGGCCTGGATGGGCCACATGACCAGACCACCCTGTACCGAGGCAAAACTGCGCAAACCCGAATCACCACGCTCGAGCTCCTGCATCATCAATCCATAGGCCACATTATTGATCCCGGCGGTCCCGTAGTCCCCGTCAAGATTTGCACCCAGGAAGCCCATCTCTCCCATCTCCGGGGCCAGCTCCACTGGAAAGGTCCCCTGCTGATAATGCTCTCTGATGAGCGGCCGGAAACGGTCCTTCACCCAATCATGGGCCATGTTCTGTATGGAGATCTCCTCCTCTGTGAGCAACGAGGCCATATCGTAGAAATCCGGAGAAGAAAGTTTTTGAGGCATGTCATGTTTCCTTTCGGCAGGCAAAAGTAATTTCACGCGGTTGTTGTCAAAATGACTTTATCCGGATTCCAATCCTTTCACCCATTTCAGTGCTCCAAATATCAACCTCTGCCTGAGCTCTCCCAGTGCCGTATTCCTGAGCTCCATTTCTTCATCGCTGCATTCCTCCTTCGACCCTTTACTCCTTCCTCGGTTGAGCCTATTTTGGATCATGGCTGATACGCCACTCTTTCAATTGCGATCGGTCTCATATCAGGCCGGTGGGAAAACAATCCTCAGTGACCTGGATCTGGAGATCCAGTCAAAACGGATGATCGTTCTGCTGGGCCCATCCGGAGCAGGTAAATCCAGCCTTTTGCGAATGTTCAATGGCTTGACCTCACCCACCAGCGGTGAGATCCTCTTTCAGGGCAACCACATCGGATCAATTGATCTCCTGCACCTGCGGCAGAAGGTGGGGCTGCTTTTCCAGACACCAGCGATTTTTGATGGCAGCATCCGCACCAACCTTCTACTGGCCGGGAAATGGAACAAGACCATTGCCAACCTGGATCCTAAACATCAGTCCGCGGCATTGAGCCAGGTGGGACTTGATCCGACACGTCTGGACGATTCTGCCCGGGACCTCTCTGGTGGGGAGAAGCAACGTCTGGCCCTGGCGCGAACCCTGCTCAATGATCCGGAGGTCCTGCTGCTGGACGAGCCCACCGCTCATCTGGATCCACGTCGCACTGCCGACATCCTTCAGCTTATCAGCCGACTGCAGAAGGATCTGGACCTCAGTGTCATTATCGTAACCCACCAGCTGGATGTGATCCAAGAACAGATAGACGATCTTATCATCCTGTCCAGTGGCCGTTTGAAAGCTCGTGGTCCGGTGACTGATTTCATGGAGAACGATCAACTCGATCTACATCAGTATTACCATATGGAAGATGATGGACAATGAGAGCGGAACTCCAGATCCTGGGATGGAGTGATGTGCTGGTCTCACTGGTATTCATCGCCTTCACCATCATCCTGGTGCGTTGGTGGCGTCTGGGTCTTGAGAAAACCCTGCTCATCGGTACCCTGCGGACTTTTGTACAACTCACACTCATGGGGTATCTGCTCACTTATATCTTTCAGCAGCAGCACTGGGCCTTCATGCTGGGTTTGATCCTGCTCATGCTATTGGTGGCCAGCTTCGAGGCCAGGCGACGACAAAAGGTTTTCATTCCAAAATTCTTCCTCACTGTTGTCATATCTCTACTCATCACCGTGACCTTCGTTCTGGGAACCATTCTCCAGTTCATTCTGGACGTAGAACCATGGTACTATCCCTATGCGATGATCCCCATTGCAGGCATGATCCTCGGCAACGGCATGAATTCTGTCTCGCTTACGGCCAACCGATTTGTGGCCGAGATGAAACACCGCGAGGCCGAGATCGAGACACAGCTGGCTCTGGGTGCAACACCACGGCAGGCGGTTCATGACACCCTGCGGGAGTCCATTCAGGCCGCACTGATACCCAACATCAATGGGATGATGACGGTCGGCCTGGTCCAGTTGCCAGGCGTCATGACCGGTCAGATCCTCGCCGGTGTGGAACCAATAATAGCGGTTCGCTACCAGATCATGATCATGTACATGTGGATCACGACCGCAGCCATGGCCAATATCCTGACCCTGGGTTTTCTCTATCGGCAGTATTTTACCCAGCGCATGCAGCTACGCCGGGAGTTGCTCCGGGGGAACAACTCTGAAGGAAAGGGCTAGAGCAGTCCTTCCGCTTTAAGAAAGGTTCCGGCTTCCTCGACGAATTCAGTGAATTCCTGCCAGAGTCGGGGCGCTACAGTGATGCCCTTCTGGGTGGGACGCCATTCATCCTCATCGGCCAGGAAATGGATACGGAAATCCACATAGTGTCGACCCCGGTACTCCTTTACCTGGATGATGATCTTCTCTGTTTCGCTGCGTTCCAGCTCACCTATTATTTTTTCCATTCATTCTCTCTTCCTAGGGTCCTGTGATCTTTGGCCGACTCCAATGTGGATGGCGGCAACGGTGGTTATGCCCGTGTCAGATGGTCTCATATTGTGACCAGATCATCATAACACGGGCATCTGTACGATTATTCTTTACTGATCGCCCTCTTCGCTACTAGGTTCTTCACCGGTCTCTTCACTGGGTTCTTCGCCTGGTTCTTCAGCGGCTTCTTCACCGTGCTCCTCACCGGCATCTTCACCATGTTCCTCGCCAGGCATGCAGTTCTCGTCACAGACGTGACCTTCTTCACCATGGGGCGGGTTGTGATGTTTGATGGTGCAGTTCTCGTCACAGACGTGACCTTCTTCACCAGCATGGGGACATTTGCACTCGGGACCGCAGACATGCTCGGCCTTCGCGTGTTTCTCGCCATGATCACAGGTGCAATCCGGTCCACAGACATGTTCGCCTTCTTTGCATTCCTTTTTCATTTCCTCAGATTTAGTGCATTCAGCACCTTCTTTGCCCGGCATCAGTCCTGCACAAGACAGGAAGAACACACTGACAATGACCAATGCAAGGGTAAGTGTCATACGCATGGAACTTTTCTCCTTCTTTATAACCATTTCTCCTCGAATTCCGTTTGCTGGAACCCGAATGAAGCAACGTCCCCTTTGATAATGAAGGGACGCTTGATCAGGTTGGGATCCTCCAGCATCATCTCGATGGCCTCCGCTTTCCCCGGCAAATTCACGCCTAACTTGTTCTCGCGGTATATGGCCGACCGAGAATTCAGATAAGGCTTAACGTTATCCTCATCTATGAATTTCTCAAGCATTTCACGTGTGGGAGGTGAATTGATAATATCCACCACTTCGAAGGTCACCTGCTGTTCTGTCAGGTAGGCCTTCGCTTTCTTGCAGGTCCCACAGGTATTCTTATCATAAAAAACTGGCTGCATGCGACTGTCTCCTCAGCTACATATTAGAAGCGTATCTCAAAACTTGTATATTGCCCACTCCATTCCAGGTTCTGTTCCTTCACGCCGCTGACGGTGGAGGGACTGTTACCAATACGCACCAGCGTAACGAATTCCTGCAGCATCCCTTCATCTCCCTCCGCCTCACAGCTTACGGTACCGTCAGATTCGTTCTGCACCCAGCCAACGAGACCCAAGGCATCAGCACTACGTTTCACAAAGTAGCGGAAACCGACTCCCTGGACAACTCCGCTGACCGACAACCTTATGGCGCCATCCATGGCTTATCCCCCTTTTTTCCTGATTTGTTCATCGGGCAATACAGACGGGCAGAGTGCGGCAAGCACGCATGTGTGACACTGGGGTCTGCGTGCGATGCAGACGGCCCGACCATGATCGATGATCATATGCGTGAACATGATCCAGTGCTCTTCAGCAAGCACCTTTTCAAGTTCATGTTCAATCTTAACTGCATCGGACTGCCGGGTCAATTCAAGAAGATTGGTAATGCGGATAACGTGGGTGTCCACAACGATACCGGGAACGCCAAAGCCGGTGCCCAGGACCACATTGGCCGTCTTGCGACCGACACCAGGCAATTTGACCAGCACCTCGAGATCCCGTGGTACCTTTCCCCCGTGCTCGATGAGCAGTGTGCGGGCACAGGCCTGGATATTACGTGACTTGGTATTGAAGAAACCGGTGGACCTGATGATATCCGCAATGTCCTCCACCGAGGCTTCGGCCATACTCTTGACATCGGGATATCTGGAAAAAAGTTCTGGGGTGACCATGTTCACACGCTCATCCGTACATTGTGCCGAGAGCATGGTTGCCACCAGCAGCTGGAAAGGATCAGCGTGGACGAGGGAGCACTCTGACTTCGGATAGGCGTCATACAAGCGCTGAACGATCTCAGCGGCCCTCTCTCGTTTCCGGGGCAGGGATTCCATTACGGCGGTCATGGGTTCGGGTGTATCCCTGCTTTACGATCCGTAAACCACTTGGAGATCTCGTCAGCACTGCGTGTGTTGAGCACATCGTCTGAACTGAGCATCCCCTTCCGCGCTAGTTTCACACCCAGGGGGATCGTACCGATCATGTTTATATGATGCGCATCAGGATTGATGGAAACCATCACGCCCGCTTCCCTGGCTCTGGCCAACCAACGCCAGTCCAGGTCCATTCTCTGTGCAGTGCAATTAATCTCGATGAGTGTACCTGTTTCGGCGGCAGCTTCGATCACCGCCTTCATATCCAGCTGATAGCCGTCCCTGGACAACAGAAGCCTCCCGGTGGGATGTCCCAGCATGGTGGAGTATGGGCTCTGTAATGCCCGGATCACCCGATCTGTCTGCTTGACCCCATCCAGGTTGAACTGATTATGGATGGAGGCGATGACAAAATCAAATTGTTGCAGGATCTCTTCTGGATAATCCAGGCTGCCATCAGGGAGAATATCGGATTCAATCCCTTTGAAGATGGTAAAGTCCTTCCACTCTCCATTCAGCTCATCGATCTCCTGCCACTGTTCAACCACCCGCTCGGCGGAGAGGCCACCAGCATAAAAGGCGGCTGGCGAGTGCTCGGAGATGCCCATGTAGTGATAGCCTGCCTCATACGCTGCCACCAGCATCTCCCGGAGACTGTGCATTCCGTCGCTCCAGGTGCTGTGGGCATGGAAGAATCCCTGGATCATATCTGCACTGATCAGGTCCGGGATCTCTTCGTGGAGAAGATCACCCTCTCTGATCTCAGGAGGATGGAAGGCGAGATCAAGATGAGTGTATACACTCTCCTCAGATCCAGTGGGTAGCGGTTTCCCGGATTGCAGCAGCTGGCCGTGACTATATTTATAACCTCTGGTTACAGCCCTGTCATCGAGTGCCTTCAGATGCTCAGCACTGCCCGTATGGAAGTGCAGGGCTTCAGAGAACTCGTCCGCTTTGCACAGATGGAGGGTGAGATCAAGGTTGAATCCGAAATCGATGTGCAGCGGATCCGAATTTGAGATCACTTCACCTTCGTTCAGCAAACCTTCCAATTCCTGTTCGAAGATCCGTTTATCATCAACCGCCAGCAACAGCGCCAGGGCATCGATGGTCTCATTCCCCCGTCTGACCTCACCCGTTACGGATCCAAGCTGAACGGAGGGCAGTTTCGAAAGGCGGTGCAGCCAGGTATCCGTCAATGCTGTGGCAGCATCGATGAGGATCTTATTGGCATGCCGCTTCCGGAACTGGATGGCTTCGAGGACACTGGTTTGCAGTTTCGGGCCGAAACCCTTCAGCTTCAACAGCCTGTTCTCAGTGCAGGCATACTCCAGCTCTCCCACCGTCGTGATCTGAAGTTCGTGCCATAACAGCTGGACCTTTTTTACTCCAAGACCTGGAAGCGTGAGGATCTCAAGGATTCCCGACGGGACCTGCTGCTTCAACTCGTCGTGGGCCGATGACGAGCCGTTTTTCAGGAATTCGCGGATCACTTCAGCTAAACCTTTACCGATGCCGCGGATCTGCTCAAGGTTTCCTCTTTCTGCGATAGCGGTGATCTTTTCTTCCATCTGGTCAATGGTCCTGGCACCATTCTCGAATGCCCTGACCTTGAACTGGTTCTCGCCCAGCAGAGCCATGATCCGGGCTATTTCCTTGAGCTTATTGGCGAGCAGGTGGTTTTCCATAGGCGACTAAAGTAATCATGATCGCTGGTGAGTCCAGTGGATAGGAACCGATCCCGCTCACATACGCCATCGAACTGCACAGTTGAGTGTGATCCATGTATATTAGTTATATGTCATTCGAGCGTGTCCGCCAGAAACGTGAACTGATCGATCTTATTCGTGAGTTCTTCACCGATGCCGGATTCTTTGAGCTGGAAACCCCACTGTTGGTGCCCTCACCAGGGATGGAAGCACATCTGCACGGCTTCAGAACCACCTATCTGGCAAGCGACGGCAGCAGCAAAGATTATTATCTGCCAACCTCACCGGAGTTCGCCATCAAGAAGATCCTGTCCAGGGATTATCAACAGGTGTTCGAGATCGCTCGCGTATTTCGCAACCATGGTGAGTTGGGTCCGCTTCATCATCCTGAATTCAACATGCTGGAGTGGTACGAACCTGGTGACTATACCCGGACCATGGAACGCACTGAGCAACTGCTCACATTCATTGCCGGTACCTCGAGTGGCCTGCTGCAGGATCCTGGCCCGAGTTGGGCTAGGCCTTTTCCACGATACTCCGTACAAGATCTGTTCAAAACTCATGTGGACATCGATCTGGCACGCGGGATGGAGGATCAGGACTATTTCAGGGCAGCCGCTGGAGAATGTCTCAAGCAGGAGATCCCGTCTGACGACACCTTCGAGGACATCTTCTTCAGGATCTGGCTGGACAGGATCGAAGGGCAGCTCGGATTGGATCAACCGGTCATCGTATATGACTATCCGGCCAGCATGGCGGCACTGTCCAGGCTGAAGTCGGCTGATCCACGCTGGTGTGAGCGCTGGGAGTTGTATATCAATGGACTGGAGATCGGGAATGCGTTCTCTGAATTAACTGATTCTCAGGAACAACGGCGACGTTTTGATGAGGCCAACGCTCAGCGATCGCTTCAGGATTTTGAAATCCATCCGGTGGATGAGGAGCTCATCACAGCTGTAGGGAAACTGCCGCCTACCACTGGGATCGCCATTGGCATTGAACGCCTGCTCATGGCATTGACCGGAGAGACTGACATCCGGGCCTGCTTTCTACTGCCCATGCCGGATGAGGATCCCCCCGCAGATTGAGACTTGTATATCAACGTCACCATTCATCTCCAAAGGAACAACTGAGAGTATTCACTTGCGCACCTTGTGAAAGTGCCTGCCAGCCCTATCTTTGCCGCAGTTAGTTGCGTTGAAAATTCTCTGAGCCACCTCTCCTAAGTTCCATGGCGGAATACGGTGAATGGCCGATACGGTTCTGCCGGAAACAGCAGGATCAGCTCCCGTACTTGGAAAGAGAAACATGCACGCCGGTCGTCATACCTTACCAGCAGTCTGGACCAAAGCCGCTCTACTGGGCAGCCTGTGGGCTTCAGTGGAGATCATCCTGGGAAGTTTCCTGCATAATCTGAGAGTACCCCTCTCTGGAACACTTCTGGCTGCCATTGGAGTCGTCATCATGATCCAGGGTTATCGTCTCTGGCCGCAGCCCGGATTGCTCTGGCGTACCGCACTGGTCACCGCCGCGATGAAGTCCATCTCGCCCAGCGCCGTGATCATTGGACCCATGCTCGGCATTTTCATGGAAGGCGTACTGATGGAGCTGGGTTCACGGGTGGCAAGGGGGCGCTGGCCAGGATTCGTCATTGGCGGAGCCCTGGCTGTTTCCTGGAGTCTGTTTCAGAAGATCCTGGTCCTGCTGGTCACCTTCGGCTTCGACCTTGTGGCGATTTACGAGCGTCTCTATTTCATGGCTGCCCGGACACTGGGCGTGGAATCGCTGGGACCCTTTGACCTGGTACAGTCCATCTTTATCATCGATCTCATCTTTGGTGCCACGGTTGCCCTGGTGGCCCTGCGATTCTCCAGACCTAAAGCTGAGGATATCCTTCTACCGGACCATGAGCAGGAAGACCTGGATACGCCTGGGGGGATGCATGTGGATCCAGACCAGAAATTCTCCCTCAGCGCCGCTGGTGTAAACCTGATGCTGATCATCGTGGGATTGTTCCTCATGCCGTATTTGCCAATGTTCTGGGATCTTGTCTATGTCGGGGGGTTCGTTGCCGGCAACCACCTCTTTTACAGAGAGTCACTGCATCGGGCGCGACGTCCAAAGTTGTGGCTGCAGCTCATCGGGCTCATGGTTCTGTCTGGGATCATACTTGGAGGGCTGACTTCCTGGGAGGCATTCTTGACTGGCCTTTCGGCTGGTGTCTCCATGGTGGCCAGGGCAGGATTGTTCATAGTCGGGATATCAGCTTTGAGTACAGAGATGAGGAATCCCGTGATCATGGATTGGGTCCGGCGACATGGCTTTCAGGGGTTCTTTCTCGCCCTGGCCTATGCATTCTCGACCTTGCCTTTCCTGATCAGGCTCATCGACCGAAAACGCAATATCCTGAATAAACCACTGCACACGCTGGCACTACTGCTGAAGTTCATTGAACAGGAATTCGACTCTGAAAGATCGGAAGTGCATCCCACCAAGATCATTTTCCTCACCGGAAATCCGGGTGAAGGCAAAACCACGTTACTCAACAGCATCCTCCAGCCGCTGAGAGAACATGGCATCCGCATTGGCGGTATCCTGGCACCAAGTGTCTCGGCAGAGGGCAGACGAGAGGGCTATGATCTCCAGGATCTGCACACAGATCTGCGTTTCCCCTTGTGCCGCCGTGTGGGACTGGATGACGATATCCAAACCGGGCCATACTATTTCCTTGAGAGCAGCCTCAGAGAGGGCAACAAGGTCTTGAACGAACTGAGTAATGATGACCATGACCTCATTTTTCTCGATGAGGTCGGTCCACTGGAGATGAAAGGTGAGGGCTGGCTGCCCGGGATCACCGCCATGCTGTACAATCTGAATATCCCCATGGTCTGGGTCGTTAGAAGGTCACTGCTCGCCGAGGTCGCCCAGCGTTGGCATCTGGACCCCTTCATTCTAGATGTTAAGAATACCAGTCCAGCTGAATTGATGGAACTCATTGAGGATCTGCACCACCAGTACCTGGCTACTAAGCAGGCTATCTAATTGTTTTTATACACTCTGCGTTTGTTAATCGACAATTAATAACCCTCGGATCTTAACCTGCCCGCGGACATGCTGTAGCTGCAGGATTTTTGGCGCATTGTTTGCAGGTGAAGGGCTGACTAAATGCGTTTGTAGCACTGATTAGATATAAGAGGAGACGACATGAGCGAAGTTAAAAAGTTTGATCCAGCAGCGGAATTTACCGCGAACGCTCACATCAATTCCATGGCTCAATACCAGGAGATGTATGACCGTTCCGTGAATGACCCTGATGGATTCTGGGGGGAAACCGCCGAGCGTCTGGACTGGTTCGAGAAGTGGGACAAGGTCATGGACTACGACTTGGCAGCTGGTGATATCAAGTGGTTTGAAGGCGGGAAGCTGAATGTCAGCTACAACTGCCTGGACCGTCACGTGGAAGCCGGTCATGGTGATCGCACTGCCCTTATCTGGGAAGGAAACGATCCCAGCGAGTCCAAGACCTTTACATACAACGAGGTCCTCGCAGAAGTATCAAAGTTTGCCAACGTCCTGAAATCCCGGGGTGTCGGAAAGGGTGATCGCGTCTGTATCTACATGCAGATGGTCCCCGAGCTGGCGTTTGCCATGTTGGCCTGTTCACGTATCGGTGCCATCCATTCCATCGTCTTTGGAGCTTTCAGTCCCGAATCACTACGCGATCGTATCAATGATTCAGAGTGTAAGGCCCTCATTACCCAGGACACTGGTGTACGCGGCCTGAAACTGGATATTCCCATGAAGTCCAATGCGGACAAGGCTGTTGCTGAAACACCCTCCATTAAAACCGTGGTGGTGGTCAAACGTACCGGCGCCGAAGTTGCAATGACGGATGGTCGGGACATCTGGTGGCATGAAGAGATGGCCAAGGTCAGCGCTGATTGTCCGCCTGAACATATGGATGCCGAAGATCCGCTGTTCATCCTCTACACCTCCGGTTCCACCGGGAAGCCCAAGGGTGTGCTGCACACCACTGGTGGCTACCTGGTCTATGCCTCCTTTACCCATGAGTTGATCTTTGATTATCATGAGGACGACGTCTACTGGTGTACCGCTGATATCGGCTGGGTCACCGGTCATTCCTATATAGTTTACGGTCCCATGGCCAATCGCGCCATCACCATGATGTTCGAGGGAGTGCCCAACTATCCAGATTTTGGCCGCTTCTGGGATGTAGTGGACAAACACAAAGTCAATCTCTTCTATACCGCCCCGACAGCCTTGCGCGCCCTCATGCGGGAAGGCAACGACTGGGTGACCACGCGTGATCTTTCCACCCTGCGGGTTCTGGGCACCGTGGGTGAGACCATCAAGGAACCCGAATGGATGTGGTATTACAATATCGTCGGTAAGGGCCGCTGTCCCATCGTGGACACCTGGTGGCAGACTGAGACTGGTGGTATCCTCATCACACCCTTACCAGGTATTACACCTTTGAAACCCGGTTCGGCCACGATCCCTTTCTTTGGTGTCCAGCCTGTGCTGCTCACCGAGAATGGTCAGGAGATCGAAGGCAACGAGAAAGCCGGTCTGCTGGCCATGAAAGCTGCCTGGCCCGGTATGATGCGTACACTATATGGCGATCACGATCGTTTCAAACAAACATATCTGGCCATGTATCCCGGTTACTACTTCAGCGGTGACGGCGCCCGCCGTGATGCTGATGGTGATTACTGGATCACAGGCCGGGTAGATGACGTTCTGAATGTCTCCGGGCACCGTATCGGAACCGCCGAGGTGGAAGGCGCCATTGGTAAGGCTGACGGTGTAGCCGAAGCTGCCGTTGTGGGTTACCCCCATGATATCAAGGGCCAGGGTATCTACGCTTATGTCACACTGATGGCCGGCCTGGATGAGAGTGACGACATTCTCAAATCTATCATCAATAGTGTGAGAAAAGAGATCGGTCCGCATGCCAAACCGGACAAGATCCAGTTCACACCTGCATTGCCCAAGACCCGTTCCGGAAAGATCATGCGCAGGATCCTGCGTAAGATCGCCGAGAACGAGCTCGATAAACTGGGTGATACCTCAACTCTTGCTGATCCTACTGTAGTTGATAATCTTGTTGCAGGTCGTAAGTAGGTCGACCTGATCTTTCCCACCTACGTGAAGCCCCGGCCTAGCCGGGGCTTTTTCGTTTTCATTGAAATTAGAATATCGAAAATTGAGCTCAAATTGAAGAAGGGGCTCAACCGAGCCCCTTCTTCGCCTTCTATGTGAGTCCCTTCTCAGGGTTGTACTCTCACTTACTTGATCTTGACCTCGATCTCCTTGGGCAGAGCTGCCTCTGTCTTGGGGATGGTCAGGATCAGGATACCGCTTTTGTACTCTGCGGCGATCTTGTCGCTTTTCAAGCTTTCGGGCAGGCGGATGGAACGTTCGAAGGAACCCCGGCCGATCTCACGGTAGAGGTAGTTCTCATTCTCATCTTCCTTCTGCTCGCCACGCTCGGCCTTGACGGTAAGGGTGTGGTCCTGTAGGGAGACATGGATGTCTTCCTTCTCAAAACCGGGCAGTGAATATGAAAGCACGTATTCTTTCTCCAGATCCTGTGCATTCATGGCAGGGCGCCACAGACTGCTGGGAGTCTGGAAGAAGGAATCATCAAAAAAGCCCCTGAACCAGTTGTCGATATCACTGTTGAAGTTCATGAGGGCTCTGCTGCGACGAGGTCTGTGTACTTTTACGAGGGTCATTGTATTGCTCCTTTTATTGCTTTGCAAATCTTGTCTATGGTCTCGTTTCGTCATCACGCCTCCACTTGATACGAAGGCTGTGCCAACAGTATATATGTGCCATATCGGCGCATTTCATTGAGTTAGTTTCTGACAGAACGATGGCAGTCTGCACATATGGCATGTTTTAACCTGTTTTGATGATGACAATGTGGCTAAATAAGGTACGTAATCAAGTCACCCTGAGTAGTCGCGAGCATTAGTGAGGGACGTATCGAAGGGTTTATTGACATGAGATACCCATCCCCCACCATCTGTGGGGTTCGATACACCATTCACTTCGGTAATGGCAACTCAGCGTGACTGAACGAGGTTTATTCCAAGAATTATTACCAGATCAGTTTAATTCACAGTTCCCTCATGATTGCGCTTCAGCTATCTTCGCGCTCCATGCGTCAAACGCTCATCCTGATCATGCTCGTCAGTCCCATCGCTATGATGGCTGAATCCCCTTTATCCGGCACTATTACCTTGGAACAGAAGATCGGCCAGATGCTCATGATCTCCTATCCGGGTCCTGCCTATAGTGGCGAACGGGCATTGGTTCTGAATCAGCATCTGCAGGATGGTCTGGTGGGAGGGCTGATATTCTTCAAAACGAATATTCACGATCCGCATCAATTCTCTGCCCTGGTTGACAGCATCAGCTCGCTGGATGTCCCCTACCCACTGTTCCTGGCGGTTGATGAGGAAGGTGGGAAGGTACGAAGGCTGAAGCGCCGATATGGTTTTACAGAATCACCGGCCGCAGCTGTTGTTGGCCGCGATCATTCACCCGACGAGGCATTCGAGATCTACACAGACATGGCCAGCCAGATCCGTGAGCTCGGTCTGAACCTCAACCTGGCCCCGGTGGTGGATATGAACGTCAACCCGCAATCACCTGTGATCGGTAAGCTGAAACGAAGTTTCTCTGAGCATCCTGATGAAGTGGAACGCTTTGCGGCAATCTTCATCAAAGCCCACCATGATGAAGGCGTCCTTACCTGTCTGAAACACTATCCAGGTCACGGCAGCGCGGAGACGGATACCCACGACGGACTCACCGACATCTCAACCAGCTGGGCTCCCCTTGAACTGACGCCATTCAGTCGACTAATAATAAACGACCAGGTCGACATGATCATGTGCGGTCACCTGTACCACGCGCCTACCGATCCTGATTATCCTGCCTCAATATCCAGAATGCACATCAACGAGATCCTGCGTGGCGATCTTGGCTATAACGGGGTGGTTCTGACAGATGACCTGCAAATGGGAGCGATCATACATCGCTACAGTCTTGAGGAGATCATCGTCCTGGCCATCCAGGCCGGCAACGATATCCTGCAATTCTCTAATCCCACCGAATTGGACGAGGCCTTCCCGATCCTGTTCCAGACCATCGTGAAGGACGCGCTGCAGAATGGTGATATTGACATGAGCTTGATCGACGCAGCTTTCCAGCGGATCAGCGATCTGAAATACCGTCTTCTAGAATTTGAATAGAACCTGCGAGGAAGATCATGAACACCGAAAACTCATTCTGCACCCTGATCAACTGCATGGATGGCCGTACCCAGGAACCGGCCATGACCTGGCTGAAGGAACGAACAGGTGTTGAGTATGTGGACAGCATCACTGAAGCAGGCCCGGACGGCATTCTCACCAATCACGAGCACCCGCTCCTTCAGAACATTCTCACTCGGATTAGGATCTCCAGGGACAAGCATGGTTCAAAAGTCCTGGCCCTGGTAGCCCATCATGACTGCGCTGGGAATCCCGGAGAGCGCGCCATGCACCTCCAGCACCTCACCAAGGCCGCCAATACGCTTAAAAGATTGAATCTTGGAATGCAGTTCTTTGCGTTGTGGATCGACGAGAACTGGGAGGTTCACCTGGTGCAGGAGGAGGTTCTCTAAATAATATCAGACGGTTTGATGAGATATTCCACAGCCTGAAGGCTGTGGTAATAGCTTTGCGTTTTCCCCTGCTTTCAGCTTGGGGGTTCCTATTGGGATACGTTCCTTGAATCAAGATTTCTCTTCAAACCAGCGATCCCCGGTCTAGCCAGAGGACTGTTCCTCAGGTCTGCATCATCGCCTGAGCCAATGAACTCCTCCGGTGTCTTTCGCCATAGATCCAATGGTACATAATCCCCTGTCTGATGTTCTTCAGCAAATCGGTTCCAGGGACAGACGTCCTGACAGATGTCGCAGCCGAACAACCAGTCACCCATTCCACTTCTGATCTCGGCTGGGATCTCCTGGTAGGCTTTCAACTCAATGGTCCCGTAGGAGATGCACTTGGCGGCGTCAAGCAGGTATGGTTCGACAATGGCGTTTGTCGGACAGGCATCGATACAGGCCGTACAGGTGCCACAATGGTCAAGGGCCGGCTCATCATATTCGTCAAATTCTGCTATCGTGAGAATGACACCCAGGAATCCCCAGCTACCCAGTTCCCTGGTGATGAGATTGGTGTGTTTCCCCTGCCAGCCCAGGCCTGCGATCTGGGCCCAGACCTTTTCCATCACCGGAGCTGAATCAACAAATACTCTGTATGTCTGCTTTCGCTCACTCGGCTCGAGTTCACCGAACAGGGATATGGCCAGACGATACAGCCGGTCCTTCAGCCGTGTGTGGTAATCCTGTCCCCAGGCATATCTCGAGATCACACCCTCAATTGAATTCGTTCCCGGCGAGCTGTGTTGATAGTAATTCTGAAAGACCACGATAATGGAAACCGCATTCTCAAGCAGGAGTGCCGGATCCAGACGTTTCTCCACCAACCTGGCCATGTAATCCATCTCTCCATGGAAACCCAACTTGAGCCACTCATCCAGACGGGCGAATCCACTCAGGTCATCGATCCGGGCCACACCGGCCATATCCAGACGGGCTTCAAAGACCGCCTGTTCCAGATCGTCTCGTGTCAGGGTTCTATTCATGGAGGTCAAAGCTGAACGCTCTCTCCGGACATATAGCCTTTGGGTCCATGCTCGATCTTACAGGCCGTCACCTGCGGATCGTGCTCAAAGAACAGTGTCCAATCCTCCTCTACCATCTGCGGCAGCAAACGATTCTTCTCAGCAATGGACTTCATGGGTGCGATGTCGTAAGCCATGACCCAGGGGACCGGGATGTGGGCACTCATGGGAAAGAGATCGCCTCCATACATCAGGGTCCGGGTCCCATCCGAGACGATGGGCAACTGCTGGCCGGTGGTGTGTCCATTCACGATCTCAAGGCGGATATTCTCGAACAGTTCCCGGTCGCCCTTGAGGATCTGCAGCATTCCATTTTCAGCCAGGACCTTCCAGTTCTCCGACAGATAGGAGGCCTGGTCCTTCTCTGAAGGTGAATTGGCCAGTTCCCAGTTTGATTCCTGCACCCAATAGTCTGCGTTGGGAAAGACCGGGACGGGTTTATCGCTCTCCAACCTTGTATTTCCACCCACATGATCAAAATGCAAGTGTGTACAGATCACATCGGTGACATCCTCGACTGAGATCTGGTGTTCCGCCAGGCTTCTGGGCAGAACATACTGCTCCGTTTCGATGCGGTAGATGTTGCGATACTTCTCCTCCCATTTGTCACCATTGCCCGTATCCACCAGGATGACGCGGTCCGCTGATCGCAGGATCAGGGTGCGGGTCACCATATCAATACGGTTCATGTCATCTACCCGCACCTTCCGGCTCCACAGTGGTTTGGGGACGATACCGAACATGGCTCCGCCGTCGAGTCCAAAGCGGCTGGTGACGACTGGAATGATCTCGTAAGGTCCTATATGCATCAGGCTTGATCCTTCAAATGTGATTTTGCAAACATCAATCTACAGGTTCCAATGTGCAATAGAAAAGCCATGGGAAAGCATGACGCAGAGCTCATTCTGCCTTATCGGGATTCTTGATCATTATTACATACTTTTTGGCTTGATACATGCAGGGCTATCCTTAAAATGCAATTTTGATCCAGAGATTCCTTCAACAGCCAAGGAGCCACCGTATGTATACACCCACCGGATTTATCCCCAATGATCTTGAGATAAACACATGGGATGATATCAAGCCCTTTTTTGATCGTCTTTTTGAGAATACCCCTGAGAACGGAAGGGAACTTGAACAGCTCATCGTTCAGTACAGTGAAACCCTGAGTGTCTTCCACGAGCAATATGCCTGGTCATACATCAACATGTCCCGGGAAACCGACAACCAGGATCATGTGGATCGCTTCCAGCTGTTCAGCACCCAGATCAATCCTGAGGTTGAGACCGCGGGAAATAAAGTTGAGAAAAAGATCACCGACCATCCAGCCTTCGATGAGCTATCCGCAGACCGCTATCAGCAACTCAAGCGCAATCTCAAGCGAGAACTAGAGATGTTCCGGGAGGAGAATGTGCCTCTGAATGCTGAACTGTCAAAACTTTCCACCCGTTATGATCAGCTCACGGGTGGTCTGACCGTTACACTGGATGGGGAGGAAATGCCGCTCCCTAAAGCGGGTGTCCGGCTGGAATCCTCCGACCGCAAACGCAGGGAAGAGGCCTGGCTGGCCATCAATGAGGCACGTTATGGGATCAAATCTGATGCAGATGAAGTCTTCGATGAGATGATCAAGTTGCGTCATCAGATCGCAGGAAATGCTGGTTATGATACCTTTCGTGATTATCAGCATGACCTGCTGAAGCGTTTCGATTATACACCCCAGGACGCCATCAGCTTCCAGAACAGTATTGCTGATCATGTGGTGCCGCTTTCCAGACAGATCATCCGGGATCACCGGAAAAAACTCGGTCTGGCCGAAGATGACTACAGGCCCTGGGATCTCATCGGTGAGCCACTGGGCCAGGAACCGCTCAAACCCTTTGAGAAAGGTCAGGAGCTCCTGGAAAGGACCATCGACATCTTTGACAATGTCCATCCGCAGTTTGGCAAGAATCTCCGGGCTATGGACAAGGCCGGGCTGTTCGACCTTGAATCCCGGAAGGGCAAGGCACCTGGCGGCTACAATTACGGCCTCGAGATCACCGGGATGCCCTTCATATTCATGAATGCCGCCGGTGTACACCAGAACGTGGTCACCATGTGCCACGAAGGCGGTCATGCCATGCACACCTTCCTCACCAATTCGGAAAGTCTGCTCCAGTACCGTGATACGCCGGCAGAGATGGCCGAAACCGCAAGTATGAGTATGGAACTGATGACCGCCGGACTCTGGGACCGGTTCTATAATGAAGAGGACCATATTCGTGCCCGGCGGGAGCATCTGGAGGGGATCATCAAGTTCTTCCCCTGGTGCGCCACGGTGGATGCCTTTCAGCACTGGATCTATCTGAATCCGGACCACAGTCGGGAAGAACGGGACAGCACCTTTGTGGAACTGAATGATCGCTTCGGATCCGGACTGGTGAACTGGGAGGGTTACGAACACTATCTCCGCAACGGTTGGCAACGTCAGCTGCACATCTTTGGTGTTCCCTTCTATTACATTGAATACGGGATCGCACAACTGGGGGCACTACAGGTATATCGATTGTTCAAGGAAGATCCTGAATCCGCGTTGGATGGATATATCCGCGGATTGAGCCTGGGCAGTTCAAAAGCCTTGCCCGAGGTATGGCAGGCCATGGGTATCGAATTTGACTTTTCAGCAGAGACCATCCGCAGCCTGATGGCCTTTGTACAATCAGAATTAACAGCATTGGAGGATTAGCACACATGCAGGATGTCAGTCAATACATCGGCGAGAACAAGCAGCGCTATGAGGACGAGCTGGTTGAGATCCTCAGGATACCCAGCATCAGCTCATCGCCGGATCACAAGGATGCCATGGCCGATATGGCCGGGCATCTTGAGCAGGAGATGCAGCGCATTGGTCTTGATGCCGTAGAGGTGATCCCCACTGCCGGGCACCCGGTGGTCTATGGCGAATGGTTGAAAGCTGCTGATCAACCCACCCTGCTGATCTATGGTCACTATGATGTACAGCCGGTCGATCCGGTGGAGCTGTGGGATTCGCCCCCCTTCGAACCCGTGATCCACGGGAACAAGATCTTCGCCCGGGGTTCTGCAGACGACAAGGGACAGCTCTACATCCATCTCAAGGCAGTTGAAGCCTGGCTCACACAGAAGGGTGAATTGCCTGTTAATGTCAAATTCCTTCTGGAAGGAGAAGAAGAGATCGGCTCGGCACACCTGGGAGAATTTATTGATACCTACCGTGAAAAGATCCAGGCGGATTATGTAGTGATCTCCGATACGCCCATGTTCAGGGAGGGTTATCCCGGTGTGACCTATGGCCTTCGCGGCCTGACCTACCTGCAGGTTGATGTCACCGGGACGGATACCGATCTCCATTCCGGCTCATTCGGCGGTGCCGTAATCAATCCCATCAATGCGCTGGTTGACATGCTGGCGGCCGTGAAAGATGAGAATGGGAAGATCCAGATCCCCGGATTTTACGATGAGGTTTTACCGCTCAGTGATGATGAACGTGCAAAATTAGCGAAACTGCCCTTTGATGAGCAGGCATTTGCCGGTGGCATCGGTGCCCCGGGACTGTTCGGTGAGTCAGGCTATACGCACCTGGAACGGCTCTGGGCGCGTCCTACGTTTGATGTCAACGGTATCTGGGGTGGTTTCCAGGGCACCGGGGCAAAAACGGTCATCCCGGCGGAAGCACATGCCAAGGTCTCCATGAGGCTGGTAGCCAATCAGGATCCCGAGAAGATCGCTGCCCAATTCCAGTCCTTCATCGAGAGCATCGCACCGCCACAGGTGAAGGTGGAGGTCGATGCCATGCATGGTGGTTATGGATATATCACCGATCTTGACAATCCAGGACTTCAGGCAGCCATTCGAGCCATGGAAAAAGCCTTCGGGGAAGAGGCCGACTACATCCGTGAAGGCGGCTCCATACCCATTGTGAAGGACTTTGCCGATGCACTGCATTGCCCGGTACTGCTGTTGGGATTTGGTCTTCCGGACCAGAACGCCCACGCACCCAACGAGAATTTCTCATTGGATAACTACCACAAGGGCATTCTGAGTATCGCGATGTTCCTGGAGGAGGTTGGGAAGCTTTAAAGCATCCCGAACGGTACCCGCGAGGGTAAACGAGGAGAGCGTTCGTGGTGAAGCCTTCTCGTAATTCGTGATTCGTGACTATAAGAAGAAGCCGTCCGCTATGGACGGCTTCTTCTTATCCACGCTATCTTGGGATCAAAGTGAAGCTGCGAAATTCATCGCCTTCTCGCGGATGAAGACCTGGTTTAACAGATTAAGCGCGTTGAAATTCGCGGCACGTTCGGCCATGAGCTTGGCTTCTTCAAGATTCCCCAGTCCATCATATGCCAGGGCGATCCGGTACAGATTATAGGGATTCTGCTGATTTGCGCCACCAAGAGCTGCGATGGCGGCGGTATAGTCACGTTCTTCCAGTGCGATGATGCCTTTTAGCTCATAGGCCTGTCGCACCTGAAATGTATTTCCGGCATCGCCCGCCGCCTGCAACAGTTCCTGGGCGATGGCCTTGGCATCATCAAGATCCCCCCGGGCAACGTGCACCCGGCCCATGTTGTACATGTAATTACGCTGGTTGTTCACCTTCACTGGATCGCTGAGGTCAGAGCCTTCGATGATCTCTATAGCTCTGGTGAAGACCGTCTGAGCACTGTCGGCGGCATCCAGTTCAAGATAGAGCAGGCCCTTGAGGTTCAGATCGCCGGCCATGTTTGCCGCATCACCGGTCTCGGCATCCAGAGCAAACTGAGCATCCTGGGTGGTCAAGGCTTCCTGGAAGAGTCCTTCTGCCGCATAGCTGACGGTTTTGGCTATCAAGGCAGCCCTCGTTTCACCTTCATTCCGGGCGATACTCAGAAGGTGATCCAGCTGTTTGCGTGCCTCTTCATACTGCTCGAGATAATTATAGTTGGTAGCTATGCCTACATGAGAGGCCACAAAGTTCGGGTTGACCTCCAGGGCTTTCCGGTATTTCTCGATGGATTCCTCGAAGCGTCCGAGCTTGAGCAGGAGTTCCGCATATGAATCATAGGGATTCGGATCATCGGGAATGAGCTCTACATAGCGCTTGAATGCATCTTCAGCCTCCTGATAATTCTCCAGGAAGCGCTGGGCATAGCCAAGCTGGTTATACGGTTGTGAAAAATCCGGATTCACCAGGATTGCCTTCTTATAGGCAGCGATAGCTGCATCCCAGTCCTGTACTCCAAAGAAATGATTTCCCAGGAGGTTCAATGCACGTTCGTCTTCTGGATAGAGTGAGACCAATTGCTCATAGTATTCACGCTGGTGTTCCTGGTGTCCGTTCACACCTGCATCAAATCCAAGGATCCACAATTTCTCGCCTTCAGTAACCTTCTCAACGAGGGCTTTGGCCTTCTCCAGGGAAGCGAAGAATTCCCGGGCACTGGGTTGCGCCAGGGACATGTTCAGATGTGCCATGGCAAACTCAGGATCCAACTCAACTGCTTTCTGATAAAACTCGAGGGATTCCTGTCCCTGGAGTTTCTCACTGAGGTCCCTGGCTTGAAGATATGCTTTCAGGGCTTCTGGAGAACTCGTGGTAATGGGTACCTTCTCTGCAGCTTCCTGACTGCACCCCGGCATAAGCATTATAATGATACCCAGTAGAAGTATTAGCGTCTGTTTCATGTGCTGGGAGTTCATGATCCCTCCTTATGTTTGAACACCTTAACACGGGTGAACCTGCCACACTCACCCGGATCCGGTGATCATAATCCTATAGTCTTTCGATCACTTTGCGAAGTTTATTGCGGACTTCATCAGCAATTTGTTGCAGATCAGGATTGGGTACCGCACTCATGGAAGCCACTGGATCTACTGCTGCGACCTCGGTATTCCCGGAATCAAGTGACCGGACAATGACATTGCAGGGCAGCATGGTACCAATGTGCGGTTCATGCTTTAATGCCTCATAGGCGAAAGGCGGATTGCAGGCTCCCAGGATACGATATGGTTTCAGATCAACATCCAGTTTCTGCTTGAGGGTGTCGCTGACATCGATCTCTGTAAGCACACCAAAACCCTCCGCCTTCAGATTCTCTGTGACTTTCTTGACAGCTGCCTCAAAAGGCAGAACAGTTTCTTTTTTGAAATAATAGCTCATTTAACCATTCCCGTTCAGCGGATCCCTTCGAGAATATCCAGCAATTTTGAAACATCATCGGCATTTATGAAATAATGGGGTGAAAGTCGTAGCCAGCCGTCCCGGAGTGAAAGATTCACACCGGCTGCCACCATTTTGTCATAGACTTCCGGATTCCGTCGGGAGTCCTGATGTCCGAAGATGAGGATCCCGGCTGACTCATGATCATCAAATTCGTATCGGCAACGATAGGGTATGTCCGTCAGTCCCTTTCTGAACTGATGCAGAAGCGCGCGAAGATGGCTCTGGATATTCTCAATACCAGCTTCCAGCAGCAGTTTAGTGGCTATCTGGGCACCGATAATACTGGGGGCCGGGAATGCGCCCATCTCATAGCGTCGGGCATGGGGACTCAGGGGTTGATTGAAATTCAGATAATCCTCAGGATCCACTTTGCCCATGTAGCCCATAGCTCCCATTTTCAGGCGTTCCTGCAATTCCTCTGTGAGGTAGAGCAGACCTGTGCCGAGGGGTGACATCTGCCACTTATGGCCTCCTGCGACAAGCATATCGATACCAGAATGGTCCACGTCCATGGGGATGGCACCCACAGACTGGATCCCGTCAACACAAAGCAGGATCCCCCTGGCGTGACAAAGTTCACTCAGAGCCTTGAGGTCTGCCCGGTAACCAGTAAGCCATTGAACGCTGCTGATGGAGACCAGCCGGGTTCGCGAGGTCAATGCCGCCTCAAAGAGTTGCACATCGACCCGACCCTCGCGGTCGGAAATGAAATCAACCTCCACTCCGGATCCCTTCAGATTCGTGAAGGGCAATACATTAGCCGGGAACTCCTTCTCATACAGAATGATCCGGTCACCCGCCTGCCAGTCGAGACCGGTTGCCAGCACATTGATCCCCACGACTGTATTTGCGACGATGGCAACCCTGTCCGGTTCTGCATTCACCAGGGACGCAAAATTCGAACGTAGACCCTCATAACGTTCTACGACATAGCCCCAGGCGTTGGGTTCACCCTCGAGACGGACCTGAAAGTAATCGGACATTGCCCTGACGACGGATCGCGACATGGGAGCATAGGCCGCGTGATTGAAGTAGAGGCGGTGTCTGTTGACATCGAATTGCTGTCGGAACTGTTCCTGGCTGATCATGATCCGGATGTCTCCAGTATCGTTGTGCTGTCAGCCTCCGCCAGGCAGCAGGCCGGCAGACGACGACGTGCATTGGGATCACCTGACTGACCGTCCACAGTGAATCCTTTCGCAAGAAGGTTCTCCCGGATGGTCATATCATTCAGCCAGCGAGTCCGGTAATAAATCGAGACCTGGTGCTTTTCAATGTTCGAGGCCACTGCCCTGATCCCCTCAAGTTCCAACAGGTAGCCTTCAATAAGATTCTGGCCATCTTCGCATTTCAATTCAGCGATGTTCAACGAGATCTCCACCTCAGCATCCCGGGAACAGGCCATGCCGGAGAGTATCAGAACGAATATCCCGCAGATCAGCAGGGTACGATTCACGACTTTTTGTCCTCCTTCGCCTCCAGATCCTGTAATCTGATCTCGATCTTGGAGAGTTTCTCGGTAAGTTCTTCCACTTCCTTCTTCAGCTTGCTGGGTCCGTCTTCCGGCTTGGCTGCCGCTTGCAGCTGTTTTATCCAGCGTCTGACAATGGGCCCCTCCTGTTCAGAAAGTCTTGCTTTCAGTGCCTGTAGTGCACCCAGTCCTTCCAACTCACCGGTACCTGTCAGTGCTTTCGCAGCCGCATAGGATGTAAAGCGATCCTGAACCTGTGTCCCATCGATGAGACTGTCTAGCAGACCAGCTCGAGCATGTTTTGGCAACCATTTGTACACAGCGCCCATGGCGGAGTAGCGTCCAACCCGCTCCTCGCAGAAAAGGGTGGGTATATCTACGTCCTGGAGAAGTCTGTCCACCACTGCTTCATCGCGCATCAGTCCCAGGCCGTTGAAGGCACCCAGACGAACGTAGTTCCTCCAATTTGTTTCCAGGGATTTCTGTACAAGGAGATCCATATCCTCCATGTTCCTCTGGCGGCCAAGGCTGCTCAACAGGGCCATGTTCCCACGGTAGGGTAGTTCAGGCTGTTCAAGCTTCTTCAGGATGGCCTCTCGCAGGATATCAGAACGGAACCTGCCGGCAGCATTTGCAGCTGTCTCCAGAACCATGGGATCACTCTCGCCTACCAGCAACTCTGCAATATGGCGGAAGGCGAGATCGTTGCCCACCTTTGCCAGCTCGCGGTATACGTGGATGCGCAAACCCCAGTGGGTTTCACGGTCCATGTATTCCCGGACAGCCTGGAGATTCTCCCGCTTTGCCGTCTTGGTGAGCTCACTCACCGCCTGCATGCAACCGTTGATGGTTTCACTATGTGCCATCAGGTGTTTGAGCATGTCTTCACCAGGGTTGAACTCAGCCTCATACAGCATCTTCTGATTCGGGTCCAGAACGATGTGTTTCGGTTCCGTCATACTCACGTAGAAGAGGTGCTGTTTTTCCTTGATATGCACGGTTTCGAGATGATGCTTGCCCTCTGCGTCGCTCCACCCGATCTCAAGATCGAATTCGAAGAGACCGATGTCCTTGTCCTTATCTACCTGGTCCTGCTTGATATTGAACTTCCCGACACCCTTTTTCTTGTCAAACTCAAAGTTCAGCTTGAGGATCGGGTAGCCTTTGCTATAGAACCATTGATCGAAGAATGATCCCAGGTTCAGCCCGGACTGCTTTTCGATGCAGCGTTGGAAGTCGATGGTCTCCACAGTTTTACCGGCGTACTGATTGACGTAGTCCCGAACACCAGCCCAGAAAGCCTCGTCACCGACATTCATACGCAGCATGTGTAAGCGCCAGGCCCCTCCGGGATAGAGATGCATGTCGAACATGTTCCAACTGTGATCATACTCGCGGGTTACGATGGGGCGGACATAATCCGACTTTGCTTCCTGGATATAGCTCCGGGCTTCTTCTGCCAGTTGCCAGTCCCGGGCAACCTGCCCTTCGATATCCTCCAGCCACACAGATTCGATGTATGTAGCCCAGCTTTCCTTGAGCCAGACATGGGCGAAATCATAGGAGACAATGGCATCTCCAAAGTAGGAATGCGCCATCTCATGGACATTGATGAGATCGACGATGTACTTGAATTCAAGCGCCATGGTCTCATCCAGGACAACCTTGTCATCCCAGCTGACCAGGGAGATGTTCTCCATGGCTCCACCGATCCCGCGAGCGGCAAACTGGAAATACTTGGGATAGGGATATTCATGCCCCAGCTTCTTCTCCATCCAGGCCAGCATGGCCGGTGTGGCGTCAAACGCCCGCTCCAGCTGATCCGGGGAGTAGGAACTGTCAGCGAAATAGGCGATGTCAATATCCCGCAGGGACTTGTCATCAAAGCGGCTGAAATCACCTACGGCGAAACAGGCCAGGTAACTTGGACATGGATAGTCCAGCTTCCAGTGCGCAGTTTTACGCCCATCCTTTACTTCCTCACTGATGAGTTTTCCATTGGCCAGAATAGTGAGGGCTTTGTCAGCTGTAAGATTGAATTCCAGCGTTGTCCTGATGGTGGGGAAATCCACACAGGGAAACCAGTATCGTGCACGTTCAGTCTCATTGTCAGTGACGGCGAATAGTGGATTGTCCGGTAGAGTTTTATCAGGCTTTGAGAAGCTGAGACCGGTTATGGGCTGATTCAGAACGTAGTGGATGGTCACCTTGCGTTCTTCACCTTTGCTGAAGGGTTCGTCCCAATTGAGGATGAGTTTCTTGCCTGTGTAGCGATGACTGAGGGTCGCTTCACTCACCAGGCTGACATCATCGAAGCTCACAGCATCCAATTCAAGTGTCTGCGGTCCAGCGACATTTGCACGGATGGTTATTTCGGTATGACCGTCAGCGATTTGCTGTTCAAGGTCCAGGTCCAGCGTAATCGCTGAGTGGATCGGTTCAAGACTCAGGTCCGGTGCATAATGTTTTTCAGCATCAGGAAGTGTAAAGCCGTCAAGGCCCTGCAGCTTGTATTTCATTTCTTGCAACGACATTCAATTCTGTCCTTCCAGTATTCTATTTCTGCAATGGGATCTCGTACCAGTCCCGTTGTTCATTGGTGACGATGAGTGTGTCTGCGTTCTTGAAACAGATCCCTTCGACCTGATTTACTTTGGTCATAGGGGTCACAATGGGGACTCCCCCAAGGAAATCATCCCCTTCCCGCGGTGTGGGGAAAAGCCATATGCTGGAGACCAGGGGATTATGGACCAGCATCGCCAATCGAGTGAGATCCGGTGACATATCAGCGGCAGTTACCCAGCCTCCCAGATCTTCACGTTCGCTGACCTTGGTGAGGACATTGACCTGGTTTGTGTGCCGTGTATCCATCCGGTAGAGTTTCGTGCTGGGTTTGGGCTTGTCGATCCGCTGGTCTGAACGGTGCTTGGTCAGGAAATAAATATGTCCCTTAAAACCGAAAACCGCTTCGCAGTCAAAGTCCCACTTTTCGGGTGGCCAGCTACGCTGATCCGGAAAGGCCAGCGGCAGGAAGGTGAAAGGCCTGCATTGCGGAATATTATGTGGATTGGGCTCCAGGACCAGATAGACTCCCAGATCCCGCCGGGTGTTTGAATTGTTGCCCACATCGGCAATGATGAGCGTGTCTTTGATATGCCCTAATGACTCCCAGTCGAGATTGCGTGCTGTGAGTACCAGCATACCCGGGTATTCAGGTTGACGTTTACCGCCATAGTGTGAACTCAGATAGTCCGGAACGATGATCCGGCCACGGCTGTTCAGGGGGAACAGGATCGGTTCACTGCCTGAATCTTCCAGAACCCAGAACACATCCGGATAAAGGTAGCTGGCCACAATGGCGCTCTGCTCGTCAATCTCCGGATGCTCAACCTGGAATTCAGGAACCTGGGCGCTCAGGCCTAAAGCCAGTGCATGCAGCAAGACCCACAGTTTCACCGCGAATGCCTTCATCGATCTAGACCTTTTGATCGGGTGTTTGATTCAGAAATTCCGAGCATGTGTTGGGGCAAAGGTACAGGGTCATGCGGAGTTTTCAAAAGCACAAAAACGACGGTACTTGCCAGGGACAAATGCTGTTCCATCCTCGAGAATACACCTTATTATTGGATCATGGAAGCTTTCTCAGTCGACCCCAACGGACAAGAGGTCCGCATATGGCGGGACAAGCGATACAACAACTACAATCACCATTTAAGAACGGTTTACGGAGAAAAGGTCCACAAGATCTCCCTCCACGGTGGCTTCACCTGTCCCAATCGGGATGGCAGCAAAGGCTACGGTGGTTGTATCTATTGTAACAATGACAGCTTCGTACCCCACTACATCAATGCTGAAATGAGCATCCGAGATCAGATGGAAGTTTCCATTCCATTTATCCAATCCCGCTATGGTGCCCGTAAGTATATCGCCTACTTCCAGGCCTACACCAATACCTACGACGAACTGGAAAAACTGAAGGACCTGTATGAACTGGCTGTCAACTATGAGGGTGTCGTGGGATTGGATATCGGTACCCGCTCAGATTGCATGAATACGGAACTCCTGGAATATCTCTCCGAACTGAATCAGAGGGTTGAGGTCACTGTAGAATACGGGATCGAATCGAAACATGATGAATCCCTGAGCTGGATGAATCGCGGGCATGATTTTCAATCCATCGTTGATACCATTCAGCAGACCAGGGAGCATGGTCTGCGAGTAGGTGGTCATATCATCATGGGCTTCCCGTTGGAGACACGAGAAATGATGCTGGAAACAGGTCTGGCGGCGAACGAGTTGGAACTGGATTTCCTGAAGATCCATCAGCTGCATATTGTCAAGGGTACCAGGTTGGCGCATGATTTCCTGGCTGAACCCTTTTCTACCTTTTCAGTAGATGAATACATTGATCTGGTTGTTGACATCCTGGAGCGGCTGGATCCAGAGATCGTGATCCAGCGGACTTTTGGTGATGCACCGCTGGACCTGCTAATCGCACCCAGATGGGATCACAGTATTCCTGAATTACTGTACAAACTCGACCAGGCTCTTGAACACAGGAACACGTGGCAGGGTCGGCTCCATCATATCACTTCCGATTCAGGATAAAATACATCACAATAAATGACTTTGCAGCGCTGATGGCGCATGTATATTGCCGCCCGACGAAAGCACGATGAGGGAGGTAAACAGGATATGAAGAAATGGGCTCTGATTTTAGGTGCATCCAGTGGATTTGGCGGTGCCATTGCCCGTAAACTGGCTGAAGATGGCCATGGCATCATCGGGATCCACCTGGACCGCAAGGCCACGATGCCGAACGTGGAGCAGATCATTGCCGACATTGAGGCAGTGGGTTCGAAGGCCATGTTCTTCAACATCAACGCAGCTGATACGCGAGCACGCAAAGAGGTCATCCGGAACATCGAGGCGGAGTTCAGCCAGGAAGACTGCTGTATCCGCGTCCTGGTGCATTCCCTGGCTTTCGGTACCCTACTGCCGGTTGTATTTAATCCGGGCACTGGAGGTGTTGTCCATAAGAACCAGATGGATATGACCATGGATGTCATGGCCAACACACTGGTCTACTGGACACAGGACGTCGTTGGTCACAAGCTCATGGGCGAGGGCGGACACATCTTTTGCATGACCAGCTCAGGTGGAGAAAAGGTCTGGCCAAATTATGGTGCTGTTTCGGCGGCCAAAGCAGCCATCGAGGCGCACACACGCCAGATCGCCATGGAACTGGCACCCAAGGGGATCGCGGCGAATGCTCTCAGGGCTGGTGTGACCGATACGCCTGCGCTGCGCAAGATCCCAGGCAACGAGCAGATGATTGCCCATGCCCTGCGTATCAATCCCAGTGGTCGTCTGACCACTCCTGCCGATATCGCAGAGACAGTAGCTACCTTCATCAAGATGCCCACCTGGGTCACTGGGAATATCCTCGGTGTTGATGGTGGCGAACACTATGTCGGTTAGAAATGGTAGTGTAATGAGACTCCAACTCTGGGAAGTGGATCGCTGACAGCTGATTCCCCCGGGAGTTTTAATATAGAGAAGCCCACGATCTCATCGTGGGCTTTGTTTTTATCGTACTATTCCGAACGGTAGATCTCCACCCAGAATAACTGTGGAAATCGATCCTAAGCGATCAGTTCCGCTGCAACCAGATCCATATCATCAAGATTATCCTTCATGGCCTCAGCCACATCCAGGGCATTCAGGTTTGCCACTGAATTGCTGAGCTCAGCACCGCAACCATGGGCGATCCTCAAACCATTGACCAGGACTTTCTCAATAGCCTCCCGGGCAAACAGTCTTGAACAGGCTTTTAGATAGTCAGCGCTATGCCCCCGGGATCCATCGTTGCTCGCAGCTTTCAGGCACAGGGCCGAGCTGACTTCACACCAGGCGATCATTTCGGCCAGTTGGAACATGATATGCTGCTGCTTGGTCAGTTTGTGTTCCCTGATGCAGAATATCATATCGCTGGTGGCTCTCATCGCACGGGCAGTAATTGCCCCCCCCGTATCCTGCGGTAATTCATCAAGTTTATCCGCCATGTTACCATAGAAGGCACCCTTGGAGCGAACTGTGTTTCTCAGACGGAAGGTTGCGATGATACTTTCCTGGATCTCGCTGGTCCCTTCATAGATCGTCAGGATCTTGACATCCCGCTTGATCTTCTCCACCTCGTACTCGCTGATATAGCCATAGCCGCCGAGAGCCTGGATGGCGTCATTGGCCATGGCATCACCGGCTTCAGTGGCAAACCATTTTGCGATGGATCCTTCGACCTGGAGATCCTTCTCATCGGTATCCAGCCTTCTGCCGACCTCTTCGATAAAGGCACGTGCAGCTTCAAGCTGAACAGCATGGGGAACCAGAAGTTTGTGTGTATAACCCTGCTTTTCCGACAGCTTGGTCCCGAACTGGACTCTTTCATTCGAATACTGGACCGCTTTCTCCAGAGCAGCCATACCGCCGCCCAGACCGAACGCCGCTACCATGAGGCGGGTATAGCCAAATACTTCATTCGCCTGCTTAATACCCTGTCCTTCTACACCACCGACGAGATCTTCAGCTGGAACATACAGGTTCTCAAGAGACAGGGGACAGGTATCGGAAGCTCTGATCCCGTGTTTGTCCTCATGCTTACCGGGAACAAGTCCCGCGGTACCGCCTCTTACGATGAAGAAGCTTGGGCCATCAGGTGTGTCTGCCAGGATGGTATAGAGATCGGCTACTCCCCCGTTGGTGATGAACTGCTTCTGTCCATTCAGTTTATAGCCTTTGATGTTACCCTCATCGTCAAGCACACGCGCTGCCTTGGTCTTCAGGGACTGGACGTTGGATCCGGCTTCAGGTTCGGTGACAGCATAGGCCACGATCAAGCCTTCTTCGGCAACCTGATTGATATATTTCTCTTTCTGCTCATCTGTGGCACCTACCCTGATGGGGTCCATGCCCAGACAGATGGCCAGAAAACCGGTGGCAATGGCCAGATCCATTTTCGCCATACGCTCGGATACAATGGCAATGTCCTCTGAACCAGCTCCCAGACCGCCATATTCCTCCGGTATGAAGATCAGATGCAGGCCGATCTCGGGACCCAGCATAAAACGGATCAGCTCTTCCGGGAAATCGCCGATATGGTCCATCTCCAGCTTGGCATCAACCGTTATCCTGTCCTTTTCAAGCTTGTCAATCGTATCGAGTACCATATCCAACATTTCAGGATCCATTCTGGTGGGTTCTGTCATGTTATTTCCTTCCACAAATTCAGTTCAGTCATTTCAGATGGACAAAATAGAGATCAAAAACTGAGCCACAGCTCTCCGCGAACGGACGGACTCTATCTCTAATCTAAAAGTTTTTGTCTTTATCAATTATTTTCAGGATGAGCTATCTGCTCCGTCTGCCTTGCGAACCACGGTCCGGGCTCTCTGTCCGATGGATTTGAGCCATTCCAGGTTGAATACACGCCGTTCGCGGGTCACCTGGTAAGAGATCCAGATACCGACGGTCCCCATCAGCACATTGGGTGCCCACATGGCCACCACCGGATCAAGACGGCTGCGGTCGGCCAACTCCTCCCCGGTGATAAGTGTAGCCCAGTATATAAAGAACATCGCGATAGCTACTCCGATGGTACCACTGGATTTGCGAGTCATAATTCCCAGAGGAGTGCCAATGAACACGAACACAAGGCAGGCGATGGGCATGGCATATTTCTTATGGATCTCCACTAGGTATTTGTTCACCTGACGTTCATAGCTTTTCAGTAGACGCTCCTGGCTGTGCAGTTTATCTACGGTACGGTTCCACCGCCTTTCCCGGATACCCAGACTTGCATCAGCTGCTACAGGAAGTTTCTTCAGGGTGTCCATGATCGCCGTGACATTTTCAAGGGTATCGCCCTGGAATAGTGGGCTGGTGGCATGGATGTACTGCATTCTTTCCAGGGTGCTCTGCCTGCGCTCCAGATTCTCGTCAATCTTGTCGTACATCATTTGCGGTGTCATTTCACGATCGCCCCGCACCGATGTCTCCCTGCGTTGCAGCTCCATATTCGCCACTTCCATGGACAGGCGCGTACTGTCAAAGAATTCGCGCTGATATTCCTCCATGTCTGCCAGATCAAGCAGGTGTTTCTCGCCATTGTAGAGTGTGAATATGATGCGGTTCCCTTCCGAGCTGGTACGGCCGCTTTCAGCGAAGATCGAGATCTGCTCACGGCGATCGCTTTTCGAGAACACGACGATGCCCTTCAGACCATCCTCCGTCACCTCATTTACCCGGATGTTATAGTCTGGCAGGTCGTCGATGAAGTATCCTGGTACGATATCCAGGTCGGGCCGTTTACGATAGATATCAGAACCCAGCAGGCGGGCCCGGTGATTAACGTCGGGTAAAATATTCGTATTGAAGTATAGGGTGAAGCTGCCCACGGCTATGGCGAACACCAAGGCCGGCAGCATGATCCGCGGCAATGAGATACCACCTGATCGCATGGCCGTGATCTCATGATCGTTGGCCATCCGGCCGTAGGCCAGCAGCACTGCCACCAGTACGGACATGGGAATGGCCAGGGCCATGATCCAGGCCAGGTTAAGCACGATGTATTCGATAATGACAAAAATGCTGAGTCCCTTGCCCAGGATTCGATCCATGGCACGGATGATGAAGTTCACCAGGAAGATCAGTGTCAGAATGATGAGGGAATAACTGAAGGGTGGCAGCAGCTCGCGGTAGATGTATCTGTCGATCTTGCGGATCATGTCAACGTAAATGGATTTGAAGAATCGTCATCCACCCTGGAAAGTGCGCCGCGACGGGCACGACCTCTGCCCAGCCATCTTGCCAGGAGGTCAAAGAGAAAGTCCGGCATGGATTGGACCAGGTGGCCACTGACGGCGAGCGGCCAGGGGAAAGTATATCGACTCCGACCACGATCGATGGCCTTGAGGATCTTCGAGGCTGCCCGCTCAGGTTCCATGATTAAAGGCATTCTGTAATCATTCTTGTCGCTCAGGGGTGTACGGACAAATCCAGGTCTGACATCCGTCACCTGGATCCCGTGGTGACTCATACTGAAGCGCAGTGATTCCATGAAAGTGGTAAAACCCTTCTTGCTGGCACTGTAAGCTCCTGAGCCCGGCATGCCGCGAAAACCTGCAACACTGGTGATGCCTACCAGATGTCCGCTTTTCCTGGCAACCATTTTCTGGGCGAAGAATTCTAGACAGAGTATTGCGGCATTGAAGTTGACCGCGATGATCCGTTGAATGATGGCGAGATTATGTTCCCCTGGATACGTGGTCCTGGCGCTGACCCCGGCATTTGAAATGGCCAGATCGATGCCACCTGATTCCTGCTCAGCTCTTTCAAGACCAGCCAGGAGGGATTCCGTCTCGGTGACATCCACCACCAGGATCGAGGCTCTGCCTCCTGCCTGTTTGACCTGTACAGCAAGGTCCTTGAGCTTATCCTCCGATCTGGCCAGTAACCACAGATCTGCTCCCTGTTCAGCATAGGCCAGGGTAAGCGCGTGTCCGATGCCTGTACTGGCTCCGGTGATAAGGACCTTGTTCACATTCATTGCGCTGGGAGTATAATCTCTGGCAGTTCTGCTGCCATACAGTTTTCCATCACCTGCTCCGCAGTCTTGGCACCGGGTATACTGACATGGCAGGCGGGATGACTGATACCGAATCTCAGCGAGACCTGAGCCCGACTGTAGTTCCTGTGTTGATCGTAAATCCCCTCCAGGCTATCCAGCTGATTGAGAAAATCATCCAATTTTTCTGGCGACAGGTTGAAGCGGCGATGGTCCTCCTCAATGAAGCGGCTGTTGCGGTCAAACTTGCCGGTGAGTAGACCAAAGAGCAGGGGAATCCTTACGATTACACCGATACCTTCACTCAGCACTGTTGGGAACAGAATGTCTTCCGCCTCCCGCTCCAGAAGGTTGTAGCGTACCTGGATGCAGTCCAGGAGATCTGCGTGCGCAGCCACGATCCTGGTCTGTTCACTCTCCTTGAAGGATTGAATGCTGAGCCCGGCATGTCTGATCTTTCCGGCTTCTTTCAGACGGATCAATGCTTCCCAGGGATCGTCTCGCTCCAATTTCTCGAGATCGGGACTATGCAGCTGCAGAATATCCAGGCTTTCCACACCCAGGCGCTGTAGACTCCTCTCCGCAGCCTCGATGAGGTAATCCCGGCTGTAATTCTGTTGAATGGCCCCATAGCCTTCATCGTCTTCAGAAGAAGCGTAATAGAAATCGTTGCCGGCCTTGGTAGCAATGATCACTTCACCTTTGCCCCTTTCTCGAAGGACTTGGGCGATGAGATCCTCAGAATGACCGAAGCCATAGACGTCGGCGGTATCGATCAAGGTCACACCCAGGTCAAGAGCGGTATGCAGGGCTGCTTTGGATACTGCATCATCCGTGGGTCCCCAGTTCATGCCCCCGATGGCCCAGGCCCCGAATCCAATGGTGGAGACTTTCGGTCCTCGATCTCCGAGTTGGGTATATTGCAAAGTACTCCCCTCTGTGTGTCCTATCGGTAATGATACACGGCACGGGTATTAAATGCACGCCCCATAAATCTCAAAATAAAAAGCCCAGTGTTCCAACTGGGCTTTCATGGATCTTTTACTGGATCAGGTGAAGATGATCTGTGTATTGACTCCGGCGGACTTTTCGTAGAATTCACCGACGGTGAGAACTGCGGCGACCTCGTCGCAGAGATCATCGATGGTCAAACCGAACATGTCCATGGCCATCTTGCAGGCATAGATCTCACCCCCGGCATCACTGATCATCTCGATATATTCCGGTACCGTGGGGATATCCAGCTTCTCCATCTCATTCTTCATCATCCAGGATGCGAAGTTCGATACTCCCGGAATGGCACCCATAAGCGTCGGGAAAGGCATGGTTATGGGCATCTTCAGCATGGGCATGGCCATATTCATGGCCGGGTTTCCCACGGTTGCCACTTTCAGACGGTTCTGGGTCTTCTTGATCAGGGCTCCCAGTCCGAAAAAGGTAAAGAATACTGATGCTTCCATACCTTCCATACGAGCACCATTGGCCATGACCAGAGCAGGATAGACATCCACCAGCGATCCCTTGGAGCAGACAATGGAGACTCTTTTGATCGGTTCTGGCTGTTCACTCATTGACAGCTCCTTTCATTAGACGCAACCCTGGGGTTTTTGCAGTCCGGCAATCTTCGCTGCTTTCTTGGCGGGTCCCCCGGGAAACAGGCTGTAAAGCTCTTTGGTCGGTACGATGTTCAACTTGTTCATTTTGCGGATCGAGGGTGCTGTTCCATTTTCCTCGAACTCCTTACGGAAATACTCCACCACTTCAAGGTGACGCTCGGTGAGGGGATCGATACCCTCCTCCCTGGCCAGTTCGGTGGCAATTTCCCGGTTCCACACGGTATGATCTTCCATGAAACCTTCTTCATCGAATTCCAGGCTGATCCCGGCAATTTCACGAGTAGCCATCTATTCCTCCTTCTGATTTTTTGAGTCTTCCTGTTGGCTGATATTCTTCAGGAAGGTGATGAGAAAACCGAGGCCCCGCTTCATTTCCGGGGTTCGCATCTCGCTCATGGCCTTCCACATGGATACTTCCTCGATATTTTCCATATCCATCTTATCAAAAACTTTCACTGCGTTGTTCAGTGCGTTCAACATCTCCGGTTGCGTCAGCGCCTTGATGGTCTCCAGTATGGGCACGATGTTGTCTGCCAGCAGGCGCACATCCTCGGCGCTGAAATGGGTGACGATCCTATCGCTGATCCGTGTGGCCTCCTTTGCGAACTCGAAGTAGCCATCGCGATCCAGACGATCAAGTTTATCGAGTCCGTCATTGAACAGCTCCCCTGCGATGGGCTTGAAATCCTCGAAGAAATCCAGTGCACTCTCCAGCTTATGGATCACACCTGTGATATTGTTGGTATTCCTGACGATGAGCTTGACCAGATGTAGAAAATCGCCGGTCTTTACGAAGGGCGCTACATCCTCAAGCTCCTCCACCGCGCTCTGGAACAGATCCTTGGCAACGCGGGTGAGATCTTCCTTGAGGTCCTCCATCTCCTGACGCTGGCGCTTGGCCAGTGCCAGTTCACTGGAGATGTCATCCAGCTTGGCCTCTATGGCGGCCAGTTGCTGACTGATGTCAGTTTCAGACATTTCAGACCTGCTTTCCAGCCATCATCATCTGGGATTCGATGGGGAGTTCCGCTCCCTTCAGCAGCAGATTCCAATACATCCAGCGAAACATCATTTTCCCATAGTGGTTCATGCGGGTCTCTTCCAGCAACGAGAATGGTCCCACGCCAGGTAAGGGGAATTTGCCCGGCAAAGGTTCGGTGTCATAATTGAAATCGATGAGGATCCCTTTACCAAAACCTGATTCGATATAGCAGTTGGCATGACCATCAAATTCTGCGCGAAGCGGACGGCCATCGATATAGCTGAGCAGGTTCTCAAAAAGGATATCAGCCTGAAAATGTGCCACCGAACCTGCTTTGGAGCTGGGAAGATTGGTGGCATCACCCAGGACGAAGATGTTCTCGTGTGCTTCGGATTGGAGTGTGCCCTTGTTCGTGGGAATAAAATTCAATTCGTCACCCAATCCGGAACGTTCGATGGCGGGATCACCCATATTCGTTGGAATGCTTACCAACAGGTCGTATTCGACCTCCCGCTCATCCCAACTCACAAGCTTGTTGTTCTCCCAGTCCACTCTCCCAGTGGCGAATTCCGGTACAAGTTTGATGTTCTTCTTGGTGAGAAAATCGCCAAATACCTGTGAGGCCCGCGGCTTGGTGAACGCTCCCGGCATTGGTGTAACAAATTCGATCTCGACCTTGTCACGGATCCCCCGTTCAGTAAACCACCAGTCCGCAAGGAAGGCGAACTCCAGTGGTGCTACCGGACACTTGATGGGCATCTCAACGACATTGAGAGCGAGCTTGCCACCTTCCCAATATTTCAGAAAGTGCGCCAGTGCCGTTGCTCCCTCAATGGTATAGAAGTCGAAGATATTCTTGTACCAGCCACCCTCTTTCAGGCCCTCGGTCTCTTCCGGGACGATCTTTGTACCAGTGCCAATGATGAGAATGTCATAGCTCAGGACCTTACCATCCATCAGCAGGACCTGGTTCTTTTCAGCTTCGATCCGGTCGATCTGTGCGAAAATCACTTCCGTGCCAGAAGGGAAATAGTCACGCTTTGGTTTTATTACGTCTTTGGGGCTGTAGATCCCGAAGGGAATGAACAGGAATCCGGGCTGATAATAATGTGTTTCGTATTCATCAACGATGGTGAGCTGCCATTCTGTGCTGTCAAGATAGGCATCCAGCTTGTTCAGCATCATGGTACCGGCAGTTCCAGCACCCAGGATCAGGATCTTCTTCATTTATCAGGCTCCTCTATTTGATCCCGCGGGATCACTCCGTAATGCTCTTCATCATGTCTTCAATGTCTCCGGGTGTGGACATGATCTTCCCAAAGGTCATCATGGTAAGATCCGGGAACGACAACGCGATCCGAAAGCGGCCATGCATCATGACAGCCTGATTTCCCTTGAGCAGGATCTCGTACGGCAGGAATGCTGTATGCCTGGGATCACCGATGTCGATGATGGGAAGAAAATGTGCCTCCCCCTTTTCACCCATGAGCTCAACGCCATATAATTTTAGGTTTTCGTCAGGTATCTCAACAGCATAGACCAATCGCGTAACAGAGCTCTTCGCAAAACCCCTGTCAATCGCACTTTTTCCTGCGTCAAATGAATCGAATTCTGCCAGTTCCACTATGTCATCGAAATACTCCATTCCGAACATGTAGTGGTATTTCCAGAGGTCTTCTGCTTCGAATCCTTCCTCGGAGCCGAAGCCTTCTCCACGAAGACTTTCAACAGAACCCAGTGCAGTGGTCAACTTATTCTCAAAGTTGATAAAATGTTGCTCTACACTGGGATAATCCTTGCGGAAGTAGGCATTGCCCAGATAGGTGGGATTCGTGTAACTGAGAACGATCCTGGAGTCTTCAATGGTATAGCCGATCCGCAGCACCGCAGCAAAGGCGCTGAGCTCCTGCACCTGCTTGACAGCCTTGATCAGCTCGGTGCTGGTGACCACCTGCACTAGTCGCTTAGGATCACTGGCCGGTTGATATTCACCAACAAGGTTAATTCCATTATTTATAAGAGCTTGGGATACTTTCTGGTGTAGCGTGTCCAGCGGGAGCTGGCTTTCTAATGCCAGGATGTAGGGTTTAAGCCCCTCTGCTGTCGCCACCTGCAACAGCAGCAAGAAACCCACGATTACTCTAGTCATTTTTTATCTCCCCGCTTCCTCTAAAATCTTTATAAGGGCGCACTTTCAGAAAACTATGTTAAACCACTTTCCTGACATCTGACTGTCAGGTACTTGCAACAAGCAACAAATGTCGTACCAAAGTATTAAGATCGGGAATGCTGAGTGATGTGAGGTATTGAGCCTATTAACTGTTTTTTCGGTGGGATCTGTGAAGATCCCGGCTGAATGACTTGAGGTTTAACGCCTTAAGCGGACTTGAAGCGCTGGTCGGCAGGCCAATTACCGATGATCTGCTGCTTTTTGGGTAGTAGCCTTATGTCAAAGGATTTGGTAACCGGCAGGAATGCTTCCCCATCCATATGCGCGGGAATATGCTGATCAGCTTCGATATGCAGGGCGGTGGTCTGAAATGACTCATATTCCGGAATGTCCATGATACTGCCATCATAAAGTTTGGCAAATACACGGATGATACGCCAGCGGGTGATCTCCCGGACATAGCCGATGTCGAAAATACCATCATCCAGCTTTGCCAGGGGACTCAATTGCAGCCCGCCACCGACGTTCCAACCGTTGCCCACCGTGATAATGAAAACAGGTTCATCGATCTCGATCTCGTTGAACCTGATCCGCATGGGTATGCGGCGATAGGTGAAGAATACAAAACCAATAGCCACCAGGTATTTCAGAACACCACGCAGGAAGGACAGCTTGACACCGATGTCATTTGCTCGACCTTCAAAGCCCATGCCCATGACATTGATAAATCGGCTGCCATTCACCTCGCCCACATCCAGTTTCTTCACATCATGCGCCAACAGAATATCGATTGCTCCGGGGATATCGCCCAGGGGGATACAGCAGCTGCGGGCAAAGTCGTTTCCCGTGCCTATGGGGATCATTCCCAGTGGTTTGCGGATCCCGGGCATCCCGTTGAGGATCTCGTTGATGGTGCCGTCACCGCCTACCGATACGACTACATCGTAGCCTTCACCAAACTGTTTTACAAGTTCAGTGGCATGTCCCCGTTCCTTGGTGAAATGGAATTCGTAGCTCACCTTCCGCTTGCGGAGTTCGGCCTCGATATCCGGAAGAGCCTTCATGGTCTGATGACTCCCGGCTTCGGGGTTGACGATCAGGAGGTACTTGTGATCCGACATGGCGGGATCCTCCTCTCAGGTTAAAGCGTCAGGGCAAAGGCTTTCAAAAGGATGCCAGGACACACAACGGCACTCACCGCACGGCCATCGTAAGTGCCCACATCCGGATTGACCTGGACCTGGCTGGTGACAGCTTCCAGGTTGAAACCCAAGAACCTGTAAATGCTGTCGTCGAAGCGCATGTTCTCGATGGGTGCGATGATCTCGCCATTCTCTACCCAGAAACAGGCATAGCGTGTCATGCCTGTAATACGGCCACCGATACGGTCACTCCAATTCAGATAGTGCAGATTGGAAAGGTAGACGCCGGTTCCCAGTTCGTCGAGGATCTGATCCTCGTCCAGGGTTCCACCGGACATCACCGGTGAGCGGAGTCCCTCCCCTTCTGTGGCAAAGTTGCTTTCGACACCATATTCCTTTGCGGTGCGCGAACTGACCAGTGTGTTTTCCAGCTGGCCGTTGACAATGAGCTCTGTGAGTTCAGGTGCCATTTCCCCATTTCCATTGAAGCGGGGTACCAGACCACTGCGAAAATCCTCGCTCAGACTGAATAGAGGAGAAAGGGTGGCATCTTCGTTGCGCATTTTGCCAAAAGCGGATTCACCCTGCCGGATGGCAGCTTCGCTGACACCGCCCCAGGAGAACATGTTGAGAAAGTCGGCCACACCGGCTGAAGCGATGTACGTGCGGTATTCTCCGGGTTCGATCTTCTTTGGGGACTGCTCCATCATCCGCAGCTTCTTGATGCTGTCAGCCATGAATCGCTCATACTTATCCTGGTCCCATTCGGATCCGGCGAACGTTGCTTTGACCATTTTCTCTGCAGGTGTGATCAGCGAGTAATCCAACGAGAATGTTTCAGTCTCGAACCAGTGCCGTTGACCCGTGGAGGTGGCAACACCCCGAAAGATGTTCCCGGATGACCAGATCCCGGCAAGATCAACACCCTGCATGGCGGGAGTTAGTGCAGCGGCCGTATCCTCAGGTGCCAGTAGCCTGCCTGGATTGGCGGCACGGCTTTTCAGGTCACCTTCCGGAAGGACGATATAGGGATCTTCCGGCAGGTTTCCCACCTCGTTTCGGAGCTTCTCAAGTTCAGTCAGTGCAGAAGTCTCATCAAGATCGAGGTCACCACTGAGTGAAATGACACCAATACTGCGACGCTGGTCTCTCATGAGCGTCAAGGCCACATCGCTTTCGTCCACCCGCCCGGTCTGGCGGATCCTGGATTGGCTGAAACGGGTAAATGTGCTCTGCTCGCCGCCCAGGGATAGCGTCAAAGTCTCGCCCTCATGTAATTGCGACATCAGTTTGTCGGCCAGGTTCAGAAAAATAGATTCCATGTATTACCTCAATACTATCTCAAATCGTCAATATTTATGCGCCGCCGAAGATCTCGACATTCTCAAACAGACATACCGGCGAGGCATGTCCCACGCGGATGATCTGGTTTGGTTCTCCCTTGCCGCAGAATGGCGTCCCGTAGACCTCGAATGTGCTCTCGTTACCGACTTGCCTCAAACTGTTCCAGAAAGGCGTGGAGATCGCTCTATAATTGGGATTTCGCAGGGTCTTGGTGAGTTTGCCGTTCTCGATGAGCTTGGCATATTCGCAGCCGAACTGAAACTTGTTACGGTAATCGTCAATGGACCAGGATCGGTTCGAGGACATGAACACGCCCTTGTCCACTGCGCCAATGACCTCATCGAAACTGGAATCGCCCGGTTCAAGGTTCAGATTGGCCATGCGGTCCACCGGCGCCCGGTTCCAGGAGCTGGCCCGGAAATTGGCCACACCAGGCACACCGGAACGCAGTTGACTTTCCCTGCCTCCCAGACCGCGTAACAGGACACCATCCTTGATGATGTATTCCTTGCGGGCCTCCATGCCGCCGTCATCGAAGGAGTAACTGGCGAACTGGTTGCTGATGCTGGGATCAAAGGTGATGTTCATCAGGGAAGAACCATACTGCAGTTTCCCAAAATCCTCGAGCCTGACAAAACTCCAGCCGGCATAATTACGTTCGTCCCCGAGAATTCGGTCGATCTCCAGGGCATGCCCCACACTTTCATGGATCTGCAGCATCATCTGATCCGGTGCCAGCACCAGATCCATCGTGCCCGTGGGGCACTCTTCCGCGCTGAGCAATTCCACGGCTTGATTTCCGATCTCTTCACAACGCCCCAGCACATCGGCTTCATTGAAGACCTGATAGCCTGTCTGGTAACTCTTGGCCAGCAGCCCACCATCTGTCCGCTTCTGGATGACCGGCCCATCTTGAGCTACAGCAGTGTAATCAGCAGAGATCAGGAGGTATTGCTGGTCGGTGTTACTTCCATTGGAAGAGACATATTGTGTTTCTGATTCAACGATACGGGCCATGGCGACGGCACTGATCACTTTGTCGGATACCTTCAATGTATCGCAGGCCTTCAACAGCAGGTCATTGAGATCCCCGGCACTGACAGGATTGGAGGTCAGCATATCCGAGGTTTGATATCTCCCATTTGCCGGTGGCCGGGCATCAGCGGTGAATTTGTGCAGGGCGTTGGGAGCCGCCGTCCGGGCCAACTGGACTGCTCGTTCGGCAGCTGCCTGGACAGAGGCAGTGTCAGAACGGCTGGTGGCATAATATGCGAACTGTCCATCCACCAGAACCTCTACCATGAGTCCGGCTTTCATCTGGCTGACGTTGGTTTCCGGTTTGCCGTCCCGGGCCACCCGGGATGTGGTTCGTTCTTGAACCGCACGTACTCCGACCCATTCAGCTTGAACATCGATTGCGGAGATCAGTTTCTGTAGGTCCATTTATGCTCCATGGTTCTTGAGAATTCAATCTGTTCCAAACTCGGTCCTGGGATATGGTTTCCGGGCAAGTTCCCTTACCGCTGACCATCCGGGAGGCGAGGCGTGAAAGTAAACCGGGGCCTGTCACTGATCAAGAGAATGGTGATCTGGACCAAACCCTGGCATCGGATCTTGATATGGGCTTGCTTCGAGTGGTGTTTGACATAGATTTGTGGATTGAGCAGTCACTGATGGAATTCATCGATCCCACTCATTTATGAGCGAACAGTGACTGCAATTACCAAGATGAAAACTCTACTAATATTCAACCCCAATGCGGGCAATGGCCGGGCTGCCAAACAACTGCCGGCGATCCGCAGCAGACTGGATGAGTTACAGATCGAGGTGGACGAATTCGTCACCGAATACAGTGGACATGCCGTGGAGTATGTGACCGGGACCGATCTCAGCCGCTACTCCGCTGTGCTTGCCGCCGGTGGCGATGGAACGCTCTATGAGGTGATCAACGGTTATTATCGCAACAGTCCCCAGGGCTGGCCGCCTATCGGGATCATTCCCACAGGAACGGGGAACGCGTTCATACGCGACATGGATCTGAAAGATCCAGATTGGGCTACTGCGCTTGACGTTGTTGCCAGCGGTCACCTTCGCAGCGTGGACGTAGGCCGCTTCAGTACCCAGGGTGAAGATTGGTATTTCCTGAATATCCTGGGACTGGGATTTGTCGCTGATGTGGGCGCCACGGCAAAGAAGCTGAAGATCCTGGGTAACCTGTCCTACACACTGGGAGTATTCTATCGCATGATCTTCCTGGCTCCCTTCGATGTAAAGATCACTTCCGACCAGGGTGTCATCGAGGATCAACAGATCTTCATCGAGATCTCAAATACGCGTTACACCTCAAACTTTCTGATGGCACCCTCGGCTGTGGTCGACGATGGCCTGCTGGACGTGACCCTGCTTTCGAAATCCAGCCGGCGTAGATTGGTAACCAGTTTTCCTAAGATCCTTACCGGTGAGCATATCCACATGCCTGAAGTACGGACATTCAAGACATCTTCCCTGACTGTAGAAACTGATCAGCCCAAGATCCTCACACCGGATGGTGAACTCATGGGTTCTTCCCCCATTCAGGTCAACTGCCTGCCCCGGGCCGTGGATATATTCTGGCCGTCCCAGTAAGCAGGAGGTCCCTCATGTCCAGACTCCTTCCTGTGTTCCTGTTCCTCGGTGCATTACTCGTCCATACCACTGCGGCAGAGCGTGTGCTGCCTGCCGATTCAAGCTCCTTCACCTTTGCCTGGCTCAGTGATACACACATTGGTGCCACGGGCGCTGATGAGGATCTTCGCAGAGTGGTGGCGGATATCAATACCATGCCCGACATCGCGTTTACGATCATTTCCGGCGATATAACAGAACTGGACGTCGGTGATAATCTGCTCCTGGCCAGGTCCATTCTAGAGGAACTTGCGAAGCCGTATTTCGTCATTCCCGGAAACCACGATACAAAATGGTCCGCATCCGGCGCACAGACCTTCAGACGTCTCTGGGGCGCTGACCGTTTCGAATTCCAGGCCGGTCCCTATCGTTTCATCGGATTAGACCAGGGGCCATTGATGCGAATGGGAGGTGGATACATCGCCCCACAGAATATCACCTGGATCGATTCTATCCTCAGCGGTCTGAGTGATCCCAGACAACCATTCTTCGTTGTCACACACTATCCCATCGATCCCTCAGTGACTAACTGGTATCAATTGCTGGATCTGATCCGCCAGTATAATGTCCAGGCGATCCTGCATGGTCATGGCCATCGGAATCGCGGCGAATCCTCTGAAGGCATCGATGCAGTCATGTCCCGTTCGACACTCAGCAGGGGGGATACGCGAACCGGTTATACTGTGGTACAGGTGGATCCGATCCAGGCTGCTTTTACCGAGCGAATACCTGAGCAGCCGGGCAATTCCGTCTGGCACACATTACCCTTGGGCAACAAATTCCCCACGCAGCCAGGAAAAGTCGAGCGTCCGGATTTCAGCGTCAACGAGCAATTCCCCACCGTTGAACTACTGTGGGAACAGCCGCTGGGTGAATTGATCACCGCCCCCCCCGCCTTCTCGGCTGAGATGGCTTATGCCGTTACCGCTGAAGGACAGATCGCAGCCCTTGATCTTCAGAAGGGCAACAAGCTGTGGACCTATCAGACCAGCGGCGGGATTCACGGCCAGCCGCTGGTGGTGGATGATCGGGTGATATGCGGTTCAGCCGACTCAAGCATCTATTGCCTTGATGCTCATGATGGAGAACTGCTATGGGTTCGCCGACTGGCGGGTTCAGCTCTGAACGTTCCGGTGCAATCGGGTAAACGCATCTTTGTCGCTGCCGGTGAGGGCAGTTTCTATGCACTGGATATCGCCAGTGGCGAAATACTGTGGGAGTATCATGACATCGATGGCTTTGTGGAGACACGTCCAACCATCAAGGGTAATCGCATCATGTTCGGCGCATGGGATAACCGCGTATATGCGCTCCATATCAGGAACGGTAAAACCCAGTGGATATGGCAGGATGGTCCCCAAGGCATACTATACTCCCCCGCTGCCTGCTGGCCGGTTGCATCCCGGAGACAACTGCTGTTCGCCGCACCGGACAGGGCACTTACGGCGGTGGATCTGAGAACGGGTGAGACCGTCTGGCGCAGCAAGGAACGCCGTGTGCGTGAGACCATTGGAATGACCCCTGATGCTGAGATCGCCTTCGCCAAATGCATGTGGGATACCGTTATCGCCTTCAGGACCGATCATGCGGATTACGACGAGATCTGGGCACGGCATGTCGGCTATGGTTTCGAGATCGATCCATCCATGCTTGTTGCTGGTGCTGAAGCTGTATATCTGACCACCCAGAACGGTAGCATCTACGCCCTGGATATTCAGAATGGAAATGTTATCTGGCAATACCGTCTCTCAGCGGCGCTCTTGCATACACCTGTCCTCCTGCCTGATGAGAGCATTCTGCTTTCTGGTGTGGATGGCATTGTGCGGCGCATTAAATTTGGCACCTAATTTTCGAGGGGAACCACATGAAATTATTTACACAGACAATCAGGATCATCTTGTTGCTATCCGTGAGCATAGGAATGATCCCCAGCTGTAACCAGGAGGTTCAATTGCCCTTTGAAGTCGTCAACCACTCTGCTGTAAACAAGATCGATCAGGGCGACTTTAGCGCCGCACGAACCTTCATTCGCACTCAACTGGCCGAGAATACCGGTTTAACAGATGATCAACGTAAAGGGCTCGAGTTCGAGTTGCTACGAATGGATCGTATCGAGCTGGATTTCAGAGCTACCGAGGAGCAGGTGCTTGAGTTCATCAGAGAGTATTATCCCGAGGTAACCCCGGATGACATGCTGCGCTGGGAGCAGTCACGGGCATTAGAGGTGATGACCATCGATGGTACGAAACGCTACTTCAATCGTGCTGCCAGGAATCTGTTCAGGATCGATCGCGAGATGAAAGAGGTCTGGGCCGCCGCTCATCCCCGAAAGGTCACCGCTGGATCAGGCGAAACCAGTGCCCTTGATCAGCTGAACATGAAGATCATGGATGATGCTGCAGAAAGTGGCGAGCTGTATGTCCAACCCGTAAGATTGAAGATCATGCAGGCGGTGGATGTCGATGCAGATGTCGTCCCTGCCGGTGAGACCATCCGATGCTGGATCCCTTTTCCACGGGAGATACCCGGCAGGCAGGAGGATATCAGGCTGACCGGAAGCTCCCCCGAGGATCATCAACTGGCGCCGCCCGATGCCCTGCAGCGTACAGTTTATTTCGAGAGAACAGCAGTTGCCGGCGAACAAACGCATTTCGAAGTAAGCTATGAATACACCGGACACGGAGCATATGCACCTGTCAATCCAGAAAATGTTCGGGACCTTGCGGATCCGGAAGCGCTTGCAGATTTTCTCAAGGAGGAGCCACCGCACATTTTATTCAGTGATACTCTCAGAAAACTCTCTGCGGAGATCATTGGGCAGGAAACGAATCCTTACGTCAAGGCACAGAAACTTTTTGACTGGATCGACGGGAACATCCCCTGGGCGTCCGCCCGGGAATATTCATCCATACGGAACATCCCCGAATATGCCATTCGTAATCGCCATGGCGATTGCGGTATTCAGGCTCTTACCTTCATCACGCTCTGTCGTCTCAACGGAATTCCCGCACGCTGGCAATCCGGCTGGGAATTTGAACCCCCGGACAACAGCATGCATGATTGGGGGATGATCTATTTCGAACCATTCGGCTGGCTGCCCATGGATGTGACCTACGGCCTGCGTAAAACAGATGATCCTGAGTTCAGGCATTTCTATCTCAGCGGTATGGATAGCTATCGACTGATATTTAACGATGCCTATTCCAAGGAATTCTTCCCTCCAAAAACGCATCCGCGAAGTGAAACAGTTGATTCCCAGAGAGGCGAGGTCGAATGGTCCGGTAGCAATCTCTACTTCGATCAGTGGGATTGGACCTTCAGGTGGGAGCTTCTGGAGGATTAAATCACCCGTAAACGCAGGCACTTAACACATTCAGCCAAAAACTGATTGAAATCCCCTTCAATCCGATCAATATTGAAGATTACCCTTTGCTGGAGGGTAATTCACCGGCATTGTGTCGTTGGAATGTGGGGGTCTCGATCCAGTGTGTCGCTTCTCAAGTTTAGCTGGCTTAAGACGATATTAGATATGGGGCAGACAAGGGCATGGAGAAGACCCGCATACTCATAGTAGAGGACGAACGGCTCATTGCCGAGAACAACGCGATCCTGTTGCGAAGTCTCGGCTATGAGGTGACAGAGATTGCCAGCTCAGCCGAGAAAGCCCTGGCCAGCATTGAACGGGAACGTCCCGACGTCATCCTCCTGGATATCATGCTCAGCGGAGATGTGGACGGTATCGAGTTTGCCGAGAAACTTCGTGAGGATCATGACATCCCCTTCGTCTATGCCACCGCATACGCAGATGACCACATCCTTGAACGGGCCAAGATCACGACACCCTATGGTTATGTCCTCAAGCCCTTCACTGAGCGCGACCTGCACTCGAATATCGAGATGGCACTCTACAAGCATCGTACTGAGAATAAGATCAACTATCTCAATAGTGTTCTCTACGCCCTCAATCAGGTCAATCAGCTCATCGTTCGTGAGAAGGATCCCCATACGCTGCTGGATCAGATCTGCAGCAAACTCATCCAATCCCGGACATTTGAATTAGCCTGGGTGGCGCTTCTGGGGGATGAGAACACCGTTTCATACAGCAGCAGTCATATGACGGGAGAATACGATGGTGAAACCGAGCTCCAACCGCTGGATGAGTCGGGTAACCTGACCGATTGTGCCGTGACAATACTTCAGGCGGATGAAAGTTATATTCTCATTGAATCCCCCGCTGAATTCGACGACAGTAAGTTCAGCCGCAGGTATTCATCCCGGGCCATGCTGGGGGCCAAGCTGATCTCTGGCGAGGAGACCGTAGGATTGATCCTGGTGATCCTGGATCCCTCCCTGGCCCGCAATGTTGAGATCGTCGAATTGTTCCAGGAAGTAGCAATGGATATTGGCTTTGCATTGCATTCTTTGAAAATGGAAGCCCGTGCTGAATCGTCACAGAGGCAGCTGGTCAAGAGTGAGGAACAATATCGTCTTCTGGCTGAAACTGCACCCGACCTCATCCTGCTCCATGATCTTGAAGGACATATCAGCTACGTGAACGAAGCCGGCTCCCTGCTGAGCGGTCATGAAAGCATGGATCTGTTGGATATGAAGATCCAGGAATTGACCCCGCAGGAACATCACAGCCGCTTGCTGGAAGTGAGTGAACGCAGTACGGCGACTCCAAGCGTACCGCACAGTTTTGAGATAGAACTCATCGCCAGGACCGGCGAGGAGATCCCCCTTGAGATCATTTCCACCCTGGTCAAGGAACAGGGAAAACCCAGTGCCTTCCTTATTATTGGACGTGACATCCGGGAACGTCGCGAGGCCGAGACGGAATTACGCAAGCTGTCCCGGGCCATCGAGCAGAGCCCGGCTGCGGTGGTCATTACTGACGAGGATGGCAAGATCTCCTATGTGAATCCGAAGTTCACCGAGATGACAGGATATACCAGTCAGGAGGTCGTGAACAAATACCCCACTATCCTCCGAGATCCAGAAGCCCCGCAAGAAGCCTATCAGGAACTACTGGAGGATCTACGCGGCGGACATGAGTGGCATGGTGAACTGCTCAGCAGAAAAAGCAATGGTGAGGAATTCTGGGCCAATGCCAGTATCACCGCCCTCAGGGACAGCAGCGGCAAGACCACTCATTTCGTAGGGATCATTGAGGATGTTACCCAACAGAAACTCATCGAGAACAGGATCCGGGTCGCCCAGGAAAGTTATGAGGACATCTTCAACAGCACCAGTGATGCTATCTATATCCTGGCTCAGGATGGCCGTTTTGTGGATGTAAACCATGGTGCCGGGGAAATGTATGGTCACCCACGGCAGTATTTCGTGGGCAAGACACTTTCAGACCTGGCAGCCCCGGAGAAGAATGACTTGGCTGCGATCAAACAGACCATAGAGAAGGCTTTCACTGGAGAACCCCAGCGTTTCGAATTCTGGGGTATCAAGGAATCCGGTGAGATCTTCCCCAAGGATGTACAGTTGAACCGTGGTCAGTATTTTGGACAGAATGTCGTTCTGGCCACTGCCAGAGACATGAGCCAGAGATTACAGATCGAGAATGATCTGAAGGCAGCTGTTCAACAGGCCCAGGAATCCGAGAAGGTAAAGAGCCTGTTCCTGGCCAACATGTCTCATGAGATCCGTACACCCCTGACATCAATCATTGGCTATATAGATCTGATCTACAGCCAGCTGGAGAAGGTTGTGGGCGATGACGAGAAGGAATACTTCGAGGTCGTTCGTCGGAACAGTGACCGACTGACCAGGACAGTACACGGTGTTCTGGATCTATCTCAGATCGAGGCAGGCGCGATCTCGATCAAACCACGGGTTCTGGATCTCAACGAATCGATCCGTGCCCTCCTCCAGGACCTGGAGCCCAGCGCCACCAACAAGGATCTGGAGATCCGCTTTGAACCTTATCCGGGTGAATGTTTCATTCGAGCCGATGCGGAGTCCCTGAACAGTGCATTATCGAATATTATAGAAAATGCCATCATCTATACCTCTCAGGGACATGTCGAGGTTCGGGTTATTGAGAACAACAATGTGTTGACCGTCATCATCCATGATACCGGTATCGGGATCTCCGCAGAGTATCTCGACAATCTCTGGGATGCCTTTTCACAGGAAAGTACAGGTTATACCAAGGATTTTCAGGGGCTGGGGCTGGGTCTTACCATTGCAAAGCGCTGTCTCGACCTGAATGACATCGATGTAAGCGTTGAAAGTTCAAAGGGTAAAGGCACGACCTTTACATTAAGCTTCCCTCGGATTGCTGAATCAGCTACGACAAAGGAAGGAACTGCTGTCATAGAGGAACCAGCAGTGAAGAAGAAGGTAGAACCGGCAAGCAGGATCGATGGCTCCAAGCACTCTGTCCTCATCGTAGAGGATGATCCCAATGCCCGCAAGTTGTTCGGACTGTTCCTGCGAGACAATTACCACATTCATTTTGCCTCATCCGTGCAACAGGGCAAAGATGTCATGGAAAAAGAACAGATAGACCTTGTCATGACGGATCTTTCTCTCGTCGGTGATGAAGACGGCCTGGTCCTGGTAAGGTATATCCGTGCCCAGGACAGGTGGACTGATATCCCGGTCATCGCCCTTACGGCACATGCATTCGTCTCCGATCGTGATCGTTGCCTGGAGGCCGGTTGTGATGCCTTCCTCACCAAACCGATCTTCAAGAAGAATCTGCAGGAGACCATCTCCGAGTATCTGGGGGCCTGATCCAGGCTGTCGACCATGAAGCTCCTGACGACAAAGAACACCATGGTTTTTTTCGTTGGCTGGACATTCCTCATTACCGGGCTCGTTGCCGCCAAATACCTTATTATACCGGTGCCGGATTACCTGAGAATATCGATTTCGCGATAGCGACAACTTTCGGCCTGCGACTTGTCCATATGCTGGGTGTCGAGCAGCTGGAGGGTGACCTTCAAGTCAGCCGCCAAGATAGTACCCACATTGCATTGCGCATGTCGGTCAATCCTTGAAATCTAACTCCAAATTGGTTTAAGTGTTGGGATCCGTTCCGGCTATTTAGCCGGGAAAGGCAACGAATTGACACGATTGCGGCCGTTCTTCTTGGCCTCGTACAGCGCCTGGTCGGCATGGGCGACAAGATCAGTCAACTCAAGATCCTTTGACGGGATCCCTGCGGCAACACCAATACTCAGCGTGACATGATCGCTGACCTCAGAGCGCTCGTAAACGATCCCCAATTCTTGCACTGCTTCGCGGACCAGTTCGGCTAGTGATACTGCACCATCCAGGTCTGTCTCAGGCAGGAGTACGCAGAATTCCTCACCCCCATAGCGTGCGGCTAGATCACCGGGTCGCTTAATACTGTTGTGTACAGCCGTCGCAACCTGGATGAGACAGGCGTCACCCTCCTGGTGACCGTAGGTATCATTGAAGAATTTGAAGAAGTCAATATCGGCCAGCATCACAGCAAGGGGCGCCTTGTCACGCAGCATGCGACGCCATTCTCTTTCAAGATCCTCGTCAAGCCGTCTCCGATTTGCGATCTGGGTCAGGCCGTCTACCAGGCTTAACTCCTTCAACTGGGCATTGGCTGCTTCAAGTTCACTGGTGCGCTCCCGGACGATCTCTTCCAACTGATCCTGATGCTTCTGAAGTTCTTCTTCAGCGGCTCTGCGAACGTTGATCTCATTGAGATACGCCGTGTTGGTCCGCTCTAGTTCAATGCTTTGACGTTCCACCGTGGTAAACGCATGTGCGAAACGGATGGAGATCAGAATGGCCTGGCTCAGGATAAAGACAAGCACACCGAACGATATGATATAGCCCGTTCGCAGGATGTTATTCGCATACAGGATGTCATTAAAGAAGGCCAACACCAGAATGATGAATCCCAGCAGGATGATCCCCGCGCCCTCTTGGGCACGGACCAGGGCAATAGCGAGTCGATAGATAGCATATACGGCTGCGATGAAGCCCAGCATCTGATAAAGGATCAGGCTTTTGGTGAATACGATCGCCGGCGTGAAAAGGACCAGTAAACTGAAAACACCCCCGATGATCAGGATGGCATACATGTTCTTTTCAGGGATCTCGCGGGGGAACAACCGCTGCAGGACAATGAAGAACACAGGAATTCCCATGTAAAACGTCAGATATTCAAGTTTTAGCAGAAATTCCCATCCCAGGAAGGGGAAAACTGTATGCAGGTAGACGTCACCCGTCGTGATGTTTCGCAGAGCGATGAGCAAACAGAATATGCCGAAATACAATGTTGATCGATCCTGTGTGCGCAGTGCAAAAAGGACGAGGTGATACACCGCCATGATCAGGATCGTACCGAACAGGAACAGATTTGTTGCCAGGCGGTCTTCCTTGTATTCTTGTAGATCCCGCTCGGGACCAAAACGTACGGATTCCCAGATCCCGCCTCCGCGATGATCCTGATTGGAGACTTCCAGCATCACATCTAACTGGCTTGCAGGTTCATCAAGAGGGATGATGACGGGTCGGTATTCCGGTCTGGATGAATCCGGGTGTGTGGAAAATTCACCAACACTACCCAGCAGTTCATTGTTCACATACAGGGCAAATGCCGTGCTGACCGTCTGAAACTGGAAGGCCATGTGCGAATCTGTATGCGGCATGAGGATCTGAAGTCGATAGGTCGCATACCCTCTGCTACCTACTGAACCGCCAGCATGCTTATATGAATTCCAGGCTCCGGGAACTTCAAGGTGCGCCGGCTCGATGCTGTCCGGGACGATCCCCTGAAAATCATTCATCAGCGCACGCCGCCAGTAGAATTCCCAGATACCGTCAAGTTTGACAGGGCCGCTCTTATCCAGGTCATAGTGCCGCAGGTCGAGAATGCCCTTCTCGATGACGGGTTTATCAGGGTGATCCACATCGGAGACACAGGATATGAGTGACAACAACATGCCTGTAAGAAATACAATGCGGGGAATGTGTGTCAGTCGAATCGAATTCATACGGATCATGCTGACCAGTTTAGGAGAAGTTCCTTTTTTGATCTTATGTACCTGGAGCCACCGTATCCGAAAAATATCTGCCCCGCTAAAATAATCCAAGTTTGAAGATTCATCATCTCTCCTGTGAATCAGGGTCTTTGACCAAAGGGTCAGAACCTTAAATTGAAACAAATTCAAAAGAGCCCGGAGCTATCAATGCAAAGATCCGTCCTGTTCACGACCTTGCTTGCCATGATCATCAGTTGCATTCAGTATCCTGTCCTGAATCCGGAGAACCAATCCCTGGGTGAAATGACCATCACTATCGATCCGGGGCATGGAAATACCTCGGCTTATGATCATTTCCGTGTTGGGCCTGCCGGTGAACGTGAAGAATGGATCAATCTGCGTGTGGCTCATGAACTTCAACGTCTGCTGGAGAAGGCGGGGGCAAAGGTGGTCATGACACGCAGCAGCGATACCGATGTGAACCTGGGAGGCCGGGCTGCCATCGCCATCCAGGCTGCTAGTGATCTCTTCATTTCCATCCACCACAATGGGTCCAGTGATCCTGACATGGATTATCCGCTGGTTTACTTCTGGGGAGCTGCCAGTACAAACCCTGCTTCGGTGGACTTCGCCCTGGAACTCATTTCAGCGCTGCATGGCGGTTTGGTCTTTGAGCAGAATGACCTGCACGGTGTGTTCAGCGACCATCTGATATACCCGGCGGGGACAGCTGTACTGAGAAATTCCTATCCCTACATGCCCGGCATTATCGGTGAGAGTGGATTCTTCACGAATCCAGAAGGAGAAAAACGATTAAGATCAAAACGGATAAACAAGCGGGAAGCAGGGTTGTACTTTAAAGCCGTCCTGGCATACAATGCCCGCGGATTGCCCTCTGCTATTCCCATTCAGTCATCAGACAGTGTAATCGTACTCGATGGGCATACAATGCTCAGCTTTAAACTGTCTGACGGTCTGGGCGGTCATGCTTTCATCGATTCCACGATACACGTCCTGGTCGAAGATAAAGTTGTTGCCGCTGAATGGGATCCTGCCGCCGGTCAGTTAAGCCTGATACCGCCGATCAACGATCATCTGTCGGTGAGTATCAAGGTGTTTGGCCGTACCCGAGCCGGGAATGCCCTGCATCCAAAGCGCTGGGATTTTCTGACGGTGAAGGGAGACGAATACTATCGCCTGGATAATTGGCGTACTGCCTATTACCAGGCAGATTCAGTTCATCAGAGCCTCACCGCGGCACTGTCGGCCGATCCGCAGGATACTCTGGAAGTCCTCAGGAGCTTGGAGGAAGCCGTGGAACTCTATCGTTTGAGCCTGGATCTGCAACTGGTGCATCTCAACGCCCTGGAAGCGGAAGAAAGGATCCTCGAACTGCTCATCACCAGGAATAGGATCGAGCCTGCAGATGACATCTCACAGGAGATCGATGAACAGCGCCGACGGCTGGAGCAGTATTACCCCTATGTGTCGAGGGACTGAGTAATAGTCAGATCAGGGGACTGCGGCCGCGGCTGCGATCTCTTCCACCTCACTGAACACCCGCAGAATATTCAAACCCCAGATCTTGGCTATATCCTCTTTCGAATAGCCTCGTCGTAACAATTCCTTTGTCACAGCCGGGAACTCGGAAGCATCCATGCAATCGGCCAGGCCTCCTCCCCCGTCAAAATCACTGCCGATGCCAACGTGATCTATGCCTGCTACCTTGACCATATGATCGATGTGGTCCACTGCATCAGCGACGGTGGCCAGAATGGGGGGAAACTTGTCATCCAGATCGTCTTCTTCATCCCATTTCTCATCCTGTTGTTCAGCCCAAAGTGGTTCCAGTGGTTCCCATTTTGCCTTGAGGACAGCTTTGGCGGAATCCCGTTCAGCATATGATTCCGTCTCTTTGACATAACAACTCAGGAAATTCATCTGTGCGGTACCACCATTTTCCGCAATAGCCCTGAGCATCTCATCAGAGAGGTTCCGATCATGCTCTCGGACCGAATTGGAACAGGAATGCGAAGCGATAACCGGAGCATTGCTGAGCCGCAGCACATCGTGTACGGTTTCATCGCTGGTATGTGACACATCGATCATCATGCCCAGGCGGTTCATCTCCGCGATCACACGTTCGCCGAAGGGACTCAATCCTCCAAACTCAGCCGAATCGGTGGAGGAATCACAGATATCATTGTTCAGCATGTGACAAAGGGTCACATAGCGTACGCCCATATCGTACAGGCGCTGGACTTGAGTGATGTCCCTGCCGACCGGATAACCATTCTCTAATCCCAGGTAGATCGCCAACTTCCCATTCGCTTTGATACGGGCTGCATCAGAGGAGTGTAATGCAAGTTCAGCCATGCTCGGATTCGCTGCCAGAACCGAGTCGATGACCTCCCGGTACATCAGCATCTTCTTCCACGCAGTTTCAAATCCAGCCTCGCTGCGCTCGCCCTGGCCGATGAAGATGGCAAAGAATGCTGCATCCAGCCCACCCCGTTCCATACGGGGAAAATCGACTTTACTTCTACTTCGCAGAACACTGTTGTCCTTGGAGGGATCGATTGCATCGCCCACGATCCTCAGCGGTGTGTCGCAATGAGTATCAACTGTAAGCAGTCCAAGGTGGAAGGAGAGTTCAGAATCCATTTCAGGCATCCTTGTTTCTTTGGTAACACAAGCTGTCAACAGCGTACTGATTACGGTAACGGTAGATAAAGTTTTCAGGGATCCCATACGTACCTCCAATTAAAAGGTCGCACCATTCTCGGGGTAATCAACTGATCGTTCGTTCCGGACCGCGGGCCACGACATGTTTATGAGTAGCCGGATAGAGAAATAGATTTGCGCCTACACGCCCGGCAAAATAGGCACAGGCAGCGGCAATAACACCAACCCATTCCAATCCGTGGATGCAGAGACTGAGCACCGCTACGATAATGACCACCTCGATGGCGGTGGCTACGGTAACAGGCACGGTATCGCCGGCGTTCACCAGGATGGAGCGCTGCAGGGAGATCCAGACACTTGAGGCGGGGAACAAGGCCAGGATCATCAATGGAGTCCTGGCAAAAGTGGTCAATTCCTCCGACAGCCCACTCACTACCCTGAACCATAACTCTCCCAGAGGAGTAAATGCGATGAGCGTCAACCCGGCAGCCAGGGAAAGCGCCAGGATGCCGGCGAATCGACGGATGGGATAATAATGTTCAAGCTTGTCTCCCATCAGGGCGATGCCAACCTCCTGGAATGACAAACCCAGACCGCGAAAGATGAATACCAGCGAATTGATCACCGGCAGCACCGCCAGTGATTCCAGCGATTGCGGACTATGACCGATAAAGAAGGTGACGATTGGGTGGACGCCAAGTGTGAGCATGGAGGTCAAGGCCAGGGGATAGTAGAATTTTATAATGGTCCTGTAGCTGAGTGGTATCACCTCGGGTGATCCCGGAGCTGACAATCTGGCCAGGAAGGGGTGGACCATGAAGCGTGTTGTGATGGCTTCAGCCAGCACGCCGCAGGAGAGGGCAGCCGTTCCGACGTACACTCCGGGCCATTCCCCGAAAACGTAAAGCAGGGAAGCACAGGTAGACATGGCGAGCAACCTGATCACAGTTCCGTAAGCCACCCGTCTGGTGGCGTGCTGCCTGATGAGAATACCCTGGTAGAAACGTCTGTAACCAATGGCGGCAGGCCAGGGCAACAGCAGGGCTGTTGCGCCGTAGGTGAGTTCGGAAACCTCAGCCTGTAAGCCGATGAGGTCGCGGGTGAGAAAATTGAAGACCGGTGGAACAAGGATCACCAGCATGATCATCGTGATCAGAAAATTCAGCGTATAGGTAAATTTGCGCAGTTTGTAGAAGCTCAGGCGGTCCCGCACCAGGGAAGTTGCTGCACTCATGATCATGATGATCGGCGCTTCCACGATGAGGCCGATGGCGAAGGCCACCCCGTAAGCGGCAAGGTTGAACTTGGGTTCGGCCAGCCGGGCGATGATGGCGGCGATGAACGGACCTTCGAATGACATCATCAGCCAGGTACCCGCCAGGGGCAGCCAGAAAATGGTAATCTTCTTCAGGCTAAGTTCTGTGGTTTCGGTTCGCACACCGGCAATCTATGCGGAGCAGTCGAATTCTCAGGCGCTTTTTACCCCGTGTGAACAGGAATGCTGTTGGAAGGGCGGGAACCTTGATCAAGCAGGCTCAAGGGCCTGTTCGATCTTTCGCAGCAACTGTTTCTTGACGATTGGTTTGGTCATGAAATCGTCACAGCCGGCTTTCATTGCATTGGTCCGGTCAGCTGCAAAGGCATGAGCGGTGAGGGCGATAATGGGCAGGTTCATCCACTGGTCCGTCTTCCGCACCAGCGCTGCCAGATCCAGACCATTCTCATCATCTTCAAGCGAGATATCCAGTAGGATAAGATCAATATCCGCCGTTTCAAGCTGATGACGTGCCTCTGCCACGGAAACCGCAAAGCAGGTATTATAATAATTCTTCAGATGCAGCTCTGTGAGCAGCTGGGCATGCAGATCATCTTCTACGATGAGGATGGTGGGGTGCTCACCACCTGGTTTGATCGTAGTTTCGGCCAACACATCATCCACCGAGGCAGGTTTCAAAACGGCTTTCTCCCGCCGTGCAAAGGTAAGCGTAACAGTTGTTCCCACTGCTTTCTCACTATGAAATTCCATCTGGACCTCGTTCAAGTCCAGATAGCGTTTGGTGAGGGTCAACCCTAGACCCAGTCCGCCATATAGTCTTGTTTCCCCATGGCTTTCCTGAGTAAATGCCTCCAGGATCCGATCAAGATTCTCCTCAGCGACACCAATGCCTGTATCTTTGATCTCCAGCGAGTAGCTGTTGTCGATCTGATCCAGGATCAACTCGATGCGACCGTCGTGGGTATACTTGATGGCGTTGTCCACCAGGTTGCTTAGAGCATAATGCACGCTCTGTCTGTCCACCTGGACCTTTGCCTCCAGGACCCGGTTGTCGAGTACAAGTTTCAGACCTTCTGATTCGGCTGCGGTCCGGTGTTCATGATAGACCTTGTTGAGCACCACGGCCAGATCGATGATCTCGCGGTTCAACATCAGGGTACCGGCCTGCAGCTCGGACATGTTGACGATCTCTTCAACTGTGCGGGTAAGCCGGTTGCAGTTCATCCGGATGATCTGAAGATATTGATCCATCTTGTCCGTCTTGACAGGTTCGATCTCTTTGCTGATGACATCGTAAAAACCCAGGATGGGAGTCAATGGCGTGCGGATCTCTCTCGATACGGTCGCTAGGAACTGGTTCTTTACTTCTTCGGATTTCCTGGCCTTTTCCATGGCAGACTCATGTTCCCGCTTGAGGTTCATGAATTCGGTAGCATCCTGTATCTGCAGCAGAAAATACTGTTCCCCGTCATCCTCAACGGGCAGTGGTGAACTGGACACCCTCACCCAGACGCTGTGTCCATCCTGGTGGGCATACTCCCGCTCGAGCAGGACACGTTTGAGACCACCATCTTCCAACCTGAGCTTGAGTTCAGGCAATTCAGTGATATTCTCTTTCATGAGTCGATGCAGGGATAGCTGCTTCAGTTTATCGATACTATAGCCCAACATCCAGGCCAGAGTGGCGTTCGCACCCAGGATACGTGCGTCAGCAGCCACCATGCAAATGCCTATATCCGCATATTCATAGATCTTGCGGAAACGATATTCAGGATCAGGTTGCCGGTGCCGGATCTGTTCACACATAAGCAGAGAGTGCGGTAGACGGGAAAGGTGTTCCTGGAGTATGAAATCATCCGCTCCCTTACCGAGACACTCCAGACCGAAGCTCTGTTCATCCGTGGGTAGGATGATCAGAATGGGGGTTCGCGATCTGTTTTTTGATAGTTCGGTCAATGTGTCTAGAGTCCGATCGGTGTCCCTTTGATGATGGAGGAGAATTCCGCTGAAGGCACCCTCATCAATGGCAGACTGCTCATCCGCAATATCATGGACCGTTTGCAGGTCGCCTTTGCCGGCAAGCAGCTCGGTGATCGGATCTGCCAGTACTGGATCGGCGGCAATATACAGATAGCGGCGGTAGGTCATTGATCAGCCCGATGATTGAAGTTCATGATTGTCGTCAAAATCTATACGCGCTGATGTTGGACAGCAAGGCTGCTGTGTTCCTGGTATTCTTGATCAGTACCTCCTTTTCTGTGCCAGTGTAGCCCGGGTGACCTCGTATCCCCGCCTGATGGCCCCTTCCGCAGCCAGGAAGTTCCAGGCTGCCAGACCTGAGTCTACATTGATGACGATATCAGGGTTGGTCAGCTCCATACGGTATTGAGCAATGAGCGCTTCACCCAGAATGAAGGTTCGGTGTGCGATCTCGGTGGCGTTCAGCGGCTGCTTGACCTTGCGGATCTGCTCGATACGGTCAAGAGCAGTGACAATGGAGTCTGGCTTGATCTCGTCAGCGTTCAGACGTGGCAGTGAATCCGTAGTCACCGGACCATCCGGTGGCAGCAGCACGTTCACCGCAATGATGTAGTCTGCACCCATCTCCCGGACCAGGGAGACCGGTACCGGTTCAACGATCCCGCCGTCTACCAGCAGTAGTGAGTCCGTATTCAATGCAGTAAAGACCAGCGGAACGGAAAAGCTGGCCCGTACTGCCGTTGAAAGGTCACCCTTGTCTATCATGTAAAGCCGTCCGGCCAGCAGATCAACAGTTGTTACTGCGAAGGGAATGCGCAGGTCCTCGATGTCATGTTGTCCATAGAGTCTTTCAAGATAGCGGCGGATCCTCTCACCATCCAGGATCCCGACCCTGAACAGGGCCGGATCAAGAAGCTGTACGACATCCATGAGTTCTGAGTGCTGGGCCACAGCGGCAAGGCTGTCAGGACTCATTCCCACGGCATAGCCGGCACCCACCACGGCACCCATACTGCTGCCGGCCAGCATATCGATACGGATCCCAGCCTCTTCCAGAGCCTGTAATACACCGATATGTGCCAACCCCTTGGCGGCTCCGGCACCCAGCGCCAATCCAACGGTGAAGTCCTGTTCCGCCTCACCCCGCAGGACCGCAGCAAAGCGTTCATCGAGATCTGATCGAGGATCTTCTCCCCCGGGAAGCTGAATGATCAGGGCGGCACCGAGGATCAGGACCAGCCAGCTGCGCCGAATCAATTTTTCACCTTTCTATTGATAGATGTCATTCAGAATTGCAGCCAACCTGAGACCGGCAGCCAGCAGAAAGTGTTCAACTATCTCCTGATGCTCATAGACATAGCGATAAGACAACTCCCCATCGCCGATATCGTAAATGGAAGGATGGTAACTCTGGGATTCAACGAGAATGTCTTCGATCCCCTCAAATTCCTGGAGCTCAGCCATCTGCTCCGGTGTGTAAGTCCTCTGCAGCATATGGACCCATTCGGTATAACTCATTCTTTTGTATTCGATCAAATGAATATCCCACACTTCGTGCAAATTGGTAGAATCCCCGAACCAGGTAACCGGCACATCATTAGCTCCGCGGTCTGTCCCATTGCCAACATGCAGTGGTGTATGGATATCAGCCACCAGATGTATCAGAAATTTGAGCGCTACCGCCTGTTCCTCCAGTGAGGCTTCTCCTGTTTTCAAAACCTTAATGAATTCCTCGATCTTCACACCGGCCTTGCCGTTACTTCTCTCCGGAGAGTATACTTCTCCGTAAGGTATCGTGACCCAGTGCCAGTTGTACGCGTGGTCCCAATCGGGATCGGATTTGATCTCATCAGCCCAGGTACTCACCGCGGCCAGGTCCGTGTGACCCAGAATTGCCCTGACGGCTTTCCGGGCTTTGCGTGTCAGATTATCTTCTGCGATCTTAGCAATGGTCCGGTGACCGGTCTGTCCCGGGCCAAAGGCTACGGAAACCAATATGAGAAGTATGATCAATCGGCGCATTGTGCCTCCCCTCTGTTCATATCCGAGATTATATAATCCCCAGTCGTCGGACAGAACCAAAGATAGAATGCCTTATTCATGATCCCATAGCTTCATTCTCCGCATAATCCCTGCAGATCTCACATGTACCACCACTGTGAGGAAAGGATTCGACATCATGCTATACTTATTTACCTTCTCACCTTCAGATCATGCGGGGAATACTATCATGAATCGTATCCTGGTTTACCTGGTCCTGACAGGCTTTACTATGGTTCCTCTTTGCGCTGATTATCTCATCAGCGAACCGGTGGGACACAATATCATCCACCATCATGAGTACAGATCCGCCGGTCCATGGCATCTTCATGTGCTTGAGATCGATCTCAGCAGCAGCTGGAATCATTTGGAAACCATCAAAGCGGAGAACCGTCTCCAGGGATCGGAGAGAACATCCGCCATGGCTGCCAGCGTAGACGCAGAAGCCCATCGGGTGGTGGCAGCCATCAATGGTGATTTCTATGCTGCTGGCGGTGTACCCATCAATGCCCAGGTTGTGAACGGAACCCTGCTGAAAAGAGCCTACCCACGCACCGTTTTCGGGACCGGACCTGTAAATGAACCCCTTCTGGAGATCGTAAGTTTTTCAGGCCAGGTATTGAACCAGGACTTGGCTGTCCATGCTATCAACGGCATCAACGAAGACCGGCAGGAGAATTTTCTGGTGGTATATAACCGCTACAAGGGCGCCCGCACAGGTACGAACCAATGGGGCACTGAGATCACAACCACCATCCTGGACTCCATCCGCTATGTGAACACTCCATTCAGGGTTGTGGTCACTGAAAAGGACAGTGCCATGGAAGCCGGCAGTGGAAATACCTACATCGGTCAGAATGAATATATCCTTTCCGCACATGGCTCTGCCAAAGCAGCGGTGGATTCCAACATCTTCCTCGGTGATACCCTTGAGCTCCAACTGGACTTTGCCCAGGTACCACACCCGATCTGGCAACTTATTGGCGGCACTCCCCGACTGATCAGGGATGGAACTCAGAGCGTGGAGTGGCAAGCTGAAAGTGTCGGTCACAGTTTCACATATGATCGACATCCCAGGACTGCTGTCGGGATCAATGCCGATTCAAGCAAGGCATACTTCGTCACCGTGGACGGCCGCCAGCCCGGATACAGCGTCGGCATGTCTCTCTTTGAGCTGGCCAATTACATGCTGGAATGGGAAATGTACCAGGCTGTCAATCTGGATGGCGGCGGATCCACCACCATGGTGGTCCGCGGTTCTGTGGTAAACAGACCTTCGGATGCCTCGGGGGAACGCTATGTCGCCAACGCACTGCTGGCCATTTCCACTGCGCCCACCGGTCCTCTGGCAGTTCTGGAGATCGAGCCATCAGAACTGTATGCCCTGGTAGGAAGTCAAACCGGTTTTGGCGTATCGGGTTTTGATTCAACATACAACCCGGTGGAGGTACCGGCTGATTCTCTGGTCTGGAGTTGTGACTCCCTTATCGGTTCCATTGACACGAATGGCGTTTTCACAGCGGGAGAGACGGAGACCGATGGTTTTGTGGTGGTCCAATTGGGCGCCATCATCGATAGCGCCCTTGTGCACGTAACCGATGTAAGCACGATCACTCTGACCCCGGATCCACTCATCCTGGCGGTGGGCGAATCCCAACAGATCAATGCTACTGCCCGGGATGCCTTTGGGAACGTGATCCAGATCGATCCTGTTGATTACGAATGGGCGGTGACGCCCCAACTGGGTCCGATCACCACCACGGGTTATTTCACAGCAGAAGAAGCCGGGATCGCACAGATCTCGGCCAGCTATAGTGAAATCAGCGGTATTATCACCGCAACCATAGGAGATGCAATCACCGCTATAGTGGACGATTTCAGCACTCTGACGAACTGGTCGCTCACTGGGGTTGTCGTTAACCTGTCAGCCTGTCATCTCAGTCTGGATAGTAGTCTTTATGTGTCAGCGCCAAGCTCAGCCCGCTTGGATTACAGCCTGGCACAGGGTGGTGTCTCGGCGCTCTATATGAACAGTGAGATCCTGATCAGTGGCAGTCCGGAAGCCGTTTCCATCCAGGTTTACGGTGATGGCTCAACCCACTGGTTGCGGGGAGAGTTCCGTGATCAATCCGATGACAAGTTCCTGGTGAATTTCACTGAATCCAGTCCCGGTATCAACTGGGACAACAGTTGGCAGGCGTTGCTGGTGAATCTGGATGAAGCCATTCCGCACTGGGGTAATCCCGGCGCCCTGCTGGACTTCCCCATCACCTGGACCAAGATCTATCTGGCAGAGACCGATGAGGACAAGAAGGATTCCGGAAGTATCCTTATCGATGATCTCAGTTTTCATTTTATTGGTACCGGTATCGAGGGAACCGGGTTGAGAACACCATCCCACTTTGAGCTGGAGGGCCCCTTTCCAAACCCTTTCAACAATAGCACCCGCTTCCGCTTCTCAAATCTCAGTAGCGGTATCCTGGATCTTAAAGTTCATGATATCGCCGGTCGTCAGGTTGATGTACAGACCCTCAATGTTGCTGACGGTCACCTGGATTTCACCTGGCGATCACCGACCCTGGGATCAGGTCTGTATATTTATAATTTCAATCTCAACGGGCAGCGGGCTTCGGGAAAACTCATGATCCTGAGATAGCCGGGGACGCTGCGGAGCCTGGTGAACGCTTTTGGGGTGGTCGTGTGAATTCGAGACTTAGGAAGGTCCATGAAGCACTTTTCAGGTGCTTCTTTCCGGATAGTGTGGATCTCAGGGAGCCTGAGATCAGGTTTCTGGCCGGGCATTCCCTCTCCCGCATATGGGAGCAGGTAAGCAGTACCCGATTGCTGAGGATCTCTCTTTTCCTGTTCTCCATCCTGGGATTTACCCATTCCGCAGCCGCCCTGCGGTTTCTCAATGGCATACTTGAGTGCGATGGTCACAGCCGGAGCTGGCTGAACGAACTCGCAGCGTTGACCTGTAAAGGATCTGCCGCAAGATCATTCTCCAGCCTTACACCCCATCAGCGGGAAAAACTAATTGAGTTATATGCCTATTCACCCTTTCCTCTCTTCCGACGTGCCGTACAATCACTCCGACTCTATTACCTGTACAAGACATATGAAGGTCCCCTGGGATTCCAGCTGACAGACCATCCGGGAAAGGACGGGGATCCCTATAAGGTGACAAGAATTGACCTGCCTGAATTCAAGACACATCTTGTCTATGATCAAAGAACAACCTCCCTGCAGGGTGACCTGGACTACATCATCGTGGGATCGGGACCGGGTGGTTCCGTAGCGGCTGCAGAGATCTGTGACAGAGGCAGGAAAGCCCTGATCCTGGACCGCGGCGGATTCTTCATGCCTGGTTCCCGGGAAGCCAGGAACGATCCTGTATTCCTGAAGAACGGCGGCCTGCAGATGAATCGCCGGGGCGACATCATCATCGGTGCAGCGGATGTCGTTGGTGGTGGCAGCAGTGTGAACCTGGATCTTGCCTTCCTGCCAACAGCTGATATCTGCAAACCCTACTTTGAGGATTGGCGCCGGCAGGGACTTCTGGGTTCAGGATCCAATGCAGTGTGGACCCCGGAGGAATTGGAGCAGACCAGTCGATTGATGGAAACCAGACTGCGACTCTGGACACCAGGCGAAACCGATATCAATCCAAACAACGATATTCTACGCAGAGGCGCGGATGCACACGGCAGCAGTTGGTATCATCAGATGCTTTCACTGAGACCTGCTGATATCGCATCCAGTGCTGGAGGGAATGACTATCATAAGACCTCAGCCGTGGAAACCTTTCTTCTGCCTGCCATGGATTCTCGCCGTGATCACCCACTGACACTCCTATCATGCGCCAAGGTCAAGCGGATCCTCACGAAGCGGATCCAGGGCCAGCGTATGGCTGTGGGTGTGGAATTCACCCTGCAGCAAGCTCCTGAGAGAGAAGCTGTCTATTCGAATCTTTACCCTGATCTGAAAATTCCTGTGGGGAAGACCATCCGGGTCTACGCAAAGCACGTGATCCTGAGCGGAGGTGCCATAGGTTCTACCGCGATCCTGAACAGGAGTGGGTTCAAACACCCCATGCACGGACGTGGACTGGTGACGCACCCCTGTCTCCCACTCATCGCCATTTTCCCCGAACGGGTGAATATTGCCGAGGGTCTACCATCATCAGTATATGTTGACCACTACACAGGTGACGACCTCTCCCTGAGGAGCAAACTGCAAGAAACCTGGCACAGCTTCCTGTTGGAGACCAGCTTGTACCCACCTCAGCGTTTCGCAGTTATGCTGCCTGGTGACGCCCGGGGTGTCTGCCAGGGCATGCAGCGTTTCAATCACGTTGCCGGGTTGGCCATCGTGTTCTTTGATGAGGTTGATCTGGATAATCGTCTACGGATCTCCGCCAAAAGGATCGCATTTGACTATGAGTTGACGGATCAGGACCGGCAGCGTTATGTATATGCCATTGCCGAAAGTCTGAGGATCATGCTGAAAGCCGGAGCCCAAGAGGTATACCTCCCCTTTGGTCGTCACCATCTGCCCCGGGCTCTCAGGAATTCTCCTGGAGCTCATACTGAAGGTCCCTTTGTGAGCATCCTGAGAAGCCTGGAGGAAGTGGATATCTTCGAATCGGATTTCCATTGGAAACCGAACACTACCTGGCTGTACGGAGGTCATCTCATGGGCAGCAACAGGATCGGCAGTGATCCCGAGAAGTCCATCATCGACCTGGATCATGCGGTTCGCGGCTGGCAGAACCTGTATGTGGTTGACAGCAGCGTCTTCCCCGATTCTCTGGGTGTGAATCCAGCCATCTCGACCTATGTTATCGCTCATCTCTGGGCACAGCGACACTTCAGGAAAGAGGAATATGACGGAGCTTAAACGGCAACTCTCACTTTCGCACAGCCTGGCCATCATCATTGGTACCGTCATCGGTTCCGGTGTATTCATCCAGCTTCCATTTGTCCAGCAGGCCACCGGCAGCAGCGGGCTGGCTGTCGTTGCCTGGCTCATCGGCGGTCTGATCTGGCTGCCGCAGATATTCATCCTGGCTGAGATGGGAACGGCCTATCCCGATCAGGGATTTGGATACCTGTACCTGCAGAAAGCTGGAAGCCCGCCGCTGGCGTTCCTCTACGTCTGGACCGTATTCTGGACAAGCGATACACCCTCCATTACCATTCTGACCGTGGCCGCTGTCGCAGCACTGGATGTGTTCTATCCTGTGCTGTCGGATACGATCCTCACCAAGCTCATAGCCACAGCCATCATCATCATGCTCACTGCCGTACATTACCGCAGTATCCGGCAGGGAGGTCGGTTACAGATCGTGCTTACAATTGTAAAGGTATCCCCCTTGATCCTGCTGTCCTGCATTGGTCTGTTCTTTCTACGCTCACCCCACCTCAGCTTTCAATCGGAATTGATGACGGACAAATCCCTGTTCGTGCTCCTCAGTGCCGGAGTAGCAGCAACCGTGTGGAGCTACGCCGGATTCCCCAACATCCTGTATATGGCTGGCGAGATCAGGAATCCCGGCCGTAACCTGCCCCTGGCGCTCCTGGGCAGCCTGGTCCTTGTGACCCTTGTCTATGTACTGGTAGCGCTGGCCACTGGAGCCATGGTGCCCCACGAAGAATTGATCAACATCAGCGGCGGTTTCGCCAACCCCTTCAAATATCTGCCCTGGTTTGCGGCTATCGCAGCCGGTTTTCTTGCCCTGGCTGCCTTCACATCCATGGTGGGCTGTGCCAATGCCTGTATCATGGTACAGCCACGGATCGAGTATGCCATCGCGCGGGATGGATTGTTCTTCAATGTTTTCGGAAAGCTTCATCCCCGCTTCGGGACACCGTCGAATTCACTGTTGATACAATCCGGTGTTGCCATCCTCATGATCTACATTGGCGGTATTGAAGCGCTGATGGGCTATTTCACCCTGTCCTACATCCTGCAGAACCTGCTGGTATACTGCACCATATTCTGGCTGCGGCGCAGGGACGACTACCAGCCCAGCTACAGGAGCCCTGCCTGGATCCTCATGGCCAGTCTCGCCATACTGTTCCAGGTCCTGTTGCTCTTCGGCACTTTCGAGGCCTTCCCTACAGATGGTGTCCTGGCTTCACTGGGTTTGATTCTCACGGGATTACCGGTATACTTCTTCTTCAAACGTCGGCGGGACAAAATGCAGCTTCAAGGAGAACCATCATGAGATCACTGGTCATATCACTGCTTTTCGTTCTAATGCTTATTTCCTCGGGACTGGCATGTACCTCCGCAGTCATCTCCGGCAAGGCAACGGTGGATGGGCGGCCACTTTTATGGAAGCATCGGGATACGGGCTTTGTTCGCAACAAGGTGGTCTATATCGAAGGCGAGCAGTACGACTTCATCGGTGTGGCCAACCTGGTGGATACATTGAGCAAAGAGATCTGGATGGGTCAGAATTCTGCCGGATTCGCCATCATGAATACCGCTTCTTACAACATCAATACCGGCCAGACCTGTGACGTGCCCGATGACCAGGAGGGTCTGTTCATGCGTCGTGCCCTGGAAACCTGCGCAAACCTGGCAGATTTCGAACGCCTGCTGGAAGGATCCAGTGGAGAATGGGGCATTGCAGCCAATTTTGGTGCCATTGACGCCCAGGGTGGAGCCGCGTATTATGAAACCGGGTATTACAATTATACCAAGTACGACGCCACTGACGATGAGATCGCCCCTGATGGCTATCTTGTACGTACCAACTACTCGTTCTCAGGTGATGATGAGAACGGCTATGGTTTCATCCGTCTTGAGAATACTGAAAAGCTGTTCAGGGAGCGCATGGCGCAACAGAAATTCGATGCCGACTTCATCCTCTCTGAAGCCACTCGCAACTTCTACCATTCCCGTACCCGGACCGACCTGTTGGACTTACCCCTGCCCGCGGACAGCACCGATACCCATTTCGTACCTTTCAGGGATTTCGTCGTTCGTTATTCGAGTGCATCCACTTTTCTGGCACAGGGTGTCCTCCCCGACGAGGATCCACGCTTCACCACCATGTGGACCATCCTGGGATGGCAACCGGCGGCGTTGATCACTCCCCTATGGATTTTTGATCCGGAAATGATCCCGGACATCGTACAGTCCCGGGAGAACCAGCCGGCACCATTGAACCATGCTGCTCTGCAGCTTAAACGACGCAGCTTCCCGGATACCAGGGGCAATGGGGATGATTACGTCAACCTGGCCATGCTCACCAACAAGGCCGGTACAGGCCTGCTGGAGCTGATCGCTCCGGCAGACACTGAGATCATCACCCGTACCATGGCACTCCAGGAGCAATGGCGTGAAAAAGGCTATCGGGATCGTGATCTGAAGAAGTTCAATCGTTGGCTGGAGGCATACATCCGCGATATCTATGCCTGGAATTATAATATCACGTTCTAGTCGTCATGAATATTCCCGGAACTTTGAGGATCATTTACTTTGTCAGTGGGTTTCTGCTACAATCTGATCCTGAGGTTCATACCCGGTAAATGCGTTGACGATCTCGAACACCGCTTCACCGGCATCCAGTCTGGTCATGTTCGCAATCAGGGCCAGGACCATATCATATTCAGGGTAAATCCAGAAAACCGTACGACCGCCAATGGATCCCCCTCCATGGCCGACACGCTTCCGTCCGGCACTGTCTGTGGAGATGGCCCAGCCGATGCCATAATCAGTGGATTTACCGGCATTGTTGAGCTGAGGTGTCTGCAGCAATTCGATGGTCCCAGTTGACATCAGGGTTGTGTCAAGATGCGCAAAGCCAAAACGTACAAGATCCTCGGATGTTGACAGAAAGCCACCTCCTGCCCACTTGTAACTGTTATCAACAGCAGATTCGTTCAAGAAGCGGTCTTTTGCGTAACGGTAGTACCCGCTTCGACCTGTGATGACACTGTCCACATGATCCGCAGTGGTCATACCCATCCCGGCTGGATCAAACACCCTCGCCTGCATGAAGGTCAGGAACTCCTCATGGGCGGCACCCTCCACCACGGCGCTGAGCAGATTCCAGCCGTGACTTGAATAGACATAGCGGGTTCCCGGTGAATGGAGTAAGCTGTCTCCCATGAACATCTGCAAGCCGGCTTCAACAGTGTTGAAGTGTTCCGTGTTAAGAAACTCATTTCCCTTGTAACCCCTGATACCCCCCAGATGGCCTGCAACCTGGCGTGTGGTCACGGTCCAGCGTTTCTCGGGGAAATATGGAACGTAATCCTGGAGGGGAGCATCCAGGTCCAACCGGCCCTCTTCATGCAGAATACCCAGAGCAGCGGCTGTCATCGGTTTTGAGACGCTGCCTACACGAAAGCGGGTCAGGGCTGGATCCACCGAGATCCCGTGCTCGAGGTCGGCGAAACCGAAACCCTCTGACCACACAAGCTCACCATCGATGCCTACAGAAACGGCAATCCCCACGGCCGGGGCATCCTCAATCAAATTCGATAGCGCCTGACGGGAGGTCTGAATGGCATCAGCGTAAGGATCGCAGACACATGATACCAATACCATGATGATGAGGACAGGAATCGTGTTTCTGGTCATTTACGTCTCCTTATGTGGTTCAGCTGGGATCTATGAAGATTAGAGGGGGCAGGATCATCTAAAGGTCATGCAATTACCCCGCCGATGTGCGTGTACCCCACCGACTTCAGTCGACTGACATTACTCCATCCGGGTGAGCTCAAACTGGTAACATGTCTCCGGGAACCACGTATTCCCACCGAGAATACATTCAACCTGATTTGTGTCGTCGGTCTCGTTACCATTTTCATCAACACAGAAGGCTTCGGAATGCTGCTGGATCATGATCTCATCGCCCTGATCGCTGGGGTTGAAGGCGATACAGAGGTCGTCTATGCATAGACTGTCCGCATCGAGACTCCAATTCAGGGGTTGATCTTCGCTGCCAAAGGGTGTGACGGTGCTGACGATACCACTGCCATCTTCATTGAAGCTGAAACTCATCTCGAGTCCCAGGCCGACGATAAAATCCCAGTAGCTGTAATCCAGGGCACCACTGCAATCCGGGTTTTCAAAAATGCCCATATTCGTCACAGCCCAGGTGCCTGTCAGAACAAAATCGATCTGATCTTCAGGTGGATCCGACTCCTCGCAGCCCAGGATCACAGCTAGCAGCAAAGCCCACGTCAGGATTCGATACATCACAGCTTCTCACGACTCATTTGTCTGTTCATCTTCATCGTCACCACCATCCGCATCCTCCTCGGGTAAGGCGGGTACCGGTTGTTCAGACCACGTCTTGATTTCGTCTTCCGTCTCGCAGACCTTGATATTCAAGGTGGACAGATCCGTGAATACCGTGAACATCTTGATCTGGAATGAATGCTTCGGGTGGACGTAGAGGGCGATATCTCGATAATCGTTCCTCAGGTCTTTCATTTTATCCGCAATACTCTGGACATCAGGGTTTTTCAGAACGAGCTCGATCTGGCGCAGGTCGGCAAGGATCTTCATATCCGAGGTAAAGTCCTTCTTGCGTTTCAGTTTGGGTACTGCTTCCAGACACTGCTTCAGGGTCAGTTCACCCTCAGCAGTGATCAATGCCGTATTAGTACCTTTGTCGATGATAAATTCTATGGGCATGCGTCAACCAGTTCTCCCTGTTGTCCACGTGGTAAATTTTAACCATCCTGAAATGGAATCCCAAATTTTCGTGAATCAAAGTATATAACAATAATCTCCCTTCATGTACGTCTGACTAAGTAGATGAAGGAACTTATCAACACCTGAGGCGTATTTATTCACTTATGCTTATCATCGCAATACTCATGCTGTCACTGCTGCACGGATATGTTGGTCTGAGGATCATACCCTCGATGCAGCTGGCAGCTCCATGGACTTGGATCATCTGGGCGGTTCTGGCTTTCTTGACCTTTATACCCTTACTGCCTCTGGCTTTGCGTTTCATGGGCTATGAGAATGGCTTGACGGACGCGTTGTCCTGGGTAGGATATACAAGTCTTGGATTTTTCACGCTCGCTTTCCTGATCCTGCTCACCCGGGATGGCCTCTGGCTGGTGACTGCAGCTGGCGGTAAAACCTGGAGCATTCTCAACAGCTGGCTGAATCAGGAGGGGCTGGCCAACGTGCCCATTGATCCTTCCCGCAGACAATTCTTCGTTTCCATGATGAATCTGGGTATTGTCAGTCTTACAGGCGGATTGTCAGCATACGGATTCTTCCAGGCGCGCAGAAACGCCCAGCTGAAGCATATCAAGGTACCGATTCGCGACCTGCCTGCAGAACTTGAGGGTTTCAGGATCGTTCAGATCTCGGATCTGCATGTCGGTCCCACGATCAAAAGGGATTTTGTCCGCAAGGTCGTAGATGATGTTCATGGGCTTAACCCTGATCTCATCGCCATCACCGGTGACCTGGTGGACGGCTCGGTCGACCACCTGTCAGATGATGTTGCTCCTCTGGCGGATCTCACAGCACCACATGGTAAATATTTCGTTACCGGGAATCATGAATACTACTCGGGCGTTGATCACTGGATCCGTGAAGTGGAACGTCTGGGATTCAAGAATCTCCTGAATGAACATGAAGTCCGGGATGTTGCCGGTGCCAAACTCACCGTGGCCGGTGTGACGGATCTGCATGCTCACCAGATCGTCAAAGAGCACCGCACTAGTCCAAGAGCTGCGCTGGAAAATGCACCCAAGGACTCCATCAAGCTTCTGCTGGCTCACCAGCCCGGCAGCATCCATGAAGCCCAGCAGAATGGCGCACACCTGCAGCTGTCCGGGCATACCCATGGCGGTCAGTTCAAGCCTTTCAATCTGGCCGTCTCAAGAGCCCATCCCTATGTGCAGGGTCTCCATGATCATAAGGGTACGTGGATCTATGTGAATGCGGGCACAGGTTACTGGGGACCGCCACTGCGGATCGGGGTTCCTTCAGAATTGACCGTCTTGGAACTGACGGCTGCAGAAAAATCCGCCGCGGCCTGAGCCGCACCCTCCCAGGCGATGAGGGTTCGTTTCAATCCACGTCCATAGGCATAATTCCCGATGACTCCGGTTTCCCGGATCACTCGATGACAAGGGATCAAGTAGACAATAGGATTAATGGCCATGGCCGTTCCCACGGCACGAGCAGCACCCGGTACACCGGCGATCTCAGCCAGGCGTCCGTAGGTGGTCAGACTGCCCGGTGGAACCTCGAGGAGTGCCTTCCAGACCCTGGTCCTGAATTGAGATCCCCTGACCCAGAGCCTCAGTTCCAGAGTTGATTGTCCTTCAGCGGGTACCTTGAAGATCCCATCCAGCAGTCGCTGGATATCCCTGTCGTTCCGTTTCAGATCGACACGTGGCCACGCGGCCCTGATCTTCTCTTCAGTCTTGACCGGATTGAAATCATCGATGAACCGCATGCTGGTGATCCCACGCTCAGAGCGGACGATCATGCAGCGTCCGAAGGGAGAGTCGCCCTCGCCATATTCGAAGGTCAGACCGGCACCACCACTTTTGATCTCACCCGGTGTGACGGCCTCCATAGTGATACTGAGGTCATGCAGACGACCGGGACCGGACAATCCTGCCGAATAGCTGGCCTCCAGTACGCTTTCTCCATCCAACAAGCAACTCCGCGCATGGGCCATGGTGAGGCTCTGGACAAAATCCTTCGGTGTGACGCCCACCCAGGAAGTGAATTGACGGTGGAAATGATAGGGACTCAACCCGGCGATCTCCGCCAACTGCTCCAGGCCGGGTTGCTCTTGATAATTTTCATCCAGGTACTGGATGATGCGTGCCATTTTCTTTGAATAACTCATGGGCCAATTCTAATCGAACATAGGTTCTGAGGCCACCCGATCCTTGCTTTGAATTTGCGAATTTGCGGATTATCGGATTGGTGGTAAAAACCGATGAGATCATGCATGATCACCAGCTGACCGTCCACCTGGTCCCCGGCACCGATCCCGTATACGGGTATTTCAAGTTCTTCACGGATCAGACCTGCAGGTTCACTTGGCATCTCTTCCAGCAGCAGGAAGAAACATCCGGCATCCTCCAGTCGTATGGCTTGATCAAGGATATGTTCATAATCCTACATCGACCTTTTTCAGGTATTCTTGAAAGATTATCAGGTGAGAGGCCAGAATTATTTCGATTTATTATTGGTAGGCGGATCAGATCGATCCCGCTCAGCGACAAATGCCAGCAGGTCCGGAAAAAAATTGCAGAAACCAGAATCAATGGCAACATCATTGTCTTTCACCTCGGTGATGGAACCTGGAAGCGCATTCTTGACGCGCAGACGCTGGGACATTCTGTCCAGGGCAAAACCGACACCATCAAGTTCACGGTAGGTGTCCAGCCAGCGGTAGCTGAGCATGCTGGTGACTACCAATTGCATGCGTTCCGGCATCAGGTGCATGGTCCTGTTCAGGCTTTCGTATACTCTGTCAAAGAAGCTGTCAAGATCCTCGGAGCTGAATTGATCCCAATGCTTGAGCAGGTAGTGGTCAAATGCAACATCAAGTATGATGCCTGCAAATCTACGGCGTTCGGGACTGAAAAGAGTGCGCAGCTCACGTACGACGGAGTGAGAATCCGTGTAGCCGTCAATGGCGCGATGATTCTGGAGACCGGCCAGTACGCCCGGAGGCATGTCCTCCACATCCCATCCGTTCATGAAATCTCCCAGGAGGTTTCCCACGAGTGAATGGTCGTCCGTTTTTGACAGGAAGAGGTGCGCCAGGTAATTCATACCGGCTAAATAAGATCAAATCAATCAAGATTCCAAAGCTCAAGTTCATCGAACACAGTGCTGTCGGCAATGGCGCGCAGATCACGAGCCATGGCAGAATCCAATCCGGCATGATAGCGCAGATCCTGGACCGGTTCCTGATAGATGGCAGCATAGAGCGTGGCTGCAGCCAGATAGCTGCCGGCTGGAACGGCGTGGACATAATCGGTCATGAACAGGTCCCACAGGCCATAGTCGCCCTGTATGGCCCGGTACCAGGCCCAGCCCGCAGGCACCAGCATCATGTCCAGGCTGTCTGCGATGTTGATGGTATGTTGTCGGGTGAATTCCTGCATGTCGGCATAACTGTCACTTTGCCCGTAAATCCAGGTGGTTCCGTCTGCAAATGCCCAGGGCATGAACAGGATGATGCGACTTTCCCCATGATTATCGAGGATGATTTCCTTGAAAGCATTCAGAATCGGACCTGGCGGATCATAGGTCTGACCAGGAAAAATATCCGCATGGGTGAAAGGATAAGCGATGGTCGCTGGTCCGGGCTGCAAAACCACGTGGGTCCAGTCACGCGAATGGATCAACTCCAGGGTATTGGGATTGTCGAGGAACCAGGATAGAGGCCGGCCATAGACGATGCCTTCAGTCCTCCGCACTTCCCTCTCACCTGAAATAGCGAAAGTGGCGAACATCCCAGGCAGGTCATTGTAACCCAGCAGGCTGTTGCCGATGAAGAGGACCTGCAGGGTGTCCGGTAGTCCTGGATCGGATTGTGTAAGACCATCGTCCTCGCATGCGATGAGAAACAGGAAAATGAGCCCCAATATTATGCTGGTGTGCTGTTTCATTCTTGCAGGAAGATAAATCCCCACCGGTTCTGACCCGCTGGAATTCAGATCAGCGGTATGCTTTTTCGTTCAAAAGGTCATTCTTCAGGTCGAGTGATCTTAGCTTGTCCAGTTCACATACACCACCTCGTAGGGAATGATCTGTGATTCAAAATGTCGGAGCCAGCGTTTCTGATTGCTTTGGAGTCGATCCCCGGGGCCTTTTACCTCGATCATGCGATACGAGCCATTCTCTGTATCAAACATGATGAGATCCGGAAAACCAGACCGATTGTTGCGCAGATCGAAACAGAGCCGCTGGAAGATGCTTCTGAGATGGGATCCTGGAATATGGTCGCAGGCCAGGGTTACGAGTTCTTCGCTGAGGATAGACCAGTGCACCAGATGATTGCTGATCCCGACCTTATCGAGGTAGGTTTCCAGTAATGCTGCTCCAGGATCAGAACTGTTCTCGAATTCTCTGAACCGCTGCTTGAATTCTGATTCACGCTGCGGATAGAACGCTGGTGTAAACAGATCGGCCGGTCCGCTCTGGAAATGGTTGAAGAATGCCCCTGGCAGCGGCATGAACACCACATCCCAGAAAACCAGTCCAAAAAGCCCCAGCATAAGCGCGTTCTCAACATAATACACTTTGTGGGTCGCACTGCTCAGATGTTCCAGCACAGCCATTTCTACCTGTTCGTGCTCCGGTAAATCGATCCTCCTGTGCTGAAACTCAGAATCCAGGTGCCTCTTGGCTTTCTCGCCCTCGAGTTTCAGCTGGAAGCGACCGGCCACCTCACTCTCCTCCTCATCCATGGGTCTTTTCAGCATCTGCTTGCAGAGCTTCCTCGCTTCCTCCACCTTCCCGAGCTTCGTCAGCATGCGTAGGCGTCTTTCCCGTGCCGGGACCTCCGACGAGGATTCAAACAGGTTTAGAGCCAACGAATACTCCCCAATACGTTCATAATCCCGTGCCATGGTATTGATAAGCCGGCTGCGATGCCGTTCCAGTCGAGGTTGATCGAGTGGGCCCGGCAGATCCTCAAGAATATCTGCATATCGATGGTAGGCCTGCTCTTCCTGGATCTGGTAAACCAATTCACTCATGGCATGGATCATGATGTACCACTCGATGCTGTTCCGGTTCCGGAAGATGCTGTCCTCGGGTCGGATCACGTATCGCTCATAGCGGGTGAGTCCCAGATCCTGCAGCACGAATTCTGTGAAATCCTGCCAAAGGTTCCCGAAGAAGAGTAGCCTGAATACTTCGATGACTTCCTGTTTTTGAGGTTTATAGATCGCGAAGGGCAGTTCGATATTCAGCGATCCCGCACCCAGAGCCTCCTGCAGGATCTCGAGCAATTCAGGTTTTCTTTTTTTTGAGTGATCAGTCAGCTCATGCGGAAAAAGCTGCAGCAATTCAGATTTCAGCAGCAGGCGCCCCAGATCCTCCAGGGCAACTTCAGGATCAATTAACAGGAATCCTGCTTCCTGCAGTTCTCCGGCGGAGTCCTGGATACTGGCGATCTCGGCATAGCTCAATTTGTCCGAGCGAAAGACCGGGCCCTTCCTGGATATGAGCCGAACATAGAGGTAACGGGCTTCTATGGACAGTGTGGGAAAGGCAGACAGGAAATCGAGCTCGACCTGATTCAGTACACGTGTGTGATGCCGGGCAACAAATTCCAGGACGATGTTAAAATTTTCAAGATAATAGCCGGTAGGCAGTTCCGGTCTGGTCGCTTGTTCGTTCATGGATCTCCCTGCCGTGGCAGGTGGAAGCAGTGTGCTATTCGTAGAACCCGCTGACATTGCCCAGCGGATCGGTCTTGAGGATGACCATGTCAGCGCTACCGTTGATGTAGGTATCACCAACAATGATATATCCGCCGTCGTTCGTTTGGAGAACAGCGGTGGCCAGACCACTGGAGGCTTCTCCCAGGGTGCGTTCCCATTCCTTACCCAGAATGCTGTTAAGCTTGACAAACCAGAAATCACCGATAGCGGTTGCACTAGGAGCTGTGGCTCCAGCCAGGATATATCCACCATCGCTTGTCTTATTCAGATCTGAGAGTCGATCAGCACCCAGTCCCGTGATGGTAACAAGGTTTGGAGGAACGCTAAGGCTGGGATCATACTCAGCCATCCAGACCTGTCCATAGGAATTACCTGAAGAGTAAGTCATACCACCAACAGTACAAATGCCGAACGGTTCCTCGATGATCGAAACAAGCTCATCATGGGTACTACCGCCCCAGATGGTCGAATTAGGATTTGTACCGAGAATATCAGTATACATGGCCAGCGCCTCTCGACCATCACCTGTTGGGGATAACTGATAGCCGGAAATGGCGTAGCTAATACCGTAAGTAGTGTCATATGACATCGGGATGATGTCACTGACTTCCTCCCAGGATGATCCTCCTATTTGACGGGCCCAATTCCGGGTACCGCCGGAGGTTGTCTTGACCAGATATATGTCACCGTTTGCTCCCGACTGGGTATACCCGGCAATCAAAAAGCCGCCGTCATGAGAAATTGTAATAGAATTGGCAACATCAGAGCCAGTGGTCCCATATGTCCTGTCGAAATAGCTACTACCGTCGGATCCGACACCTACGAGATAAAATTCCTCTTGCTGCTGTGCTCCCAGGTCCGTGTAGCCAGTAGCTACTATACTACCACTCGTGGAGGTTAGGACATCGTGGAAACGATCGTAGCCTGACCCACCGTAGGTCTGATCCCATTCTTCTTCACCGGAAATGTCAAGTTTCACCAACCAGGCGTCATCGATTCCAGCTCCATATGAATCAGTATAACCTGCAACCACAAAGCCTCCGTCTGGGGCTTCGGTAACAGCCATTGCATGATCGGCACCGTCGCCTCCGACAATGGTCTGAAAGCGAGCGTGGGAAGTAGCATAAATAACTTCACTTACGCTGAAGAGACCCCAAAAATCCCAGACTTCGAGCCTGTAGAAACGAATGGCACCGGGTGAGATGGATTCAACATTGAAGCTTGTATCAGCAGTGCTATTGGTGCGGAAAATCTCTTGAGCTCCGCTCATATCGTTGACATAGGATTCATAGAGTTTACAGGTAAGAAAATCCGATGGGTAGTTATTGACCCACTCCAGATCAAAGCTGTTACCCGAATATTCAACTGAAGTGAATACCGGTTGAGGGGGTGGCAGTTCAGAAGCGTGGGTCAGACCTGCCCCAACTGAATCCTGTCCCAGCGTATCCCTTACTGACATCCAGAACCAGTTCTCAGCAAAGGGTTCAAATCCGGTGAGCACCCTGAAGGTTGGGAAAATGGCTGTCTGGGTGAAGACAGTGTCTCGTTCCCCCTCTTCTCCAATCGCATGCAGCAGAGTATACGATTCAAAATCCCCGTCCTGGGATGTGGCCCACACCACCAGCATGGATTCACGATCATAGGTAACGGAAATGATGTCGACAGGATTGGGGCGCGGATCCGGGATCGATGCCTTCATGGGACTGATGTTTGTCAGACCGTACACGTCCACCACCTGCACCCAGTAATAGTAGGTCAAAGTTGGGACGATGCTGGTATCGTAAAAGGTCACCTCTGTGATATCTTCCGTGTGGTGGAGCACCGCAGCCGTACTGAAAACGGGCTCAGTGTTCTTGTAGAGTACATATTCCTCAAAGTCCACAGCCTGAGACTGGAACCAGCGGATAAAGAAGCGACCGTCACCGAACTGGATGGTATCTATGAGGACACTGTCTGGTCGGGCTGACTCATTATTCACGATGAGACCGATGGAAGCACTGGTGGTGGTATTGTCAGATTTGTCGTATGCTGTCACTTCGATCGTATAGCTGAAACCGTCATTATAGGTTGTGGTATTCCAGGCCAGGCGGTAGGGTGAATCAATATCCACGACGTTGATGTCGTTGCCATCAACGATGAGCTTCAATTTCTGAATACCAATATTGTCGCTGGCCTCGGCCTCGATGAAGGTGATCTTGTTGACGGTGGTACCTGTTTCAGGGGAGGTGATCTCAACGGTGGGTGGTTCCGTATCCGGTATCTCACAGAACATCAGTGTCAGACTTACGGATAGCAGGAGTAGAATTTGGATCCCGTGTCGCATTCAGTCGTTCTTTCTTCCAGACATCCTGAAATGTATATGATATAATACTTCTAGTCTAGAATCGATCTGGTCTGAAGTGACAATTGTGATCGTCTTCGAAAAGGCACTATCAGCCTAGCAAATTCATCCTAAATTAATTCCCTGCACCTTCTGGATGATGCAGAAAGGAGACACTTTCTGAGCTCAGAAACAGGCACCTGGGGATTTAATAGAGCACAACGTGGTCTAATTACTGCGGCGGCCTTCATCATCCTCATCGCCGGTATGCGGGCTGCTCAGACCATCCTGGTCCCCTTCCTGCTGTCAGTATTCCTGGCCGTGGTGGCAAATCCACTCATGAACTGGCTGCGCCGGCACCGGGTGCCAACTTCCCTGGCCATCCTGATGGTGGTGCTCCTGTTCTTCGGCGTCGGATTCGGTATCGGTGCCCTGGTAGGCACATCCCTGAATGAGTTCTCAGAGTCTCTGCCCTATTATCAGGATCGCTTGCAGTACAAGACTACCGAATTCTTTGAGTCACTCGACAGTCGAGGATTGAACATCTCGGACCGCATCATTACAGAATATATCAATCCCGCCGCCGCCATGCGCCTGACATCAAGGTTACTCAGCGGACTCACCAATGTCCTCAGCGACGCCATGCTGATTCTCATCACGGTGGTATTCATGTTGCTTGAGACTGCCATTTTCCGTCAGAAGATGGCTATCGCCTTCGGTACATCTGAACCCCTCGTAGACAGATTCAACACCTTCTTCACCAATATAAATCGATATATCGTCATCAAGACCCTCACCAGTCTGGCCACAGGTATACTGGCTTTCATCTGGTTGAGCATCCTTGGAGTGGATTACGCCCTGCTATGGGCTCTGATCACCTTTCTGTTCAATTACATCCCCAATATTGGTTCCATTATGGCATCCATTCCACCCATTCTGCTGGCCCTGGTGCAGATCGGTCCCTGGGCCGCATTCTTCACCGGTCTCGGCTATCTGGCCATCAACACCCTTATCGGGAGCATCATTGAACCCCGTGTCATGGGACGTGGTCTGGGACTCTCCACTCTCGTGGTCTTCCTCTCACTTCTCTTCTGGGGCTGGGTACTGGGTCCTGTCGGGATGATCCTGTCCGTGCCTCTCACCATGACCCTGAAGATCGCCCTTTCCAGCGCTGAGGAGACCATGTGGCTCAGCACGATCCTGGATGCCTCGCCGGGGATCCGCATACCGATGGTCAATGATGACACAAAACCTGAAGGATAACCAGTTCGAGGACCTGACCTGACAAGGATCCGCATAGATCCGTTCCAGCTTGAAGACTATCAGCCAAATAAAGGAACCCCCGGAATGCAACGTCTGATCATCTCCGTGTTGATCCTGTGTCTGACGATGGGTATGGCCAGCGGCCAGAGTGACGAATACACACGCAAGAGCATCACTTTCCTCGATGCCATCATCCTGGCCAGCCCCTCGGCCAGGGACATGACTGTTCGTCAGATCGATCAAACAGCCGAAGTGGTGAAACGCATGGTTCAACTGGACCGCTTTGACTACAACCCGATCCCCTCCAGCAGCAGCCTCATGTCGGGATTCCTGGCCCGGATCAATGCAAGCGGTACCCTGGATCTGAATGAGATCGCGGATCTTCTGAACTCAACCTTTGTTGCTGACATCATCGCAGTCATCGACGAGAATGCCGAACAGCGGGCCAGCGATCTGGTGGATGAGACAGCACGGATGTCATTCGTGACTACCAAGGCCAAGGACCTGGGTATCACGGCGGAGAATCTCGAGATGGTGTTCAATTCGGGATACATCTACCTCCCCTACATCAACGGTTTCAGCGAGGATACAAAGGCCGAGGAAGAGGATGATGAGATGAAGTACACGGTGACCACAACCCTTTCCGGCGGGATCTTCTGGTTCAAGATCGATTACCAGAATGGCCAGACCAGTGTCCATCCACTGCTGAAGAAGGAAACCACCAGTGTCGGTGTGGCCAAGCGTAAGAATGCGAAGAACGCGGAATGGCTCGCATTCGAGAATGCAGCGGCGAACTATGCCCGCAATCTGGAAAACGCCACCAAGGAGATCGAGGAGTTCAAGCTGAAAAGCCAGGTCATGGAGGTCACCGGCAGCAGGATTGGATTCAACATGGGCCACAGGGAAGGATTGCGTATCGATGATCGCTTCATCATCGGCGAGATGGTCATGAATGCCTATGGAGAGCTCGAATTCAAGGAGGACGGTTTCGCCAGAGTAAGCTTCATTGGCAATAATCACGCCGATCCGTCGGCGCTGAGCTATGGCTATGGCGTGCTGGTAGGTGAATGGGCTCCCGGCATGTCTGTCATCGAATATCCCACCCTGAATATCGACCTGTATGCCATGGTGGGATCCTTGCCACTGGCCACCAGCGAATACGGGTATGAACTCAATTCAGCAGTTGCGGTGGGTTTTGAGATCGCCTACAACCTGGGCCAATTCGTGAACAGCTCCCATTGGTACCTCAGCGCCGGCGCTGCACTGGGTACCGTTGAACTGGTGTATCCTGACGGTGACAACGATTTTGGCGGAACGGCCGCAGTGGACGTCAGTTTCCTTAAAAGATATCAGTTCAGACGTCTGGACCTGTTCGGCAAAGCCGGTATCGCCTATCACGGCATCAGCCTGGAAAATTCCGTCGATGAGTTGACCTACACACATGAAGCTGTCGGAGCGTTGCTGGGCGGCGGGCTCAATGTGACTATGAGCATTGATTTGACCGTCGGTTTGCGTTACAGTATGTACACCGCCGTTACTGATATTAGAACCGTAACCGATACGGACGATGATGAGTCTGAGGAGTATTTCAACGCAGATTTCTCGGGTGGTGCCATCATGCTTCAACTGATCTACGCGCCTAAAGCATTGGGCTTCGATCCTTTTGCGACAATCAGAAGTTTGGCGGATTTCGAATAGATACATTCATGAATATCCCTGGGGAGGAATAATGACTAGAGCACTCAATACAACCCTGATCCTGGCATTGCTGCTAAGTAACTCACTTGCAGCCCAGAGCAGCAATCTACCGAATTCCAGGGAGGCCATTTTCGTTGAAAGTTCAGGTCCGGCCGAAGTTGTGATCATCTCCACCGGTATCGGGATCCATAAACCAAGGAATCGTTGGGACAAACCTGATCAGAACGAACTAACAAATCGTGCAAAACTGGATGCCCGCAGGGCTGCAGTGTGGTTCGTACTGCTGGGGGGCGCTGATCCAATGCTCACCACCATGGAAGAACAGACCAAGTTTACCGGCGTTCAGGAATCATTTTTCGATAAGAGTAACGTCCAGAAGTACGTCGCCTGGGAATCTGACAAATTCGAAGAACGGATCAAGATGGATAACGGGAACAAGCTGCGCATCAAGCGGGCCATGCGCCTGAACACGCGACTCATCAGGGAAGACCTGGTCAGCCTGGGTGTTATGACGGCTACCTCAGATCTTGTCAAATCCATGGGATTACCCACCATCATGGTCCTACCAGAGGCACCAAAAGGCCAAGATCCCATCGATCTGCTGAGAAATGATGTCACCCTGAAAAAGGGAGCTGAGGTCATCGAGAGCTATCTCACCTCCCGGCGCTATGAGGTCGTGGTACCGGAGCAATCCAGTGGTCTGAACGAGATGGTCAGTGCGGCCCAGTCCCTCCAGGATGTTGAGGATGATCCCACCTACCTGCTGGCCTTGAGTATCGGTGCCGATATCTACATGACTTACAACGTCACCTCCCAAAGCCGCAAAGTCGGCAGCACCACAGTCAAAAAAGCCGCCGTCGCCGTGAGGGCGTATGAGACCACCACCGGCAGACTGCTGGGGACCGAAACCGGATATTCCAGTGAACGGCCCAGCATGGAAGCCGTGATCATCGAAGAAGGCATCAACGATGCTGTTGAAAAGGTCCTCAGCCGGATCTCGGCCTATTGGAAGGAGGATCTGGAACAGGGTGTCCAGTACAAGATCATTCTGAGTGTCTCCACGGATTACGAGCTGGATGAGGCTGAGGATCTGCTCTTCGAAGTAAGTGACCTTCTGGCGAAAATGTCACACAAGACGAAAGAGATCCTGCTTACGGATTACAGCCTGGATCATCTTATCTGGGTGGACCCGACTAATTATGAACGGACCAGCGACATCTACCGTGCACTGAAGACGAGTATCAACAGGGCACTGCCGGATGGTTCGGTCAGGAAGGTCACCCTGAACCGCAAACTTGTGGTCCTAACCGTGGACATGGAGTAGTGACATGAAGAGATCATATAAAGTTTATAGTGTCCTGATCGCTGTTATGCTGATCGTTTCAGTCTGCGGTACAACTGCTGTTGCTGCTCCAAAGAAGAAGAAGAAAAACAAGTTACCCACATGGGCACAGACCGGTGAACACAGCCAGTACCCAGCCGAGCTATTCTGGGTGGGCCTGGGCAATGGTCCTGACCTGGTGTCCGCATCCGATCAGGCCCGGTCACAGGTTTCGGCACAACTGCGGGTCCAGATCACATCGGTGGTAACCGCCACGGAAGAGGAGCTTATCGAGGAGGATCGCAACTATTACAGTACCTCTTACACGTCCACCGTGGAATCCCTGGTGGATGAATCCATTCAGGGTATCGAGATCGTTGAGACCAAAAGCAGTGGCGGAAGTTTCTATGCCTTCGCAGTCCTCAATCGTTCCACCTACCTGGGTGCATTGAGACAGGAACTGCAGGATTATGCTGATCAGCTATCAGCACTCTACAGGGATGCTGAGAAGAACCTTGATACCGGCGAGATTTTCCCTGCCATCGAGAACCTGTCCGCAGCCATTGACCTGGCGCCAGAGGTATACCCACGTCAGAATTACCACAATGCCCTGTCAGAAGCCAATTTCAACCTGCCGCAGCATCTCCAGGGAGCAGCCCTGCTCTCACATGTCAGGACTGTGTTGGGTACCTTGAAGTTGACTCTTGTAGAGGGCGGAGATCAGACCTCCCCTCCAGGCCAGCGTCTGGGACAACCGGTGGTGGTAGGAGTGACCATCGACAGAAAGGGAAAGGCATTGCCCGTGGCGGAAATGCCGTTGCGTGCCAGCTATGCCTCCGGTGACCGGGCCGCCAAACTGGTAACAGATGGTTCTGGACAGGCCACATTCACTCTGAGTGCCGTACCTGGTGAAAGACCGGACGCCGGTTATGCACGCATAACTCCTAATCTGGGCAGAATGCCCGATATCATGGGTCCCATGCTGAAAAACCTTGAGCTGGTGGTGAACTACAGCATAGTCGGCAAGGCTGCTGCCTTTGCGGTAAAGATCATCTCCAGTGACGGCACCCGCCTGCCGCGGGTTGAATCTGCGGTGGAGGAAACCGTGATCAAATCCGGATTCCGCATCGATCCCCAGGCACCCATGGTCCTGAAAGGTGTGGTCACTCTCGCGCCCATGAAGGAGATCGAAGTTGGCGGCAGCGCCACTTATCAGGCCGAAGCACGCTTGCGGATCGAGGTCATGGAAACATCCAGCGGGAAGAACAAGGGCAGCATGGAGGTCAAGAAAATGACCGTCAGCAAGAACCGGGATGAGGCCAACGAACAGGCTGTCAACAAGGTTGGTTCGGCAGTAAAACGGAAGGCACTTACCGAGATGCTGGCTGATGCACTGTTTGAATAGTTATACATTAGACTGAAGTTTATTAAAAAGCCCCGATGATCCGGGGCTTTTTCAATTCATGTGGGGAAATGAATCTCAGTTGGGGACCATGTTCTCCACTTCGCGGGCGATCCCGAATCCATCGGCAAGCTGTTCCAGAACAGTGACCTCGATGGGCATCAGCTTGTCCGCTTCAGCGATCCCTCTGGCCATGCGGTAGGCTTCCAGTCGCTGTTCCCTGTCCAGGACGGAATTCACGGATTTAATGATCTGGTCGATCCCTGCCGGAGCGATGCAGATACCGTTGTTGGGCAGGTTGGCAAACAGACGCGTACGCGTCGAACCCAGGAGGGCGGTGAAATCTGCATGGGTCAGATCCTTGAAGACCTCCATCTTGCTGACATGATCATGCAGATGGGCACGCTCTTCGACAGTGCCTTCTTCATCGGCAGCACAGATGGCCCAGGCAACTGCTGCATAGGCTTCACTGGGTCGTTCAAAATGTAGATCCATGATGTTTCCTTTCGCTACCTGGTCATCTTCCTCAACGTTCCGTACTGTTGGAACAGGAGCGGTCAAATGATTCAGTAAATACATGACAAGTATAGTCATTTATTGGCTCGAGGACAATTACTTACTCCATCTCCGACCCTGCCACGGGCAGGCAGATCAGTGCTGTTTTTGGGGGAGCTTAGAGAGAACTCAGGTTCAGGTTCAACCCGAGATCGAAATAATTGTAGGACCAGTTGGCCTGCAGGTTGACCATTTTGAAAGGGAAAATGGTCGTCGTGATCAAAGGAGTGAACGCGAATTGTTCGCTTGTCCTGTTGCTATCATCAGTCACGGTCCCACTTCCCACCCCTCTGGATGCATAACCTCCGATGACGGGATAGTGCTCAATGACAGAGTATTGCAGCGTGTATTCCGAATCGTATTCCATCAGGTTCCGTCCCAGCATGATCCCGGCTTCCATTCTGAGAACCGAATTGGCGTAATAGACGGGTGTGCTCAGGATGAGATAGCTGCTCTGCATTTTGAGGATATCAAAGTTGTACCGGGTGAAGTTCACATTTTCGGTGTAGCGAAATGCGTTTTCCGCCTCGTAGTTGTGGGTGAAGCCGGTTTCATAGTCCAGATTGTCACGGAAGATATCCATGTCAATGTTTCCCTGGCTGGTGTTGGAGATGAATCTGAGGGACAGATAGGAAAAACCGAATCGCTCTGTGGCAAAGGGGATCTTCATGCCGATGTTGAGGGAAAACTGGTTCGCCGTGAGCAGCGGATCAAAAACGATCTTCTGTTTCACATTTGGGATCTCGATAACGTTATCCATCTTGAATGTTTTATTGAAGGGCACGGTGGACAGATTGGCGGTCACACGCCGCTCATAACTGATGGAATGGTAGGCCTTCACATAGCCCAGAATGATCTCCCGGGCCTCTTCGAATCCTCTGGAAGGATCCATGTCATCGGCACCAAAGACGTACCAGTAATGCAGCAATTCTTCCACGAGTTCCTTTTCGGATCGAAGCGTATGGGTTTGTGCATGCACCAGCCGGCTCCGAAAGTATTCACGCTGTATGGCGTAGGCGTCAGCCAGCATGGATGTGTAGTCGTGATCTGTGGAGTATTGCAGATGACTATCCCCAGAGATGTATTTCATTGCCAGATACCGGGCTCTATCTGTGATCAGACTGTCCAGATCATTGGGAGCAGCAGTGCTCATCGTTCTCAACGGCACATGATGTTTCTTCAATGATTTGATCGTTCTACGGATCAGGGATCCATCAAGTTCGTCAGATCCTTCAATTGACAGGATCAACGAATCGAGCCATCCGTTCTTTTCCATCCGCGCAGCATATTCAGCCGCTCGCAAGTTCTCCTGGAGGGTCTTGGTCGCCAGGAAGTCCGCTCCAGACTCGGTGGCATTGATGAAGGCTATGAAGGGTTCCAGTAACAAGGGGGTCAGACCCAGATCCTTGTTGAGGTATTGCGAGACCGTCTCGTAGCGTTGAGGGGACTCATACAGTGTTGAATGGAATTCATCCGTGAACAGCTCGAGGATGCCATCAGCTGCAGTCAGGTGGCTGAAAATGAGAAGAGCCAGGAGAGCGAGCATGTGTACGTGTCTAGTCATATGATTATACTTTCTGACTCTGGTTATCGGGGATCCATGAAATATTCTGTTGTGTAAAAAATAGGTGGCCCCACAGTTTTGATTATCCCTGAAAGGCAAAATCTGCACCATAATAGCTCAGCCTCAACAAATGACGGATCCATATATACTCAAGATAGTGTCCAAATAAAAACCCCCTCAATGGAGGGGGTTCGTTTTGTGAGTGTATGCTGAGTGTGT
>CAYVVT010000001.1:429065-626280 GCA_964454335.1 uncultured Lentisphaeria bacterium | reverse complement strand
CGCCATGACGAGTAGGGTGAGGATATGGGATATCGAATAGCCTTATATCGGTGTATTGTATCAATTTCACCGGGCTTGGAATCCGCCATCGGCGGATCAGACTGGTGAGGGATGTAGTATATACCACTTATTTCTGATACAATATCTTGAGTGTAAGCCGCTTTTTTCAAGGTACGACCTCGCTGAATTGCGTTCATCTGGGGACGAGAACACGGGATCCAGGTGATATCGGAGGAACCTGGTTTCATTCTGACATTAGTTGCACTTGGATCAGCGAATCGATTAAGTTCAAACATGATGAGCCGGGGAAATACCAGAACAACGTCAGGTATCATTTGCAGTTTTCTTTTCTGCATCACACTCCAGGCCCAGATCTTCACCAGCTCTCATCTGCCCATTTTCGTCATCGACACCGATGGTGAGACCATTCCCGACGAGCCCAAGATCATGGCGCAGCTGGGCATCATCGATAACGGTCCTGGAAACACCAATCACATCAACGATCCCTTCAATGCCTACGATGGCCATATCGGTATCGAGGTCCGTGGATCATCCTCGCAGATGTTTCCCAAGAAACAGTATGCATTCGAGACCCGGGAGGCCGACGGCAGTAACCTGAATGTCTCCCTGCTGGGAATGCCTGTGGAAAATGACTGGATCCTGTATGCCCCGTATTCAGACAAAGCATTGATCCGCAATGTGCTCACCTACACTCTGACCCGGGAGATGGGCTGGTATGCCACCCGCACCCGTCATTGCGAGCTGGTACTCAACGGTGATTACCGTGGTCTGTATGTCCTCATGGAGAAGATCAAACGTGATGATAATCGGGTCGATATTTCAAGGCTGGATCCGGATGAGATCAGCGGTGACGATCTCACCGGCGGCTATATCCTGAAGATCGACAAATGGGATGGTGACAACAATGATGGATGGTACTCTGAATCACCGCTACAGGGCTACAGCGGTGTCTGGTACCAGTTCCACTATCCTGCGCCCGATAACATCGCCTGGGAGCAAAGGCAGTACATCCAGGATTTCATTGCTGACTTCGAAACCTTGATGGCTGCGGATGATTATACCGACCCATCCACGGGCTACCAGTCCGTGATGAATATGGAATCAGTCATCGATTATGCCCTGATCCAGGAGTTCACCGGCAACGTGGATGGCTACCGGTTGAGTGATTTCTTCTACAAGGACCGGGACTCCATAGATCCGCGTCTCACCATGGGACCGCAGTGGGACTTCAACATTGCTCTGGGTAACTGTGATTACTATGGCGGTGGTCTCATGACCGGCTGGCGCTATATCTTCGACCAACCCTTCGATGGGTTCCAGATTCCGTTCTGGTGGGTGCGCATCTGGGAGGATCCTGCCTTTCAGCTTGCCTTCAACCAGCGCTACCAAGCTCTGCGGGAAAGCCTGCTCAGTGAGACTGAGCTTGTGGTCCTGATGGATTCCCTGGAGAACGACATCGGTGCGGCCGCGGCACGCAACTTCGAACGCTGGCCCATCCTTGATGAGTATGTCTGGCCCAACGCCTTTATCGGTTTCACCTGGGAGGCTGAGCTGGGCTACCTGGAATCCTGGATCACCGGTCGGCTGGAGTGGCTTGATTCAATGACAAGCTTACAACCAGGATACATTCCTCTGAGTTTCCATCTGTCAGCACCATACCCGAATCCGTTCAACCCTGAGACCCGCCTGGATTACGCACTGGATTCTGCCACTAAACTGACCATCAGGGTATTCGACGTCATGGGGCGCCAGCAATGTACACTCGTCCATGGATGGCAGCCGACAGGCAGGCATCATGTGTCATGGAATGGGCGAGATGCCAGCGGGAGAATACTCCCGGCGGGCACCTATTTCATTCGTCTGGAAGCACGTGACCAGGTTCAAGTTCAGAAGGTTATTCTGCTGAAGTGATAGTAATCCGCGATACTCCCTGATTCATTACACCATAGATTTCACAATGTCTTGATGAACTTCATGGCAAGATCATTGAATTCCTCAGGTTTCTCCATATTGACAATGTGGCCAGCATCCTGGATTAATTCGATGCGCACATTTTTCGCCAGACCGGCAAACTCCTCACTGTTATCAAGAATATCCACCACATCTTCTGATCCATTTACAATGAGGATCGGCATGGTCAGTTCTTCCGCCCTGTCGATAACCGGTGGATCCAGGCGTTTCACCAGTGAATTTAGGTACCATCTTTTCCGATTTTCATCCATCAATGTTCGCATTGTATCAAGAAAGGTCGAATCGACTTCCGCCACAGACCGACCGGGACCGACCGACCAATACTTCAGCATGATGGCCACGATCTGACTGAAATCCTCAGCCTGCAGGGCGGGTAAAAGTTCTTCTACGTAAACCTGGTATTCCGGGCTGTCATATTCTCCACCACCGATACCGGGACCGATGAGCACCAGGGCCTTGACACGCTCTGGGTATGTTAATGCAAAGTCGAGAGCAATGCCGCCGCCCATGGAAAGGCCCATGAGTATTGCTTCCTGGATGTCCAGACTATCACAGATGGTCAACAGGTCTTCGTAATCGGTAAAATTGGTGTCCAGGCTTTCCGTCTTTCCATGTCCGCGTACATCATAGCGCGTGACACGGTATTCCTCTGCAAATCGATTAAACTGTAGATCCCAGTTGCGTCTGTCCAGATAGGCACCATGGATCATGACAATGTCTGATCCTGTCCCCTGCTGTTCATAGTAGAGCTTGCCGAACTCTGCTTGAACAATCCCCGATCTGAGCGTTTTTTGATCCAAAGTGTCAACATCACCATTATTCTGCCCGCAGGACCATAAAAGAACAACTGCTATCACGATCACTACACAAATCCGATACATTTCCCCTCCAATTGATCTGATGGTTCAGGTAAAACTTTCTCCACAAGCAAAACGCTGGCGGTAATACGGCGGTTCAGGTGAACCAATATATGATCCTGAGTTTCAGACCTGGGTGCTGATTCGCTGAGAGGGCAGGTATCTCGATGATAGGATCAGGATTTCGCTCAGTGATAATTCACAGGCGTCATTTACCGGGACGGTACCGATCCTTTGTAGCGTGAAAAAGAAAAAAGAGGTGCCCAGCACGGAACACCTCTTGCATTGCTATTTTCCCCGTACTGTAAACCACGATCAGAATGGAAGGGGAGCCCCGTCTGACCTGCTTGGCCAACTAATCGTCGTCGGCTGCAACCACTTTCCAGTTCTTGAACCAGACTGCCAGAGCGATCGCAATCAGGGCCAGATTGGAACAGACCCGGGAAAACTGTTCAGCGCTGATCCCCATGATGGAACCACCCATGAACACGGAAAGGATCGCAGACAGAAAGCCGACGGCGGCCAAAATGATCAATCCCAACGCTACGTTCCTCATCATCCTTACACCTCCTTGAAGTGAACGTTAATGCCATCTGCATCCCAAGGATGTCAGATCGTACCACTCCTTTGTATCACGATGCCTCAAACTAATGGTTTCAGATCCTAGCCACAAGGGAATGCATAAATTTTTTAATTTCAAACTCTTTGTGGATAGCCTTGCATGTGGAGGTTGGCGGGCGTATATAGCGCCGCTTATTAACATGCACACATCCAGATGGATCATGTGCTGAACTTCGGGCGGCTCCCTTTATAGAGGGGACTTCCCCATCGCCGCGATGAATGCGGCCCTTTCTTTTCCATGCGTCCGGCGGGTTTAGAGTTGTAGAAACCCGGACCAGGAAAAGATGAACGAAAACACACACGCCACAAGCGCGCGTACACACTCACACAATCAAAGACCGATGAAGCTTGAGGGGATCTTCAAGCAACTTAAGCCCGAACTGCAACGCGCAGTACAGACTTCCGGTTATAAAACGCCAACACCCATTCAGGCACAAAGCATCCCCCATCTGCTGGAGGGGCGGGACCTCATTGGTACAGCCCAGACCGGCACTGGTAAGACTGCAGCTTTCATTCTACCGGTATTGCAGCGATTATCCGCCCGGCCCCAGAAAGCCCGGCGCGGATCGCCCCAGGCTTTGATCCTGGCGCCCACCCGTGAACTGGCTGCTCAGATCGGTGACAGCATCAAGACATACGGACGTTTCCTGCACTTACGGCACACTGTCATATTTGGCGGGGTAAACCAGTTCCACCAGGTCAAGGCGCTCAACCGTGGGACACACATCCTGGTGGCCACCCCGGGACGACTGCTGGATCTCATGCAGCAGGGCCACGTAGAGCTCGGTCAGCTCGAAGTCTTCATTCTTGACGAAGTGGACCGGATGCTCGATATGGGTTTCCAACCCGATATCAGACGGATCATGAAGCAGGTCCCGGATAGACGTCAAACCCTCTTCTTCTCTGCCACCATGCCCCGGAAGATCGAAGAACTGGCCTACAGCATGGTCCATGATCCGGTTTCGGTAAGCATCGAGCCGGACCAGCCAGCGGTTGAACGCATTTCTCAGAAGGTCATGTTCGTCGGCCGCAGGAACAAGGACGCCTTGCTTCTGTCCCTGTTGAAAGAGCCCGGCATCAATAAAGCTATCGTATTCACCCAGATGAAATATGCCGCCAACCGTGTGGCTAAGAAGTTGAATGCTGCCGGTATCCACGGCACCGCCATTCATGGGAACAAGAGCCAGAATGCACGAACACAGGCACTTGACGGATTCAAAAGCGGACAGTTCCGTGTCCTGGTGGCAACAGACGTTGCCGCCCGCGGACTGGATGTGGATGACATCAGCCATGTGATCAACTACGATCTGCCAGTGGAGGCTGAGACATACGTCCATCGTATCGGCCGAACAGCACGGGCGGGTGCCGATGGTGACGCCATCTCATTCTGTACACCTGAGGATCGGTCAAGCCTCCGTGAGATCGAACGTCTTCTGGGAAAACCTGTGATGGCAGAACATGGACATGCTTTCCACAGCGATGAGGTCGTGGATCACAGTCTGCCTGTAGCCCGGCAGCCTAGAAGAGGCAATGGTTCCTCGGAACGCAGTGGTCGTTCGGGTAACAGGACTCGGAACAGATCCCGCTCGAGACGTCAGGCGCGATATAGCCGATAATGATCCATTGATCGTTGAACCATATAAAAAAAGCCCTCGATGAGGGCTTTTTTTTAAATATGAAGGATATGGTCAAATTATCCAGACATTGAATGAGTGTTCTTCTCCAGCATGAGACCTGCCAACAGATCCTTGTTCCAGGGTCTTTCTTCCAGGGTTTCGTGATCCCATTCGCTACGCGGCTCATCGGGTGCGAAGATATCGCCGCCGTAGACATGGATGGCACAAGTCAACTTTGCAATGGGGTTGAAAACGGAGTGAATGACATCGCGGCCCAGGTTGGCCGTCTCGCCAGTTCCTAGCGACAGGGATCCCGAAGCTTCGATCGTCGAGTTGGAGCGCTTCCACAGCACATTTTCTTCCCTGCCTGAGTAGATCCCGAGAATTGCATACATCTGATGATTATGGGGCAGCAGACTCAGATTCGGCGGCCAGATATAATTGACGATGGTGAGCTGACCTGAGCTGTAGATCGGTTCAACGCCACCCTGATCGGGTTCCCCGAGTTCAGCAACAATGCCTGATGGATCAGATACTGCCCTGGCAACGACTTCGCCAACTGCCTGTGGTCCCGCTCCACCGGCATTGATACAGTCCTCGATAAAACTGTCCCTGTCGAACATCCCTCATCCTCCAAGTCCCCGCTGATGAAAATGCATGTGGACGCACATGCATCCTGAAAAGAATTAACCATTTAGAATAACGGTTGGTTGGCAAAGTAGAATAAAACGGGCAATATGGTAGCGCGAATTACTCCTGGGTCTCCGCTACGGTTTTGCGAGGATCAGGATCAGATACTGGCCTTGATGGCTGCAATGTGATCCGGAGTGGTTCCACAGCAACCTCCGATGACGGCCACACCAACCTCTTTTAGATCCGACATCTTCCCGGCGAAGAAATCAGGGGTCTCTCCGTAGACCAGCTCGGCACCCATCCTCTCCGGCATCCCGGCATTCGACTGAATGATGATGGGCAATGAGGTCAGGTCATTGAATTCACGGGCAATATGGATCATGTTCTCAAGGCCATTCCCGCAATTCGACCCGATAACATCGGCCCCGGCATCGGTGAGACCTTCAACAGCCTCCTCGATACTGACTCCCATGATGGTGAAGAATCCCTTGGGCGTGGGATCGAAGGTCATGGTGGCCATGATGGGAATGTCGCTTGATCGCTCACGGACGGCCTGAATGGCCAGCACCGCTTCCTGGAGGTCTGTCATGGTCTCGACGCAGATGTCGTCCACACCGGCCTCCAACAGGGCTCCCACCTGCCGAGAGAATGAAGCGGTCATCTCCTCCGCTTCGGTATCCCCGTAAGGTTTCAGGATCTTGCCGCAGGGCCCCACAGAGCCGGACACATAAGCCTGCTGGCCCACTGCCCTGCGTACACATTCCACGGCCCGGGCATTGATCTCTTCAGTTTTGGCCTCAAGGCCATAGTCTGCCAGCTTCAAGGCTGACCCGCCAAAAGTATTGGTCTGGATGATCTCAGCACCGGCTTCAAGATAGAGCCGCGCCACTTCTTCGAGGATCTCCGGGTGTAGAAGGTTCAATTCCTCTGGACATTCCCCCGGTTTCAGTCCGCGTTGGAACAGCAGGCTGCCCATGGCGCCATCGGCCACGACGATCTTTCCCCGGGAAATGTGTTCAAGCAGGCTTTGCATGTATGACCTCAGTTCCGGTTAGGGTACCAATTGTTTTACACGTTTTACCGCATTGGCTGCATCGTAGGCATATTCGTCGGCACCGAATTCCTCCGCGATGCGGGCAGACAGTGGCGCACCGCCCACAATGGTCTTGATGGAGCCGTCGGGCATCTTCTCTTTCAGCAATGCCGTCACTTTCTTCATCGCGGACATGGTGGTGGTGAGCAGGGCTGACATCCCGATGACATCCGCTTTCTCGGTGATGGCAGTTTCAACGAAGTCTTCCGGTGAAACATCGTTGCCCAGGTCAATGACCTCAAATCCGGCTCCACGCAGCATGATGCCCACCAGGTTCTTGCCGATATCATGGAGATCTCCCTGGACCGTACCAATAACGACACGTCCCAGCCCTGCGCTCTCTTCCGACTCCAGCAACGGCTTCAAAAGCTCCATACCAAAATGCATGGCCTTGGCGGCCATCAACACGTCCGGCAGAAAGATCTCATGCCAGCCGAACTGTTCCCCCACCACGTCCATGCCTGCAATGAATCCCTTGTCGAGAATATCCTTGGGTTTCAGATTCTCAGCAAGTGCCTGGCGGGTCAGTTCAACAACCTGTTCATGATCTCCCTTCTGCAGGGTCTCAGAAATTTGCTTCAAGAGTTCCATTCAACATCCTCAATTCGTGATTGTGTTCCAGGTTCAGTCTCTTACCGGCAATGAATCCTGCCCGTAACGTCTCGCCTCTCCTTCCATCAGATCCACCAGTTCTGACTTGATCCCCTCGGACAATTCAGGAGCTTCGTAGGATTCCAGCAGTTTATTCACTTCATCATGGGCCCGTTCCTCCAGGGTCCTGCTGCCCTCCTGTTCCCAGCGGGAACTGTTGGCCCGGTCGATGACCGGTCCCGGGAAGTAGTGTTCGGCTCGCAGGTGTTTCCGGGTATGATCCGAGATGAGCAGGTGTTTCTCATCCAGAAGCTGCTGGAACAGCGGAAGTGCCGGGAAGTCCTCCCGTGGTTCGATCCCACGTACCATGCGCAGGGTCATACCGCAGATCTCGTTGTCCAGGATCAGTTTTTCCAGGCTCTGGCAATTCTCAAAATCCAGCATTCCGGGACCCGAGATATTGTTGATCCCCGCCAGGGCCGCCAGTGTGGCGCCGATCCCGCCTTCGAGGCCTGCCTGTGCATCCAGCAGCTTGGCATCACTCAGAGAGATATAGGCCTGGGTGGGCAAGCCCAGGGATCTGCCGATCTCGGCATAGGCACAATCGATCATCATGGTCTCGATGGCACCCATGGGCGTGGTCTCATAGCGCACATCGAAGGCTGCCGGGGACCCCCCGTACAGCATGGGAGCGCCCGGTACGGACAGCTGGCTGATGACCACGCCGCTCAGCGTTTCGGCTGTATGCTGGATCAATGAACCGGTGAGGGTCACCGGGGCCATGAAACCTGCTAGCGGCATGGAAATGAATTCCACCGGGATCCCGTATGCGGCGCAGTCCATCACATTCTGAGAAGTGACGTCACTCCACTTCAGCGGCGAGGTGGGACAGCAGGAGAAAACGGTGAGCGGTTTGGCCTTCAGGTCTTCCACGCTGCCGCGAACGGCCAGCTGCAGGTCTTTCATCACTTCGAATGACTCAATTGTGAATGTACCCGTCACCACCGGTTTCCGGCCGTAGAGCAGGCTCAGGAATAATCGATAGGAGTCGGAGACGTTATCAGCGACGTCGGAAGGAATGAAGGCGGTACTCTGGGAAGCGATATGCTCAAGCTGATCCACGATCTTGGCGTACTGTATGTAATCAGCGGTGATGGGTTTACGGATCTTCTTTGTGTGATAGTCCAGAACATTGATGGCTGCCGATCCCGGTGTGAAATGGATATTGTCACCGGATAGATCGTGGGTCTGAGTACCTGCCGTATCATAGAGCTTGAATCCTCCCGGGGACGTCCCCAGGGCCTTTTCGATGATCTCCTGCTTGAAGACCACATGCCACTTCTGCATATCCACGACAGCGCCGTGATCAGCCAGCATTTCAAGTACCGGCTTGTTGTGGATCTCCACACCCAGCTTGCAGAGGATCTGGATAGCCTCATCGATGATCTGTTCGATGAGCGTGTCACTGAGGAATTTGACTCCAGGTCGCATCGTGTTCCCTTCTACAGACTTGTTGAGCAAATGCTACTCGGGTTTGATCGGGCTATTTCAGGAAATTCAATGAAAAGGTAATGAGTGTGAGCCCGGTATCAAGCTGTGATGCAATCTGCAGACTGCACAGTTCGTCGCAGTATGCCATGACCACACGTCCATCAACGGACGGTGGTAAGTCGATTTTGATTGCATGCTCCAGGTGTTTTTATTCCCACAGGATCAACCATGCGCATTGTATATGTAGTCATTGATCCTGATCTTTAGTTAAAGAACTCACTCAGGGGCTACGTGACCTTATTCCTGCGAAACAGTACTTTGCATCTTCGTGAGCGCATACTCATGTGGCGTCCCACACAGTACAGGACACTGAATATTGCCAGTCTCCTGATCATGCTGGTCATTCTTATCATATCAAGTCTTGATGCTGGTTTTACCGGGGATGAGATCGATGTGAGTGAATCTGGCGAGGCGGTCCTGAAGTTCTATTCAACCCTGGGAAAGGACACAAGCTATCTGAATGTGAATGTTCAGGGTGAACTCATCTCCTTAGTGAAATTCTACGGCGCAGCCTTTGACCTGTCTGCAGCCTGGATCAATAAGATCATCAAACCTCAGGATGAATTCATGGTCAGGCACATCCTGAATGCCTGCCTGGCAATCCTGGCCATATTCTTCACCGGACTCCTCACCAGACGTGTAAGCGGGAGCGAACGTGCAGCGCTTCTGGCCATGTGGCTGATGTTCCTGTCCCCTCGATTTTTTGGCCACGCGATATTCAACACCAAGGACGTCCCTTTTGCAGCCGCCAGCGTCATTGCCACCTATTACATGATCCGGCTGTTTGATGAATACCCACATTTCAGATTGAGATCAAGTATTGGACTGATCCTGTCAATGGGGCTGGCGATCAATAGCAGGATCGGGGGATTACTGTTCATCCCCTATATGGTGTTATTCCTCTCCGCTAAAACTGCAGCTGACAACTGGATGAACCAACGCCCGGTCTGGCAGATAGATCTCCACAGACTGAAACCCTTCTACCATGTGGCCCTGATATCGATCTTTGGTTATCTGGCAGGTATCATTTTCTGGCCCTTTGGTCTATCGGGCCCCGTATCCAATCTGTTGGAAACGATAGACTTCATCAACAAAGTACCTTTGAGGATGCCCATCATTTTCGGAGGTTCGCTGATCAATTCCTACAGCGTACCCTGGTTCTATACCATTAAATACATCCTGATCACTGTTCCCATCATCGTGCTGATCGGATTGCTTCTTTCGCCCTTGCTCTTGCGGACCACGATGAGAAAAAGTCACCTGCTGATCATCGCGTTCACAATTGCATTTCCATTACTGTACACCATGTCGAATGACGTAACTCTGTATAACGGCTGGCGTCATCATCTGTTCATATATCCTGCAATGATATCACTCGCCGCCATGACCCTGAACGAGATCATTCATTACAGAAAGACCATCGCAACGATCGTGATCGTTGGCCTGCTGCTGCACCCGGCTTACTGGATCATGAAGAACAATCCTTACCAGGTCACTTATTACAATGAGGTTGTCGGTGGCTTGAAGGGCGCCTATCTCAGGTATGAAGATGACTATTATCAACTGGCGAGTCGTCAGGCCTGGGAATGGCTCGAACAAAATGTTGAGATCCAGGACAAGCAGGTGGTGTACACGAACAATCTCAAGCCGGTGAAGGAATTGGCGCGCCACAGGACGGACATCACTGTTATTGGAGGTGGCTTCAAAGGAATGGCTGCCACCGATTGGGATTACGCCATCATGTCTACGGTGATGGTTCCACCGCTCTTTCTGCAGAACCATTATCCTCCCACAGGAACCATAAAAGTGATCGAGGTGGATGGCGTCCCCATTTCATGTGTCATCAAAAGAGAGAATAAACTGGATTACGAAGCCATACAGCAGTTGACACGCCTGGGGCCTGATTCTGCCATGACCTCCCTGGCGGCTGCTTACACCTATGATCCGAATAATGTCGGACTCTGGTTCCACCTTGGTCTGGCGCATTATCAAAGAGGAGAATTTTCCCGGGCCATTGAATTCCTGGGACCATATGAATTGATGTATCCCAACGATGTGGCTACCAAACAATTGCTCGGTGATTGCTTTATATATCTCGACAACTTCGAGGAGGCCATAAAGAGATACCACACGCTTGTGGGATATAGACCGAATTCAGCAAGATTCAATTACGCCCTCGGTTATTGTTATTCACGGGCCGGCTTGATTGAGGACGCCATTCACTTTCTGCATAGGTCCATCGATCTGGACCCTGAACAGGAGGATACTTATCGGGTACTTATTCAAGTGTACAGGGATATGGGTGAAATCCAGAAAGCCGGGGATCTGATGATGGAATTGGAAAATGGTAGAGATTAAGACCTTTCGAGAGAAGAACTCCCATCGTCCGGAAAGGTTACCGCATGATAAATACCGGTTCAACTTCATTAAGGGAAGCTGACGATCGTGCTTGAGGCAATTGGAGGATACGCAGAATATCTTCAGGGCAGACTAAGCTATATCAAGCATGCGGAATGAGCTGTGAGATGTTATACCCGGTGGGATTACTAAGGGGTGGGAATTATTATCTGTTTTCCCATTCCATAACGAAGCAACTGTCAAAGCTCATTGATCCAGTAAGCAAACTCCCCGTCATCAGTAATATTCTTATGAATGATGTTTATGCCTTGGTCAGGAGAAAGTGAATCTCAGAAGATTTGTCCCTGAGATCAAAGCAGGAGAGAATGCCCTCGTGTGAGGGCATTCTCAATAGCACTCCTGATCAGCCTTCGCTCTGATAGAGCTACGGTCTGGCAAGCAGGATTGGGTCTGGCTTCGCTCTCTCCTTACTTCGTCCCGCCACTAGCGGAACTCCGTTCCGAACCTGTGAAGAAACCCCTCTGATCTCACAACTAAGCATTCAGTAATGGCAGAAGCACCTCCTCAGAGGTGCTTCTGCTTAACGCAAAGGTCCAGCGAACCTTTGCGTCGCACTCCGGACAGGACTCGAACCTGTGACCTACAGATTAGAAATCTGTTGCTCTATCCAGCTGAGCTACCGGAGCAAAGCTTGCTTTGCGACAGGCCACGGCGAAGCCCAAAGGGCGAAGACGGGCCGAAGCTATTCCAAACCTCTAACCAGCTGCCTGCCCGACATATCACGACCTGGTAGGGCGTAGACTGGCCAGAGTAACTGCATAGCCTAAAAGCCGCTGATAATATCATCGCCGGTTTCGTTTTACAATGGGAATCCTTTAAGAGACTGGGTTTCACCGGATTGCAGAAATGTTCATCTGTTCGGAGAACATCCACATTCTGATAATTCTCGGGGAAACAGCAGAATTGTGGAATATCCTTAACAAGCACCATTTTATGGAATATTTGGATCACAAATACGAAGCTGTGCTCTAAATTTCGGCAGCGTGCCCTCCAACAGATAAGGTGTATTGCTATACATGGATCAGTTGATCAAACAACTACCTGCATGGGGAATCTGGTGTCCTACAGTAACACCCCTTTTTCCTGATCTGTCCATCAACCACTCTGTTTTGGGTCAACATGTTCACACATTATTGAATTCTGGATGCCATGGTGTGGTGTTATTCGGCACCACCGGTGAGGCTGTTTCGTTTTCTGTCAAAGAACGCTGCAGGGGCTTGCAGGGCGTCCTTGAACGGGAGGTGCCTGGAGAACGGATCATGGTAGGCGCCAGCTGCAGTTCTCTGTCCGACACCCTGCAGCTCATTGAACACGCCGTGGATATGCATTGCTTCAATATTTTACTGATGCCCCCTTTCTTTTATAAGAATGTCCGTGAGGAAGGCGTTTACCAATACTACGCGCAGATCATCGAGAGGTCGGGTGAATCCCGGCTCAGATTGTTCCTGTACCACTTCCCTTTTCTCTCTGGCGTCCCCATACCTGTGAAGTTGATACAAGGCCTGCGTCAGTCCTTTGGTGAGATCATCGCAGGAGTCAAGGACAGTTCCGGTGATTGGGCACCTACTGAGGCTCTGCTTCAACATTTCCCGGGAATGGCCATTTTCCCCGGCTCAGAGAGATACCTGCTGTCGGCCCTGCGATCAGGTGGTGCAGGTTGTATCAGTGCAACTGCAAACGCCAATGCCGCCGCTATCCGCAACGCATTCGATGCCTGGTATCGTGGGATCGAGGACGTTGAACAACGACAGAGGGACATTCTGAATATCCGCGAGGCGTTCGAGCAATATCCACTGGTCGCCGCATTGAAGGGATTCCTGTGGAACCAGACCGGTGACGACGGCTGGTTGAATATTCGTCCACCTCTGGTTGGCTTGTCGGAATCTGAACAGCGCAGCTTATCACTGTCTCTCACTAAGTTCGTTCAACTCACTCCTGAAACAGGCGAGCTGAAGATACAGAAGGGGAAAGTCACTTGAAGCACCCGATGAATACTTTCATTGCAGGTCTGATCCTTCTCTGTGCACCAATTCCTTGTTTTGCGGAAATGGACCAGACCTGGGTGGAGATCGGGAATTCCATATTCGGAGCAAAACCTGACGAGCGTGGACCCATTGGTGGTGGAAGCGGTTATGCGAACATCATCACCACAGGTGATTACACCGTTGAGGTTCTGGATTCCCTGCTTCAGGCACTGTCAATGGCCAAAGCAGGTGAGGTCGTTTTCATTCCTGGAGACGTTGAGATCGATCTCACGGCCCGAGTCTTTATCGAGAAACTCATTATCGAGATACCTGCAGGTGTCACCTTGGCGAGTGACCGGGGGAGATACGGTTCTCCGGGTGCTTTACTCACCAGTGACGCTCTGGACACCCCCGTCATGATCCGGGCTATGGGACCAAATGTCCGCGTCACCGGATTGCGCCTGCAGGGACCGAATCCCAAGCGCTATCTCGACCATCATCGCCTGTCGTTTGGCGAGAACGGTGGTGGTCACGATTACTACTATAAGTTCCCCATATCCAAGGGTATAACCACCCTGTACTCCGGCCTTGAGGTCGACAACTGCGAATTATCGGCTTTCGGGCATGCGGCCATCTACCTTTTTGCCGGTGTTGATCACCAGATCCATCACAACTTCATCCATCACTGCCAGTACAATGGATTGGGATATGGCATCTGTCACGACAGATCCTCGTCCGTGATCGAATACAACGCATTCAATTGGAATCGCCATTCCATCGCGGGAACTGGTAAGTCTGGTTGCAGTTATGTGGCACGTCACAACATCGAACAGGGGGAATCGCTCAGTCATTGCTTTGACATGCATGGCGGCAGGGATCGGAAGGACGGTACCGACATTGCGGGGACTTCCATTGAGATCTACAATAACACCTTTCGAGCACGTAAAAGACCGATAGCTATCCGAGGTGTTCCGGAGAAAAGGTGCGAGATACATCATAACTGGTTTCTCAACCACGATATTGCAACTGAAGCAGTACGCGTTCCGGAAACGGTCAAGCTGGGGATCAATGCGTATCTCAGGAATGCAGTGATCGAGTAACAGGCATCCTCGGCTGCTGTTGTAACGCGCAGATGGTGAAGTAGTCCCGGATCAAATCGTCAGAAAGAATCGATCACCGTAACACCCGTCCCGTTGAAATTATCCATATTCACCAGCCTTGACATTGAGTCCTCCAGGCTGATGGTCTCGCTCACCAGTTTTTGCGGCTCCAGCTTCCCTTCCTCGATCATCCCCAGCAGTTCCGGGTAGCGATGGGCCTGCATGCCATGGCTGCCGACAATTTCCAGTTCATGCGTCATCACCCGGTCCATGGGTACCATGGGGTGATGATGATCGAGGGGCATCACTCCCACCTGGATGTGTCGACCGCGCTTCCGGAGATTTGCGATCGAGTTGAAACAGGTCACCGGATCACCCAGTGCATCGATGGAAACATGCACACCACCGTCACTGAATTCCCTCACCTGATGAACGACCTCACCGTCTTCACTTGCATTGATGGTTTCATCAGCACCAACCGTTTTTGCAAAATCCAGTTTCTCATCCTGGATATCGATGGCCACCACCCGGGCACCCAGGGCTTTGGCGATCATGATGGCCGATAGCCCGATACCACCACAGCCATGCACAGCCACCATTTGTCCCGCTGAAACACGCCCCTGATAAACCATAGCCCTGAAAGCTGTGGCAAAACGGCAGCCCAGACTCGCTGCCGAGACAAAATCGATTGCTGGAGGCAGGGCAACCAGGTTCACGTCGGCATGATCGACGGCCACGTACTCGGCAAACGAACCCCAATGGGTGAAACCGGGCTGGAACTGCCGGTCACAGACCTGATGGTTCCCGGATTCACATTGGGGACAGGTCCCGCAACCGCAGACAAAGGGTACCGTGACCCTGTCACCTATATTCCAGCCCCGGACTTCTTTACCCAGCGCAACGATGACGCCGGCGAACTCGTGACCGGGCACATGCGGCAGGCTGATATCCGGATCATTGCCCATCCAGCCATGCCAGTCACTCAGACACAGACCGGTAGCTTCAACACGGATGACGGCGCCTGTAACAGCCGGTTCCGGATCAGGGACATTCTGGATGGTCAGGGGTTTCTCAAACTCAGAATAGACAGCTGCTCTCATGCGTGTTGCGCTCCTCTTGACAGAATGGGAATGGGGCGAAGGTTTACCACCTCAGCCGTTCGCATCAAAGTTAGACAGGACCCGGGAGCGCACAACTCAAGAGGAAGCGATCAGCCCATCCATCCAAGCCAGATCTATCAGCGTGGTATGTAAACAGGAGAAGTGTTTCCTGCGTATCTAGAGATATAACTCGTACACAGGTGAATGATCATTCAAGGAAGAGGTGAGCAAATGAGGAAACATTATCTGGGAGCGCTGGTGATTGTCAGCATCTTCATCGTCATGGTGGGCTGTAAATGGATCGATGACACCCATAGTGACAAGGGCGGACAGCCGAAATTTGTGGAATACGACACGGCACCCTCCCCGGTGGGCGACTATGCCGCCCTCTACGGGAAGCTCGAGTATCCTGAGCCGGCCCGGAAGGCGGGGATCGAAGGGACCGTCATGGTGCAGACCATCATCTCAACGGATGGTCGTGCCGGAGGATCCACGATCCTGGAAGGCGTTGCCGAAGGAGGTCTCAATGAAGCGGCCGTCACAGCAATCGAAGGCATACCCTGGAATCCCGCCATGCGCGATGGAGAACCAGTCGAAGTGTGGATCACAATTCCAGTCAAATTCCATCTCCAGGAAAAGGACATGCAGGGAACGATGGAGAAGAAAGAATAGAACCTGGCTGTCCACAACGCAGATCTACCAGAGCCCGGGTTCCACCGGGCTTTTTTAAAGGCGTTACTCAGTCAGGCACCAAAATTCGGCTTCATCAACCTGCCGTAGCGGCTAAATTACGCCTGGCAGAAACAATCTGAAGGGGGGACAGTGAGAAGAACCACCCTTGAATCCAGCAATCCGAACCTGGATCTCTCAGGTATGCTAGAACGAGCATTTGCCCGAGCGACTGGTCCGTCCTGTATTTGCAGAATGAACTCAGGTGCTCGACTCCTGGTCCTGGTCTGCAGCATATTCTATTTCCTGTCGACAGGGTGGTCTCAAGCTCCGGATCGGGTGGTAGCATCCAGCGCTAATTCACTATTTCATACGAAAGGTATGAAACCAAAAACATCCCATGTGAATGACCGCGAGATCCTGGAGGTGGTGGCCCAAACGATCCAGGAGGGAGATACGGTTTTCTCCAGTTCAGGCCTGGTGATTACATTCTCCCACCCGGTGGATCTGGGATCTCTGGGTGCCGAAGATCTGATCCCCATGAGTTATTACTACCTGGAGGAGATGTATACGGATTCCAGCAAATGGTTCATCGGGAATTGTGAGAATGTCACCTTGAATGGATCACCTCTTTCCTGCTGGTATGATTCACAGGCCAGCTCGTTTGCCTTCTTCCATGAAACAACGGTTATGATGCCCGAGGGTACCGGAACTGGTATGGTGGTCGCCGACAGCAATACCTTCATCATACAGGATATTCTCAATCTCGAAGGGGAACCACTGGCCACCGATTTCGTTCTTACCTTTTACGGCAACGATGATCAGAACTTCAAGTCGGTGCCCAATCCCTACATCTCAGCGGCAGCCTGGGATCCGGCTCACTTCAATCCGCGTATCCATTTCATTCATTTACCTCAGGTCGCTACCATCAGTATCTTCGATCATAGCGGTGATCCCGTCCGTGTGCTGGAGCACGATGCCGATATCAATGATGGCGTCGAGGTGTGGGATCTCAGGGACGATGCCGGTGATTATGTCCCTCCCGGGATCTACCAGTGGCAGGTCGAGGGGCCAGAGATCGAGCCCTTTGAACATGGTGTTCTATTGGCAGTGTTCCCCGGTGCAGATCTTTTGCATCTTCAGGATTGGCCGGTTCTGACCTCATTCAGATTGAAGGGTGTGTATCCCAATCCCTTCAATCCCCGGACCACTATCAGTTGCGAACTTTCCAGCCCCACCGATCTGACCATCACTATTTATGATCTTATCGGTCGCCGGGTCTTCGAGCACAACGAAGTGGTAAAAGTAATCGGGCAGCATACCCTCACATGGCGGGGTGTTGATCTTGATGGGAACAAGCTAAGCTCAGGTATATATGTCCTGCAGATATCCTCCTCTGACGGGAGGGAGTCCGTCAAGCTGCTACTTCTGGAGTGACCGCTCATGAGAACCACGGTCCTGACGGCTGCATTCCTGTTCTGCTGCGCCTCCCTACCGGCAGAGACTATTTACATACCCTCGGATTATCCCAGCATCCAGGCAGGTCTTGATGCTGCCGGTGCGGGTGACACCATCGAGGTTGCGTCCGGCACTTATCATGAGAATCTCATCTGGCCTCAGACCATCGGTTTGAAAGTGTTCGGCAGTGGGATCGACAGTTGTGTCATTGACGGTGATTCTCTGGGATCGGTCATCCGGATCCAGGGCTTCGACAACTACCCCATCGATTCGACCACAGTTCTGCGTGATTTCACTGTAAGGAATGGTTTTGTAACTGGACCATCCGAACCGGGCTATGGAGGCGGGATCTTCCTCAGCGATGCCAGCCCCAGGCTGGAACAGCTCGAGATCAGGGATAACCATGCCGAGAACGGCGGAGGGATATTCTGTCTGGGGGCTGAACCCATACTGCATCACCTCATCATCCGTGACAATGTTGCTGCAGATTTTGGTGGTGGCATGGCGGCCTCGTTCTCAAATATTTTAGTTACAGGTTCAATCATAGAGTCAAATTCAGCAGTATCCGAGGGGGGTGGCTGCTTTTTCTATACCTCGAACCCTGTCTTTCTCGGTGTCCAGTTCCTTAACAACACATCCTTACACGGTGGCGGATTGGCAGCAACCGGCTGGTCAAATGTTGAGATGATAGATGCGACCTTTGTGTATAACCTGGCAGGTCTGGATGGGGGCGCTATCTACTGCAATATGGCCAACGTCACACTTGCCGGTGTCAGCATACACCATAATCATGCTGGACAATATGGTGGTGGCGTCTCAGGTTACTTTGGCGGGATCAGTCCTTCAATCGGCCTACGCAGCAGCATCTACCTGAATTCATCTGATTTTCCCCGGGGTCACGATATCTATCTCATTGGTCCCAACGAACCTATTCCCTTGCCTTTGGACACTTTTTCGGTGATGATCCCCACTGACCTCTATGCCTATCCAGAGGACGCATTGGAGTTTGACATTCGCAATTTCGCCCTACCACAGACACAGGCTAACCTTTATGTATCCCCCTTCGGTTCTGATGAGAATGGAGGTCTGAACGAAAACGATCCCCTCAAAACCATCAGCTATGCCCTGAGCATTATCGGCGCCACCGAAATCGATCCTCATCGCATCTACCTGGATGCAGGCTATTACAGTCCATCCGCTACGGGTGAGACCTTTCCACTGTATCTCATCGATTTTGTTAGTGTTATTGGCGCTTCAGATTCTGCCACCATTCTTGACGCTGAACGTACGGCCAACCTTTTCTGGGGCCAGAGAAACGAGGAAGTGTCCCTGGCGAATATGACTCTCCAGGGTGGGCAGTCCCAGAATGGCGGAGCGATCTATCTGACTGATTCGGATAACATTCTGACAAACCTGATAATCCGGGATAATATCGCTGAGCTTAACGGTGGCGGGATGTTACTGACGAGCACCACCGCCCGGCTGGTAGATATTATCGTCTCCAACAACTCCGCGGGTACTCGGGGAGGTGGGCTTTACTCGGTGGAATGCTCACCAGAGATTCTGAACTGTAGTTTTCTCGAAAATACTGCCGGGGATGGGGGTGGGATGTGTTTTCGATTCCATGGGGATGATCGTATAGAATTTGATGAAGTAGAGGTATCCGGTAATTACGCTACTTCGCATGGAGGAGGGGTATATTTCGATTATAATACATGGGTAAACAGCCACGGGTTGACCGTCAGCAACAATACAGCAGACGAAGGCGGTGGGATCTGGAGCGACGGTCCCGGTTCTGCTGATGGTGCAATTATAGTCAGTAATACTGCCATTCGAGGTGGCGGAATCTATGCAAGATCCAGCTTCAATTCTGATTTTGCCGACCAGGAGATTTCGGATAACAGCGCTGTCCTTGGTGGCGGGATCTATATAGAAAGGTCCCACCTCAATTCCGGGATTCACAGAAGTGCCCGAATCTACTCAAATCATGGTCTCCAGAGCGAAACTGGAATAGATATCTACGTCGAGTCGATCCAATCCCTTGAGAGTCCCATAGAGTGCAATGCCGACCTCTTCACGGTTCTGTATCCAACCACCTATTACGTTCATCCCGTCCATCTTTTTGAATTTGATATCGATGAAGCAGTGGAACAGCAATATGCATCTGACGTGTACATATCTCCTGAAGGAAGTAATGATAACGATGGACTAAGCCTGGAATCCCCATTGCGGACGATTCGCTATGCACAATCCCGGGTGAATCCTCTGGCTCCCCGGATACTTCATCTTGCACATGGTGTTTATAGTCCCGAGACAAATGGTGAATCGTTTCCGGTGTACATGGTAGACAATATATCTCTACTGGGAGAATCCGAGCTGGGAGTGATCCTGGATGCAGACAGCAGTGCAGGTGTTCTCAGTTTTATCTATAATTCCAACACTACTGCCTCCCTGATGACGCTCATGGGTGGCAATTCAGCCAATGGCGGCGGTATCTATAGCAATCATTCCGATTTGGTTCTGGAGCGTATGTCAATTATTGGCAATAGCGCTGTAACTCGCGGTGGCGGGATCTATGCAAACCAGGGTGCGATAGCAATACGTGAGTTGACCATCGCGCAAAATATATGCGAAAATCTAGGTGGTGGAATCTATCTGAACTCATGCTCTACAATCATTAATAATCTGACCTTTTATGGAAATACTGCCCTTCATGGTGGTGGTTTCTGGGGACGTAATGTGGAGGCTGAACTCATCAACACGATCTTGTGGGCCAATACACCCGAACAGATCGCTTTCCCTCATGTCTACAACATGACCAATAGCATCAATATCTCCTATTCAGACGTCATGGGGGGTATGGATGGTATTGAGCAATTCGAGAATGTGATCGGCTGGCTCGAAGGCAACATCGATGTCGATCCCATCTTTTGTCATCCGCCAGGATCTGACTTTCACCTGGCAGAGAATTCTCCCTGCCTGGGCAGCGGTCTATCAGGTGAGAATATGGGTGCCTGGGGCGCAGGATGTGCAGTTGGGATTGCTGACGATCCCGGAGAGTTGAGCTTCAGGCTGATGCAGAACTACCCGAATCCCTTCAATCCTACCACCATGATACAGTACGAGTTACAGAACGGTACCTTCATCAGCCTGCAAATATTCGACCTCCGTGGTAGACTTGTCCGGAATCTCATTTCAGAATACCAGGGCGCTGGACTTCACTCGGCACAGTGGGCTGGTGACAATAAGAAGGGCACGCCAGCAGCCGCAGGAGTATATCTCTATCATCTGCAGGCGGGGGATTTTGCTGAGACTCGCAAGATGGTCCTGCTTGAATAGGACCGTTTCCATCCCCCGGGTTGGGATCATCATCCTGATCCAACTGCTCATCGCGTCGATCCATGCTTTCAGGTTGGGCCAGGCGTTCTCCGGCGAGCTGTATCTCTGGTACTACAGTTACTTCTCTGATTTTATCCTGCCATTTGCCGCCTACTTCCTGCTGAGCATCAACGTTGCCAGCATGTACTTTCTACGTCCCTGGTATGTGAAGGTGGGAATTATCCTGGCCATCACTGTTCTAGCCGAGATCCTCCAGTTCTTTGGCTTGGAGGTGCTGGGTGCCACATTCGATCCTTTTGATATCCTGGCTTATGCTACTGGCGTCTTGCTGGCAGCATTCGTAGATAAAAAGGTGTTTTCAGCATTATTCGGATTCTGGAATGAGTAACTTGATTTTAAATGGTCAGCATCGGTTGCTGGTTCCTTAAGCCTCGTCACCTACATTTTTCCATGTTCGACTCCCTAGACAGATTACCACCTGTACGAGTCTGCTCAATTGGGAAAACCAGCAGCGTTCTTGTGATCCTGCTGTTGTTGATGATAATCCCTTTCCATCTGCTTGCAGAAACCCTGCATGTCCCAGGTGAGCACGCCCTGATCCAGATCGCACTCAACGCAGCAGAATCGGGCGATACCGTCCTGGTGGCACCTGGGACCTACGAGGAGAACCTCCAGTGGCCGGCCACCTCTGGGATCATCCTCAGCGGCACTCAGCTTGACAGTTGCATTATCGATGGCAGTCATTCCGGTTCGGTGATCCGATTCCACTGTGACTGGGGTTCGCTCATCGACTCAACCACGCACATCCAGAATTTTACCATTCAGAATGGTTATGCCAGCTATGGCGCCGGGATCTATCTCTGTAATGCCGGCCCCACCCTCAGCAGTTTGCTGATCCGATCGAACGAGGCCATCTGGGGTGGTGGTATGGATTCCCGCTTCTCAAAACCCCGGCTGGACCAGATCCAGTTCCTGGGGAATGAGGCGGAATACGGCGGTGCCATCCATTCGGTCCAGTACTGGATGGAGCTGGATCACGTACTCATTGCCGATAATCAGGCCGAGATCGGAGCAGCCATCTTGAACGAGTACTCCTACATCAATCTGGAGCATGTCACCATTTCAGGGAACCGGGCCGATTACGGTGGAGGGATCTTCTGCTATTCAGCGCTGAATACCATTCTGCATAATAGCATTGTCTGGGATAATGTTCCCGAGCAGATCTACTTCTGGCATACCGGTGATCCCTCACTGGTGACCATCAGCTTCAGCGATGTCCAGGGCGGACCGGATTCAGCGGTAACGAATGATATGGGCGAGATCGCCTGGTTGGATGGGAATCTGGACGAAGATCCCTTTTTCTGTAATGCACCTGCAGGCGACTATGGGTTGGCAGAGAACTCACCCTGCGCTGAGGCTGGTGAGACTGGGATTTACATGGGATCGCATGATGTCAGCTGTGGACCGGTGGTAGCTGCCCACTCTACATCCTCACCACCCTGCGATTTTGTGCTGGGGACACCCTTCCCCAATCCATTCAATCCCGTAACCACCATTGCCTATACCCTGCCTGAACTTCAGGATGTGCAATTTGATATCTATGATCTACAGGGTAGACGTGTTAAGAAATGGACTTATTCCGAACAGAGAGCCGGTTGGCATCAGTTGACCTGGAACGGTCTGGATGCCGCAGGTGAACAATTGGCCACGGGCATCTATCTGGGACGCCTCACAGCGGGTCCACATGAGCAAACCATCAAAATGCTGCTGTTGAGATGAGCATTCCCTGCTTGGGGTAATCGCCCATTCACCCGATTCTGCTCTTTGCATATTCACATTCTCAGCAATTCGATTAGCTTTGCATCTACCAGATCCAGAAGAGGTTACTGAATGGAAATCATCGACATTCCCACTGAGCAGACCACTGCCGTCACCGATCTGATCCTGGCATTCGTCTCAGCGTATGTGATGTACGCACTTTGGGGTTTCACAAAGAAAGAGTCGTTGAAGGCCTGGATCTGGATCTCCGCTTTCGCATGTATGGGACTTGCAGGTCTGTTGGGTAGTGTCGCACATGGTTTTCAGATGTCCGCGACAGCGAACCGGCTGTGGTGGATGCCCTTGAACCTGTCTCTGGGACTCGCCGTGTCCCTTTTTGCAGTTGGGGTGATCCACGACCTTCTTGGCTCAACTCAGGCTCGGCGGATCCTACCGATACTCGTTGCCCTGGGAATAGTCTTCTTTCTTGTCACCGTTCTCGTACCAGGCAGTTTCCTTCTTTTTATCGCGTATGATGCACTGGCATTGCTTTTCGCCTTGGGAGCCTACACCTATTTAGCCATAAAACGGAAATTTCCCGGAGCACTGTTCATGGCCGCCGGGATCCTGACCTCGATAATAGCAGCGGCAATCCAGGCAACCGTAGCGGTGAGTTTTGTCCTGGTGTGGGAATTCGATCATAATGGCGTCTTCCACCTGGTTCAGGTCCTGGGACTCCTGCTTCTGCTGTTCGGATTAAAACGGGGCTTCACGGCCCAGCTGGCGGAACCCGGTATATAACTGGTAAATGAAAAACCCCGGATGATACCGGGGTTTTTAGCAGTCAATGATGTTTGTGATCAGGAGCCAAGACTCTGGAGCTTCTTCTCGAATGCAGACAGAGCGTCGGCCGCAGGCTTTGGTGCGACGGGTGAGTCTGCCTCCTCTAACGGTTCCTCTGCGTCGAGCTCTTCGCCCTGGAGCTGGGCCAGCAGAGCCTTGACCTCTTCATTAAAATCACTCACCGTCTTCTCAAGACGTCGTACCAATTCATCCTGCATCACCTGGCTGTAGTTCTTGTCAATGCCCTTCATGAGCTTGCCCAGGTTCTCCTCCAGGAATTTCATCCGGCTATCCTGGTTCGTGAAATCGAGATCGGCCATTTTTCCTCCGCTGCTCTAACTCGTTCTGGCTCACGAATTTATCTGGATGTCTGCAATGATGCAAGGGCTAGAAAGGAGACACCCATCTACGCACTTCGTGCTACGATGGGCAGGGGAAGTAGGAGACGAAGCCAGGAGAAGGGAGATTGGGGACAAAACTCAGGAGCAGGGAGATAAGAGTCAGGTGAAAGAATCTTCAATTCTCCCCCACCTTCCACGTCATTGGCGGGATTCAATCCGTTAATCCGCCAATCCGCCAATTCGGTAATCTATGTTTTTTTCGACCGCTTGAAGTAACGGTTCAGCCAATCCCGCTGGAAGTTATCATAGTTCCCCCGCTCTATGGCCCTGCGGATGTCCGCCATGAGGTCCTGGTAAAAGGTGAGATTATGGATCGTGGCAAGGACCTCGGCAATGGGATCCTTGGTGAAAAACAGATAGCGCAGGATCATTCTCGAATAGGTCTGGCAGGTATAGCAGCCACAATGGGTATCGATGGGATACTTGTCCTTGCGGAAGGTCTTGTCCATGATACGCAGTTTTCCAGTGCGGGAGAACAGGGTGCCATTGCGTGCATAGCGGGTGGGGATCACACAGTCAAACATGTCCATGCCGCGTTCGACTGAGGCCAGAATGTCTTCAGGCAAGCCAACACCCATGAGGTAGCGCGGCTTATCCGGGGGCAGCATAGGTGATGTTATACCCACCACTTCCTTCAGCAGGTTGAGTCCCTCGCCGACACTCACACCGCCGACTGCAAATCCATCGAAGGGCTGCGAGGTTATCTCGCTGGCACTCTGGCGCCGCAGAGCTGCATGTGTCTCACCCTGAACGATGCCAAACAGGAACTGGTGGTCCTGGAGTTCAACGTCGAAACAGCGCTCCGCCCAACGTGTGGTGCGCTTAACGGACTGCTGCACATAATCCGCCGGGGATGGATATTCCACACATTCATCAAAAGCCATGACGATGTCAGAACCAAGGTCCCGCTGGATCTGCATGCTGCGTTCCGGGCCCAGGAACAGACGCTCGCCACTCTCTTCGAACTTGAAATGTACGCCATCTTCACTGATCTCCCGGCCAGGCAGCGAGAAAACCTGAAAACCTCCGGAATCCGTCAGGATCGTGCTGCTCCAGCCCATGAAATTATGCAGCCCTCCGGCACGTTTTACGGTCTGCAAGCGGTCTCCCAGCGAAAGGTGATAGGTGTTGGCCAGCACGACTTGAGCCCCTGTCTCTGCTACATCCCGCATGGGTGTGGCCCGGACGAATCCAGAAGTACCCACCGGCATGAAAGCAGGGGTCTCCACCTTCCCGTGGGTTGTGCGAAAACTTCCCCGGCGTGCGCCGCTGGGATCGACCCTGGTCGTTTTGAATTGAATATCTTTGCGGCTCATTGCTCTTCTCCTCTGACCAGGCGATACTGCCATTCATCCACAAGGTACTCCGTCTCTGGATCGTACAGGCCAATCTCCAGTTCTATCTCATTTCGAGAACCCACAAATTCCAGCATGGTGTAGCTTGATTGCCCAGCTGCAATCTGGCAAAGGTATCCGGATGTGGACCCCATAAAAACTGCCGTATCGCCGGTGAACAGCAATTCGCAGCCATCCATGCGGCTGATGCCCGATCGGCCGTCATACCATTCTACCAGGATCTGCCGGTCTTCAAAATCATTCACAGCCAGATAACCCTTCAGTGCGGGGATATCGGTGAGGTCTTCAGGCTGGATAGCGAATTCCAGCACCCGCACGGCATTCAATGGCTGCTCCAGGCTGTCGATCCGTTGGAGAGTGACAGTCGCCAGGCTTGCCTTCGAAGGTGAGGATCTGGTGCCTGTCACCATTCTGTATTCACCTGTCAGCCCTGTGGCCCAGATCGCAGCCGGTCGGTGCTCCGTCTTCCACAATGAGATCCCCATCTGGCGCATGCTCCGATAAAAGATGAGACCCATGATAATGAGGATGGCAACACTGACCACATAGTAAATGTTGTATTTGCGGGGCATGCTCAGCCAGCGTGACAGAGGATCAGCCAGTGCTCACTGGTATAATCCTCAGCTAGATCGATGACGAAGCCGTTGTCACTCAGCTCCCTTTCGGCCTGATCGCGCGGAACCCTGTGTTTTGAACCGCGTTTGGCATCCTCATCCGGGATCCAGTCCAGGATCATGAGCTTACCAACGGGCTTCAGAACGCGTTTCAATTCGTCCAGATTCGCAGCCACATCCCGGAGTTCATGATAAAGCGTGATTGCAACGACTGCATCCACGCTTTCGTCCTCGACATCCATTTCCACTTCCTCTGTAAGCAGGATCTGAACGGTGTCGGGTGGGTTGCGATCACTGAGGGCCACCAGCATTTTGGCTGACATGTCGGCGGCAATGACCATTCCCTGATCTCCCATGGCCGCCGCGGCAGGGAATGTGAAGAACCCGTTCCCACAGCCCAGATCCAGGATGGTGGAACCGGGTGCAACGGCCAGTTTCTGCAGCAGAACGTCCGGTTTCAGCTCGTGGTAGCGCTCTGGTGCGATGAGCTCGGCTGCTTTTTCCGGATTGAATTTCTGGTCATGCATATGAAATATCCTCAGTCCCAGAATGATCTCAGGGCTTTGTGTAGTTGTCGAGCGAGCTCGTAATCGGAGTGAAATCCATCCCAGGTCACCGGAAGAATACCCACACCGGTGCTGGTGATAAAGGCTTCGTCCATGGTATTGATCTCTGAGAATGGAATATGCGTCTCGTTAATGGCCAAACCTGCGTCCGCGGCCAGTTCCATGGCCGTATCGCGGATAACGCCGGGCAGGATCCCCAGATCGGTTGAGGGCGTGAGCACTGCGTTGTCCCTGATGTAGAAGATATTGCGGATGGCACATTCGGTGATATAGCCGTCACGGTTGATGAATACCGGTTCAAAGGCATCCTCTGCTTCTGCATCCTTTTTGGCCAGCAGATTGCCCAGATAATTCCCGGATTTGATGGCCGGCTTGAAGCGCATGATGGGATAGTCGGCTTCGTGGTAGTAGACCACCCTGGCTGGAATATCGGGCAGCCCGGAAAGGGGTCTGCCGGTGATGTAGATGTTGGGTTCCAGACGTGAAGACCAGGGGATCCCATGCAGGGTTCCCCGGGTAACGATGAAACGGATCAGGCCCTGCTCAAGTTTGTTCCTGTGGATGAACTCCTCCAGCAGTGCGGCTGCCTTTTCCAGGGCCTGCTGACCTTCCAGACGAATGGTGGTCATACCGTCGCTTAATCGTTCAAGGTGCTTGTCCACACGGAATGGAAGCCCCCTGGCAATGCGAATGGTTTCGAAGAGGCTGTCCCCGTACAGGAAGCCCATCTCGTTAAATGGTATTACGGCGGCTGACTCCTCGATCCAGCTGCCATTCAGGTAGATCAGCATGGGGAGATATTAACTACAAATTACGAATTACGAAACGGAAGACGCACCGCGTCTGTGCTAAGGCGAGCAACCATGCTCACTCCGTGCGATGAGATCCATGATAGAGCAGAAAGGGGCCCGAAGGCCCCTTTCTGTATGACACCCACCGTGAAGGTCGGATCATTTACGGACGAGTTTTGCGTTGATAACCTCACCCTCAACCTTGCCGCCGTTTGAGAGGATCACAGTTACCATCGGATCCTTGCCCTTCACTTCGATGTTGCCTTTTACGATTGAATCGGAATCGATGCGAACCGTAAGATCTTTCATGTTCTTATTGCTCATACCTTTCCGTTCGCGATTAATGACGATATCGCCATCAATTTTTGCTGCATTGTAAAGATTGATATCGCCGTTGACGGTGCTCACGTCCTCGCGTACCCGGGCGTTATCGAGTTCGATCCCACCATTCACGGTCCCACAGTCCCTTGAGATCTGTACACCCGCGCTGCAGGTAATGGAGCCGTTCACCGTACCCACATCTCCTTCGACCTTTGACTCTGATTCGATGGTGATACTACCGTTCACAACGGATACCTCACCAGTCCTGGCATCCTTGCCGATGGCAATACTGCCGTTAACGCTTGATACTTCCCCAACATTTGCGCCTTTGCCGATCTCGATCCGGCCGTTCACCGTTGAACAGTCACCCTTGACGGTGGCTTTAGCACCAACCGAGATGCTGCCGTTTACCGTACTCAGATTGCTGTTTCGTGTTTCGCCGTTGGGAACGTGGATGCTTTTGTTGACTTTGGAATCCGGCGTCGCCATACAGGCCATCACCAGGATCCCCAATGCGATCAGCGATAAGTGTTTCATGATCTGCCCTCCAATTCTGTTCAAAATACTCGACCTCGCTTATAGTAGAGTTGGCAGGTCGAGCAGACTTCGATATATCAGCAATGCAGCAACACCGATTGCCGTGGCATTGGCACTTGCCAACAGAACGCTGACGATGGTGGACCAGGCAGGTTCGTAGTGAACCGAGATCTTCCTGTATCCTTCCAATTGTTGCGACCTGTCTAACATACTGAGTCCTTTCACGTCCCCAATAGACACAATGCTTGTGCCAAAAATATACTGGTATGAGTTAACTGTTTATAAATATTGATTATATGGTTATTCCCCCGCCGCATGGGCGTGGGGTCAGCCAGGGCAAACCCGATCAATTTGATATAGTGCCATATCAGCGTGATATAGCGCACTCATACATCGGGAAACCCTTACTGGGCTTAGAAAAGGTCAGGAATATGGGTGTAAGATTGAAAGGCTGCCAGCGTGGTGGGAGCCAACACACCGAGGTATTGTTGAAGCGATTCCATCTCAATTTCAGGGATGGGATAACGGGTTACGAATTCCACGGACAGACTACCATTCCCTGGTGTGTGATCCAGGCTGGCCAGGATAATGTCTCTGGCGCTGGGATTCGGATTCAGGATCCGTACCTCGTCCACGTGAGCCAGAAGTCCTTTCCGGAAGAGATCGGACTGATAGGCGTAATGGGTGCAGCCCAGGAATGCCGAAACCTTTGATGGCTTCTTGGGGAACTGTTCAAGTGCTGTGGATATGTATTCACCCAGACGCTGCATGGCCAGCAATCCGGAGGAGTCGTTGGATATTGCATCGGCCAGGCCCGGGCAGATCTGTTGAGCGATCTTTTCCCCGGGAACATCGAATTCCCTCAGGCGGCGGAAATAGGTACCCTCTTCGATGGTCGTCTCGGTTCCAAAAATGATCAGACGTGTGTCAGGATCCCTACGATAGGCATGCACCATTTTCTGGACACCTGGATCCACGATGCCCAGGACGGGAAAAAGTCCTCGCCGGGAGAACCTGGTCTCACTATAAAGTACGCTCAGCGTATTGCATGCAATAAAGAGAAATTCCGGTTCATAGCGTTCTGCCGCCGACAGGAGAAATCGATCAAAGGTGTTGAGTTTTTCCTCCCTGGTGGGCATCGAGTTATAGGCGTACTCATCTTCCGGCGCGGCATTCAGATAGAAGAGTTCCACATCCTCGCGGATGGGGTGCATGCGCAGATGGGCCTCTACGTCCGCCAGGATGGACAGGCCGCCAAGACCCGAGTCGGTGATCCCGATACTCATTTACAGGATCCCGGGTTCAAGATCACCACAGATCAACCTGCGCAGAGTAGGCAGATAGGTCCCCCGCAGCTCCGGCAGGGAGGCTGCCAGCAGTTCCCAGGTGACAATGAGTTGTCCCCTTTCCCGTGCCCAGGATCCGAAGGAACCGGGTGTGGGATACCCGACATCAGCTACGACCTCCAGTCCGACCTCCTTACCGATCCAATGTGAGAGTCCGCTGTTGTCAGGATCATCGATACAGCCCAGGGCGGAATGCAGTGAAATGATCGCCTTGGGTTGCATTTTGTCAAGCAAGGTCAGCAATGCCTTGGTCTCCGGCTCGGACCCCGCTTCCCTTCCTGGACTGAGTTCGATATCGGCGGGCAGCCCGGCATGCGGTTTATGATAAACCGTGTTCGGGGACCAGTTCCCGGCAGGCCAGTTCCGGTTCAGATCCACTCCATTGACATTTCCCCGGGTACCCCGCAGGATCCCGTCAGGATTTGCAGCCAGGATCACGGGATTCCGGACAGCACCAGGCTGGATCTGTCGTAAAGCTTCCGAAAGCAGGACCATGGCTTCCAGTTCGTCGCCGTGCATGGCGGCAAGTATCAGCAGGTCAACAGGACCGTCGGATGGTCCATAGAATTCCAGGGAATGCCCCAGAACACTTTGTCCGTAGGTTTGAGCTGGATGATGGAGAACACCCCACTGTGATGCAGGAACCACTCTTGTATCAAATTGATTTTCCACGAGAGGGAAAGCTAAACATGGTCCGCTGGAATTCAACCCATGAAGCCGGATTGCATGCCCGGAATGATCGTGCTCACGCAGGTATATCTGGTGGGAATTGGAAAAAAGGGCAGCCTCGATTCCCGAGACCACCCTTCCTTCACGGGCAGATCGATCTGATAGTGGAGATCTACTCTTCTTTTTTCTTGGTATCAATATAGAACGCAGCCAGATATCCGACCCCAAGTGCACAGGGGATCAGGCCCCAGACCCACACACCCTGGGGTGCGTCGGCAGGAATGCTGAGTCCTATGCCAGCTGCTGATATTAGTCCCAGCAGTGTCCATATGATGCCCGGTAACAGATAGTTCTTCTTGGGCGGATCAGGAAAGGGGACATCCACACCATGTTCGATTGCTGACCGGATCTCCTTGCTCAGGAGCTGGCGTTTCAGGTAGGTGAGATAGAAATAGCCAATGACAACTACTCCCGTTACAACGAACATTACGATCGGGATCCATTCTTCGTGCATAGTGCCTCCATTATATTCGATTCGGTTATATTTGTTTGACCACTGCGGCTCATCTTTTGTTGCAGTCCAGGTCTTGATTCTATTATCAAAGCGGCAGTTGACTCACACTGTTCAGGCTCAGTACTGTAACCATGCCGATGGCACTGGCGTTGGCTCCAGCCAGGAGAATGCTAACCACAATAGCCAGGCGGGAATTTGTCTTGGTCGTTGTCTTCATGATTCATCCCTTCTCTTGTCGCTTTCACCCCTTTGGACAGACGTTTCATGGAAAATGTTGCACTTCAGCTGATTATTTTTTGAGGAACCTCAGGGCCTGAAGGATGATTACGATTCTCTCCGCTTAATTCTATATTCACTGCAACAAAATCAGGCTAAATCGGGTCAAATCATTGTGACAACGGGCAGAAGCAAACAGGATGCGGCTGGGGAGCTCAAGGCCAGGTTCGACCTTCTGGTGAGGGAACACTTCGATCGCATCTACAACCTGGCGCTGATGCGCTGCAACCGACCGGATCTAGCCGAGGATATGACACAGGAAACATTTATTCGCGCTTACAAAGGCTTGAGAGCCTTCAGAGGGGATGCCCAGGTATCTACCTGGTTATATCGCATTGCCATCAACGTCTGTCACAGCATGATGAAGAAGGAATCTCGATATGTCCTGCCGGATGAAAACCTGCAAGAAGATCGGAATACCGTATTTCAGCCTGATCCAGCCCCTTCCGCTGAAACTGAGTATTTCAAGCAACAGCAGAAGATCCAGCTCCGCCTGGCCATCCAGCAGCTGCCGCGTGCCCAGGCTGATGCCCTGACACTCTACTATCTCCGTGAATATGATTACCGGGAGGTGGCCGAAATCATGAAACTGCCCATGGGCACTGTCAAATCACATTTGCACCGTGCGAAAAACAATTTAAAGCGTATCCTATCAGAGGTGAATGTATGAAACCGAAGAACATTCAACAGAATATGGACGAGATCGATAAAATGATGGCTGGCAGCTGGGAAGAAGCACCGGCGGACCTGCTGTCGCAACTGGAGCAGATCCCGGCCCAGGTCTCTGTGGCAAATCAATTGAAATTCAAACCCGTCGATTTTGGGCTGAACCTGCTGGTTTACGGCGTGATCTATGCCTGGATCATCGGGATGTTCATGATCTTCAGGTCCACCCTGCTGGCTAGCATCACCAAGGTGGGTCAACTCCTGCAGACGTTTACACCTACTGTTGAACTTCCGGGGATCACCCCCTGGATACCCCTGGGGATCATCATGATGATCGGATTGCTCATCACCACTCACCTCGTACTGCCGGAACCTCTGCAAAACGGATATCGACCAGAGAAATGACAAGACTCTCAGTTTTAATCGGCCTCACTGTATTCCTGCTCAGTTGCAGCGCCGAGGTGGAACCACCTGATTATGTTCTGGTGATCCATGGTGGTGCCGGGATCATTCTTCCGGAAAATGTCTCTGCTGAGAAGGAAAAGGCCATCTGCACGGCATTACAGGATGCCCTGGTAGCCGGTGAAGGTATCCTGCGGAAGGGTGGCTCAGCTGTCGACGCTGTTGTCGCCAGCCTCACGGTGCTTGAGGATTCACCTCATTTCAATGCCGGCAAGGGAGCAGTGTTCAATGCTGCCGGTGAGAATGAGCTGGATGCCAGCATCATGAACGGTTTTGATCTGAACGCTGGTGCGGTCGCCGGTGTACAGGGTATTGCCAATCCAATCCAGTTGGCCAGGGCCGTCATGGACCAGTCACCACATGTACTGCTCAGCGGTGAAGGGGCGACAGCCTGGGCGATGGAACAGGGTTTTGACACAGTGAGCGCAGATTACTTCTACACCGATCGCCGCTGGCAGCAACTACTGAAAAGGCAGTCTGCAGAAAAACATGGGACTGTTGGTGCAGTAGCCCTGGACAAGTTCGGTCACCTGGCGGCAGGCACCTCCACAGGTGGACGGACCAACAAACACTGGGGACGCGTGGGTGATTCACCCATCATTGGTGCAGGCACCTATGCCAACGATGAGAATTGTGCCATTTCTGCCACTGGACATGGAGAATACTTCATCCGAGGGGTCTTGGCCCACGACATCGCTGCACGTTATGAATATCTGGGTGAAGATGTCCGCACGGCTGCCAGGAATGTCATCCACGATGATCTGACCCTGATGGGCGGTACCGGCGGTGTTATTGTCCTTGATTCCAAAGGCAACCATGCCATGATCTTCAACACCCCGGGGATGTACCGTGCTTTCATCGATTCACGAGGGCAGCAGGAGATCAGCCTCTACGCGGATTGAGATCCTTTTTCCCGGCTTGTCTGTTTTCTCCATTCTCCTAACCTGAACCAGCGATCCACCGAAGCCTTTGAGGAAGGCGTATGCAGGAACCTCAATACCTTGAATTGTTCGGCTCCACCCATTTATGGATCATGGGCCTCCTCATCATCATAGCCTTTATCATGATCGCTCCGGTACGGCGCTGGGGTAATGATGACCAGAAAAAGCAGCTGGCTATCGGCCTGGGTGCTTTCATGATCGTCATGGAAGTCCTGGACAGGGGCTACCAGATCATCGTCCTCGACGAACTCATCAAGGACAACCTGCCTTTTCATCTTTGCGGCATTGGCGTGTTCCTGGGGGCGGTATTGCTGATATTCCGGAATTTCAGGCTATTCGAGATCATGTATTTCTGGGGACTGGTGGGTGCAATCCAGGCAATAGTTACTCCTGACCTGGAGATCAATCAGCACACCTTCCTGTTCGTAACCTATTTTCTCAGTCACTGGATGATTATCGTCGCAGTTCTGTATCGCATCTTTGTTTACAGCTACCGTCCCACCTGGAAGTCATTGTGGCGAGCCTTCCTGTGGTTGAATGCCTATACTCTGCTGGTTGCCCCCATCAACCTGCTGTTTGACACGAATTACCTCTTTATCTGTGAGAAACCCGGGTCAGCCAGCCTGCTGGATATCATGGGTCCCTGGCCATGGTACATCCTGGCTCTGGAAGGTGTCGCCCTGCTGCTGTTCGCAGTCTTTTACAGTCCTTACGCCCTCAGGGATATTTTTCACAGAATGCGGTCATAGTACCGCGATTTGCAGATCTGACAGTGCACTGGCAACCCACAAGTGGTTTCCATCTAACACTTTAAAAAATGGTTGAAGTGGGTGAGGACGGGAATGTCCGCGGCCCTCTGCTCGGCTGTGTTATTCCGCTCCTTCTTCAGCTTCTACAGGATGAAGCTCGAAGGGAATGGGGATCTGATGTTTTGACTTTGGCAGGAGTGAATATCCAATGGCCGGCAGATCGATGATGAACCTGGTGCCGGCACCGACCTGACTTTCCAAGTGGATGATCCCGTCATGTTCGTCCACGACTCGTTTAACGATGGCCAGCCCCAGACCGGTCCCCTTCTTCTTACCCTGGGTGAAGAATTCCTTGAAGGCGTTGGCCTGGACGTCCTCGGACATGCCGGGCCCATCATCTTCCAGGGTAAGCCTTACGCCGGTATCCACCTCTTCTGACCGGATGATCAAGCTGCCCCCTTCTTCAAGAATGTCCAGGGCATTATTAGCGATATTCTCAATCACCCGGTAGAAACGGCTGGTGTCCAGCCTGACTTGTCCGGGAAAATTCAATTCTGACTCTAGCTTGACATTCCGTTCATCAAATCGCAGGGCCAGGGCGTCGATACATTCTACCAGGAAGGGATCCATCTCTGTGGTGGTGACCTTCATCTGCTCGCCACCCTGGGCGAAGGACAACAGGTCCTGGGCCATACCCATGAAACGCTCCACCTGCTTATTGATGATATCGGCGTACTTATGCAGAGATTCGCGATCGTGATCCTTCATCTTGATGATCTGAGCATATCCGCCGATGGTGGACATGGGATTTTTCATGTCGTGGAGAATGGTGCTGGCCATCCGTCCGATGAGTGACAGACGCTCCTTACCGATGAGTTCTTCCTGGGTCTCCTGAAGCTGTTTGTTGATACGCTTCAGCTCCTCGTTCTCATCCTTGAGATTGTCGATAAGACGCGTGTCTGTGTGGCGCAGGAAGTTGGAGATGTTCTTTGCCACTTCCAGCGTGAATTTCGGGAAATGGTCCACCAACTCCATGAAGCCGGTCTTTGAAACAGTGAGGACCTTACAATCAGAGTCTGCAATGATACCGGCGCTCCGCGGTTTGTCCTCCATGAGGGACATCTCGCCAAACAGTCCCCCAATATTCTCGAAGACGCCCAGTACTTCCGAGGTGGAGGAGTCGATCAGCTTTTCTACCCGGACGCGGCCTTCCACCAGAATGAAGAAACTGTCCCCGATCTCATTCTCCTGAATGATGGTCTCCTCGTGGGCGAATTGCTGATGCTGCATCATCTCCTGGATGCGGTCGAGCTCTTCGGCAGGAAGCTTGTTGAATACTTCTATTTCCCGGAGCTCTTTCTCAGGCAGCATATCCAGCTTCTTCATAGGCGGGGATCTCCGAGGTAGTAATAGCAGTTCAGCATGGTTTTGAACTATTTTGGGGTCTTGATCTGGTGATGGTCGTAATCACGATCTCAGTTCTGACGGCCTTAAGATAGACCGCCGGACTCAATATCAAATGCTCACTGCTCGGTGCAATGGAAAAAGATGCAGTCCTGAGGTTTTTCAGCAGACAGGAGAGGATGTCTCAGACATTTCACACAGTTTATGCTGGCGGAGCTGTCGAGTTAGGGAATCAGTTCAGATAAGAACCTGCTCTGCCCCTGGTCAAAAAAAGGCCATCCGCAGATGGCCTTTTTCTAGCGATCAGTTTTGCGATCAGTTGTTACGAACCGCTGCCTGTGCCGCAGCCAGACGCGCGATTGGTACGCGATAGGGTGAACAACTGACGTAGTTCAATCCGGTACGATGGAAGAAATCGATGGAGGCTGGATCACCACCATGTTCTCCACAGATACCGATCTTCAGTTCGGAGCGTGTCTCACGACCTTTCTGGACACCCATCTCCACCAGCCCGCCGACACCCTGCTGGTCAATGGTCTGGAATGGATCAGCAGCCAGGATATCCTTGCTGAGATAGACCGGTAGGAAGCCACCGATGTCATCCCTGGAAAATCCGTAAGTGGTCTGGGTCAGATCATTCGTACCGAAGGAGAAGAACTGTGCCTCATCTGCGATCTGATCAGCGGTCACACAGGCTCTGGGCAGCTCGATCATGGTGCCCACCAGGTATTCGAAGATGATATTCTTCTCTTCCATGACTGCCTGGGCCTGGGCTTTCACAATGACTTTCTGGTCAGCCAGCTCGGTGACTGTACCCACCAATGGGATCATTACCTCGGGGTGGACCTCCACTCCCTCTGCGGTAAGTTCAGCCGCGGCCTCGAAGATCGCCCGGGCCTGCATTTCGGTGATCTCCGGATAGGCAACACCGAGACGACAGCCACGGTGTCCCAGCATTGGATTCAATTCATGCAGACCTTCGATACGATTCTTCAAATCAGAAGGAGTTACCTTCAACTCGGCGGCCAATTCTTCGATCTGATCATCATCGAGAGTGACAAACTCATGCAGGGGTGGATCCAGAAGCCGGATCGTCACGGCATAAGGTGACATGGCTTTCAGGATACCCTTGAAGTCCGCCCGCTGATAGGGCAGCAGTTTCATGACCGCATTACGGCGATCGGTCTCATTCTGAGCAACGATCATCTCACGCATGGCCAGGATCCTGGCGGGATCGAAGAACATGTGCTCCGTACGACAAAGACCGATGCCCTGGGCACCGAACTCCCGGGCCTGTTGAGCATCTGCCGGACTGTCGGCGTTGGTACGTATCCCCAGGGTGCGGATATCGTCAGTGATCTCCATGAGACGTTTATAGGACGTATTGTGCTCCAGATCTGGTTCCACCAGGTTCAGGGCATTCACATATACCTTCCCGGTGGTACCGTTCAGGGTGATCCAGTCGCCTTCTTTAAGGACTGTTTCACCAACCGTCAGTGTCTTTTGCTTATTGCTGATACCCAGTGCTGAGCAACCAACGATACAGCATTTCCCCCAGCCACGAGCAACCAGTGCTGCATGTGAGGTCATGCCACCCTTGGAGGTGAGGATCGCTGCCGCGGCGTGCATACCGTGAACATCCTCGGGGGATGTTTCATTACGGACCAAGACAACCTTCTTGCCTTCGGCGGCCCAGGCCTCTGCATCGTCAGCAGTGAACACGATCTGACCGGTGGCCCCACCAGGTCCGGCAGGCAGACCCTTGGTCAGGACATCGGTACTCTTCTCTTCGGCAGGATCAACGGTGGGATGCATGATCTCATCCAGCTGGTTCGGCTGCACACGCATCACGGCTTCTTCAGGAGTAATCAGGTCCTCTGCGGCCATCTCAGCGGCCATGCGGATTGCTGCAGGACCGTTCCGCTTGCCAGTACGGGTCTGAAGCATCCAGAGACGTCCGTCCTGAATGGTGAACTCGATATCCTGCATATCGCGATAATGATTTTCCAGACGTTCACGAATGGCATCCAGCTCGCTGTAAACGACGGGCATGGCTGTTTCAAGGCTATCCAGATGAGCCGTATCCTCAGTCTTACCGTGTTCGTTCAGGGGATTGGGTGTCCGCAGTCCGGCCACTACATCCTCGCCTTGGGCATTCACCAGCCATTCGCCATAAAATGCATGCTCGCCTGTGGCGGGATTCCTTGTAAAGGCCACGCCAGTGGCGGAGTTGTCACCCAGATTACCAAAAACCATAGCCTGTACATTGACAGCCGTACCCCATTTATGAGGAATGCCCTCGATGCGGCGATAGTTTACTGCACGCTTGCCGTTCCATGATTTGAACACGGCCAGGATGCCACCATAGAGCTGCTCTTTTGAATCGTCCGGAAAGGATTTGCCCAGAACATCCACGATGCGCTGCTTGAAAGCCTCTGACAGTTCCTTGAGATCTGCCGCATTCAGGTCCGTGTCCTTGACGATCCCACGATCGGCCTTCATCTCGTCCATGATCTCTTCGAGCTGATGGCGAATGCCTTCACCTTCGGCGGGCTCGACACCTTCGGCCTTTTCCATCACGACGTCAGCGTACATCGTTATGAGGCGGCGATATGCATCATATACAAAACGTTCATTGCCGGACTTGGCCACCAGACCGGGAATAGTCTCCGAGGTGAGACCAATATTAAGGACTGTTTCCATCATGCCGGGCATTGACATCCGGGCTCCTGAACGGACACTCAACAGCAATGGATTTGCCGGATCATCGAATTTCTGTTCCATGATCTCTTCAACCGCAGCAATAGCTTTGTCCACCTGTTCCTCGAGACCGTCTGGATAGGTGTTATCTTTCAGGTATTCGATGCAGACATCCGTGGTGATGGAGAAACCAGCAGGTACCGGAATTCCCAGATTGCTCATCTCAGCAAGATTGGCACCCTTACCTCCCAGCAGATTTCTCTGGGAAGCATCTCCATCAGCCTTTCCACCACCGAATGAGTACACATGTTTAGCCATAATTCTTTGATCCCTTTCGTCGCATTCTATCAAAAACTAGTGTTCGTATCTCAACAATTAGTGACGCCTCATAAGCGGTGCAAATTAAATGCCGTTTCACGCTTGACCAGTTATTTTCGCACTTACTTGATCATCAGCTCTGCGGCATTCTTGAACCACATATTTCCCTGACTACATTAAGCCATGAACATCTTGATCATCACCGCCCTGAAGGAAGAGAGCAGACGGATCCGAACGATTGATCCACCCATTAGCGAAACCCGTCCCACCCCCCAATCACGTCTGTTCCATCTACAGAGCGGAACCCTCCTGCTCCAGGGGGGTATGGGTCTCAAGCGCATGCAGGATTCCCTGGCAGCACTTCCGGAAGAACTGACCGTGGAAGCTGCCCTGGTAGTTGGGGTCAGCGGCAGCGTTTCTCCTCAATTGGCCATTGGGGAATTCATACAACCTGACAGCTACCTTGGGCCGGAACAGGTAACTGCATCTCCCGATGACTGGGAACCATTATGGCTGGACAGCCTGAAGCTGCTGCAGCACGTGGTTACAGGTCCCCTGCTTTCCTGCGTCGATCCAGTTGCCACCATCGAGGATCGTGACGCAGCGGCCGAAACAGGCGCTCTGGCGGTGGATATGGAATCTTTCGAGGTAGCCAATTTCTGTATATCCAGGGGCTTGCCGCTATTGACACTCAGGATCATATCAGATCAGGCCGGTGGCGAGGCTTTCGAGGAATTCAAGAAACATTTTCCGGTGGTGGCCACCAAACTCCAGGATCTGTTGATCCCTTTCCTCTATCCCAATCATGCAGATTAGCGTCATTATCCCAACCTATAACCGTGCCCACATGCTGGCGTTTGCGCTGGAATCGGTGCTTAAGCAGAGTTATCCCATTCAGGAGATCATCGTTGTGGACGATGCCTCAGAAGATGACACACGGGATCGGCTGGACGAATTCCGGGATAGGGTCAGGATCATCCGGCTGGAGCAGAACCACGGGGTCTCACACGCCAGGAATCAGGGGATCCAGGCTTCAAATGCTGAGTGGCTGGCCTTCCTGGACAGCGATGACCGCTGGCACCGTGAAAAACTGGAAACCCAGGTCGTGTACCACGAGCACAATCCGGCAATGCGGATCAGTCAATGTGATGAGATCTGGATCCGGGACGGTGTACGTGTCAATCCGATGCGCAAACATGCAAAGCAGGGTGGCTGGATCTTCAGAGAATGCTTACCCCGCTGTATTGTCAGCCCTTCTGCGGTTCTGATCCACCGCAGTGTCTTCGAGCAGGTTGGTCTATTCGATGAAAACCTGCCGGCCTGTGAGGATTATGATCTCTGGCTACGCATCGCTCTCCATTTTGAGATCGGTTATCTACCAAAACCGCTGCTCACACGCTACGGTGGTCATGATGATCAACTGAGTCGCAAGTACTGGGGCATGGACCGCTTTCGCATCAAGGCCATGGAAAAACACCTCGAGACACCCATGGAACGCGACTCGCAAGAGGCTCTACTGCAGGAATTGTCATTCAAATGCAAGGTTGTGGCAGAAGGAGCCCAGAAGCGGGAGAACGATGAAATGGCGCAACGGTTCCAGGAGAAGAGGGCGGTATACCAGGCTCGTCTGGAAAGCCTGAAAGACCAATAAAACCAAGGGCTCAGGCTCCCGGCTTTTTCGTTTACCTTTGAGGTACTGCCGGTTATTTTCCACGGCTCAATCATGAAAGATCTACGTTTACATATCGACACCATGCGCCGTCTGCTCCGCCGGCACGCCACCAGCAATCTGGAAAACCTGCTGGCCAAGATCCATCCTGCAGATCTCGCCATGATCTTCAGACACATCACTGAAGAGGAACGCTCCGAGATCTTCCCCACCATCCCAAGCGTTGAGCAGGCCGCCGAAGTCATTTCCGAGCTTGATGACTCCCTGAAGGTCGAGATCGTCCTCGATCTGCCCATGGAGAAGACCCTGGTCCTCATGAAGGAACTCTCCGCAGATGACGAAGCCGCCATTCTGCGCATGCTTCCTGAAGAGGTTTCTGACGAGATCCTGAAACTCCTGAAGGACAGTGAGTCCGAGGAGATGGAAAGCCTGATGGCTTATCCGGAGAACACGGCAGGATCCCTGATGACCCCCGAATTATTCGCATTACACGAAGACCTCTCCGTAAAAGAGGCCATAGCTTCCATTCAGAACCAGGAAGAACAGGAGATGGTCTTCTATCTCTATGTCATCGATGACCGCCAGCACCTGGTCGGTGTCATATCGCTACGAGACCTGATCACATCCAAACCGGACACACAGCTGCGTAATATCATGGTTACCAATGTCCACTCGGTGGATACCCACATGGACCAGGAGGATGTGGCCCACATCGTCTCGCATTACAATATCCTGGCTGTCCCGGTAGTCAACGACAGCAATCAGATCCTAGGGATCGTCACGGTGGATGATGTCATAGATGTGATCCGCGAAGAGGCCACAGAGGATTTCCTGCAGATGGTGGGTGCCGGTCGTGATCGAGAGATCGTCATGAAGGGCGCCTGGCAGAATGCCCGGGCTCGGATACCCTGGCTCTTCGCCAGCTGGATCGGCGGTATGCTGGTAGCAGCCATCATCGCCGGTTTTGAAGCTACTCTTGGTCAGGTTCTGGCCCTGGTCGCCTTCCTGCCCATCATCATCGGAATGGCCGGGAATGTGGGCACACAGACCGCCACCATCATCGTTCGGGGGATCGCCACCGGGAGGGTTGAGACCTCGACAGCGCTCAAAACCATTTTCAAGGAACTACAGGTAGGAATGCTCCTGGGTCTCTTATACGGACTCTTACTGGGCGGCGCCGGCTGGGTGCTGGGTGCCATCGGTTACGTAGGTCTGGGGAACATGCTGGCCTGGGAATTGGGAGTCACCGTACTCGCTGGGATCCTGCTGGCCATGACCGTAGCTGCTTTCATCGGAGCCCTGGTCCCGGTAGCTCTCGAGCGGGTGAATCTCGACCCGGCAGTTGCCACCGGTCCTTTCGTCACCACGGCTGTGGACATCCTGGGCGTCCTGGTCTACTTCCTTATCGCAGGACTCTTCCTGCTCTAATTCTTAATGATCAATATTACCGGCTCAGCTCTGCTTGTCTCGACGCTGCTGTATGCACTGTTTGTGCTGTATATCATCCGTGGTCTGCTGAAGAAGGCCACCAGGGCCGATCGTAGCGATCAGCCACCCGTCTCGGTGGTCATTTCCGCCAGGAACGAGGCTGCAAACCTTCCTGCCCTGCTGGATGATCTGTTAGCACAGGATTACCCGGCTGAACGATTGGACATTTACATAGCGAACGATCGTTCAGAGGACGAAACAGGCCATATCCTTGATCGATATGCCGGCCAACACCCCCACATCCATCCAGTTCATATCAGGTCTATCACCCCGGGAATGACGCCAAAGGAGGGTGCCATCACACAGTGTATCCACCAGGTGACCTCTGAGATCATCCTGACAACGGACGCTGATTGTCGGTTGGATTCACGCTGGGTCAGCAGTGCTGTCCGACATATGTCTGATGACACCGCAGTCCTTGTGGGGGCTTCATCTGTCGTGGGCAACTCCTGGTTTGAACGGTATCAGAACCTGGATTTTCTGGCCCTGATGAGTGCAAATGCCGGTTTCATCCAGAACGGAATAGCCTGGAGCGGTTCAGGTCAGAACCTGGGATACCGCCGTTCCGGATTCACGGCTCTAGGGGGCTTCACTCGAAAGCGGTATGGGTTCTCGGGGGATGATGCCTACCTCGTGCAGGGCATACCCGGCATTCTGGGACAGGGAGTAAAATTCATCTTTGATCCAGATCATTTTATACGCAGCCAGCCCACGCCTGATGTCAGGGCATTCCTGCGTCAGCGGATGCGTTGGTCCCACGCCGGCCGGCCAAGCTATACTCTGCTTCCCATGCTGGTGCTTTTCCTGTCCTCTGCTTTCGTCACGAATATTCTCATCCTGGTAAATTCACTATTACTTGCCTTTGGGGCTCTCTTCTGGTCAGCGGTATTGATCAAATTAATTTTGGAATTGATCGTGCTATCGATCGGTGCCAGGAGATTGCATCAGCTGAATGCTCTGGCCCTGTACCCACTCTGGTTCCTGCTGCAGCCGGTTTACATACCCATTACGGCTATTGGCGGTCTACTCATCAAACATGAATGGAAATCCTGAACAGTGAAATTCTTGCGATACTTCCTGATCCTGCTACTGCCGGCTGTGAATGTCCAGGCTCACGCCCCATCACAGTACAGCAAGCAGGTCGTGGTCCCTTACGTGGTTTCATATCTGGGCATTCCCATTATCGACATGGTTCAGACCATTGTGACCAAAGACAGCCTGGTCACCATCAGCTATGACAATCAGATGCGTGGGTTCTTTAACCACCTTGTGGACCTGCACAATGTCTATGGCGTCACTTTCGTTGAAAAAAGTTACCAACCCATTCGCTGGTCGAAGCAGATCCAAGAAGGTGATCTGGATTTCAGCCTGTCAGCCAGACGAATCCCAGGTAAGAATGAGGTACGCTATAGCGATGGGACCAAACGGAAGATGCCCAAGGGAGCATTCACTGTATTCTCCGCTACCCATTACCTGGAGCATATGGCCGGTGATCCTGAAAAATTTCCTCTCTCACTGAAGATCTATATCGATGGCGAGATCTGGCGAGCCCAGGTCAATCGCTGGTCGGATCCCACCCATAGCCAGCTTGATGATCATCCGCCGGGGACCGTTCTGCTGCGTGCCGTGCTCCACCATGACGGTGGTAAGTCAGTGGTCAGCAAGAACGATATTCTTACCGGGCATATTGCGTCAGAGGGCAGTCTTTTTCTGCTGTGGGTGGATTCGAACGGTCAGATCATCCGTGCCCGCTTCGGGACCTTTCCCTCAGCCGTGGAACTGGACCTCTTGAAAAATTAATGCCTTTCCAGGGGTCAAAGACCTAATTTTCGCCTCCCATGTTGGAACGTAGCCTCAGCATTGTAAAAGATTACTGGAAGACCTTCACTTTCCTCATCGCGACAGCGGTGTTCGTGGCTATCGGCCTTCATTTCGAATGGGACAAGCAGATCATGGCGGGCTTCGTGGTCCTGTTTGGTATCATATCACAGGCTTTTGCCGGCCTGGCAGCCCTGATTGCCCTGGTGCCTTTCGTAGGTCCACTGATCGTGAAGATCCTTTCCATTCCTTTCTTCTGGTTGCTGAACGGCATCGGGTGGTTTGTTTCGCTGCTCATTGCGAAGAAAGGCTACGGCTCTTCGGTAGTTCAGGGACGAGTTCTCACCACAGCACTCCTGGTAGGTGTCATCATCGGCTTTATCCTGGGCAAACTTCTCTAGCCGATCTGCATTTGCGTGGGGTTACACAATCGTATGATTCCAAACACTTTGCATTTGGTACCCCTCCGCTTATTTTGCGTTCTTTAATGCACTTCAAGGAGGATCCATGTCAATAAAGAAGCTCTGGGTTATTGCTTTGTCAGGTCTGTGCCTGCCCCTGTTCGCATCGCAGACGATGCAAGCTCTGGATGAAGCTTTTGCTCGCGGTGAGATCGACCGTAACGAGCAGATCCTGAATAAATTTCATGCCATGTTCGAACCGGAACTGATCGATGCGCGCTTTCGCCCTGCAGAACCCGAGATCTTGCGCTGTGGAACACCCCTTATCATTGAATACAATGAACACAGCAATGAACTGGACGAGGCTACGATCGCAATTATCGAGGACTATCTCGCACCGAATCCCGAGCTCAGGGAGATCTTCATCAGCCCCGGCGGACATTTCTCATTTAATTATTCGACAACGGGGACCAACAGTGTACCGTCAGCTGACACCGATGCCAGTGGCGTCCCGGACTATGTAGAATGGGCAGCGGAATACATGGATTATACCTGGACCCAGGAAGTGGATGCAGCCGGATTTGCCGGACCGAACCACACCGGTGGTGACGGTTATTACAACATCTCCTTTGAAAGCATGTCCTCCTACGGCTATACCACGCTGGGTGGTGTTGATGGCAACGAACTGACCCGCATCGTTCTGCATAACACATTTTATGGTTTTGGTTCGAACCAAGATCCGGAAGGCAACCAGAAGGGTGCCATGAAGGTGACCTGTGCGCATGAGTTCAAGCACGCCAGTCAGAGAGTTCATTCATACTGGTCAGAAGGCGGTTGGGTGGAACTCGATGCTACCTGGGCAGAAGAATTCGTCTATGATTACGTCAATGACTCCATGCTCAACTTCATGGGATATGGTGATCCTCTGTCACACCCACATTGGAGTCTGGCCCATGGCGGCGCCGGTTCTTATGAGGATTACCCCTGGGAGGATTTCATCCACCAGCGCTTCGACGCAAATTCCTATACCGAAGCGCCGGTCATTCTTGACTTCTGGGAATGGCGGGAAACCCATACGGGACAGGCAGTACTCAGTAGCTATGATGCCATCCTTCAGAACAATGGGACCAGTTTGACAGAGGCCTTCAAGGAATATGTCGTCTGGAATTTCTTTACCGGATCCCGGGCGGTAGCTGATGGTGATGTGAGCTATTTTGGTTATGACGAAGCCGGTATCACAGGATTCCCCACCGCAAGTCTGTATACCACGCACAACATCTACCCGGTGACGGCAAATGCACCGGGGATCGAAAATCTGGCCTGCCGGATGATCCGCCTGAATCCCGGTGATGACGAGGGTCTGGAAATCTTCTTTGATGGCCAGAACAATGCACAGATGTCGGCCATGTGGGCAGTCTGGAATCAGGACTACGTGGTTGAATGGGGTGAGATCGAGCTGGATAACAACAATGATGGAAGTGTAGAGATCGATATGCGTGACGCTGTCATGGCCGCGCTTATACCAGTGGTTACACAGACCACAGGTTCGAATTTCTCAGCCTCGTACACCATTGAGAACACCAGCTTTACGGTTTGCGATCCCGGTGACCTGAACGATGACAACAATCAGGACGTCAGCGACCTGGTGCGTCTGGTAAATGTCATCCTGGGTAACGGCGAACCACCCAACGATATGGAACTATGCGCCGGAGATGTTAACCTGGATGACCAGATCAATGTGCAGGACGTGATCGCCCTGGTAGATATCATACTTCAGTGATCCATAACCTGCGGGGAGTGATATGAGTAAGAAGAAGATAGACTTTTCCTATCCCATCTTTGAGAGTTTCACGAAGAAGCTCAAACCTAGCCGCAGCAAAACCCAGCTGGCACTGGCTAATGTCCGCATCTTCAGCGATCTGAGCTGGCAGGAGATCAAGACCATTGAGCAATCCATCCATGTCCGTCAGTATGCCCCCAATGAACCGATATTCAAGCAGGGGGATCCGGGCAGTGGGATGTATATCATCGTCCATGGCAGCGTGGCGATATACCTCGAGATGGTCAATGAGGAGCCGCAGAAGGTAGCTGAATTGGCGGAGGGTGATTTCTTTGGGGAAATGGCCCTGCTTGACGAGTCTCCTCGCTCGGCCGCTGCCATTGCCATGGAGACCAGCCAGATCATTGGCTTCTATCGTCCTGATCTCATGAATCTGCTGAAAACAAAGCCCGCGCTGGGATCTAAGATCCTCCTGTCTCTTTCGGAGGTGTTGGTCACCCGTCTGAGAGCCACAAATGAAGATCTGGTAAAGGTGTCCAGGAATTTGAAGTCGTATCTGGATGAGGAAGGCGATGAGTAGCCAGACAGATGGGGTGCAGGTTGCGCCTCAGTCTATTCGGTATTTCAATCAGAATCTATTACGCACCCTGATCTATTTCATAGTTCTGATCCTGGTATTGTTCGGGGCGTACCGGTTGTTCCCTTACCTCATGGATGCCCTGTTCATGGTTGTTATGGCGGTAGTGCTAACTGCCGTCATCTCTCCGGTGATCGATTTTCTGGAAGCAAGGGGGATCAGGCGGGCTTATGGGACCGTCTTGTTCTTCGGCGCTATCATTACCCTTATCGCATTAGGCGTGGTTAAGGGCTTGCCGGCATTGCTCGAGGAGGTTGGCAAGATCAATTCCCTCTTCCAGAGCCAGGGAGGCGAATCCACCATTGAAGGCTGGCTGGAATCTATCAATACAAGGATCGGGGCCTTCTATCCGGATTTTGAACTGAGTATGGAAACCCTGACCGAGATGGCGGCGAAGTTCTTTTCCCAGATCGGTGGAATGGTTTCAGGAGCCATCAGTGCCGGAATGACCACGGTCTTTGTCCTCATCATAACGCTGTTCTTCCTCGTGGATGGCGGTAGAATGATGAAACGCCTCATCGAGACGGTACCGAACCGTTATTTCGAGATGGCCCTGAACATCAGTTACCAGACCCAGCGGCAGCTCACGAACTTCCTCCGTGGACAGCTGTTGGCCGCAACAGGTGTGGCAGTAATGTCCATCATTGGTTTGAACCTGCTGAACATCATCTTCGACACGAATATTTCAGGACCTTTCATCATTGGTTCGATCGCTGGACTGGCCAACATGATCCCCTACATCGGACCCTTCATCGGAATGGTCCCGGCGATCATCGTGAGTCTGTTCAACAACATGGGTGATCCGGCAGCAGCGGAAAGTTTTTATTATATCATTCACATCATTGTGATGTTCCTGCTGGTCCAGCAGATCGACAACTATCTCATTTCACCTCTGGTGGTCTCGGGTTCCATGCAGATGCATCCATTGACCGTTATGCTGGTGATCCTCATCGGTTCTCAATTCGGGGTGTTGGGAATGTTCCTGGCGGTACCGGTCTGGGGGATCATCAAGGTCGTTGTGAGGGAATTGTATCAGGGTTTGAAGGGACACCATTTCATCTAGTTGTTGAGCGAGTCTATTTCTTTTCGATTCGCTCTACCAGGCCTTCCCGGATATACAACCACACCGCAGGCTGGTCTTCGGGTTCATAGACCCATAATTCGAACTCGTCCTCACGAAACTTCCGTTGAGGTTCACCTACATAGCGCTTGATGATAACTGCCTTCATACCGATTCTGGGCTGAAAATCCTCCAAATCGAGACCTGACACATCATCCAGCAACTCGTCCATGGCCAGACGCTTCATGGCACCGATCTCCTGGTCAGCATAGTAATCGATTGCCGTCTCCAGGCCGTCCATGTAGCGATCAACGATCTCGGCCAGCAACGGATTCAGTGATCTGGCATCCTCCATGGCATCATGGACCACGAGGCGGTCCTCGCGAAGGATCCCTTCGTTGGCATCCTCCAGGCGGCCATCACCGACCTTGCGGCGTAATTGCTCAATAGCGTACTCATAGCGATTGCTCAGCACCTCTGCCCTGTCAAGCCATACCAGACTTCGGTCATAAAGCTTGGCCTGATACAGAATGGCAGCCCGGATCAGGAATGCCCTTGAAAGCAGGATCACGGCTACATCCTGGAACTCAGGATCAGCTTTGATGGCCAAGAGGATCCATTCCTCGGCAGCGTTGTAGTCGTAGCGGCCAATGGACCATGAAGCTTTGCGCAGGGCTTGCATCGCAATGTCACTCTTGAGCTCAACGATATCCTCGGCAATCCAATCCATCCGCGGATCACCGCCAAGTCTGATATTACTGTAGGCCTGTTGCAACTGACCGCGTTTGACCAGCATCTGGACATCATGGTAATATTCCGCGGCCACTGAATCTTTCATCTCCTCGATCTGGATCTTCACCTGATCCACATTGTGATGCCAGGGATATACTGTGACGAAATCCTGGTGCAGGTTCAGGGCTTCTTCATATTTCCCTTCCTGGAATTTGTTGTGGGCTTCATAGGCCAGATTCGGTTTGCCGCCAAAGGTCCACCCGACCTGCAGGCTAAATACCGGTTGACTCAGATCGATACTGCGGATCGGTGTAAGTGGATCATCGCCTCCACTCGCCAATTCGAGATCCTGAGCTTCCAGGTCGATATCGAAGACCTGTCGGTAATACTTGAGATCTGCCCCGATCTGGATGCGTGATCCCGCATCACCAGATACTGTAAATCCCAGACCGACTCCCAGATGCCAGGTGAGCGCCTGGCTTCTAATGGCCTGTTTCAGGGCCACATTCTCATACAATTGTAGCTTGGCGCTGCCAGTACCCGCATAATAACTGAGCAGGAACCTTTTACTGAGTGGATAGACCAGCTCATGATCAAAGCTTATTTCCTGGATCCGGGGAGCCAGCAACATGGCTCGGAAATTCTCTTCGCCCCGGACAAAATCCCGGGGCCAATTACTCGGCAGTGAGCTCGGTTTGTAGGTTTTGCTGTAACGCAGGGTGACGCCGCTGAGTAGGTCCAGATCAGCCTGTTTCAGGAACAGGTAAAGCCAGTTGTAGCGAAATAATCGGATCTCATATTGCTGCATGAGACTGTTCATGAATGACACATTGAGATCTGAATTCAGGCTATCATACAGGACCGTTTCTCCAGAGGAATAGCGGGGGAGTCCAAATCCGATACCAAAGGTCGCCAATTCTCCCTCGATGGGATCCCTGAAGGGAATATACCGTGAGCGCAGGAACTCCCCGGCTTCGATACCGAACCGGATGGTAGGACCGGACAATTTGATGGTCTGAACCGGTGTGAGCCCGGTGCTGCTGCCGTCAGGCAATGTGGTTCCCTCTGGCGGATCGCCTATGTCAAATGATCTGAATTCGTAGTCCAGTCCTGTATTGAGACGGATCCTGGTGCCGGGAATGCCTGACAGGGTGTATTGCCATCCCACGCCGATAAGCGCCGTTGTACCACTACCCTCCAGCAGTCCGACACCGGAACTGCGATAGAGCTTCGTATTCGCTAAGCCAAACTCCAAGTTGGTATAGAGGCTTCCGCGCCGGCCATAGTCATAGCGCAACCGGTTGGCGATATAGAATTCCTGGAGACTGGGTTGTAGATACAGTCCACTGAAGCTGCGGCCATCTTTATGGATGACCTGCGGATACAGGGAAGGAACCTTCTGGCCGTTTAGCGAGAACCAGGTCCGCCAACCCAGATCACTACCTCCGCTGAATCCAGGTTGATCCCACACCAGGTCCAGCCACTCGAAGTGCAACAGCCGGATGTCCAGTTCAGCGCCAACCAACCAGAATGTATCCGCGATCGTCCAGCCGGTTGGAGTGGATAGCAGCAGTTGTTTGGTAGGGATGATCCTTACGGGGGCCACGCCGACCTGTACACCAGGCAGGGGGGTTAGTCGCGGGTTGTTCTCCGGCATCTCCTGGCTTAGCAGAGTACCGAGTATTCCCCCCAATAAGCATAGCCTGATTAACCCGTTGTGAACCATGTTATAAAAAGTAAACAGCGACCGGATGAATCCAAGTCGCTGTCTTGTAATCCGGGTGATCTGATGGATCAGTTATTCAGCAGCGGCAACCAGAAATTCGCGTGTATAAATATGATCCCCGGTCTTCTTCTTATTGCCATCACCGGCATTTACCGCAAGATGGAAATGCGCAGGAGTCAGACCCTCAGCCGGGGCCTGCCATTGGAAAGTCCATTCCTGTGAGATTCCCTTCTTCGGGGCTTTCACACCGTTCTTTTGGTGGGTCAGATATTGACGGCTGGAATATTCCGCATATCGAGCAGGATCCACGAGCTGGGTAGTTCCTTCATCCGTCACAAGCAGTGTACCCAGCGGATTCCCGGCTTCATCGGCTACGGTCACCTGAAAACCGAAACTCCTGGCACCCTTCTGGTTGAGCTGCAGGGTCAGGTCATAGATCTTCCCGACCTCAGCCACCTCCGGCAGACCTTTGAAAGTGATCTCTGCCGGTCCACTGTTTAGATCATAGCTTGCATGACACTTGGAGGTGGCACAACTGCGCTCGCCAGGGGCACCACTGGCCATGGGAGGAGCTCCCTTTTCCTTGGCAAGGGCTACCATTCCAGGGATCAGAAGTATGAATAGAAAGCGATTTTTACTCATCTTGTTTCCTCTTTCGTTTGGTTCAAAAAAAAGCCCTCCGGAGAGGAGGGCTTAATAGTATTGTATGGATGGAGCTTATTTCAAGCTTTTTTCCAGCTTGTCCATCTCCTTGAATTTGTCGGAATTGACACCATAGAGCTTGTAGTATATGAGCTTCAATTCGTGTACCACGTCCACGCTGGTGGCATCGATCTCCACAGCCATTTCAAGGTATTTTTGAGCATCTTCATACTTCTCCTGCTTCTCCAGGGCCAGACCGGCATTGAAGAGCGCATCGATTGCGTCAGGTGAAAGTTCAGAGACCCTGATAAATTCCTCACCGGCTTTGTCATAGGTTTCCTGCTGGAAATAGAGGACACCCAGGTTATAGTGCAAATCTGGATTTTCCGGGTCCGCAGCAATGGCGTTCAGATAGGCCTCGCTGGCTTTTTCCTTCTCCCCCATGGCATCATACACGAATGCGATCTGCTTGATAGCATTGATGTTGCCTGGATCCACTTCAATAGCCCGGTTCAGGTATTCAAGAGCCTTTTCAAACTCGTCGGCACGAAAGTAAACGTTCCCCAGATTCACCAGTGATGCAAGATCATTGGGATTCTTCTCCACGGCCATGAGCATGTACTCTCTACCCTTTTCCATATCGTCCAGGAAAAGATAGACCTGGGCCAGGGTACCGTAGGATTCAGGTTTGCCCGGATCGATGGCAATACAGTTCTCAAAGTTCTTTACGGTACGTTCTACCAGCTTATCCATGTCGGTGGCTTCGCCTTTGATCATGGCGTTGTAGCCGTTGGCGCCGCTGTTGAAATTGTCAACCCAGTACTTGTTGCGGGCCTGATCGATCTGTACCTGGAATTTGGGGCCGATGCCAACCGATTTGTTCAGGTATTCGGCCGTTTTGACCCAATCCTTGTTACGTGCGTAGATCTCAATGGCTAGCAGATAGGCGGGTTCCGGGTTCATGGGTTCGTTCTGAACGGCCAGAAGCAGCATCTCTTCCGCCTTTTCATAGTTTTTCTGCTGGAGGTAGACCTTGGCGGAGGTCATCTCGGTGGAATCACAACCGAGAAGTGCTAACAGCAATACAGCTACTACCCAAACTTGTGTGTTCCTGATTCGTTTCATCCTTACTCCTTCAATGAATGACATTCTGGCAAAATGTGGGTTTCATGCGGGCGGGAATATACCCGGCGAGTCCTGTGCAAACAAAGATTTTCGAGACATTTATCACACGAACAGGACACGGAGCGGTAAGAGGCTTGAAAGTCATTGGATTTATCCGGACAAGCGTTGATATTTAGCGATTCGAGAATGATTTACTGCAGTAAAATCAAGGTATTCTAACGGATTCACTTCGAGGCGCCAACCAGATGAACACAGGTGATAAGGTTGTCACTTTTGCAATCATTACCGATCTTCACGGTAATCAACTGGCATTGAAGGAAGCGTTCGAGCTCATAGAATCGCAAGCGAAGGTTGATCGCATCATCTGTCTCGGCGACTGTTTCTCCCTTGGAGCTGATCCCGTGGGGGTGTTCAATCAGCTCAAGACTCTCGACAACGCCATTTTTATCCGCGGGAACCATGACCGCTATCTGGTGGAGCGGATCTGGGAATATGATCGTCCCACGGTGGAGGGCATGGATCCCGATGATCCGGTATGTATTGGCGTTATCGCCAATCAGAAGTGGACTGCAGATAAATTGGGAGATCCCGGTTTCGAATTCATCCGCAAGATGAGGCTTTCCTATTTCGTGAGCGTCCACGGCACCTACATTGAATTTACTCATGCATGGTTTGGACGCGACGAGATGCCGCCTACCCTTGATGAAGCGAAGCAATGGCGGGACCATGAAATGCACAAGCATCCAGAAGCGGAACGATTCGTCCTGGTGCACGGGCACACCCATCTACCCAGGAATGAGCATTTCGGGAACCTGCGTATCTTCTGTCCGGGTTCCACCGGTCTGCCTTTCGATGAGGACCAGCGCGGTGTCGTAGCTTTCCTTTCCGTGGATGGTCAGGATATCCATTGGGAGGTGAAGCGCTTCGAATATGATGTGGATGCAGCCATCACCCAAATGGAGAATGTGCAACCACCCTTCCATAGAAATCTGACCAATACCCTCAAATTCGCCAGCATCCGGAATGATCTGGTGGATTGATCCCGCTGCCCTGTTTCCCACCCGGATATGACATATCTCAGCAATTCACTCCAGCCTGCTGCATTCCGCTTTATACCAATGCATGGATGATCTTGCCGTGGCCCAGTCTGGGATTTATAATCACTGCCTGATATGAAGAACACACCGATATACCTGGACCATGCAGCAGGAGCACCGGTTCGACCGGTTGTCCGTCTGAGCTTGGAGCAAAGTCTCCAGGCCGAACCAGGCAATCCCTCCAGTATTCACTCCGCCGGCAGGGCTGCTGGCTTGAGATTGGCGCAGGCGCGAGATGCACTAGCAGATCAGCTGAAGTGCAAGGGCCGGGAATTGATCCTTACCAGCGGCGCGACAGAAGCAAACAATCTGGCGCTCCTGGGCATTGCTGAGGCGCAACGAGAGCAGGGTCGGCATATCATCAGCTCATTGACAGAGCACCCTTCCGTGTCAGCAGCCTGTGAACGTTTACGGAACCTGGGTTTCGAAATCACCTACCTGAAACCTGATCAGTTTGGCCGTATCGAGGTCCAGGAGCTGGAGTCCGCATTGCGTGATGATACGATCCTGGCAAGCATCATCTGGGTCAACAATGAACTTGGTACGGAAAATCCCATTGAAGCCATCGCCCAAATTCTGAAGGATCATGGAGCCCTGCTGCATGTCGATGCAGTGCAGGTTCCCCACTGGCGGGATATCGACACCCGTAAACTCCCGGTGGACACCATGAGTTTTTCAGCTACCAAGATCGGGGCTTTACCCGGGACAGGAATGCTGTATGTCAGGCAGGGAGTGAATCTGGAACCGCAACACTTCGGGGGGCACCAGGAACAGAATCGACGACCGGGGACGGAAAATCTGACGGGAATCGTCGCCTTCGCAGCGGCGTGGGAGGATCTGGCCAGGAAGCGGGAACAGGAGCGGAAACACCTTGGACAGCTGGGCGGGCGCCTGAGGGATCAATTGCATGAGATCTCTGGGGTCCAGATCAATACCCATCCTGAACACCATTGCGATCATATCCTGAATTTCTCAGTGAGCGGGGTGGACGGGGAAAGCCTCTTCGTCCGATTGGACCTGGAACAGGTTGCGGTCTCGAACGGTTCGGCCTGTTCTTCCGGCTCGCAACAACCCAGCCCGGTCCTGCTCGCTCTGGGCCTTGATCCGGAATTGGCCCGAGCAACCCTGCGGCTCTCATGGGGGGCCAGCACCGATGAACTGGAAATAGACAGCTTCTGCCTGAAGCTAAAGAAAATCATCCGGGATTTGCGGAGCTCAACGGATAGATGAGCCTCGATAAACCAAGAGTGATCATGGCCATGAGCGGCGGTGTCGACAGTTCTCTTGCCGCCGCCTTGCTGTTGGAACAGGATTATGACGTCATCGGTGTAACGATGAAACTCTATAGCTATGATGAAACCGGTAGCGCTCCGGAACACGAAAGTGGCTGCTGCTCTCTGGATGATATCAACAACGCGCGTCTCGTCTGCAGTGAACTGGGAATACCGCATTATACACTGGATCTATCCGGGCGCTTCAGGGAAATGGTGGTTGAGAACTTTGTCAGCGAGTACAAAGCAGGTCGGACGCCAAATCCATGCATTATGTGCAATACGACCATCAAGTGGCAGGCTTTGTTAGAGCGGGTTGTAGAATTCGGAGCAGATTATCTCGCCACGGGGCATTATGCTCGGATCGTGAGAGATGAGAATGGTGGGGTGTATATCGCTCGCGGCCTGGATCCAGCCAAGGACCAATCATACGCCCTCTGGGGCATCAAAGCGGAAAACCTGCCAAGAACTCTTTTTCCCCTGGGAGATCTGACGAAACGCCAGGTACGCCTGAAGGCGGGCGAGGTCGGACTGCGAACGGCTGATACTCCTGAGAGCCAGGAGATCTGCTTCATCCCGGACAACGATTATCGCCGTTTCCTTATGGAGAATTACCCGGCGGTGCTTGAATCCCGCCCCCCGGGACCATTCGTAGATGGCAGTGGGGCTGTCGTTGGCGAACATGAAGGCATCTATCATTATACAATTGGTCAACGCAAAGGGCTCGGTCTGGCAACCGGTGAGCGGATCTATGTGAACCGGATCGATCTTGAATCAAACCAGGTGCAGGTGGGCAGCCGGGAAGAGGCCATGTCCAGCCGGCTTGTCATGGAAAACTGCAACTGGTTTATTTCACGAGAGACTATACCTTCAGCTGACTTAAGTGTCCAGATACGCTATAATCATGCGGCTCAGCCGGCTACCCTTGAGTTCCAGGACCGCGGTCAGGTCCGGGTTAAGTTCAACTCTCCCCAGCACGCGATCACGCCGGGTCAATCTGCCGTCGTTTATACAGGCGACAGGATCCTGGGCGGTGGTACCATCACCCGCACCGATGCTTGAGGTCGACACTCATATTCAACCAGAACAGGAGGACCAGGGACATGCAGGATAGATCTCTGGCGGTGGTTATCATGGCCGCCGGTAAGGGCACCCGCATGGAACGGGATGACATCCCCAAGGTATGCAACGAGGTGAACGGCAGACCGCTGATCGCCTATGTCGTCGATCAGGCAAAAAGTATAGAGGCTGAAAGGATTATCTGCATCATCGGTCATCAGAAGGAGAAGGTCATGGCGGCCCTCGCTGGTGAACCGGTTGTGTATGCTCATCAGGATCAGCAGCTCGGTACTGGTCATGCGGTTCTGCAGGCAGCGGATTTGCTCCAGGATTTCGATGGCGATGTGATCGTACTCTCAGGGGACGTACCCCTGCTACGGGCAAGTACACTCAGATCTCTCCTGAGACGCCACAATACCGGTGGATTCAGTGCCACCGTGCTGACCGCACTGGCTCCTGATCCCACTGGGTATGGCCGTGTCCTGCGTCAGTCCGGGGAGAAGTTCCAGAGGATCGTTGAGCACAAGGATGCCAGCGAGGACATCCGCAAGATCAATGAGATCAATTCAGGGATCTACGTTTTCGACACAGTTCCGTTATTGCATGAATTGCCAAAATTGGATAACATGAATGCCCAGGGTGAGTACTATCTTACCGAAGTTCTAACCCGCTTTAAGGTAAATGGTCTTGAGGTTGGGGTTGAAATATGTGAAACTTTTTCTGAAATTCAGGGTATCAATACGGTGAGTGAACTACAAGCCGTTGAAAAACTGATTCGCGAACAAGCGGAGTAAGATATGAACAGAACCAGAACCGGTACAACTGCAGTCATCATCACGATACTTTTGGTGCCGCTATTGCTTAATGGACAGTACCGGTCAGAATTGCCCGAGATGCCTGATCTGGGTCTGTCCCCCAGCAGCGGGGGTACCGTACTGGGTTTCCTGGATCCGTCACGTCTGGATTTTCAGAGCAGTTACTCCATGCAGATCAGTTCATCTGGAAACCGGACCACCTCACTGGGATTGGTTCAGAGCACCTTCGAGTACTATGTCAATCCCCAGGTAACCGTCCGTGGTCATATCGGTTTACTGCATGACCCGCTTTCAAACATTGGCCCCACCAATCAGGAAGCTGCCTTCCTGCGGGCCTTCAACAGTGACAACATTATGCTGGGTGGGGAGATCAGTTATCGCCCGACGGAGAACATGCTGTTGCAGATCGGATTCAGCCAGCAACCCGTTGTCTCCAACCGTTATCTGGGTATGAGACCATATCCCTATAGAGGGCCACGGTAAGCAAAGCCCATGGCAGCATTACTCAACGCCAACAAATCAGCCCGCCAATCCCGACGCGCCCGCCAGCGCAACCGTAAGAAACGACCCGCACAATCAGGAGACTGGTTTGTCAATTTCCTGATGCTGGGCCTTTCGGTGCTGGTACTCTCCTTTGTCTGGTCATTCTGGAATCGCCATACCAACAACCGTATGGTGAGTACCGAGATGAACCTCCTGGCGGAACAACCATCCATGGCCACACCCGAAACGCTCATTGCGGCAAAGAAATATCCGCATGTCACCGTCGAGATCCTGAATGGTTGCGGCATCAGCGGGATCGCTGCCCGATTCAAGGCTATCGTGCACGATAAAACATTTGACGTTCAGCATACCGAGAACGCAGCTCATTTCAAATTTGACCAGACAGAGATCATCGCCCGCTCAGACGATACGGAGGCGGCCTTCACTCTGGCCAAGGAATTAGGCCTGGAACCTGAAAGGGTCAGTATTGAGAAAGACCCCACGGTACTTGTGGATGTTACGGTCATCGTTGGCCATGACTACACCACGATCCCGGCCTACGCTGAATACATTAATAAACGCTGATCTTTCCTCAATCCATAGATACACAGGCTCCGTGCCTGATCCATTCATGAAAGGGAAATGCCCCTATGGCTGAAAATCACCAGAATTCTCTGGACATGGCCACACGTATCGGTGAACTGGCACTGGAAAAAAAAGCCAACACTGTGAAGATCCTGGATGTTCACGACCTCACCTCTCTCACAGACGTATTCGTCATTTGTTCCGGAGAGACGGATGTACAGGTAAAAGCCATTACTGATCACATTCTGGATGAGCTCTCCAGTATCGATAAACCCTGGGGACGGGAGGGTTATGACAATCGTGAATGGGTTTTGCTGGATTACATCAATGTTGTGGTACATATCTTTCATGAATCCGCTCGGGAGTTCTACGATATAGAACGGCTGTGGCCGGATGCAGACATCACAGAGCTGAAAGATGAAGCACCGCCCAGTTCTGAAACCCCCATGTTTGACGATCTATGATCGCGTATCTTGAAACAGTGCTGCGCCAGCGGCTTGCTGAATTGGGCTGGCCTTCTGAGCGCCTCCTTTTGTCCCGTCCCAAGAAGGCAGAGCACGGCGACTGGACGACAAATATCGCCATGATCCTGGCCCGGGATCTCAAACGTCCGCCTCTCGAGCTGGCAGAGGAGATTGTCACGGGTCTCAAGCTGGACCGGGAGATCGTTGATCGTTATCAGATCGTTCAACCTGGATTCGTGAATTTCTTCCAGTCTCGAAACTACCTGTCCAGCCAGGTCCGAGAATTGCTGGCCAGGGGTGATGACCACGGACGCAATGAGATCGGTACAAACCTCAAAGCCCAAGTTGAATTTGTCAGCGCCAATCCCACCGGTCCGCTCACTGTCGGTCATGGTAGGCAGACGGTGCTGGGTGACACCCTGGCGAATATTCTGGAATGGTCGGGATATGATGTCACCCGAGAGTATTATTTCAACAATGCAGGTCGCCAGATGCGGCTGTTGGGTGAATCCCTCCGAGCGCGTTATTTTGAGTTGAAGGGTGAAAATCTGCCTCTTCCCGACGGCGGATATCAGGGACAGTATCTCAAGGATATCGCCAGTGAACTACTGGCGGAACAACCTGATCTTGATGAGAACAACCCTATTGATCTTTTCAAAGAATACGCAGAAAAGTCCATCTTCAGGATCATCAAGGGCAGCCTTGCCCGGATCGGTGTGCACCACGACGTGTTCTTCAACGAGCGCTCGCTCTATGAAGATGGCAAGATCGACGAGGTCCTTGAACAACTGCGGGCGAAAGATCTCGTCTTCGAAGAAGATGGTGCCACCTGGTTCCGCACAGAGGCACTGGGTATGGACCAGAACAGAGTCCTGGTCAAATCCACGGGTGAACCCACCTACCGTCTACCTGACATCGCCTATCACCGGGAGAAGATCAGCCGTGGATTTGATCTCATCATCGATGTCTTTGGCGCGGATCATATCGATGCTTACCCCGATGTTCTGGCCGCACTGAAGGTCATGGATCTACCTACAGATCATATTCAGGTGGTCATTCATCAATTTGTTACACTGCTCCGCGGCGGTGAGGTGGTGAAGATGTCCACACGAAGGGCCGATTTCGTCACCCTGGATGAATTGCTGGATGAAGTGGGCACAGATGTTGTGCGCTATTTCTATATCATGCGATCGGCATCGAGTCACCTGAATTTCGACCTGGACCTGGCGAAACAGCAGACTGAAGAGAATCCCGTCTTCTATCTGCAATATGCCCATGCCCGGATCTGCAGCATCTTTCGTCGCGCTGAGCAATCCGGCCTGAACTGGTCGGCGAGTGCGGATATCGATCTGTTGAGCGAGGAAGAGACCCTGATCCTGCTGAATGAGATCCTGGCGTTCCCGGAGATCGTAGAAAAGTGTCTGCGCAGCAACGAGGTTCACCATCTACCCAACTATCTTTACGGTCTGGCAACAGCGCTGCACAAATTCTATACGGAACATAAGGTGGTGGATACTGCTGATGAGGCACTGTCAACTGCACGGCTGACCCTGTTGCGTGCAGTTCAGATCACATTGCGGAATGGCTTGGCAATCCTGGGGATCCAGGCGCCGGATAGAATGTAGTCCTTTCTTCTCCTATTCTCTGGTGTGCGAGATGCTCGTACCGGTGGTAAAGGCCTGCAGGATCCTTTCCAGTAAACCGTCCTCTTCGACGATAGCCTCACGCTGCCCTTCATAACCCTTGATGACGAAGTAAGTGGCTTTGTCGAAGAAGTAGGTCACTCGACTGTTGAACTCGTTCAGGCGCCGCATCTCCAGGGCATTCTCAGGGACCATTTCCTCCATGATATGCATGTAGAGATTTCTCCGGGCCAGGATGACGGCATAACAGACCTCTGACAGGGGTATACTCTGCCGTTCACGCTCCTGACCGATGGCCATGAAGTAGTTGGCCAGATCGACGGACGCAACCTCCCAGTCCAGCCAGAGATGCAGCTTGTTGTACACTTCGTGTATGCGTTCCACAAGCATCTCATCCTTGATCTGATGGTAGGACTGAGTGTTTTCATTATTCTTGAGAAGGTCTACCCAGGTATGGGTCAGGCGATCAGCCTGCTGTTCCAGCAGGGCTACGAGTTGATCACTGATCATCATTCACCCCTTTCCGCGCTGCTGATATAAATATACGGCTTTAGCTTTGGTTTTCCCAGCCGGCCTGGAATGTAAAAGGCCATCCCCTGGGATGACCTTTCAACCGTTTGTTTGGATCGATTTAAAGTTTTGTTTCGGCAACGACTCCTGCAACATGCTCAGCAGTGACCTTCAGAGCCTGTCTTTCACTCTTCTTGAGTTTGACTTCCAGGATCTTCTCGATCCCCTTAGCACCGATGACACAGGGGACACCGATGAAAAGGCCGTTGATACCATATTCACCATCGCAGAGTGCTGCACTGGGGATCACGCGTTTCTTATCCAGTAGATAGGATTCAGTCATTTCAACTGCAGACTGGGCCGGACTGAAATAGGCAGAGCCGGTACCCAGCAGTTTAACGATCTCCCCACCGGCCATGCGGGTACGATCCTCAATTGCCTTCAAGCGGTCGGCGGGAATGATGTCCGAAACAGGGATCCCACCAACGGTGGCGAGTCTTGTCAGTGGTACCATGGTATCCCCATGTCCACCAAGCACAAGGCAGCTCACGTCCTGGACAGAGTAACCGGTTTCCATGGCGATAAAGGCTCTGAACCGTGCTGAGTCAAGAGCTCCCGCCATCCCGATCACTCGAGATCGCGGAAATCCGCTAAGCTTGTAGAATGCATATACAATGGCATCGAGGGGATTGGACACGACGATGACAAATGCCTGCGGCGCATACTGTTTTACATTTTCAGCGACATTGGCAATGATCTTGAGGTTGATCCCCAGCAGGTCGTCCCGGGACATCCCTGGTTTTCTGGCAACCCCGGCAGTGATGATAACCACATCGGAGTCAGCAATATCCGCGTAGTCACTGGTTCCGGTAATATTGACATCGTAGCCTTCATGGGGCCGCAGCTCCATGAGATCCAGGGCTTTACCCTTCACTGGCCCTTCAAACTCCGGAATGTCCAGGATGACGATATCGCCAAGTTCCTTCTGGGTTGCGATCAGGGCCAGAACCTGCCCGATCTGTCCGCCCCCGATAAGGGCAATCTTTTTGCGGTTCATGAATGTCTCCTGTAGTGCTGTTGATAAAACTCAATCATCCGTGCGTGCGGTCAATTTCCCTTCTCTGATCAGGGTATTCCAGATCGCCCTGACGGACCCAGCAGAAATGTCCTTGCCTGCTTTCACCACCAATCGTTCCATGATCTCCTCCTCACGTTCCGGGATGTCCTGTGGTAACTTTTCGGCATCCTTGATGAAGCGAATAGCCCGTACATGTGCGATCCGTTCCTTGATGAGCTCAAGGATATTCATGTCCAGGCGGTCGATGGACTGGCGATGTTTTTCAATGGAAGGCATTCTGGGATCAAATATATCACCAAAGGGCAACTGCACCACCCAAACATCAGAAGCTGCATTGTGGGAGGAAGCCGCCCGTGCTGCCGGGCCGTGCAGGAGGATCGCTCCGTCAAATTCTTGCATCCTGAAAGGGAAGATTTCCATTCGTGGGGAAAACCATTAGATTAAAAGTATGAGCCAACGCACTTTTTTTGCAGAGTGGATCCTACCGGTCGTCGGAGATCCTATTCATAACGGCTATGTGTCCATCGAGGAGAACAAGATCGTAGGGCTGGGTAACGCTGACTCTTTTACCGGTGATCGCAGCGCCGCACAGGATCTGGGTACCACTGTCATCTTCCCCGCTCTGGTGAATACCCTGTTCCATCCCGATTATCCCGAAGCCGAGAATCAGACCGTCTATAAGGGCAATTTCCTCGGGTGGTTGAATGCAGCCCGGCAATATGCCAAGAATATCTCAGCCACTGAGATCGAGAGTCTCATCCTGAGCAGTATCAAGCGTTGTTATGACTACGGTACCGCAGCAATCGGTATTCGTACGGCGCACCCGGAGATCAGTGTACACCTTGAGCACTCAGGGATCTATTCCACTATCTTTCACCTGTTGCGGGGCTTCCGCAGTTATGAAGCCAAGGAGATCTGGAGAACCAGAAAACAGTTCGAGGATACTGACCTGCTGAAGTTCCACGCGGCTGGTGATTTCCTGTTCAATCTAGCACCTGAGATCTTTCGGGAGATCGCCAAGGCCAATTCGCGCACCGCTCTTCCGCTGGCCTTCCTCAAAGATGAGGAGATCTTCTTCGCCAAGGGCCTGGGGCGGATCTATCAATACCTGCTGGGACGCGAAGACATGGACTATCGCTGGAAACCACCCCAGTGTTCCCCCATCCATTACTTTCTGTCAAATGCCTTTGCAGCTCGGGATAATATCCTTTCCCAGATGATCATGGTGACGGAAGAGGAGCTGGATCTGCTGAATGATAGATCCGAGACCTTCCATATCTGTCTCCACCCACGTTTTGATCGGGCCTGGGAATTGGGGACATCACCGGGTCAATTGATCCAGAGCCGTGGTTTCAATATCTGTCTGGGGACCTTTGCAGAGCATATGGATATGCGCCGGGAAATGCGGTCAGCCAGCGCCGAGTACGGATTCAAGCCGCCGGAGATCCTCGAGATGGCCACCTTGAACGGGGCCAGGGCCCTGGGATTCAGTGACCGTATCGGATCCCTGGAAATCGGAAAGGACGCCAAGATTTTCTCGGTTTCATCCGAGAGCAGCATCAGTGATCCGAATGAATATATCCTGCTGTCCACGGCGAAGATGTTGCCTGTCACCTGATCTTCACATTCATTTAAAATGAAAAAGCCCGCCAGAAGCGGGCTTTTTTAAAACTGAGAGTTCTCTAGAAGTTCCAGCGCATGCTGAGGTTGGGATAGAGTTTCCATTCTTCGGCATTGAAGACCGGAAAATTATAGCCCAGTTCCACACCCAGTCCCAGATCGAAATTTTCCCAGACATTATACCAGAACTGCGGTTCAGAAAGGATGACGACACTCTTGTTGCCATCTGCTTCGGTTTCCGTCCAGGTATCCCAGTAGCCCACGAACTGCAGTTTTCCTTCACCGAAGGGGTAGAACCAGGCGAGGGTGACCTGTCCATCCAGGCCATCGGGATCCTGGGGAACCCTGGCCAGTAGGTCAAACTGGGCGGCACCTTTGCTCAGTGGCAGTGGATAGCTGACCCCGCCCAGCCATGCTCGACCCATGGGACCCCAGAAGGCGACACCATCATTATACTGCAGAGTCAGGCTCAGCGGATTGATCAATTTGAAATTGATATAGCGAGCGATCTCGCCATACATCAGGCTGAGGCTCTTCTCGCCAAGCTCCAGGGGATCGGTAAAATCCATGGTGATAAACCAGTAGGTACCTCCCCAGTTGTCAAATTTATACATCTCGAGCATGGCCACCGGATACTGGCGATCCTGGTCAGTCTCATAATGCAGCTGCAGGTTCTGGCCCGATACAGACAGTGCCATTGGCAGGATGATCATAGCTACTACAAGCGTGCGAAGCATTTCATTTATCCTTATTGCTGATCCCTGGAACCGCTAGAGGATCTCCTCCAGAGCAGTGATCAACTCATCACTCAGCGGTTCAATTTTCGTCCCGAACCTTGCAATGACCTTGCCATCACGATCCACCAGGAACTTGTTGAAATTCCAAGTGATCCCACCACCCGTTTCCGGGTGCTTTTGCTTGTCGGTGAGATACACATATAAGGGATGCTTATCCTTGCCCTTCACGGAGATCTTGGCAAACATAGGGAAGCTCACCTCGTATTCCACGCTGCAGAATGTCTTTATGTCCTCATTGCTGCCAGGTTCCTGTCGCATGAAGTTGTTGGCCGGGAAACCGAGAACCTTGAATCCACGGTCTTTATATGTACGATAGAGTTCCTGCAGCCCCTCATACTGGTACGTGTATCCACATTTACTGGCCACATTCACCAGGAGCAGTACATCTCCCCTGAATGCTTCCAGCTTTATTTCCTCACCATCAATATCTGACATGGTCAGATCATAAATTGACTCGATGCCGATATCGGAAGCTGTGGGACCGGAGCCCTTTTTCCAGCGCATGCCAGCCATAATTACACTGGTAAGCAGGAGCAAAATGAGGATAACGGTCAGAATATTCGTAAAGTTCATTTATATCCCTTTTGTGAATTTGTGTTCATTCTCAGGATCCTGAGAAAATCCCATTCTCAGAAGATAGCGTCGATAAAGCTTGCTGTATGAGTAGGTTGTATAGCCTTTGAATCCCTTCTCGGCCAGCATATGGTCGAATTCGTCAAACAGGAACCTGGCCGTTTTGTAATCACGAAAGGTCGGGATCACGTAATCCAGGTGTATGAGCACCTCTTGATTGTCCCGGTACTCATAGCTGAACAGACCTACAGGCCGCATATCGCGTGCGATGAAGACATGTCGCCAGTGTTCGATCTCATCAATGTTGAAGCGGGGGAACTGCCGCAGCAGATCGCTTTTGTAGAATTGCAGGAATTTCGGCAGGAAGGCACTGGTCACCGCGGTCACCGGTACGATGAGGAAATGCTCCTGGTTGAGCATCATCCGTGAAAGGTAGTATACGTGGGCCAGGAAAATGAAACTGTTGGCAACGATCACCGGCACGATGTTCAGCAGTATTCCGTAGATCGCAAAACACACGGTTCCTATGAGATTGATCCAGCGGAGATAGCGTACGTTCTGCATGGCCAGCGAGATGGCCACGAGTGTCGTACCCGCATAACCGATGATTTCGATCAGTACCGGGTTCATAAGAGAGTGATAGTACCTTCGTCAGTATTAAGTTCCACTTCCGCTCCAATGGGCAGACCCATCTTTCTATCGCCATGCCCATAGGCAAGATTGGCAACGATGGGGATGTCAACTTCACCGATGATATCCCGGATCAGCTCATCCAGGCTGAAGTCGTTTTCGTCCGCCTTTTCCCAGGTGTCGATGAACTGGCCCAGCAGCAGGCCGTTGATCCCACCAGGTTCAAAGAACCCGGCCATTTTGAACTGGCTGAGCATACGGTCAACGTGCTGTACATTCTCGCCGATATCCTCGAGTACCAGGATCCTGCCCTTGAAATCAGGCATGAACTCCGTACCCATCAGATTGTTGAAAAGCGAAAGACAGCCACCGACGAGTTGACCGCGTCCGGTACCTGCTGAGAAGACTGTGAGTTCTTCATCGTCTGGATTTCTCAAGACCTGCCCGGACAGGGGTTTACCTACCAGTTCCCAGTACATCGCTTCCGTATATGGATCGATACCCTTCTCGGCTCCCATCTCGATGGCCACCATGGGTGCTGAGTATGTGATCAGTTCAGAATACACCAGCATGCCGCATTGCAGTGCTGTTATATCCGAATATCCGATGAATGGCTTGGGATTGGTAGCGATCAGCTCATAGTCGACCTCTTTGAGGTAGCGTGGTGTTCCATAACCGCCGCGGCTGCAGATGATGGCGTCGATCTGATCATCCGCGAACGCCCAGTGAAGGTCTTCCAGTTGTTGAGGTCCCGATCCAGCCAGATATTTATTGTGCAGCTGTATATGTTTCCCCAGTCTGACAGTGAACCCGCGATTCTCAAGATAGTCTATTCCCCGAAGCAAACGGTAGGGCTTTGGAGGTGAGGCGGGAGAAATAACGGCGATGGTAGCGCCGGGCTGGATCGGATCAGGCAGCTTCATGGATCCCTCTCTGAGAAATTGGGTTTGTACACCAGGCTTTCATTTTACCGCAGGGAATAAAAGATCAGATCGGTCTGAATGCCATCTTTTTCACAACTTTGGCTGAGTGCCGACCAAGTAGAATAGAAACGGACATCAAATGATGTCCGTTCCTATACCTGCCATGGTGTAATGGTTTACAGGTCGTCCAGTGCTTCCTGGGCCTGAGTCTGCAGAGCCTTGTCACTGTCACTCGTGGCCTCGGCAGCCAGGGCCATGCGGTACCATTTAGCCGCTTCCTCGTCGTTGTCAAGCTCCACGAGACAATGTCCCGCATACAACATATTGCGAATGTCCTCTTCATCCAGGGCATTGGCTTTCTTGAAGAATTCCAGGGCTTCTTCAAAAGACGCTTCGGGGAGTTTTGCATAGATCAGGGATGCCACCTGGGCTTCGAACCAGGACAATTCTGAAAGTGCGTAATGCCAACGGCCCATCACATGATAATTGGCCGCTTCTTCCGGATCAAGTTCGATGGCCTTCATCGTGTGTTCCTTGACCTCGTAGGAGTTCAGTATCTTCTGCTTGGTCCCCTCGATCTCGCCAATACGGCCGATATGGATGGCGTACCATTTATGACCGCCGGCACTGTTGGGATTTGAATCCAGGGCTTTCTTTGCGTATTCCAGACCGGTATACACGTAATCCTTCTGATATTCAAAATCATCTGGTTTGCGATCCGCGAAATCAAAATAACCACGGGAGATCTTATACAGGATCTCGTGATTCTCTCCATCCAGTTTGATGGCTTCCATGAGAATCTCCATGGTCTTGTCGTAATCCTTGTCGTCGTGGATCGCCTCTGCTTCCTCCAGCAGCTCAGCGACCTTCATCGCTGTCATTTCCTCCGCGGTCATCGTATCTGCCGGAGCTTCCATCTCCTCCTGGGCACATAGGAATGCGACACATGTCACCAGGATCATTAATACAGGGAAGGGTCTCATACTCAGTTTTCCTCCTCGTTAACTTCCATCTATGGTTGGGCCGGTATGACGTCATCGTCGAACAGGACGACACGTTGGATCATTTTCCCCCGCCCATCGAATTCCTCTAATATGGTCCGGTCACCTTTATAGCGATATTTACGCTCGAGAATGGTATCCCCACGCAGGTCATCTACAAGCAACTCGCGTGATTTTCTGTTATCTGCGTTGTATTCCGTGATCTGGTGACACATGTCCTTGCCATCGACGCCTCGAACATAATAGCCGGTTTCGCGACCTTGCCTGTTGAAGGTGCGTTGTACCGTGTAGTTCCTGTTCGTTGGTTTGAAGCTGTCACCATAGATACGACGGAACAGGTGGATGTCCATGAGATCATTCTGGAAAACCCATTCCTCCATAAGCTCTCCGTTTGGATAGAAATCTTTCCTCGTCAGATGATTGCCCAAAGAGTCAAATTGATTTTCCTGGTAGGCCAACAGATCACCCTTCTCGCCATAATGCTGGATCCGTATGGGCCTTTCATTCCTGAAACTCACCACCGAGTGGGCTCTCCCACCAATTGAATCCGCCGAAAGGATGTCACCGACAACTATGCGGTCCCAGTGGGTGTAGAAGACTGTGGAATCCTGGGCGAGCAGGATGCTGAACAGGCTGAATATTATCCCGAAAATCAACTGTTTCATGATGAGACGGGAATGTAATCCTTTGCCAAGAATTGGGAAAGGTAGAATTCCTTGCCTGCAAGGAAATAGAAAAGGCCGGTGCAAACCGGCCTTTCATGATTGTCGGGATAACTGTCTGTCAGCGAACCAGGGTCACTTTGCGTACCATCTTTATGTTACCGGCTTCAAGTTTCAGCACATAGATCCCCGCGGGTGCCAGATTGTTGAGAAGGTCCGTTCCATCCCAGGACAGCTGAAAGGAATGGCCCACCGGATGATCGCTCTGATCATGACTATGCATCAGACGACCGTTCATATCATAGACGTTGAAATGAACATCGGTTGGTTCCAAAAGGTCATATTGAATGGTGATGATGGGGTTGAAAGGGTTGGGGTACAGTGAACGCACGTTGAATGCCTCCGGTGCGATGCGATCACGGGTGGCCATATAGGTAATGGTGGTTATATGATCCCGATGATCGGTGCGTATGTTCCTGAAATTCACATCCGATAACATATAGGTGTAGGTCTGGCCATCTCTTACCTGTGTGTCTTTGAACTCATAGCGGTGGGCTCTGGTAGTTGATCCCTGCCCACTCAAACCACGATGTGTTGTGAAGGAAGCCAGCTCCTCCCAGGGACCGGAACGCCCTGTCTGGCGGCTGACGATAAATCCCTGATTCTCAAGTTCCGACTCCGTAAACCAGGTAAGTTTGACGGCGTTCCCATCCAGGGAAGCATCGAATGAAGCAAGCTCAATCGGGAGAGAAGAGTCTGTCTGGTCAAGGCGGATCACGGCAAAGTCATCGTTGCTGCCATTATTTGACTTACCGGCAACTACCAGTTTGCCGTCTACCCCGCCAGCAGACTGCTGCGTGATTCCGAATGCAACATCAGAATTAGAGCTGATCGCGACACTTGCCAAGCCGCTGGAACCAAAATCAGTGTCCACGCTACCATCACTGTTAAAGCATACCACTGCAAAATCTTCATTCCCGCTGGAGTACCATCCAGCAACGACGAGTTTCCCGTCGCCCTGCTGGATGAAGCAATACCCGCCTTCCAGGATGCCGCTGGTGAAACTGGCCGTGGCAACACCATCAGAATCAAAACCGGTATCCAGGCTGCCATTCGTGTTGAATCGAGCAACCATAAAGTCGTATCCGCCACTGCTTATGTATCCACCTACAACCAGCTTACCGCTGGACTGTTGGGCCACACCGTATAGATATTCAGATCCCGTGATCATTGAGGGCGTAGCATAGCCATCCGAGTCGAAGCCTGTATCCAGGCTGCCGTTGGTGTTATAGCGAAATAACAGGGCCAGGTAATTGTCAGTATCGGTCCCGACTCCAACGATCTTGCCATCACTCTGTATGAGTCCATCCGTAACATCCATGCCTGCAGTGCTAATCTGCTGAGTGGCAATACCGTCTGAGTCAAATCCGGTATCCAGGCTGCCATCCGTATTATAGCGAGCAGCAAAGAAGTAATACTCATCTTCTCCCTGACGGATATTACCGGCACCGGGAGCCATCTCCACTGAAACGTAGCAGTGTCCTACAATGACCAGCTTGTCGTCCGATTGTTGCATGACGGCCTTGCAGAAATCAGTCGAATAGGATTCCCCACTCGTTATGATATTGGTGGTCACAATGCCATCGGAATCGAATCCGGTATCCAGACTTCCATCGCTGTCATACCTGAGCAGCACCACGTCATTGTTTGTGGAAGCCGACTCATAATATCCGGCTACCACCAGTTTACCGTCCGACTGCTGCAGAACTGCATAGGCTTTATCATAACCGGAACCAACAGCTTTTGTGGCGATCCCATCGCTGTCAAAACCCGTATCCAGACTGCCATCACTATTGTAGCGTACAATCGCTATATCATCATTGCTGCCGTTATTTGTCTCGCCGACAACAACCAGTTTCCCGTCCGATTGCTGAATAATATCCCGCGCCCTGTCATTGGCAGAACCAATAGCAGTGGTCACCTTGCCATCTGAATCGAAGCTCGTATCCAGATCCCCATCCCCGGCTATGAGCATGGTCAAAGCGTACACACACAGCACAGCGAGTGCTAATAAGGTTTTGCGCATCAGTTCCCCCTTTCGGAAAGATGTCAGAATCAATGTTTCAGTAAGTGACAGTAAATTAAATACTTATCAGCAATTGGCTATCACTCTTTCTATAGGAGTTTGTGGACAGATATCTGGGGAAACGCGGAGTTAAGCTGTGCTTAGGTCTTCCGTTCCTTTTTCTTCGCCGCGGGAAACAGCACATTGTTCAGAATGAGGCGATAGCCGGGTGAATTTCGGTGGAGAGAAAGCTGGGTGGGAGGATCGCCTACAAAATGCTGATAGTCTTCGGGATCGTGACCAGCCAGAAAGGTGAAGGTTCCCTTGCCGGCGATCCCATGGATATATTTCACCTGCTGCTGCTCCGGGACATCTCCCATGATCACCACATGGTCCTTGATGAGGTCACGTCTGAATCCCGTCGTCTGGCCCATGAAGCCCTTCACCACGCCGACATGATTCTGGGTCAGCATGGTGGGAACCGGATCCCACTTCGCCGAGAATTCAAAGAGGGTGAAGTAATCTGCTTCGGCTCCACGTGTTCGCGGCTGATTGCTGGGCGGGATATCGATATCGCTATACTCATAGACCAGCGGATCGGTGATGAGCCTGAAATTCTCAAAAGCCATGGACCGACCATAGTCGAGTTTCTGCTGGGCCTGAGGATCTACAGGACTGTGATCGTAAACGCTAGCAGCGATATCCACACCTTCAGCAGCCAGGGCGATATCCAGTGCATCCGTTGCGCTGCACATGGCAAACAGGAAGCCGCCCTGGACCACGTACCGTTTGATGGCTCTGGCGACGGCTTTCTTCTCTTCAGCAACACTGATGAAACTCCGCTGCTTGGCGAAGGCTTCGTACTGTGTCTGTTGCGCCTGGTACCAGGCTGTATTGCGGTAATTGCGATAGAATTTGCCGTACTGACCGGTAAAATCCTCATGATGCAGATGCAGCCAGTCGTAATCCACCAGCTTTCCGTCCAGGACCTCTGCATCCCAGACCGTTTCATAGGGCACTTCCGCGTAGGTCAGAGCCAGGGTCACAGCATCATCCCATGGCTGTTTACCTGGCGGCGTATACACTGCCACCTTGGGAGCCTTCTCCAGGAGCACGATATCCATATTATTCGATTCGATGAGGCCATAGATCTGCACCTCTGCCCCGCCGGGGACGGTCTCAAAACGGACATCGCGGAGTCTGAGTTCGCGAATGATCTCGCTGGCCTGATCCAGCAGAAAGCTGCCACCACGATAGTTCAACAACCATTCGACGTCCCGATCGCGTTCCAGAACCCAGAAGGCAACCCCGTAGGCCTTGAGGTGGTCCGTCTGGGTCTCATCCATGGGGATCAGGATCTTCTGTCCCCACAATAGCTGTGATAGCAAAAGGAAAGGCAGGATTGATCTCAGCACGGTTCGCACCTCAGGATCCTTCACCCAGGATCTCCCGCAGACGCAGACGGACATCCTGTACATGCAGAAAGCTGGGATGCAGAACGATCACTTCCTCATAATGAGGTACCGCAGACATGGGATCCAGAAGATGGTACTGCTTCAATTCGCCCAGCCAGGTCAGCACCTGTGGCCGCCAGGGCGAATCCGGGAATTCTACCAGGAATTCGTTCATCATGATCTGGGCATCCTCCTGTTTACCGATGATCCTCAATAACTGAACTGCGCGAACCTGAGCCTCATCGGCAATACCGGAGTCGGAATCCCGGATAGAGAGCAGGTGCTGGGCTGCTTCACTGAGCTTGTGCTGACCGATAAGTTTTTCTCCCAGCATGTACTCAGCAAGCATGGGATCCATGGTGCCGCCGTTTCCTTCCATTAACGCCAACAGCTCCATACCGTCATTGTAAAGTTCATCGGAAGGAAGGGCGGATCCGCTGAGATTGAGGAGTTCCTTTTGCAGGGCAACCAGGTTTCCCGCATGAAGATAGATCTTGCTCCGGCTGAAGATGATCAAGGGATCATCCGTATCGCGACGCGTTTCCCGGACAACGCTGTCAAGGGCCTGCTGTGCTTGAACTGTATCACCCTTTGCCAACCAGGCGTCCACAAGCCGGACACCTGCTTCCAACTTCTGATCATTGTTCATCGATTCGCTGAGCACCAGCTGGAATCCACGTACGGCACTGTCAAAGTCATCAAGTATGGATAATTGCATTTCTGCAATGCTGTGTATCGCCTGGTACGCCTGTAGACTTCTTGGCAGCAGGGTCGACAGGGAATCATAGAGGCTCAATGCCATCTCCAGGGAGCGGGTGCCCTCGATGGTGGGCTTGATATCCACCGCCAGGAATCGATTCCCCGGAAAGTATCCTCCCAGTGTTTCATGGTCAGGCTCCTGGATCAGGCGTTCCTCATAGGTCTGAGCCAGACCCAGCAAGGCATCGGTGATCCTGCGTGCATCGTTGCTGTGGGTTGAGATGTACAGATACAGCTCAGCAGCTTGATCCCAGGCTTTTTCCTTATGCAGATCCGCCGCGAATGAGGTCAGTTCGTTAAGACGATGCTCTGGTTCATTCTCAAGCAGGAGATCAACCACATGGTCATACTGCTTGTGGTTGAGATAAAGTTTGCTGAGGATCAGTACTGTACCTGGCGGTGGCTGCGGAACCTGCAAAATGGATCTGATTTGCTGTTCAATCGGTTCGTATGCTTCGGTTTTCTCTGCCAGCTGGATGATCTGTTGTGAGACATAATTTTCCATGTTGGGATTCTGCCAGAGGTGATTGAGAAATTCCCGGGTAGCGGCCTCAACATTCAGCCTGGCAGCATACACTCTGGCAAGATCCAATGCGAAAGCCGTCGAATCACCCAGGTTTACCCTGCCCTGGGTCAGTAATGCCAGCGCATCATCCACCGCACCGGCCTGGATCTGCGCATTGGTAACAGCGGTATAGGTATAGCGATTCCGACCATACTGGTTGATGACAGCCTGCCAGTGATCCCGCGCTTCCTCTTTGCGGTCAAGCAGGTACAGCAACCGTCCTTTCTCCGCCAGGAAGCGGGTTTGACCTGGTTGATAGGCCAAAGCCTCATCCAGGATCTCCAACAGCATCTCAGCATCATCGCGAGCGGGTAGCAACTGAGCAATACGGTAATAGTGGGAAACATTGCGTGAATCGGTCCGCATAAGTTCACGGTAGATGTCGATTGCTTCCTCAATGCGTCCAAGCCGGGCCAGGGTCTCAGCTCGCTGCCGCAGGACATCCTTCTCTGAACGCTGCGCCCGCATGAACTGTCCGTTCAACTCCGAATGCATTGGCAGGGCCAGGCCCACGACCAGCAAAATGCTCAAGGTGGTCAATGTTCTAGCAATCACTGCAGAGCCTTTTCCAGGTTTTCGAAATATTCCCTGATCAGGTTCTGTTCCTCTCGGGAATAACCTTGCTTCAGACTTCGTAGTAACTCTTCGTAGAGCAAATTCCGGGCTTCACCCAGATCTTCGGGTAGATCACCGACACCCTGCCAGGCCTGGTCCCATCCGCCCGTTTCCGAGGTTCTCTTCTTGCTGAAGTCACGCTGATGCGCAGACCTCTGTGCATCCAGCAATCTAGAGAGGATCTTCTCCTGTTGCTGCAGAACACGCTCAGAGGGGCGACGGCGCTGCAGTTCCTTGGCGACAGCTTCCATGTCCTCACCGATCTTACCAAGATCTCCCAGCATCCTTGAATCTGAGCCCAGCCCCTCTTCGATCTGACGCAGAGCTTCCCGAAGTTGAAGCTGGCGCTGCGCCAACTGCTGCATCATGGATTGTCTTCCCATGCCCATCTGCAGCATGGTCTGCTGGTTCAGACCCTGTTGATTGCCAGCCATCTGCTGCAATTGCTGCATGTACTGGTCAAAACCGCTGGACTGACCCGATTGCTGCAGACTTTGCATGGCATTGGCCAGTTGACGGGCCATACGATTCAAGTGTTCCATCGCTGCAGCCTGAGCCTTACTGGCCTGACGTGGATTGCGATTCTCAAGTTCCTTGATGGCTTCGTTCATGCTGGATTGGGTCTGACCTAGGGAGCGTCCCATGTTCGGTGAGACAGCAAAGGTCTTGTTTCCCAGAGCCGTAAGATCTCTGGCTATCTGCTGCAAGCCTCCCTGCAGCATCTGCTGACTGTCAGCTTGATCCCTGATGCTGGAACTGTGCCGCGGAGTTTCCTCTGTCGTATTCCCCAGGTGTTCCTGCTCCTGTGACAGGGCCAGGGTTTTCAACATGACCTGGCGAAACTCGGCCATGACATCGGCCATCATCTGCTGTTGCAGAGACTGCTGCATCTCCATGGCGCTCTGAGCCAATTCCTGCAGGGATTGCATCGCCTGCCTACTGGATGTCTGAGCCTGGGACATCTGACCCTGTTGAAGGCTCTGTGTGGCTTCTTCGAGATCCTGGGCAACCTGTCGCTGTTCCATCTGTTCCAGCAATCCCTGGACCGGTTCTGAACTCAGATCATCGCGTTCATTCAGAAGGGTTTCGAGTTCCTGGGCAGTTTGTTCGGCCGATTGGAAATCATCACTGATCTTCTGCTCCTTTGCGGCCGCCTGATCAGTATTACCCTCCTGGAGATCATTTACCAGTTCCTCCTGGCGTTCAGCCAGTTCATTCAGCCGGCCGGTGAGTTCATCGATCTTTTGCTCAAGTTCGACCTGTTTGAGGATCTCCAGCGTTCGCTCCACGCTGCGTTCAAAGTTTTCCATGGAAGCCTGGAAGTCCTGCATGGCCTCCTGCATGGCCTGGGGATCCTGTTCCTGCATGGCTTCCTGAAGTCGCTCCATGGCTTCAAGCAGTTCAGGTGTCATCAGGTCCTGGAGCAGGTCTTGCAGCTCGGAATATTTCTCCAGTGTCTCATCACTGAACAGCTGCTGCTCTTCTACCGTCTGCATCATCCGGTCGAGTTCTTCACTGATGGACTCGAGCTGATCTTTCAGATCCTGCATCTGCTGAACTGCATCTTCAGCTTCCTGTTGCTGCTCCCAGGAGAGATTGGGATCCTTCTGCATCTCCAGGGCCAATTGGTCCACTTTCTCACGTATATCCTTAACGATATCCAGCACTTCAGCAGTTTTCTGCTCCACCCGTTCATGTCCCTGGTCGATCTCCGCAAACATCTCTTCAAGTGACGGCAGCCTTGCGGTCCAACGGAGTGATGTGCCGGACTGAGGACCATCATAAGTATTGTTATCATGGACAGTGAACCAGTATTCGACCCCATCTTCCGGAGCGAGATTGAGCGGATCCAGATCCCATTGGAAATTCATTTCCACGGTAGGTAGGTCGGGATTTGGTAATGCCACAGCGACCTGGTAGATACTGGTGTCCGCCACCAGGTACTCCGGTTGTTCACGTCGGTAATTGAGTACCAGTCCAGAAAAACCGAAATCGTCATCCAGCTTGATCCGCATAGGCAATTGCATGGATTCATTCAGGATCACATCGCGAGCCGGAACCAGGATCTTGACCAGAGGCGGAACGTCATCACGCAGATATAATGGATACTTCAGTGGATTGAGATTGCTGATACTTTCACGATCACTTATCTCAAAATGGATCTGGTCCTCGGTACTGGCGATGAATTCTGTATGAAAGCGGGTTCCGTCAACGTTCAGGGGCAGGTCTTCGCCGTCACTGAATTTGAGCAAGCCGTGTTGGATCTCCTTGGATGCCAGACCGTTGACGGCGATGCGGGATCCTGGGTATGCGCTGATATCGAGAATGTCCCGGCGAATGACATCCACCGGCAGTCGCGTGTAACCCGGTGGTCTGATGGTGATGGTGAGATCCTGGATGACAGGCCGGTTGATCACCTGGACCTTCAGTTCAGGAGAACTCGCTATTGACCAGGGTTCCCAGAAGCGGCGGTTCCGGACCTCAGCTCTGAGGATCATACTTTCTTCAACCCCTGGTTGATCCAGCCTGAAACGGCCATCCTGGACCTTCAGGGCGTAGGTCAGACTATCTCGATCACTCAATTGATGTAAACTTATCTCAGCATATTCCCTACCCTCAAGCCAGCCTCGCAGACGCATGGTATCACCCGCCAGGAGCTTCTCTTCTTCGGCGGTGACGACCAGGGATACCGGTACTGGAAAATCGAATACCTGGCGGGGATGCAGCCATCGATTCACCGCATCAACGCTTGCGCTGAAGCTGAGCAGGAGAAAGAGCAGGGAGAAGGCGGAGCTGAAGATCAGTCGCTTAGTCCCGGTGCTGATCTCCCTGGAGGGGTGAAGGGTGTCAAGCGGAACTGATTTGAGCAACGACCTGCTGCGGTCTATCGCCAGGGCACGCAGATCCTCGGAAATTCCGGACTCAGTCTGCTGTAGGGATAATTGAACACTGTTCTCGATCCGATCCCTGACATCGGGTCTGGCCCTACCGATATCGTGAGCAATGCTTAGATCAGCGGTCCTCTTCAGCCGCTGCTCACGTAGCAGGAAAAAAATTACAGTGATACAAGCCATTCCCACCAGAAGTGCAATGATAATGAATACAAGAACGGCTGCTCGCGTTTGAACCGATAGATACCTGAGACTCTCCAGGATCGTCAGACCAAGGAACAGAACCACGAGCGCATTGGCGGCAAACAACAGCCAGCGCTGCAGGAAGCCGCGGGCTATGACACGGGCATGGGTGCTGAAATTCAATTCGTTGGATGTGTTAAGCATTCGTCACTTGGCGTTTAAAAGCTGACCGGAATCCTAATGAGAAAGGGCATAAACAATGATATTTGTTCCCATCTCAAGGGCTTCCCGATGCTTCTCCGTTCCATCATTGTGCACTTCAACATCTTCCCAACCATCGCCCAGATCGCATTCATAAGTGTACAGGACGATCATTCGACCTTTGTGGAAGAGCGCCAGTGCCTGAGGTGCATTGCCATCATGTTCATGGATCTTGGGCAGACCCTGCGGAAAACTGAAATAGCTGGTGAAAAGTTCATGGGAATGGGGCAGCTCGACCCATTCCTTGCGGGGAAAGACGCGTTTCATCTCCCTTCGAAATGATTCATCAAGACCGTAATTGTCATCAGCATGCAGAAATCCACCTCCGCTGAGATAATCACGGAGCCTGGAGACCTCTTCGGCTGATAATTTTATATTTCCGTGGCCAGTGAGATAGAGGAAGGGGTGATTATACAGATCAGCGTCGGTGAGTTCGACCCTGTATTCCCTCTCCTCGATGATCAGATTCGTATTTTCATGGATGAAATGGATCAGATTGGGCAGGGAACTTGGATCAGCATACCAATCGCCACCACCCCCATACTTGAGGCGCGTGATATGAAAATCCTGGGCAGAAAGTACCGCTGACCCCAGGATCATGCAGAGAATCAGTTTTTTGGTCAAGTCGATCAATGCTGCTTTCATCAATATTGGGTGAATGGCTCATCTGCTCAATTTGCCAGTATCACCCTGATCATCCAGACACCCACCACAATGGCGGCGGTGCTCTTAAGCAGTTTGGCGGCCATGTTTCCCATCAGAGCCGCAAGAGCTGCTCGGGCTGCCTCGCGTTTTTCACGTTTCTCCATGCGTTCACTCCAGTAAACGCCGAAGTAGGATCCGGCCAGCAATCCAATGAGGGCACCAAATATTGCGAACACGCCTGCACCGATGATTGTTCCCAGGATACCGCCCATGATACCCATTGCAGCCGACCTCCTGGTGGCACCATACGCCTGTGCGGTGATACTACCCAGCAGGAATTCCACACCTTCCAACGCAAAGGTCACAACCAGGATCCAGATTGCATGCATCAACGTAAAGGTCTCGAAGCCGGAACCCCAGCCCCAGAGGAAGACCAGAATGGTCATGATGAAGGTTCCAGGGAAACCGAGCCATATGATTATGGCTGAAGCTAGCATAATGAGGGCGATAACTATACTGGCAAGGATATCCATAGCTTGCAAAGCTAAGCCATCAAAGCTGAAATGGCAGCTTCAAGTTTCAGAATATGTGGGATTCGTATCGGTACTGGTCCGCCGATAGTGAGCTTTTCTCATCTGTAGGTCGCTGATGGAACAGCCAGCCCGGGAAATCATTCCCCGAGAATGACATGGGTCATGAAAACCAGGTCCCCGATATTGATCAGGCCGTCTGCGGTCATGTCAGCACAATACATCTCCAGGGGTGTGGGATCATCACCCTGATGGAGGATGATGGCCACCAGCCTGATGACATCCTGAATATTTACGAACCCATCGGCATTCACATCGCCTATGGTAACCCCTTCCTCCGGGACGACGAGGATCTCACCAAAGTAGGGTTGAAGGTTCTGTCCGGTGATAACCAGATCGGCTAAACCGGGTTGCATGCTGAAAGGATCGATACTCAATGTCGCTGAACCCAGCTCGTCAGTCTCGCCGGCGGAGACGAATGTACCCTGGGAACTGAGCCCCACGTAACTGTGGGGTGGCGCCTGGATGACGATCTCATAGGTGGTCTGAAAGATTGAGTCCGGATGTGTCACCACCGCTGTGTCGGGCACTCCGCAATAGACCATCAGAGAAGGATCACCGAACAACTGGTAGATCTCCCAGTAATAGTTGTCAAAACCGGAACCACTTTCGGTAACCGCCAGATTCCCGCAATACACCATGGCCGCATTACTCACATACCATTCATCGCCAGGTTCATTGTGGTCATGGAACAGACCGTCATAAGCACCCAGTCCGGTCTGCTCGTAGGTGGCACCACCGGGGATGACAGGCCCAAATCCGACAGCCCAGTAATAATCTTCATCCCAATAGGTGTTGTTCGAACCACCGATGTAACCGATGGCACCGCCATCTGCAACACGCAGGAAGGCTTCACCAATACAGGTACCGGTGGTGTACTTGGCGGTGAGGCAGGCATTGGCTACAGCCAGGCAGTATTTCTCAGAGTTGGTCATGGCGTTGACCTGGCCGACACTCAGCGCCGGATCCACCCAGCTCGTTGGTCCACCGTGTGCTGTATAGTTGGCAAACGATACACCCGCATTCAGATCAGCATAGATGGCGCCGGCACTGCTGCCGGATTCCGGATACAGATAAGTATGGGAGATGATCCCATGCTCAAGATTGAAGTAATGGTTCGTTCCATAATTGATCTGACCATTGCCATGTGTAGCGCCAAAGGTACCATCAACTCCAGCTATGAGGACCACTTCTGCGAGATAAGTGGGATCGGTCATTTCGTAGCGTTCGTACATGAGTGTCTTATCCAGAACTGCCTGCAATTGGGTGTTGGAAGTGACAGACATGCGGGCAAGATACATTTCTGGAAGTTCATCACCCGTCATATCCACATAGAACAGATCTGTGGGGTGTGAACCGGTGGTTCCTGTGAACGTGGGTACCTGGGCAACATCTCCGACGATCATGACATAGCTGGGGGCCGGGTCGTCGACAGTTCCCGCACTGTACAGGTCGTAAAGCCAGGTCTGAATAGCTGTACTGGTGGTCCCCAGGCCGTCCACTCCCAGATAACCTTCGATCATCACGAATCCCTGGCTGGTTTTCCAGTTGACGAATGGTTGCAGGTCCGCTTCAAATATCTGCGGGGCGACGATGACCATTTTTATCGGTGCCGTGACAAGATCCACTTCTGGTTCCAGACCCGGGTGAACAGGCTCGATAATGTTGCTCAGCGGGGCGAAAGCGGGCGACCTGACACGCGATCTCGTCAGACGATCCACTTCCCAGTCAACGTCATCAAAGACCAGCCTGAAGCGGATCGTGTGATAGATCTTCAACTGATTCGCCACCGGATTATAGGAGACTGGATTGATGGACAGTAAAACCAGATGCTGTTCCCTGAGGATACCCTTCTCTTCGATCGTAACCAGTTCTGAACCATAGAAATGATCCTGAGAATAAATGGACTGGTCTTGAATGAACTCAACAGTCGCAGGATCTGTCCCTTTTGACACAGAGGGCTGAACGGGTAAAAGAGGATGAGCCAATCCCAGCGCATCCAGATCGACGATCTCATATTCCGAATCGATGATCTCGAACCGGATATCAGCCGCACTGCCGATATCCAATAGCTTGTTCATACATGGCAGTTGAGGTTCTCCCACTTTAAAACTGCGATGATATCCCGGTATGACCAGGGTAATGAAACTTCCCTGCTCACGATTCAGCAATTGGACCTCAATCCCTGACAGACTTGTTTGAAATACCGTGGTCTCAAGGGTGCTCTCATGTCTCTGAATGCTAGTGCTTTCTGCCTGCAATTGAATGAATCGTACTTCGGCTGCAGATGAACTGATGGTCAGAATGCTGGAGAACAGCATGATTACCCATTTTGAATGCATATCCGTAATTCCCTCGCTTCTGTTTCTGACTACGACTGCAATCATGACGCCAAAATGAGTGCCTGGAGGGTAACGATTTGCGCACCTCTTGCACTCAGGGGGACCATCGTCTATATTTTGCGGCTTTTTTTGACACGCCACCTTAGCTCAGTTGGCCAGAGCAACGCATTCGTAATGCGTAGGTCCGGGGTTCGACTCCCCGAGGTGGCTCATACGAGGGACAAAGGAAGAATGGAGAAGGAAGAACCGGATTGAATGACCGGTTTTCTTTTTTTGTCCTGATCTCTTTCCTCAGACCAGAATGGATCTGAGGTCATCTCATTCCATGCCTGATGAATTAAATTCACCGGCTGATTCTGGAGCTTCTCTGCGTTTGTCCCAAAAGTGTCTCAATGTCAGATAAGGATGTCTCAGGAGCATGTGTGGTCCCGCATAGCGCATGACGACTCGGATCTGTTCCTTCATCGCAGCATTGTAGCAGTGGACCGGACAGTTCTGACAGGTGGTTTTTCCCAGACCATAGGGACAGTATCTCAGTCGATCCAGGGCATAGGCGTTCAGCTCATGGCAATCGCTGCAGATCCCATCGGTGAAGGGATGATGCGCCCGGCAATAGAGTCGAATCATCGCGTGGATGGTGCGGGCTTCACGACCCAATCGTCCTGTGAGATCGTTCATAGTGCCCGTATGAATTCGTTTAGTCTGTTGGTATCCAGTTTGCCCCGGGTTCTTACTCCGGAACAGACATCTACGCCATACGGTCTCACGCGCTGCACTGCCAGTGTTACGTTTTCGGGATCCAAGCCCCCGGCCAGAAATACCGGTTTGCTGCATTCCGCGACAATACGGGCACTGATCTCCCAGTTGTGAACCCGGCCGGTTCCACCTAATTCCCTGTTGGCAGCCAGGGGATTCCCGGAGTCAAGCAGGATATAGTCTACAAGATCCTGGACTTCCAGGGCCTGTGTGACCGCCTCCGGACCTGTGACATGAATGACCTGAACCAGGTCCACCACTGGCAGTGATCTCTTGAGGAATCGCAGTTCATCCCCGGCAATTGCGTCCACCAGTTGGATCGTTGTCGTTCCACATTGGCCATGCTGTTTGATGATCTCTGCTGCGTTCACTTTACTGGTAAGCAGGAAAGTAGAGATATGCGGCGGGATCTCACTGGCAATAGCGGCGATTTCCGCCTCGCTGATCACCCCCGGACCACTGGGCATCTCGGAAACCAGACCCACGGCATCCGCTCCCGACTTTATGGCAGTCCTGGCTTCCTCGACACTGGCGATGCAACAGATCTTGACTCGTATTCTTGTGGACATGCTGGTCAGGAATGGGAAGCGGGAATGAACAAGTTCTACCTGTTTAATCAGTTGAGTGAGACTGCAGGTACGCCTCGCGGGTGATACTGTATTTTACAACCTCCACGCCGGAGGAGTGGTGGTAACGTGCCTCGTACTTCATTCCAATCTTTTTCATGATGGTGATGGAGGGCTTATTTGCCGGCATAGCAATGGCACCGATCTTGGGGAGTTCCAATTCCTGAAAACCCTTTTTCAGTAGTGCCAGAGAGCCTTCAGTGGCAAAACCCTGCCCCCAATTGTGGCGGTGTAATCGATAACCGAGCTCAATATCGCCCAGGTCATCTTCAAAGGGTCTGAGCAGGAACCAGCCCATGAAGCCCTGGGTAACATTGTGTATTGCAGCATACAGGCCCATGTCGTCGAATTTTTCATACCAGCTCAGAATTTTGGGTATGATCTCGTTCTGGATCATTTCCAGGCTACGGGGTTCACCGCCGTTTATATACCGCATTACCTCCGGATCGCTATCCAGCTGATGCAGGTGCACTGTATCCTGTTCCGTCAACCGGCGAAGATAGAAGCGTTTAGATATGAGATATTTATCCATACTTACGCAGTTAGTTTAGGTCAGGGAAAATAACATAAAAGAACTCAATCCAAGAATCTGATCCGGATCCCGGTATCCGAACTGGCTTATTATCAACCCCAGACTAATTTCAACTGGCGACCCTACCGGACGAAAGATAAAGACAAGGTGCAGATACCGGAACAATTCTCAGATTACCTTGAGCTAACCAAGCCAGGGATCGTTCTGTCCATAGTGATGACGACCTTTGCCGGCTTCTTCCTGGGAGCCGAGAGCTGGTCTCAATGGACCGACGGTATATGGCTGTTAATCGGAACGGCGCTCTCTGCGGCCTGTGCCGGGACACTGAATCATTATCTTGAGGTAGAGGCGGACGCAAGAATGCCCCGGACACAGCAAAGGCCCTTACCCTCAAGAAAATTGGCTCCCCTTGCTGCGTTGAGCTTCGGGGTTTTCCTCGGTCTGGCCGGGATCAGTATTCTGCTGGTCTTCCTGAACTCCCTGACGGCCTTTCTGGCAGGCCTTACCATCGCATTGTACATCTGGGTGTACACACCCATGAAACGCCACACACATTTGAATACACTCGTGGGTGCGATCCCCGGCGCCCTGCCACCTCTGGCTGGCTGGACTGCTTCTTCTGATGGGATCGGCTGGCTGGGAATACTCATCTTCGCCCTGTTCTTCTTCTGGCAGATGCCCCACTTCTATGCCCTTGCATGGATGTATAAAGACGACTATGCAGCTGGCGGCTTTGTGATGCTGCCGGCCATAGATGCCAAAGGCATTCGAACCCGGATCGAGACAATGCTGTACATCCTGCTTCTGGCATCCACCGCCATCGGTTTCGGTGTGTTGTTCCCCATGGGTGTTACCTATTACATCTTGCTTGGTCTGATCACACTCCACCTGCTGGTCAGCGGTGGTAAAATGATCTTGAACATGGACCGCCCTGCCGCTGTCAAAGTGTTTGTCGGCTCACTGCTTTTTCTGCCTGGTTTTGTGTGTTCCATCGTACTGGATCGAATAATCTTACATCTATAAGCGCATTCCGCGCATATATTCCTGTATTGTACATCTATGTTTTACATGCATTTACCGCTTTTTCGCTCATTTTAATACGCGCATATCGCTCATTTCTCTTGGAATGGCTCTAATGATGACCTATCTTGTCGCCAACATGAAGTGGAAAACATGAAAGCGATGATGGGATCAGAGATATGAAAAGCTATAAGATCTTAATTCTAACCTGGGGCCTTGGGCTTTCTTCCCTGCTGGCACAGGTCACCGGAACCATCCAGGGCCGGGTGCTGGATGATGTCACCCAGGAGTCCATTGTAGGTGCCAACGTCATCGTCGAAGGCATAAGCAGGGGTGCCGCTACCGGTGTTGACGGTGAATTCTATATCAGTGATCTCAGTGTAGGTACTTATATCCTGAGGGTTGACTACATCGGATATACCTCCCGCAGTGTCAGCGATATCGTGGTCAAATCCAACCGCCCCACCACTGTGAATATCAGCATCCAGGAATCTGTGATTGAACTTGAAGCCGCCGTGGTGGTCGCTGACTATTTTGTCCGCGGTAAGGATACACCGGCCTCAACACAGATTCAGAGCAGTGAAGAAATACGCCGCCTTCCGGGTGGCTTCGAGGATGTGGTCCGGGCAATATCCATCCTCCCAGGGGTTGCCCAGGTGGACGGTGGCAGGAACGATCTCATCGTACGGGGCGGCGCACCCAGTGAGAACCTCTACATCATTGATAATATCGAGGTCCCCAACATCAACCATTTCGGTACCCAGGGAGCCAGCGGCGGACCCCAGAGTTATGTCAATCTGGATTACGTGGAGGAGACCTCGTTCTCAACAGGCGGTTTCACGGCCAAATATGGTGACCGGCTGAGTTCTGTACTCAACATTCAACTCCGGGAAGGCATGGATGGCCAGTACGGGAGCAAGGGTACGATCTCAGCAAGTCAGTTCGGATTCAACTTTGAAGGTCCCCTGCCCGGAAACGGGAATATGATCTTCTCCGCCAGACGCAGTTATCTCGATTTCCTGTTCAAATCATTCGGGTTCAGTTTCGTGCCTGAATACTGGGATTTTCTGGCCAGGGCCAGTTATCGTCTCAACGAAACTGATAAACTGACCATCCTGGGGATCGCAGCACTCGACAATATCAAATTCTTTAATGACTCAGATGATAAGCGGGTTGAAAATTCGCGAATACTGGGAAATGACCAGAACCAGTTCGTGGGCGGCATTACCTATCAGCGTCTGCTGAGTTCGGGATATATAACTGCCAGCCTCAGTCAGGTGAACGTCGATTATGAATTCCTGCAGACGGATTCCCTGCTACAGCCCATCTTCCAGAATAGATCTCACGACCGGCAGACCAGTCTGAAAACAGACCTGGTCTGGAGACTGAACAAGGGTTCGAGGATCACCACGGGAGCCAAGATCAGCAGGATTGATTTCTACTCTGATCTGCGTCTGGCCCAGGATGATATTCCTGGCTTGGGACGTCTGGTTGTCAATCAGGAATATGCCACCATCGGTTCTAAAAGCAGCGCATATGCTCAATTCAGTCAGGAGATATTCCGTTTTGACTATAATGTCGGCATCCGCGTGGATCACTTTAACAAGCTGAATGAAGGACCAGTGATCTCACCTCGCCTTTCCCTGGGTTATGCACTCCTGGGTGATTTGCAGACCAGCCTGAGCATTGGCCGGTATCACCAGTTCCCATCCACTATATGGCTGGTAGCCCAGGAAAGTAATCGCGATCTCAAGCCCCTGATGGCCGATCAGGTCGTCGTGGGGATCGAATATCTCTGGCGTCCTGATACGCGGATCACCCTGGAAGCCTATACAAAGCTATATTCCAATTACCCTGCCAGCCTGCTGAGACCCTATCTGGTGATGGTCAATACTGGAGCGGGATTCGGTGGTGCAGATGAAGGATTTGCATCATTCGGTGTTGATCCATTGGTGAGCGCGGGCAAAGGATCAGCGCGGGGGCTGGAACTTTTCATCCAGAAAAAGATGAGTGAAGTCCCCTGTTACGGAACGTTAAGCGTCAGCTACAACGAGACGGATTTCACCGCCATTGATGGTGTCAGTCGACCCAGCTCATTCGACCAGACCTGGATCCTGAACCTCGGTGGAGGCTACATCTTCAATGAGAAATGGGAAATGAGCACCAAGTTCCGCTATGCAACCGGCAGGCCCTACACACCCTACGATTCCAACGGCCAACTGATGGTTTCGGATTATAACAGCCATCGCCTGGATGCGAATCATTCACTCGATCTGCGTGTTGACCGCCGCTGGGTGACGGGCGCCTGGGGCTTTATCACTTACATGGATATTCAGAATGTCTATAACAGAGCTCCCTCCGCCATTCCTGCCATCGATCCCCGTACCGGCAAGGTGGAGGAATTCGAATCCATCGGCATCCTCCCCTCCATTGGGATAAGTGCTGAATTCTAGAGCTTGAGGAATTAGATTACCGTGCAAAAAGCGCATATTATGAATACCGGGAAAACAGCAAATATCTCCTCCTATTACAGCAGCGAAGAGGTCGCCAGGCTTCTGGGAGTGAATGTCGCCACTGTAAAACGCTGGACGGATGCAGGAAAGCTTGACTGTGTTAAAACAGCCGGCGGGCACCGCAAATTCCTGCTGCGCCACATCGCCGCCTTTGCACGGGAACACACCAAATACGCTCAGCGCCTGTCAGTGCTGCCAATTGAATCAAACAGCGAACTCGAACTCAGCTCCAAGATCCTCGATGCTGATTTTGACGCGTTGATCCCCGTCGTGCTGGAGCTAGCCATCAACTGCGAATACGACAATCTGCAGTCCATGCTGAACGGGATCTATCTCGTGCACCAGGATCTACCGCGACTCTACGACGAATTGCTTACACCAGTGCTCCACCACGTGGGTGATCTCTGGGAGGCCGGCTCCATCAGTGTTGGCCAGGAACATCTCGCTTCACAGGCCATCCGGGATTGCAGTGTGAAGCTGCAGGAGGTTGTAAACAAAGAAGCTACTGGTGGTGTCCGCGCTCTGGTTCTAACCCTCCAGGAAGAACTGCACGATATCGCCGCGAAATTCGTCCAACATATCCTTGAGGTGAAAGGATTTCAGACCTTGTACAGTGGACAGTCCACGCCCGCCAGTGGGGCAGATGCCGTATTCGAGACCTATCGGCCCGAACGGGTATACCTGTCCAGTTCCTACATCACGGATCCGGACTCTGCCCGTGGTGATTTCAGGCACCTGCTGGCTCTCTGTGATCGTTATGGGGCAACCCTGTTCGTTGGAGGCGCCGGGGTAGCCTTGCTGGACGTTCCCGCTGAGCGAGACATTCCCGTGCTGCAAAACTTTCATGATGTCGCCCTTTCATGATCTGAAGATCTCATCTCCAATCCCAACCCAAACAGGCGGTCCGGTTCACCGGGCCGCCTTGCTTTCAGTCAGTTTAATATTTCGTTTGCGATTGAGCGGTAGCCCTCGACATTAGGCTTTAATGAAAAAACCCGCCCTGCTGCTCCTTTCAAATGGTACGATATTCAGGGGAATTGTCTTCGGTGCACCGGGCACCCAGGGTGGCGAGGTCTGCTTCAACACCGCCATGACCGGTTACCAGGAAGTTCTCACCGATCCTTCCTATGCCGGTCAACTTGTCACGATGACCTCCCCACATATCGGCAACTATGGTATCAATTCTCAGGATATAGAGAGCGCAGGAATACAGGTCGCAGGTTTCATCGTACGCGAGGGAAGTCCCAACTACTCCAATTTCCGAGCCGACAGATCACTTGATGCCTATCTGAATGATCATGGTATCGTGGGTATCCAAGGTATTGATACGCGTATGCTTACCCGCATCATTAGATTCGAGGGCGCCATGAATGGCGTGATCAGCTCCGAGATCACTGCCGAGAAGGAGCTCAAGACGCGGCTTGCAAAGATCCCCGACATGACTGGCTCAGATCTCGTGAAGGACGTGACTTGCCAGAAATCATGGGATTGGCATTCGAACGGTCATGCCCACAAGCGTATATATCGGGTCGTCGCCCTGGATTTCGGGATCAAGTGGAGCATTCTGCGTCTGCTAGAAGAACATGGTTGCAGTGTTTCCATCATGCCGGCTGATACACCGGCGGAGCAGCTTCTGGAGCTTGAACCGGATGGTATTTTCCTCTCGAACGGTCCCGGTGATCCCGCTGCCGTGAGCTACGCCATCAGATCTGTAAAAGGTCTGCTGGGCAAAATCCCGCTGTTCGGCATCTGTCTGGGACATCAGATCCTGGCCCTGGCGTTGGGAGCCAGGACCTTCAAATTGAAGTTCGGCCACCGTGGCGCAAATCATCCCGTTAAGAATCTCTTGAATGATACAGTGGAGATCACCAGCCAGAATCATGGCTTTGCAGTTGATCCTGATTCCCTGCCGGCGAAAACGGAGGTTACCCATTGGAACCTCAACGATGACACCCTGGAAGGATTTCACTGTCTGGATATACCGGCCTTCTCTGTCCAGTATCATCCTGAGGCCAGTCCCGGTCCACACGATTCAAGGTATCTTTTCAAGCGTTTTACCACTTTGATGGATGCACATGCCAAAACGTAACGACATCAGATCGATCCTGGTGATAGGAGCGGGACCCATCATCATCGGTCAGGCCTGTGAATTCGACTATTCCGGTACCCAGGCCATCCGTGCGCTGCGGGAAGAGGACTACCGCATCATTCTGGTGAACTCCAATCCGGCCACCATCATGACCGATCGCGAACTGGCCGACGCCACTTACCTGGAGCCGTTGACGGTCCCCATTCTAAAAGAAGTGATCGCCAAGGAAAGACCCGACGCACTGTTGCCAACCGTGGGGGGCCAGACTGCCCTGGACCTGGCCGTAGCCCTGCATGAGTCAGGCATTCTAGATGAATTTAACGTAGAGCTCATTGGTGCCAACCTGGAAGCCATCCACAGAGCCGAGGACCGTGAACGTTTCAAGACCACCATGGATGAAGTGGGCATTCCCACAGCCAAGGGCGGCTTCGCCCGAACGCCTGCTGAGGCGAACTGGATGGTGGACAAGACCGGCTTTCCGGCCATAATCCGTCCCTCATTCACCATGGGCGGTACCGGTGGGGCCACTGCTTATAACAGCGAGGAATTTGAGGAACTGGTGGAAAAAGGACTGGCTGCCAGTCCCATCCACGAGGTCCTGGTGGAAGAGAGCCTGTTGGGCTGGAAAGAGTATGAGATGGAGGTGGTGCGGGACCACGCCGACAACGCGATCATCATCTGTTCCATCGAGAATGTGGATCCCATGGGTGTCCATACTGGCGATTCCATCACTGTGGCCCCGGCTATGACCCTGAGTGATAAAGAATACCAGCAGATGAGGAACTGGTCGCTGGAATGCCTCCGGGCCATCGGGGTGGAAACCGGTGGTTCGAACGTGCAGTTCGCCGTCAATCCCGAGGACGGTCGCACCATCGTCATCGAGATGAATCCCCGGGTGAGCCGATCATCTGCCTTGGCATCCAAGGCCACTGGTTTTCCCATTGCCAAGATCGCTGCCAAGCTCGCCGTGGGCTACCGACTGGATGAACTTCCCAATCAGATCACCGGGAAGACACTGGCCGCCTTCGAACCAAGTATTGATTATGTGGTGACCAAAGTTCCGCGCTTCGACTTCGAGAAATTCCCCTCTGCCGATGGTACACTGGGAGTGCAGATGCAGTCCGTGGGTGAGGTCATGGCCATTGGGCGCACATTCCGCGAAAGTCTGCAGAAAGCATTCCGTTCGCTGGAAGTTGGTCTTAGCGGTCTTGAACCCAAGGAAACGGCTGGACGTGATCTTGACCTCAACAAGATGCGTTTTGCCACCGCATTCAGACTGTTGAAGGTCTGGAAGGCGTTCCAGGACGGTATCAGTCTCGAGGAGCTGCATGAGATCACCAGGATCGACCCATGGTTCCTGCATCAGATTCAGTCATTGGCACTGGAGAAGTTCAGCGGGATCAACGGCGAACGCCTGAAACACTGGAAACAGTTAGGATATTCTGACGAGCAGCTGGCTGAACGCCTGGACAGCACTGCGGCTAATATTCGGATGCAGCGGATCGAAGCGGGCGTAGTACCTACATTCAAGGAAGTAGATACTTGCGCGGCGGAGTTTGAAGCACAAACGGCCTACTGCTACTCCACATATGAAGAAGAGAATGAGATCTCACCCCTGGAGGGTTCCAAGGTGATGATCCTGGGAGGTGGTCCCAACCGGATAGGACAAGGTATCGAGTTCGACTATTGCTGTGTCCAGGCGGTGTTCGGCCTCCGGGATATGGATTACCAGACCATTATGGTGAACTGCAATCCAGAAACGGTCAGTACGGATTTTGATATTGCCCATCGTCTTTACTTCGAGCCATTGACCTTTGAGAATGTCATGAACATCGTGGACCTGGAGCAGCCGGACGGTGTCCTGGTACAATTCGGCGGACAGACGCCTTTGAATATCGCTCAGGCACTGAAAGCTGCGGGAGTGCCCATCCTGGGTACCAGCCCTGATGCCATAGACCTGGCTGAGGACCGGAAGAAATTCGGCGCCATCCTGGATGAGTTGAAGATACCTGCTCCACCTTTTGGAACGGCTTTCTCCGAGGAGGAGGCGCTGGTGATCGCGGAACGCATCGGCTTTCCTGTCCTGGTCAGGCCCTCCTATGTCCTGGGTGGTCGCGGTATGGAGATCGTTTACTCCACTGAAGCGCTCAGTCAGTATGTGCGCAGGGCTACTTTGATCTCGGGTGATCACCCGGTACTCATCGATGCCTTTCTTGAAGATGCTTTCGAGTTTGATGTGGATGCCTTGTGTGACGGCGAGAGTGTCTACATCGGCGGCATCCTGCAACATATCGAGGAGGCCGGGATCCATTCCGGTGACTCGGCCTGTGTCATTCCCCCCTACCGTCTACTCCCCGGGGAGCGAGAGAAAATAGAGGATTACACCCGGGCTCTGGCACTCAAGCTGAATACGGTTGGTCTGATCAACATCCAGTTCGCCATGCGTAACGGAAGGATCTTTGTCCTGGAGGTCAATCCCCGGGCCAGCCGGACCGTACCATTCATCTCAAAGGTCACTGACATACCGCTGGCCCGCTATGCCGCTCAGATCGCGGTTGGTAAGAAGCTAAAAGAACTGGAGATGCAGCGTCAGTCCAGCGAACTGATCGCCGTCAAGAAGCCGGTTTTCCCTTTCAACAAGTTTCCTCGACAGAATGTATTCCTGAGTCCCGAGATGAAATCCACCGGTGAGGTCATCGGTCTGGACACCCGCCGTGGTGCAGCTTATGCAAAAGCTGAGATCGGTGCGGGCAATACCCTGCCTACAGAAGGTGCTGTTTTTCTCTCTGTCAATGACCGGGACAAGACCGATGTCATCGATACTGCCCAGGATTTGCTGGAACTTGGCTTCGTACTCATGGCCTCCCGGGGCACGGCCCAGGTGCTCACGGAAAATGGCATACCGGCAACTGTGATCGATAAGGTCAACGAAGGCCGGCCGAACGTGGTGGATTACATCAAGAACGGGGAGATCCAGCTGGTGATCAATACCCCCATGGGCGCCGCAGCCCGCGAGGATGAGTACGAGATCGGCCGAGCTGCTATTCGCTACCGGGTTCCTGCCATTACTACTCTTTCAGGTGCGCGTACCGCCGTCCGGGGAATTCGCAGATTGAGAGCCGGTGACTTACCCGTCCTCAGTCTGCAGGATACCTTTTCCTGAACTGAGTTCCACTGCCTGACCACTTTTTCACTTGAATTTTGTAGCTGCTGAAATCAAGCTACACCATGGCTAGATATTTTGGAGCTACAGGGGAGGAAGCCTTTGTTTTTTTCTCCCCACCGCACTGGATCGGTCTTGGCGTTCTCACGGTGATCTACATCGGCCTCTGGTACAGTCGAGATTATTTCAAACAGGAAAAACCGGACCGCGTCTTCCGCGTCTGTCTGGCAGCCTTTCTCTGGCTCCAGGAAATAGCCTTGATCTGGTGGAAGGTTTCCGTCGGGATATGGGATCTGGGATCAGGCCTGCCACTGCATCTCTGTGGCATGGCCATCGTGATCTCCCCCATCCTGCTGATGACGAACAGGTTCCCGCTGTACGAGCTGGTATATTTCTGGGGCTTGGGTGGTGCGATCCAGGCCTTGTTGACACCGGATATTGGTGAGCACGGCTTTCCGCATTTCCGCTATTTTCAGTTCTTTGTCTCTCACGGTCTGATCATACTTGCCGGTCTTTACATGACATGGGTAGGTGGTATGCGACCGACCCAGCGCTCCATCTGGAAGACCTGGGTTATCACCAACATCTACATGGTCCCCATCGCCCTGTTCAATCTGGTTTTTGATGGCAATTACCTCTTTATCTGCTATAAACCGGAAGCCGGCTCCATCATGGATCTCTTTGGGCCCTGGCCCTGGTACATACTTGTTCTGGAGGTGGTTGCAATCGTTTCATTCTACATCTATTACGCACCCTTCGCGGTCATGGATCTTGTGAGAAGGTTCAGGCGCTCCGACTGATATCCCCGGGGACTCGAAATGGGGACTCATTGGAAGCAGGAACACGATCGTCACCCTTAGAGCCGATGTCAGGATTCATTGCACTGGAATGGTCCAGGACTCCTTTCCGGTTCAATCCGCACCGAGCTAGATTCCACAGCGGATAAGCATATTTCGGCAGAGCCAGATTGCGCCACTCGTCCGGGGGATGTAGCGGTTGCAGCAAGGGCAACTCCAGCATATCCCGCTCTTGATGGATATTGAGATAGGCTGCCTGATCCAGGTAATGCCTCCCGGCGAGCAAATGCTTTGTGGCATGAGAAAGACTGCAGCTGGCAATGTGACATCCCAATCTGAACGCCGCGATATAGTACCGCTCGCCCCGTCGCAGGATGACCTGATAGGGTTTGCCCTGATCCGTCTTCGTATCTGGACCATCAATCCTGAGAAACTGCAGGCCATCGCCCACGAATACCACCTCATCGATCAGCCTTCCCAGGACACGGCGTATACCAGGTAATACTGCTTTCCCGAGAAGGGAAACCACTACCATCTGATCGCCGTGTCCATTGGGCTGAAGCGACAGCGGGAAGTTCTGCAGGTCGTAGGCGTCGGGGTATTGGAGGCCAGGGAGGAGCTCACTGCAGACCGCCTGTCGCAGGCTGGGGGATTCAAGGTCCTGAGGAAGGTATAGGGATAGGGTCAGGACCTCTGGAGGTAACAGGTAAACATGGATGCGTAAATTTCGCAGATCAACTTTGCCCCGGGACAGCAAGGCTTCTACTCTCTGGGGACCAGCGCTGTCCGGAGGCATGCGCCGAAAGATCCATTGGATCCCCTCTGTCGATCGGTCTACTCTGAGCAGACATTCGCATTGATCCTTCAGATAAGTCATGAACAGGTCTGTTCTCATGATCCACCTCGGTTCCCTTTGTCAGTCGAATAATGATTTCGAATGAAATCGTCGTCAGAATCGTGTCCCGATTCAATGCGAAGATAGGGAGCAGCACCAGCCATCGCAAGAGAAATATACTGATATTCCTATATTTTCTATCTAAATACGTATTTATGTAGCATAATACGCGCACCCACATCATCAGGAAAGCAAAGTCACTACACCCGATTACCTCCGTTAATTCCTATTAGAATGGAACCAGCACCGGCCGGTGCATTTCTGTATAAGAAAAACGCCCAAGCAGGGCGTTTTTACTACGTGAACGATCCATCTACGCTAGAACTACGATGGACAGGTGTAAGATTGAGTCAGAGAACTCCTTCCTCCGACCCGCTCTGCGGATCTCCGGATCGAACCTAAGACTTATCAGATGTTGAAACCAATCAACCAGGATACCATAGATGATGCTGGATATGCTGGAAGAACCGCCCGCCGGGTGGTTCTTCTGTAAGCAAAGCCCCTCCGAAAAGGGGCTTTGCGACGTGGTCGATGTAGGATTCGAACCTACGACCTCCCGGATGTGAACCGGACGCTCTAACCAACTGAGCCAATCGACCGATTTTCAAGCGGGAAAATATAATCGGCGTTTGCCCCTGCGTCAAACCCTCAGATCAATCCAGCATGAGCCAGGCTTCCCGGATCATCTCGATGGCCAGGGCCACCAGCAGCAATCCCATGATACGGGACATGATCTCCAGACCCTGTTCTCCGATTAGACGCTTGATATGCCGGGCGTGGTACATGGCCTGCCAGATGATGAGCAGGTTCAGCAGCATGGCAAGCAAAGGAACCCAGAAACCATACAGGCTCACCAAGATAATGATGGCCGTGATGGCCCCCGGACCGGCGATCAAAGGCGTTGCCATGGGAATGACGATATCCTCGGAATAATCCTTCTCAGTGCTCAGGCTTACGTCCAGAACATAGGTCAGACCGATAAGCAACAGCACCAGTCCACCACCGACCTGGAATGAGAAGATGGTGATGCCGAAGAAATCCAGCACGGACTGTCCGGCGAAAACGAAAATGATGAGAAGAATGAGGGATACCCGGGCTGCCCGGTGGGCGCTGCGCCTGGCACGATCTGGTTCGTAATCTGCTGTGAGGGTCATGAACACCGGTAATCCCCCAAATACATCCATGATCACCAACAGGGTTACGAATGAATGCAGAAAACCCTCAAACATGACGCAGACCTTTCCCTATGAATTCCAAAACTGCTTGATCTCTTCCACCGCCTGTAAGATCAGATCAGGTTGCACGCGGTCAGTGATCACCGTCTCCCCGAGACCCTTGAGCAGAACAAAGTTCACCCTGTTCTTTTCCACCTTCTTATCAAGGTGGGTCGCAGTTTCGATCCCTGCCGGATCCAGACCATTTACATCTCCTGAGAATGGAACCTGTTTGAGAATACCTGCAAACTCACTCCATTCCGTCGGAGACAGATACTGCAACTCCTGAGAGATCCAACCGGCGGCATACATCCCCAGCAGGACGGCCTCCCCGTGTCTGAACGTCCCGTAGTTGCTGGTTTGCTCGATGGCATGGCCAACGGTATGCCCAAAATTCAGGATACGGCGGTGATCAGTCTCCCGCTCATCCTTTTCCACAACTTCAGCCTTCAGTGCACAACTGCGCTGGATAGCCTCACTCACCCTGGTGCTGTCTGACAATGACAACAGGCTTTCGACATCATTACCTAGATCTCGTAAGTAATCCGCATCCTTGATGGCGCCCATCTTGAGCATCTCTGCAAAACCGGCCACCATATCACGGGGACCCAGAGATTTGAGGACCAGGGGATCAATAATGACCAGGGCGGGCTGGTGAAATGCCCCGATGAGGTTCTTGCCCCTGGCGTGATTCACCGCTGTTTTACCACCCACACTGGAATCAACCATGGCCAGCAGACTGGTGGGCACATGGGCCACCGGAATGCCGCGATACAGGACGGCTGCTACGAAACCGGCCAGATCACCCACCACACCGCCACCCAGAGAAACGATGGTACTGCCCCGTTCCAGACCTTGATCGATGAGAGCTGTCAGGACCTGCTCCGCCGTTGCCAGGCTTTTATAGGATTCCCCATCCGGCATGAGAATGGTGCGGGTCTGAAATCCGAAACTCTTCAGGGATTCGCGCAGGGTCTCACCATAGAGATCATTGATTGTATTGTTGGTGATCACACCCACTGGCCCCTGCAGTCCGCGACCCAGGAATTGACCACCTGTTTTAGCCAGGAATCCTGGCTCGATGATGATCTCATAGTCCCCGGCAGCGTGCCTGACCTTGATCCGTTGGTCCATCTTAACTCAATTCTCCCAGGTATTTGAGGATCTGGCTCGCCAGCACTTCCGGTGAGTTTCCGACTACCGGGATGGTCATATTGGCCGCTTCCTCATACCAGGATCGACGCTGGCGCAATTGTTCTGTCAACACTTCCTCCGCACTCTCAGTTCCCGCCAGCAGGGGGCGATCGGGATCGTTGCCTGTCCTGCCTGCAGCCTCCTCGGGAGAGATATCCAGCCAGATAACGAATTCATGTCTGAGACGTTCACGATTCTGCTCCCCCACGACAACGCCACCTCCACAGGAGACCACCAGATTGTCCTCAGAAAGCATACGTTTCAGCGCTTGTTCCTCCAGATTCCTGAATTCGGCTTCACCCTCCTTCTCAAAGATCTCGGTAATACGTCGCCCCTCTTCCTCTACGATGACGGCATCCAGATCAACAAATGTCCAGTCAAGCACTTTTGCGAGGATGCTCCCGGTGGTGCTTTTGCCACTCCCCATGAGCCCCACCAGGCAGATGCGTTTAATGTGTAATGGAATTCGCATGAATTTTGGCGATCAGGAATTCAGGTGCGCCTGGATCTCTTCAAGACTGTCGCCGCCGTATTTCTCAAGAAAAGCATCAGCAATGATCAAGGCAGCCATCGCTTCACCGATGACCGAAGCCGCGGGGACAGCGCATGAGTCTGTACGTTCCTTGTGGGCCGGTTTGATCTCACCACTGCTGATGTCCACTGATTGCAGTGGTTTTGCCAGGGTGGGCAACGGTTTCATCACAACCCTGCTGACGATCTGTTCACCGTTTGATACCCCTCCTTCGATGCCGCCGGCACGATTCGTCTTTCTCCGAAATCCTCCATCTACAGGCTCGATCTCATCATGAACCTGGCTTCCCGGTAAACCTTCGGGATTGAATCCATCACCGATAGCGACAGCCTTCATTGCATGGATGGACATCATGGCACCAGCCAGCCGTCCGTCCAGTTTCCGATCCCAGTGGGTATAGCTGCCCAGTCCCGGCGGAACTCCGGACACCAGCACTTCGAAAGCGCCACCCAGCGAATCACCTGCCCTCCGGGTGGCATCGATGAGCTCGACCATGGCCTGTCCCGCCTCCGGATCCAGACAGCGCACCGGCGAGGCATCTGCCTTCTGATTCAGCAGGTGCAGATCCTCCGGTCTTGCAGGATCACAGTTGACCGAACCGACCTGGAGCACATGACTGGCGATCTCGATGCCGAATTGCTTCAGGAACTGGCGGCATACGGCTCCAAGTGCAACCCGCATGGCGGTTTCCCGGGCCGATGATCGTTCGATGACATCACGAATATCATTGAAACCAAATTTCTGAACACCCGGCAGATCGGCATGACCTGGTCTGGGTAATGTTACCGTCTTAACCGGTCCGGCCGGTGCTCCCAGCGCCATGATGTCCGTTTGCCAGTTGATCCAGTCCTTATTCTCCAGCCATAGGGCAATGGGTGATCCCATCGTACGTCCGTGGCGCACACCACCGCGGATCTCGATACGGTCCTTCTCGATCTTCATGCGGCCACCTCGTCCATGACCCTGCTGACGACGATACAGCTCGGCATCGATGAATTCTGCCAGCAGTGGCAGACCAGCCGGCATGCCTTCCAGAATACCAGTCAATCCCGGTCCATGGGATTCACCCGCGGTGAGAAATCTGAGTCGGAACAGCATCAGAGCGTTTTCCGTTTGAAACCGGTGATCTTGTTGTGGACGGCTTCGCGCAATTCATCCAGCTTGATCTGCTCCCAGTCCTGACGGCCAAACCATATGTCCACAGCAGCCATGGCCTGGAACAGCAGCATATCAAGTCCGGAAACCGTCTGGCAATCAGCAAACAGAGCTTCATTGAGCAGGCGTGTATTCACCGGATTGAAGATGGTATCCATAACTACCGAGACATTCTCCAGAAGTTCTGAGTCGATAGGGGTTTCACGTACGTCAGGTTTCATACCTATGGGGGTGCAGTTCACCATGCAGTAGGCGGACTCGATGGGTTCGACGGCAGAAGCATCCCATGCAGTCACCTTCAGAGCCATGCCTTCGAGAATGCTCTCCAGGTCAGTTACCAGAGCCTTGCCCTTTTCAGGCGAGCGCGCCACCACTGTGGTCTGTAAGGCGCCGATTCGTGCCAGACCGAAAACCACCGCTCTCGCAGCGCCACCGCTGCCAAGAACAACGACATTCTTAGCGCTCAGATCAACCTCAGCTTGCTCAAGAGCTTTTACAAAACCATACCAGTCCGTGTTGTATCCCACCCATTTTTCATCCTGACGCCGCACACAATTCACCGCTTTCAGTGCTGCTGTGCGGTCATTCAGCTCATCCAGGTGCTGGATGACTGACTCCTTGTGGGGGATGGTCACATTGAAACCGTCAAGCTTGCGAGCGCGGGGCAGGGTAAACCAGTGTTCCAATTCTTCTGCACCGACCTTGTCCTTTTTGAAACTGGCTTCCAGGCCGAGACGTTCATACATCCATGCATGCATGAAATCGCTTACGCTCTGTTTCAAGGGATTGCCGATGATTGCAAGTTTCACTGTCTGATCCTTTCTGTACTCATCTCCCGAGTGACGGGTGGAAAATATAAATGCCCAGAGTTGAAGTATAAGTCCAAATCAGCCCTCACCCATGAGTCGATCCAGATCCTTCTCAAATCCTGGATAGGAGATCCCGATGCATTCAGCATTATCCAGACGGGCAGCTTCATCTGCGATCAATCCACCCACCAGCATGGTCATGGCGATACGGTGATCGCCGAAGGTCTGTACCGCGCCCCCGCGCAATTGCGCAGGTCCCTTGATCAGCAGTCCGTCCTCAAATTCTTCCAGTTCAGCGCCCCAGTTCATCAGATTGACAGCCATGGCGTGTATGCGGTCTGATTCCTTTATCCGCAGCTCCCTGGCACCGGTGATCCTGGTCTCGCCTTCAGCCTGGCTGGCCAGCAAGGCGATGAGGGGCAACTCATCGATGAGGTTTGGGACCAGCTCCTCGGGTACGGCAATCCCGTTGAGAGTGGAATACCGAATGATCAGATCGGCTAACGGTTCCCCCCAGGCTTCATTCTGAGCCTGGATCTCGATCTTGGCTCCCATCATCTTCAAGATCTCAAGGAATGCCGTACGACTGGGATTGATACCCACCTGTCTGATGTGCAATTCGGATCCGGGGTTCAGGATCGCTGCACCGATCCAGAAGGCCGCTGCCGAGAAATCACCCGGCACCGTTATCTCAAATGCCTGCAGGGCTTCCTCCAGCGGAGCCACATGGACGTCGAGTCCATCTACCTTGACCCGGGCGCCCATTTCAGAGAGCAATCGCTCGGTGTGATCCCGGGTGGCATTAGGGGACCGAATGATGGTTTCTCCATGTGCCCAGAGCCCAGCCAGGATGAGGGCCGATTTCACCTGGGCGCTGGCCATGGGCAGGTCGTACTGAATGGCCCACAGATCCCGCCCGCTGAGCATCAGCGGGAGAAAGCGCTGGTCCCTGGCCGAGATATTTGCGCCCATTTGCTGCAGGGGTCTGATGACCCGGTCCATCGGGCGCTGGGTCAGGGAGACATCGCCGCTGAACTGTATATGCAGGGGGTGACCTGCCAGCAGGCCCATCATGAGGCGAGCCGTTGTTCCGGAATTACCGCAATCGATAGGATGGACCGGCTGCTCAAAGGGTCTTATCCCTTGCCCAAGGATCCTTACTGCCTCCTCTTCATGTTCCACCGTTACACCGCAATGTTGCAGCGCGATAAGGGTGCGGTCCACATCCTCCCCGGAATTCATGCCATGGATACTGGACGGTCCATCTGTGACGGCCGCCAGCATCAGGAGCCGGTGGCTGATGGATTTATCGCCCGGTACGCTGAGTTCGCCCTTCAAGGCCATAAGGTTCCCTCCAAACGGATTGTACTGGCAGAGGCTGGATTCGGATATGTTGAAATATCCCATGCTCCGTTGTGAAATCAACCCTCTATTCGCATCAGATCCACCCTGAGTGGGGATTGAAGACCGAGCATTTGTCTTTCCATCAGTCGACCGAATTCACATCTTTGCACAGGATGCCCCGGTCAAAACCCAACTGCGCTGATTTCAGATTCTATGAAGAGCTGAACGATTTTCTGCCCCGGGACAAACGTAAATGCAGCTTTCAGGTGGCGTTTGATCAGCATCCTGCCGTAAAGGATACCATTGAAGCGCTGGGTATCCCCCACACCGAAGTCGATCTCATCATTGTCAATGATCAATCTGTAGGATTTGACTATCAATTGCAGGATATGGACCGAGTGGCCGTCTACCCGAAGTTTGAGGCCCTGGACATCCAGGCCGTGAACCATCTGCGTCCAGTGCCCTTACGGAATACCAGGTTCATCCTCGATGTACATCTTGGAAAGCTGGCCAGATGGCTGCGTCTCCTGGGTTTCGACTGCCTCTATCAGAATGATTTTGAGGACGGGCATATCGTTGACCTCGCCGTTGAAGAAGAAAGGATCATCCTTACACGTGACAGGGGAATACTGAAACGCAAAGCTGTAACCCACGGTTACTGCATCCGTTCCGAGAACGTTCAGGAACAGATCAGAGAGGTGGTTCGACGATTCGACCTGCGGGATCAGATCAGACCCTTTGAACGCTGTCCACGATGCAATTCAAACCTGGAGCATGTTTCAAAGGAAGATATCCGGGAAGAATTGGAACCGGGAACCGCGGCGAATTATCAGGAATTCCTGCGCTGTACGGAATGTCAACAGCTATACTGGGAAGGCGCCCACTTCAAGACACTCGGCGATGCCATCGGCAGAATCACTGTCGATGAAAAGGCGGAACCGCGTAATTCTTGATCTGAAATCCGGAATCCGGAATCCGGAATCCAAAATCACGCCAGTGATTTCCCCACTGCCAGCGCGACCTGCTTGATACGGTCCACCAGTTCGTGGAATTCTTCCGGGACCAGTTGCTGGGGACCGTCACTTTTGGCCTCAGCCGGATTGGGATGGATCTCCACCATGACACCCTGTGCACCGGCGGCTACCCCGGCCAGCGCCAGGGGCAGGACCTTACGGCGTTTGCCGGCGGCATGGCTGGGGTCCACGATAACGGGCAGATGGGTGTTGTTATGAAAGGCCGGGATGGCGCTAACATCCAGCGTGTTGCGGGTATGATCCGCAAAGGTGCGAACCCCTCGCTCACAGATCACCACCTGGTCGTTGCCCTCATTGAGGATGTATTCCGCAGCAAGGATGGTCTCCTTGATGGTCGCCGCCATACCACGCTTCAGCATGATGGGTTTATTGGTCTTCCCCGCTTCCTTGAGCAGGGTGAAGTTCTGCATGTTGCGGGTACCGATCTGCAGCATATCGCTATGATCGGCTACATTCGGGAGATTCTCGGTATCACAGACCTCTGTGACCACCGGCAGACCCACTTCGGCTCCAACCTTCTTAAGGATCCTCAATCCCTCTTCACCCAGCCCCTGAAAGGAGTAAGGTGAAGTTCTTGGTTTGAAGGCACCACCGCGGAGGATGTGGCCACCAGCAGCCTTCACCGTCTCCCCTACCTGGAGGGTCTGTTCGTAGGATTCAACAGAACAGGGTCCACCGATAAGGGTAACGACATCACCACCGATGGTCGTGTTACCGATCCTCACAATGGTGTCCGTCGGTTTGAAATCCCGACTGGCCAGTTTATAGGGTGAACTGACATCGATGACATCTGCAACACCCGGAAGAGCCATGAGATGCTGTTTACCATGCAGTGGCTTCGGGCCAATCACACCGATGACCGTGCGGGTCTCACCTGGAGCCGGTCTGGGTTCATAACCCAGGCGTTCGATCTCATCCTGGACGTGTTTGATGGCTTCCTGTGAAGCCTCTGTATTCATAATGACGATCATTTATTTCTGTCCTTTCGCATCGGGCTTCAAACTTCAGTCCCGGTCGACCCGGTTTGCAACTGAATTCCACTTCCCGGGCGGATCAAAGCCAGGAACAGCGTCTTATTGTCCTCCAGATCCTGGATATTGCTGGCCAGGACGCTTAAACCATAGAGTTCCGCAGCTCTTGCTGGCGCAATGACCGCCGCAGTGGCAGGGATCACTCCTTCGCTGAGGTGCTGCGCGGCCAGGGCCGTATCCTCGGCCTCCATCTTGTCAGTATCGCCGAATTGCTCCTCAAGGTAACGGCTGCACTGTTTGAACGCCTGCAGGTGGGAATGAACTGCAGATATACCTTGGAGTTCAAGTCCTTCCTTCACCAGCAGGCATTGCCTGACCTGGAGATGGAACATCCTGGCGATCCGGCAGCGTCCGGCAGCCAGTGCATGGATGGATTCATGCACGACGCCCCCCTGGGCGTTCTCCATGGCCACTACGCCGATGTCCACCCGGTAATGATCCAGGGCATCGAGTACGCCGGCACTACTGACGCAAGGGATCAGGTTGTCGGTGGAGACTCCTTCCTGACTGCAAAGCTTCCGGGATGCTTCGTCCGAAAAGCTCCCAGGTACGCCCTGGTAACCAATTCTCAAGGTATGGCGCTCACGCCGGAAGAGATTGCCTTCCACACGATCGATGGATTTGCGCAGGGATTGCAGCATTTCCGGTGTGTTAGGGTTGTAATTCTGCAGATCGCGAAAGAGTTCATCCGTATCCTGGCAGGTCTGTTCCACCACATGGTGGACCTGACGGAACCCATGGGTATCAACCTCGGTCTGTTCGATCCCCATATCCTGCATGACCCGGCCGATGAAATGGGTCAGGCCCTGGGACCTTGCTGCCTGGCGATCATGTTCCTCAGGATCAATGACGATGAGGCGGCAACCCCAGGACTGGAACTCCTGTTTCCAGGCTTCATCAAGCTCCGCTGTAATCCTTGTGGGACAGTAGACAAGTTTCAGATCTGGATCCCGATCAATGGAATCCGGACCAAACATCGGATGTGTATTGAGGATCTGTACCGATTCCGGCAATATGGATTCCATCCAGTCCCGAATCTGAGTCTTTACTGAAGCAACATCGATAATCAGTTGACCTGGTTTACACAGGGGAGCGATCTCGGTGAGCAATGCCGGGTGACTGTGGATAGGTACTGCCAGGAATACCGTCCCAGCCGTCATGACCTCCGGCAAGCTTGTCCATTTACAGCCTCTACCGAGTTCAATAGACTGCTGTTCATCCGGATCATTGATGAGGATATGTTTAAAATGAGCTTCCAGGAGCTTTGCCAACAACTTCCCAAAGCGTCCATAACCGAGGATCCCAACTGTCTGTTCAGCGAGCATCTATCACCCTTTCAGCCTTCAAATGGCGCTGAATATAAGTTGAGTCCCTTCCGATGAAAAGACCGGCTCACCCCTTTGTTTTAAGAATTACAATCCGTAGATTTCTGCAGGAATTCCATCATGTCCAGTCAAATGAACCTTCGGCCGGCTGCAGTGGCAGGCGCTTTCTATCCGGGCGATCAACAGCATCTTCGCCGGGATATTGTTGAGTATCTATCCCAAGCCGGAAGCACATTCACAAAGCCCCCGAAAGCCATCATCGTCCCTCACGCCGGCTATATGTATTCCGGGCCAATTGCTGCCAGTGCCTATCATCTGCTGGAACCCATTCGTGATCAGATCAGGCACGTGATCCTTCTGGGACCCGCCCACACTGTTCCCCTGAAGGGCCTGGCAACCCCGGGTGTAGCAGCCTTCCGTACGCCTATGGGAGATGTTGCTCTGGACATCGACGGAATGAACATGCTGGTAGAGCAGTACCGTTATGTGTCGGAAAAACCATTTGCTCACGCTGAGGAACATAGCCTGGAGGTGCAGCTTCCTTTTCTTCAGACCATTCTCGCTGAATTTGATCTTGTCCCCCTGGTTGTGGGCAATGCATCTGCACAAGAGGTGGGAGACGTCATCGAGCATTGTTGGGGAGATTCAACAACCCTCATCCTGGTCAGCAGCGATCTGAGTCATTTCCTGAGCTACAATGAAGCAGTGCGGGAAGATGCACATTCTGCGACTGCCATCGAGGATCTCGATCACAAAGCCCTTTCACATCACAGTGCCTGCGGCCGGAATGGGATTAATGGATTGCTGAAGTGTGCAGCTGCCAGATCCATGACCGTGGAAAGGCTGGATCTTCGCAATTCGGGCGATACAGCCGGGCATCGCGACCGCGTCGTAGGCTATGGATCCTGGGCGTTCTATGAATCCTGAGGAAACCGCTCTACGGGAGACGGATCAACTTCCGATTGAACTCCAACAGCGCATGCTGTCCCTGGCCCGGGAATCCATCGAATTTGGTCTGGAAAACGGAGAACCTGCCCCCTTTGATGGGGATACAGATTTCACGACACTTCATGCAGAGCTGGCTTGTTTCGTAACTTTACGGATCCGCGGGAAACTGCGCGGTTGCATCGGTACTGTGACCCCCCGGGGTAACCTGGGGCAAGATATCTGCAGAAATGCATATCGAGCCGCCTTCCACGATCCCAGATTCCCTCCGCTGACACGTCGGGAACTCCCCGAACTCAATATCAAGATCTCCATTCTCACCGAGCCTGCGGAGTTCCCCGTGGAATCCGAGCAGGAACTCCTAGACCTTCTCGTACCCGGAAAGGACGGTTTGATCCTGAACGAGGGCCCACTGCGGGCTCTCTTCCTCCCGACAGTGTGGGCCGATCTGCCTGAACCTCGAACCTTTCTGAAACACCTGAAACGCAAGGCCAACCTTCCGCCTGGATATTGGTCACCTGACCTAAGATTCCAGAGATTCCGCAGCATAGAGATAGGTAATGACCACACATCCTGAATTCACGAGCCCGACACCCAGCGGTCGGCTTCGCTGCACTGTTTGTCCCCGCTTCTGTGAATTAAAGGATCGTCAGCGCGGCTTCTGCTTCGTGCGTCAGCGTCAGGGGGCGGAGATCGTTCTCACAACCTATGGCCGCTCCAGTGGATTCTGTATCGATCCCATCGAAAAGAAACCCCTGTACCATTTCCTGCCCGGCTCACCTGTGCTGTCCTTTGGGACGGCGGGCTGCAACCTCAGTTGTCAATTCTGCCAGAACTGGAGTATGAGCAAATCCAGGAAAATGGACCGCCTCCAGGATCTGGCTGATCCGGAAGCCATCGCCAGGGCTGCAGCAGCAAACGCCTGCAGCAGTGTTGCCTATACCTACAATGATCCGGTGATTTTCCTGGAGTATGCCGTGGATACAGCCCGTGTCTGCCAGGAGTACGGCATCCAGAATGTGTCTGTCACAGCGGGATACATCACCCCTGAGGCCGCGGAGTACTTCTTTCAGCATATGCAAGCCGCCAATATTGACCTGAAGGCATTCTCAGAGGGATTTTACCGGAAACTTTGTTCCGGGTCCCTTAGATCTGTTCTGGACACTCTTGTCTATGTTAAGCATGAGACAGATGTCTGGTTGGAGATCACCACGCTGCTGATCCCGGAAGAGAATGACAGTGACAGTGAGCTGGATGAACTTACTGGCTGGATTTCGGAACACCTGGGACCCGATGTTCCGGTACATTTCAGCGCTTTTCACCCGGACTACCGCCTTAATCACCGCCCGCCTACACCCATGGACAGTCTCACACGGGCGGCAGGTTTCGCCAGGCAAAACGGCTTGCAGCATGTCTATCTGGGCAACGTTCGCAGTACAGAAGGCAGTGACACGCATTGCTCCGCATGCGGTCACCTACTCATTCGGCGCCGTGGGTATCAATTGCTGGATTGGAACCTGTTGGAAGGGAACTGCCCAGAGTGCGGAGCCGGTTGTCCGGGATCGTTCCGGGCGGAACCCGGGAACTGGGGCAACCGCTACCTTCCCATCTCGATCCATTCCTATAGCTGATCATTACATGGATCTGTTCTGTGAATCGTAGGTTATTTCGTAACAAAGGCCCGCAAAGAAAAAAACCCGGAAGAACTTCCGGGTTTTGATGTTTTAGTTCAGTGAGAGCTTGGGCAGCTCCATGAGGCTGGCGAACTCCTCTTCTGTGGGTGGTCTGTAGAGTCGACCCGGGCGCTTCCCAAAGCGGATGGCTTCCTGGTAATCCAGCATGAACACATCGCCTCGGCTTCTCCAGCGACTGTGCATGGTGTCTTCTACCTGTAGCGGTAAAACCACCCAGACCGTATCACCATAGGCGATGTCCCCTCCATGGCCATAAGGCTTCAGGAGTTCACGGCTCAATGCCAGGACACCCGGGAAGATCTGTTTGTTGCTGGCAGTGATGTTCGGTGTATCGTCCGTCTGGCTGACCATGGCATTGTAAGCGGTGAAGACCATGGGCTTGCTGTCGGTGAACAGGTCCAATGCGGTGGTCAATTCCTGGATATAGGTGATAAGCGAGTCCTGCACTGCTTTTTCTTCCTCAATGAGGCGCACAAACTCCTGATCGTGCCGATAGCTGCTCACGGACCAGAAGCCTATGAAGCTCAAGAGCATCACACTGAGTAGTATATATACAAATTGGCGTTTCATCTTTATCCTCTGTTCCTTGTCTGTTTTAAATGATATAAGCATGATTTGATATTTTTGGTGGATCTCTCCGAAGGCCGCTATTATAAATTTACTCCTCATTGGCTGCAAGGTTAAAGTGAATACATGTCTTTGCTGTGACAAGACTCACAGAATCAAGCACTTAGGTGATTATGATCACTGGTTGACTCCAGCTGTCGAGAACAACTGGTTTTCCATTATTCATGAAATTGAAATGAAAACCGCCGGGCGATTCCGATGGTTTGGTCAGATAATATGTCAGGGGTAGATCAGACTTGGAATCGACCTACCAGTACATTCAGGTCCTGGATATAACCATTCAGTTCTGTTACTCCGGTGGCCATTTCCCGGGCAGAATTAGCTGCTTCCTTTGAAACGGTAGAGACGCCCTCGATATCTCTTGAGCTCGTTTCGGCTCTTGTCGATTGTTCATTCGCAGCAGTTGAGATCTGCTGCACATCATTTGTTTTGACCTTCAGATTCTGTCCATGTTCATGCTGAATGAGCAGGAAGGATGGTGTACCCAGAACCACCATGAGTGTGATGGAAATGGCGATAGGAATGCGCCACTCCAGTGAGTGGTTGATGTAATTCTTAACTTCCTTGAACATAGAACTCCCCGTTCCCTTTCTAATTTTTCTTTCTGGACATCTTTATAATCGTCTGGTTTCAGGTTTTTTTTATACTCCATGGGTGATTTCTATTGATAAACAGTAGTGAAGGTCCCAAAGCTGCCCAAAACAGGAGTTTTAATGCTATGCTGGCTTATAGCCTGAAAACAAACGGACCCAGCAAGGTTCTCACCACGGAGCAGGTCGACGACCCGAAGCCTGCGGCGGATGAGGTACTGGTAGGGATACAATACATCGGGCTGAACTATGCGGAGATCCAATCCCGACGAGGTCTGTACGCCTGGAGTCCTGATAAACCCTACATCCTGGGAATGGAATCCTTCGGGATCATCGAGGCAATGGGTGAGGATGTCGTTGACCGATCGATTGGTGAACAGGTGATCGTAGCTGCCCAGTACGGTAATTACGCAGAAAAGATCGCAGTACCTTCCCGGCAGGCGCTGCCTGCCGTCCCGGGATACACACCACAGGAAAATGCAGCCTTCGCTGTGAATTTCATGACAGCCTGGGTGGGTCTCAAGGAGATGTTACGGATCCGGCAGAACGATCGTGTACTGATCCAGGCCGCAGCAGGTGGCGTGGGCACCGCTGCCGTCCAACTCGCAGCCGCCATGGGTGCCAGGGTATATGGTACTGCCAGCACAGCCGACAAATGCCGTTTGATCGAATCGCTGGGGGCTGAAAAGGGCATTAATTATCTCGAATCGGATTTTCATGCGGAGATCCGCCGCCTGACTGGTGGCCGTAATCTTGATGCTGTCATCGAAGTCGTTGGTGGTGAGGTCTTTCGCAAAAGCCTGGACCTGTTGAAACCGTTCGGCCGTCTGGTGGTGATGGGCTTCGCCAGTCTGAACCTCAAGAAATGGAACCCTGTTTCATGGTGGCGGACCTGGAAAGCCATCCCCCGGGTGAAGATCGCGGATATGGCGCCACAATCCCAAATGGTGGGAGCTTCCCATCTCGGGTATCTGTTAAAGAATAAGGATCTACTCCCCCGCGTGTCCGCTGAACTGTTCAGCTTTGTACAGGAACATGACATCCACCCGGTTGTAGGTCATGAATACCCATTTTCGGATATGCCCGCGGCCCATGACCTCATGGAATCCCGCAAAAGCCACGGTAAGATCGTCATCAGGGTGGGAGATTGATCGATCCATCTGAATAACAACCTCAGGGAGGCATTCAGACTAGAATCGCTTTGTGTAGAAATGACAGTAAGGTGAGCCGTTCTTCTTGTTGTAATAATCCTGGTGGTAGTCCTCGGCCGGATAGAATTCGCTTGCCGGCGTCACCTTCGTCGCAACCTTAAAACCTTTCTTCTCAAGCAGGGTGATCAATTTTTCAGATACCTGCTTCTGCTGTTCATCCAGATAGAACACCTCTGACCTGTACTGTTCACCGATATCCGGTCCCTGGCGGTTGACCTGCGAAGGATCATGGGTTTCGAAGAATAGTCGGGCCAGGGTTTCATAACTGGTTTTCACGGGATCGTAGATCACTTCAACCGCCTCAGCATGCCCAGTAGTTCCCGTACAGACTTCCTTGTAGCTGGGATTGGCCTTTGTGCCGCCGATGTAGCCCACCGTCGTGGATATCACTCCCTCCACACGCTGTAGATGATATTCGGTGCCCCAGAAACACCCGGAGGCGAAAATCGCCCTTGCTGTCCCGGATTTCTCAACGCTCTCAGGGATGAAGTTCATACTGATCGAGTTCACACAGTGACGGGTGTTCTTCTTTGTAAAACCTTCCCCTAGGAATACATGTCCCAAATGGGCGTCACAATTCGCGCAAAGGATCTCAGTGCGACGTCCATCTGCATCAACTTCCCGCTTCACCGTACCGGGGATCTCATCGTCGAAACTTGGCCAGCCGCAGCGGGCATCGAATTTGTCTTCCGATCGATATAGTTCTGCGTCACAACGCTTGCAGGTATAAGTGCCTTTCTCCCAGTGCTCCTCATATTCCCCGGAAAAGGGTCTCTCGGTACCTTTATGGATGATGACCTGTTCTTCTGCAGGTGTCAGTTTATTGAATTTCATATTCTCCTGAGCCATTCCTTCGTTTGGGATGAACGTCACCATCAGCAGGAGTGTAACGATCATGGAACCTGGTTTGTTGATAGGCGACATCTGTTTACCTCTCGGTACGCTTAAGTCTGCAGCATGCATATTATGAATCTAATCTGGATAGCCTTCGAATTGTTCCCTCCACAAACTAAAAACGGCTCCCGAAGGAGCCGCTTTGCTTTAAACAGTTTCGGAGAAGTTACTCGCCAGTGGCCGCGTTGAGCTTGGATTCCAGTTCCTGGAAGGTCTGGGAAGCCTTGAATTCGCTGTACAGCGCTTCCTCATTCTGGATGAGGTTCACGACCTCAGTGCTCACGGCATCCTTCTTCAGGCCCATGAGAACGTATGCCACCCATGAACCGTCCGGTTTCATCACTGGGGTCTTTTCCAGTGGGGTCAGACCGTTCAGGCGATTGTTCGTAACCACCTCTGTGCCCTGTTTGTAGAACTCGACGATCTGAGTACTTTCACCCATGCCGGCTTCCTGCATGAAGTTCTGTGTGAGGCTCTTCACTTCGGCTTCGATCCGGGTGGAGATCTCGTTCATGGCAGCGGTCTTGGCCTTTTCAATGGCGATGTTCATCTTACCGGATTCTCCCGAACCAGTTCCATAGATATATACATCATCCTCTTCAGGTGTATCGATGAACCATGGAGGTAGATCGGATGGACCCCTTGGTTTGGCCAGATCCCTGTCAGACGGTAATTCTGTATCATATTCCGTCCGTTCAGGCGGATCGGGTGCCTTGGCTGCACAGCCGATGATCAGGATCATTCCCAACAGGGCAATGAGCAATAGCTGAATTGTTTTCATGTGTCCTCCTTGTGGATCAATTCTGTATGTGTTCCCAATTCTTTCTGGCGGCAAAATCAATATAGCCCCAGGTCCCAGGAAAATCATGAAAAACTTGTTTGTTCCCGATCTAGATCACTAGATTAGCTACATCACATTTCCTCTCTAACCTTTAACAACTGGTGATAACATGCGGCAAATGCTCATCCTGCTGAGCCTGTCTTGTCAGGTTCTGGCTCAGCTCATCATCACGGAAGTGATGTACAATCCCCAGGGTTCAGAACATGAGAATGAGTTTATCGAGGTGTACAACCCCGGACCCGACAGCATCGATATCGATGGCTGGTGTCTCTCGGATGGCACAGGGATCGACACGCTTGGCCATATTCTTGTTGCTGCTGGGATCGCTCCCGGACAATTCGCCGTCGTTCTGGATCCGAGCTACAGTCTCGACGGAGGGCAGTATGAAGAACTCATTCCCGACGGCACCCCGCTGTACAGTATTTCGACTGACAACACCTTCGGTAGTGGAGGTCTGAGCAATGGTGGAGAATCTGTGATCATCTACTCCCCGGACAGTTCAGTTTATCTGGATCTGAGCTGGAATGAGAGCACCCTGGATGGCCACAGCCTGGAACGTGTGTTTCTCAATCCGGATTATGCAGAGAGTTGGCTCCAATCCCTTGCCGTACATGGTACTCCCGGCAGTACGAACAGTGTTACCCCACCGGATATCAATCTACAAATCGACTCCCTGGTCCTGGATGTCCGCTATCTGGAGCCATACATGCCTGTCGGTGGTACGCTTTACTTGACCAACACCGGGCTCAAAACGATCGCAAGTACATGGATCAGGATCTATTCTCAATCAGAACCTCTTCATTTTGATGAGGTCCAGGAACTCACCCATGAAAACTTCAGAATCCTGAACTTGGAACCTCAGGCCTCGATCAGCTCTCGCGTTGTGCTACCGCCTGGAAAACCGGGTATCAACCTCCACAGGCTTTGTATTGAGACTGCAGGGGACGAGATCAGCAGTGATGATGATATCCAGATTGAGATCCAGATCCCCTATCCTACGGACTGTCTTGTGGTAAATGAGATCCTGTTCAGCCCGACTGCAGAACAGGGCGGTGAGTTCGTTGAATTGATGAACATCTGGAACCACCCCGTGTCGCTGAATGGTTGGACATTTGCGGATGCCGGGGAGACCAGACATCCCGTCACATCGGAGACTAAACTGGTTCTACCGGGTGATCTTCTCGTACTCTGCTCAAATGCTGAAGTCCAATCCTATTTCCTCTTGGATCCACGACACTCGCTGGTCATGCCCGCCATGCCTGCACTGAACAGCAGTTCCGACTCCATCAGGCTTTATGATGCCACTGGATCGCCTATTCAGCGACTCCTCTACCGGGGCAGCTGGGGCCAGACGGGTCGTTCCCTGGAACGGCGTCACCCTTTTCATACCTCTGCATATCCACCCAATTGGACGGCATCCACACATCCGGATGGCGGGACTCCCGGTAAGGCAAATTCAACACTGCTTGCAGAATATTCGATCCGGATAATGAACGGGTTGGACATCCTGGTCGTCGGGGATTCTCAATTGCAGCTGACAGCAAATGTCCAGAATACTGGCCTGGAAACGATAGAGGAGATCCATCTTTCGCTGGAGTCACCTGCTTTTGCTGCCGATCATGCCTTTCTTACCACCACACTGGCGTCCTGGGACTCTCTTACCCATATCTTCGCCCTGGAAGACCTGCTGCCCGGCTGGCATCCAATGACGCTCACAGCCAATGTTCCCACACGGGTTTATATCGACACGACAGTGTACTTCGGTATCCCCTATGAACAGAATGTCATAACTATCAATGAGATTCATTCACGTCCCGATGAGGATCAAGTCGAATTCCTGGAGTTCGTAAACACTGGAGGATTCTCCATCGTTCTGGCGAACTGGGTCCTTATCGACAGAGCCGGTACCCAGGGATTGCTGCCAACACCCCAGGAGCATCTGGCCCCGGGAGCTTTTCTCGTTCTAAGCGGGAACATTGCCGGTCTGGATCTACTTCCCTCCGACAGTCTAATGATCCTCGAGGTCGAACCATGGCCCTCACTCAATGCCTCTGGCGATTCCATCTATTTGAGGGACGCAGGGGGTCGGATCCATCTTCAGCATGGCTACAGTTCTGCACAGGGCGGTGCAACCGGCATCAGTCTTGAGCGCAAGGCCTTGTGGATTCCCGCAGTGGTGGATTCCAACTGGAGCAGCTGTATCTCTGCGGCGGGAATTACACCGGGCGTGCCAAATTCGATTGAGTTGCATGATTCCTACCGTTCAAATCTGAGTCTCACCGCTTTCAACTGGCTGGATTCTCTATCACGACTCGATACTGATCTGCATTTCCATACACAGATCATCAACCGAAGTCATTCTCCGGTAGCAGAAGCAAGACTCCGATTGGAACTCACCCAACAGGAATCGCTGATCACCAACGTGCTTTCCAGTTCATTCACCCTTGATCCAGGTGACACCCTGGTCGTTGACCTGAGCATCCAATCCGGTACATCCGGTTGGATAGAAGCGGGAGTCGTCATCGTCAGTTCACAGGACCATTACAACGGTGATGACAGCCTTTCAATGCCCCTGTATATCCCGTTCGAGGAGTCCCCAATGCAATTGACCGAGATCATGCCGCTGCCCTTAAACGGTGATCCTGAATGGCTGGAGATCCACAATTCCAGCCTCGAGCCTGTTCTGCTGCATGGGTGGCAGATACAGGACCAGAGTATGCGGTCCCTGACAGTGGATAGCGCGCTGATCCTGGCAGCAGGAGCATACACCGTTCTTGCCTCCGCGGAAGGTGTTTCCTACTGCGATCCCGGTGCACCATATATTCATTCTCCGGACTTCCCCACCTTGAACAACAGCGGTGATCGTATTTATCTCATTGATCCTGCAGGGATCATCAGGGATTCTCTTGCCTATGATATACAGGATCATCCGCCAGGCCGATCGCTGGAACGGATCAATCCGGACCGCAGTGGGACCGATCCTCTCAATTGGGGGATCCACGTGGGATCTGCGGGACATTCTGCTGGCTGCGTGAACAGCATCCATTTCGGTACCGGGGATCATCCTCTGATCTTCCAACTCGGCCCAAATCCTTTCTCACCTGATGGCGACGGTTTCGAGGATATCCTGGAGATCGATTTCAACCTGCCCTGGCCCACAGCGCGGCTGAACATTCAGATCTATGACCTGGCTGGAAGGCCTGTCCACCGGCTGGCCGATCAACTTCCTGTCGCCCACCGTGGCCGGATCCAATGGGATGGTTCCTGGCAATATGGAGAGGTTGCCAGGGTCGGTCTTTATATCCTGCATATCACAGTTGAATCGATACAGGGTGAATTCCATGAATCACTGCACAAGGCTTACGTTGCAAGGCGTTTCTGATCTGTTCAAGGACTCTCGCCATTCCTGTTTATATTGAACCGTATGCGTTACGACAAAGCCTTCCTCATCAGTCTGGAACAGGACCCTCAGCGTCGCAGGAAGTTTTACGGCTATGCCAATCGTGCTGGTCTGGAAGTTGAATGGATCCCGGCTGTGTTTGGCCGGGAGGTTGATCTTGAAGACTATCGCAAACGTGGTTACCTGGCCGATGATTTTGAACTTCGAATGGCCGGAAGTCTGGGAACACTCCTGAGTCACGTACATGTCTGGGAAATGATCCAGGCAGATCCGGATTGTGACATCGGGCTGGTATTCGAGGATGATGCGATCCTCGGCAAGAGCTTCGCCGGACAGCTGGAGGCGATTCCAACAGATGCCCTGCCTGAGAACTGGGATATGTTATGGCTGGGCTGGCATCGTCTGGATTGTGAACCCGTTAATGATTTTATCGGCAAACCCCGGCTGCCGGCCCGGAAGGGTGTGAATTCAGGTCATTTTGCCTATTTGATCAGGTCAGACCGGGTGGAGAAGATCAAGCAGCTCCTCATTCCCTACAACAACCGGAATTCCAAGGACGTCATCCTGCGTAAGAACTTCGACAAGATGAATGCCTATTTTGTCCTGGAGCGTATCGCCAGGACTCCGCGAATCGAGTTGGAATCGGTTCGCAAGAATACCAATAACCCTGAACGAACAAGGACATTCAGAAGATGGCTGGGTCGGAAGATCAGCCGCTTGAGGAATTGACCACAGACCCACAGCGGAGATCTGCCACAGGTCATTCAATATGGCTTGTCCCTGATGAGCCGGACAGGACGCAGCTCGGATCACTCATACACGAATGGGCTGAGCGTTTCAATACACCATCGTTTGATCCACATATCACTTTGCTGGGCGAACTCCCTTGCAACGCTGAGGAGATCAGACAGAAACTGGCGCGCCTTGCGCAGGCACATGCGGAATTCCGGGTTTCATTCAAACAGATCGCGGCAGAAGACCGGTACTTTCGCAGTCTGATCCTGCCAGTTCAGCCTTCAGTCGAGCTGCTTGACCTGCATGCCTCCGCTGCCGATGTATTTGATCACCAACCCACCGAGCCCTACCAACCACATCTCAGTTTGCTCTACAGTCACCGGAGCGCTGTTGAGAATCTTCACTTCATCAAGAATCTTGATCCCCTGCCCATCACAGAGTTGAAGATTGTGAGCATTTTGCTGGTATGCACAAGGGGTGAGGTCCCGGCGTGGTATCCCGTCGAAGAATTCGTTCTTAATTCCCTATAATGAAAAGGGCCGCATTACTGCGACCCTTTTTTCTTCAATTTCGATCAACTGATCAGGTCTTGAGTGCTTTCACCAGTCCAGTGATGACCTGCTTTGCATCGCCGAAGACCATCATGGTCTTGTCGTCGAAGAACAGTGGATTCGCCTCACCGGCAAATCCGGCACCCAGACTGCGTTTCACGATCATGACCGTCCGGGCATGATCCACATTCAGAATGGGCATACCATAAAGGGGACTGTCTTTTTTATAACGCGCCGAGGGATTGACTACATCATTCGCACCGATGATCAGGGCCACATCAGTATTCTGGAAATCTTCATTGATGTCATCCATCTCCAGCAGCAGATCATAAGGTACATTGGCTTCGGCCAGCAAGACGTTCATGTGTCCGGGCATTCGGCCGGCCACCGGATGGATGGCATAGCGAACACTGATCCCACGGGAGATGAGCATCTCAGCCATCTCCTGAAGGACGTGCTGTGCCTGGGCAACAGCAAGGCCATAGCCGGGTACGATGACTACAGAGGATATCGTATCCATGATCATGGCGGCATCATCCGGTGTATAGCGGGTTACCGTCTTCTGTTCACCACCGCCGGTACCTGCTTCTCCGGTGCTGTCATCGGTTCCCACAGCGCCGAAAAGTACGTTCCAGATGGAGCGGTTCATCGCCTCGCACATGAGATTGGTAAGGATCAGTCCGGAAGCGCCAACCAGGGCTCCGGAGATGATGAGAACATTATTCGAGAGTACGAAACCGGTCATGGAGGCGGCCAGACCTGAATAGCTGTTCAGCAATGCGATGACGACGGGCATGTCAGCGCCGCCAATGGGGATGACGAAGGTGATCCCGAAGATGGCAGCCAGACCAATGATGATCCAGGCCCAGTGTACAGCTTCCGGGGCCATGACGTTCATGACGCCGAAGACCACGACACCAAGCAGCATGAGGATATTCAGAAACTGATGGGCCGGTAGCACGATGGGTGCTCCCCGCATGATGCCCTGCAGCTTGGCGAAGGCGATGAGCGAACCGGTGAAGGTCACTGTTCCGATGAAGACGCTTAGTACGACGGTGACATTCACGTCCATGGTCTCAATACCAGTAAAACGGACATACTCAGAGTAAGCCACCAGTGTGGAGGCAATACCGCCGAAGCCGTTGAACAGGGCCACCATCTGCGGCATGGCCGTCATCTGGACCCGTTTCGCCGCGATGGCACCGATGGCGGAACCCACCACCAGACCAATGATCAGCTGTGTCCAGCCGATGATGCCGGAAATCGCCAACGTAATGACGATGGCCAGCAACATGCCCGCCATGGCCAGCTGATTCCCACCGCGGGCTGTCTTTGCTGATCCCAGTTTCTTCAGTCCCATGATGAAGAGGACTGCGGCCAGGAGGTAGGAGAATTCACGTAAATATTCCATGATCACGCTCCTTCCTCTTTCTTACCGGCCTTCTTGAACATCTCCAGCATGCGGTCCGTTACCATGAATCCGCCGACGACGTTGATCATGGCGAAGCTGATAGCGCAAATACCCAGAATTGTTGCCAGGTGCCAGTTGGCATGGTTGGCTGCCAGTAGCGCACCAACGATTGTGATCCCTGAAATGGCATTTGAGCCTGACATCAGGGGTGTGTGCAGCAGCGGCGGAACCTTGGCAATGACCTCAAAGCCAATAAAGACCGCCAGCACGAACACATAGATCGAAACGATCAGACCTTCCATTATTCACTTCCTCCTGCGCCCAGGGCATCCTTCACCATGCTGTTGCGGATCTCACCATCGTGGGTGATGCAGGCGCCTGCGGTCACTTCTTCTTCAAAATCCAGGCTGTTGTCTTCGGCCTGGTAGATATTCTTGAACAAATTACTGAGGTTCTTGCTGTACATCTGACTGGCATGAATGGGCAACGTGGCCGGCAGATTCATGGTTCCGACAATGATCACACCATGTTTCACAACAGTTTCACCTGCCACGGTTAGTTCGCAATTACCACCCTGTTCCGCAGCCAGGTCAACGATCACCGAGCCAGCATGCATGTGTTTTACCATTTCCTCTGTGATCAGGATCGGGGCTGCCTTGCCAAAGATCTGTGCTGTGGTTATGATCACATCAGTCTTTGGTAGTCGGGCATCGATGGCCTTCTGTTCGGCAATGAGAAAGGCATCGGACTGAGCCTTGGCGTAACCGCCACTGGTTTCAACATCCTCTTCAGGAACTTCCATCTCGACAAAAGTCGCTCCCAGACTTTCAACCTGCTCCTTGACTGCCGGGCGCGGATCAAAGGCCTCAACCTTGGATCCAAGACGTTTTGCAGTTGCGATGGCCTGTAGTCCTGCAACTCCGGCCCCCAGAATGAAGGTGGTCGCTGGGGGAATCGAACCGGCTGCAGTCATCAGCAGTGGAAAGATCTTACCCAGATGATTTGCAGCGATGAGCACGGCCTTATACCCGGCCAGGGTGGCCATGGAACTAAGGGTGTCCATGCTCTGTGCCCGGGTGATGCGTGGGATGAATTCCGTTGCAAAGCTGGTGATCTTGCCGGAAGCCATGGCTCTTACGGATTCTTGACTGATCAGCGGAGCCAGGTAGCCCATGTACACAGTACCGGGCTTCATCTGATCCACTTCCTCGGGTGATGGCGGCTGGACCTTGAAGATCACATCTGCAGCCGCATAGACCTCACTGGCTGACCCCAGTACCTGGGCTCCTGCCTGGGTAAACTCATCATCAGCGATAGCTGATCCGCTACCTGCTCCAGCTTCTACCAGCACCTCATGTTCGAGGCGCTTGTAGGTGGCAACCATACTGGGTACCAGTGCTACTCTGGTCTCACCGGACACGGTTTCGCGGGGGATACCAATCTTCACGATGGCCCTCCTGTTTTTTCAGAATTTACAAATTGGGATAAATGGTGTCGTAATTTCACGGCGCTAATATATTCCTCCCCGAGGGGAGGGCAACAAAAGTTGTTCGTGACCCCGTCATCGGGGTGCTTTTATACGATTACAGGTTGTGCTAAACGGATTGTCCGGCCATATACTGAATGGCCTGCAGGACGTCACTGCGACTAACGAGACCGACGATCTTCTCGTCTTCGACCACAGGGATGCGGTGGTACACATTGTTCAGGAATAGATCAGCAACTGTGAAAATATCTGTATCCGGATCAATGGTCATGACCACTTCGGTCATATAGTCCCTCACCGGACCTGCCGGCCGTGAATGAAAGACACCGTTTGCCAGCACCCGGATGCAATCCTTCTGTGAAATGATACCAACCAGGCGGTTATGTGCATCCACTACTGGAGCGCCGGAGATATTGCCGTTGACCAGCTGATCGATGGCCGCATAGATGTCCATATCCTCGGTAAAGGTGGTGAGCTTCTTGGCCATGAAATCCCGTACTGTTACTTTCTCCATCACTGCCTCCTGGTGGAATCCTGCCTGTTTTTGAAGGTCAGGAACAGTATTAAAAAAAATACCCTTAGTCAAATGTAAAAATTGCATGAATGTTACCCGCATCCTGAACAATCAATACCCACAGGAGTTCTTTTTTAGTATACTGGCGCGCTTTTATCCCAGGGGAAACTGTAAAGGAATTCACTCTATGATCACCCAATTGAAAAACACTCTGATCCTCACCCTCGCGCTGGCCGTCCTGGCTGGTTGCACTGTTCTGGGCTTGTCGACAGCGACACAATCACCTGATCTTGCACAGTCACTACCAACGGATCCAACCCTGATCCAGGGTCAGCTGGATAACGGATTACGTTATTTCATCAAGAACAACTTGAAACCTGAGAACAGGGCCGAGCTGCGTCTGGCTGTGAATGCAGGTTCCATCCTGGAAACAGAGGGCCAACTTGGTCTGGCCCACTTCCTGGAACACATGGCCTTTAACGGAACACAGAATTTCCCCAAGATGGACCTTGTGAATTATCTGGAATCCATCGGTATGCGGTTTGGACCTGACCTGAATGCATATACCAGTTTCGATGAGACCGTGTACATGCTCCAGGTACCCACCGACAGTATCAGTCAGCTTGAGAAGGCCTTCCAGATCCTGGAGGACTGGTCCCATCTCATGAGCCTCGAGGGCGAGGAGATCGACAAGGAACGAGGTGTGGTGATCGAGGAGTGGCGTCTGGGACGTGGGGCAGGTCGGCGCATGCTGGACCAGGAACTGCCCATTATTCTGAAGGGCTCCCGCTACGCCGAGCGTCTGCCCATCGGTAAGAAGGAGATCATAGAAACTGCCAGCTACGAGACCATCTGCAAGTTCTACCATGACTGGTACCGGCCGGATAACATGGCTGTCATCGCCGTGGGCGATTTCGATCCTGATCAGATCCAGGGATATATCGAGAAGCACTTCGGTCGCCTGGTAAAACCGTCAACACCTCTTGATCGTCCTGTCTACGATGTACCCGAGCACGATGAAACCCTGTACGCCATTGCTTCTGATCCCGAGGCGACACGGTCGCAGGTCAGTATCATGTTCAAGCATCCGGCGCAGGTAGACAAGACCGAAAATGACTACCGTCAGCAGATGGTCAGAAACCTGTACAACAACATGCTGAACGCACGTTTTGCAGAATTGGCCCAGGAAGCGGATGCTCCCTTCCTGTATGGCTATTCAGGATCCTGGAGCTGGACAAGGACAGGACAGATCTACACGCTGGGTGCTGCGGTTCAGGAAGGTGGGATAGAACGGGGCCTCGAGGCCTTGCTCATCGAGGCAGCGCGGGTGAAGGAGCATGGTTTCACCAGCAGTGAACTGGAACGCCAGAAGAAAGAGACCCTGCGCGGGATGGAACGCCTGTACCTGGAACGCGAAAAGCAGGAATCACGTCGATACGCAAGTGAACTGGTCCGCCATTTCCTCGAGAGTGAGGCAGTACCCGGCATTCCCTTCGAGTATGAATTGCATAAGAAATACGTTCCAGGTATAGGTCTGGAAGAAGTGAATGCACTGGCGAAGGAACTCATTACCGAGAAAAACCGGGTGATCAATCTTGAATCACCGGAGAAGGCCGACCTGGTCATTCCAGGAGAGAGTGACCTCCAGGACGTTTTTGCTCATGTGGCTACCCTGGAGATCGAGCCATATGCAGAAGAGTTAAGCGACGCACCCCTGGTGGCAGATCTACCTCCAGCCGGAGCTGTATTGGACACGACATACCATGAGGACATTGATGTCACGCAGTGGATCCTCAGCAACGGCGTGCGGGTGGTCATGAAACCCACTGATTTCAAGAACGATGAGATCATGTTCAAGGCTTACAGCCCGGGCGGCACCTCACTCATTGGAACAGAGGACCTCATCTCGGCACGGAATGCAGCTCGGATCGTTGACTACAGCGGTCTGGGTGAATTCGACCTGATTGCTCTGGAGAAGAAGTTGACCGGCCAAGTGGTTTCAGTATCCCCATATATCAGCAGTCTGTATGAAGGCTTCAATGGCGGTGCTTCACCCCAGGATCTGGAAACCCTGTTCAAGCTCATCACCCTGTTCTTTACTGGCGTGCGTGTTGACGAAGACGCCTTCGCCACCTATGTGAACCGCATGGAGAGCAACCTGCTGAACAAGAGCGCAAGTCCTGAATCAGCCTATTCTGACAGCGTAAGCGTGACCTTGAGCTCGTATCATCCCAGGCGCAAACCGATGCAGATAGATGATCTGGAGAAATTGGATCACAAACAGGCACTGACTCTCTACGCGGATCGATTCGCTGACGCCGGGGACTTCACCTTCATATTTGTGGGCAGTATTGATCTCGAGGTTATGCATGCTTTGGCAACACAGTATCTGGCAACCCTACCCAGTAGTGGCCGGCTCGAATCCTGGGTGGATGAAGGTGTGGCATTCCCTGAGGGCATGGTCAATAAGGGTGTCTACAAGGGACTGGAACCAAAGAGCTATACGCGGATCGCCTTTAACGGTGAGTTTGAATGGAACCGGCAGCATCGCTACGATGCCTACTCCATGAATTCCGTGCTGCGCATCCGGCTCCGGGAGGTATTGCGTGAAGATATGGGTGGTGTCTACGGCGTGGGTAACTGGATCTCCCTCGATCGCTATCCGAAGGGCGAGTATACTTCCCAGGTGACCTTTGGTTGTTCACCAGACAGGGTCCAGGAACTAACGGAGGCGGTACTCACCGAGATCAGAGCCCTGCAGACAGCGCCGGTAAGCGCAGAGTACCTCATCAAGGTGAAGGAAACTCAGCGTCGGGAAAGGGAACTCGGTCTCAAAGAGAACCGCTACTGGATGAGTGCTCTGGACTCGTACTATCGCCAGAACCGCGACCTGAGCAAATTCATGGAGTTTGATGAATTGGTGAATAATCTCAGCGCTGAGGCCATTCAGCAGGCTGCCATCAGGCATTTCGACCTGGACAATATGGTTCAGGTAACACTCTATCCTGAGGAGATGGCAGCAGAGTAATTCATGCCGGCGTTTGAAATCAAATGCAAAGGGCAGGTCATTGACCTGCCCTTTTTTCATTCAACTCTTTGCAAGTTCAGACAGCAATCGATCAGGATTTATCTAGGGCCAACATGAGTTCACGTCGCAATTCCAGCACTGCACGAACATAGTTGCGGGATGGATTGTACTTGTATACGGCCCGCCAGTTCTGTGAATCTGCAGAGAAATCCGTGCTGCCAGGTGCATAATTACCACGCTTTAGCAGGTAATTGGCTATACTGGCCAGGACGTCTGGCCAATCATATGGTTCACGCATACCGTCACCGTCACCATCCACCGCATATTTCTTGAAACTGGTGGGCATGAACTGACCATAACCGAAAGCCCCTGCGTACGAGCCTTTCGTCCCCAGTGGAGGTAATCCATCCACCCTGCAGATCATGAACCAGGCCACCATCTCATCTTCTGCGAACTTGGCCCGCCGTGGAACATGATGTATGAGGGTGTGCAGGGAGTTGAACACCGAATACTCAGATGTGTGCTTCCCGTACCAGGTCTCCACTCCAACGAAACTGAGAATGAGGAAAGGATCAACCCCGTAGCGATCCGCAGTGTCGTGGATCAGAGCGCTGTACTGGTTGTAGAAATCCACACCCCGGTCAACGCGTTTCTGGTTGACAAAGATGCGCCGGTAATCTTCCCAATCCATGGCTTCCGCGGGTCGGTCCAGGCGGGTGATGATATCTTGGCTCACCCGGACCTGGTTGTTGCTGAATACCTGATGAACATATCCGACGGGTACCCCACTGCGTCTCAATCGCCGCACTACACGGGCATAGACCTGGTGGGCCTGTTCATTCTTGGCGATCATGGACACCAGGTCCTGTTCCACCTGATCCGACCAACTGACCGGAGCGGTTGTACTCTTTACGTCAGTATCAGCATTGACTGAAACAGCGATAAGCATCGCCCAGACAGTAAATATGATCCTTTTCGTATCCATCGATTCAATCATAAGCGATCGTTTTTTATTTCACCACCGTAATTCTGCGGGTGTGAACCTGATCACTTGAGCTCATATGCAGCAGATAAACACCGCTGGGGATATTGCTGGCGTCCAGCCTGGTCTCATGATACCCCGCTGGGAGATCACCGCTGAAAACCGTCTGCACTGCCCGGCCCTGTAGATCATACAGTGTTATCCTTACCTGACTGCTCCGATCCAGGGCGAAAGGCACCGTTGTGATAGGATTGAAGGGATTCGGATAGTTGGGCAACAGGGCAAATCGATTCGGGAGCTGAGCCGTTTCATCCTGGACTGCAAGGTAATTTCGTGTCGCCAGGCGAAGATCATCGACATAGTAGGTGCCGATATTAGGTGCACCGGGAGTATGGCTTAACTGGATGCTGTCAAAGCGCAGGGTACCGTCCAGGATCCCGTCACCCAGCCAGGTGCCCGTGCCATCGTTCTGCATGTCCCAGCTCACCAGGCGCCAACCCACCCAGTCCACAACATACCAGGGACTGACCTCGTGGTATTCTGCAGCAGCGGCGGGATAATGATCATCCACCGCGAAACGGAAGAGATTACCCTGACCGTCGCCGAAGACAAAGGCCTGCATGATCCGACTGGAAGTGAAGGTCACATCCCGCGGTGGTCCGCTACCTAGGTACACACGGATCAGCCAACTGCCGGCTGAGGTGTTGTATCCATAGTTCAGTCGCATGGAGTGACCACTGCCGGTGGTATGGTTCACGATGGAGGTATTATCACTTCTACTGGTTTCCTCAGTGAGGATACCCGAGGTGCTTCCGCTCATCTGGGGATCCCACCAGTAGCTCGTGGTATTGCTCTCAAAATTATGGATCTGGGTAATGTTATAATCGTAATTGGCGGAGTTGAAATTCACCAGAAAGCCGTCTGTGATGGCATTGCCGAAAAGGTCCTCGATCCCCGGGAAGACCCGCAGGCGATAGGGCTCGCTGTCCAGCATATCCTCAAGGGCGAAAAGCTGGATCACGCTGAGTTCCCCCACCTGGTGGTATTCCAGTTGATTATCAACGATCTCAAGATTCACCAGGCGTTCGAATTTGATCATATCATGATCGATGGATGCCGGTTCGAGAGCTTCGTCATAGGTCAGGGACAGGATGGGCCTCAGGTCTACGGCATCATCACCATCCAAGGGATAGTGATCCAGGAGAACCGGTGGGAACTGGTCCGGTGGACCCGTGCGGAATTCAGCAACCCAATCATCCCCACCAACCCCATCGCCATCTCCATCAATGGGATGTCCATAGACGTCAGTTGCACTTCCAGCTATGATTATGGTGTAGTCCGTCAGGAATTCAAGTGTGTCATCCGGAACGAATGCCAGCCTCGTACTTGTGGGATTCCACCACAGGTTGCCGGTGACCTCCGGAGTAATGGAGAATGCCGCATCGGTCACAGTTTCGTCCATGGGGCGGCTGAAATCGAAAAACGGGATGTCCCAGGCCGGGTAGGTCGTGTCTCCAGGAGCTGGCTCAGAGTAGACAACCGAAGGAGGAATGTTTGACATCAGATTCATGTCCAGGAAGGTGACAAAGTCGGGCTCCATGCTGATCTGGAATGTGTCCGGATAGAACTGGGGCGCTGAAACGATAACATCATAGGTGCTATCTGGCAGACCTTCAAAAAAGTAATAACCATTCCGTAATTCTTCGGGATCACTCGAATATTCATGGAACACTGACTCATAGGTGTCTGTGGTATAGCTGAGACCATTGACCTCCACTGTTGCTCCATTGATCGCCAGACCATTTTCAGCATCCTTGATAATACCGGCCAGAATTCCGGGATAGGGCCTGTCGATCTCATGATACTCCAGGACAGACCAGTAGAAACTGTAGGCCAGCATGCGTTTGTACTCATGGTTCATGAACAGCTGATCCTGTGTTGGATTGGTATGGAATCCCTGTTCACTGAGTTCGCTGGGCATATTCGTATTACGGTTTACATAGAGGTAGGGACCGCCGCTGGTCTCGCAGTAAGTACTCCATGTATAGAAACTGCAATCACCCCAGGATCCGATGGTTGGGATCCGCATCACGTCGGTGAGCAGGACGATCATGTAGGAACTCATCTCCTCACCACCTACGGGAGGATCCGGTTGACCGTTATACAGCTGACCCCACAGTAGCAGTGTGTTATTGGCTTCCGGTGCGCCGGCGTTGCTGTGAATGGAATGGAACCAGGCTGCACCCAGTGTATTCGCGTGATTGCAGCGATCCCATAAACTCACCTCCACCTCATCGTTCAGTCGTGAACTGTACACGGTATCAATGTCGGTCTGCGTGAGCATGATGTCCTGGAGGTGCAGTGCTGTTCGCAGATTTGATTCTGCTTCGGAATATCCATTCACACCCATATTCTGGGTCTGGCTGTGCCCGGGATCTGCGAAAAGGTTCCAACCGGCCAGTCCCGTGACCTGTGCAAATGTGAAACTAGTGACAAGCAGCAGGATCAAGGCAATCTGTTTCATGATCTACCTCCCCTCGATCTGCTGGACAAAGATCTGCCCCATATTCAACATATCGAAAGCCACCCAGTTACCATCTGGTGAAACATCAGGATTCATCTCGATCCTGTTCGTTGTATTCGTCAGGTTAACGGGTGTCCTACCGTCAGGCTGAATGGCATAGATGTCGGAATTCAGGATCTGGTGGCCGTCATCGACTGTGAGCATATAAATGATCCATTCCCCATCCGGGGTCCATACTGGAATTGTGCCATCGGCCAGGGGCCGGCGGTCACTGCCGTCACTGTTTGCGATCCAGAGATGTTGTCCTACCGTCGCATATACAAGCCTCGATCCGTCAGGAGAGACCTGCACCGAAACCACTCGTTCGGTTTCACTGGAGATCCGTGTCTCACTCCTGAGCGCCATGTCCCGGAGAAATAGCCCATCATTCCGGATATAGGTAAGTAAACCGTCATGGACCGGTTCGATGGCTGGATCACTTGCATAGCTCCTGAATCCGTTGCTCGCCTCCAGAAAGACAAAATCACCGTTCCCGCTGAATCGGGGTATACCCGGAAGTATGGTCACTTCTTCTGAAAGTTCTCTTCTCTCACCCTCCAGGGTAAAGAGCACAACCTGGTTGTAGCGTCGTTTGTCGGCATAACGGGCGACTCGAGCGACAATACCCTGTCCATCCGGTGACCAGGCCATCCCAAATCCCGCGGATGGTTCTTCATTCAGGACCGTGATCTCCCCACCGGGAAAATCAAGCAGATAGATACCCACGTAACTCGGTCCGGTAACTGCCAGCTGGTTGCCGTCAGGTGACCATTTTGGCGCCATATAGCGTTCACCGGGCATGGTCAGCGCAATGGGTGCCCCCTTGGCGATGAGTTGGTTCTCAGCACTGACGGTGCTGACCAGACCAGTGAGAAGGATCAGGATCACTGTGATTTTTCGCATAATGCCCCTCTATTGTTCAATTCTCGCCAAAAATAGCCCTGAATTGAGTTAGTAAAAGTTATTAATGAACTGACCTTAATATGTGATAGATCGCAAGCTTCGTATCAGTATGTATTCAAGATCACAAATTCGCTTCCAGCAATGAAAAAGCCGCCACAAAGGGCGGCTTCATATCTGTGTCTCAGTGTGGTTCAGAGTGCGTCTATGACTTCGTCATCTGAACTGGGGAAGCGTCCCAGGGATTTCTTCGAGAAGATCATCTTCTCATTTTTCGAGATCTCGTAGACACCACCCGACGAGGGTACCAGGGTTAGTTCCTTCACTTCCGTACCGTACTTCTCAAGTATGCTTGCGGCCAGACCGGCCGCTCTGGGTAGATAGTTTCAGACCTGGCAGTATTCGATCTTGATCTTCATTTCAACTCCTCAATTGCCAACAACATAAATTGAACAGGGTATCAATACAATAGCCAGCATCGCTCCGGGAGAAAATTATCAGTCCCAGGGGCTGGTGTGAACACGATCAGATCCCAGCACCTCTGTATTCAGCAATGACCTCAGCCATGATGCTCACGGCGATCTCGCTCACCGTCTCGGCGTTTATCTTCAGTCCGACCGGTGAGTGTACACCGTCCACCACATCCTGGTTATAGCCATTCTCAAGCAGGTCCGAACGCATAAGGGCCCATTTCCGCTTGCTCGCCAGGGCACCGACATATGCTGGGGGACTTTTCAGGATGGCTTTGAGTAGATCCAGATCATGACGATGTGACCGGGAGGCCAGGACGACATAATCCTGCTGGCTGTAGGGAAGCTCCTTCCATCCAGCTGGATCCTGCAGGGGCACCGTTAATGCACCATTCAGCCGGGTCTTGTCCAGAAGCTCCACCCGGTCATCGTAAACCAGGGTCTCCAGTTCCAACTGAATTGCAAGTCTGGCCACGGCCGCACCAACATGCCCTGCGCCAAAAACATGCAGACGCGGGGCACTGCGATTTGGATAACGGATCCTGATCTTCTCACCCTTCTCTGGATCGGGCCTGTCCATGACCGGCTGGATCGTGGAGGATCCCATGCTGGTCAAGCTCCAAGTTGGGACCGCACCATCGACGACATTGAGTTCCAGCTGCAAACCTGGATTACTCCCACCGTCGATCTCGGTATCAAACTCCCTGAACAGCTTCTGCAGCCCTGTATCGATTCGCTGGATCAGGACGGACATGTTTCCGCCACAGATCCCAGCTCCGATGGTCAGATCTTTGTTCGTCAGGTCAAAATCGAGTAACAAGGGTGTCCGATCCTTGAGCGATCTACCTTTCTCGATCACCTCGTGCTCCAACATGCCCCCACCCACGGTACCAACGCTGTCCCCACTGGCGTATACGAGCATCATGGGGTAATCCTTGCGGGGAACGGATCCCTGATAGGCAACGACGCAACATAGGCTGGCCTGTTCCTGACCGGTTAATTTGACGATCTTTCTGATAAGGTGTTTATCCATCAACATTGTCCTTGCTCTGAATTAAGATCGCCTCAAGTACGCCATACGCAACCAGTCTTGCCTTCTCTGAGATCTGCCGGAAATCCACCTCGTCACCCCGGGGATCAACATCACCGATCTTCATGTTCGGCTTCACCCCGACGCCGGGATCGATGAGACCCCGAACGATACCGCTGATCATCGCTTTGACAGGCGTACCAGCCGGCAAAGTGCCCAACAACTGACCAATCCCCACTTCTTCGCCAAAGTCGACCTGCCAGGAGATGGGACCTGTTCCCGGTGAGCGAATGACCCGTTCACTGGATTTCCCACCCAGCTGCCCCGGAACACCGGTGTTCGCCTGTGCAGTACCGTCAAGGATCACGCGGCCCAGATCATGACCTCGTTTTGTCTCGATGACGACGTGGCAATCGGTCCCGGCTGTGAATCCGGGTCCCAGGCCGATGGAGAGCTGCGCCCAGGACCGAGAGTCCGCTCCGGGCTTCTTCAGCATCCGGGCGTCCACATAAATTTCGGGCTTTAGTTTCAGGCATTCAGCCCTGTTGTCCAGGACCACTGGAAGGAACTCAGGGCTCATCCCATCAAGAAGTGAATCATAAGGTACCAGCCTAGCTTCAACTCCCGCCACAACGGTCTCGTTTCGGTTTACAGCTTCACTGAAGCAGACAGGTCTGCGTATGGACAGAGGTTGCTCCAATTCGGAACCAAAGACCCTGTAATCAAGCCGATGAAGGAGATGAGCAACGCTTGATCCCAGCTCTCCCATGCCCCGCACCCAAATCCTCGATTTAGCCATGTTCCTCCTCCAGATATCGGTCCATGTCCATGATAATCCCCTCTTCCTGCACGTCCACGTATGCTGGATCGATCCCGGTCCTTGAAATGATCTGCCTTCCGCCGGCATCACCTTCCAGTTCGCGAAAGGCATCCTTCAGAAGTGTGGAGAAGAAGGTGGGATGCCCGGGGTGCTGTTTGAACCTGGGGATCAGGATGTCGGGCATTGTCTCTCTGAGGACATAGAAGAGCGCATAGAAAGTGTCCAGGGTTATGAATGGCTTGTCTCCGGGGCAGAAGCACCAGTAATCCAGATCTGATCCGGCGGCATCCACACCGATCTTGATCGAGCTGGACAGGCCGCTTTCAAAATCCGGATTCATGACGATGTTGACCTGATCCTCATAGGGCTCGATAAGAGCCAGGATCTCCTCCGCCATATACCCCAGCACGAGATAAATTTCCCCGGGGAAATCTACCAGGTTGCTGATGGTCTGTTCGATCACGCTGCGTTCATCCAGCCCAAGCAGCAATTTATTGGGTGGCTGTCGGCTGGACAGACCTGCTGCCGGAATGATCAAGGCAAGATTCAGAAGTTCGATACCCACTCCCAATTCCCTGTATACAGGCTACCCATGGCGCAGGCTCTGCCGGCTTCAGCAGAAATGGCTTCTGCCAGGGCCATGGCTTGTGGCTCATGGCTGTCAACTTTGTTGACATAATAGGTCGGAATGAGTCCATCTGGTGCTTTGCCCAGATAACCGCGTTTACTGCTGACAACCCGGCTGATGAACTCTGGAGTCAATTCTTCATCAGGGGCGATATTCCAATGGACAGCGAACTGTTGGGGTCGGTGGATCGTACCATCACTCAGACGGGTACCTACGACATCGGCGCCCACAACAATAATGAGATGAGTACAGAATGCCGGGATCGCCGGATCGTATTCAGAGTGGACCTTCAATGATAAATTACGAGCCCCATCGCATTCAAAGATGCTTGTTTCGCAATCTCCCTTCAATTGCATCAAATCATCTGCTTCAAGACCCTTGAGCTTATGTTGGTTAATGCTTTCCCGCATGAGGTATACCGGGTTCCTTTGCCTGAACAGTGTCGCTAACCCATTCCCTTGCAGAGATGGGAGATAGGTGACTTCGTGGGGTGCGTAGGCGGCTGCTTTGGTCAAGGAGGTCAACAGGGTCCGATGCCGGCCAGCCAGTTCCTTACCCAACTGATGCATCAGAGCGGTCTTCCCCCCACCTCCAAGCAGGCCGATGCAACTACCGCGGGCGGCCTCAACTGACGAAAACAGCATTCTGTAGAACGACATGTGCTCGAATATAGGCAGGATATAATTATAGTAAAAAAGGCTTCTTGGCTCTGCCCCACCAATAAAAATGTTAACTGTATTATATTCTTGGAATAGCCTAAGTTAAGAGTTCAACACTGGCTTTCAGGATTCTGAGCCTCTGCTGACGGGACTTCGTACCATGACCAGACCGGATCAAATTCATATTAATGGGACCATCGTTGATGTTCTTAATGACCGTCAGTTTAACGGGCAATTGACCATAGAGGATGGCCATATCATTGATATCTCTCCAATGGACGAGGTCACGTCCCAATTTATCCTGCCTGGATTCATAGATGCGCATGTGCATATCGAAAGTTCAATGCTCGTACCCTCTGAGTTCGCCCGACTGGCTGTTCGCCACGGTACTGTCGCCACTGTCTCAGATCCCCATGAGATCGCCAACGTTCTTGGCTTACCGGGTGTTGAATTCATGCTTGAGAATGCCGCCAGCACACCATTCAAATTCCATTTTACAGCACCTTCCTGTGTCCCGGCCACTTCGTTCGAGACATCGGGAGCAACCTTTGACGCTGAGGTGACCCGCCAGCTGCTGGAGCGCGATGACATCGTAGCGCTGAGCGAGATGATGAACATCCCGGGTGTATTGAACGGATTGGAAGATGTTCGCGCAAAGTTGAATATCGCCCATGATCTGGGAAAGCCAGTGGATGGACATGCTCCGGAGCTGAGAGGTTCGGCAGCCTCTTCCTATATCGGATCAGGTATCAGTACGGACCATGAATGCGTCAGTCTGGAAGAAGCACTGGAAAAGATCTCCCAGGGTATGCTGGTACAGATCCGTGAGGGCTCTGCGGCCCAGAACCTGGATGACCTGCATTCATTACTGAACGATCATTCCCGGCAATGCATGCTCTGCAGTGACGACAAACATCCCGACGATCTGCTCGATGGTCACATCAATGACATGGTCAGGCGTGCAATAGCCAAAGGCGTCGATCCAATGAGGGTACTGTGGAGCGCCTGTGTTACACCTGTGCAGCATTACGATCTACCGGTGGGTTTGCTCCAGACGGGTGATCCAGCTGATCTGGTGGTCCTGGAAGACCTGGAAAGCTGTAAGGTATTGCAGACCTGGATCGCGGGGAAACTTGTCTCGGAGAATAATACATCAAGGTTGTCTGGCAGCCCTGTGGTCACGCCAAATCATTTTAAGGCAAAGGTTCTGGAACAAGAGGACCTCCAGGTATTCAGTGAAGAGGATCCCTTGCCAGTCATACAGGTGGTGGACGGGCAATTGGTAACCGAACGATTCGAATGGAGCCGTACTCCAAACCGGGAGCCCATCGAGATCGATCCGGCAGCTGATATTCTGAAGATCGTCGTTCATAACCGCTATACCCCTGCCATGCCGGCGGTGGCATTTATCCGTGGATTCCGTTTACGGGAGGGTGCTCTGGTCTCTTCAGTGGCCCATGATTCTCACAACATTGTGTCTGTGGGCAGCTCTGATGATTTCATCGTTCAGGCCATTAATCGCATTATTGATCTGAAGGGTGGTGTCGGCGCATTTTCACCCGACGGGGATCTGTTCCTACCTTTGCCGGTGGCCGGGATCATGTCCGCAGATGACGCATTTTCTGTGGGCGCGCTATACGCTGATCTGGACCGGCTGGCCAGGCAAATGGGCTCAACCCTCCGGGCACCTTTCATGACCCTGTCTTTCATGGCATTGCTGGTGATACCCGAGATCAAACTCAGCGACCGGGGACTTTTTGACGGTAAGGAGTTCAAATTCCTGAAAACCTATCAGCCCCGCACGGAGTTTGCAGCGAAACAGCGCGCAAACCATGAGGCCAGCCTGTGACGAAGCCAGGACAGATCATTGGTAGAAGCCCATCACGGGTGGACGCTCGCCAGAAGGTGACGGGCGATACCCGCTTTTTGCCTGATCTGGATCATGCTGATGTTCTGCATGCGGCGCCGGTCTATGCTCGGGTCTCGCATGCGCGCCTGAAGGGGATCGATCCAACATCGGTAAATACGGATCCTGACTTTGTGGGCCTGTTCACGGCGAAGGACATTCCCGGGGATAATCAGGTGGGCGTGATCATTGAGGATCAGCCCCTGCTCGTCACTGACCGCATCCGGTACCTAGGTGACACGGTTGGCATTCTGGTCGCCCGGTCGGATGAAGCAGCCCAGCGTCTAGCGGATGAGATACTGATAGAATTTGAGGAGCTGACGCCGGTTTACAGTATCGACAGCTCACGCGCGGCTACCACTGAGTTCATCCATTCCAATAATATCGCCTGCGAGCATTTTGTGGATCGCGGTGATATCCAGGCTGGATTTAAAGCTGCTGACCACATCATCGAAGTGGAGCTGAGCACACCTGTCCAGGAGCACTATTATCTTGAACCCCAGTGCTGTATCGTAAGTCCCGACGGTCTTGGCGGGGTCTCTGTGATGGGCTCTCTACAATGTCCCTATTATGTACAGAAAGCCGTGGCCCGGAACCTGAACCTGGCCTATAGCCAGGTAAGGGTGGAGCAGGCGCCCACCGGCGGTGCCTTCGGAGGCAAGGAAGACATTCCCTCCGAGCTGTGTGCCATGGCAGCCCTGGCTGTATTTCACCTCCAGCAGCCCGTGCGGATGGTCTATTCACGCAGGGATGACATGCAGCTCACATCGAAGCGCCATCCCTTTCAAATGAAATACCGTGTCGGGGTCTCGGAGGAGGGTACGCTTCTCGCCGCAGACATCCGCCTTGAAGAGAATGCCGGTGCATATGCGACCTTATCTACAGTGGTCTCGTACCGCTCCACCATGCAGGCTATGGGTCCCTATGTACTGCCGAACGTGAAAGTGCATTCCACCTCCTACTATACCAATCTGCCACCCAACGGCGCTTTCCGGGGATTTGGTTCACCGCAGGCAGCTTTCGGTCACGAACGGATCATGGATCATATCGCAGCCGCCCTGAAAATGGATCCCATCGAATTGAGATTGAAGAATATGCTCAAGGTCGGCAGCCAGACGCTTACCGGTCAGCTGCTGGAAAGCAGCGTTGGCGCGACGGAAACACTGACCAGAGCCAGGGACGCATCAGGTTGGTCCGGTCCTGCGATCAACGGTTCTGATGGGCGGTACCGCACCGGGATGGGGGTTGCCAGTATTCATTACGGCAATTGCCTGGGGGCCGCCGGCTGGGCTCTGGATGGCTCGGGAGCCAAACTGCAGCTTTATCGAGATGGCTCGGTAGCTGTATCCTTTGGATTGGTGGAAATGGGTCAGGGTGCACTTACCGTGGTGGCGCAGATGGCGGCCGAAGCACTGGGTATCCGGATCGAAGACATCCATGTGCTGCCCACCGATACGCACCAGGTCCCGGACAGCGGACCCTCGGTAGCCAGTCGGAACGTGATGATGACCGGGAACGCCATTCGTGATGCCGCCCGTCAACTACGAGCCGGTATCATCGATGCCGCAGCCCGCCTGATGAACTGTGAAGCGGAGTCGGTGGAACTTTCACAGGGAATTGCCCATGATAAGGGATCAGGAAAGCAGACCTCCCTGAAGGAGATTGCGGACTTCCTTTTTCTGAACAATCTCAACATGGAAAGCCTTGGCTGGTGGCATGTCCCGGAATTGACCTATGATGCAAAAAAAGGGGTAGGCGAAGCCTACTTCACCTATTCCTACGCCACTCATATTGCCGCCGTACAGGTGGACACCATCACCGGGCGCGTTCGTGTGCAAAAGATCTGGGCAGCCCACGATGTTGGCCGGGCCATCAATCCCGCCGGTCTGGAAGCACAGGTAGAGGGCGGCACGGTCCAGGGCATCGGCTGGGCTGTGACCGAAGACCTGCAATACAGTGGTGGTGAAGTTATGAACGACAATCTGAGCACCTATCTGCTGCCCACTGCGGCAGATGTCGGTGAAATAGAGACAATTATCGTTGAGGATCCTGAGCCGCTGGGTCCCTGGGGGGCCAAGGGGATTGGTGAACCAGCCATCATACCCACGGCAGCAGCGATCGCAAATGCAGTGAGCAATGCAATCAAGAGGCCTGTGGATCACATTCCCATGCATCCCGAAATGATCCTAGAACTTTTAGACAACACCGAAGGGGGAGTCTGAACCAATGTGGTTAAACAACCTGAAGATCATCGACCCGCTCCAGGAACAGGATTTAATTGAGAATGGGGCCATTGAGATCGATGCCGGTAAGATCAAGACCATTCGCCCGGATCCCATCAAACGGAGCAAATCCGAGATCCTGGATATGCAGGGCCGACTGGTGCTGCCCGGCATGATCAATACCCACACCCACCTGTATTCCACACTGGCACTGGGAATGCCCCCACCCACAGAAAAGCCACAGAACTTCGTCAATATCCTAGAGAGGATCTGGTGGCCTCTGGACCGTGCTCTGGACAAAGACCTGATCAGGATTTCATTCAGAACCGGTTTACTCGAGAGTCTTCGCTGGGGCTGCACCACCATTTTTGATCATCATTCAAGCCCGAAGGCTGTTCCAGGTGTTCTTGACATGCTCGTAGCCGAAGCGAAAAACCTGGGAATCCGTATCGCCATCGCCTTTGAGTCCTCAGACCGGGACGGCGCAAAGATCTTTCATCAGCAGCTGGACGCAAATGTGGCTGCCGTCAAGAAATATGAGGACGATCCCATGGTGCTGCCCCTGCTCGGTCTGCACGCCTCTTTCACCCTGTCCGACGAATCCCTGATGGAGATCAAGAACCGGCTCTCAGCATTGCATGGGGTTGGTATCCATATTCACCTCTCCGAGGATGAGGCCGACGAGGCCGATGCCCAGACCAAGGAATACGCCTCAGTTGTGGATCGGCTGGACAAGTTCGGTCTATTGAACAAGTATTCGGTCATCGCACACGGGATCCACCTCAGGGATGTAGATGTGGATACGCTCAAACGACGGCAGATCAGTCTCATTCATAATCCCACCTCCAACGCCAACAACCGCGTGGGTATTCTGGCCAGTGATTCCATTTATGGGTTGAAGGCCGGTCTGGGAACTGATGGAATGCAATTCAACATGCTGGCAGAAGCAAAAGAGGGCACTCTGATCCGTGCCGCTTCATCCGAATATACCCATGACTATCTGCAACTTTTGTTCGGGAATAACGCCACCATCGCCAGCAAACTGTTTGGCTATGCCATTGGACAGATCACCACCGGACATCCCGCTGATATGGCATTCTATGATTATCCCGGCAGAACACCACTCGCAGCACGGAATGTTAACTCGCATCTCCTGTGGGGTCTCGGTGAACCCAGGGACGTCATGACCAATGGTGTATTTCGCAGACGTGACGGCGATTGGATCGATATCGATGAAGCTGCAATTCTGGCTGAAGCCCGTAAAGCGGCAGCTCAGCTCTGGAAGAAAATGAAAAACTGATAAAGATTTAAATATTTGAAGGAGGATCTATGAGAAGTTTTGCAGGAAGGGATATTCTATCACTTAAGGATTTCGAACGGCATGAATATGAACGTGTCTTCGAGGTTGCAGACCGGTTGAAACCACACGCTTACAATCGATGCAATACTGACCTGCTTGCAGAAAAGACCCTGCTGACGGCTTTCTACCAACCCAGTACCCGAACCCGTCTGGCTACTGAAGCAGCCATGCATCGTCTTGGGGGGCATGTCCTGGGCTTCTCCGATGCAAAGATGACCCGGGCTGGGGATTTCTACCAGGAGTCCCTAAAGGACACCTTTCACATGCTGGAATATTACGGCGACGTCATCGCCATTCGTCATTTCCAACAGGGGGCTCCGCATGAAGCCGCCAAATGGTCGTCGGTACCGGTGATCAATTGCGGGGACGGCTGGGGCGAGCACCCGACGCAGGTCCTTACGGATCTATACACGATCCACACAGAGATGGGGAGCCTGGACGGTCTGAAGTACCTGCTGGTCGGTGATATGCGCATGCGCACCATGCATTCCATTCTCTATGCCCTGTCACAATTCGATGCTGAGGCCTTTGTCGTCGCGCCGGAGGACATGTCATTGCTGCCAGAGTTCGAAAAAGAGATCACGGCCATGGGTACCCGCTATTCTGTAGCGGAGAGCGTCCACGAAGTCATCGACAAAGTGGATGTCATTTACATGGAGCCCGTGGTCCAGGCAGACTATACCGTGAGCCGGGATGAGGCCACCGAGGATAAAGGACTGACACCCAAGGAATACCAGGTCACCCAGGCCCTGCTGCGGGATAAGGGCAAAGCGGACGCAATTGTCCTGCACTCACTGCCCCGTATGGATGAGCTCACTCCAGATGTAGATGGTACCCGTCACCAGCGTTACTGGGTTGAAGCATTCAATGGTGTGGTCATGAGAATGGCTCTGCTGTCCCTGGTACTGGGAGCCATGGAATGAACAATTGGAGGATTATATAATGTCCGCCCGGCTAGCAGTCATTGCCATCGGCGGTAACTCCCTCATCAAGGACCGCTATCATCAGACGGTAAGGGACCAGTACATCGCCGCCAAGGAGACCTGTGATCATGTGGTCTCACTCATCCAGGATGGCTGGGATGTGGTCATCGCCCATGGCAATGGCCCTCAGGTCGGCTTCATCCTCAGGCGCTCAGAGCTATCAGCAGGTGAATTGCACCAGGTACCGGTAGATGCCTGTGTCGCCGACACTCAGGGTGCCATCGGCTACGCCCTGCAGCAGAACCTGCAGAACGATTTTCAGCAATTCGGGTTGAACAAACAGGCTGTCACCATTGTGACCCAGGTTGAGGTGGATCCATCTGATCCGGCTTTTCAGACCCCCAGCAAGCCCATCGGCTCGTTCATGGAGGAGGCTAAGGCCCGGAAACACGCTGATGAAGATGGATGGAATGTGGTGGAGGATGCCGGCCGTGGCTGGCGCCGGGTGATCCCCTCGCCCATACCCATGAAGATCCTGGAGGAGCAGGCTATCCGTGATCTGCTCAATGCCGGGGTCATCGTCATCGCGGTGGGGGGCGGCGGTATTCCCGTCATCCGCAAGGAAAATGGACTGCTCAAGGGCGTTGCGGCAGTGATTGACAAGGATCTTTCAGCCGCCTTACTGGCCAGTAATCTCGGCGCCGAACTGTTCATCATCAGTACAGATGTGGATCAGGTCGCCCTGCATTATGGTAAAGCCGACGAGCACTGGATCGATTCGATGACGGTCACCCAGGCAGAGCAATATCTGGCGGAAGGGATCCATTTTGGTGCCGGCAGTATGGCTCCAAAGATCCAGGCTGCCGTGAACTTCCTGAAGAGCGGGGGTCAACGCACCATCATAACCAGCCCGGAGAACATTGAAAGAGCATTGGCCGGGGAAACCGGGACCCACATCACCAATGAATAGAATGGGGATAATATCAATACTATGAACCTGAACGAACTTGCTGCCGAATTTGATAACCAGGATATCAGAGGATATGGGGCGGATTTTTTGCTCACCTGGGACAAGACCGATGATGAATTAAAAGCAACTCTGCATCTGGCAGAATTCCTGCGGAGCCTGCATGCAAGGGGAAAACCAATGCAGGTTTTTCACGACGGTCTGGCGGTATCCCTTTTTCGGGATAAGTCAACGCGTACGAGATTCAGCTTCGCGTCTGCTGCGAATGCCATGGGGCTGGCTGTCTCAGATCTGGACGAGGAAAAATCACAGGTTTCCCACGGAGAGACTGTCCGGGAAACCGCCAATATGATCTCATTCCTGGCTCGGATCATTGGTATCCGGGACGACATGTATCTGGGAGAAGGCCACAGCTACATGGTTGAGGTTTCTGAAGCCGTACAGGCCGGATATGAAGAAGGCGTGCTGCACCAGCGACCCGGCCTGATCAACCTGCAGTGCGACATCGATCATCCCACTCAGAGCATGGCAGACCTGGCCTGGCTCATCAAGCATTTTGGTAGTCTGGAAACCCTGCAGGGGAAAAAACTGGCCATGACCTGGGCTTATTCACCCAGTTATGGGAAGCCCCTTTCCGTGCCGCAGGGCATCATCGGTTTGCTCACCCGTTTTGGTATGGACATCACTCTGGCATATCCCGAAGGTTATGGCCTGATCCCCGAAGTCCAGGGTCGTGCGAAAGAGCAGGCAGCATCCGGCGGAGGTTCCTTTGAGATCGTGAACAGTATGGAAGCGGCCTTCAGTGGCGCGGATATCGTATATCCCAAGTCCTGGGCACCCTTCCATGTCATGGAGGAACGTACGGCCTTGTTGAATGCTGCCGATAAGCCGGGGCTCCAGCGTCTCGAACAGGAGTGCCTGGCCAACAACGCCCGCTTCACGGACTGGGAGTGTGACGCAGAGAAGATGAAGCTGACAAAAGATGGTGAAGCCCTCTACATGCATTGTCTGCCCGCTGATATCACCGACGTCAGCTGCGAGCATGGGGAGGTGAGTAAGGATGTGTTCGAGAAGTACCGGCGTGATACCTATCTGGAAGCCAGCTACAAACCATTTGTCATCGCTGCCATGATGTACCTGACAGCTTTCGATCATCAAAACCGGCCCCTGACAGATGTCTTCGATCTCAGCGGCCTGGTATAGGGGATGAACAGCATGCACACAAGCGAAACGATCCTTGAGAATACCATCCAGCGCTGCCGCGAGAGGAATATCATCATTCCCACCTATGAGGAGATGGCCAATCCGGAGCTGGTCCCGGCAGGTATCAAAGCTGAGCTGAAGGATATTGGTCTCTGGGATATCAATCCCCGGAACCTTTTCCGCATAACCTGGAAGAACGAACCGGTGTCACATGGCGGTGGCTATGGAGGGGTCAACTTCCTGGAACTGCCGAGTGAGCTCAGCGGTGTCGAAGCGCGCATCATCGTTCTGTTGGGGAAATTCTTCCCAACCGGTGCGCACAAGGTAGGGGCGACCTTCGGTCCCCTGGTGGAGAAGCTGGTGAACGGCCACTTCGATCCAACACGTCAGAAGGCTCTGTGGCCCTCCACCGGTAACTATTGCCGCGGAGGTGCCTATAACAGTCGGCTCCTGGATTGCCCGGCAATCGCGGTACTCCCCGAGGAAATGTCAAAAGAACGTTTTGAATGGCTGGACGAGGTAGAGGCCGAGGTGATCAGGACACCGGGAGGTGAAGCCAACGTCAAAGAGATCTATGATAAGGTCCATGAACTGTTGAAAGAGCGTGGCGACCAGATCGTCGTGCTGAACCAGTTTGAAGAGATCGGTAACTCACTGTGGCATTATGCTGTAACCGGGCCAGCCATGCAGGAGGTCTACAACCAGCAGGGCTCTGCCGAAAGCCGGTTCAGTGGATTGTTCCTCACCCAGGGATCGGCCGGCACACTGGGCTGCGGCGATTACCTCCGGGAGCACTTCCCATCCATTAAGATCGCCGCTGGGGAGGCCCTGCAGGTGCCGACACTGCTATACAACGGCTATGGCGGCCATCGTATCGAGGGTATCGGTGACAAACATGTGCCCTGGATCCACAACCTGCGCAATATGGATATGGTCATCGGGATCGATGATGACCTGCCCATGAACCTTATTCGATTATTCAACGAACCCAGTGGTAAGGAATTCCTGAGATCCACCGGTATCAGTGGTGAACTGGTGGATAGGCTGGACCTCCTGGGTATCTCCAGTATCGCCAATATCCTCGGGGCTATCAAGATGGCCCGCTACTATGAATTCGATTCCAACGATATCGTTTTCACGGTGGCAACCGATTCCATGGAAATGTACGGTTCGCGACTGGAAGAAGCCCGAGAGGCAGAAGGAGATTACTCCCCCGTGCAGGCCCAGGTGGATTTTGAACGCCGTTTGCTGGGTAATTCCACTGAAGGTGTCCTGGAGCTTTCCTACTACGACCGGAAACGAATGCATAACCTGAAATACTTCACCTGGGTGGAGCAGCAGGGGAAAACCGCCGAGGAGCTGGATGCCCAATGGTACGACAGGAACTACTGGTCACAGCGCTATGCCCAGAAAGACATCTGGGATGAACGCATCCGTGCATTCAACGAACGGACTGGATTGCGCAAGCAATACGAGTAATGGACCGGGAAGCCATCCTCAAGCTGGAATGCATCCACTGTCACAGTGAACTGGGCGTGGACCCCTACTCCTATGTCTGTCAGGAGTGCGGACACAATCTGACCTTCGTATTTGATTACGATCATATCCGGGACCGTTGGACAAAAGCCGATCTGCAGACCGAAACCGATAGATCCATCTGGCGCTACCTACCCTTGTTGCCAGTGAATCAGAGACCTGAGCGCAGAGGCCTCACCGTGGGCAACACCCCGCTTATACCATTTCCCGATGCAGCTGTCAGATATGGTATGAGAGAGTTGTGGATCAAGGATGATACACGACTGCCCAGTCTTTCTTTGAAGGACCGGGCCTCGGCCCTGGGTATTCAGCATGCGGATGAGATGGGCCTGGATACCATCATCGCGGCCTCTACTGGCAACGCCGGAGCATCCCTGGCCTGTCTGTCTGCCTATCATGGCAAACGTGCCATTCTTTGTATTCCAGCTGATGCACCACCGGCCAAGCTGGTACAGATCCGACAACATGGTGCGAGCTTGCTGCCCATTGAAGCCAACTATGATACTGCCTTCGACCTGGCTCGCGATCTCGCCGAACGACGGGGCTACTACTGCCGCAATACCGGTATCAATCCCATCCTGGCCGAAGGCAAGAAAACGGCAGCACTGGAGATCGCCGAACAGTTGGATTGGGAGGTTCCTGACCGGGTCCTGGTGCCGGTGGGTGACGGCTGCATCATCAGCGGGCTGTACCGTGGATTTGAGGACCTGTTCAAGCTTGGTTGGATCGAAAGCATTCCACAGCTGGTGGCCGTACAGGCTGAAGGATCGGCCGCCATTGTGAACAGCCTGGATCATGACGATCCCATCCGGTCCGTATCGTCCAATACCATTGCAGACAGCATTTCAGTCGATCTCCCCCGGGATGGGGAGAAAGCCCGCATGAGCATTCGGCAGAGCGGTGGTTTCGGCATCACCGTAACTGATGAGGAGATCCTGGCAGCACAGCAGATCCTGGCAGCTGAATTCGGCCTTTTTGCTGAACCGGCAGCAGTTTCCGTCATGGCCGGACTTCTCCGGCTGCAAAGCGAAGGGCGGCTTGAATCTGAGGAAAAGCTGGTGCTGCTTATCACAGGCTCCGGTTTGAAAGACATCCCCCACGCACAAGCAGCTCTCCCGGAGCTGCAGACCCTGCCGCCGGACCTGAATGAGCTCGAGGCCTTCCTGGACAGGTAGAACTTAGATGTCTGAGCAGGTAAATATTTCTATGACAGTGAACGGTAAAGCCTTCTCGGGGGCTGCATCGTCCACAATACGGCTCGCGGATTTCCTGCGTGAAAATCTGCATCTCACCGGGACCAAGATCGTTTGCAGCGAGGGGGAATGCGGCGCTTGCAGTATTATCATGGACGGTAAGGTCGTGGACTCCTGTCTCATCCTGGCCGTGGAGGCCGATGGCAGTTCCATCACGACCATTGAAGGTCTCCCTGGAAATGATGAATTGACCAGACTGCAGCAGTCCTTCATTGATCACCACGCTGTACAATGCGGTTACTGTATTCCTGGAATGATCCTTACCGGCGAATCCATTCTCGAAACCGGCAAGATCCTGACACGGGAATCCATCAAGGATGAACTTGCGGGGAACATCTGCCGCTGTACCGGCTACCACAAGATCATCGACGCCATAATCAACGCCGGAGAGCCCGGAGCATGAAGTACCACCGGCCGACAGATCTCGATGCCTGCCTGAAGTTGATGCAGGAACACCCTGCAGATGAATGGCGGATCCTGGCCGGCGGCACCGATCTGTTAGTGCAGATTGAGATGGCCGGGAATTTCCCTCCGAATCTTATCGACATAAAACATCTCCCGGAATTGTCCACTGTTTCTGTGTTCGAGGATGAATTGAGGATCGGAGCCCTGACAACGCTGGAAGAGATCCGTCAGCATGAACTCATCAAAGCAGAGTTCCATGCCCTGCATCAGGCAGCCTGCCAGTTCGCCGGTCTCCAGGTCCGCAATCGGGCGACGCTGGGCGGGAATATCTGCAATGCATCCCCGGCGGGAGATACCCTACCGGCACTACATGCATTTGAGTCGACACTTCTACTGGCCGGCCCCGCAGGTCAACGTGAGGTGTCAATTGGTGAATTCATCCTTGCTCCGGGAAAGACGGATCTGCATCCGGATGAACTTCTGCTATGTATCAATCTCCCCAGACAGAACCGGGAATCAGATTTTTTCAAACTGGGGCTGCGTGACAGCATGGCTATTGCAGTAGTGAACCTTGCCACGGCCTATTCACTAAATGGAAGCGGATTCAAATATCTGCAAATGGCCGCGGGTGCCGTGGCTCCCACCATTGTCACCCTGGATCATTACACCGCAGCAGTCCTGGAACGATCCTCTGTATCCGAAGTCCCCACCGGCCTCATTGAGCAGGATATTCAACCCATCGACGACATCCGCGCTTCTGCCGGCTACAGATCCAAAGTCCTCCAGCGGATCGCTGCCGCACAGCTGTCAGAGATTCTGGATGGGGACCATAATTAGGTCTGTCATGTCCGACCGTTTCCACCCGCCATCGCTATCGCATCTACTCAATTGGATCCTGGGCGATCTGGAAGAACGGAACATCTTCCACATTCCCGAGGATCTGTTCTTCAATCCCGGACAACATCCTGAATTCCAGATGCAGCGATTCGACCAACTGCTAGAATCCCCGATTGGAGTGGCAGCCGGTCCCCACACTCAGCTTGCCGCCAACATTATAGCGTCATGGCTCTGCGGTGCACGCTACATGGAACTCAAGACAGTCCAGACCCTGGATGAACTGGAGATCAGCAAACCCTGTATTGACATGCCTGACGAAGGCTACAACTGCGAATGGTCCCAGGAACTCAAGGTCCGGGATTCTTATGACGAATACCTGAAGGCCTGGATCCTTATCCATATCCTGAGACAACGATTCGGCTGGGATACCTCGTCGAGTAACGGTCCCGGTGTGATCTTCAACATGAGTGTCGGATACGACATGGAAGGTATCCTCAAGCCCAATGTCCAGGAATTCTTCGACCTGATGGAAAACGGGCAGGACAGGCTGACTGTGCTGCTCAAGGAAATTGAACACTTATACCCGGCGGTTGGAGACCTGGATATCTCCACCAGGATGAGTGATAACATCACGCTGTCCACCATGCACGGCTGTCCACCGGACGAGATCGAAAAGATCGCCTCATACCTGATCCAGGACCGCCATCTGCATACCGCGGTAAAATTGAATCCAACCCTGCTGGGACCAACGGCCTTGAGACAGGTCCTGCATGCGGACCTTGGTCATGAGCACATTCGTGTTCCCGATGAGGCCTTCGAGCATGATCTGAAATATGGAGATGCTGTGGGGATGATCCAGCGCTTGCGTTCCCTGGCTGTGGATGAGGGCGTCGTTTTTAGTCTTAAACTCACCAATACATTGGAGGTTGAGAATCAGCGTTCGGTGTTCCCCGCTGAGGAGAAGATGTCCTATCTGAGCGGTCGAGTACTGCATCCCATCAGCATCAGGGTTGCTGAAAAACTCCAGCGGGAGTTCGATGGTGAGCTCGACCTGAGTTTCTGCGCCGGTGCGGATGCGTTCAACGTATCCGATGTTCTGGCAGCAGGACTGGGGCCGGTCACAACCTGTACCGACCTGCTGAAACCCGGTGGTTACACACGGCTACATCAATATTTCCAGAACCACAGCTCAGCTATGAAATCTGTGTCGGCTGCGGGTCTGGATACCTTCATCCTGAAACGCTCAGGGATAGGTGACAATGTTCAACAGGCGGCCTTCCATAACCTGAAGGAGTATTCTGCTGGCATCACTGGCGAGAATGCCTATCGCCAGCACCAGCTGCCTTTCGAGGATATTAAAACGGACAGGGAACTGGGAGAATTTGACTGTATCCATGCGCCCTGCATTGACAGCTGCACTGCCGGACAGGATATCCCGGGCTATATCTATCACACGGCTCAGGGAGATTTTAAAGCTGCCTATGAGACCATTCTCGATACCAACGCGATGCCCGGTGTCACCGGCTATGTCTGTGATCATCTATGTATGTTGAAGTGTACGCGGAACAATTATGACCAGCCGGTACAGATCCGGGAGATCAAGCGCTTTGCCAGTGTGCATGAGGAGCAGCGGGCGCAGGTGGGGGTGCAAAAAGAAAAGGACTGGCGAGTGGCCGTCATCGGTGCCGGTCCGGCCGGATTATCGGCTGCGTACTTTCTGGCTCGGGACGGCTGTCACGTTGAGGTTTTCGAGGCCCGGGAGAATGCCGGAGGCATGACCAGCCTGGCACTGCCCACGTTCCGCCTTCCTGACGAAGTTATTCATCTGGATTATGAAATTACTCGAAAGCTTGGTGTGGAATTCCACTTCGGTGAGAAGGTCTCCACCAGGCGTTTCCGTCAGTTGCGGAATGATTTTGACTCGATCTTTCTTGGTATCGGCGCCCAGGGTTCCCGCAGGCTGGGCATTCCCGGCGAGGATTTGCCCCAGGTCCTGGATCCGCTGGAGTTCCTGTCCCGGGTAAAGACCGGAGAGGCCTTTGAGCTTGGTGACCGTGTCGCGATCATCGGGGGTGGTAACACCGCCATGGACGCCGCCCGCACCGCCCGCCGGATGGCACATCCAAATGCGGAGATCGTCATTCTGTACCGGCGGAGTCGGCGTGAAATGCCCGCGGACCAGGATGAGATCCGTGAAGCACAGGCTGAAGGGGTGCTCCTCATTGAGCAGGTCATGCCGCTGGAAGCTATTGCAGAGGATGGGAAGCTCACTGCTTTGCGTTGTTGTCAGGTCGAACTGGGTGAACCGGACGCCGACGGCCGCCGCCGGCCGGTGCCCATTCCCGATACCGAACACATGGAAGCAGCATCGACCATAATCCCGGCGGTAGGACAGGTGCTTGAGCTTGACTTTCTCCCCGACAAGAACCTGGAAGTGGATGCCGTCACGGGTGAAACCACCTTGGACAATGTCTTTGCCGGCGGCGACGCGGTGCGGGGGGCTGCCAGTATCGTCGATGCCATCGGGGACGGACATCGTGCAGCTCGTTCCATCATGGGTTACAAAGGTCCTTTCACAGGGCACACGGAGAAGGATCTTTCTCTGCGTGATTTCCGGATCCAGGCCGCCAAGCGTGAGATCATTCCCCTGCTGCCAGGTGAGCATTTTGAGTTGGGATCTGAAGAAGAGGCGATCCAGGAGGCCAGGCGCTGTCTGTATTGTGATGATTTCTGCAGTGTATGTGTTGGCGTCTGTCCCAATATGGCCAACATTACCTATCTGAGTGAACCCCGCAGCTTCACGATCCATACGATCAGTCGTAAGAATGGCGAATTGGAGATCCAGGCAAGCGGTGAACTGAACATTGAGCAGAATTCCCAGGTACTCAACATCGCTGATCTCTGCAATGAATGTGGGAATTGTACGACTTTCTGCCCTACATCTGGTGATCCCTATCTGGATAAACCACGATTCCACCTGAGTAGGACGTCATATGTAGAGTCAGAATCAGGATATCACCTCACAGAAAAAGCTCTAATACTTAAAGAGGCGGACATGGAGTACAAACTCGAATTTGTGCCTAGAGGTTATCGATTCGAGTGTGAGACTGGATCCTGTATCCTGGACAAGTCAACTCATGAGGTTCTGGAGGTAACACTATCATCTGAGAATTCGGTCATTGAAACGTCAAGAGCAGCCCGCATGACTATGCTTTATGAGAGTCTGATGAAAATTCCGGTTTTCAGGAGTAATACGTGAATTATCGAATTTGAAACTTGAAATTGGAAATTTGAGTTGGGCTTAGTTTCAGCTACATTTTATCGAAGACCACCCTCCACAACTATAAAAAGCAACCAAATCGGAGTTAGAAATGAAGACAATCTAGCAACTGGATGTGTTTCGCTTATCTGAAGAGTTGGCTGATCTGATTTGGAACCTATTTGACAAATTGGATTGGAAGGCAAGAAAAACAATAGGTTACCAGATGATCCGGTCTGCGGATAGTGTGTCCGCAAATTTGGCTGAAGGATTCGGCCGCTATACCTATGCTGATCGGCGCCGATTCTATCGCTACGCTCGTGGTTCGTTCGAAGAAACCAAAACCTGGCTCGAGAAAGCCTCAAGAAGGAGTCTGCTAAGCGAGAAGGAAGAGGCGGAATTTCGGCGGATTGTTAACGAATTGGGGCCTAAATTAAATGGATTCATCAATAAAACGCGATAATCAGCCTGATGCACCATAGAGAATATTACACACCAACGACTTTCCATCACACAATGAATGACATCATCACATCGGTACTTTATCCAAGAACTCAAATTTCAAGTTTCAAATTTCCCGGAAGTATAACACAGATCCCTCTGCCCCAACCCCAAGCTGTTAACCTGCTCGAGTAACAGATGTCCTCAATACTAATAAAGAACCCACTGTGTGTCGCTACTCTGAATGATTCATCAGAGGAATTCAGTGGTGGTCATATCCTTGTTGAAAATGGTTATGTGAGTTCCATTGGTCCCGGAGAGGTCACGTTTAACGCTGAAAAGGTCATTGATGCTGGTGGTATGCTTGTCATTCCCGGACTGATCAATACCCACCACCATTTTTACCAGACTCTCACCCGCAATATCCCCTTGATGCAGAATGAGGAGCTCTTTCCCTGGCTGAAGCACCATTATGAGGTCTGGCGCGAATTGGATGCTGAAGCTTTCGACGTCAGTTCCCGGATCGCAATGCTGGAGCTGATGCAAAGTGGTGTGACCACCAGTTCAGACCATCTGTATCTCTTTCCTGAGAAGGCCGGTCCTGAACTTATCGATATCGAGATCAGAGCCGCTAGTGAACTGGGTCTGCGCTTTCACCCCACTCGAGGCTCCATGTCACTGGGCCAGTCATCCGGCGGTCTGCCCCCCGATGATGTGATCCAGGAAGAATCTGTCATCCAGGCAGATGTAAAGCGGCTGGTGGATCGCTATCATGATTCAGGACCCGGAGCCATGACCTCCATCGCTCTGGCACCCTGTTCTCCATTCTCGGTAACCGCCGATCTCATGCGCTGGACTGCCAAGTATGCGACTGAGAACGATCTCAAGATGCACACCCACCTGGCTGAGACCCTGGACGAAGAACAATTCTGCATGCAGCACTTCGGTATGCGGCCGGTGGACTACGCCCGCAGCCTGGGATGGCTCAACGGGAACGCGTGGTATGCCCACAGCGTCCACGTTAGCGATGATGATATTGCCAGAATGGGTCATGCAGGCGTCGGGATCAGCCATTGTCCCAGTTCAAATATGCGGCTGGGCTCGGGGATCGCACCCGTCCGTGAGATGCTGGATGCCAGGGTGAACGTCAGTCTGGCTGTGGACGGTAGCGCCTCGAACGATTCCAGCGACATGCTGCTGGAGATGCGTAACGCCGTACTCCTATCCCGTATGCGCCCGCAGGAATACTGGCTGAATGCTCGGGAAGTACTCAGAATGGCTACCCGGGGTGGTGCCGCGGTTCTGGGTCGGGATGATATCGGGAGTCTTGAAGTGGGTAAACGCGCTGATCTGGCACTGTTCAACATGAACACTGTACAACAGGCTGGCAGTCTATCAGATCCCATTGCCTCACTTGTCTTCACTACCCGCAGCGGTCCCGTAGATCACCTCATCGTGGAGGGTCGGATCCTTATCGAGAACGGACATCTTCCCCAGGACCTGGAGCAGCTCACCGCACAGCATAACCGCATAAGTGGCGCCATCCTGGCACAGGCCGCAGAACGCACAGGACTGGATTACCTGCAGAAGGATTGATATGTGGTCTTCCATTGAACAGATCCTGTCGCCTCCCGACTTCGCCCAAGCGCTGGCTGCTCTGCAGAAGCCAGGGGCAGCGATCTTGGCCGGCGGGAGTTACATGAACACTGAGCAGAACCCGGAGACCAGGATCTTGGTGGACGTATCCACCCTGGTGAGCCGAGACATCCAGCAGACCAATGAATTCTTAAAGCTTGGTGCAGGTCTCAGTCTGCAGGAGATCATCGAACATTTTCATGCTGGAAAGCCTGCAGAACTCGCCGAGGCTGCACGTCAATCATGTTTTTCGAAGAATATTCGCAACCAGCGTCAACTCGGTGGCGAGATCGGTCACAGTCGACCCGATTCTGAATTGAATATCTATCTCCATGCTGTCCAGGCCAGATTGCTGCTGGCCGAGTCGGAACCGGTCCTGATCCACAACTGGGACGGCAAGGGCATCATCGATGCGGTGCAGGTCGAAACCGAGGATCTGAGAGACAGCAGGATCCGGCGATTCGCTCTACTGCCTTCTGCTCCGGCCTTTCTCATTCTCGTGGCCAACCGCAGGGGACAGGCTTTGCGTGTTTCACTCGGTGGCAGGCTCAACTCCATTCACTCGCTGGAATTTTCCTGTGAACCAACCCCCGAGGACATCAAGACCGCTGCCGGGATCCTCAGCAAGGAGCTGGTGACAGATCATTATGGCTCTATCGAATACAAGCATAAGCTTATCCTCAAGACGCTTTCCGAACTGCAGGAGTCCTTATGCGGATAAGCTTTCAGCTCAATGGCAAAGCTGTCGAGACCGATGCCCATCCTGGAATGACGGTGCTTGAGTTTCTGCGTTCAGAGGCATTCTTCAGTGTCAAACAAGGCTGTGACAAGGGCGAGTGCGGTACCTGCAGCATCCTGGTGGATGACCGGTGCTATAATGCCTGTTTGTTGCTCTTGCACAGTATCCAGGGCAAGCGTGTCGAGACTCTCGAAGGCCTGAACGGATCAAGCGAGACCCGGAAACTACAGGAGTCATTCATCAGTGAGGGCGCCATCCAGTGCGGCTATTGCACTCCGGGCATGCTCGTCTCGCTTACCGCCTTGCAACGATCGGGTGAACCGTTATCGGCTGAAAGCGTCAGAGACAGCCTGGCCGGCAACCTCTGTCGCTGCACCGGGTATCTGAAACCTGTCAAGGCAGCCCTGGAGCAGGGATCATGAGATCTATAGGCCAGAAGACGGCTCGGGTCGATGGCCGTGCGCTTGCACATGGCAAGCCGGTCTTCGCTGATGATTTGGAAATGCGGGACCTGCTGTATGTGAAGATCCTGCACAGTCCCCGGGCCCACGCCAGGATTCGGAGCATTGACACATCGGCGGCTCTGGCACACGAGGGCGTGGTTACCGTTCTGACACACAAGGATTACAAATCCCACTATTACACCACCGCTGGACAGGGTTACCCCGAACCTTCTCCACGGGATACCACCCTGCTGGATAGGGTCGTCCGCTTCGTGGGTGATCGCGTGGCCATCATCGCTGCGGAAACTCCGGAAGCGGCGCAGGAAGCACTGGAACTCGTGAAGGTCGATTATGAAGCCCTTCCACTGATCCTGGATCCCGAGGAATCAAGAACGGCCGGGACACAGATCCATCCGGAGCCGGCGAAGAAGGGTATCCATGACGCTCAGCATAATATTGCCGCTCATATCGAGGCCCAGCATGGTGATGTTGAGCAGGCTCTCGCCGATAGTGCACACGTTTTTGAGGGTACATACAGCACACCCTATGTTCAACAGGCCCATATTGAACCGCACATCAGTATCAGCTGGCTGGACGCCAATGAGCGCTTGATCATCAGGACCTCCACGCAGGTTCCCTTCCATGTTCGGCGAATCGTGGCTGAAGTACTGGACATACCGGTTTCACGCATCCGGGTGATCAAACCTCGCATCGGCGGTGGTTTTGGTGGAAAGCAGGAGATCCTGAATGAGGAAGTGGTTGCGGCGGTGACCATGAGGACCGGCCGTCCGGCCCGGATCATGTACACCCGGGAGGAGGAATTCCATGCAGCCCGGACCCGGCATCCCCAGAAAATAACCTTGAGGATCGGTGTGGATGAGGATGGTCTTTTCCAGGCCATCGACATGGATATCCTGGAGAATTCCGGTGCCTATGGCACCCATGCCCTTACCGTCATGTCCGTGACCGCACAGAAAGGCCTGTCCATATACAATGCTCTCAATAACCGTGTGAACGGTGATGCGGTGTATACCAACCTGCCCATCGCCGGCGCATACCGGGGTTATGGCTCACCCCAGGCCTTCTTCCCCCTGGAGAGCCTGGTGGACGAGATCGCTCATGAAATGGGAATTGATCCCGTGGAACTGCGTCTCAAGAATATCCACAAGACCGGCGACGACCTGCCCATCGCCCGGATCCTGGGTGAGGGTCGCGAGGGTCATGAGCAGATCCTGCACAGTACTGAACTGAAGGCCTGCCTGGAGCAGGGCCAGAAATTAAGCAGCTGGGATCAGATCAGATCATCTGAACAGGATGGTCATCTGAAACGAGGTGTCGGTCTGGCCATTGCCGGGCAGGGTTCGGGGATCCCAGGTATCGATATGGGCGCTGCTTTCATCAAGCTGAACGAGGATGGCAGTTTCAATCTGCAGGTAGGTGCCACTGACCTGGGTACCGGATCGGATACGGCCCTGTCACAGATCGCTGCCGAGATCCTTGAGGTGGATCTCGAGAAGATCATCATCTATTCATCAGATACGGATATGACTCCCTTCGATACCGGCGCGTACGCGTCGAGTACCACCTATGTCTCCGGTGGTGCAGTGAAAAAAGCGGCAGAACAGATCAGGGCATCCATCCTTGAGACTGGCCGGAATCTGCTGGGTGATCCCCTGGCTGAATTCGAGGGTGACGTTCTGAAGGGGGCCAAGGCAGAACTCAGCTACGGTGAGATCTGCACGAAGGCATTCTATACGGAAGAACAGCAGCAGATCATGGCCAGCGCTTCGCACATGAGCTATGATTCACCGCCACCCTTCAATGCCACCTTTGCCGAGGTCGAGGTGGACACTCGCTCCGGCCTGGTCCGGGTCGTAAAAGTGGTATCCATCAGTGATTGCGGCCAGATCATCAACCCCCAGATGTCAGAAGGTCAGGCTGAGGGCGCCATCCCCCAGGCTCTGGGTATGGCACTGACTGAGTTCATGACCTTTGACGATGAGGGACGACCACAGAATACTGATTTTCTAAATTATCATATCTATACGGCTATCGATATGCCTGAGATGGTGGTTCGCTTTGTCGAATCGCACGAACCTACCGGTCCCTTCGGCGCCAAGGCTGTCGCTGAAATACCCATCAACGCCCCTGCTCCTGCTGTGACCAATGCCATCTTCAATGCCTGCGGAGTCCGCATACGCCACCTGCCTGTCAGACCTGAAGAGATCCTCGAAGGACTGGAGGCCAAAGGCCAGGATAGCTGATCAGCAGAGAGGAGCCGACATGACTCTCAGATCCAAATATCCCATCATCCTGCTGTGTTTTGTGATATCCTGCCAGGCACAGGAAGGCTGGAAAGCAGATGCCGCAGCAATGGTCAGGACCCAGATCCAGTCCCGGGATGTGTCTGATCCTGCAGTACTGGAGGTCATGCGTACAACACCCCGACACCTATTCGTGCCACCTGCCTGGCGCATCCATGCCTACCAGGATCATGCCCTGCCCATCGGGGAACGTCAGACGATATCACAGCCATACATCGTGGGGCTCATGACCGATCAACTCGAACTGACCGGAAAGGAAAAGGTCCTGGAGATTGGCACCGGTTCTGGATACCAAGCGGCCATTCTGTCAAAACTTGCCCGGGAGGTCTACACCATCGAGATCATCGAGGTGCTGGCCGACAGCTCAGCTGCCCGGCTCAAAGCTCTGGGCTACGAGAATGTAACCGTCAGATGGGGCGACGGGTACAAGGGCTGGCCTGAACACGCCCCTTTTGATCGTATCATTGTCACGGCTGCACCACCGGAAATCCCCCAGGCTCTTGTCGAGCAGCTCAGGCCTGGTGGGATCATGGTGCTGCCTGTGGGTGATTACTACCAGGAGCTCAAGACCCTGCGCAAGACTGAGAGTGGCAAGATCAAACAGCAGACCATTATTCCGGTTCGATTCGTTCCCATGGTCCACCCCGACTGAATTAGGAATTAAGAATTACGGATTAAATGAATAGCTTTCCGTCATTAATAGCGGGAATGCGGTGGTTTAATGCATAATGATGGTAAACAACGCTGTCAGTGGGTCAATCTCGATAAGGATTTCTATCGAGAATATCATGACGAGGAATGGGGTGTTCCCGTTCGGGACGACCAGCTCATGTTCGAGTTTCTCACCCTGGAAGCCTTCCAGGCCGGATTGAGTTGGGAGATCATCTTGCGGAAGCGGGAAAATTTTCGGCTGGCCTTTGACCAGTTCGTCGTGGAGAAAGTCGCTCGCTATGATGAGCAGAAAGTCCAGGAGCTGTTGGGAAATGCGGGCATCGTTCGCAACCAGTTGAAGATCAGGGCCACCATCAACAATGCCCAACGATTCCTGGAGGTGGCTGCTGAGCATGGTTCATTCTGTAATTATCTGTGGGCCTTCGTTGACGGTAAGCCACAGGTGAACACCTGGCAGCGCATGGGTGATATCCCTGCCAGCACCGAGCTTTCGGATGAGATCGCCAGGAACCTGAAGACCATGGGCTTCAAATTCCTGGGCACCACGGTGATGTACGCCCATATGCAGGCCGTGGGGATGGTGAATGACCATGAGGTGAGCTGCTACCGCTATGCTGAATTGAAGGATCTTTGAGACTTAGCTTTGAAAAATGAGGTAGCGCTAGCGCTCCTTTACTCCCTTACCCGCCTATGCTCGATGAACATCAGCGCGGCATGCTCCTGTATTCCTTTACTCCATGCTACTGATTTCACAGATCCAGCCTGAGTTGCCCTTTCCGCTCGGTGAAGTGGCTTACACCGACTCCTAACAACCTGACCGCAGCTCCCGGGATCCAGTTCCGCGTGAACAGTCGTCGTGCGATGTCGTAGATCCGGCTCCCCTCCCATATGGCTTCGATACCGGTATGCTGTCGAGTGTAAGTGGAGAAATCAGCATAGCGCATCTTGATGGTCACGGTCGAGCCTGCACGATTGTCCTTGTCCAGGTGATCGGCAACTTTGTGGCTCAGATTCTCCAGGATCTCCATCAACTCATTTTCATCAGATATGTCTGTAGAGAAGGTTCTTTCAGTGCTGACTGATTTGGCTTCATGACCTTCATGAACTGGTCGATCATCTATCCCTCGGGCCCAGCGGTACATACCACGGCCAAATTTCCCAAATCGTCTCTCAAGCTGTTCTTTGGTGAGGGTACGCAGATCAGCCACGGTGAGAATACCATATTTGGCCAGTTTCTCCGTGCTCTTGGGTCCGATCCCCGGGATCTTCTTCACTGACAGCGGCGCCAGGAAATCCTCCTCCGTACCCGGGGGAACAACGGTGAGTCCATTGGGCTTCTGGAAATCCGAGGCGATCTTGGCCAACATCTTGTTGGTTGCGATGCCCACGGAGGCAGACAGACCGATATCCCTGGAGATCTTCAGCTGGACCTTCCTGGCGATCTCCGAGGCCTCAACCCACTCCTCGACCTTCGAACTGAGATCGAGATAGGCCTCGTCAACACTCACCTGCTGAATGACGTCCGATTCACTGCGCAGGATGCCCATGACGATCTTGGAATACATGCGGTAGGCTTTGAAGTTGGATCCCCGAACCACCAGGTCCTTGCAGCGCCGGTGGGCTTCGATCATGGGCATGGCAGAATGGATGCCGTATTCCCGTGCAGGGTAGGATGCCGCCGCCACCACACCCCGGGTTTTGGAACTGCCACCCACAACCAGAGGCAGCCCTTCCAGGCTGGGATCCTTCAGAACCTCGACGGCACAGAAAAAAGCATCGAGGTCCAGGTGCAGTATGGCTCGTGGTGTTTGCATTGATTGGACTCAGAATATCAAGCAAGGAATGTCGAACTTAGAACGGTTCGTCATTAACGCTCCTTTGACATTCTGTATTCAATTATTGCTACCACTCCTCCTGTCTCACCCGAGATGGATCATATTGTGTCCTGGCTTCCTTCTCCTCTGCACCATAGCCAATGGCCACCATAGAGAGGATCTCAACACCTTCCGGGATCCTCAACAATTCTTTCAGGCTTTCCTTGCGTTTCAACCGGGGATGAACCCCAAGCCATACGGATCCCAATCCAAGAGTCCTGGCGGCTAGCAGGATATTCTGTGTGGCGGCGGAACAATCCTGCACCCAGTATTTCTTCGACAGCTTGACCTCGCCACAGACGGCGATCACCAGCGGGGCTTCATAGACCATCTTGGCATAGGGATGGGTCGTGGCGATCTCATCGAGTCGTGATCGATCCTGCATCACGACAAAATGCCAGGGTTTGGAATTATTTGCGGATGGTGCGGCCATGGCTGCTTTGAGAATGAGATCGACCTTTTCAACTTCCACCGCCATGGGATGATATTTACGAATGCTTCGTCGGCTGAAGATCCAATCCAATGCTGTTTTCGTCATATTTACCTCGATTACTTCACCTTGTTTCCGTGTTGAACGGCGCAGGGACTGCACGAGCCAGAGCCAGGCCCAACTGAGATTATCCCGAATTTTATCCACAGTGGAATTATAAGCTTAAGGAGAGTGTCAGACCATATTGTCCTGATCGCATTGAATAATAGGGCAGGATATCCAGCTGTGTCCCCCTGCCATTCTCCGAGAGCGAACCAGCAGGCTGGAGATCAAGAATGCCCTGTGTCAGGTATGTGCCAGCTACACCGCCTGCGATGACCGGGAGCGCTCCGATCTGCTGATCCATGATATCCGCCATGATGCTCAACCCAAAACCGAAGGCGAAACCGGAGGCAGTACCCAGCGATGAGAGAAAGAATTGGCCGAAGGTGTAGTCGTATGGACGGATCATCCGGTCATAGGCATAGATCCCCCCGATAGCCCCCAGACTGGCAGTGGAGAGGAAGGCACCCTCACTCATGTTGTCAACACCGATGAGTAACTCCAGGGTCAAAATGCTGTATAGCCAGCCTGCTCCGTATCCCTGATAAAGCATCAAGGCGTCACCGAAGGTCTGGGGATCATCCCGGGTATAACGCAATCCCCAGTAGATCCCCAGGGGATATACCGGCAGTTCCAGCATGGTGCGCCTTCTGGCGAAAGCATCATACTCCCGGTCATATTCCTCCCAGAGTGAATCGTGAGCCGCCCATTCCGCATCACCCCAGTCTGCCGTTGCTTCACCCCAATCTTCCGTATCATCAATACCAAAATCAGGTTCGTCTGGTGATTCTTCGATAAGGGTATAAAAAGACATCGCAGTCACCCCGGCAACAATTCCCCAGAGATCCTGGATCCAGGCCTGACCATGGTTTGGCAACTCCTTCTGGTAGCTCCGATCAGCCAGGACCATTCCCAGCGGCGTTGCGGTCATCATGAGGAGCAGGGCTCTCTTATCTCTCTCCAGTCCGATGTCTTCATCTTCCTCTAGACTAAGCTCGAATATGCTGCTTAAACCCAGGCCATACCGCAGTCCCAGTAAAGCGCCGGAACGGAGCACTTGCGCCCTGGCATGGTTGATTGTCATGTCCTCTGTGAAACGATATGTGAGGTAGAATGACGCACCCAGTGAGACCATTTCACTCCCTATGACCCATTTATCGTCGGTGGCATTCAGGACCTCTGGGATCGCCCAGCCGTACAGACCCGCACCCAGGGCCATGTTCTGGGCCACAAGCGGCCAGCGACCAGATTGGTCGAGAGGCTTCTCCAGACTTCCCAGGATCTCGTCCTCAAGTGCTTTCATCCTGTCAATAGACACGTTGTGCTGCATCCCGGCCACATTAAGCAGGGCGCGTTCCTCGTGACTGATCTTCATATCGAGAAGGGCGGTCTCCAGCAATTGGCGATAGGCTGCCAGACTGTCCACCGGGACATCCTGGGCAAACACCCCAACTGTCATGATCATAGATAGGACAAGGATCAGGATCCGCATCCCCCGAAATGATGTTGGATCACTCATCAGATTCTCCAATACGGATGTAATTTAAACTCGATCACTGTCATTCTGATAGAAGAATAGCGACTGGGAAGAATCGGCGATGAAGATTATTTTGCCGCCAATCCGGGAAACTGCATGAAAGAAAATTTATCACAGGAACGGATCCATCGCCTGCGCTGGTACCTGCGCAGGCGTCGGGAATCCTATGCCATCCTGCAGAAGGTTCTTATGCGGTTGAAGTCCTTTGATCAACTCTTTGTGTTGTCCATGGCTGTGTTGATCGGTGTGTCGGCAGGGCTCATCGTGTCCGGTTTCAAGGAATTGATATTCCAGTTACAGCAGTTGTTCTGGGGCTATGGATTCTTTTACCAGACTGTTGCCGATGCCCCCCTGTGGCGGAAGATACTGGTTCCGGCTGGCGTCGGTGCTGTTGTTGTATTCCTGGCCTCACGGTTCTCTCGGGAAGCGGAAGGTCATGGTGTCCCGGAGGTGATGGATGCCGTTGCACGCAAGAACGGGTTCATCCGTGTACGTGTGGCGCTGGTAAAGACCCTGGCCTCCGCCATGTCAATTGCCTCCGGAGCTTCTGTGGGACGCGTGGGACCTATCGTCCAGATCGGATCCTCCTTCGGATCTATTGTGGGACAGCTCTTTCAGGTGTCCTCACGCCGTATGAAAACCTTCATTGGATGTGGTGCTGCAGCCGGTATTGCCGCAACCTTCAATGCCCCCATCGCCGGGGCGATCTTTGCCAGCGAGGTGATCCTGGGTGATTTCTCGGTGGCCTCCATCGGTCCTATCATCGTGGCCTCGGTTTTTGGTACAGTGATCAGCCGCAGCATTGAAGGCGATTTCCCGGCCTTTACGCCGCCCATGTACAGCCTTCAGTCCCCCTGGGAACTGATCTTCTATGCCATACTGGGAATCCTGGTGGGTCTGGCGGGCTGGCTTTTCATCAAAACATTGTATCTGGCGGAGGACGGCTTCGATCGCTGGCGGGTTCCCAATGAGTTCAAAGCCATCATCGGCGGAGCAATCCTTGGAGGTCTGGCTTCCTTTATGCCACACACTATGGGAGTTGGATTGGACACCATCGACCTGGTGCTTGTGGGTGCCCTGCCTGTGATCATGGTGACCATCCTCATCTTTGCCAAGATCCTGGCCACCAGCCTGTCTTTGGGATATGGTGCTTCAGGAGGAGTGTTCGCACCCTCTCTGTTCATCGGCGCCATGCTGGGATCAGCTTTTGGTCTCTATACACATTCACTTTTTCCTGCGATCACAGCCAGTTCGGGAGCCTATGCCCTGGTGGGGATGGCTGCCATGGTGGCGGCGACGACCAATGCCCCTGTCACCGCGGTACTGATCATCTTCGAGATGACCTCGGAATATTCTGTGATCCTGCCGCTGATGATCGCCAGCATCCTGGCCACGATCATCACCTCCAAGCTGCAGGATGGTACCATTTACACGCTGAAATTGAAACGCCGGGGTATTGACATCTCCGGTGGACGTGATCGCAATGTCCTGGATCGCATCGAGGTGGAGCACGTGAAGCAGCTCATGGTCAAGAGTGTGCAGGATGATTTGCCACTGGCCAGCCTTCTGCAGCTCATGGCCAAGTCCAAGGAGATCAACCTATATGTTCTAGATGAAGAGGGCGTCCTCGAAGGGATCATTACACAGAACAGCGTCCGGCGTTTTCTGGATCATCATGAGCAAGTGGCATCGGATACCGTGGTGAAGGAGGTCATGAACGTCCATTTTGAGACAATCACAGATTCCACGCCCTTGCACCACGCTCTGCGGCTTATGACACAGCTGGATCTGGAAGCTCTGCCAGTGGTTGACAACCAGGGAAAACTTACCGGCCAGGTAGAGCGCAGCGGCATCCTGGAGAAGTACCAGGAGCAGCTGCTGAAATCGCAATCCGCACAAGCCATTGCCACCTCGATGAAATACATCCACCGTCACGATCATGAAGAAATGGAAGTCATGCCGGGATTCCTGATGGCCAAGATCAACCCACCTTCCAGATTCATCGGCCGCAGCATTATGGAAATGAATGTGCGCAAGAAGCACCGTATCGAGATCCTGCTCATTCGTCGGGTTGTAGACGGTGAGAATCAGGATAGAATGCCGGTAGCCACTGACAAGATGCAGCAGGACGATCAACTCATCATCTTCGGTGACCAGGAGCGGGTGGAAAAATTCTGTAAACTCGACTAGTACACTGTTTACTCCCAGACTCTGAAAACTGTGATTTTCTATTTGGTAATGAGAATTATTCGCATTTACTTTCTCGTGCGATCCGGAAGCGGGATAATGGCTTCTTATGCCACAGGATTTGGAGAAATGAAGAATGTTGAAGAATTTCACCCCGCTTCTGTTACTTGTGCTGCTCCCGGCGAATATCGAGGCCGACCAACGTCATTTCGTTTGGACCTACGAGTACATGAGCATGCATCGCGGTGAAGCCGAACTTGAATACTATCACACAGTCAAGTGGGATCCGGATGGGAAGTACATCAGTGGTGTTTCCCTGCAAACGGAGCTGGAGATCGGCATGACCGATCACTTCGATATGGGTTTCTACAATGTATTCAGTTACGATTCCACCAGCGGGATCGGCTATGACGGATTCAAGATCCGTTCCCGCTATCGTCTAGGTGAACGTGGCAAGTGGTTTGTCGATCCTTTACTGTATGCCGAGTACAAGCGTGATGCCCAGTTCGAGGAACATGAACTCGAGTTGAAGCTCATTCTGGGACGATCCCGGGGAAACTGGTACATGGCCTACAATCCTATATTCGAAATAGAGTTCGAGGAAGATGAGACCGAGACAAAATTCGAACATGTCGCCGGTCTGGGTTATCAGTTCTTCAAGCACTGGGGTGCTGGATTGGAGTTGAAGGTCGAGCCGGATCACAGCCTGCTTGGGCCCACCCTCTCCCACGGCGGTGAACATCTGTGGATGTCACTTGGCTACCTGTTCCCAACGTCAGATGACCACGGCAGTGAATGGCGCCTGATCATCGGGATCGGACTCTAGATGTGATCTGGATCAGACCGGTGACCGGGATCAATCCGGGATTTGCAGAATGTCTTATACTTCCAGTACCTGAGTCGATCGTAGGTCGACGATCGCCAGGGGAACTTTGAAACCATGACTTCTGCTACCAGACTATCTGCCTAGCCTATAACAGAAGCTTACGGAACCATGAAAAAGGCCGCTGTCCCAGCGGCCTTTCCGTTTATGTGGACTAACGATGTCAATTCATCCTGGGCAACCCGCCGTTGGCAGGTTGTATCGAAGGATCAGATGCTTTGGTCAAGCTGTGAAGGGCAAGTCGAAATGCCCAGAATTACTTCGGGAAAACACGATTGGAGATTCCTCTCGCCTCATAGATTTCGGAGTAGCACCCAGGCATATTTTCAGTCAATTCTGCACCTCACCTACACACCTTGAATTCTATAATTCTCATAATATCAATTATATACATTCATTTTATCAGTATAATCCCTACTCACGTTTGTTAATAAAGTACAATTAACTAACACTGTTCTGCTTTCGAAACTTGTCTAGACATGTTAACATGTGCTGTTGACAGGCAAAAGGAAGCGGCATGGATATCATTCAGACCTTCATACAGCGGGCCGGTTCAAATCCCCAGCGGATCGTATTTCCGGAATCAGTCGATAGCCGCATCCTTCAGGCTGCACGTCTCATCAGTGATCAGAATATTGCGGATCCGATTCTGGTGGGCATCCCCGAGGATATCGAAGCAGCTGCGGCTGAGGCAGATGTGGACATCACCGGGCTCAGCATCCAGAGCAATCATGACGAATCACTCCTTGCAGAATTCACCTCGGACTATGCCCACTCCCGGGATATGCGTGAGGCCATCGCCCATAAACTGGTGCGGAAACCCCTGTCTTTTGCGGGTATGATGCTCCGGAATGGCTACGCCGATGGCATGGTCGCCGGGATAAGGACCGCTACCAGTCTGGTCATTCAAACGGCTACACTCACTGTCGGCTTCCAGCAAGGCTTGTCAACACCATCCAGTTTTTTCATCATGATCGTCCCACATTTTCAAGGGGGCGATGATAAGGTTTTTGTATTCGCCGATCCCGCGGTTGCCATCCAACCGGATGCACGCCAGCTGTCAGAGATAGCTGTCGCAGCCGGGGACAATGCCAGCAAGCTTCTGGGAACCGATCCTCAGATCGCGTTTCTTTCTTTCTCCACGAAAGGATCTGCCAGCCATGCGGATGTTGATAAGGTCCTGGAGGCTCTGGCTCTGGCGAAAGCAGCACGTCCAGCATACAACATGGACGGTGAACTCCAGCTTGACGCCGCTATCATTCCCTCTGTTGCAGCCAAGAAGGTCAAGGAAAGCACAGTTGCCGGACAGGCCAACGTACTCGTTTTTCCGGATCTGGATTCTGCCAACATCGGTTACAAGCTTGTGCAGTACATGGCCGACGCAAAAGCGATAGGACCCATACTCCAGGGTTTTGCCAAACCGGTGAATGACATGAGCCGCGGCGCCAGTGTCCAGGATCTTGTGGCCGTCAGTGCTATCACCGCCGTCCATGCGCAGGGAGCTGATCCCGCATGATGGTCCTGGTCTTCAACTGCGGGAGCTCGTCCATCAAGTACAGGCTCTTTGACATGCCGTCTGAGGAGCAGGTGGCCAGCGGTCTCATTGAGCGTATCGGCAAAAATGATTCCGAGGCTTCCCAGCTTTCTAAACGTGGTGAGATCAGCTATCACATGCCTGTCAAGAATTACACCGCCGGGTTCGAGATCATCACCGCCATGATAACCCATGCGGAGAAGGGTGTTCTGCAGGGACTGGCAGAGGTCAATGCCTGCGGCCACCGTGTGGTCCACGGTGGCGAGGCCTACACCGGATCTGTACTCATCGACGACGAGTTGGAGGCCGGAGTAGAAGCCTGTTTCGATCTGGCTCCCCTGCACAATCCACCCAACCTCAGCGGTATTCAGACCTCTCGCAAGATCTTCGGTGACATCCCTCAGGTAGCCTGTTTTGATACCGCCTTTCATCAGAGCCTGCCGCCCAAGGCATATCGCTACGCACTACCGCATGAGCTGTACGAGAAATACCGCATCCGCCGCTATGGATTCCATGGTATCTCCCACCGTTTCGTGGCACGTCGCTATGCCGAACTCACTGACCATGACAGGTACGGGGTGAATGTCATCACCTGTCATCTGGGGAACGGTAGTTCCATCACGGCCATTGAGAATGGACTCTCCGTTGATACCAGCATGGGACTGACCCCTCTCGAGGGTCTGGTGATGGGTACCCGTAGCGGCGACCTGGATCCTGAGATCCTGCTCTATCTGCAGCGTAAGGGCTACAAGCGTGAGGAGATCAGCCTCATTCTCAACAAGAAGTCCGGATTGCTTGGACTTTCCGGCAGCTCCAACGATGTCCGGGATCTGGAGGAACGTGCCGGGAGTGGAGATACAGCCGCCGGCATGGCGCTGGATATCTTCGCCTATCGGGTCCGCAAATACATCGGCGGCTATATGGCCGTTCTCAATCACGTGGATGCCGTCATCTTCACCGGCGGGATCGGCGAGGGTGGTGCAGTTATGCGCGCACGCATCCTGGGAAACCTGGATGGCCTGGGCATCATCCTCGATAAGCAGCTGAACCGAGACTGCGAAGGTCGGGAGGGCTCGGTGCACACTCAGGATTCAATAGTCGGGATCTACGTGATCCCCACCAACGAGGAACTGGCCATCGCCAGGGACACCTATCAATTGACGAATGAGGTTTAGAATGTCCGATACACAGACACGTTTGAAGAATGTTGTGGCCGAGCTGCTCAAGATCGATGCCGCCATCATCCAGGCCGACTCCCGTTTCGTGGAGGATCTGGGCGCCGATTCCATGCAATCCATCGAACTGGTGGCGGCCTTTGAAGAGGAATTCGACATCGAGATGGATGAAGATGCAGCTCTGGCTGTAAAGAATGTCGGGGCCGCCGTCACTTTCATTGACCGGGTCATCCAGGAACAGCATTGATGTCATGACAGCCTCTGAATCCAGTCTCCTTCAGGGCTATGCCCTGGATAAACGGTCCTTCACACCGCTTTACATACAGGTCCGGGATATCCTGAAGGACCTGATCAATAGCTCATTGCTGAAACCGGGTGAACAGATCCCTTCTGAGAACGAGCTCACCTCCGCCTTCGATATCAGCAGAATGACTGTGCGGCAGGCATTGCAGGAACTGACCCGTGAGGGGCTGCTGTACGTCCGTCGCGGTGAAGGTACCTTTGTGAACCATGCTCCGCATACCCAGATGCTGCTGAAGCTGGAGGGCTTTACAGCAGAAATGGATCGCCTGGGTTATGAGGCCCATTCTGAATTACTGGAAATCAAGAAGATCGAATCCTTTGACAAACACGAGCTGGCTTACACCGGCCTGGGAATCGAACCCGGGGAACCCTTGATCTTCATCCGCCGGGTGAGAATTCTGGAGGATACACCATTTGCACTTGAAACCTCCTACCTGCCCCAGACCTATGGCGCGGACCTGCTGAAGAAGGGTATGCCCCAGGACACCTCCATCTATCAGTATCTTGAGAATGCCCATGGTGTCATCGTCTCCCGGGCTGATCACAGCATCCAACCCGGCCTGGCTACCGAACGAGTAGCCCGGCGACTGGATATCAAGGTCCGAAATCCCATCCTGCGCCTCCGTGGGACCACCTACAGCACGGACAATAATCCCGTGGAATACCTGGAGGGATTCTATCGCGGTGAACCTTATGAACTAAAAGTCATCGTCAGCAAGGAAAGGAACCAGGATGCCCGCTGATCTATACCGCCCGCTTTCTGCCGAAGAGATCAAGCTCATGCGTCAGAATGGATGCTGGACAGACAACTGGGAATCTGTACAGGTGACGGAAGGCTTTGATGCCCGGCGTGTGGCCGGTACGGTTTTCCGCGGGAACATCAGGCTAGGTCGTCTCGACGGCGAGATCGATCTGGACGACGGTGTCATCCGTTATTGCGGCATCTTCGATTCCAATTTGAACAATATCTCGCTCGGGGATAACTGTCATATCTCCAATGTCTCCGGCTGGCTGTCCAATCTTGAGATCGCCGACCAGGTCCTCATCGAGAATGTGGGCTCCATCGCATGTTCCCGCGACGCCACCTTTGGCAACGGGCATGAGATCGAGGCCCTGAATGAGGGCGGGGGCCGTGAACTCAAGATGACGGCCTTGACCAGTGCTCAGATCGCATATGTCACCGCTCTCTATCGACATGATGAGGAATTGGTGAAATCACTGAACGCTCTTGCTGATGCATTTACTGATTCGGTGAGGTCGGATACTGCCTATATCGGTGCCAATGCGATCATCCAGAACTGCAGCTCGTTGAAGGACGTGCTTGTGGGACCCTTTGCCAGGTTGACTGGCGTACAGGCTATGGAGAATGGCAGCGTCGTTTCCTCAAAGGAATCTCCATCACTTGTCGGTGAAGGTGTCATCGCCAAGCATTTCATCATCCAGCAGGGATCACAGGTTGAGGATGGCGCGCTATTGACGGCTACACTCATCGGGGAGGGCTGTCGCATCGGCAGGCAATTCTCCGCTGAGAATACACTGATCTTCGCCAACTCTGAGGGTTTCCATTCTGAGGCAGTGGCCCTGTTTGCCGGTCCATATACGGTTACACATCACCGGTCAACTTTGCTCATTGCGGGAATGACCTCCTTTTTCAATGCTGGCAGCGGGTCCAACCAGAGCAACCATCTTTACAAGCTGGGGCCGGTGCACCAGGGCATTCTAGAACGCGGCTGCAAGACCGGATCCTTCTCCTATCTGCTCTGGCCCAGCCGGGTGGGCGCCTTCAGCGTGGTCATGGGCAAGCATTATCAGAATTTCGACACCGGCGACATGCCTTTCTCCTACGTGAACGAGGAGGACGGCAGATCAGCGCTTATTCCGGCCATGAATTATTTCACCGTAGGGACCTTTCGTGATGGCGCCAAATGGCCCCAGCGTGATCGGCGTGCTCATGATGACAGACTTGACCAGTTGCATTTCGAGGTGCTTTCCCCCTACACAGTCCAGAAGGTGATCAGGGGTCGTGAAACTTTGATGAAGCTCTACCAGGAAACACCCCGCAGCCAGGACGCCATCACCCACAACGGGATCATCATCAAACGCCTGCTGCTGAAGACCTGCAGTCGTTACTACGCCATGATCCTGGATAAGTATTTCGGAGACATTATCGCTGAACGCCTGCTGTCGGACAAGGACACTGTTCACCAGGCCCTCACTCCTGATGAGACTGCGACACCGGGCGAAGCGGATTGGGTAGATGTATCAGGACTGCTCTGCGATCAGGATCGGCTGGGTTCCCTTCTGGATACCATCAAGAGTATCGAGGTCGGCGATCAATCCGCTCTGCTGGCAGGCTTCCAGGAATTGCATACGGCCTATGCTGCGGATGAATGGAACTGGATCCTCAACCAATTCACCCGGGTCTATGACCAGGATCTCAACAGTATCTCCAGAGCGGATCTACTCCTGTTCTTTGAGAAATGGCAGAAGTCCTCACGGAAACTGCTGAACATGGTGCTCATGGATGCGGAGAAGGAATTCGGTGCTGTCATCCAGACCGGCTTCGGAATCGATGGTCACAAGGAGGCTGATTTCACAGCCGTTCGGGGGAATGTGGAAAATGAAGCGTTCACAGCAGGGATCCATCAACAGATCACTGTTCTCGATGAGCGGTTTCAAGCAATACAGCAGAAGCTCTCGTAGCTTTCAACAAGGAGTGGAACATGCGACTCATCATTCAACCCGACTATGACCACTTGAGCAAGTGGACGGCGCATTACATCGCCCGGAAGATCAATAAATATGCGCCGACAAAGGATAATCCCTACGTGTTGGGACTCCCCACCGGCTCTTCTCCCATGGGCACATATAAGGAGATGGTCAAATTGGTGAACCAGGGGAAGGTTTCCTTTGAGAATGTGATGACCTTCAACATGGACGAATATGTCGGCATCCCCGAGGGACATCCGGAGAGTTACCACACCTTTATGCGTCAGAACCTTTTCAGTCAGATCGGCATCCCCGAGGAGAATATCAACATCCTCAACGGCAATGCTGAGGACCTGGTGGCGGAATGCAAACGTTTCGAGCGCAAGATCGATACCATGGGCGGCATCCAGCTCTTCCTCGGCGGGATCGGTCCAGACGGCCATATCGCATTCAATGAGCCTGGTTCTTCACTGTACTCACGTACCCGGATCAAAACCCTTACCTATGATACGCGCGTTGCCAATTCCCGTTTCTTTGACAATGATCCGGATAAGGTTCCGCGTCTGGCGCTCACGGTGGGCGTTGGTACGGTCACCGATTCCAAGGAGGTCCTACTCATCGTCAACGGTCACGGCAAGGCCCGGGCGCTGCACAAGATGATCGAGGAAGGTGTCAATCACATGTGGACAGCTTCCGTTCTGCAGCTGCACCCCAGATCCATGGTGGTCTGTGACGAGGATGCCACATACGAACTCAAGGTCGGCACCGTCAATTATTTCAAGGATATCGAAAAAGAGAACCTTGAACCCATAGCTCTCTAGTTCGCAAGAACTCCTTTGTTGCGAGGGGCTGGCCGGTGGCTGGCCCTTTTCGTTTTGAATTCAAAGATTGAATCCCGCCATTGGGTTACTTGGGATGACCTCCCGGATCTCCACCCCGGCATTCAACAAAACAAACCTGCTTGGGAAGCAGCCGGAGGGCGTCAACAATGAGTGAGCGGGAAGCAGAATTGTTGTCTGAGCCCCGGTACTACCGGGGTGAGTTTCAATTCTACCGCGAATGAGTTGATTGATTGCACCAGATGCTTTCCTGGTCAATTGTAGAAGAGCGCCTTTTGCTTCTTTTTGGCGCATCAAAAAGAAGTACTGATTCACATGGTTGAATTGCCACTCGATCTCGCTGCAAACTTTAGAAGTACAATCAATTTCTCCCCAATCAGAAAATTCGGTGTTATCCTCCATGCCTATGAAAACCACCCCGAAGATCCTGATCAAACCAAAGCTGCGCCGGCTTCGAATAACCGTAAAACCATTCATCGGAGCCGAGGTGCATGCCCCCCGGGGATTCTCCGAGTCCAGGATCCAGAAGTTCCTGGAATCCAGGCAGACCTGGCTCGAAAGGCATCTGATCGCTGTGGCACAGATCGAAAAGAATACACTTCAAAGGATTGCGCTGACGCCGGCACGATCCCGCGAGGAGATCCGTGAGGAACTATTCATGCGAATGGAGACCCTCGCCGCGGGAACGCCATTCTCATACAAGCGATTGTCTCTTCGTCGCCAATCGAGCCGCTGGGCATCCTGCTCCAGCAGTGGCACCATCAGCCTGAATGCCGCCCTTGTCATCCTGCCCTCACACCTCATTGATTATGTTCTGCTGCACGAATTGGTTCACACCGAGGTTCCCAATCACAGCAATGTGTTCTGGTCTAATCTGGATCAGTATTATCCGCGATCAAGAAACGTAGATCGGGAACTGAAAAGCTATGCAATTCCTCCACTTGAGATCTTTAATGTTGGTTCCAGTTGAAGTTGATTACGGAATGTTTCTCACCGCCGACGGTGGTGATGGCAGTATCAGCTCGATGTGTTTTTTTCAGCCATGGCTTTGTGTTCAAGCAGCCAGGTCAGAGCCTCCTGCAGATCCTGGGAGATCTTGATGTCGTAGGGCATCTCTCCGGCAAAGCCGGTGATCACTCTGGCGAAGCCATATTCCAGCTTGCTCCTTACGGCCACGGCAACAGCACCGTCAAAGAAATGATCTGACAGATCCTGCATGGATTGACTGACCTCTTTAGCCTCCTTCAGGTCGAAAATATCAAGTGCGGCTTCTGTAAAATCCCACAGGGTCCAGGTGGTCTTGGCGTAGAATTCAGGCCGGGTCGTCAGGTTCATCGCATTCAGTATTTCAGCAATGGTTACCGAACCATCGACTTTGTGAATGATGATACCACGATCTTGATCTTTGGTGGTGGATATACCCATAACCCTCAGGTCCTGGGAAAAATTAACCGGGATTCACCTTGGGGAATAGCTATTTATTCAACAACAGTTTGTGAGAATGCACCTGAGGGCCAGCGCGCAGTTGAAGGAGATAGATCCCACTTGACAGCACGGCAGTATTATCACCGTATCCATCCCAGCTGAAGGTCTGGTTTCCCGCTGGGAGATAACCTTCATGCAGCATGGCAACCTCTTGACCGCTGATATTCCTCACCACCAGCCTGATGTCCCGGGCTTCTTCCAATGAGAATTCTATCTTTGTCCCCGCATTAAAGGGATTGGGATAGTTACTGATCAGAATGAATGTTTCTGGAGTCGGGATCTCTGCAGTGTCCACCGGCCCCAGCAATTCTTCCAGGATGGGTGCAATGAGATTTTCGTTGAAGCCGATAGAGTTGAAACGGACCTGGCCATCGACGTCAATGATGACATTGGTGGGTACGATCCCCAGCCCGAAATCATCCCAGTATTGGGTCAATTCATCGTCTACCAGAGGGTACGTGGCACCCAGATCGGCCCAGCCGCTGCAGCTGTAGGGCTGATTCCAGGTTCTGCCCAGACTGATGATCCGCAGCCCCTGGTCATACATATTCTGGTGGTATTCCTCGAGATCGACGATCTCGTTCCGACAGCTTCCTCACCAGGAGGCGAAAAAGGCGATCCAGACGGCCCTTGGGTACTCATCCGTACTGCTGAGCAATTCGTTGATCGTGGTCTCGCCGCTGCCGTTGGCACAGATGGTCATGGGGGCATTCAAGGTCTCGGAGCTGAGAAAACCCCCCACCTCGTAATCTTGGGCCGTCAGGCTGGCAGCGGACAACAGGAGAGTCCCCAAGATCCCCCACAGGTGTCTGCTGGGAACATTTTCCTCTACGCCAACCGTCCTGATCATACCCCTGCGCATAGTCTCTTTCCTTCCTTCATGCTCGCAGAAAACTATCATCCCCGCAGTACGGTAATTGTCGTCCACACGGCATTTTTCCAGTTTTAAAGACGAGAGTGGTTCTAGTTCATGCGGATCAATTTACTGAGCTGGTTGGTGTCCCGACCTTCCACCCTGAGCAGATAGACCCCTGATGACAGAGGTTTTGCAGATCGGAGTTTCAAATGATGCTCGCCGGCCGGCAACTCTTCATCCCACGCCATTACCTGCTGTCCCAGTATGTTGTACAGGGATATCCTCAGGACATCCTCCTGGATCGTTCTTACCTGAATGATCTGCTGAAAATTCCCTGGATTGGGATAGATGCTGATCTCAAATGAATGGGGCTGGTGTGAGCTCAACCCGGTGATGACATCGATAGGCCACGCCAGGTACTCAGCCGCATCCAGATTGATGTCATCGTTGCCCACGGGCAGCTGTCGCAGCAATTCTCCCCCATCCTGCGTCTCGTAGGTGACCATAGCAAGATAGAGGTTGTCCGGTGGAGGATCATTCAACTGGTAGATCCCTTCCAGAACTTCACCGGTGGCGTTGTCGATCCCCTGTTGGGTATCGAACCAGCCGGACCAGCTGTTGGTGCTTTCATTCCCCAGGTAGGCTTCCCACAACGAGACCTGTCCAGCTTTGGCCCAGAACGCCGGGACCATGGGACCTGGCTGATTCGCCACCACGATGAACACGTCTTCATCGATCTCCGCTGCGGAATTTGCTGCCAGATAGACCTGTTCACCGTCAGTGTGTGCGTATAGGAAGAGCTCGTCGGATTCCAATACAAGGTCGGCAGCATCATCCAGGATGCCGTCCATCACGTAGCCGTCCGGGCCACCGCCCCCCAGATCACCCACATATACATGCTGGATGATGGAAGTGGCTGCATTACCCCAGGGATCTACCGCCCGGACATAGTAGTCAAGCAGGACGTTCTCAAAACCCTCGACCTGGGCTGTGTACAGATCCGCGATGACCAGGGGATCCACATTGGTCTGTGGTTCAAGTACCGTTGCCGACATCTCGATGCCGAGCCATTCTCCTGCATCTGGTCCTCCAGAGAATGTCTCATTGTCGATGGTCTGCGGATCATTGAAGCCGTCCTGATCCTCGCGGACATAAAGCCACACACTGTCCAGACCGGTCCAGTCATAGACCAGGGTCCAGACCTGGAAATCACTGCTCTGTGGATTGTCCCATTCCATACCCCCGGGATTATAGGGTTCGCGTTGGGGCAGGTAGAGTGACGGCGGTTGGACCTCAGGGGCATTCCCCAGAAGATGCTGAATACTCGTAATCGCCAGATTTGCAGCTCGGGTTGGGTGGGTATCCCAGATCCCGCCCTGCGACCAGTCCCAGTACCAGTAGTCGCTGCCCTGACCCATGTGCAGATAGCGTCTGGCCGTTTCCAGGGCTGGATCCGATGGCGATACACCTTCGGCCTGCCTCACCAGGTTGTTGGCCGCTGTCATCACCGCCCAACTGTTCTGATCGGGCGAATAACCGCCATGGGGATCTGCATTCCATTTCTTGAATTCAGGGTCCCCGTTGTCCGCGCCGCTCCAGCTGCCCGGTTCCACGTGGATGACATCGTCGGGATCCGGGAGGAACTGGTCCAGGTAGTCCTGAATGGTGGTACAGACGAAGCGTTCGGAGTTGGCACTGAGCCAGGCGACCATCTGCTGGAAATTATTGTGGTAATATGAATAGGTACCACCGCCATGGTTGTCCCCGTCGTGGGCCATGACCACCAGGATGGGGTGATCAGGATCCGTGTTTGCGGCTTCGAGTTGTGAGAATACCGTCTCGTACTGCAGAGCACCATAACCGCCCCGGGCGTCTTCGGTACCGATGTACCGTGAGGCAGGTACGACGACCACACGGCTTTCAAGCCCTGTTGAGGGATCCACATATGCTGCATAGTGGGGTTGGTGAGCCCATTGGGCTGAGATGGCGGAAGGGCACCACAAGCCGTTCAATTGCTGCCAATCACCGGGATCTGGATTGAGCTGTTCGGCCGGATTGGGGACCACCAGGTTACTGCCCGTTGAATAGGGATAACCCTGCGTGGCCCGTTCGAAATGGATGTTATCCACCAGGACCCAGTCTATCTCATTCTCCACCAGCGCGGGGATCATCTGCAGCATAAAGGCATTCTCAGGAGGAAAGATCCCCCTGGAGTGAGTGGCGATTTGGAATATGGGACTCGCCAGATCTCCATGGCTGATGATCTGCTCAGATATGGAAGTCTGGTCAATGAGCGCCATCAGCGGGTGGAAGTAGCCAAAGCGTACCAGGTCCAGTCTCGGATTCCCCTGGGTGGTCGTCTGGGCAAGGCTCCAGATCCAGTCGTTAGTCCAGTTGGTGAATGCCTCGGTCCCGTTGGCTTCCAGGACATTCAGGTTTTCTATGAGCGAACCTGAGAAGCTCACAGACGCACCCAGCTGACCAAGGCCGGCGTCCATGCCGGCTTCGATGGCATCCCGCACCCAGGAGGTATACGGTCCGGTCCGGTCTGTGTGGATCCCGATGACAGAATACTCGTAGTGTCCTGCTGTTTCCGTCTCTACGATGGTTTCGCCTGGGTAATAGATCGGCTGATGCATATGCCAGAGGTAGGCAAAATATACCGGGGTCGCCTTTAGCAGCGAAATGGACAAAATCAGAACGATCAATAGGTGACGCATACCAAAATATATGATTCTGCTATGGGAGATGAGGGACCGATTTGGTCAGTTTAGATGCTGTATCTCTACTCATCCACACTAAGGTCCCAGTTCTCGTATTGGCCATCCTGGTTCAGCGAGCGGTGCAGTTCCATGACTTCTCCACGATGCAGACCGATGAGATAGTCGACACCGTCAAAACACTGGTAGTAATAGGACGATTCTGAGAAGTAGCGTCCATCTAGTTCGCCCTCTTTGATGCTGTGCCAGCTCTGGGTTACCACCCGTGACAGATCTTCCACTGGAAAGTGACCGTGTTCACCATAATACACCAGTACCTGCGTGCGGATCGATCCCAGTGCGGCCTCCCCCTCAGCCCGAATGGCGTGTTCCACATTCTTGTTATACACAGGTACCGCGATAGCCGCCAGAAGACCAATGATCACGATGACGATCATCAGCTCTACCAGGGAAAAGGCAGATTGCGTAGAATGGTTCTTACCAAAAGCTGAGTCCATCTACGAAATGTATGATAGAAAACTGAATCCCGCCAGGGTGGTGGATGGATGATTGTGGTTATAAGCATCCAATCATGTTCAATAGCAGAAACCTTGGTGGGACACTTAGCAGGTTGCTTCGTCATCCAGAATCCCTACAGGGAGTTCTGGCTTTCTCGAAATGACAAAGGAGTTCATAAGTCCTGATGCTTTGCATAGAGAACCTGCTCGGTAAGCGCAATCGAAAGCGGATAGCATGACTGTCCCGTGAATTGGAGCGGAAATGAAGCTGTTGTTTGAAGCCCGGTAGGGCGAGTTTCAGCTTCATGGCGGAATGAACGGTGACAGTCACAATCCGATCTCTGGCGCAAAAGGATTTTTAACTTCTTTTCGATCCTTCAAAAAGAAGGGTTTAACCGATACATAATCAAACCACAACACTGAAGTGTCGACCCCTCAGAACAAAGCCCCGCTTGGGGAATTCTCAGGCAATCTTCTCGATTGAGGCTTGAACGTCCTGGATTTTGGCAACGAATACCTGCTTGGAAAGGATTAACCCTGAGAAGGCGGTTTTTGCTTCTTTTTGCCGCTTCAAAATGAAGGGAGAAAATGATACATATACAAACCACAACATTGAGGTGTTGATCCGGTTTACTATCCTGCACCCCCGGTGCCAACCCTTGAACTTCCCCCACCCCATCGTAACTTCAAACAGATCACTGACCATAATCGACCATGACAGTCTCTATCATATTCGTCCTGGCAACGCTTGCAGCAGCGGTACTCTTCTTTGTGACGGAATGGCTGCGGGTGGACCTGGTAGCCTTCAGTGCCCTGCTGATCCTGGCTGTATTCGGGATCATCACCCATGACGAAGCCCTGGCTGGTTTCAGCAATCATGCCGTAGTGACTATAGCCGCGGTTCTTGTTCTCAGTGCTGGTCTGGTGCGAACCGGTGTGGCACAGATCGTAGGACAACAGATCCTCAAACTGGCCGGTAAGAATGAAGGCCGCCTCATGGTGGTTATCATGGTCACTGTAGGATTGTTCTCAGGGATCATGAACAACATCGGTGTGGCTGCACTGCTTCTGCCGGTGGTCATCAGCATCGCGCATGCCACCAAGAATTCACCATCCCGGCTATTGATCCCCCTGGCTTTTGCTTCTCTGCTGGGAGGCCTGACGACCCTCATCGGAACCGCTCCAAACCTGCTCATCAGCGGCACTCTGCAGGATGCCGGGTTTCGTCCCTACAATATTTTTGACTTTACCCCGCTTGGCCTGGTGGTCCTGAGCCTGGGAATCCTTTACATGGTGACCCTGGGCAAGCGTCTGCTGCCACATAAACCTGTTGACCGTGATACCAGTCTCGCTGACATCATGAAACGTCAGTATGAGCTCCAGGCTCGGCTGCAGACACTTACCATCCCTGAAGGATCCCCGCTCACCGGCAAGAACCTGGCGGAAAGCCGTCTGGGATCAGCCATCGGGTTCAACGTTCTTGCTATTATTCGGCGTGAGAAGTCAATGCTGGCACCAGGACCCAATTCCGAACTGCAGGAAGGCGACAAACTGCTGGTGGAAGGCCGGGTGGAGCAATTGGAGACCCTGCGGAATTGGAAACACCTGGAGCTGAAACGCGGTTTCCTTCTCAGTGAACATCTGATCGCACGCTCACTCTCATTTGCCGAGATCAAGGTAAAAGCACTCTCACCCCTTTTGGGACGCACCCTCATCGAAGCCGGTTTCCGCCGGGATTTCAATGTGAACATCCTGGCCATCCAGCGTGAGGATCATGTCAAATGGTCCAAACTCCGCGAATACCGTCTCCACGAGGACGATGTCCTGGTGGCCATGGGATTCGATGACAAGATCGAGGCTCTGGCCGAAGAGGGTCAGTTCACTGACTTCCAGCGTCTTTCACCCCGGGACGTGGCCTTCAAGTACAAGCTGCACCGGCAGATCATGGGGATCGCCATCCCGGAAGGATCTGCCCTGGTGGGCAAGAATCTTGGTGAAAGCCATCTCAAGGACGCCCTGGGGATCAATGTCCTGGGCATCGCCCGTGGAAATGAGGTCATTTTCATACCGGGAATTGATTTCGTTCTCGAGGAGAATGATATCTTCATCGTTCTGGGCCAACCACAGAACCTGGACATTCTGGCCGGACTCCAGGAACTCATTCTGGAAGACCAGCGTGAGGAGGACCTGGATCGGCTCGAATCTGATGAAGTGGGGGTCGCCGAGATCATCCTGGCGCCCCGCACGTCGGTACTGGGAAAAACCATCGGCGAACTCGATTTCCGTGAAGAATATGGCCTGACGGTACTGGCCATCTGGCGTCAGGATCGGGCTTATCGCACAGCGCTGCGTGACATGGTCCTGCAACCCGGGGATGCCCTCCTGGTCTATGGGGCCAGGGAGGATCTGGCAGAACTTCACGAGGACCAGGACTTCCTGGTGCTTACCGGTATGCAGGAAGAGATCTATGACAAACCCAAAGCCCCTATTGCCGCCGGTATTGAATTGAGTGTCCTTGCCACGGTAGGGTTTGGACTGCTGCCCATCTACATCGCCGCACCTGTGGGTGCAGCCTTGATGGTTCTCACGCGCTGCCTCACAATGGAGGATTTCTATCGTGCCATCGAGTGGAAGGCAATCTTTCTCATCGCCAGTATGCTGGGCGTGGGTCTGGCCATGCAGAAGTCCGGCGCAACCGCTCTCATTGCGCATAGCGTCCTGGGATCCATCGAATTCCTCGGTCCACTCGGCATCATCGCCGGTATTTTCATCATCACCGCCCTGGCAGCCCAGATCATGCCCACCGCTGTGGTGGCCGTCATCATGGCCCCCATTGCCCTGAGCACGGCCCTGGAGATGTCCTACTCGCCTCATGCGCTGCTCATGGTTGTCGCTCTGGGCGCCTCAAGTGCCTTCCTCAGTCCCGTGGGTCACCCGGTCAACCTCCTGGTCATGGGTCTTGGTGGATATCGCTTCACCGACTACACAAAGGTGGGCCTTCCCCTGGTCCTCCTGCTGCTGCTGATCTCTCTGTTCCTGCTCCCCATCTTCTGGCCGCTCACATAATCAAGGATTCCGAATTTAGGATTGTTTGTTCTTGTCCTGGTGCGATACGTGGCATACCTACTTGGGAAGTATCTGTCCAGTCTGGTTCAACGCAGTGAGCGAATAGTGGAATCACTGTCTGAGCGAACGCATGTGAGCGAGTTTCGATTCCACAGCGAACAAGTTGAATACCAGACGACAGATGCTTTCCAGTATGTGCGTAAAGAAAGGAGTTTTTGGTTACTTTTTGCTCCCTCAAAAAGTAACAACATGTTAAACGGAGCTGCAGTCACTAACCACCAAACGTAATCCGGCTATCCCGAACCAAACACCTGACAACCACCCTACCTCAGCCTAAGTTACCCCCAAAATCCAATCAAAACTCCATCCGCAAGGAGACATGCCATGCATCGACGTGACTTCATCAAACTCAGCGCCCTGGGCGGCTCTACCTTGGCGATTGGTGGAATGATAACCTGTGCTCCGGAAGGCTCATCCGGAGCAGGGGAGAAACAACCTGCTGCCATACCCGAGTTTGAATTTCACGAATGGACATTCGCTCAATTCAGTGAGGTCATGGAAAGCGGTAAACATACCGCCAGATCCATCACGAAAGCCTACCTCCAGCGCATCGAAGATGTCGATCGTTCCGGGCCATCCCTGAACGCTGTCATCGAGGTGAATCCACAGGCACTGGAGATCGCCGATAAACTCGATGAGGAAAGGGCCTCTGGTAGGATCCGGGGACCACTGCACGGTATTCCCATCATGATCAAGGACAATATCGATACAGCCGACCAGATGCTCGCCACGGCTGGATCACTCGCCTTAACGGATACCCGCCCAGCGGACGACGCTCACATCGTCGAACGTCTCAGGGCGGCGGGAGCAGTGCTGCTGGGGAAGACCAATTTGAGTGAGTGGGCCAATTTCCGCTCTGAGAAATCCACCAGCGGTTGGAGTGGCCGGGGTGGTCAGACCCACAATCCCTACGCCCTGGACCGGAATCCCTGCGGATCCAGCTCAGGTTCGGGAGTTGCAGCTTCAGCCAATTTATGCGCTGCTGCCATTGGAACAGAGACCAACGGCTCGGTGGTCTGTCCTTCCCACCAGAATGGTATCGTAGGGATCAAACCGACCCTGGGAATGCTAAGCCGTAGCGGTATCATCCCCATCGCCCACACCCAGGACACCGCGGGACCCATGGCTCGTACGGTGAGGGACGGCGCCATCCTCCTCAGCGCTCTGGCAGGACCTGATCCGCAGGATCCCATCACTCAGGATCATCAGGACAGGATCCACAGTGATTACACGCGTTTTCTTGATCCTGAGGGTCTCAAAGGCAGTCGCATAGGCATCGCCCGCAATCTTATGGGCTATCATGAGGGTGTCGATGCTCTGATGGAGGAGGCTGTAGCGTTGATGAAAGATCAGGGTGCCGAACTCGTTGATGAGGCCGACATCGTCACCAAGGGCGACTATGGCTCAGCCTCCTACGATGTTCTGCTTTACGAGTTCAAGGCGGACCTCAACATCTATTTCGCTTCAAGAGGACCAACAGCCGGGGTAAAGACGCTTGAACAGCTCATTGCCTTCAATGAAGCAAACGCCGATACCGAGCTTCCCTATTTCGGTCAGGAGATCCTCATCAAGTCCCAGGCCAAAGGCGATCTGGGCAGCAAGGAATACAAGCAGGCGCTGAAAAAGGTAAAACGTCTGGCTGGCAGGGACGGCATCGATGCCACCCTGGCGAAACACGAGGTCGATCTCATCATCGCACCAACCGGAGGACCCGCCTGGTTCACCGACTGGATCAACGGCGATCACTTCCTGGGTGCCAGTTCCTCCGCCGCGGCTCGGGCCGGCTATCCAAACATCACAGTACCCATGGGTTTTGTTCACGGTCTCCCCGTTGGGTTATCATTCTTCAGCACCGCCTGGTCAGAACCACTGTTGCTGAAAGTTGCCTTTGCCTACGAACAGGCCAGCCGGCACCGGCAGGCACCACAATTCCGGGACACCGTGGAATACGAGGCAAGCTGATGAATACAGATCAAAGGACGAAGAAGCCCTGGGGATTGGGAGAAATCAGACTACCGAAGGTTGGAAGAGCCCGGCTCCTCAGTGATCTGGCCATCTTCTTATTGAAGTCCGGTGCAGAAGCCATACTGGATGTGCTGGTCATGCCGGTGGCCATTACTGCCGGCGCATTGGATTTCCTGGCGGGACCGAAACACAGCCACGACCTCTTCTACAGGATGATGGCGGTCTTCAAGCGTATCGATGATCGCATCGATCAGTTCGCCCCCATCGAGCCTGAGACCATCAACCGCATGATTGAAACGATAGGCAGAGAGCAATGATGGATCCCGGTTCCGATATTTCTGAATCCGGTCCTGAAAGATCACTCGCCAGATCTTAAGATCCGCTCGATCACATTCTTAACATCATCACCAGTTACAGGTTTGGTAATGAACTCAACGCAACCGGCTTCCAGTACATTCTTTCTGTCCTGGGTAAACGCGTGAGCGGTCACTGCGATCACCGGGATATCTCTGTGTGATTTGTTTTTCTGCATATGATGCACCAGATCGAGGCCGTCCTCATTGCCAAGGAGGGAGAGATCGAGGATTACCAGGTCGATCTTATTCTCCTTTAAACATCGGCGTGCTTCAACCACTGATTTTGCGTAGTGGAGCTGGTGGTTATCCGCCAGAAGGTGTTTTAGCAGCAACTGGGATGGGATATCATCCTCAACTACCAGGATGGTGTATTTGAATCTCTCATCCACAGGTGTCTCGCCTACTTGCTCATCAGGAACGGGGGTTGTCCCAGTTTCCCCCTTGACCTCCAGTGCACTGCTGAAGGTCAATAGGAATGTTGTTCCCTGATCCTTCTTGCTCTCAAATGACAGGTTCACCTTGTTTGCGTCCAGGTAGCGTTTTGTCAGCGCCAAACCCAGGCCCAGACCCTGATATTTCTTTGTGTACCCTGTACTCTCCTGTGAGAAGGCATCATAGATATTCTCAATGTATTCTGCTGACATGCCAATACCTGTATCTCCGATGCTGAGTCGATATTCCCCTGCTTCAGCATATAACTGTAAACGAACGCTACCCTCATCGGAATATTTAACTGCATTGTGTACCAGGTGTGAGATGGCCTTGTAAATGGTATCTCCATCCAGCATAAGTTGGAGTTCACCTGCCGTATCAGTGTAGGTCAGTTCCAATCCTTTCTCAGTCGCGATCTCCCTGTATTCAGCCACAACATTCCGAACCAGATCAGATAATGTCAATTTCTCCGGTGTGGTGATCATGGTTCCCGCCTCGAACTGTGCGATATCCAGGACTTCGTGGACCGTGCGCAGAAGACGTTCGCCACTTGCCTTTATTGAGGTGAACATAAAGTGTTCATCCTTGTCAAGATGCCGCCCCAATCGGTCATTGAGAATCTCAGCAAATCCCAGGATGGAATTCAGAGGTGTCCGGATCTCGTGAGACATATTCTCCAGGAACAGGTTTTTCACCCGGTTGGAGTTCTCGGCCTCCTGCAGAGCCTGTTCCATCTTCCGTTCGGTCTTTTTCCGTTTTGTCACATCCCGGGCAGAGCCTAGTACAGTTGCACGATTCTGGAGTTTTATGGGAAAGGTCTGGATCTCCAGTTCCACCAGGGTTCCATCTTTTCTTCTCAGGGTAAAATCGTCAGGTCCGGTTTTTCTACCCGTCAGGTTCTTGGCAAGCAGCTTTGAGGCCTTGACGATCTGATTGGATGGTAAAAGATTAAGGGTGAGAAAACTTTTACCGACAAGCTCTTCCTTCTTATAACCGGTAATTTTCTCTGCTGCCCGATTTCCGTCAATGAAATTGCCTTTCAGATCATTGAGGTAAAGTGCATCCGGCGAATAATGGAACAGGGCCCGAAAGCGCTCCTCACTTTCCAGGATGGCTTTTTCTGCCTTGTGCTTCTCTGTGATATCTTCCCCTGAGGATAACACCCCTGTGATCTGCTTGTGTTCATCAAATACCAGGGTGTTATGAAACGCTATCAGGTGTTCTTCACCAGATCTGTTCACGACCCGGTTCTCATAAAATTTTACAGGTTCAATATCGTTGGCCATGATCTGCTCGAAGACCCCCTTGATCTCCTTGCGCTGTCTAGCTGGAATGGCAATTTTGAACCAATCTTTGCCCAGCAGATTCTGCTCCTCATAGCCCAGGATCTCACATCCTTTGCGGTTGATAAGTTCGATCTCACCGTTTTTGTTCAAGAGAGTAAGCATGACGCTGGCAGTATCCAGGACCTGCTGTGCCTGCCGCCGCTGTTGATCGATGCGGGTCTCTGTTTTAATGCTTTCAGTTATATCCCGAAGGATCATCCTGTAGCAGATGATCCTGTTGGAATCATCACACCCCACGGTTGTGTTCAGGCTGGCGTGCAAGATATCATTTTCAGTTGTCAGCGCTTTTACTTGGAGAACCTGCGACCTACCGGTCGTCCACAATTCATCCAGCATCCTCGCGACGGCAGCCCGACTGTCCGTGTGCAGGATGGATTCGACACTACTCCCCTGAAGAGCTTCCGCACCACCCAGTAAGCGAGTGGCCGTCTGATTGACTCTCACGATCTTGCGGGTAGCAGCATCGATCTCAAGAAAGGGATCCGGGGCATGATCAAACAGATCTTGATAATCTGCCCGTGAACTTTCCAATTCAGCGGTTCTCTCCTGCACCAGTTTCTCCAGCATGATATTTTCATCAAGTAGTTGCAGTTCCGCCTTTTTCAGTCTGAGCAGGGCACGCACCAGGGCAGCCATTTCAGCACCATCAAAGGGCTTTCGTAAAAATGCATCCGCACCCGCATTCAGACCTTTTGCCCGGCTTTCACTATCCTCAAGAAATCCCGAGGCAATTACGATTGGGGTGTGGCGGGTTGCTTCTCGGGATCGCAATTGACTGCAGATCTCAAGCCCGTCCATTTCTGGAAGCTTGAGATCCACGAAGATCAGATCCGGTATATGCCGGTCAACGATCTCCAGTCCTTCCTCGCCGGTGTCGGCTTGGTCGATGATGGCTTCGGGGAAATGGGTGTTCAGCAGGTCGCAGATCAATTCCCTTACCTGTGGTTCATCGTCTATGATCAGAATTCGAGTCATGTTTGACTCCTGTCAAGGAAGTTTTCGAATAAGTGCTTTTGTCTCTTATTTGAAAGTTATAGCAGCAGGTATGCATAGAGAAACGCCAAATTCAATCTGTTGAATCTGAATTATATGCTACGCGCTGAGAATGCGGATAAAATCCGTCCAGGCTCTACGAGTATTAACGTCCTGGTGCAAAACATAGCGGCATACTTGGGAAGTATCTATACGGATGATTCAAAGATGTGAGTGACTAGCGGAATTGCTGTCTGAGCGAGCCGTCCGGCTTCGTTCTTCTAACTCCGGCGCGACCTTCGCCGAGCGAGTTTTAATTCTGCCGCGACAAAGCTGATTAACAGCCCCAGATGCTTCCCCGGTTAGGTGAGAAAAAAGCGCTATATGCTTCTTTTAGGCGCGTCAAAAAGAAGAAGGATCCCAATTCCTCAGCGAACCATCGAATATGGATTGCCAACCACTTCCAGTTGGTCAAACCAATGTTGGAAACTTGAAACTGGAAATTTGAGAACATGCGCTTTGATCGAAACGTGTTGATCAGGAGTGATTCTTGGATCAGACCTGGGTAGGTGGGCATTGTTCGTAATGCAAAGTGTCAGAGTGGTCCGTTGGCGAGATTGCCACGCTGTGCTGGCAATGACTGAGGGCTAAACTAGTCTTAGTGCCCTGGCACTCAACATCGAATATGGGTTGATAATCAATACAGGTTGTCCAACCGATTAGCGATTCACCCGTCTACGCCCTTTGGGCTACGCCGGTCAAGCGAATCGCGTTCACAGGTTGGGCCAACTCTCGAAATCCCCATTCTGATCCAGCGTCCGCCAGAGAGGATTCGGCTGACCTTTCTGAGCGATGAGGAAATAATTGATCCCATCCCAGCAGTAATAGTAGAAGGACGAGTCCCGGAAGAACTGCCCGTTGAGTTCACCGGGTTTGATCTCGTTCCAGCTCTTCCCAATGACATAGGCATCGAATAGCTGAATGGAATACATACCGTTCGTCCCATAGTAGACCACGAGATAATTACGTATGGAACCCATAGCTGCATCGGATTCGGCCAGAATGGCCCGGTCGACATTGTCATAGTAAACGGGAATAGCGATAGCCGCGAGAATGCCCATGATCACGATGACGATCATCAATTCCACGAGGGAAAAGGCCGGCGAGAAGCGCCGGGAAGCGGGGGGAGACTGGTGACCAAGCCCGTTATACATCAATACCCTGCCGAAGCTCAAATCCAACGTAACGAACTGGAAGATAAGGGATTATCTAGCAGAATTCAAATCGCAGGTGATCTGGATGTGAATTCCTGGCTCTGTATCATTTAAAGATCAACATAAACCTGGCTTACTTGCTGGCGTACTTCCACTCTATTTCAGCACTACCATCTTGATCGTCTGCGAGAAATCACCGGCTTGGAGGTGGCAGAAGTAGACACCTGGTGCTACCGATTCTCCCCAATGATCCTGGCCATTCCAGAGCAGATCATAGGAGCCTGCAGGTTGCCGGCCTTCGACAAGCAGGACAATTTCACGGCCGTTCATATCGAAGATCTGAATCCTTATCCTGACATCTTCCGGCAGGTCATATGTGATGGCTGTACTGGGATTGAATGGATTCGGGTAATTCTGTTTCAGGGTGTAGTCCGTAGGCAGGACAGCGTTCAGGGTCACACCAGTGACAATCATCCCTTGATACTCCCTGCTACCCTGATAATCCACGGCCGCTAGACGGTAGTCGTATCTCTTTCCTGGAACGATCGCGGCATCACGGAAGGAATAGGCGTACCCTGCCGTGCTACTCCCCTGCCCTCGCAACTCCGGTTGATCCTGATAATGCGCAATCTCGATCCAGGCACCTTCAGGATATTCGCGACGTTCGAGAATGAAGCCCAGGTTCTCGATCTCGCTGCCGGTGACCCAGCTCAATATGATCGCTCCCTGCACTGCTTCCGCTGCGAAGGACGTCAGGACCACCGGCAGGCTGTTATCGCTGGCCCCACCGATGCCGAATTGGGAGAAACCACTGCTGATCCCCGTCCATTTCACAGAGGTTCCGGATCCAGCATAGGCATTGGTACCGGCCACTGCCCAGGCACCGCTGCTGTTGGCACGTTTGAGCAGCTTCAGGGTGGAATAGTCACTGATCCCCATCATGCCATCCAGGTCCAGAGTAAGTGCATAAATACCGTCCGCGCTTCCGGAATTGAGGATCAGGTCCCAGTAACGTTCACTCGAACTGTTTACGACCCCTTCGGGCAGGGAGCCGTTCACACCGGGATCAGAATTGTTCTTGATGGCCGTGATGTTGACATCGCCGCTGTTGGCGGAGGTGAACTGCAGGATCGCCCCGGTGTTCGGGAAGGTGTGCGCCGATGTGCTGCCGCCGGTAAAGGTGTAGAATGCCTCACTGCGGACGGTGACATCATCGACGGCCATGTCACTGCGGAAACCGTCCGTCACTGCCCGAAACCGAAGCTGCTGATCGGAGTAGGCTTTGTATGCCGATAGATCCACCACCGCCACAGACCAGGAATTGCCCTGATCGCCCGTCAGGCTCCAGACAGCGTTGTTCCAGCTGCTGTTGGCATAGACATCGACATAGAGTTCCCCCATGGTGGAACCGTACATGTGATACCAGAACTCCAGGGTGGGATTGGATGAGCTGCTCAGATCAAAGCTGGGACTCAGCAGATAGGCGGTCTTATCTGGATAGTTGGGATCGGAGGATTCGGTGAAAAGGTAGGTATCGGAGCCTGTGCTGTGGTCACCGGAAGGTCCTGTACTGCCTGAAGGTGTGCTGCCCACATTCACCGACCAGTCGAAATCGTCACCTGAGCCATTGGTCCAGTTGTTATCGGTACCGATCACCAGGAAGTCGTCGAAATCCTCCTCCAGGATCTTTGAGCCCACGGAGAAGGACCACACCGCACACCCGCTGGCAGTCCCGTGCGTGTTCTTTGGAAGTATCTTGATGTAATAGGTCGTATTCAACGCCAGTGAGGGGCTGTAGGAAGTCGTGGTCTGGTTGCTACCATTCACCACGCTGGTGGGCGGATTGTCCGTACCGAAATAGAGGTCGTAGCTCGTGGCGCTTTCAACCTCTTCCCATTGGAGGACGGTTTGTACTGCTACATCGGTAGCACCGTCACTGATTCCGATAAGACCGTCAGAGCAACCAGGGGCGCTGGAAGAGGATGAATGCCCGGAAACTATGATGGAGAAATCCTGTGAATCTCCCGTAAGGCTGCCGTCATGATCCACCACTATGGTGTAGCTTGCGTTCGATGGACTGGCAATATAGACCTGCTCCACGTTATCGATGTCATTCTCGGCGCTGTTGGTGGCGGCATTGGCTGGATTGCTCCTGTCCAGCTTCCAGGGATAGTAGGTGCTGGCGTCTTTGGTGATCCGCAGGTCCAGGTCATTTACCAGCATGGCCGTCGTGGGATCCAGTGAGGCCGATACCGGTGTTCCCGGCGGATCGGTCCACACCACGGTTACTCTCAGTGGATCGCTGCCTGTGGCAGTAACGGTCCGGGAATAGCTTTCGCCGCTGGAGAGGTTCAATTCTGCAATGGAACCATAATTCTCGTCATCACTGATGATGTCGGCTGCCGCTTCGGCATTCAGCAATCCCCAGCCAAAGGCATAATCAGGCCCTGTATTGGACCCGGCTTCATCGGCAGTGTGGATCGCCAGGGCTTTCAGCGTGGCTGAACGCATCACATTGGTGCTATGGGTATTCTGATAATGCTGCTGCAGCAGGACCAGAGTTCCGCAGGCATTTGGTGAGGCCTGGGAAGTACCGGAAAGAGATCCATAGGCATCGTTGGCGGTTTCCAGGCAGGAGTAAACGCTGATACCGTTGGCCACCAGGTCCGGCTTGATACGGCCATCGTCGGCCGGGCCCCAGTTGCTGAAGGACGACATGGTCACATCGGAAGCCTGGGTATAGTTGGCGACATCATAGACAGCACCCACAGTGAGAATATTCTTGGCCACAGCCTCGAAGGGCATCGTGTCGTACCCGCTGTCATGTCCGTCGTCGTTATGGGTGTCGGTATAGGTACCGCTACCGTTATGGCTGTGTGCTGTTCCTTCGCTGGGAGCGTCATCGTTGCGGTCGTTGCCGGCGGATTTCACAATAAGGTAATAGGGTGCCAGGTACGCGATATGATCATAGTCCCGGGCATCCTGATTATAGAAGCCGAAGTAATAGCATTCGTCCTGGTCCACGCCGGTATCACCGTACCAGGCGGTACTTCCTACCCAACCGGAGCTGCTGCCGTAGGAGTGATTTGAAAGTTCCAGATCATTGGCGGCAGCGGATGACATCTCCGAGATGTCCGAACTCCAGTCGTAGGAGGTGAGATCGGCAGCATAGGCCATACCCTTGGCGCTGGCGGTGGATCCACTGGCGATGAGGGTCCCGGCGCAATGGGTGGCGTGATAATGCAGTGTGGTCTCACTGTCACCATAGGTCACCCGGCCAGTCATCTCATCGTGTGTGGAACGCACCTGATCCGCATCCCAGATACCAAGCTTGTCATATCCGGATCCGCTGAGACTGAGACCGGCATCCCCACCGGGATAGAGTTCGTCTGTACGGGTAGTTATGGCCGCATTGGCGTTATGTGTGATATAGAAAATGGGGATCCCGTTCACCAGGCGTTGGATCTCCAGGGTAGTGCCGTCCAAAAGGATCTGTTGGATAGGGATGTTGTTCGCCCGAGCGTACTCTTCGATCTCAGCTCGCGCCGCCTGCCATTCCAACTGCTTCTCCTGACTGAATGCTTGCAGAGCTTCCACGTCTGTCACACGCTGCGCATGACCTGCAGTCACGAATGCCAGCAGGAAAATCACTGAAATTGCCGACAATGAAATCGTTGAAACCGGAAATGACCGTCTGGATTTTTTCACACTATCCCCCGATACCAATGAGTTGAATACTTTAGAATAAGTTAGAGCATGGGGGCTGGGGAAAAACGTGATTTTAGGAGAAGATTGGATCCTGCAGCAGGCGGGAGGGGATTCCAGAATGAGGATGTGTGAAATTGAAATTTGTTTGGTCTGATCGATGTGTTCGCGTAGGGGCCGATCATTAAGTATGGCAGTTCCCGGGTCGGATCTTTTAAAACATTGCCATAGAACAGCTCTATTCGGAGAGGGTTGCTTCGTTGGCCATATATGCCGCTGGCATTTATGGCCGCATTACAATGACCGAGAGATACACTCGTCTTAGTGCCCTGGCACTCAACAACGAATGCCTGCTTGGGAAGCAGATGGATGGCTGTATCAGCGAAGGGAGCGAGCAGCAGAATTGTTGTCTGAGGGAGTGAAACGAGCGAGTTTCAATTCTGCCGCGACTAAGCTGATTAACAGCCCCAGATGCTTCCCTGGTTAGGTGAGAAAAAGCGCTTTTTGCTTCTTTTTGGCGCGTCAAAAAGAAGAAGGAACCCAATCCCTCAGCGAACCATCGAATATGGGCTGCAAAGCATACCACGTTAGTCAAACCAAAGTTCGAAACTAGAAACTGGAAATTTGAAATCCCGGGATTTGATCGAACTGTGTTGAGCTGGAGTTAATTGGAGATCAGACCTGGGCAGATGATCATTGCTCGTAACGCAAAGTGTCAAAGTCGTCCGCTGGCGAGATTGCCACGCTGCGCTCGCAATGACTGAGGGCTACACTCACCTTAGCGCCCTGGCACTCAACATCGAATACCCGCATGGGAAGTAGATGGATGGCTGTATCAGCGAAGGGAGCGAGCAGCAGAATTGTTGTCTGAGGGAGTGAAACGAGCGAGTTTCAATTCTGCCGCGACTAAGCTGCATAACAGCCCCAGATGCTTCCCTGGTTAGGTGAGAAAAAAACGCTTTTTGTTTCTTTTTGGCGCGTCAAAAAGAAGAAGGATCCCAATTCCTCAGCGAACCATCGAATATGGATTACCAACCACATCCAGTTGGTCAATCCAAAGTTTGAAACTTGAAATTGGAAAATTGTGTTCTTGGTAAAATCGGTACTCTAGAAGAAACTCATCCCCTGGATATCCACATTCGTCAACCCGGCCTCCTTAACCCATCTAACCGCCTCGGCATACTCCTCCCGGGTAAGCCTCCGGGAGATCTTGGGATACTCAGCCGCCTTGTACATGGGCCGGTACTGGGACATCAGATTGAAATAGGTATCCTTGGGCAGATTTTCCGCGATCCAGTCGATGACGCCCTTGGTCCCGCTGACATCGTTGGGCATTACCAGATGCCGGATCATCAGACCCCTCTGCATCAACCCAAAGAGTCCAGGTTTGGCAACTCCCACCTGGCGGTTCATCTCCAGCAGCGCCTGCTGTGTATCTTCGACATAGCTTGCCGATCCGGATGAATACTTGATGGCACTCTCGTTATCGGAATACTTGAAATCCGGCAGATAGATATCGACGATCCCGTCCAGGATCTGCAGGATCACCACCCGTTCCCAGCCACAGGTATTCCAAACCAGCGGAACATTCAGCCCTTTGCTCGCAGCAATATCCACGGCCTTGACGATATGCGCTGAATAGTGCGTGGGTGTGACGAAATTGATGTTGGGACAACCCCGGTCCTGGAGTTCCAGCATCATATCGGCGCATCTCTCGAGGCTCTCCTTCATGCCGACACCACCCTGGCTGATCTCCCAGTTGATGCAGAAGACGCAGCGTAGACCGCAGTTCGTCAGGAAGATCGTCCCGCTGCCACCGACACCCACCAACGGCCGCTCTTCCCCAAAGTGGGGATGATGGGCCGTGATCTCCAGTTTATCGTTGGCCTCACAGAATCCCTTTTCGCCCTTGAGCTTGTTCACCCCGCAGAGTCGCGGACACAGCTCACAGGTCTCCATCATCTCCCAGAGCATATCGCCCCGCTTCTTTAGCTCCCCGCTGCTGTGCAATTCCAGGTAACCGGGTACGAAGTCTTTCCTCCCCTTCCCCAGCATACTGCAGCCCGTCGAACTGAAAACCGACAGCATACTACCCATGACGGCATAGAAGCCGGACTTGATGAACTTGCGTCTCGATAGATCGAACATATCAATCCCCCTGCAATGCTTTGTCATCGTACAGCTTTGAGAATGAGTGAGAATGGTTACAGCAGGAAGCTCCAGTGGGAACGCCTATAAGTTAGCATTACAGCTACTGATGAGCAAACGAGGGTGAATTAACGATGCTTGTCCGGTGGTTTGACGGGTTTCTGGACTAACCAACATACGCGAGGTTTGCTGAGGAGATTGCCACGTCATTCAGAACTCCAACCGTGAGTTCTGCCCTCCTCGCAATGACTGAGGGCTACACTCGTCTTAGCGCCCTGGCACTCAACATCGAATACCTCCTTGGGAAGCAGATGGATGGCTGTATCAGCGAAGGGAGCAAGCAGCAGAATTGTTGTCTGAGGGAGTGAAACGAGCGAGTTTCAATTCTGCCGCAACAAAGCTGATTAACAGCCCCAGATGCTTCCCTGGTAAAACTGAAATGGAGGATTTTTCGTGCCACGCCGGAGCTGCAAGCGAAGGCGGGTGCTTCTTTTTGATCCCTCAAAAAGAAGGGATGAGACGGGTCGTGGTTTTACTGACGTGTATGGATTGCCGACCACTCCACGTTCGTCAACCCGACGTTTGAAATTTGAAACTGGATATTTGTGCGTTGGGAGGTTTGAACCTACTCGTGGGCAAACAGTGACCGATACCCCGGCTGCTCCGCCAGGAGCTCCTCATGCACACCCTCACAAAAGATCTCCCCATCCCGGATCCACACGATCCGATCCATCTCGGCTGCTGTTGCCTCCCGATGTGTGGCGACCAGGAACAGAGCATTAACGTAAGAGCTGTTGATGTTCCGCCACAGGATCTTCTCCGTATTGAGATCCAGCGCCGAGGTCACATCATCGAAAATATACACCGGCGTATCACCGAAAAACGCCCGCGCCAGCGCAACTCGAGCGCGTTGTCCCCCACTGAGACCTACACCGCCCTGCTCCAGCTTCTTCTCCGGATCCAGCTCCTCACCGATGACGGCGATCTCATTCACGGATTCCAGACTCTGAAAACCCTCGCGACCCATGGTGATGTTATCCGCCACGGTCCCGCTGAAGAGTTCAATGTCCTGGGGTACATATCCGACTGTTCCTGCCCGAGCCTCGTCATCCAGGGCATCCAGTTCATAGCCATTCACATTCACCCGGCCCACATCCGGTGAGAACCAGCCCGAGATCAGTTTGAGCAGGACCGTCTTCCCGGAACCCACCTCTCCAACGATCCCGATCTTCTCCCCAGCTTTTGCCTTGAAGCTCACACCGTTGATCACGGACTTCTTGTCCTCCGGGAATCTGAAATGCAGGTCATTCACCTCGAGTTTAATTTTCTTCTGTTCCTCAGCAAAATGACCTGACCGCTCCTTACGGTTCTCACTTTGCTCGATCTCCTCCAGGCGTTCAACAGAGGTTTCTGCCATTTTGAGAGAGACAAAGAACCAGGAGATGGTCCAGATGGGTTCGGTGATGCCCGTCATATAGGCGATGAAGGCATAGAAATCCCCCAGCGTGATGCCGCCATTGATGACATAGAAGCCGCCCACGAATAGCACCACCACCAGCCCCACCTGATTGATGAGACTGCCCACGCTCTCCAGGATGGAGCGGGTGAAGATCACCCGTTCCTCGGCCTTTTTGCGTTCTTCCATGTTGGCTCTGAACAGCTTCTCCTGGGCCTGCTCCATGACGAAACCGATGACGATGCGGATCCCGGAGAAAGCGCTTTCCAGGATGTTGTTCGTCAATGAGATGGTCTCCTGCCGGCGGGTATAGGCTGTGTGCTGCATGTGCTCGGTCTTGCTCATGATCCACACGATGAAGGGCAGCGGCGCGATGGCCAGCAGGGTAAGCTTCCAGTGCAGCAGCAGCATGACGCCGATGGAGAACAGCAGGGTGAAACCTGCCTCGATGGGCCGCATGACACCGGAGGCGGCAAACCAGTTCAGCTTGATCTCCCCGTCGATATCGTCCGAAAAGCGGGTGATGAGATCCCCGGAACGGTAACGTCCGAAGAAGGCCGGATCCTTTTTAAGCAGATTGTCAAAATGAAAGAGTTTTATGTCCATCCCGATGAGGAGGTTCATCATATAGCGTGAAGACGGCAGGATCCAGCGGGTAATGGTTCTGGCCACACCTACGATGAGGATCAGCCAGACAAAGAATCGGACGTCTGTTGTGCTCTGTCCTTCCACCAGCGAATCGATGACGAACTTGAAGATCACGGGATAGGCCGTTCCCAGGGCGATACTGACCACGGTGATACCCACGAGACCCAGCATGCCCTTCCAGCGTTTCCGCCAGTATGGACTGAACCAGCCCAGGACGTGTCTGGTGGCGGTCATGATGGCCATCAGAGCATCTCCCTGTCCGGATCGGCATGAGCCAGCAGGTCGGCATAGACACCATCCTGCTCAAGCAGTTCTTCGTGACTGCCGGATTCCACGATCCTGCCGTCCTCGATGACCATGATCCGTGTGGCTCGACGGATGGTGCTCAGGCGGTGCGCCACCAGGAAGGAGGTCCGGTTCTCGGTGAGCTTCTTGAGGGTGGCCTGGATACGCAATTCTGTGCCGGGGTCCACAGAGGAGGTGGCTTCGTCCAGTACCAGGATCTGGGGTTGAACCGTGAGTGCCCGGGCAAAGGCCATCAACTGCCGCTGGCCGTAGGAGAATCCCTCACCGCTTTCTTTGAGAACCATCTGATAGCCTTCTTTTTTGGTGAGAATGGCATTATGGATGTCCGTGAGGTGGGCAGCATCCTCCAGTTTGGCCTGTGGGATCTCCTCCCTGAATGCCCGGAGATTCTCTTCGATGGGCGCCGGGAACAGGAACAGGTCCTGGAGCACCAATCCGAATCGTCGGCGGTATTCAGCTACATCAAAATCCTGGATGTCGATACCATTCAGCAGGATGCGCCCATCATACGGATCCCGGAAACGGCACAGCAGATTGATCACCGTTGACTTACCGCCGCCGGTAGGTCCCACGAAGGCGATCTGGTCACCGCCCTTGATCTCAAAACTCATATCCTCGATGACGGTGGTCTCATCATCATAGCCGAAGCTGACATTCTGGAAGCGAATACTTTCGATGATATCCGGCAACGGTTTTGGATCATCAGGGGATTCGATATAGGGATCTGATTCCAGGGTAGAGAAAATACGGTCGGCCGCTCCTCCGGCGGACTGCAGCTGGGCGATCTGTTCTGTGAAGATCCAGATGGGCCAGTAGATCTGGGCGATGTACTGGGCGAAGAGCACCAGGGCACCCACCGTCAGCGTTCCTTCATTCACCCATTTCACGCCAAAGATGAGGACGATCACCGTGGCGGCCACCTCCATGAAGCCCAGACCCTGGAAGATGCCGTAGTTCACCCAGCTCACCTTGATGCTGAAGCGGTTGAAGTCCTGGGTTGCTTTCCTGACCCGGTTGATTGCCCAGCCGGTGCGGTTGAACACCTGCAGGATCCCGGCGGCCCGAACGAACTCCGCCAGCACTCCCAGCATTTCCGAGAACTTCTCTCGGTCCTTGCGCCACCAGGGCCGGAAATAGCTGAAGGACCACCAGGCCCCGATGATGACGACGGGAAAGACGGCCAGGGTGATGATGAGAAAGCGCACATCCACCGAGGCCAGGATCACGAAGGCCCCGATGATCATCCCGAAACTCATGAGCAGCCGTTGGGCCATGGTGGAGGTCACTGCGATGATGCGTTGGGGATCCGCCTCGATGCGGCTTACCAGTTTCCCCACGGCGGTGGACTCCGCGAAGGGTAGTCCAAGTTTCAATACATGAGCAAAGAGTGAGACCTTGAGATCGTTCACCGCATAGGTTCCGGCTTTCTGGGCCATCCAGTTGCTGTAGAAGCCGAAGATGGCCGACAATATCATGGTTCCCAGGTAGAGCCCCGCAGAGATGGTCAGAGCGCGAAAATCCTGATTCGGAATATTGCTGTCGATGATGTGCTTGAGGATCAGGGGCTGCAACAGCACCAGCAGCACCCCGAAAAAAGCCCAGCCCAGCGCGAAGAAGAAGATCCGGTTGTAGGGCTTTACATAGGGATAGACACCCCTGACCAACTCCCGGAAAGAGTAAGTCCGATAGCTGTCACCCTCCTGCCCAAAATCCTCATTCCACCACATAATTCAAGGCTAGTATATACGGCGAAACAAGCCAGTTATCTTTGCAGTTCGTTTCTGTTGGGAAGAATGCAGCCGAAATGGGTGCATTCTTCTGTAAGTAAAATGCCTCTGAGCAGAGGCATTTTACGACTTCCACCACATACGCTGATGCTAGCATATGTTCCGAGTTAAGCACGCATTCAGTGCAGAACGATTCCGCAAGGGAGCGTTCTGCTGTAAGCAACGCCAAAGGCGGTGCGACTTCCACCACATACGCTGATGCTAGCATGATTCTGGAATTAGAAAAACGAGAATTGCGTAATGGCAATCACTACAGATTTTGCCATTGGGGATGAATGCGGCTAGAATATTAACAATCTTCTGTATGTAAAATGTCTCGGAACAGAGGTGTTTTACTGCCGTTTCAGACTAGCAGAAGAACCGTTGTAAGGCAGGAACATGAACAGGATCGCCGAGACCAGGTGGATGAATACCCAGGTCTGCCTGGTGAAGATGAAAATGGGTGAGATCGGATTGTAAAAGATTGCCAGGACCCCCCACACGATCATGGGTCTTACCAGTCCGGTGACCAGTGAGATATAGGCTGCCACCGCTGCTGTAAGGGATACGACAACACGTAGAACAGGATAGTAATACCAGGGCGGCATATTCAGAACAGCCAGGATCAGCAGGGCGACAGGAATGGTTCTGCCCAGAACCCAGGGATCCGTCCACGGACGTTTCGCCTTCACGGCAGAGATGATTCCAGTGTCTACCTCCGGCTCTGTCTCTTTCTGCTCCAACTCTGACTTCAGGATGGAGTGTTCTCCGGCATCCACCTTGTCCCAATCGTAGGGAGGTGTAAGAATGGATTCCTCGACGAATAACTCACTCAGATCTGCGGAGCATTCCGGGCACTTGTAGCGGGATTGCCACATTTTCTTCTGGTCCAGGGATTGTTTGCATTCAGGGCAGTTGAAAGGTCCCATACCGTTCCCGGGTACTTTTGCTGGATACAGTTAAAGTATCGTGAAAGAATGTGGGAGATCAAAGTCTCAGCGCTGGCTTTGGAGGATTATGTGTTATTTCTGGAGACGCTTGTAAATATTTCTTTTATCTACAAGTTCCATTGCCTCGACCCAATTTGAGGATCTGGAGAAGAACTATTGTGAATTCATCCAGTACTTAATGCATATATGCTTGCCATACAAGATGGATCACCAGTGGATCGAGTGGTTCATTTTCAACTTCAGATGTTTTGAAAGTAGCAATCAATTTAAATAGAGAGTCTTTCCATTGATCCGGATCAGGCGAGTATGTAGCACCGATCAGGATATTACCGAAAGCATCATTTTCTGTATCTGTACTTGGATCCCACTGTTGAAAACCAGCTCCCAATTCCATGTTTGATGACAATCTATAAAAACAACCCACACCCCATCCCAGGGAGGTGGCTGCCTGGTCGCTTGCATGATTCACTACCTGTGCAAAATCAAACTTTCCTCTGAATTTCCCTTTGGCGTAATTGTTCGGTTTAAAATATAAGAACCCGGTTGCCGAAGAGACATTAACACGATCCGCATTTGGTAAGCCATAGTGCAGACCGATATTTATCGCATCCCCAATGGCTGTTGACACTGCAAAATCCAACTGCGGAATGCTGCCAGTATCCTCATCCGAGTGACTTGATGATGTACCATACGGCTTGAGGTTTAATGAACCATCACCATTTTGAGCCAATATCTGGTAGTTGAGGTTGTTGAATTTTCCAATTACAGCCATCCCGTAAGTTCTATAATCTGAACGGCTCACTGCACTGGCCCACAATCTACCGACCATTGATCTTTCAGCAAAATCAATGGCTGTATGGGATGTGTGCCCTCCTGCTTGGCTGCCGGCGCCTACAAAGCGCCCCAGTCTCATTTTAAAATTGTCATTGAAATTATAATCTATCTGGGCGTCCACCACGTATGCAGAGAGTGCATCATACTGAATAAATGCGTCGACCTTGCCTTTGGTCATTTTGCCTCTCAGGCGAGCTCTGCGAATTCCAGCACCCAATTGTGTGGTCGTTTCATCCAATACCAGGGCTGATGAGTCTGCATTCAATTCATATCTGTCATAAGTTGTATATGTACCCCAGGATTGAATCGTAAACTGGAAGGTGGCTTGGGCTGAGAGTGTTTCCACCAGGCCCAGGTTCAAACAGAATACACTGACCAGCATGCTTACTTTTCTCAATTGATTAAGTCCTTTACTAAACTCTTTTAAGTTCATGTTTCCAGACAAATATCATCATTCCAGCTGCCATGATAGCGCCTAAGATCCAAAAATTAAAGGCGGCATCCCAGCTGAACCTATCGATCAGATAACCGGTTCCAACTCCGGTAATACTGGCACCGGCATAACCCATGGCATCGATGAATCCGGTGACCGAAGAGGCGGCTTTACGTGACCCCAGATCTGCTGGCAAGGCGGCCACGATCAGTATATGAGGACCAAATGTGAAAAAGCCAATAAACAGCAGGATGATCAGGCTTATGATCCAATTATCACCAGGCACGATCCGATACAGATAACACAAAACCGCTAACGCAATCAGCATTACAAAAGCAACCGGTGCGCGTCGATTCTGGAACAGTTTATCGGAAGCCCAGCCGGCCAGAATAGCGCCAAGACCACCGGCTACTGGAAAAGCAATTGCTTTATAAGCCGCCATGGAGATGGTTGCTCCTTGTTCTTCAAACATATATGTCGGCGCCCAGCTCATGAAGCCATAGCGGACAATATTCAGTCCGAACAAACCAAAGGCCGCAAACCAGATATAGGGATTGCTAAGCGTTATTTTCAGTGTTCTTCGAAATCCAATATGTTCGTCGGCCTGGATTTCGGTCCGGGCGATGCCCTGTTCCTGTTCTTCGACTGTGGGTAAACCGATTTCCTCTGGTGCATTTCGGGCTCGGAGATACCAATGAATAGCAATAACAGCCATGATCAGCGCTGGTACCCAGAAAGTGGCACGCCAGTCAAGATACTTGATGATTGTACCGGCCAGCAACCAGGACAGAGCTCCACCAATGATATAACTGGTTCCTAGTCGCCCCGAGATCTTTCCCCGAATACCACCAGGAAACCAATTAGCGATAGCTTTCACTGTCGGGCCCCAGCCCATCGATTGGAAATATCCATTGAGACCCCAGACCACCACCATCAGACCGATAATGCCGCCTGTGAGTCCCATAAAGACATTCAATATTGCCGATGTAAGCAGTCCAACAGTTATAATTAACCGGGAATTAAGTTTATCGCCCAACTGTCCATTGATAAACTGTCCGATAGCATACATTGCAAACAAGGCGCTTAAAATAACTCCCAGGTTTGTTTTCGTTAAACCGAATTCCTCGGCGATGCCAGGCATGGCCACCGATATATTTACCCGCCCTAGATAGAAGGCGGCATATGTTATCCACATCATCCAGAACATTTTCTTTTGCCATTGTGCCAATTGGGTCTGGTTGCCGGTACTCATCTATTTCTCCTTGTTAGAATTACGGTCCGTAAAAAGTATGTTACTGATTTAAGATTACACTTGTTACCGAAGACGAAGTGGCGTTGGAATATTCTACGATTTTCTCTATGGATCGTTCAATCAGGATATGTTTCTGGAATGTTTGTGAGGTTGTCGTTTTTAGTACGCTGATTATTAAAACTCGAATATGATCATACACAAATAATTAATGCTCGTTTTTTACACGATCCTTGATCCCGCTTGACGATTGAGGCGGAAAATAGGGGACCACGATCACCCGTCCGTTCATACCAGCCATTACTTCCCGTGCCTCCTCAATCGCTTCGGGAGTATGGCTGGAACTTTCCATCAGAATATCGGGTCTAATATTTTTCACATTGGGTATTGGTGAATAGGTTTCCTGGGCCACAACCACATCAACATATTTGATGGCATTGGCCAGATCCAGCCGTTCTTCGAATGATAGGATCGGTTTGGCTTTCTTTTCCATAACCGCTTCATCGGTTAAAATACCCACAATCAATTTCCCGTCCGGACCGGCAACAGCCTTTGCATTTTGCATCATCATCAGATGGCCTTTATGAACGATGTCCAATACATAATAGGAATAAACTAAATTCATTTTCATTAATCCTTTATCAATATGATCAATTAGGCTGGCTTTGCACTCACCGTTGTCCCATGACAAGTTCTAGATATTGAAAATAATAAGTTAGATACATGCAGTATGTAATCAAGGCTCCAAATGATGTGATCAGACAATCGGTGTCCTTGGGTGTCCCGAAATGTGCAGTAAAAAGGGATTGCCATCGCCAGCCCCTTATGCAATTCTCCGACACATGTAGAAGGATTGATACTTCTTCAGATATACCATCCTGATCGTCTTGGTGAATGCTCTGCAATCAGGTTTTCAAGAAATTGATATTTTCCAGGACCATTCTCAACCGGAATAAAATTGAAGATTGCTGCATGGTTGCTACAGTACACTGAACATGTGTGAAAGCTTGATATAGAAGATGTGATCCGATCTCTCGCCACTTAGTGACCTCAGATCCCTCCGCAGGTCGAACTCTCCGGGATCATCATAGTTAGCCCGGTTTTGTGTCCACACAATGTACAGGAGTGAACCGGGTTGATATTCCCATCTTAGTACCATGTTACCCCGGAAGGATTTGCTGTTGAAATCGAGATCAGAATCATCGTATGCATAAGGACTGTATTCATAGCTTGCAGCCTCAGCAAGCTCCTTGGGATTCCGGTAATCTGCCACTGCCAGGAAAGGCTGAAAATAGCCTTGTATGGAAAGTGTGGGGGTCAATCCCCAGTCAAGCCGTACTGACGTCGATACTTCAGTATAATCAAGATCAGAGAAAATGTAATGGTAGCCATAAACAGACTGGTCATCAACGATATTGTCAACCCAATGATGTTGATCATCCTTGTCTCGAAGATCCATCGAGAGCGTGATCCTCAAGGATTGAGCCGGCTTGATGACCACCCAACTCCCCAGACTATGACTGAAGCTCCCATCCTTGTAATCCATCAAACTGACATAACAACCACCGCGCAGATCTTTTCGCGAATCGGTGTGTAAATTAAAGTTTGTTATTAAAAACGCCGGGTATCCCAGTAGCGGACCACCCCGGGTTGCGGTTAGGTCCAGGCCTTCAGGTGAGACTTGCAGATTCCCGCCGATAGACCAGTAATTCAGGAGTTGGAGGCTGACAGTTGTGTAGTACTGGGCGAAGACCCTGTTCCCGTCGAAGTCAAAGTTCCGCGAGGTCATCCCGTACCACCGAAGTTCGCGGAACCAACTGGTTGGGTCCAGCCACTGGTACCCTACGACGGTACTCGCGTTAATAATATTGCCATGGGAGTTGTAGCCCAGATCGTTGACGTTAAAACCTGGGGATTTTATCCCCAGTGCAGCCTGGGCATGAAAATTTCCCCCGATGGTGCGTAAGCCAAAGCGACTGGCGAAACCACTCAGACTGGTACGATTGGTATCGAGGTCTACTGATTCATAATCGGGACGCTGATAGTAGTGACTTGAGGATTGTTGCAAGGCTGAGACGCGTTCTCGGGTACCCTGAACCTGTGAGATGACGGTATTACCCATAAAGGCCCACTGTTGGTCCTTTCCCAGATAGGTCCATCCGTCAACACCTGCTGCGACGGCCTGATCGTTATTAATATCCGTCAGAATGGATTGGTCCTGATTACGATGAACATGGGTGAAGATGAAACCAAGTCCCTGCTGACCGTCATTGAAAGAACCCAGCCCACGGTATATCCCATAGTAGCTCGGGGGTTCGATCTCTTCTTTCTCAAGGCGTACTCCAGATGAGTCTATCAGTGCGTATTCTTTCTGGGTCAAGGCGCTGATACTGCCCACTGACCAATTCCGGATCTTGCCACTCACTTTGGCAGCACCCAGGATCGTTGATTGCTCGGGGATGAACGCCTCACCGGAACGTGTGGGATTCCCTGCTGGCTGACGTCCGATACGCCGACTGTAGAAAATGGTTGGACCACTCCACCAACAACCCCAGACACCTCCGGTGGGATTCGATCCGAAGCGGAAGATGTCGGCACCCTCCAGAAAGAAGGTGCGTTTTTCAGAATAATAGGTTTCGAAAGCAGAAAGATTGATGACAGCTGGATCCACCTCCGCCTGACCGAAATCAGGATTGACAGCCAAGTCCAGGGTAAGATTACCTGAAAGACCATATTTGATGTCGACTCCAAGATTGCCGGTTGTGCGCAATTCTTTCTCGAATGGGCTGTTTTTCACACCCACAAATTCATTCTGCTTCGCCATGACGTAGGGTGAGATGAAGAGACGCGCTGGTGGTTTGATCCCCTTGATGCCAGTCAGATAGCCAAAGTGAGAGAAAAAACCACTTTCATCCTTGGGTACCATGACGAAATAATCATTTTCAGCGTTGGATAGGATATAGCGCTTGAAGTTAACTCCCCAGGTATAGCTGTCTCGTTTGTCAAAGCGTAACTGGGAGTAGGGAATGAACATCTCAAAGCTCCATTGGTCTGCTGTTCGCTGTGCAGCAGCTTCCCATACGCCATTCCAATCCAGGTCACTCTGAATATCACGATAATCCCGGGTATCCCTGATTGATCCGGATGGATTGACAGCAAATCCAAACCCGTTCTGGCGATCGAGGTTGGGATCGATCCAGAACCAGAACCAGTCGGACTCAACCCATTCATCACGGCGGGCCATTCCTCCGGCAAGTGTATCCGGACCGCTATGATGGCAGATACCGGCAACATATAATCCATGATCATCGTAGGCCAGGAACACCTCAGTTTCCTGGGTGGGTTCAGCACCTTCATCGGGGTCTCTTTGAATGAGCTTGGTGTAGCCCGGTCGTTGCCAGACTTGTTCCTCGAGCTTGCCATCTATGCTAATGGAGGTTTCCGATCTAAAGGCCTCTATGTGGGGTTTATCATAATTTTGATTTTCGGCCCAGATCATGGAAACCGATCCTAATAGCAGTAACTGAGCGATGGAATAATATGCTGTTCTCATTTTGTCCCCCAATGTCTTGCATAAGTTACGCGACATTGATCAATGGTACAGTAAAGGCTAAGCTTTACAGAAGGCATCTCTGGTCTTCAATCCAGAGAATGTAAAAGTTCACAGCCATAAAGAAACATCTCCTTGAACCAGGAACGTTCCGGACGCAATAAGATCAATGCTGATCCTGGTGTGTTTTGTCTAGCAATTGATCTTGCCCAAATGTCTTACAACGACGAAACCCTTGCAGGGCTTATTCTACAAAGGTTTCTGATGTGTACACCGCCAGGGACTGACCGTTCACCTCTTCTGCCGCCGGCAGAATCGGCTCCGGCTCTACTTACCCGCCTGTGGCGGGACGTGGTCGAACCCTCCACCATATAGCAAAGCGCAAAGTTGATTTATTGTGCTGGCGAGCGCAGATTGGGTACCGAGTCCACTTTCGGAACAGCCATACAAGCACAAAACCCCCCGTTACCGGAGGGTTTTGCACTTGTACACCGCCAGGGACTCGAACCCCGAACCAATTGATTAAGAGTCAACTGCTCTACCAATTGAGCTAGCGGTGCGCGAAATCTGCCATGGGCAGATTGAGCGCCACGTCGTAGCTAATCTTTGACTAGCGAAGACGGGCGAATAACTCTGCTCAAACCACGGTCACCCTTCGACAAGCTCAGGCTGACATCCTAGGAGTGAGCTAGCTATAAAAAGCGGGCTAATATAGCTGGGCTAGGAGGGCTTGTCAATCACTCTAGTTCAAGACTTTTCTCAACACTAGATCAATAAATACAACACTTTACGCATTTATCCTACGCATGATAGCATACTCATTAATTTCCACTGATTCCCGATGGCCAATCGCACATGGTCATTATCCGCCCTACCCTTGATGGGCACCTCGAAAACCTCTAGTGGATTGGATTTTGATTGATTCAATAACCGAACCACTTGACTGTTGATCAATTGGTTCGCCTGCCTGCCGCTTGGGACGCCAAGCAGGCAGGGGATTCGTGCCTATCCCGTCGAAGTGCGAAGAGCGTAGACAGATCCCTAGCTGTGTACAAAAGTGAAACGCTCCCTAACGGGGACGTTTTGCCATTGTCAACTGTTTCAAAGAAGGGCTCGGCAGGGAAACGAGGGATGGATCAAACCCAGCTCGTTGCCTCCAGGATCATGATAGGCAGGATCATGATGGTATCCTCGTTGTTCACAAAGGGCACGTCTGTGTTGAAACGCTGGACAATGACCAGACCGCGATCAGGGATCACGAAGAGCACATGACCGCCATAACCGGTGTGGAAAAATCCGGTTGTACCCCCCATCATCTCCCAGGCCTGGCCACCTTCGACGATGGTTCCCCACAGCATGCCATAGCCCAGTCCCAGGGTCGTATCAGAGACTGAATAGGTACTCGTGCTGGTGGCGACCCAGTCTGCAGGAATGATCTGCGTATCCTCCCAGCGGCCCTCCTGCGCATACAGGAGGCCGAATCGGGCCAGGTCCCTGGCACTCATGCGGAACACGTAGGCCGGGTGACTGGAATACTCCAGTTCGTAGGCGTAGTAGCAATCCTCCGCCATGAAATCCTGCATCCCGATGGGTTCCGCCACCAGTCGGTTATAAGCGTTGAAGATCTCCTCACCGGTCTGCTGGACATAGATGGATCCCAGCACGTTGAAGTCCCAGTTGTTGTAGTAGAAAAAGGTGCCGGGGGCATGACTGAAACGGACGGGGCGGGTTTCCCGGGCCTCCGGCGTTTCAGCCGCTGCTGGGATATAGACCCCTGAACGGGAATAGAGCAGATCCCGAACGGTGGCTTGCAATTCAGCTGTGGTGGGCGCTGTGGGCGTATCGCTGATGCCCAGGTCGGCCAGGGAGGCGTCCAGGTCGACACTGCCCTCTTCGATGGCGATGCCGTAGAGACTACTGAGCAGTGGCTTTCGAATGGAATGGACCATGTAATCCTGGTCTATGGAACCCCAGCTATAGAAGACCTTCCCGTCGCTGAGGGCCATCAGCGCAGCGCATCCCAGGGTATCTGCCTGCAAACTCACCTCTGCCAGTGCCTCGGATGAGAATCCCACACTTTCTGGATCAACTTCGGGCAGGTCGCCGGATGGTTCATCAGGTTCAGAACAGGCCACCATCCAAACGATCAACGATGCGACTGTCAAGATGGTCGCAGCGCCTCGTCTCAGGTCGCGATGAGATGCTTTCATGAATTTCCCCTCAGGTCTGTCGCTTCACATCAGTCCAGGTCAAGTATACTGCAACAGGCAGTGGTCATGAGCGCCCTTTCGTCAAGTGGTCACCATACTCGGCGACAGGATTTACGAACCAGATTCGCTAAACGGCCAGTACCCCGGGATATCTCGGGACATGCGATTCTCACAGCCTGGGATCACCCATCAACTGGCTACCTTCGAAGTCCCCTCCGTTTGGCATGTTTCCTATCTGAAATGGAATGGCACCGGACATCAACCTGCCCGGCGCCTGACACCTAACTCCTAACACCTAACACCTAACACCTAACACCTAACACCTAACACCTAACACTTAACACCTAACACCTAACACCTAACCTGTCTACGATCCTCCTTGGGATATTCCAG
>CAYVVT010000001.1:0-428965 GCA_964454335.1 uncultured Lentisphaeria bacterium | reverse complement strand
TAACACCTAACACCTAACACCTAACCTGTCTACGATCCTCCTTGGGATATTCCAGGTACTCCTCGAAGGAACGTCCGTCATCGGTGGTCACCACCACGCTTGTGATTTCGTTAGAGTAACTCTCAAACCTCACTCCCCAATAAGCCCCTGCAGAAACTCAAACTGCGCCGGGGCATATCTCTGCCAGAATTCCCAGTTGTGTCCGCCGGGATTTTCATGGTATTCGTGTTCGATCTCATTGGCTTCCAGACGCTCCGCCAAATTGCGCATGGCGCTGAGAGATTGTGTGTCGCCCAGACCCACATCGATACGGATGGCCCGGGATACCAAACCCTCATAATTAATATAGGAATACTGGGTTCCGCTGAGACAGCCGGCGGCAGCAAACCAGTCCGGGTAGAGACCCAGCACATAGACCGCTCCCCCGCCGCCGTTGGAGATACCGCACATGGCGCGCTGCTCCCGATCGATGTCGAGACCGTATTCGTCCTCTACCTTCTCCGCCACCTCGATGACGAAATCAGCCCAGCGCTGACTGGAATCGATGTAGGAATTGACGTACTGGTTCTCCCCGGCCGTGAGCGATACGAAGAACAGATCACGTTTTTCGGCTTCATCAACCAGGTCGATACCGGAACCCCAGGCGGAAACATCGGCTCCCCAACCGTTGAGCAGGTAGATCACAGGGATCTCAGCGGCGTAATCCCTCGGGTGGTACACGAGGACTGTCCGTCTCTTCCCGGTTGTCTCGCTCTCGAAGGAGTATTCCTCCTCACGGCTCCCGAAAAGGTCGCAGCCCAGGAGTAATCCTAGTGTCGCGATAATCAGCAAAACAGGTTTTGGGTCCTGGAATGACATTGAAACCTCTCCAAAAGATACTACGGTCTGTACAGATGATCCAGAGGTCCGGTCAACGCCGCTGCAGAACATCCTCGGGGTGACAGGTTTGCTGCAGACACAAAAAGGAAGGCACCAGGCATCAAAGCGCCCGGTGCCTCTTACTTCTGATTCCCCTGCCTGTGCGCTGGCTTCGGCAGGTACGCTTCTAAGCTATAACGCGCTAGACGACCAGGTCGCCCATGAACGCCCGGGCTGAGAGTTTCTCACACCCGAATATCATGTCCTTGATGCTGGCCAACCGTTCTGCCTTGAGGACATCCGAGGACAGACTGTTGAACTTGTTCTCAAGGTCACCCATGGTCATGGGCTGACGGGGATCCCCCTTGGGATACTCCAGGTACTCCTCGAAGGAACGTCCGTCATTGGTTGTCACCACCACCCGGGAGGGCTGCTTGGCCGGGAACATGGCCTCGAATTCCAATGACGGCTCACCCTTGATCTTATCGATGACCTCGTAGATGGCCGGATCCTGCAGCTTCTCCTCGGAGAAGGACTGCGTTGTGATCTTCTTGTCCACGATGGCCGCCGCCATACAGTACGGCAATGAATGATCCGCCGTCTCCCGGGACTCGGGGCGATACTTAGTGGGATCAAACAGGATATCATAGGCCTGTGCGAAACAGGTGACCTTTACCTCAGCAATGTCCTTGTAGTCCAGGTCATTGTCCACCATGGCCTTGATGGCACAACTGATATGCGTATGCGTCAGCGCCTCCGTGGGAAAGGCCTTCATCCCGCATTCCAGGATCTTCCAGCTCTCTCCCAATCCACCAACCAGAGCCTCGATGTCCCAGGCCCAGGAGGATACGCCGTCACGACCTTCCATGTCCGTGGGTTTCATCACCTCGTCCTTGGCATTCCAGCCGATGAAGGCGTCCATGAAACCTTCCTTGCCCTCGAAGACCTTCTCCGTCCCGGAATAGCCCTTCTGGGCCAATAGCGCCGCGAAAACACCTGACTGGGTGGCCATGGGATCCACCGTGTTCTTCATCATGGTGAGCTTGCCCGCCGTGGGACAGCCGATGGTATGGTTGTGACAACCATTGATACCGATGGCATTCACCATCTTGTCTACCGTGAGTCCCAGCATCTTACCCGCCACGATGGGCGAGACGAACTGCGTCAGGGTGGCATGATGCCACTTGCGCTCCCGGACACCGGGCTTGGCGAAGAGACACAGACGCATCTCGAACTCGTAGGCCAGCACGATGGCCACGATGACGTCCTTCATGGAGGCGTCCACCTTCTCCCCCGTGCTCAGGGCCGCGGGAATGATGTCGCTGGGATGACTGGGATCGTCCTTCCAGTAGATGTCGTTGAAATCCAGAGCCCGGATCATCAGGGAATTCACCAGGGCGGTGCTCACCGCCGGCAGTTCATCCCCGAACCCGATCACCCGGGATTCAGACGTACCACCCATCTCCCGGTAGATCTCCAGCATGGCATTCACATCGTGGGTGCCCATGCTGCCATACGCACAACCGATGGAATCATAGAGGTAGCGTTTCACCTCATGGATGACGTCCTCTGGCAGATCTTCGAACTTCAGACCGACGGCAAATTCGGCGATCTGTCTTGAGATTGATTTTTCACTCATTTAACCACTCCATTTAATTCATTCCAATGTCATCACCAGCCTGCGTGCCTTCGGCTGGCAGGCGAGGAGGACGACAAGCTGGAAGCTTGTCGAACGACGTGGTGATCCAGTATGTCGTGCCCGTGGGTTTTCTTACTAGATCGCCACGCCGACTTCGCGCTACGCGCTACGTCGTACTCGCGATGACCGAGGGATGATTTATTTCTCTGCTTATGGTCAGTCCCTCTGATGTCATTACGAGGAGGACGACAAGCTGGAAGCTTGTCGGACGACGTGGTGATCCAGTTAGTCGTGTTCGGGACTTACTTACTAGATCACCACGGGGTGTCCACAGGACACCCCTCGTGATGACGTGCTATAAATTACTCCTACAGCTTCGCAATAATAGCGTCCGCCATCTGCTGCGTGCTCGCCGCACCCTTCTCGACCACGTCCGCACGACCGGCCATCTTGGCCATGTCGTAGGTACGGACCTTGCCTTCGAGCACCACTTCTGCAACAGCCTTACGGACCTTCTTCGCAATCTCCTGCTCATCGATGAAGTCCAGCATCATGCAGGCCGATTCCACCATGGCGATGGGATTCACGATGGAGGTCTCGTAATCTGCATACTTGGGAGCACTGCCGTGCGTTGGCTCGAAGACGCCGATACCGGTCTCGGGATTGACCTGCGCGCTGCAGGCAAAGCCCAACCCGCCGATGAGTCCTGCAAAACCATCCGATACGATGTCGCCGAACATGTTGCCGGCCACGATGACGCCGTAGGTCTCGGGATTCTTGGTGAGCCACATCATCTGGGCGTCGATGTTGGTGTTCCACAGCTGGATCTGCGGATATTCCGCCTTCTGGATCTCCTGGGCCATCTTGTACATCATGCCCGAGGTCTCCCGGATGACGTTGGGTTTCTCACACACCGTCACCGACTTGTAGCCGAATTTCACGGCATGATCAAAGGCCGCCCGCAGGATGCGCTGCGTGTACTTCTTGGTGAAGATACGGGTGGACACCGAGATCTCGGCCTTGGGTGTGTCGCCGAAGTTCTTTTCGAACTTGGGATGCGTCATCAGGGCGTCATAGACCTGGTCCGGCGGATCGCTCCATTCCACACCGCCGTAAAGCCCTTCCGTGTTCTGACGGAAGATGGCCACGTCCACCTCCGGCTCCTCGATGGTATCACCAGGGCCTCTGCGAATGAAATTCAAAGGATTGCCCTTGTAGGTGCGACAGGGCCGCAGACAGATGTCCAGCCCGAAATGCTGACGCAAACCCACGATGGGACTGGAGTACACCAGGCCCTTGTCCTTCAGATCCGGCGCCAGTTCCTCGAAAGCCTCGTCCTTGGGCTTGGAGGTGATGGCCCCGAACAGGCCGATCTTGTGCTCGGCGATGATGTCCAGTGTGCGCTGGGGCAGCGGATTGCCCTCCTTGCACCAGAACTCCCAGCCAATATCGGCTTCCACATACTCCGCTTCGAATCCGGCGGCATCCAGCACCCGGATGGTCTCTTCCAGTACCGTCTGCCCGATACCGTCACCGGGCATTTTCACGATCGTTCGTTTTGACACAGTTTCGTTCTCCTTATATCAACAATTTGGTGTGATCTATTTCGTCAATCCTTATCAATCTCAGCCCTCTCATGTCATCACGAGCGAGTGTAACGAGCGTGGTGATCTAGTATGTCGTGCCTACAGGTTTTCTTACTAGATCGCCACGCCGACTTCGCACTCCGTGCTTCGTCGAACTCGCGATGACATTAGGGGTACACACTTTACTGCCACACATAAGTCTATCCTCAGTCATTGCGAGGAAGGCAGAGCTCCCTGCGGGAGTTCTGCATGACGAAGCAACCCCCTGAGCAAACCATCACTCGTCATCACTTCTTATCCCCATCATTCAACACCCACACATTCAAACTTCTTCTCCACCAATTCTTCCAGCGAGTCGATCACCTCCGAGCCAGTGGCCTCCAGCTTGTGCTTCGGCTGGTGACCGTTGGGGATCAGGACACAGTCCGCACCGATGGCGGTGGCCACCTCGTGGTCATGCTCGGTGTCCCCCACGAAGAGCACCTCGTGCGGTCCATAATGCAGCTCCTCCATCCACTGCCGCCCGATGTCCTCCTTGCTGCTGGCATAATGGTTGTCCAGCCCGTTCACCTTGAGGAAGAACTCCCCCAGCTCGAAATGCGCCACCAGTTCATCCAGCGTCTGCTGCTTGTAGGCCGAAAGGATGGATTGCGTGACACCCTTCTCCCTGATCTTTTTTAGAATGTCTCTTGCACCAGGGAAGAGGGATACTGTCAGCCTGCGGCGCTCATACTCCTCCACCCATTCGGTCCCAACCTTCTCAAAGGATTCCTTTTCAAAATCAAAGCCCAACCGGTTGTAGTAGTGCTGCACCGGAAAACCGAACTTCTCTCGGTATTCCTCCAGTGTCACGATGGGCATCTCCCGTTTGGCCAGGGTGACATTGATGACGTCCACCGCCATTCGCGGATCGTCGAAGAGGGTCCCGTTCCAGTCCCAGATGACATGTTTGTATCTACAGTCGTTTATGTTGTTGCCCCCATCTGTGGAATGAATTCAACGATCACCGCTGTCTTCGGATAATGCTCCGCCAGGGCGGCTCGCACGGTCGCCTCCAATTCTTCTTCTCGATAGCAATCCGGCGGTACCGGGATCTCGAAGAGGATGGATTCCGGCTCCTTGCCCACCACCCGCAGATCCTGCACTCCAAAGCAATCATCAACCGTTGCCAGGGCTGCGAGGATGATCCGTCTGACTTCATCCACGCGTTCACCGCTCACTGACACCGGGTCCATATGGGTCACCACCTGGGCATTCAATGCATGCTGCAGTTTATGCTCCACGTTATCTGCAATGTGATGCGCGATGGGCGGTTCCACATCCTCGTCGATCTCCACGTGCAGGGAGATGAAACGCTGGTCGCCGTAATGATGCACGATGACGTCGTGAACCTGTCGGGCACCGGGAACTTCCATGGCCAGGTCAGAAATGCGCTGGATCTCCTCCGGCGAGGCTGGTTTACCCAGCAGATCGTCGATGGCCCCCCTGGCGATCTCGTAGGCCGAATGCAGGATCATCAGCGCCACACCCACACCCATGATCCCGTCCAGAATTGGGAATCCCAGATAGGTCCCGATGAGGGCCGCGATGACGAGGACCGTGGTATACACGTCACTCTTGTGGTGTACGGCATCCCCCCGCAGTGCATCCGAATCGATGAGGTCACCCAGTTGGTAGGCGAAATATGACATCCACGCTTTACCGGCTGCAGTCAATCCGATGATGAGGATGAAGATCCAGTCGATGGCTCCCACGTCCACTGTCTGTTCGGTGAACAGTAGGCGATCCGCAGCCCCCTTGAGAAATTCAAAAGCGACAACCGCCATGAGGATGGCGATGGTGAGGGTGGCGATGGTCTCCGCCCGGCCATGACCGAAGGGATGTTCCCTGTCCGCCGGTTTCTGGGCCACCTTGAATCCGAAGATCACCACACCAGAGGTCGCCACATCTGAAAGTGTGTGGAAGGCATCGGCGATGAGGGCAATGCTGCTGGCCGCCAGGCCGAAGAAGAGCTTCACTCCAAAAAGGATGAAATTGCCAAGTACTGAAACCCAACCCTCCAGGACGCCCACCTTACCGCGAAATGCAGGTGAGTCCCGGTCGATGGTCTTCGGGATTGTCGTGTTTACGATGTACTGGGTTAAACGCATCTCAATCTTTAACTACTCATATGTCATCACGAGGAGGACGACAAGCTTCCAGCTTGTCGGACGACGTGGTGATCCAGCGAGCAAGCCTACAAACATGACTTACTAGATTGCCACGTGGCGTCCACCGGACACCACTCCCAATGACATTCTCCTTATTCACGCTACAATCAAACTTATTCAGTGATTTAGAGTCTTTCCTTGACCCAATTCTCCAGACCATTGGTCAGCACCAATTCCTGTGCAGCTGCACCAACAGCACTCAGACTGTAGTCCTTACCTTTATACGTAAGCGTCGCCGTGGCGAAATCGATCTTCGCTTTCTCCTCACTCACCACCGTCAGCGCGTCCCGACCATTTTCATCCAGCAGGTCCTTCACCAGTTCCGGCGCCTCCAGCACCATGTAACCGTTGTTGATGGCGTTGCGCTTGTAGGTCTCGCTGAAGGAACCCGCCAGCACCAGAGCAATACCGCGGTACTTCAATGAGGTGGCGGCCTGCTCCCGTGAGGAGCCAGTACCGAAGTTGAAACCACCCACCAGGATATCGCCTTCCTGGACCATGTCCACGAACTCGGGGTCATAATTCTCCATCACCACACCGGCCTGCTGCTCGGGGGTGAAGTCGTCGATGTAGGTGTATTTCCCGGGATAGATCCCGTCGGTGTTCAGGTTGTCCTGGTGACAGAAGACGATCCTGCCCTCGATGCTTGCAGGGAATCCGTCCAGGATCCTGATGGCCTTGGCTTCTTTGGGTGGTTTGGGATTCACCTGGATATCACCCTGAGGATCGGCATCATCATAATCGAATGGCGAGACGACTTTGCCGGCCGCCGCCGAGGCAGCTACCACGGCGGGTGATGCCAGATAGGCCTTGGCGGATTTGGAACCCATACGGCCCTTGAAATTCCGGTTGGTGGCCGAGATCCCCACCTCCTCATCTTCCAGCAAACCAACGCCCAGACCGATACACGGTCCACAACCTGGAGGCAGGAATATCGCACCGGCTTCACCCAGGATCTGCCAGTCACCGCGTCTCTCGCTCTCGGCCTGGACCTCGCTGGAAGCCGCTGCAACATAGAACTCTACATGATCAGCAACCTGCTGACCCTTGATGATGGATGCCGCTTCTGCCAGATCCTCCACCCGGCTGTTCACACAGGACACCAGGTATGCTTTGTGGATCTTCAGCTCCTGACGATCCATCTCCTTGGCTGCCGTCATGGTCTTGACATTGTCGGGACCACTGACATAGGGCTCCACCGTAGCCAGATCGAGCGTTAATTCCTTTGCGTAGAAAGCATCCGGATCTGCGTATGGAGCCTCCTGCTTCAACCCGGCAATATTAGCCATGTTCATGCGGGGCTGGCTGCCCTCGGTTCCATCTTCATCAGAAGGCACACCGGAAAGCCCACGCTGTTCCACGAACACCGCCCGGTCTTCCAGCCACTGGTAGGTGACGGCATCGATGGGGAACACACCTGCCAGAGCGCCCCATTCCGTGGTCATATTGGCAATGGACAGACGCTGGTCGATAGACATGCTTGCCAGACCTTCACCCACGAATTCCAGAGCATGGTTCAATACTTCATCATTATTGAAAAGACCCGCCAGGGTGATGATGACATCCTTGCCCACCACACCGGGACGCAGCTCACCGGTTAATTCAACTTTCGCTACTGGTGGCACCTGCCACCAGGTTCTGCCCGTGGCCCAGATGGCTGCCGCATCCGTCCTCACGATGGGCGTTCCCAGCACTCCCAGACCGCCGTACATGTTGGAATGACTGTCCGACGCCACCACCATGGTCCCCGGCCAGGCATAGCCTTCCTCGCACATGATCTGGTGACCGATGCCGCGACCGGCGGGATAGAAATCCACCTCCATATCTCTGGCAAAGGCCTCGATCCCGGCATACTTCTTCAGATTGGCTTCCGACTTGTCCTGGACATTGTGATCCAGGGCGAACACCGGCTGCCGGGGATTGGCCATCTTTGTGGCACCAATGGCCTTGAACTTGTTCATCACCGCGCCGGTGTTGTCATGGGTCATGATATGGTGCGGTGAGATGGACAGGAAATCACCGGAGTGGACTTCGTGACCGGCCTCCAGGTCATTTGCATATTTCTGAGCGATCTTTTCGATGAGATTTTGGGGCATGGTTAATCCTTCAATTCATTGAACACTTCTACATCACCGGGAAATTGTCATTTCTCCACTCACTCCTTACACTCGTTCGGTCGAAATGACTCAATTGTGGTTTGTGCTCAGCAAAAACCTTTTACGCTTTAAACGGCTCAAAACTCACAAAATCAGCATGATGCACGATTATGGATTCCACCGTGCGTTTGCCCAGGTCACCCTCCTTGGAATGGGTGGCGATGATGTGCTGCACCTCGGCCGGTAGCCTGAACTCGTGAGCGATGGCGGCACCACTGAAGGGATGACGCACGATCTTGCCCATGTTGCTGGTGCCCAGGTTGCCGTCTACCATCTCATACTCAAGCAGCTTACCGATATCGATGAGGATGGCACCGGAGATGAGGATGTCCATGTCGATGCTGATCTCGTCCCCGAAATTGTCCTGCATACGTTTGGCAATATCCACGGCCAACTGGACACAGGTACGCTTGTGGTTCATGAAGGACACCTGACAGTCCGCGATGAGTAGCGAAAAGGGGATCTTCTCAAGGTCTTCCGCCGACAACACACTGTTCTCGATAGCCCACACCCAGGCGTTCAATGTCTTTTCTTTCAGTTCGGGATCTTTGATCCATTCGATCTCGGGCCAGATCTTCAGCACTTCATCTTTCATTCGTCTCTCCAGTATACAGTTCTATCCAATCGTCAAATTTACTCTTTATCACCAATTGTGTCATTTCGACCGAGACGGACACAGTACAGCGTACTGTGGACGGCGAGTGGAGAAATCCCGGTATCTCGTGTACCCGGGAAGCTGACCACTGGGATTTCTCCACTCACTCGCATCCCACACCATGGTGTGGTTCGCTCGTTCGGTCGAAATGACATTGCTGAGGGCCGGTGCCATTTTGAGCTTAGTTATTCTTCCACCTTAAAAATCGTATCTATAACCGTACCATCCACCCACTTCACCACACCGATGGGCTCCTCGGTGAACGTCGGTTTGTCCGGCACACCACCGATGAGATCGTCGATCTCGGCTTTCAGCTCTTCAATTGTCCGGATAGGCAACCCTGAATCTTTTGTTGCCGCGATGAGGTCCTGACGTTTTGGATTGATGGCGATGCCCCGTTCAGTGACGATGACGTCGATCAATTCTCCAGGCCCCACCAGGGTAGTCACTTCATCCACGATCACCGGGATCCTGTCCCTGAATGCCGGGATGGGCAGGATGGTGCATTTGCTGAACAGACAGTTCTGCCAGCCGCCGATGCCATGCAGCATCTGACCGTCGGAATGGGTCACCACGTTGGCGTTGAAATTCACGTCCACTTCCGTGGCACCCAACACAACAGCGTCCACCTGGCTGGCGAAGTTGCCCTTACCGTGCCAGTTGTAGGAGGTAAACGGCGAGGTGTTCACATGACCGGCATTCTCCCGCATGGAACGCACGCCTTCCAGATCGAAGGTCTGACCATCGAGGATGTAATCCGTAAGCCCCTCTTCCAGCATCTCCACCAGGTATTTGGTGGAACCGCCGCGGATGAAGCGGGCCTTGATGTCCTCTTCCTTCATCATCTCTTTCAGATAGATGGCAAAAGCCAGTGCCGTTCCACCGGCGCCGGCCTGGAATGAGAATCCATCCTGCATGATGCCGGCAGCTTTAACGAACCGGGCAGTCAATTCTGCTATGTATAGCCGATCCGGAGATCGGGTAAGTTGTGTCGTGCCCGATACGATCTTCTCCGGCTCACCGACCTTGTCCAGCACCACCACGGCATCCACGTTCTGACCCTGGATCTGCCAGGGATAACAGGGAAAGGGCACCAGATTGTCGGTGACTACGATGACCTTGTCGGCATACATCGAATCCGCCAGACCGAAGCCCAGCAGACCGCAGGCCGAAGGACCACGATCGCCGGTACAGTTGCCCATGGGGTCGGCAGTGGGTGCGGCAATGATGGCGACATCGATATGGACATCACCGTCCTGGATTGCCTGCCAACGTCCGCCGTGGGAACGCAGCACAGCCAGGCCCTTCATCCTGCCCTGGGAAGCATATCCACCCAACGGTCCGTTCAGGGAACCCTCGATGTGATGGATCACCCCATTCTCAAGGTGCTCGATGAGGGGCTTGTGACAAGGGAAGGCCGCCGAGGGGAACCACATGAGATCCTTCAGACCCATATCAGCGGCAGCATCGAAAACCTGGTTCATCACCAGGTCGCCGTTCCGGAAATGATGATGCGAGGAAACGGTCATGCCGCTCTTGAGACCAATCTTATTCAAAGCCTCTTCCAGAGAGCCCACCACCTTGTTCCCGTCCATGGGATAATCACCGCAGGTTGCGATGGGCGGCGCGGCCTTGCGTCCTTCGGGCTGGTATTTGGCGACACCCTGAAAGGGTACGATCTCTTTTCCGTTGACCACGGTGGGTACCCTTCGACCGGCGGCATTGACTACGAATTCTACTTTATTAGCCATGATCTATTCTTTCCAGTCTTCAGCCAGGAGGCCCGATTCGATGGCCAGTTTGATCGTTCGCTGGGCCCGTTTCACTACGGGTGGATCGATCATCTTAGAGCCCAATGATACAACGCCCAGACCCTTGGCTTCGGCCTCGTCGGCCGCCACCACGATCTTCCTGGCGCGATCGATCTCACTCTCTGCAGGGGCGAAGGTTTCATGGATGATGCGGATCTGACGGGGATGGATACAGCCCTTGCCGTCGAAGCCCAGGGATTTGGCCTCAAGCACGGATTCTCTCAGACCTTCTTCATCGTTTACATCACTGAACACCGTATCGATTGGCTGCAGACCGGTGGCCCGTGCGGCATTCACCAGCATGGAGCGGGCAAAGAAGGATTCCTTGCCGTCGAGGGTGCGCTGTGTCCCGATGTCGGCCGTGTAATCTTCCAGTCCAATGGCCAGAGCGACGTTGTTCTCACTGGCTTCGGCAATGGCTAGGGCGTTCAGGATGCCGCGTCCGCTTTCGAGGATCGGCATGAGAAAGACGGGATTGTCAACCTGCTCGCGTTTACGGATCTCCTGGATCCGGTCATCGATGGCCTTGAGTTCTTCTGCGCTTTCGACCTTGGGCACCAGTACGGTGTGGACGTTTTGCGGTACGATGGCTTCCAGATCTTCGAAACCAAGCTCACCTTGGTTAATACGCACCATGCGTTCGGCACCGAAGAAGTCCAGGGTCCTCAGGGCATTCCGGATGATGTGCCGCGCGCCGTCCTTCTCCGCCGGCGGGACCGAATCCTCCAGGTCCAGAATGACGCCGTCTGGTTTGTGAATACCAGCATTCAGGAAGAGTTTGGGTTGATTCCCGGGCAGGTAGAGTCGGCTGCGACGGAAGCGATCCCGGGATGTAGTGTAGAGGGTGTGGTCTTTCTGCTCAGGTAAGGCAGTTTTTTCGAGTTCGGGATGAGCCCGTTTGATGGCGGTTTCGATCTGGGCCATGAGCACGAAGGGCAGGGCGCCGAAGTCCTTCACTTGCACCTTGCCGGTTGTGATCCCCAGCTCCCCCAGGGTCTCTCGTGTGATCCGCTCAACGGATGAGCCGAACAGGATCTGGGCCTTGCTGCCGGCCTCTACCTCAAGTGCCTGTGAACCAGGCGTGTAGAAGACCTGGCAATCCGAACGGATCCTGTCTCCGCGTGGACCGGCCTGGAATACTTCAGTCATGTGATTTCCGATTTCTCAAGGTTGTTAAACACCTCACAAAACCTCAAAAAAAGAGGGCAGCATCGAGCTCCCCTTTGGTCATTTGAAGGGCAAATATAGTTCAACAAAATTCGCGCCACAATGGGAACCGGAGCGGGTAAAGATTGTTATCTAAAAAAGACAATCTGGGCAGGTGGAAACAGATGGGTGCGCTGGGGCGTGGACCGTGATGATCTAGCGAGAAAACCTCCAAACATGACGTACTGGATTGCCACGTACTGTCCGCCATCGCTCTTTGGTACAGCCCAGTGTCTGAGGCGGACAGTTCTCGCAATGACAGAAAGAGGATTCTACCTTCAGTCGAGTTTCATCTCATTGAAGATCTTGTGGTTCGCCTTCGGGAATGCAAAGTCCTCGAACTCTTCCACTCTCACCCACTTCGCCTGGGTCGCTGCCCGCAGCTTTAGCTCCCCTGATCGATATGTACACCAGAAAGCCGTCATTTGGATCTTGAAATGTGTGTAGGCATGTTTGATCGTGGCGATCTCTTCAAGAACCTTGACCTTCATATCGGTCTCCTCGAGGACCTCCCGTGCAAGAGACTCTGCCAGTGTTTCTCCCTCCTGCACCTTGCCACCGGGGAACTCCCATAGACCGCCCAGCAAGCCCTCCGGTTTTCGCTGCTGAATGAGGACCCTGCCTTCTTTCTGGATAAGTCCCACCACGATGCGATACTCTGGTGTTTTACCTCTACTTCTCCGAATGGGTAGCGCCGATTGCCGATCCTCCCTGAATGCGAAACAGGATCCTTTCAGTGGACATTTCTCACAGACGGGCGCTTTGGGGGTACAGATCTCCCGTCCAAGATCCATGAGAGCCTGATTGAAATCGGCTGCATCCTCGAGAATGAGTTCCAATTGTTCTTTCACCTGCTCCCTGACGCCATGGCCGTCAATGCTGCTTTCAAAACCGGTGAACCTGGCGTAGGTCCGCAGCACGTTGCCGTCCACGGCGGCAACGTGCTCGCCGCAGGCGATACTGGCCACGGCCGCAGCGGTATACGGGCCTACACCCGGCAGCTCCAGCCACTCGACATAACTCTGCGGTAACACTCCATTCCGCTCATTCACCACCATCTGAGCGGCCCGATGAAGATTCCGGGCTCGACCATAGTAGCCCAGACCTTCCCAGAGTTTCAATACCTGCTCCAGCTGCGCCGCGGCCAGGCTACGGACATCAGCAAATCGCACCATCCAGCGCTCGTAATAATCGCCTACCGTTTTCACCTGCGTCTGCTGCAGCATGATCTCAGCCACCCAAACGGCATATGCATCATTGGATCCCCGACCAGGAACAGGAGTATGCGGACCGCGCTTACGGTACCATTTTAACAGTGGTGTTGTGAAAGTCTTTGGGGAGAGCAATCGAAAGGCGGGGACTTATTCGGCAACTTCCAGGGCGCAGGCAGCCAGGAGATGTTCGTGGGAGGAGCCGCAACAAGCGCCGATGATGGAGGCACCCAGCTCCTCGGCCTTAATGGTCCATTCTGCAAATTCCTCAGGTGACATACGGTTCTTGATATCACCCGATTCGCGCTCACTGTATCCCAGGTTCGGATAGACCAGGATGGGCAGATCTACGGCCTCCCGCAGAGCCTTGACGGCTATATTGCAGGCCCGCAGGCTGCTGCAGTTCGCGCCGATGGCTGAAACACCAGCACGCTCCAGCTCAATGGCCGTGGAGATCAGGTCGTCACCATTGAGGATGTTGCCGTTCCCGTTAAGGATGAAGGATACCCACACCGGTTTCTGGCGACCCAGGGCCAGCTCGGTAAGCAGCCGGGCTTCCCGGGCGGAATTCATGGTTTCGATAAGGAAGATGTCTGTAGCCTGATGGTCCAGATTGTCCATCTGGGCATCGTGCCAGGGCCGGGCCGAGATATTCCCGGGATAATCCTTGGGTTTGTAGCAGTCGGCCAATGGGGCGATACCGGCGGCGATCTGCACATCCTGTCCGGACTCCTTCACTGTCTTCCAGGCGATACGCAGTGCCAGCAGGGTGAGTGCCCGAGCCTTGGCGTGAGCCTCGACGCCGTTGAAACCAGCCTGGTGGAAAGCATACGGGGTTGTGCGGAATGTATTGGTGGTGATCACCTGGGCGCCGGCATCGATATTTTCACGATGCACCCGTGCCACGGCATCAGGATCCGAATGCAGAATGGAAGCCGACCAGAGGGGTGCTTCGAGTTCATGTCCCAGGTCGGCGAGACGCGAACCCATCGCTGCATCTATGAAGATGGCGCTCATGTGTTAAACCCAATTTGAGGGGGCGACTACGGGACGCCCGTTATCTCATTGAAGAGATTGAGCCAGTTGAATGACGTTACCGTCGGGATCCTGGAGGGAGGCGAGTTTGACTAGTCCCGGGATTTCTTCCTTGTCGAAAAGTTTGATTCCCTTTCCCCGTAACCAAAGTTCAGACTGTTCAATATTGTCTGTTTCCAGGACGATAGCCCCTACCGGACTGGCGTTGACGGCCTTCACACTGTGAATGGCCAGCTTCGCACCGCTGCTCAATTGGAATTCCGCCCAGTTTGTATCACGATCCTCAAGTACGAGCTCAAACTCGAGGTCATCGCGATAGAAGGCGAGCGCAGCATCGAAATCAGAGACCGGGACCCAGACTGAATCGAACTGTTTGAACCATTTCATCGACGGCATCTCATTGTTATGCCAGAAGTTCTGACAGTTCTGCAAAGCTGTCAACAACAAAATGGGCAGGGCTCAGTGAATCTCGTGCGGAGGTACCGGTGAGAGCAACCACGAAACAGCCCGCAGCACGCGCAGAACGCACCCCGGCAGGTGAATCCTCGATGACCAGAGCCCTGGCAGGCTGGACCTCCATGAGAGTACACATCTTCAGGTAGGGTTCGGGATGTGGTTTCAGATTTGTCACATCATTTCCGGTAACGGTTTGTTCAAATCGAACCGCCAGAGAGGAGTTCTCAAAAATATAATCCAGTAGTTTTACCGGGGTGGATGTGACCAGACCGGAACGAAGACCGGACCGGTCAACCAATGCTCTGAAATCAAGGTACCCCGGCATATGCTGGATACCGGTGGCAAAGGCTTTCAACAGGATCTGCCGACCTATGGCGACCATTTCCTCGAATTCGATATCAGGCTGGAATTCCTGCATCACCGCATCGAAGAAAACACGGTCCGACTGGCCCCGCATGCGGTCACAGAACTCCTGTGGGATCAGGATGTCCAGTTCCTCAGCAAGTTCCTGAGTGGCCACATCATAAACATGCTCGGAGAGGACCACCACGCCGTCAAAATCGAAGAGGACGGCATCCAAATCTGTGAGTTTCAGCTTCATCGAATAGCTATTTTAATCGGCGAGGGAGGTTTTCCGAAGGGAAAGGAGGATAATGCCAGAACATCAGAAAATCCGTTGCCCAGGCATTTCAGCCACGGGCCAACCAGAATACAGACCGGAGGATATATCTCCTCAAAATTGTGATTGGGCTGAAGCTCAACTGTGAAGGATCTTGCTGCCCCCGGCTAAAAGCCTGGGCAATTTGTAATCTCAGCCACCTTCAATGGTGGTCCAGGAATCATCCTGAGGTTTCGGGGGCAGGTTGGCCAGTTCAGCGTAAAAATATTCACCAATGTAGTTCACGATATCCCGCACTGATACGAAGCCCTGAGGGCGATTCTCCACATCCACAAGCGGAACATGACGATAGCCGCCAACGGCCATTCGGTTCAGAGCAAAGGCGATCGGTACTGACTTCTCAAGCGTATCCGGCGAGGCCGTCATGTAGTCCCTGACCACAGATTGTTTCCAGTCCAGACCCTGCTCCACAACCTTGCGGACAACATCCCGCTCGGTGAATATCCCCACCAGTTTTTCATCTCTGGTAACCAGCAGACAACCGGTCTTCTTGCGCTTCATCAATTCAACCGCATCATGCAACAGTGCATCATCTGCTATGATAATGGTTTCCTGCAACTTCAAGGTGGATACCGGATCATCCAGGGTGATGGCCTTGTCGATATTCTCTTCTGGTCTATCTGATTCCGCCATCTGTTTCAATTCGTCATCGACATGTTCATCTATTGGATTCATATGAATTCTCCTTTGCCCGGAATATAGACGAAATGTGTTAGGGTGGAGCTTGAAAGTCTGTCACTTCACCGACGCCTGACAGGATCGTTTCACTAAAAGAAAAGGCCGCCAGTCAGGCGGCCTTTCAGTCATATTCCTACAGGTGTCTAGCGGAAGCTGATACCAAATCCAGCTGTCATGACCTGATTTGTCGGGGTCTGGCTGAAGCCGACATGCAGATAGGTCAGCGGGATCAGTTTCAGATGCGCACCAGCGCCAAAACGCAGGCCGCCTTCTGTTTCCATGCTGAATTCCACAGGTACTTCTTCGTCCGCTATCATGGCTGTATAGCCGATGTCCAGAGTGCTGGATTCAAAAGCGATATCGCCATAAAGACCCAGACCGAAGATAAGTAAATTCAATTCTTTACCCACCTGCAGACCAAAACTGGTATTGGTGGCTGAGATGATCTCCTGTTCGTCAACCGTAAGGCTGAGGCCCTGGAAGAACATACCTGCCGTGATATCCACGGGGAACAGGGCAACCGGAATGAACTGGTCGATACTGATCCGCAGACCACCACCCATGGCTGAGAACTGACCCAGATCAGAGGGCAGGTCCAGTTCGGGGACGCCACGTGCGATCAATTCGATACCCAGGGGCAGACCAACAGCGATCTGGGGCATGAACAGCGGTAATGCCGGAAGATCGATACCGCCAGGCAGGGTGATTGAAGCAGGAATGGCGTCATCAAGAGCGGAGACGTCAAATTCAGTCCCTACGACATCCATGGCCTGGGCTTCGGTGAGACCGGCAGCTACCAGTTCATCCACCAGAGCGCCCTGGATGGCTCCAGAGATGGCAGTGGTATTCGGGCTGAGGGTTGAACCTCCCGCGGGACCGAGCAAGGTCGGTGTTTCTGGATCGTCGATCTGGAAGATCTCATCAAAACCGAGTGTGATCTTGTCCACAGTAGCAGATCCGAGTCCATACTGTGACAGGTCGATGGTCTGATCCACGGGAATGGACAACTGATTCGCTGCCATGACAAATTCATAGTACATGGATTCATCCGGGATCGCGGCCAGCATGGCCTTTGCCCCGATATCAAAACCAAGCAGCTTGTGTGGCTTGGCCTTGTGGTAATAACCTGAGTTCAGATTGGCACCAAAGCCGTCTGCGAATGGTTGCAGATAGCGTTCAGCATTTTCATCCAGAAGGGCTTCCAGACTTTCCAGTAAACCTTCCTGCGCATTGACCAGGCCTGGTGACAGTCCCAGGCACAGCAGGATTACCAGTACCATTTTTTTCATAAAACCTCCCTTAATCGTACATGTTTTTCATGAATTAGTGCAATATAGGTCTCACAGACTTGGTCACAAGTTTGAATTGGTGACTGTGCGGCACATCAATCGCCCTCAAGCCTGCGCTGGTCCCATTGCCGCCTCAGTTCATAGGCCATTATGCCAAAGGCTACGGCCACATTCATGGAGCTTTTCATTCCATATTGAGGTAATTCTACAGCAAAATCGCATTCGGCAACGATCTCGTCCTGGATTCCGACGCCTTCATTGCCCACCACAAAGACAAGCGGGAAATCATATTGCACGACTACATGGGACTGACTGCGGGTGGTGTGTTCCAGGGCAACAGCGGTGTAACCCCGGGCTTTCAGGGCACGTAGTACCTGGGTCGCCTCGGGGGCATAGCGCCAGGGAACGGAATATTCAGCGCCCAGGGCTGTTTTTGCGATCTCAGGCCGAGGCGGAACTGCCGTGTACCCGGTGAGCACCATTTCCTCCAGCCAGCATCCATCCGCGGTCCTGAACATGGAGCCCACATTGAACATGCTGCGGATATTGTCCAGCAGGGCCACAGCAGGCATCCGGGGACGCTTCTCCAGATCATCATATTCTGGATTGTTATCCCTGAAAATGTCATGGGGAATGGTACGCAGGGGTGCGACGAGCTTGTCTGAGGGCTTGCGGGTCATGGTTTCAGCTGATCTGTTTCTCCTGGATCACCAACCGCCGCAGGGCCATGCCGCAATAGGTGGCCAGAGCAGCTACGAGGAATGCCAGCAGCGTCGTCACCAGCACCAGCAACCAGCTGGAGGGGAGTCCCATGAGCGTCTGGATACGGGAAACGATACGATCACCTGCCGAGATCCACTGGAAAAGGCTCACGCTCATCCACAGAAGGGCAATGCCGCCGGCATGCCCGGTGACAGTTCTCCAGACAAATCCGGAATTCAGAAATCCAGCCACAAAGGGGACCATCATGATCCACCACCAGGCCGGTACCAGCAATTGCATCAGAGCCACGAGTACGACAGTGATGATGATGGAGATCATTGTGTATTCCTCAACAGTGTGCTGCCACCAAGATGATTGGCAGGAAATTCGTCCGGTGAAGGCAGGAATATCAGATCATAGTACTTTCCGTTTACCCAATCATCCACCGACAGGTCATAATAATAGGAGCCGGGATTTCCTGACTGACCGCCAGGATAGATACCCCGGGCTTTCACTTCAGGCCCAAGCTGAACGACCATTCTCCACGAGGGGGCATGATCCAAATCGGTGGCATTCACAATCTGCCTCCCTCCGGAGGTTTGTAACCCGGTTCGACCAAAGCCGGGCAGGTTCAGAATATGTTCAATATCCGTACCCCGGCTGTTGCCCATATTCCAGGCATCACCATATGCACCATACTTCTCGTGGAAGACATCCATAGTCTCGAGAAAACTGCGATTTATCATCATTGTAAGATCTTCGGGAGTTTCTGTACGGGAGTCATCCGCCTGTGCCAGCCCCCGGCCCCTGCGAATGAATTCAGCGGTGACGGATCTGGATGGCAACCGGCGCAGCTCACCGCCCAGGGTGAGCTCATCTTCCCATATGGCCTTCTCCAGACTGCGCCACCATTGGTTGAAAAACCAGGGTGATCTGTGATCTGGCAGGTTCATGTAATCCCAGTTGGCCAGATCGTGGAATACCGGGAAGATGGTTGAATCCCAATCGCTTGAATCCAGGGCCGCCAGCATGCCTGGCAACGTACTGCGGGCGTGAACGTTAAGTGGATCCATTTGCAGATCCTGGAAATCCTTCATTTTCGCATTGGTGATGCGATCCAGTCGCTCGTTGATGCGGGCTCCACGCTCATAGGTCTCGTATGGCCAGCCCAGATAATAGGGATAGCGTGGACCGGCAGGTTTCTGGTTTGCAGAGCTGACAAATCCGCGATATGGATTCAGAAATGTGGGCAGATGATCCCTGGGAATGTAGCCGCGCCAGTCGAAACTGGAGTCTCGGCCGTCCTGAACGTACTTGCCCTGATCACGGTAGCGCAGTGGGAATTTACCATTGTGCTGGATGGCGATATTCCCGCGGCTGCTGGCAAATACGAAATTCTGAGCGGGACAGTCAAAGTACTTCAATGCCTCAATGAAATCGTCGTAGGTCTCCGCCTCATTCAGATACAGGAAAGTATTCAGTTCATTGCTGGGATCGTGGGCGATCCAGCGCATGGCCATACCCAGTTCGTGGGTACCGAGGCTGTCCTCCTGCTTACCATAATGGACCACCGGGCCCTGATGGGTCAGGCGCAGGGTGTCAATGACCGTCTGAGCGTCCCTGATCTGGATTTCCTCCAGACGATATTCCACCGGCAACCATTCACCATTCTGAAGATATTCCTCACGTGCTCCATCCCTGAATTCCACCTCGTACCAGTCGTACACGTCAGAGCCGGCATTTGTGAGCCCCCAAGCAATATCGTCGTTGAAACCCACGATGACGGCAGGTGCTCCCGGCAGGGTCACTCCGTACACATTATGCTCGTTATCGCAGAGTTGAACCTCGTACCACAGCGAGGGCAGATTGACAGACAGATGCATGTCGTCAGCCAGCATGGGGTAACCTGTGGCAGTCCGGGATCCGGACATTGCCCAGTTGTTGCTGCCATTGAGCTCGGCCGGCTGGGGATCCCATAAACCCAGGAAGGCTTCGGGTGATGTGATGACCGTTCCATTGTCTGGATCGAGTTTCAAAGGATCAAAACGCCAGCGTTTGCCCCGGGGAATCACGGTTTCGGTCCGGGGGCTGACCTCCGGGTAAAATGTATTGATGAACCCTGGTCCGTGTTCCTTCAGTATCCAGGTGAGGTCCTGTTCATCATTCCTTCCAGTGAGATCCCAGGCCATGTATTTCAGCAACAAAGCAGTTTTTAAAGTGCTCCATGGTTCCGGCGCGTAATCGAGCAGCTTGTATTCAATGGGGTATTTCGCCGGTCTGAGCTGGTCGATCCAGGCATTTACACCATCGGCATATGCCTGTATGACCATCTGTGTGCGGGTATCCACGGTGATTTCCTGCATGGCACGTTCGGCGGCCATGAGCATACCGCGGCGTCGCTGGAGTCGATCCAGTGGCAGGGCGATGGCCCCCACCACCTCGCTTAAGCGACCGGCGGCATAGTGGGTCTGGAATTCCATTTGCCAGAGCCGGTGCCGAGCGGTTAGGAATCCCTGGGCGAAGTAAAGGTCATAGGTTGATTCAGCAAAGATGTGCGGCACCTCGCGGTCATCCCAGACAACGGTCACAGGATGCCGCAGACCGGAGAGATCCAGTGTATCAGGGATGGCATCCAGCCGCTCATTGTTCATCCAGAAACCCGCGAAGGGATCCAGGAATTTACCCAGGGGCGGAATGGAGCCCTGCTTCTGATCCAGGGCCCTGAACACCAGGATCAGCAGAACTGCTGAGACAACAAACTTGATCAGTCGCATATTTTCTCCCAGGTTCGCGGATACTCTGTTTCCATGCTGTTGCAGAATTTTGAATGTGAATCAAACTGCACGCAGTTCAGGCCCTGTCGCCGGGCACCCTCGATATTGACCGACAGATCATCGATGAAGAGCAGTTCCTCCGCAGAATATCCAGTCATCTCGCATGCCAGTTGATAGATGGCAGGCTCCGGTTTTACAGCCCCCACCATGAAACTGTAAACACCGCCCTTGGCCAGTTTCATGAATGGGAATTTCTCCATCATGAGCTCATAATGGTAATCATTGGTGTTGCTCAGGAACCACACCGGGTAATGACAGACGATTTGCTCCAGCTGTGCGATCATGATATCGTTGGGAAAGAGGACATCCTGCCAGTAAGCACGAAATGAATCGATGTCCAGCCGGCCCTCGGCACCACAGTTCTTCAACAGCTGGAGATAGAAGTCGCTGGAACTGATGAAGCCTTTTTCATAAGCCCTGAGCAGCTCTGGTGTCATACCGCCGCGGAAGGTCGGTTCATCGATCCCCAGGTCCCGGGCCAGATTGGTGATACTTTCGCTGGAATCCACATGGACCAGCACACCACCCAGGTCAAAGAGGAATGCTTTGATCTCAGACATTCAGAAGGATCCTACTCTGGGGCCTCGACACCAAGCAGTTGACCGATGGCCTTCTGGGCCATGGCGTTGAATTCCATATACTGTTTGGCGTATTCCTGATCATTGCTCTCATAATAGCGCAGAAGGGCTGATGCCTCCTGGATGAGGAGATCCGCCACCTTGACCAGGTTTTCCAGATAGAGCCGGTCTGATTCAGATTCCACCTGCCTGCTATAGGCCAGCAGTTCATCCCGGACACCGCCGATGACATTCAACAGTCCATCCACCTGCGTCAGGGCTTCCTCTTCACTGTAGACAGCTCCCTCCGTTGCATCAGCCAGGTATCCGATATTGAGATAGGATTGATACAGGTAGGATGCCGACAGAACGCCGATCATCTGTTGATCCTGAATTGCACCTTCCAGGTCCTCTGCCGGCAGTTGTGCGACCAGGGGTGTGACCAGAAGCATCAGGTAGATCATGTTTCGAATCATAGCGTATCCTTTCCGGAACCACCGCCTTTATCCAGCAGGGCCAGGAGTATTCGGGGGATCAGGGCAATATAAAGGACCAATCCCAGCAGCAGGTTCAGGACCTGGTAGTGAACGCCGGTGTAATGCTTCTCAAAATACCTGAAGAAGGAGAGCTGCGAGCTGATGATCATTCGTATTCGCCGTTCTTTTACGCTGCCACCACCAACATGGGTGATCCAGCAGGCTGGTTCGAAGCGGATACGATAACCTCCACCATGGATCCGTTTACAGAGATCGACATCATTGAAAAACATTGGGAAGTTCGTGTCGAAGCCCTTGAGGTCCCGTAGTAATCGCCCCCTGATCATGAGAGCCGCTGCAGCTGGCTGATGAACTTCCCGGGCTTCATCATGGGCAAAATCACCCATCTTCCAGCCATTTGCCCACCTGGTCATGGGGAAGAGCATGGCCAAACCAGTCAATTGCATCATGATGTTCCAGTAGGTCGGGAAGCGCCGACAGGATCTCTGGATTCGACCATCAGGAAAACGCAGTTGAGGTGCCACCGCCCCCAGTTGCATATCAGATGCCAGCGTCTGCATAAGTGAAAGCAGGCTTTGATCGGTGATGACCGTATCCGGATTCAATAGTAAAACTGTCTCCCCCCTGGCAACGGCCAGGGCCTGGTTGTTCGCTGCTGCAAATCCGAGATTGCGCTGGTTTCGGATCAGTGTGGTATTGCCGCTGCTCCGGAAATACTGCTCCACGATGGACAGTGTTTTGTCCCCGGATGCATTATCCACCAGAATGATCTCACCCTGTAAGAGGTCTACCTGAGGGATCAGGGATCCCAGACAGGGTCCAATATGTTTCTCAGAATGATAAGTGACAATGAGAACGCTGAGCGGGATCGAGGTGTTCACAGAATACAGAGCTGATCAGGAGAAATTCCCTATCCGCCGTTCTCCACTATCAGGCGTTGGATCTCTTTGTATTCGGTATCAATCCGATCCTGGTTAGGTGTCTTTTCCCTGAGGAAATCCAGAACCTCCAAGGCTTGCTCGAACATACCCTGGTCCTTGAATACCTGCATCAGGGTGAAGGTGGCCATGGACTTTGTAATGGTATGTTTAGCCGCCGGTGCCTGACGTGATACCGGTTTCTCCACCGGGCGCAATTGGGGTACAGGCAATTCATCGAGTGGTGGTTCAGACGGATATTCCGGTTCTGGAACAGGTTCCGGCGCAATCTCCGGCTGGGGTTCCGGTTCCGGAGCCGGTGGTGGAGCAACGGGTTCAGCCTTCACTGGTTCAGCTGGCGGCGTTGGTGTCACTGGTTCGGGCGCCGCCACTACAGGAGGAGTTGCTGGCTCAGGTCCGGTTGGAGCAACCGGTGCTGTCTCTGGTGCAGTCTCCGGTGGTTTTGTTTTGGCAATCAGAGCGTCGAGATCCTCTTCGGCCTCCCGCATACCCCCTTCCGCCCGTGATTTTCGTGCCAGGGCCTCTGCGAGATCCTGAAGGAAATTGACCTGCTGCTGATTCACCTGCATGGTACGGGCGGTGGGAAATTTCTGGAAGAAGCGTGTCGCCTCGGGATGACCGGGCAGAGCAGAGTTCATCTGGCGCACCAGGAATGCGATCTGTTCGGCTTCCATGGTATCGCTGAGATTCTTGATCAGTTCACTGATCACGCTGGGAAATGGCTCACCAGTGAGCACGGATTCCACAAAATGCTTCATAGCCTGGGTGATCTCACCCTTGGCGAGGTAGCATTCCCCCATGAGTTTATGCAGCAAACCGGTATTCTTTCCGCCTTCCAGGCCAAGTTTGCAGATCTTCAAGGCACGTTCGAGCTCACCGGCCTCCATGTTCTGCCGTGCATACCAGCCGTAAAGGTTCGAATCGGGATGTTCCAGCAGGTAATCTTCAAGCTGTTCTTGTTTTTTCAGAAGTTCCTCGCGATTCCGGAGATCCATACTACACCTTTATCGTGATATTAGAGGGGGATATTTCCATGTTTCTTCTTGGGATTACTATCAACCTTGTTGGCCAGCATCTCGAACGCACGGATGACACGCAGCCGAGTCTCATGCGGTTCTATGACATCATCGACATAACCCCGTTCCGCCGCAGAATAAGGATTCGCAAACCGTTCACCAAATTCAGCAGTGAGTTTCTCCAGGGTTGCCTCGGGATCCTTCGAGTCCTTGATCTCCCGGCGAAAGATGATCTCAGTAGCTCCCTTGGATCCCATCACCGCGATCTCAGCGGAGGGCCAGGCGAAGTTGATATCGCCGCGAATATGTTTCGAGTTCATCACATCATAGGCCCCGCCATAGGCTTTACGGGTGATCACCGTGACCCGCGGTACCGTGGCTTCTGCGAAGGCGTACAGCAGTTTTGCGCCATTACGGATGATACCACGCCATTCCTGGTCCGTTCCCGGAAGAAAACCGGGGACGTCCTCGAATACCAGCAGTGGAATGTTGAATGCGTCACAGAAACGAACGAACCGAGCACCCTTCACCGATGAATCAATATCCAGCACACCGGCCAGGTGGGCAGGCTGATTCGCGATGATACCCACGGGCCGTCCGCTCAAGCGAGAGAAACCCACAACGATATTCTGGGCGAATTCGGTATGGACCTCGTAGAAGTCTTCGTCATCCACCACCAGTTTGATCACATCCTTGATATCGTAGGGTTTGTTAGGATTCTCCGGAACGATGGAGTCCAGATCTTCACTGGCTCGGTCATCCGGATCGTCGCAATTGCTGCGAGGAGGATCCTCCATGTTGTTTTGAGGAATGAATCCAAGCAGGCGTTTGATGCCCTGAATGACCTCGATCTCGTTCTCACAGGTGAAGTGACTGACACCGGATTTGGCACCATGGGCCATGGCACCGCCAAGGTCTTCTTTGGTCACTTCCTCATGCGTCACTGTCCTCACGACCTCGGGGCCGGTAACGAACATGTAGCTGGTACCCTTGGTCATGAAGATGAAATCCGTTATGGCCGGTGAATAGACTGCCCCACCGGCACAGGGTCCGAGAATGGCCGAGATCTGGGGAATGACACCTGACATGAGCGTGTTGCGCAGGAAGATGTCGGCGTAACCGGCCAGACTGACCACTCCTTCCTGGATGCGGGCACCCCCGCTGTCGTTCAACCCGATCACGGGCGCCCCTACCTTGCCCGCCAAGTCCATGATCTTGACGATCTTCTCGGCATAGGCCTCGGAGAGTGACCCCCCCATGACGGTAAAATCCTGGCTGAAAACGAATACGGTACGGCCATTCACCTTGCCGTGGCCCGTCACCACACCGTCCCCGAGGTGTTTGACCTTGTCTAGGCCAAAGTTGGTGGAGCGGTGGGTTACCAGCATATCCATCTCTTCGAAGGAGCCGGGATCCAGGAGCAGGTCAAGACGTTCCCTGGCAGTGAGTTTCTGCTTGGCGTGCTGGGCTTCGATCCGTTTTTCGCCGCCACCCAGCAGGGCATCCTTCTTCAGCTGCCTGAGTTGATCCACACGCTCCTGGCGACTGCTCATTGGCGGTGTTCCTCCACCCAATCCTTGATGTATGAGTTGATGGTCTCCAGACTTGACCCGGGTCCAAAGAGCCTGCCTACGCCCATTTCCGTGAGGGTTTTCGCATCCTCATCCGGTATGATACCACCACCGGTGAGCAAAGCGTTCTCGATCCCGTTCTGCTTCATAAGCTTCAATACCTTGGGGAAAATGGTCATGTGTGCTCCGGAGAGAATGCTCAATGCGATGACATCTGCATCCTCCTGGACAGCTGCTGAAACGATCATGTCCGGGGTCTGTCGCAGCCCGAGATAGATGACTTCCATTCCGGCATCCCGAAAGGCATTCGCCAGCACCTTGGCACCCCGATCATGGCCATCCAGGCCCGGTTTCGCTAAAATGATCCTGATTTTTCTTTCCATTCATCCACCTTTATAGAATTCAGGATTAATTCAATCCGCGTAGCAAGAAATGTAATTGGGTAAAGCACTGAAGGCAGGGAAATAATTATTCAGGAGAAAGGAGACAGAAGACAGAATGGGTTGGTGATCCTATCTAGTGCATTCTGTCCTCCTTCTGTCTTCTGTCTTCTATCTGCTTCCCTGCTATAGAAGCTCATTGTCCGCAAACGAATAAAACCCATTCCCCCCCACGATGAGATGGTCCATGATCCGGACATCGATGGACTCCAGGGCGGTCTGCAGTTTTTGGGTGACCTTGCGGTCGTGGGATGATGGTTTGAGGCTGCCGGAGGGATGGTTATGGACCAGGATGACGGCTGCGGCTTCGTAGCTGAGGACCTTCTGCACGACCTCCCGGGGATAGATGGCCGAGGAGGTCAATGAGCCCTTGAACAATTCCTCCATTTTCAGGATGCGGTTCTGTCCATTGAGGAAAATGACTTGGAAGGTCTCCCTGTTGCGGTCACGGAGGTTGTGTGTGAGATAGGCTCGCACGGATTCACTTGACCGCAGATAATCAGCGCCCATGACCTTTTCTCTGAGATACCGGCGACCGATGGCATGTGGCAGTTTCAGCGCAAAAACATTCACCGGACCCAGGCCGGGGATCTCCTGGAGCAGGCTGGTGGGTGCCTCGAGCACGTCTGCGAGTGATCCCCAGCGGTTCATCAATTCCTTGGCCAATTGTTTGACATCCCTGCGGGGGGTGGTCAGACTTAAAAGCATCTCGAGCACTTCATAATCGTGAAAGGCCTCGATGCCATTCTGAAAGAAACGCGACCGCATGCGTTGGCGGTGACCCCTGGTCTGTTCTGCGATCCTTGATTGATCCATGGCTAACTCCTTTTCTGAATGAACGTTGATCACCGGTGTGGATGCACCGGTGTGTTAACAGGATGGAAGGGTTAGCTGTGTGTGGTGATCAGGTCTTCTTAACCTGGGCCAGCATGTGTTCCCGGGCGGCGCGGATGAATTCCCTGAACAGTGGATGGGTCCTGCCGACCCTGGATTTCAATTCCGGATGTGCCTGGGTTCCCACGAACCAGGGATGATCCGGGATCTCCATCATTTCCACCAGTTGCTCGTCCGGGGACAGGCCGGAGATGATGAATCCGTTCTCCTCCAGGATATCGCGATAGTCATTATTGACCTCGTAGCGGTGACGATGACGCTCACTGATGACACCATCTTCATAGGCTTCCAGTGACCTGGTGCCCTTTTTCAGATGACAGTCATAGGCCCCCAGACGCATGCTGGCACCTTTACGGGTGACATGATGCTGGGACAGCATCAGATGGATCACGGGGTGTTCGGTCTGATCATCGAATTCACTTGAATTGGCGTTCTCAAGACCGCAGACATGCCGGGCATAGTCGATGACTGATACCTGCAAGCCCAGACAGATACCAAAATAGGGGATCTTCTGTTCACGGGCATACCGGGAGGCCTGGATCTTACCCTCGATACCCCGGGAACCGAATCCACCCGGTATCAGAATACCATCCACATGGCCCAGTATACGCTCCAGATCTTCATCGCTGTTCAGTTCCTCGGCATCCACCCATTCGATATTCACCCGGCAGTTGTTATCAACACCGGCATGCACAAAGGCTTCCATGATGCTCTTGTAGGCATCGATCATCTGGGTGTATTTACCGGCAACGGCGATAGTGACGTCATGCTCCGGGTTCAGGATCCGGTCTACGAAAGCTTGTAGCGCACGGGTGTCTGCCGGAATGTTCTCCAGGCCCAACTTGCTCATGACGATACCGGATAGATGTTCCTCTGTGAGCAGAAGCGGGACTTCATAGATGGTACGGGCATTCATACCCTGTATCACTGCATCCACACTCACGTTGGTGAACAGCGCCAGTTTCTGCCGAACCTCATCGGAGAGAGGATGTTCCGTACGGCAGAGCAGGATGTCCGGTTGCAGGCCGATCTCACGCAGACGCATCACTGAATGCTGACTGGGTTTGGTCTTCAGCTCTTCGCTGGCACCCACATAAGGGATCAGGGTGACATGAATGATGATGACATTGCCCCGGCCCCGTTTCTGCTGGAACTGACGTACGGCCTCCAGGAAAGAAAGACTTTCAATATCACCCACCGTACCGCCAATTTCGGTTATGACCACATCAAGTTCATCATCCAGCTGTTCCAGGTTCTCGATACGCTTGATGATCTCATCAGTGACATGCGGAATGATCTGGACGGTCCCACCGAGATAATCACCCCGACGTTCGCGCTCCAGGACCTCATAATAGATGCTTCCGGCAGTACTGTTGTTGGCGCGGGTCATGTTTACATCGATGAAGCGCTCGTAGTGCCCCAGATCCAGGTCGGTCTCGGTACCGTCATCCAGGACGAAGACCTCACCATGCTGGAATGGATTCATAGTACCTGGATCCACGTTGAGATAAGGATCCAGTTTCTGGATGGTAACCCTGAGGCCCTTCAACTCCAGCAGATAACCCAGTGAGGCTGCAGCGATCCCCTTGCCCAGACCAGAGATGACTCCCCCGGTTACGATGATATGCTTGGTGCACTTCTTTTCCACATGACCCTCTTATAAAAACACAGCACCCACCCCAACAGGAGTGAATGTGAATTGTTCTGTCTAATTTCGGGGGCTGCTGATCCGGCCGGTGAAGGAGGCAGTCATCCTGTTCACCGGGAAGATCATCCGCTAGTCCTTGATCACCTTCGGGACCTTGAAATAGGTGCCGTCCGAATCAGGTGCATTTCTGAATACCTGCTCCCGGGGCAATGAGGTCTTAACCTCATCCTTCCGAAGATTGTTCACGACATCGTGGACGTGGGACAGGGGCTCAACACCGTCGGTATCGACAGTTTCCAACTGCTCAACATAGTGCAGGATGTCGGTTAACTGATGGGAGAGGGACTGGATCTCTTCGGTGCTGAGTTCGAGACGCGCGAGCTTGGCAATTCGCTTCACTTCGGCGTGCTCCACGGCATTCATGGGGCAGAATATAGACCTTCCCCCTGCCCTTGTCAACGCAACCGTCGGGCTTCACCCAAACGTTAGCTCATTTTATCTGTCTGGACGGTGGAACTCTTTAACCTGCGGCTTGCAGCAGGTGCCCGATCTCAGATGCTACGATCCGATCGCTTGCTCCCAAACCTTTGATGATATATGTATCCAGAGCCTGCCGCTTATTCTCAAGTGCTTCAGGATCATCGAGGATCCGGAGCCACTGGGCCAGCTCTTCTCCATTGTTGACCACCCTGGAAATACCCATCTCCACCAGTTCGATGGCCTCGGCCAGGATCTCGTAGCGGGGACCATGAGCTGCCGGAATCCGATAGATGGCCGGTTCGGTGACGGAGTGTACGCCGGTACTGAAACCCGCTCCTACATAGGCCAGACTGGCCTGTTTATACAGATCAGCAAGTTGACCGACCGTATTCCAGATGATGATCTTCTCATCCTGGTAGCTTTCCAGCTCCGAATGTCGAATGGTTTTCAGTTTATGCCTGAAACACTCCACTTCCCAGGGGATCAGATCACGCTCTCTGACCTCGTGCGGGACGATGATGTGCAGCATATTCTGCATATTCTTGCTCTGGCCGAGGGCTGTCCCCAGGATCTTGAGGTCCGATTCTATGACTGAGCCGTAGATGACCACCGACCTGCCTTTTATGATCTCCAGGGGAATGAGATTCCCAGTGTTCTGATCGGCTCGCTCATTCACACGGTCAAAGCGTGTGTCGCCGCTCACGACAGGATCACCCCTGTAGATCTGCTTGAGTAGACCTGCGACATTCTCGGATACCGTATAGACCGCAGAGAGCTGATTGAAGATGATGCTGTTGATCTGCTTCATCAGTATCCTCAACCGCAGTGAGTTGCTGTACAGATTGGCGTTCACCAGAACGCTGCGGATCCCCTTCCGCCTGAGCGCAGCCAGCAGATTCGGCCAGAGATCATGCCTGGTATTGATATGCAGATCAGGTTGTAGCTCCTTTATGAAGCGGTTCACCCGCCAGATCAGGTCCCAGGGCAGATAACCTACACCATCGAAGCGCTTATCTGTGAAGGTCTTGTAGTAAATGGTGGAAGATGTGAAGGTTTGAAAGATGTAGATGTCTTCATTACGAAACCGGTCCAGCAGTGGATTGATCTGTTCGAATTCCCCAGCCGAAGCCGCATGCAGCCAGAGAACTGGTTTGGGATCAGCGTCGACCTTTGCCCGGAAACGCGACAGGTTCAGCTTGAGTTCACGCTGTCCGGCCAGATTCCCCCTGAATTTCTTGTTGAAGAGTGCAATAGCCCAGAGCACGGGAAAGACCAGCGTGACCAGGAGATTGTAGAGAAGATAGAAAAGGAGCTGCATCACTCCTGGGCGGCTATGATGATGTCGGCGAATTCACGGAAGGCGCCCTCGCCTCCCCGACGCTCGAGTAGTATGTCTGCTTGGAGAAGGTGGAATACCGGTGAGTTCGCGGGACAGGCTGTCAGTCCCGCCACCTGCATGCAGCTGTAATCGTTTACGTCGTCACCGATGTAAGCGACCTCGTCAGCTTTCAGCGCGTATTTTTCCATGAGTCCTTCCAGAACTCCGAGCTTGTCCTCGATACCGAGATGGACGTCCTCGATTTTCAGTTTCTCGGCCCGGGCGGCTACGATTGGAGAATTCTCACCGGTGATGATGGCAACGGGGATCTTTGCAAGCTTGAGTAGATATGTCGCCATGCCATCATAGGTCGAAAATGACTTCATGGCCTCACCACTAGCAGAGTAAAACATTCTGGCATCTGTCCAGACACCATCAATATCCGTAACGACGAGCTTGATCCGTCCGGCCTTTGCGTGAATGTTCTCAGAGTCCAATATCTTCCCCCTTGATCACGACATCCTTGTCGATATTGACTTTTGCCACCTGGCCTACCACTTCGCCGATGCGGGCAGGAGAGATACCTGTGCCAGGTCCCTTGGTGGTCAGCATCTCCCTGGTGATGGTTGTCCCGGCAGGGATGGCCGTGGCGGAGACCACACTTTTAGCCAGTTTTTTGAATACTTCCCGTTCGGACTCCTGCACCTGCTTTTCTCCGGAGCCCATGGATACCTCGATGTGGCGGATGTCCCTTACAAGTTTCGCGAAACCACCGGGCTCCAGGGAAGCCGCATGGTCACCGCCTTTCATGGTGCGGTCCAGTGTGAAATGACGCTCAATGATCCTGGCGCCTTTCACCACCGCAGCTGCTGTTACAGCGATACCCAGTTCATGACCTGAATAACCGATGACAGTATCGGGGAATTCAGCCCTGTAGGTATCAAGGACATTCAGATGAATCTCTTCAAAAGATGAAGGATAGGTGGAAGTACACTGCAGCAGGGCGATATCTTGGTGAAATTCCGAGATGGCTGCCACTGCGGTCTTTACCATCTCCAGGTCCGCCATGCCCGTTGAAAGGATCATGGGCTTATTTTTTTGGGCCGTATGCTCGAGCAGAGGAATATTGGTAAGATCGGCAGAGGCCATCTTGAAATAAGGCAGACCGATCCTGTCCAGAAAATCAATACTTTCCTCGTCCCAGCCGGAAGCAATGAAATCTACATCCAGCAGGTCGGAATGGGTTTTCAGCTGCTGATAATCTGACTCTGACAGTTCCAGCGCTCGCTTGTGCTCGCCATAAGTGGCCCCAAAGGAATTACGGTTGTCGTAGGGCATTTCGAGCCCTTCCTGGGTGAGAATACGCGAGACTTTACGTTTCTGGAACTTGACAGCATCAGCACCTCCCTCGGCGGCTCTACTGATGAGTTCCTTGGCAATGTCCACATCACCCTGATGGTTGATCCCTATCTCTGCGATCACGTAAACTGGATGTCCGTTTCCCACGGTTTTTGTACCCAGGACCAATTCTCTCAAGTCGTCCTCCTCGGGGCGTCGATCGGTTTAATCTCTGAAAAGCTCACATTTACCCAAACACTAATAAAAAGTACCCTACATGCAACGTAGAATGTTCATGTTCTATTCGGCTTGCTCAAGTCGTTTGGCCAGTTGCTCCAGGTAGCGCAGATCGTCCCATGTATCTATCTCATGACTGTATTGCTCGTCAAACAGGGTGTAGCCGATCTTGCCGCCGAGGCGATTCCCCACCTGCTCGAAATGTCTGGTGCTGAAAATGTACAGTGATCCGTTCTCAAGGTAACGGATCTCGTCCGTCTGCATATCCTGACGCCGGGGGCGTGACATGAAGTTGTATTCCGGCAGGGCCTGGTCCTCCTTGATCCGCCAGAAGAAGCGATGCGTGGGAGAAATAGAAAGCATGCTGTCATAGCCGCCTGTATCAAAGGCCTTCAATGCTGTCCGGAGGCTGTCGGGTGGGCGCAGCGGGCTGGTGGGCTGCAGCAGTACGACGATATCACATCCAGCACCACGTTTGTTGAGATCCTGAAGGGCATGGCCGATGGCCGCCTCCGTAGTCGACTGATCACCGGCGAGGTCGAAGGGCCGCCAGATGACCTTGGCAGCATGTTTCTCTGCAAGTTCCCCGATCTCCGTATCTTCGGTGGACACAAACACGTCATCCACAAGCTGACATTCCTGTGCATAGTTGATGGAGTGGACCATCAGTGGTTCGCCCAGAAAGGTCTGTACATTCTTTCGATGGACGCCCTTGGACCCGCCACGGGCCGGGATAAGTGCGACAATTCGACGGCGGTTCAGCATGGTTCGACTTTCCGATGTTCAACGTTCACTGCAAATTGGGCGTTAATATAGCCGTTTCAAAGCAGCATTGCGAAGACGGATGAAGGCTTTGGGGGTGTCAACGTAGAGGGTAAACTAGTGATCATGCGGTCCTGGCTTCCATTGGTATTGTTCATTGGCTTACTGGGCGTCAGCTTTGGTGCACCACTGGCAAGATTCCTCCCGGAAATGCCTGCCCTTTCCATCGCATTCTGGCGTATGTGCATCGCAAGTATGGTGCTCTGGGGAATCACTTTAGTTAAGACACCAATTTCCAGGTCACCTGCACCACAAAAGCTCATCATCCCTGCAGGTATTTTCTTGGCGGGTCATTTTGCCACATTTTACGGTGCGCTGAAATATGCCTCCGTGGCCAACGTAACCCTCATCGTTGCGCTGGCTCCAGCCTTCATGCTGCTGCTCGAACGCTTCTATTTGCGTCGGATTTTCTCACGACAGCTCGTGGCAGGTCTGTGCATCGCCCTGGTTGGTGCGCTGGTTGTGCATGGTTACAGGTTGGATCGGAGTGATAGCATTACCCTGGGGACGCTGATGGCCCTGGCAAGTGCACTCTGCTGGGCTGGCGTGTTGATCATAGCCGAGCGGGTCCGGCAGGATTCAGATACCGTCGCCTATACCCGCTGGCTTTACCTCGTCGCGGCGATCTCCCTGGGGGCCGTTGTCCTGATCTCCGGACAGAGCATTCTGTTCGACAGGCAGGAGCTGCCCTGGCTTCTGGCCCTGGGAATCGTTCCTACTCTCATCGGTCACAACAGCCTGAATTACGCGGTAAAATTCCTGCGACCAACCGTGGTTGGGGCTGTTCCCATCGGTGAACCGGTGCTGGCCAGTCTTCTGGCATGGCTGTTCTTTCGGGAGGGTGTTTCGGTTCAGGTGCTCATCGGTGGTGCCATCATCCTGGGGGGATTGCTGGTGATCGCAATGCGTCCGATGCGGACCCGGGCTTAACTCAGATTTCTCAGCCGGCCTTCATCCATTAATCGGTCCACGAGCTGTTTCTCCTGCAAAATCTGGTGTTTGGCAGCTTTTTTGATGATGCCCGATTCCTTGAGCCAGCGTTTGAAGCGTGAATCAAAGTAGTGACCCTTGCTGCTTACGAAGAAATCGAAGCCATGTAGACTGATGTCACAACCCTTCAGGTAGAAATAAAGGATAGTGAAAAGTCCCGTGGTGGGCCGTTCGATCCCGCTGAAGCGTTCCAATGTTTCCATGTCCTCCAATGGGATCAGATGATACCGATCAGTTCCCAGACGTCGCTGGATGCGGGTATGGATCGCCTCGCCTTTCTCCCGAAGAACCACCGGGGGGATCATGGTCAGGATGAGTTCAGGTGGATCCTTGCGTTTTTTCAGGCCCTGATTGGCTCCATTAACCCAGATGTCGGTACGCGAACCCAACTCCGGTTCGAGGCCGCGGGTGGTGTAATTATTGATGCGGATGACAAGATCGAAAGAATCGATCCTGGCGCCGAGTTGCATCCCAAGGGCGCTGGGACCATTACCCACGATTACAACCGATCTGCCGATAAGCGAAGGGAAACGGTCTGGGAGAGATTCAAGAGTGGGGTGGGGCGTATCGATCATTGTGCATAATTTCCAGGAGTCTGGATTCAGGACTCAGCAGAATAGATGGACCCGTCATCGAGAGCCACGTTCCATTCCTTTACCGGCGTTCTCCAATCTGGACCATACTTCACTTCCAGGAAGCCTTCCGGATCTGCCGGAGTAGAAACGGTCTTGCCATAAAACACGATGGAATCCTGGGTATCCAGGAATTCCCGCCGGTGGTAGGCATTCCGGTGCCAGACGACATAGCGATAGACTTCCTCTCCCGTATCGGGTAGAGGACCGAGATAATAGACGAAGAGGTCCAGACAGGGTTTTCCCTTTAAGAAACGGTAACGACGCGGATGGATCTTGATAAGCCTGTAATTACCCATCTTCCACACATTCCGTTCCCGGTGAAAAGAGAGTACTCGGACATAGAATCTATTCCGTAACGCCTTGATGACTGTTTCCATCTGCTCATTTGAGACATATTTCATACCCATATCAAGATCATGGTCCCAGGGGATCAACTTCCCGTCACGAACAGCCCCCAATAATGTACCACCCTCGATCCAGTGCTCGTTACCTGTCTTGTTCAGGATATCGACACTTTCATGCAGCAGCCGGACGGCGGCCTTTTCAGCGTCCGAGTCAAAGCTCAGAGTATGTTTGATATAAAATGCGGCCAGTATCTCAGACCGATATTTCGACGTAAATCCCCGTAAGTCAGACGGAACTGGAAGCTTCATTCCCTGATGCTCGATCCGACGGATGGAATTCTTCTCGAGATCCGCTGAATCAAACATACAATCGTTTCCACTCATTGAGGCACACAGGGAGTCACCAATCCGTTTGAGTGGTGTAATGAACAGAAAGTAGGGGGCCTTAACGGCTAAACTGGGGCGATGTCTCAGCTTCAGGAATAGACTGCCCTGGTCAAACTTGGGCTTGACGAAGATCCCATGCGGGATCAACAGGATCGCAAATAGGATCTTCTTGAGAATGCCTGCAGGCAGGATGTACAGCCGGAGATTATGGGCATATTTGAATAAATCGTCTTCAGCTAGCCCGGCAAGCGATTCCGCCCCGACAAGATACTGGATGTTCAGTCGATCCAGAGCCTCAAGGATCTTGTTGATAAAAGGGATCAATGTTGTTCCAGACGACGGTTCACTTCTTCAAGATCCTCAGTAAAATCGATTTCAATGCACAGGATATCAGAGATATCTACAGGATAGATCTTCAAGCCATTTTCAATTGCCATCTCGATGCCCCGCTCGAAATAATCGTTGTCAGAGCATTCTTCCAGCATCTTGATGAACATGGGAACATCAGAACCCGACATTTTGTTCACACCCACCGATTCACCAGGGGCATCCGCAACTGTCTTTGATATTTCCGCGATGGAGCCGTCGGCCGCCAGGCGGTACTTGACCTCCTCCTCTGCAACCGATCCGGTGTTCACCGCGACACATGATTTCTCCTCAGCTATCAGGCGATATAGGACTTCTGCATCAAACACAACATCTCCATTGATCCATATAACGTCTTCGTCCCCAACCTTACGCAGCCCCCTGAGAAGGCTTTTAGAAGTATTCGTCTGATCATAGACATTGTTGAATACATAGGTAAGATCAGGTTGTTCCTCCATTATGAGATCCTTTTTAAATCCTACGACCACAAGAATGTCGTCCAAGTGCATGACGCCGCAGAGATGACGAATCTGGCGTTGGAGAATCTGTTCACCGTTCGAGAGCAATGTCAGTGGTTTGGGGCGTGGGGTTCCAAGTCTGGAACCGATACCGGCTGCTAGGATTATGGCTTTCAGAGTACTTCCTTATTAATTCAGTTTTATATCCCCAGGATTGTCACTTGAACTTCTGGTTGGTACTGGTAGTTGGATGAACATCTGGAGAATTATTACCAACAACAAATGCCAAAAGTCTATCCCCATGGCTCAGAACCAACACTCGCTGTATTTTGATCAACGTTTAGTCCTGAATTGGGATGCGTATCTCAAATTGACGATATGGCCCGTTTCATCTCCACTGCAATAACGAATGATATCCTGGGCCACGTTCAACGGGTCCGCAAGCATGGATCGGTCCTCATTTGGAAAAGCCTTATGACGCATGGGCGTGTCTGTCCGAGGTGGGTTGACGCAATTCACGCGGATGCCCAGTTCGAGATATTCTTCAGCAAGGGACTGGGTCAGATTATTCAAGGCGGCTTTGGAGGCAGCGTAGACGGATTGACTGGTACGTCCCCGATGAGAAGAAGATGAGCCAATAAAGATCAGCCATCCCTGCTCCTTCATCGTAGTCTGGGCCAATTTACCAACCAGAAATGCAGAACGAAGATTCACTGACATAACATCATTCCATTCCTCGATTGAAAGTTCCCTGAATGGTTTGCGTATAAACACCCCAGCAGCATGAATAATGATATCCCAGTGCCGGTTCAGGTCTTCAGGTAATGATTCGGCCGCCAGATCTATTTCTGAACCGTATGCCCTGACCTCCGCGCCTGCCAAGATCAAGTGCTCATTAATTGCTGTACCAATCCCCCCTGTTCCCCCAAGGATCAGTGCTCGTTTGCCGGAAAGGTCTGCCAGGTTTCCCTTCTTGGGAGCTAGCGTCTGTGTCACTCGCTCGGCCATATACAGATCGTGCGAGGACGTGATCTTCAAATTGTATTCAGAACCCGCTACAGATATACATTCGATCCCCATCTCCTTGACCAGACGGACGTCATCTGTGGTCAGCACTTCAATGGTCTCATGGGCTTTCAGAATGGTTTCATAATCAAAGCCCTGTGGGGTTTGTCCAAGAAATAGGTTATCGCGGATCGGCATGTCGGTGATCACACCGTCATGGACCTCAATGATTGTATCTGTTGCATTTATAGCCGTGTCTACGGCCAGATGATCATCCAGCGCGTTCAATACCCTAGAGATCATATCGTGGTCTACGAAGGGGCGGGCGGCATCGTGTAGCAGAACCTTCTTCGTCTGTGGCGGACAGACCCTCAGGCCGGCATACGATGAGGCCCTGCGGGTGTTGCCACCCAGCACCACTTCGTGTTGGGGATACTCATGTTCGATCTCTCCCAACCAGTTCTCCGGAACCACGATGATCACTTTCTGTATATCTGGGTGGGATTCAAAGGTCTCGACACCATAATCGAGAACCCGGCGACCATGAAGTACCACGAATTGCTTGGGTACTTCGCCCCCGAAGCGGTCGCCTTGTCCCCCGGCGAGTATGATACCGGTATTCATTTATGCTAAATTCTTATCGCTATCCAATGATGGCCCAGATTCAAGATACATTCAGGGAGAATTCACCCAAGTTGTTTTCTCGAATCCTGCTCCAAGAAGACCTGGATCATGCTACCAATACGCCTCACGCTGCCACCATCTGGTTTATAGCAGCATTGTTCGGCCCAGTACCTGCGTTCTGTCTGGAAACGATCAGGCTCAGCTATGGCTTGATCCACAGCCTCAGGTAGTTTCTCCGGGATTGTGGTATGACCCATGACCCAATCCTCATCGAGATATGCGAGTTTGAAGGGTCGATGGACTGGATCCGCTTTGGCAGCGAAAGCTTCAATGCATTCCTTACTGAGCCATAATCCTTCTTTGCGCTTCTCTGGGAGTGGGAAACAGCCAGGATAGTCTGGTAGAATGAGTTGGACCACAGGTTTATCTAGAATGGCAGCCTCGCCAACTACTGATGAGACCTCACTGACCACCACGTCTGCAAATTTCAGTAGCATGTTGATGTTCCCTGATTCGTCAGGTACCACAGCGTTGAATTTTCGGGCCAAACGATAATCAGCAGGGTGGGGTGCTATGATGAGATTTGGGTATCCATCGAGATAGGGTGCGTTGGATAGTCCCCAGTGTTTACTGTAACGTCCACCCCAGGTAGGCGCAAACAGCACTATTGGCCGGTTTGTATCCAACCCGTAACGCTGACAAAGTGCTTCGCGATCTACCTCAAGTGTGACGAGTTCATCCATTTTGGGCAGCCCGCCCAGAAGTCCATTATTGAAATTCGGATTCAGGGCTTTCATCGTGCGTTCAAAAACAGGCCCTGGATAGAATAACAAGTCGCATTCATGAAAGGTGGTGTAGCGGTAAGCGTAATATTTGACGGGGCTTAATCCATGGTCCACATAGATCGTCCTGCCCTTCCAGCCCCCATCCCGGGCACGACGAATCGCGATGTCGTAGGCGGCCACTACCACGGGAGCCAGGTCTCGGATATGACCTTTGAATAACTTTCGTCGATGGATCTTGACCAGGCGGGTTTGGGGATAGAGGGTTTGCATGAATGCAAACAGGGGGACCAGCGCCACCTTGTCCTTTTCAGTACTGTATATGAAATCCAGCCTGCGGTCAGCGTCTGCCAGTTTACTTGCGTTCAGTTGGATCCATCCCCCAGAAAGCCTTCCAGGATGAGAAGGTCGTCTGGATCCGTGACCTTGAAGTTTCGCCGATTACCAGCAACAAACTCGATCCTGGCGTCCGGAAAGACCCGTTTGATGAGACCGATCTCATCGGTTTCACGATTACCCAGACTCAGTGCATGACGGATCATTTCAGCCTTAAAGCCCTGTGGTGTCTGAACCTGACGTACTTTTTCGCGGTCCAGCCGTTTAAAGTCGTCATTTTCGATCTGGATCAGTGAATCAGCCGACCGCAGCACAGGTGCAGTACCATCGTATTCCTCCAGTGCATCGATGCAAGCATCGATGATCTTCCTGCTTACCAGGGGTCGGGCAGCATCGTGAATGAGTATGTACTCACTCTGGTTTGAACAGATGTCCACTCCTGCTTTCACGGAGTCCTGCCGTGTCGCACCTCCCTGGGTGATACGGCATGTGGGGTAATAGCGATGGGCTGTCTCTACATTCGACTCTGGAAGGACCAGGACCACCTCATCGATGAGCACATGATCCTGGAACGCATCTACAGAGTACTGCAGGATCTCTTTGCCTGCCAGATGCAGGAATTGCTTGGGCCGTTCCGCTCCCAGGCGTAGTCCCTGCCCCCCGGCGACGATGACAGCACTTATGAAGGCCATAATCGAGAAAATAAGGTGAATCTCACACCATCCAAACCGAACAAATGCACATTCCTTTTACAGAATGAGAAGAGCCCTGGGGATCAGCGGCAGTGATGTAAGATTGATTGTAAATATTTATTACTTACTAACCGCAAATGATCAGCATTGTTAATAAATAACTTATGTTCATGCTCGAGTCCGTTTTTAGTTGTATTCACGGGATTTCTGATTGATTTTGCGACGCCATGAACGACATGAAATTCAATCCCCCGAGTCCTGTCGAAGCCCATTTCCTGGAAAGTTCAGGCTACGATTTCCAATACGCTCCTGAGGAACGGACCCCGCTGGTCCAGGTCACAAATTTCCCCAGTCTGGGACAGCTCACCGCACTGCGATTTCTCGAATGGGTGTTTGATAACCCTGAGGGTGTCGTTTCGTTACCCACGGGTAAGACACCCGAGTATTTCATCCGCTGGGTCGAATACCTGCAGAAAAACTGGAATCTGCCCACGAATCAGAACCTGCTGGAGTCAGTTGGACTGGCCGGAAAGTCGGCACCGAAACTCGGTGGTCTGCAATTCGTGCAGATCGATGAGTTCTTTCCTATCTCGCCCACCCAGCACAATAGCTTCTATGACTATGTCATGAAATACTACATCAGGGGTTTCGGTATCCCTGAGGAGCGGGCCCAACTGCTTGACGCAACTTCTATCCGCTATCCTCGGGGCAGAAGCTACCAGGAGATATTCCCCGATCTGAAGGTCGACCTCAGCTTGCGTTTCCGTCAGCCACAGAATCTGCAGGAACGGCTGCAAAAGGAGTCCATCGAGATCATTGATGAATTCTGCAGTGATTATGAACGCAGGATCAGGGAGAAAGGCGGGATCGGATTTTTCCTGGGCGGGATCGGGCCTGATGGGCATATCGCTTTCAATGTGCGGGGTTCAGATTATTTCTCCACTACCCGTTTGACACCCACGAATTTCGAAACCCAGGCGGCTGCAGCCTCCGATCTGGGTGGTATAGAAGTAGCCCAGAATCGGCTGGTAATCACCATCGGTCTTCAGACCATCAGCTATAACCGTGATGTCAGCTGCGTTGTTTTCGCTGCCGGAGAGGCAAAAGCGAAGATCATCGCTGCAGCCGTCCAGGAGCCTGCAGCGAACATCCGCCCTGCCGGCATCCTCCAGCAATTGCCCAATGCCCGCTTCTATATCACCAGTGGTGCTGCCCAGCATCTCACTCGCCGACAACTGCAGGATATTGAAGAGATGGATTCCGTTCGAGACAAGGTGCTCCATCGTGAGATCATCAATCTGTCCCTGCGAACTAGGACACCCCTGCTGGATCTTAGCCAGGACCAGGCCCGCGAGGACCTCCTGGCAAACGCCGTTCTGAAGAAGGCTGGCAAATCCATCAAGGATGTAAAGGCAAAGGTCCGTGCGCGTCTGGTCGAGAAGGTGCAATACGGAGTCGATCCCGTTCAGAAAGAGGTTTTTTTCCACACGGCCCCACATCACGATGACATCATGCTAGGTTATCTCGCTCACCTGGTACACCTGGTACGGACACCTCAGAATCAGCATCATTTTGCCTATCTCACCAGTGGCTTCAATGCTGTGACCAACGACTTTCTCTATAACCAGTTGCACAACGTCCTCGATTTCATCTCTTCCAACGAGTTTGATGCTCTCCAGCGTGAGAATTATTTCGCCCCGGATTTCAGCCTGGGGCCCCAGCGGGATGTGTATGACTACCTTGATGGGGTGGCAGCCAGAAGCCGGACCCAGAAGAACCGCGGTTCCGCCCGTCGCATGATCCGCAACCTGCTCAGTCTATTCGAATATGAGACCCTCGAATCCTTGCCCAAGCGTATCGAGGAGATCCAGCAATATCTCAACAATCAGTATCCTGGCCAGAAGGACATGCCTCATATCCAGGAGCTGAAAGGCCGGGTGCGTGAATGGGAGGCCGATCTGGTCTGGGCGCACTACGGGATCCGGACTGATTATGTGCATCATCTGAGGCTGGGATTCTACAAGGGCGACATCTTTACGGAGGAACCCACCGTTACCCGGGACGTCCTGCCTGTCCTGCGGTATCTCGAAGAGATCAAGCCAACGGTGGTCACCCTGGCACTGGATCCGGAAGCCAGCGGACCTGACACACATTACAAGGTGATGCAGGCCGTAGCCGAGGCCATTAAGCTCTACAAGAAGAAGTATCCCGAAGCGAGACTCAAGGTCTGGGGGTATCGCAATGTCTGGTTTCGTTTCCATCCCAGTGATGCCAACATTTTTGTACCGGTATCCCTGAATTCCATGGCTATTCTGCGGGAAACCTTCCGTCATTGTTTCATCTCCCAGGTGGATGCCCCCTTTCCATCGCATGAATACGCCGGACCTTTCTCCGGGCTGGCCCAGGCCATCCATGTGGAACAGCACCACCAGTTAAAACGTGCGCTGGGTCGGGAATTCTGGTATGACCATGAACATCCGCGACTGAGAGCAGCACACGGTGTACTTTATATCAAGGAAATGGAACTGGAAGAGTTCTACAGCCGGGCCCGGGAACTGCAGAAGGTTACCGAAGAATTCGCTTAGAACGTTTGGTGTTGGGCGTTAGGCGTTGGGCGCCCGGCTGACTGAGCCCGAATTCCATCAGCCTGGAAATTTTTGGTCAATTGGTATATGCTCGCTGCCAGATCAATGGATCGTTGCAACACCACTAGCTTGGTAAACTCGCAGAGGTCACTCCTGACAGGATGGGATTCTATTGAGGGACAGCTAATCCAGGATAAACAGCAGCAAGAATAGAGAATCGGTCATATAGCCACCAATACAAACTGGCTCCGGACAGAGATTATTTACTTCCAGGCCTTTTCAGTCAGACTTGGCGCGGATCTACAGCTTTCACCATACCCCCCTAACACCCAACTCCCAACTCCTAACTCCTAACTCCTAACTCCTAACTCCTAACTTATACAACCGTCTGATCTCCAGCAGGGATCCGTGATATCGATCGTCCTGAAAATCCGGGAAAGCCGTGGGATAGGGGTGGAAGGTCCCTTCGCTGAAGTGCAGGGTGGGATCAGCATAGATCCCCTGGTCAAGATAGATCTTCTGACCGTTGTACTTGGCTGAGGCCAGGACCAGTTTATCATAGTCAAGATAGCCGGTATCGATATTCACCCGGCGTTCACCCTTAACGGCAAGCTCGTCCTCGATCCCATTTGTAGCTGTTTTCAGCTGAGCCAATTTTCCCGGATTACGCAGTTGTTCGAAACTGACGAACAATCGATGAATGGGTGAACCCATTTCAGGCACATAATAGTCAGAGACATCGAAAGGCAACGCCGGACTCCGGTAGTCAACCGGCCCCAGCAATCCCTCAAGTTTTTCCAGAGCCCTTTCCAGACGGCTCTCATCTGAGTAGAGAATGCCACACAGGAACTTGACCTCCAGGGGTTCTCCCGCCTTCATGCACTTTCACCTTTCCGATCAAGGATTGCCCGAACTTCCTCCAACAGCTCCAGGGGGATATGGAAGATGTCTCGAATGATGCGCTCGACCTCATTCAGGTTCCGCTGCTTGATCACCTCGGTTCCGCGGTTGATCTTCAAATAGTCATTGTGAATATAGATCATTTCTTCTGGTGTCACCTGGGTGAGACAGATACCGTTCATCAATGGTGCGCTGAACGATTCATGCCAGCGCAAGCCGAATTCGTCCATACCCACCGACTGGTCCCGGAACCAGTAGCGGCGGGTGAATTGACCGTTCCGGTGGGTGAACAGTGTGTACTTGTCTTCCTCTTCACTGTAGGTCAGTTCCAGACCTTCCATGCTGCGACGCTGGCGGCGCACGGTAGAGCGGGTCAGTGGTATGGGTTGATGAATGAGATAGCCCGGATCCAGCAGGTACCGCTTTTCCCGGAAGGTGACCAGCGTTGCCGTGTGGCTGTTCAGGCCCCAGTTCATATGACAGAGCAGTGGTTCAGCGTCGAATCCATTCTCCCTCAGGATCCCAACCAGGAAGAAGGTCAGCGAATAGCAGGTTCCACCGAGATGCCAGCGCAGATGATCCTCGGTTATCTCGTCAGGAAAACGGAATTCATTCTCCGTCATCGCTTTTTCTGTTTTGAGGATCTTGCTGATATTCTCGAATGGTAGTCTGGCAAAGTACTGCGAAAGGGCTGCTACGAAGGCCAGGCTGGAACGTTCATCGCTGTACTTGAACTCCCCAAGGAAGATGTCTGTTGCCCGGGTGAAGGAGCTGGGGTCTGGAAGCTTGACGAGTGGGGAGCTTTGTTCCATGCCGCAAAGTATCGGTATATAGATCACGGGCACAAGGAAATATCCTCATCCCGTCCAGATCGCGTCGCAATTGATGGCTTACCTGGATCCACCCTCAGCTTTTGCTACCCCGGGTGCCATGCTGACTCTATACTTGTATATGAACACCTGGCGCATCCTTGACCTGATCCAGTCCAGCACCGAGTATCTTCGTAAGAAGGGCGTACCCGATCCTCGTCTTGATGCGGAATACCTGCTGGGACATATCCTGGAGAAGAAACGGCTGGACCTGTACATGGTCTTCGACCAACCCCTCGGTGAGGATGAACTCAGCCGGTACAGGGAATTCATCAAACGCCGCGGCAGGCGGGAACCGCTGCAGCACATTCTGGGTCATACCGAGTTCATGGGCCTCATGATCAAGACCACCTCTGCAGCACTGATCCCGCGGCCGGAGACCGAGGTCCTGGTCGAACTTGCGGAGCAGCACCTCGAAGACGAAGCTCGTATCCTGGATATCGGCACCGGGACCGGATGTATCGCCGTCGCCCTGGCAAAGCGTAATCCCGGTATTCGCCTACAGGCTCTGGACATCAATACGGATACGCTGGCCCTGGCGGTGCAGAATGCGGAGCAGAACGCAGTATCAGACCGGATCCGGTTTTTTGAATGCGACATTCTCCAATCTCTGCCGGAGAATGAAACGCCGTTCGACCTGGTTGTTTCCAATCCCCCCTATATTGCCATTCACGAACGGGATAACCTCCAGCAGGAGGTGCGTGATCATGATCCCGATACCGCGCTCATCGCAGCAGACGATGGATTTCAGTTCTACAATCGATTCAATGTCATTCTCCCGGGTATTCTCAAGCCGGGCGGGCGTTTCATCTTTGAGTTTGGCGGTGCGCACCAGGTAGATACCCTGCAGTCGATCTTCAAAGCGCCCAATTATGACCAGATCGATATCATCCACGATTACAATCAGGCACCACGGTTCATAACCGGTCTCTATCGTAAAGGTTAAAGCCACCTCCGTGGTTCTCAGGGACCCAGACCTACCCAGAATTTCAGTCTTTTACCGGTGAGACTACATGCCCGCTTTGCCAGGGCATTTTTTCACTTACTTTTGATCATGCTTGCCTGGTTCACCATCCTTCGTCCCCTGAATCTTTTTCTGGCGGGTATCTCAGTTGTTCTCACCATGACCATCCTGGGTGAAGTAAGCCAGATCGATGTGCTGATCCTGCTGATCTTTTCAGTGATGGCCATCAATGGCGGTGGTAATGTGATCAACGATATCTATGATCTGGAGATCGACCGCATCAACCGTCCGAAGCGACCCCTGCCTTCAGGTGCTCTGACTGTTGAAGCCGCATGGGCCTATACTTTTGCTCTCTTCGGTCTGGGCGTACTGTTGTCCACTTTCTTGACACGCTGGACCTTTATCATCGCTGCCTTCGTCTCCATCCCTTTGCTGGCCGGTTACAGCGTGTATTTCAAACGTATGATCCTGCTGGGCAATCTGGTGGTCTCCATCATGCTGGGCCTGGCGTTCATCTATGTGGGGGCTGCCCTGGACCAGATCCCGGCCACCCTGCCGATTGCCGGACTGGCCTTTGGTTTTACCGTCATCAGGGAGATCGTGAAAGACCTCGAAGACATGGCCGGAGACAGGCAAGTCGGTGCACGAACCCTGCCCCTGGTGTGGGGAGAAAAAAACACGTTGCTATTCACTGTAGTGATCATTCTATTATTTTCGTTCCTCGACCTGCTGCCCTACCGTTTCCGGGTGTACGACAGTGACTATCTCTGGTGGGTGATGTTCGGAGTCAATGTCCCGTTATGGATCTGCGCCCTGCTGCTATGGTACCGTCCCGGACGGAGCACGTACTGTCGTGTACAGACATTCTTGAAAATTGACATATTCATCGGCCTGGTAGCCATCTACCTTGGCGCCAGTGCCTGACTTATAGACAGGATCCCATGGCCGAATTCGTCCATCTTCATAACCATTCCCATTATTCACTGCTGGATGGCGCCGCCCGTGTTGATCAGATCATCAGCAAGGTCCAGCAGCTTGGTCAGACCTCCTTCGCACTGACTGATCATGGCAACATGTTCGGTGTGGTGGAATTCTATAAGAAGGCCAAGAAAGCCGGCATTAAACCCATTATCGGTATGGAAGCCTATGTTGCTCCCGGCAGCCGGCTCGAACGGACCAGCCCCACTCACGGGAAGCGGGCTTATCACCTCATTCTCCTGGCCAAGAACGAGACCGGGTATCGCAACCTGGTGAAATTGAGTTCCATGGGTTACCTGGAAGGTTTCTATTTCAATCCCCGGGTCGACAAGGAGATACTCAAGAAGCATTCAGACGGTCTTATCGCAACAACCGCATGTCTCAGCGGTGAGGTAACCTATTTTGCTTCCCAGGGTGATTACGACCGTGCCAAAACACACGCTCTTGAATATCTCGAGATCTTCGGAGAGGGAAACTTCTTCCTGGAAATGCAGCGCCATCGCACCCTGGCCGGCCAGGACCTGGAACGTGAGGCCATCGCACGACAGGTGGTCCAGAAGATCTCTGCCGACACCGGTATCCCGTTGGTGGCCACTAATGACGCCCATTATGTGAGCTCCGAACATCACCTGGCACATGATGCTCTGATTTGCATCGGCCGTGGCAAGTTTGTCAGCGATACCAACCGCATGCGTTACGACACCAAGGACATCTACATCAAAAGCACCGACGAGATGGTGGAGTTATTCAAAGATGTACCGGATGCCATCGAGAATACCCTCCGGATCGCTGAGGCCTGTCAGTTCAATCTGGAAATGGGTGTCAACCACATGCCGGATTTTCCCATTCCCACCGAAGCCGGCGTTACCAGTCTGAACGAATATCTGGATAAGCTGTCCTGGGAAGGTCTGGATAAACGTGTTGCCGAGGTTGACGGAGGCTACAAGGAACGCCTTGAATATGAACTGGGTGTCATCAAGAAAATGGGCTTCCCGGGCTACTTTCTCATCACGCATGATTTTGTCAAGTACGCCAAGGAGCAGAATATTCCTGTGGGCCCTGGTCGCGGCTCGGCGGCAGGCAGCCTGGTAGCCTATAGCCTGGGGATCACGGATCTCGATCCGCTGAAGTACGACCTGCTGTTCGAACGTTTTCTGAATCCCGACCGTGTGAGCATGCCGGATATTGACATCGATTTCTGTTACGATCGGCGTGAAGAGGTCATCGATTACATGAAGGACCATTTCGGGGATGAGTCGGTAACGCAGATCATCACCTTCAACAAATTAAAGGCCCGGGCGGTGATCCGCGACGTGGGCCGGGTCCTGGAAGTCCCTATCCGTGAGACCGATCGTATTGCCAAGCTGGTACCGGAAGACCTGGGAATTACGCTCCCGGAGGCACTGGAAAAGAATCCCGACCTGAAGACCGCGGCCGGACTCGATGAGGACCACAGCCGTCTTTTCGAATATTCACAGGTGCTGGAAGGCATGAACCGCAACGCAGGTAAGCACGCCGCCGGTATCGTCATCGCCCCTGGCAAGCTTACCGACTATGTCCCCCTCTACCGTTCAGCCAAGGATGGTGTAGTCACCAGCCAGTATGATATGAAAGCCCTGGAGGATGTGGGTCTCATCAAATTCGATTTCCTGGGTCTGCGGACGCTGACGGTGATCAAGGAGACCATCGGTCTCATTCATGAGTTCCAGAATGTGGATGTGGATATCGACGGCATCCCCATGGACGATCCGGCTGTCTTCAAGTTATTCAGTGACGGTCTTACCATTGGTCTGTTCCAGTTCGAATCCTCTGGCATGCGGGAATTCCTCAAGAAATTGAAGCCCACGGCCCTGGGTGACCTCATCGCCATGAACGCCCTGTACCGGCCGGGTCCGATGAGCAACATCAACGACTTCATCGCCCGTAAGCACGGTCAGCAGGAGGTCTCCTACCTGCATCCGCTCATGGAGGACATTCTCAAGGAGACCAACGGCATCATCGTTTATCAGGAACAGGTGATGGAACTGGGATCAGCCATCGCCGGCTTCTCCCTGGCCAAAGCCGATCTCATGCGTCGGGCTATGGGCAAGAAGATCGTCGAGCTCATGGCGGAGATGAAAGAGGAGTTCATCAGCGGCGCCCAGGAGAAGAAGATCTCCAAACAGCTGGCCCTGGATATCTGGGACCTCATCGAAAAATTTGCCAAGTACGGATTCAACAAAAGCCACTCCGCAGCCTATTCGGTGGTGGCCTACCAGACGGCTTATCTCAAGACACATTTCCCTGTTGAGTTCATGTCGGCCAACCTCAGTTCGGAGAAGGACAACACTGACAAGATCCAGCTTTTCCTCACTGAGTGTAAGAACCTTGACATCAAGATCATACCGCCGGATATCAACACCAGCTATACCCGCTTCTCACCAGGTGAGGGTCGAACCATCGTTTACGGACTCAACGCCATCAAGAAGGTCGGTGAAAAGGCTGCTGAGAATATTGTACTGGAGCGTGAGAAGAATGGTCCATTCACATCCCTGTACGATTTTACTTCCCGGGTGGAATCACGATCCATCAACAAGGGTGTGGTGGAAGCCCTGGTGGCCAGCGGAGCTATGGATTCACTCCCGGGCACCCGCTGGGAAAAATTTATGAGTGTCGAGACGGCCATCTATCACGGGCAACGGGTTGAAACCTTGAGAAACACCAATCAGGCCGATCTTTTCGGTGGTGATGGCGATCAGGCCATGATCCGCGAACCGGAGCTGGAGGAAGCGCCGGCCTGGGGCAACATGGATCTGTTGAACCGGGAACGGGAATACATCGGATTTTATCTCACCGGCCATCCCCTTGAGGGCTACGAGGAGCAGATCAAGACCTTCTCCAATATCGATCTGGTTGACCTGAGTTCGATCCGCGACGAGCAGGACGCCAAAACGGCCGGAATCATCTCGTCCATGAAGATCCATTACGACCGCCGGAACAACCAGATGGCCTTTTTTACTTTGAACGGACTGCAGGGCGAGGTGGAGTGTCTCGTCTTCGCCGATCCTTACAGTCAGTACAAACAATACTTGAACAACGACGGCCTGGTATTCGTTGAAGGCAAGATCTCCAAACGTAGTGAGGACGATGTCAAGATCCTGGTAAATCGCCTGGTGCCCATCGATGAGGCCCAGAACGAGTACGCCAGGGAAGTGCATGTTCGATTCAACCCGGAAGAATTTGCCACAGGCCAGCTCGATGACGTTGCGCAGTTATCCAAACGATATGCCGGCACCTGTCACCTGGTGTTTCACCTCAGCGGTGCAAATTCTGTCGAGAAGATCATCCACGCCAAGACTGTAAGGGTATCAGCCAATCGAGCTTTTATCAATACGCTGCGGGAAACCTTTGGTAAAGACCAAGTCTGGATCCGTTAAATGGTCGCTGTAGTCCAGCGCGTGAGTCGTGCGTCAGTTACCAGTGATTCGAAAGTCCTGGGCAAGATCGGGATGGGCTATGTCATTCTACTGGGCGTTGCTGATGACGATGAAGAACGTGATGCCAGCTGGCTGGCGAAGAAGATTTCCGGTCTGCGACTGTTCGAGGATGAGGCCGGGAAGATGAACCGCTCTATCCTGGAGATGGAGGGTCAGGCCCTGGTGATCTCTCAGTTCACCCTGCTGGCAGATTACAGACGTGGGAGGAGGCCCAGTTACATCCACGCCGCCCCACCGGAAAGGGCAGTTCCGCTGTATGAATTCTTCATGGACCAGTTATGGACCGAAGGCATCCAGGTGGCAAATGGTGATTTCGGCGCCATGATGGAGGTAGATCTGGTCAATGACGGCCCGGTGACCCTGGTGCTGGACAGTCAGGTCAAATTCCCACGATAATTGATTAGTGTTACTTCGAGATCAGTTCCTTGATCTCTTTGATCTCTTTGAGAATGGCGGCCAGAAGGATGTTCTCAGCCTCGTCCTGGACGATCTCCTCAACCGTTCCCAGTTGTACACCCCCCTGGTGGATTCCCTTGAGCTTGTCCCGAAGCTGGGCGTGAAGTTCCCGATAGTCCTCCAGTCCTTCCAGCTTGGCCTCATGTCCCCCGGTTTCGGTACTCTGTCCCGCCGTTTGAACCAGGAGCGCTCCAATGCCCAGTTTGCGTTCAAAGAAACCTCTCCTGAGTGTGAAATCTGTGACTGCACGATAGGGCACGCTTACCTCTTTCTTGTTCAGAATACCCTTATGGATGATGAGCCGTTCATCCTTGATCAGGTACTTGAGGTTGATGAACCAGAGATAGGCGATCCAGGGCCAGACCACCCATAGCAGGGTGATGGCACCGGTTGGCCAGGGCCAAACATACTTGACGAAGGTTTCACGATCGGTTTCAGGATCAAGGTTGACCACGAGGACCTGGACTATGAGAAATGCCAGAATAATGATCAAGGTCAGAAGGCCAAATCCCAGCGCATCACGCTGCATCAGTTTGAGAACGTTTGGTTTTATTTCCATGTTGTCCCCCGGAGTTAGGTGTTAGGGATTAGGGTTGGGAGTTTATCAGGCGCTAATATAGCGGTTGTTGGACAGAACTAACCATAACGCTTTGCAACAGAATGCCAACCGCGCGCACTTCATATCACAGAGAAAGGAATCCTGTATTTGTATTCGGGTGGTTGAATGGAGAGTTGTTGACCATGTTTTGAAGTGCTGACGTCACGGATGTCAGTCGTCATCCCGCTTGACGTCTAACCCATCTACGCCCCGCCAAGGCGAGGTTTACGTTGGGCAAGCTCCTAACGTCTCAACTCCTCCACCGGCTTGGGCTGCATATCTATGTAAGTCTGCACATCTACTTCATCGATGTACTCTTTGCCCATGAACTCCTCTGCGTAGTCCTGGAAAACACCTTCCTTCAGGAAGACATCGAACAGATCGGCATCGATATGGTGGTCCTGCTTGAAGAATCCCATGATACGCATGGCCTCGGAGAGCGTCTTGCCCTTCTTGTAGGGGCGGTCGGTGGCAGTAAGCGCTTCAAAGATATCGGCGATACCCATGATCCGCGCCTGGATGGACATGTCCTCCTTGGTGAGTCCCCTGGGATAACCCGTACCGATCATGGTCTCATGATGACCGCCGGCGAATTCCGGTACGCGCTTCAGGTGTTTCGGGAAGGGCAGTTTCTCCAGCATATCGATAGTGACGACGATGTGATCGTTGATCTTGTCGCGCTCCTCGTTGTTCAGGGTACCTCTGGCGATATTCAGATTATCCACCCAATCCTCAGGCAGCAGCTCCACTTTCTCACCTGCGATCACCAATGCGTGTTTTGCGATCTCACGGACGCGATCCTTCTTCTCATCTGCCATGAACTCTCCACCCGTATTGCTGGTCTGGATGAATTCAAGCTCCTCTTCCAACTGCTTGATCCGGGCTTCCTTCCAGGCTTCAGCTTCAGAAATGGTCTGTTCATCCCCTTCGGCAGCCAGGACCTTGTTCAGATATTCGATCTCCACATCACGCTTGAGAACCTCGAAACGTACTGTCACCTCATGAATCCGGTCGTAGATGGTTTCCAGTTTGGTGGCTTTATCCACCACGTATTCCGGTGTGGTGATCTTGCCCACATCATGCAGCCAAGACGCTATCCTGAGCTCGTTCATGTCCTCATCGCTGAATTGGATGTCTTTGAAGGGCCCATCTGTGGTCTCGTTCACCCTCTCCGCGAGTTTCATGGCAATGGCCGGTACGCGGGTACAATGACCGCCGGTGTAGGGCGATTTCTCATCAATGGCATCAGCGATCAATTGGATGAAGGAATCTAAAAGCGCTTCAAGATCCTTGATCAATTTCACGTTTGTGATGGCCACAGCCGCCTGACTGGCCAGGGATTCGATAAGATCCTGGAGGTCCGGTGAGAAGGTCATCACCTCGCCGCTTTCAGCATCCGTGGCGTTGATGAGCTGCAGAACGCCGATGATATCGTCCTCATGGTTCTTCATGGCGATGGTAAGAAAGGATTTTGATCGATAGCCGAATTTCTCATCAAATCCTTTTGCCCCTGAGAAATCGAATTTCTCATCTTCGTAGGCATCCGGGATGTTCAATGTCTCGCCGGTGAGTCCAACATAGGCTGAAACATTGTGGTGATTTGGAGTGCCATCATCGAGATAAAGTTTGACCGGATAGAATGAGATGGGAATGTCACTGATACCACCCATGTCCGTGCCCATTGAAATATTCTTCATGATCTCAAAGCGCAGCCGATTGTCATCGGTCACCAGATAGAGAGTGCCGCCATCCGAATTGGTGATGCGCATGGCTTCTTCCATGATCTCATTCAACAGGCTGGGTAAATGACGCTCCGTAGAGAGCTTGTATCCGATATCAGCCAGGCGGCTGATCTGGGTCTCACATTGCTTGATGTAAGCTTCCACCAGGGGATTCATATCAATCAGCTGCTGCTTGATGTCATTCTTCGAGATGTTCTTGCTGGGGTTCATCGCATGTCTCCTGCGAACCGTTTCAATACTGCGTTTTCACGTACCATATCATTAAATGTATATGGCTGTAACATTAATTACTCCTCTTTTCTGGAGGGGCCGTCAGTGGCTCCAGCAGCGAATGTTTAAAGAAGCTGTGAATATTTTTCATTACATTGTAACAATGGGTGAATTCTCCAAGCCATTCCAGGTCAAACCCTTCTGCGCCGTGATGGCCGTTGATGAGAGCATGCTGGCTGAGGCTTGTGAACAAGTGTCTGCTGAATGGGGACCTCCTGATGCTGTGGGTCGGATTTTCGAAGTTGCAGAATATACCGACTACTACACTACGCTCATGCCGGAAGGCATTCTCAAGCGATTCATCAGTTTTAAGGATCTGCAGGATGTCGAAAGGATGAACGCAAAGGCCAAATTCTGGACCAATACCCTGGAAGACCGTTATCTCAATCCTGCGGGTCAACGCCTGATCAATCTGGATCCGGGATACCTCACGCTGGACAAATTTGTGCTATATACCACCAAGAATTTCAATCACCGCTTATATTTACAGCGGGGCCTGTTTGCTGAGATCACATTGAGTTATTCCCGGCGCCCTGGTAAATATGAGCCACATCACTATACCTACCCCGATTACTGCAGCCCGGAAGCATTGGTGTTCTTCCAGTCGATGCGTGAGAGGCTGAGCCTGCAATTGAAGGACCATGAGGAGCAATCATGAAGAAGACCCTGGTACTGGACACAAATGTTATCCTCCACGACAGCAGCTGCATCTACCAGTTCGAGGACAACGATGTGGTCATTCCCATCTCCGTTCTCGAGGAACTTGATCATTTCAAGAAGGGTAATGATGTCCTGAACTTCCATGCGAGGGCCTTTGTCCGTGAGATGGACAAGCTGGTGAAGGATACGGTTTTCGACGAAGGTGTGAAGCTGGGGCCCCAAATGGGTATTCTCAAGGTGGATATCCATAACACCCAGAGTGATGAGGTCCAGAAGATCTTTGCTGAAGACACCACAGACCATCGTATCCTGGCCACCGCACATCTTCTGGCAGGTTCATCCAAGGGTGCGGTCGTGTTGGTGAGTAAGGATGTGAACCTGCGTATGAAGGCCAAGTCCATCGGTGTTGAGGCCCAGGACTATTTCACCGATAAGATCGAGAGCCTGGATGAATTGTACACCGGTAAATCCATCTGCGAAAACCTGGATGGCACCATGATCGACAAGCTCTATGAGGCACCCTACGAGCTGCCTTTTGGTGAGGTGGATCTGAATAATGGCGGCGGCACACCGGAGCCCTGGCATCATTTCATTCTGAAAAGTGACCAGAAATCCGCGCTGGCCGTCTACAACCCGAACATGGACCTGATGCAGCGTCTGGATAAGCGTCCGGCGCACGGGATCACTCCACGGAATGCGGAGCAGTTATTCGCCCTGGATATCCTTATCAACCAGGACATCCCCCTGGTGACTATCACGGGCAAGGCTGGAACGGGCAAGACCCTGCTGGCGCTGGCCGGCGCCATGGAGAAGCGACGCAGTTATCGCCAGATCTATATCGCCCGCCCCATTGTGCCTTTGAGCAACAAGGACATTGGTTTTCTTCCTGGGGATATCAAATCGAAGATCGATCCCTACCTGCAGCCGCTATGGGATAACCTGAAGGTCATTCAGAACCAGTATCTCAACAACAACAGCGAATTCGAGAAGATCAACAAGATGGTGGAGGACGAAAAGATCGTCATCGCACCTCTGACCTATATTCGCGGACGCAGCCTTCAGAAGATCTTCTTCATCGTGGATGAGGCTCAGAATCTCACACCTCACGAGATCAAGACCATCATCACCCGTGCCGGCGAGGACACCAAGGTGGTCTTCACAGGGGATATCTACCAGATCGACCACCCTTTCCTGGACAGCCATTCAAACGGTCTGTCTTATCTCATCGACAAGTTCAAGGGACAGCGGCTTTACGCACACATCAATCTTGAGAAGGGTGAAAGGTCACAGCTGGCTGAGTTGGCATCTAATTTATTGTAAGTTCTCTTTAAGCACGGTCCTCTCAGGTCACTCTGAGCCTGTCGAAGAGCGGCCTGAGATAATTACCCTGTTTAATATGAATGACCTCAATCTATACTTTTTGCACGTTGCTTATTCTTAGGAGTGTATTGTGGCGAAACATGATCACCCTTCGACAAGCTCAGGGTGACCTCGAAGCTGGGCTATTTGAACTCGCGCTCAGCCAGGAATTTCTCGATCCGCTCTTTCAGTTCATCGCGGGTCTTGCGATAGTCCGGTAGACGCTCGGGATCCACCCCCCAGCCGTGAAAAGGATCAACGGTACTCCAGTGGATCCGCTCCACTTGTCCCGGAAAGGTCGGGCAGGTCTGCTGGGCGTGATCACAGACTGTAACAACGATATCGATGCCTTCAGCAAGGTAATCGTCAACGCTGTCTGAGGTCTGGTTGGTAATATCGATACCGATCTCCCCCATGACGATGACGGACATGGGATGTACCTTGCTGGGGGCAACTCCGGCACTGAATACTTCAAATCGATCACCGGCCATGTCTCGCAACAGGCCCTCAGCCATCTGGGACCTACAGGAATTACCCGTACAGAGGAACAATACTTTTGGTTTCATTCAGTGACCACCTGGATCTGAGTTCTAGGTGCCTGCTGCTGATAGAGAGGCCAGGATCATGAGCCCCACACAGCAACCACCGATGGAGGCCTGGCCACCGGTCTTGCGACGCAGACGCTTCATCTCTTTCTGATAGGTCTTGAGATACAGAGCCTGATTGGCTGCATCATAATTGTCGAGCTGGGTTATCCGTTCAGGAGGTAGATCGGATTTTGCCAGCCTGGCTCCAACGACAATACCGATTGTACCCAGGAGACCGCCGAGGGGTGGTGCGATCATCTCGGTGAGACAGCCGGCCGTACCACCGTATCCCAGCCAGCGCTTCTGGTTAAAATCTGCATCGGCATCGCTCACTGCGCGCAGGCGGATAGCCAGAGGGCTTTTATCGAGCTGTGATCCCTGCGGTGGTTGGGGTGGAACCTGTTCAAAGGGTTTCTGCTGGTTTTCTATGGCCACGGTCTTGGGATTGCCACCACTGGCAACATCCGCTGCCAGCAGAGTGAATTTTGTCAGCAGGCCGTCGATCTCACCCTTGTGATCCAGGGAGTAGGATCCGATGAGTACGGCAGAGGCCACATCAAAAACCCGCAGATCGATGGTATAGGTTGCACCGAGTTTCCCTATGGAACCCACGAGCATCAGCTCAACACCAAGTGCCTCCCCGATCATCTTGAGGTCTTTGCCACTCAGAGAAGTAGGCGCTGCAAGCTTCTCTTCATTGAGCAGACCATCGATCTGACTGAACGGAATGCCGGTAAAGGTCCCCGTCCGATCCAGCTCCGATCTGAATCTCTGGGTGAGTGTTGCGGCTTCTTCCGCCGTGATCCCGTTAGCCTCAAAATCCGGAATACTGACCGTTCGCGGACCTTGTTCCTGAGCGGTCAATCCCCCTGCCAGACAAATGCTGAGAAAAAAAACAAGGATCCGGGAATGATTCATACGAACTGCCTCCTGTATCTGGACCTGCAGCGGTCCCACCTGATGCAAGTTCCATTTCATGATCAAAAAGACCAATTCTTTTTTACGCATGATGTCAAATCAGGTCTTGGATGGAGTGACTGGATCATAACAATCACCGTGCATGGTATCATTATTCAGCATATTTCTTCTGGTATATGGTTAGTAATCATTATATAATTATCCAAAATCCGGAGAATGAATTAAAGATGAAAAACCCAATTGATGCCGTTGATCTGAAGATCCTGGATATCCTTCAGGATGCAGGACGGATCAGCAATGCAGAGCTGGCCAGACAGATCAACATGTCTCCACCACCGACGCTGGAGAGGGTCAAGAAGCTGGAAAAGAACGGATATATCACACGCTATGCCGCTCTTGTAGATCCGGCTCGCATGGGTTTCAATTGCATCACATACGTCGAGGTCACCCTGATCCGCCATGGCCGTGAGGGCGTTGAGAAGTTCATGGATGCCATCACCGGTCTCGAAGAGGTCATGGAGTGCCACCACATCACCGGGGGTGCCGACTTTCTGCTGAAGGTGATGACACGGGACATCCCGGCATATGAAGATTTTATCTTGCACAGGCTCACCGACCTGCCAGGCGTTCAACACCTGAAAACCCTGGTGGTCCTGTCGACCCTGAAGAAGGAAACCAAACTGCCCAAAACGACTGAATAGGGGGTTCTATCATGCCTGACAGTCAGTATTGGATCGAGAAGGGCCAGGAGATGATCGCTGATCGTCAGCGACGTCTTGACCGGGCCAGGAACTGGAAATTCGATACCATCGCCACTCATGGTCTCTATGATGCCAGACAGGCCCTGGATTTCAACAACGGCTCTATCATGGAACCGGTGTATATGAGTCCGGCGCAAGCCTACCATGACAGTGGGGAGATGGAAGCCAGCCTTGCTTACCAGATGCCCACCTGGTGTTATTCCCGCATTGCCAATCCGTCCACCTTCTTCCTGGAGGAAAGTATCGCCCTGCTGGAAGCATATGGTTCTGGAGTAACCGCCTCCGGGCTGGGTACATCCAGCGGTATGAGCGCTATCAAAACGGCCACTGATCCATTTCTTGTCAAAGATGACAGGCTACCGCCGCCCAATATCGTGACTTCAGCCAAGGTGTATGGCGGGACTTTCCAGCAGTTCTCGGTCCGGCGGCATCAGGAACAGGGTATCGAGGTCCGCTGGGTCACCGATCCCACTTCACTGGATGATTGGAACTCTAAGATCGATGCCGGTACACGTTTCCTCTACGGGGAATTTCCCTCCAATCCTTCGGTGTGCATCTTTGACATCGAAAAGATCGCTGAGATGGCACATTCCTTCGGCATTCCCTTCATCGTCGATTCCACCTGTGCCTCCCCTGCCCTGACCCGTCCACTTGAATTCGGCGCTGATATCGTCATCCAGTCCGCCTCCAAGGTGATCTCGGCCAGTGGCACCTCCATTGCCGGCTTGCTGGTGGCCCGGCATGACCTCACCAGTAAAGTGGGTCCTGACGAGATGCGGGCTGACTTTGCCACCTGGGCAAAATTGTGGCCTTATCGCGATAACGGCCCTTCTCTGCATCCCATGGCCGCCATCATGACCCTGAACGACATGCGGTCATTGCGCATGCGGGTTGCACAGATGAGTGAAAGCGCCCAAAAGATCGCGCAATATCTTGAAGCCCATCCCATGATTGACAAAGTCTATTATCCGGGGCTCGAGAGCTATCATTCATACGATCTGGCAAAGAAGTATATGCGTCTGGTCGATTCGGACCAGAACCTCTATGGCTACATGATGTCCCTGGAGATCAAGGAATCCAGCGAGGGCAAATGCGGGAACACCTGCAAATTTTATGATGGCCTGGATATGATCTGGCGAGCTACTGACCTGGGCAGGGTGAAGACCGTCGCCACCCTGAATGCAATCTCCACCCATCAGCAGCAGGGTGAAGAGGGACGTGCTCTGGCGGCGATAAAACCAAACGCCATTCGTCTATCTATTGGAATCGAGGATCCGGACGACATCATCGCGGATCTCGAACAAGGTTTTGACAATATCTGAAAGTGTTGAGGGGACAAATGAAGCAACGTATCATACTGATCGGATTCGGAACTGTGGGACAGGGTCTCTGTGAGATCCTTCAGAAAAAGGGTGCTGAACTGAAATTCACTTACGATTACGAATACAGTATCGTGGGTGTGTCAGATCCACGTTTTGGTACCGTCTACAATCCAGACGGCCTGGATGTTCCAACATTATTGACCACTGCTGCAGCAGGTACATTCTCTGAAGACCTGAGGGACTGGGACAACCTGGGCCTCATCCGGAATGCCGAGGCCGATGTGGTTTGTGAACTTGCATTTACCGATCTGGAAACCGGCGAACCAGCCATCAGTCACTGCAAGGCCGCGTTCGAGACAGGCAAGCACGTGGTAACCAGTAACAAGGGTCCAGCCGCTCTCGCCTACATCGAAATGAATGACCTGGCAGATGTGCACGATGTTGAATTCCTCATTGAAGGTACGGTCATGTCGGGTACTCCCGTCCTTAATCTTGCCTGGGAACCGCTATCGGGTTGCACCATCACCACCGCCAAAGGCATTCTCAATGGAACCACAAATTACATCCTCAGCCAGATGGAAGCCGGGATGGGCTACGAAGAAGCCCTCGCCAAGGCTCAGGAACTTGGGTATGCCGAAGCAGATCCAACCGGGGATGTTGAGGGCTATGATGCCCGGGCCAAGGTCACCATTCTTGCAAGGGTTGTCATGGGTGCGGATATATCCATAAATGACGTGAGTTGCGAAGGCATCACCGGTATCAGTGCCGAAGATATTCAAAAAGCGAAGGATAAAGGCGCAAGGTGGAAGCTCATTGGAGCAGTCAACGTCAGCGACGATGGCGTCGAGGCGTATGTCAGACCTGAGATGGTCCCGATGACCCACCCACTGGCCGGTATCATGGGTGCTACCAACGCGTTGACTTACAGCACCGATCTCCTTGGAGACGTTACCATTGTGGGGCCCGGCGCCGGGCGTATAGAAACCGGATTTTCGATCCTGACAGATCTGCTATCCCTATAGAGAGGAAAACGCATGTCCAAAGTCAAGAAAGGGGGAATTCATACACAGGTGACACATTCGGGATTCAATCCGGATAGTGAGCACGGAAGTGTAGCACCCCCTATCTACCAGACCTCCACCTTCAAATTCCGGTCAGCTGACCACGGGGCGCGCCTGTTCAGCGGAGAGGATAGTGGATACATCTATACCCGTCTGGGGAATCCCACTACGGAAGCTTTTGAACAGGCTGTTGCTGAACTGGAACATGCCAACGGCGGTCTCGCCACGGCCTCGGGCATGGCGGCGGTTTCAACGGTGTTCATGACCTTCCTGGGCCAGGGCACTCACATGGTTGGCACGGATGCAGTCTATGGTCCCAGCCGTGTGGTCATCGAAAAGGATTTCAGTCGCTTTGGTGTGGAATTCGATTTTGTGGATACCAGCGATCTGGAAAACGTGAAGCAGGCCATGCGTCCTGATACAAGACTGCTTTATATCGAGACACCTGCAAATCCCACCATCAAGCTCACGGACATTGCCGCCTGTGCCGAGATCGCCCATGAGAACGACTGCCTGCTGGTGGTGGACAATACCTTTATGAGTCCGGTCCTGCAGACACCGCTGGATCTCGGTGCTGATATCTCACTCCACAGTATCACTAAGTTCCTCAATGGTCATACAGATGTCGTGGGCGGTGTCATTACCTGCCAGGATGAACTGGTCTATAACCAGGTAAGTCGTGTCCTGCGGGCCATGGGCGGAACCATGGATCCGCATCAGTCCTGGTTGGTGCTCCGGGGACTGCGTACCCTGGCGATGCGTGTTGAACGGGCCCAGGAAACTGCCATGACCCTGGCTGGATATCTGGAGAACCATCCCAAGATCTCCTGGGTACGCTATCCAGGCCTGGAGTCCCATCCGCAACACACTCTGGCCGGGAGGCAGGCCAGGGGATATGGTTCCATGATCAGTTTCGAGGTGCAGGGAGGAATTGCCGCCGGCAAGACGCTCATGGATAATGTCCAGGTGGCCACTCTGGCCGTTTCGCTGGGAGGTTATGAAACCCTTATTCAGCATCCTGCTTCGATGACGCATGCTTCCATGGGCAATCGCCAGCGGGAGGAATCCGGGATCTCCGATGGTCTGGTACGCCTTTCGGTGGGTTGTGAGGATCTGGAAGACCTGCAGGCAGACCTGGATCGCTGTCTCGGCTTGATCTGATTTTTTATGCAAGGACCACGAAGGTGAGCCATCCCCAATAAACTGGTGAGTTCTTTCGTGCTCCTTGTGTATTTGTAGTTGTGAATAAGTAATAAGGTATTTCCGAGGAGGGGAACACATGAAAATGCTGTTGGGTGGCGAATGGGTCACCAGAGACGATACCATCGATGTTGAGAATCCTTACGATGCTTCAGTGGTGGACACTGTCCCCAAGGGAAGTGCCGATGATGTAAATCGTGCTATTGAGATCGCTCAGCGGGGATATGAGATCAACCGGGACATGCCCGTGCACCAACGTATCAGCATTCTGAAAAAGGCCGCTGATCTGATGCAGGAGCGTTATGATGATCTGGCCCGTACCATTGCATCGGAAGGCTCCAAGACCATCAAGGAGGCCAGCAAGGAGGTCGGTCGGGCCATCAACACCATGACCATCAGTGCGGAAGAGGCGCGACGGATCAATGGCGAAACCCTGCCTTTTGATAGCGCTGAGGGCAGCGAGAACCGGGTGGGCTACTACTATCGATTCCCCATTGGCATCATTGCAGCTATCACCCCTTTCAATGACCCCCTCAACCTGGTGGCCCATAAGCTTGGTCCCGCCATCGCCGGCGGAAACTCCGTTGTTCTCAAACCTGCCACGGTCACACCTCTGTCCGCCCTTAAGCTGGCAGAATGCCTTCTCGATGCCGGCCTCCCCGGCGAGGTCCTTTCGGTCATCACCGGATATGGCAGTGAGATCGGTCCAAGCCTGGTAAGTGATGAGCGGGTGCGGATGGTATCCTTTACCGGTGGCGTCGAAGCCGGCAAGACCATCGCCTCCATGGCTGGTCTGAAGAAGATCGGAATGGAGCTGGGATCCAATTCACCTGTCATCGTCATGGCTGACTGCGACATGGAAAATGCCGTTGAATCTTGCGTTTCCGGATCATTCTGGGCGGTCGGACAGAATTGTATCGGCGTCCAGCGTATCTACATCCAGGAAGGCATCTATAATGAATTCCGGGATCGTTTCGTGGAGCGGACAAAGCAATACAAAACCGGCTTTCAGCTCGATGAGGACACGGATATGGGTCCCATGATCAACGAGGTCGAGGCCATCCGGGTCATGGAATGGATTGAAGAGGCGAAAGACCTGGGGGCCAGCCTGCTCACCGGCGGCAGCCGGGAGGGCTCGCTGGTGCAACCGACGGTCTTTGAGAATATGCCAGCAGCCGCGAAACTCGACTGCGAGGAGATCTTCGGACCGGTTGTATCACTCTACCCGGTAAAAGACCTGGATACTGCCATCGAGCGCAGCAATTCCGTGAACTTCGGTCTGCATGGAGCCATTTTCACCCAGGACCTGAACCAGGCTTTCTACGCCATCAAGAAAATGGATGTCGGTGGCATCATGGTGAATGATTCAACGGATTACCGTATCGATCTCATGCCCTTCGGCGGCGTGAAACACAGTGGCCTGGGTCGTGAAGGGATCAAGTTCGCCCTGCAGGAGATGACTGAACCCAAGGTGGTCTGTTTCAACCTGTAGGAATCAAACCCTGTCAATTCTCAAAACGGATACTGAAAACATTACTAAAGGAGGGGGAGGATGAGTAGAAGAAAATCCTGGGCTGAGCCCTGGAAGATCAAGATGGTGGAGCATCTGGAGATGACCACCTATGAAGACCGGCTGAAGGCGATCAAGGAGGCTGGTTACAATACCTTCCTGCTGCGGTCCCAGGACGTTTATATCGACCTGCTCACTGACAGTGGAACCAATGCCATGAGTGACCGGCAATGGGCCGGTATGATGCTGGGTGATGAAGCCTACGCCGGCAGCCGCAACTTCTACCACCTGGAACATGCGATCCAGGACAACTACAATTACAAGTACCTGGTACCGACACACCAAGGACGAGGTGCCGAACACATCATCTCCCAGATCATGATCAAGGATGGCGACTACGTCCCCGGGAACATGTATTTCACGACCACACGCCTGCATCAGGAGATGGCCGGCGGTAACTTTGTGGATGTCATCATCGATGAGGCCCATGACACGGAGAATGAGCATCCGTTCAAAGGAAACGTTGATCTAGACAAGCTGCAGGATCTCGTCGATCGCGTTGGTGCCGATCGTATTCCCTACATCAGCATTGCCACAGCCGTGAACATGGCCGGAGGGCAGCCCATTTCCATGGCCAACATGAAGGAGATTCGCGCCTTTTCCCAGAAACACGGGATTCCCGTCGTTCATGACATGACCCGCGTCGCCGAAAATGCATGGTTCATCAAGGAGCGTGAGGATGGCTATAAGGACAGGAGTGTGGCGGAGATTGTCTACGAGCTATGTTCACTGACGGATCATGCCACCATGAGCGCCAAAAAGGATCCGCTGGTAAACATCGGTGGGTTCCTGGCAACCAATGATGAGGATGTCTACCGAAAGGCGCAGAACATGGTCGTGGTCTATGAGGGACTCCATACCTATGGCGGGATGGCCGGACGGGATATGGAAGCTGTCGCCATCGGTATCACCGAATCTATCAAGGATGATCACATCCGCGCCCGGGTTGGTCAGACCCAATACCTCGGGGAGAAATTGATAGAGTTCGGGATCCCTATCGTCAAGCCTATAGGCAGTCATGGTATTTTTCTTGATGCTAAAAAGTTCCTGCCGCACCTGGAACAGGACGTGTTCCCGGCTCAGACCCTGGCAGCCGAGATCTATATCCAGGCCGGTGTCCGCACCATGGAACGCGGCATTGTTTCAGCCGGCCGGAACAAGGATACAGGTGAGCATAACCGGCCTGAACTGGAGTTGGTACGGGTCACCATTCCCCGCAGGGTATACACGCAATCCCACATGGATGTCACAGCAGAATCCATCGCCGATGTCTATGACCGGCGTACGGAGATCAAGGGGCTGCGCTTTACTTATGAACCTGAATACTTGAGGTTTTTCCAGGCTCGGTTTGAACCGGTTACCTGATCCGGATCCCCAGAACAGATATCTAGAGGTCCTGCTTCCGTGGGATTTTTCGCGCGGTTGCATTGGAATGCTCACAGACTTGGAACTTATGCACTCTTGGGCTATACTCGGTTCTCAACTTAACTCCAGAAGGACCAAAGATGCCCCTTGTCCCCCGCAATATCCACGAACTGGAGCCCTACAAAGCTGGCAAGCCCATCGAAGAGGTTCGCCGTGAGCTTGGGCTGGAACGTATTGTCAAACTGGCCTCAAATGAGAATCCGGCCGGACCGCCGCAATCAGCTATCGATGCGGCCAATGCTGCCCTGACAGCAGCCCATCGCTATCCGGACCCTGCTGGATTCGAGCTGCGTTCAGCCCTGGCGGCCCGATTCAACCTGAAGGTCGAGAACGTCATCCTCGGCGCCGGGTCCGAGGGTATCATGTCCACCATCATGCGAACCTTCCTTCTGGAACATGACGAGATCGTTTCTGCTTCGGGTTCCTTCATCGGTTTCAAGGTCCTGGCAAATGCCTCGGGCAACACCATCCACTGGGTGCCCATGAAGGATCACCGCTGCGACCTGGAAGCCATGGCGACGAAGATCAACGACTACACCAAGATCATCTATATCGCCAATCCGGATAATCCCATGGGGACCTACATCACCGAAGACGAGTTTGAGACCTTTTACACCCATGTTCCCGAGCGTGTCCTGATCATTCTCGACGAGGCCTATTTCGAGTATGCTCAAGAGACCGACGATTATCCCGATTCCATGCATTACCGTCACGACAACGTCATCACCCTGCGCACGTTCTCTAAGGTGTATGGTCTTGGCGGCATCCGTTGCGGTTACGGATTCGCCCATGACCAGCTGATCACCAATCTCATGAAGGTCAAGCTGCCCTTCGAAGTCTCTGTTCCCGCTCACGCAGCAGCGCTGGCGGCGCTGGAAGACAGACAATATGTGGCAGATAGCCTTGAGAACAATCGCCAGGGGATGGTGGAATTTGAAAAGGCTTTCCAGGCCCTGGGTTTCCCTTATATTGAATCCGTGACTAATTTCATCACCTTGAAATTCGACTCTTCCGACTCGGCCGCAAGCTTCAGTCTGAAACTGTTGCAGCGAGGTGTGATCGTCCGCCACCTGGTGGCTTTTGGCGTTCCGGATTGCGTCCGCATAACCATTGGAACACCAGATGAAAACGCCTTCTTCCTGGAACAGCTGGCGGCCATCGGAAATTCCTGATCATGGACAAGTAAGAGGAACAGCAATGGCCATCATTAGCGCGGAATGGAACGGTACTGAATATTTTCCCATCACGGAACTTGATCACGTGGAATTCTATGTGGGCAATGCCAAACAGGCTGTCCACTTTTATCGAAGTGCTTTCGGTTTTCAACCATATGCCTACGCCGGGCCCGAAACAGGACAGAAGGACCGCGTTTCCTATGTTCTGAAGCAGAACAGGATCTTCTATGTGATCACTACACCGCTATCCTCTGATCATCCAGCCACCGCTTGGCTGACACGGCATGGTGATGGAGTTCGTGACATCGCCTTCAAGACGGAATCCGCTGGGGAGGCATATGACTCCTGCCTGAGCCGCGGAGCAGAATCCGCTCACGCACCTGAAACCAGCAGTGATGACCAGGGTAGCTTTACACGGGCGGCCATTAGGACCTATGGCGAGACCATTCACTCATTCATCGAGCGGGATCAGTACGCGGGACTCTGGGCTCCCGGCTACGTTGCGCTGGACCTCCCGGACGTGCACTCCGCAGATCCGGGACTACTCAGCATCGATCATATCGTGGGCAATGTGGAAGAGAACCGCATGGATGACTGGCGGGATTACTACGAGAACATCTTTGGCTTCAGCAATTTCATCGTCTTCGACGAGACCGACATCTCCACACAGTTCTCAGCCCTGAAAAGCCGTGTCATGCGCTCAAAGAACTGGAAGGTCAAGTTCCCCATTAATGAACCGGCTGTCGGATTGAAGAAATCGCAGATCGAGGAATACCTGGATTACAATGAAGGTCCCGGTGTACAGCATATTGCGCTGCTCACTGACGACATCATCAGAACGATCCGTGCGTTGCGGAGCAATGGTGTCGAGTTCCTGTTTGTACCGGACACCTATTATGATGAACTGCCCGGTCGGGTAGGTGAGATCCGTGAACCCATGCCCGAATTGAACGATCTGCGTATCATGGTTGACCGGGATGATGAGGGTTACCTGTTACAGTTATTCACCAAACCACTCGAAGACCGTCCAACACTATTCTTTGAGATCATCCAACGCCGTGGATCCAGGGGCTTTGGACAGGGAAATTTCCAGGCACTGTTCGAGTCCATCGAACGTGAACAGGAACGCCGGGGCAACCTGTAGGAACGGTGAACTGTGATGTGTGAAAAGTGAACCGGGGGAATTGAGATGAAGCTGCTTTCGTATTCACTGGATCGTAGAATGGAGCCGCGCCTGGCCTTTCAGTTGAGAGGCTATGCTGTGGATGTCATGCGTGCGGCGCTCTGGATGAAGGACAATCGCGATGCCGCCCAATTCCTGGTTGTGGCCACCAGCATGCGTCTGGCCCTGGCAAAATGGAATGAACAATCTACCCTGCTCCAGGAACTGCAACAGGCCATGAGCAGCCTTGAGCTGGATCTTATCAAGGCTGGCGATCGACCCGTAGCCTTGCCGGAGAGTGAGATTATTTACTTTCCACCGGTCCCCGATCCCTTGACAATCAGGGATTTCTACGCATTTGAAGAGCATGTGCGCAAAGCCCGGGCCCGGCGCAAGCTCGATATGATCCCCGAATGGTATGATATTCCGGTTTTCTACTTCACGAATCCCACAGCTTTGCTGGGGCATCAATGGGAGTTAGTGGCTCCTCCCTACACGCAGGAACTGGATTTCGAGCTGGAGATTGGCTGCGTGATCGGTCAGAGTGGTCGCAACCTGGGGGCCGATGCTGCAAAAAGCAGGATCGCTGGATACACCATCATGAACGACTGGTCCGCCCGGGATGTGCAACGCCAGGAGATGAAGGTCGGCCTGGGCCCTGCCAAGGGTAAGGACTTTGGTACCTCCCTGGGTCCCTATCTGGTCACAGCTGATGAATTCGACAACCTGGCGGTGGGCAAAGGCCATAATGTGGAGATGATAGCCAAGCGCAACGGCCAGGAACTTTCCCGGGGGAACTGGAAAGATATCCACTTCAGCTTCAGCGAAATGATCATGCGTGCTTCTCAGGGTGTCGATCTGAAGCCTGGAGATATTCTTGGTTCGGGTACCGTGGGAACCGGCTGTATTCTCGAATTGGGACCGGAGAAGGCCGGCGGCTGGCTGCAGGTGGGTGACCGCGTCGAATTGGAGATCCAGGGAATGGGAACTCTTGTGAATCGAATAGTGTCCGGATCAAATTGACGGTGAGTACTGTATGCCATTCTATCTGAGAAAAGGACACCTCCCCAAAAAACGTCACATCCAGCTGCGTGGTGACGATGGGGAATTGCGCTACGAGGAGCTCATCAGCCGGGAGGGCTTCTCAGACGTCTACTCCAACGCGTACCATTTGCGACCACCTACACGAGTGACCCAGGTGAAAGATCCTGAGAACCTGGCATGTGGTGTCAGCAAGGATACCAGGCATCGACCGCGGCACTGGCACGGTGCAGACATCGACCCTGCTGCAGACTGGTTGTATGGCCGTAAGGTCCTGTGCTATAACACCGATGTGGTCCTGTCGGTCTGTAAGCCGGACAAAGGCCTACCTGAATGGTTCTACCGGAATGCTCAGGCGGATGAGCTGATCTATGTCCAGAGCGGCGAGGGATTGATCCACAGTAATTTTGGATCCATGACCTACAAACCAGGCGATTATATCGTCATCCCCCGGGGTGTGATCTATCAGTTGGCTGTAAACACAGACGACACCTTCTTCTTTATCACTGAAACCAGTGGCCCACTTGAAACACCGAACCGCTATCGAAACCGGCATGGCCAGCTGCTGGAACATGCGCCCTTCAGCGAGCGCGATATACGTACACCGGAGTTCATGAAAGCGATCGACATCGAAGGTGAGTTCGAGGTGCTGGTGAAACTCGGGGAAAGACTACAGAGTTATGTCTACGCCCACCACCCCTTCGACATCGTGGGCTGGGATGGCTACTATTATCCCTGGATCCTGAACATCAACGATTTCATGCCCATCGTAGGCAAGGTCCATCAACCGCCACCGGTGCATCAGACTTTCCAGGCGCCTGGCCTGGTGGTCTGTTCCTTCGTTCCCCGTCTGTATGATTTCCATGAGCATGCCATACCGGCGCCCTACGCCCACAGCAACGTGGATAGTGACGAGATCCTGTTCTATTCATTGGGCAATTTCATGAGCCGCAAAGGTATTAGCCCGGGATCCATCACCTATCATCCCATGGGTCTGCCCCATGGACCACAGCCGGGACGCTATGAGGCTTCCATCGGTGAGCGGGAGACCAATGAATTGGCAGTCATGGTGGACACTTTCAAGCCACTGACAGTTGCTCGGGCAGCAGATGAGATCGATGATCCGGAGTATCCCGAGAGCTGGGTGAAATAGAAATGATCCATGCTAATAGTGCTTTTACTCCAAGCTTAAGCTTGGGGAAATTGGAGACCAAATCATGATCATCGATCCTTCTCAACAGACGGTCAAGGAAACCTACAAACTCCTCATCGGCAGTATTCTACCGAGACCGATCGCTTTCGTCTCCACAGTCTCATCAGATGGAATTACGAACCTGGCGCCCTTTTCCTTTTTCACTGCCATATCCTCAAGACCTCCTACCATTGGATTCTCTCCTGCCCGGAAAGGTCCGGATGGTGGCAAGAAGGACACCCTGGCAAATATCGAGTCCACTGGAGAATTCGTCGTGAACGTGGTCACCATGGATATCGTAAAGCCAATGAACGCATCGGCCACGGCCTATCCACCGGAGGTAGATGAGTTCGCGGAAGTGGGACTGACCCCGGTCCCCTCAGAGATCATCCGGCCGCCCCGGGTGAAGGAATCGCCCATCAATCTTGAGTGCAAGCTGCATCAGATCATCGAGGTTGGCGTCCAGGGAGCCGGAGGCGGATTCTTCGTCATGGGTGAGGTGTTGCTTTTCCACATCGCAGACGATTTGATCGAGGACGGCCGTATCGATACCGGCAAGCTGGATCCGGTGGGTAGGCTGGCCGGGTTGGAATACACTACTCTCGGCAAGCGCTTTGCCATGGAGCGGAAAAACGTTGAAAGAGGCTGAGCTGAGCGCTTTCATCCGCTGAATCAGTTGTGATGGTGTTCCAGGATCTCAGGATCGACCTTTTCCCTATTCCTTCACCCCAATTCATTTAATTTCTATCTCAATGTTCAACAAAAGTCGAGGCCAGACCATGACCGCTCCACTCTTATGGAAACCGGCGCCTGACCGGGTTGCAGCATCCCAGATGTATGCCTTTCGTGAGTTCGTGAACAATCGCTACAACCTTGATCTGACTGACTATCACGATCTTTATGAATGGTCTGTCGCCAACATCGCCGAGAACTGGGAATCCATATCGGAATTCACGGATATCCAGTATTCAAAACCGCATGTCAGTATAGTGGACGATGTCACTCGGATGCCTGGGGCCAGATGGTTCGAGGGCGCAGAGCTGAACTACGCCGAAAACATGCTCCGATATCGCGATGACCGCGTAGCCATCCATTTCTGGGGCGAGGATCAGATCCGGCGTCAACTCAGCTATCGTGAGCTCTATTTCCAGGTGGAGAAAGTGGCCCATGCCCTGCGTGAATCCGGGGTGGTGGAAGGTGACCGTGTGGCCGCCTTCATGCCCAACATGCCCGAGACCATCATCGCCATGCTAGCAGCGGTTAGCATCGGCGCGATCTGGTCTTCCTCCTCGCCTGATTTCGGCATCAAGGGGGTTCTGGATCGATTCACTCAGATCGAACCCAAGGTCATCTTTGCGGCGGATGGATATTTTTATGGTGGAAAACGCTTCGATTCGCTGGAAAAGCTCAAGGGGATCCTCAGCGAGTTGACTAGTGTCGAAAAGGTCGTGGTTACCAATTATACCCAGGTGGCGGACCTCAGCGCTGTGCCGAATGCTGTCGCCTGGGAAGAATTCACCGCAGTCGATCCCGATGAATTGACCTTTGCTCAGCTCCCCTTTGCCCACCCACTGTATATCATGTATTCATCGGGAACCACCGGTCTTCCCAAATCCATCGTCCATTCAGCCGGGGGAACCCTGATCCAGCATCTGAAGGAACTAAGGCTGCATGGAGATCTGTCCCAGGATGACACTATTTTCTATTTCACCACCTGTGGCTGGATGATGTGGAACTGGCTGGTAAGCAGTTTCGCCGCGGGTGCTACTGTGGTTCTCTATGATGGGAATCCCTTCTATCCCGATGCAAAGGCTCTCTGGAATATGACTGACGAGCTTGGGATCAGCGTATTCGGCACCAGCGCGAAATACCTGGATGCCCTTGAGAACTTTGGTGCGAAACCCCGGGAATCGCATCATCTGACCAGACTGCGGGCCATCCTGAGTACGGGTTCACCCCTGTCGAACGAGAGCTTTGAGTTCGTCTATCGGGATATCAAGGAAGATGTACTGCTGGGCTCCATCGCCGGTGGTACGGACCTGATATCCTGCTTTGCGTTGGCGAATCCCACGCTCCCGGTCTATCGCGGTGAGCTGCAATGTCGGGGGCTGGGTATGGCGGTTGAAGCATTCGACGATGACGGTCGGCCTGTGACAGATACCCAGGGGGAACTGGTCTGTACCCGGGCTTTTCCTTCCATGCCCATCTACTTCTGGAATGATCCCGACGGGCAGAAGTATTTCGATGCTTATTTTGCCGATTATCCCGGTGTGTGGCGACATGGTGATTACATCGTGCTCAGCGAACATGGCGGCGTCACCATGTATGGCCGTTCAGACGCCACCCTTAATCCCGGGGGGGTTCGTATCGGAACTTCCGAGATCTACAGCGTGGTGGAGAATCTGCCTCAGGTCGCAGACAGCCTGGTGGTGGGTCAGAAGTGGGAAGACGACGAGCGTGTCATTCTCTTCGTCAAGCTGAACCCGGAAGAAAACCTGGATGATGCCTTGATCAACGCGATCCGTACGGCCATCAGGAGCAGTTGCAGCCCCCGGCATGTACCGGCCAAGATCATGGAAACTGCCGATGTGCCCTACACAATCAATGGTAAGAAGGTGGAGATCGCCGTGAAGAAGATCATTCATGGCGAGAATGTCAGCAATCGCTCTGCGCTGGCCAATCCCGAATCCCTGGATCTCTATCTGGATCTTGTAGAGCTGGAAACCTGATCACAAAACATGGAAAGCAGGCGATCCTTGCATTCAGCCTCAATCAAATCTTGTCTGGTACTGGTAATCCTCCTGACAGCATGCGAGCAACGGGACCGTCACACATTTCCCGAGATCCTGGATGACTATTATTATCTGGATGACCAGAACATAAGCTCTCTCAGCGCTTCGATACATTCCGTGACACTGGACCAGATCCTGGATATGGCGCTGCAACCGTTGACACCCTATCTGGCCAGCCTCGCCGTAAGCACCGATCTGGACACCTTCGCAGTTCATTATCAGGCAGGTGTCGGATTTGAATTCGTTCAGCCAAGCCTGAAGATCACCATCACAGACAGTGCAAAAGTTGACGATCTGCAGTTGGTCCGGAATGGGATCAACCAGATGGAGAATGGTTTTCAGCAAACCATCAGCGGTAGTGTCGAGATCCTGAGATCCTTCCTGGAGTCTCTTCTAAGACCTGATCCGGACGAGTACCGCAACCTGGTCACCAGCCATCATGGCGATACGCTCGTGGTGGCCTATGATCACGACAATCTTTCCTATACGAATAAATATATCGGGAACGTGATGATCGGTACCCAGAACTCACCCGGGAATCAAGTCGTGGCCCGTACTGAGTACATTCCCATCCACTCCCGGCTCCTGATGAAACACGTGGAGGTCTCCATGGATCGAAGTGAGCTGCACACTCAGATGGTAGTGGATCTTGAATATCCCGATCCTACCGGCTTTCTATTCCCGGAGAAGATCACTCTGCAGGTGGAGTCATCTTTTGCCGGTCAGTCCACGTCTTCGAATTTGGAGTATCAATTCACCGATGTCTGGGTAAGCAACCTGGATTGAGAAACCAACAGGGGCTTTCTGGAAGGGGACCCACGATGGATACAGTAGAGAATCTCACCATCAGGACTCTGTCTCCCCACCTGCTGAACGATTTTCTGGGTTTCTTTGAGGGAGAAGCTTTTGCGGACAATCCGCAGTGGTCCTTCTGTTATTGCTATTTCAACCATTTTCCCCATGAGGAGATGGTCTGGAAAGAACGAACGGCAGAAGCCAATCGCGTGGCAGCCTGTGATCTGATCAACACCGGGGGGATGCAGGGCTATCTGGCCTATTCAGCTGATAAGGTCATTGGCTGGTGCAACGCCGGGCCCCGGGTGAACATGACCACGCTGCCGGATTATACTGAACCTGAAGAGAAGCACATCGGATCCATCGTCTGTTTCATTATTGCTCGGGATTTCCGTAGGAAAGGAGTTGCCCGGGCACTGTTGGATGCCGCCTGCGATGGCTTCAGGAAGCAGGGTTTCACCATTGCGGAGGCCTATCCCATTCGGGATGCCGAAGGAGAAAAGGAAAACCATTTCGGTCCGCTCTCACTATACGTATCCGCTGGATTTGAACATTACTGGGAAGACGAGGACGAGATGGTCCTGCGTAAATCTCTGCGATGAAGATCCGGGCTTTCAGGGCTGCTGACGAAGCAGAGCTCATTGATCTCTGGAACCGCTGTGACCTCCTGCGTCCCTGGAATGATCCCTCAAAGGACATTCAGCGAAAATCGAGACAGCAGGGGGAAATGTTCCTGGTGGGGATCCGGGACCGGAAGATCGTCGCCAGTGTCATGGCCGGATATGATGGTCACCGCGGCTGGGTCAATTACCTGGCGGTGGCGCCTGAACATCGCCACGAAGGTCTGGGCCGGGATATCATGGCTGCGGCTGAGCAGCTACTCATCAAGGCTGGCTGCCCCAAGATCAATCTGCAGATCCGTGGTAGCAATAAAGAGGCTATCGCGTTCTATAGACGGATCGGGTACCTGCAGGATGACGTCCTCAGCTTTGGAAAACGTCTTGAGCAGGATGATGCCGGCAACTGAATTTCCACAATTTGGCTCTCAGGTCAGGGGTCAGGAGTATCTGCTGCGCCCAAGTGCCTACGTCGTATTGCTGAACAAGGATGGGCAGGTGGCAATCGTGGAATCACCGGAGGGTGTGTTCCTGCCTGGTGGTGGCCTGGATGAGGGTGAGACCGCAGAGGCGGCGGCTCTAAGGGAATTGGAGGAAGAATGCGGCATCGTTGGCCGTCTCGGGACAAGTCTTGGCCAGGCGGACCAGTTCGTTCATTCCGCCACGAAGGGCTATCGACTTAAGAGAAGTACATTTTTTAATGCGGATATCGTCAGCTATACCGAACCAACGGAAGCTGATCATATCCTATACTGGTTATCACCTGATCAAGCCCTGGAACGTCTGACGCATGAGAGCCATTGCTGGGCGCTATCAAACGCTGTCTCCCGCCTGGACCTGGAGGTTTGAATGATTGATGCTCACCGGCACAGACCACTCTGCCTGGAATGTCGGGGAATCCATTGCCTGTTGGTTGGTCGGTTTCGTTCCCGGTTGGCCCCGAATCACCGCATTGTCGTGACTGTTAACAGGAATGACTTAAATTCTTACCGATCACCCTGTCTGGTTCGCGTCACCCAACGGTTGAAAAGCAGCAGGTGATTCTGATACTTGTGCGGTGATCCCGGACCCGGATTTGAAACAAGGAGTCAATCATGCAGACCATCAAAATGCTGCTTGTAAGCCTGATCCTGTGCGTGACCGTTCAGGCCCAGTTTGAGAAAGACACCCTGACGACTGCCGAGGGTGACCTGGTGATCACCTTCATCGGGCATGGCACCCTCATGTTCGAATACAATGATCTCGTTATCCATGTAGATCCCTGGACCAGGATTGCCGATTACGACCGGCTGCCCAGTGCAGACCTTGTACTGGTTACCCATCACCATGCTGACCATGCAGACAAGGCGGCACTGGACAAGGTTCTCAGCGATCAATCTGTTCTCATATGGACAGAGATCTGTTCCAGGAAGGGCGACCGTGATGGGATCGTCCTGGAAAATGGCGAAACCACTGAAGAACTCGGACTGACGATCGAGGCGGTACCGGCCTATAACCTGGAAAAGCAATACCATCCCAAAGGCGATGGAAACGGTTATGTTGTCACCTTTGCCGATCTTCGCGTGTACATCGCCGGAGATACTGAAAACATTCCGGAGATGGCCGAACTCGAAGATATCGAGGTGGCCTTCATCCCCATGAACGTGCCATACACTATGACACCCGCAATGGCCGCCGACGCTGCCAGGATGGTTGATCCCAAGATCTTGTATCCCTACCATTTCGGCGACACGGACACACAGAAATTGGTCTCACTACTGGAGAATGGTTTTGAAGGCGAGGTCAGGATCAGAAAGATGAAATAGAGGGGAAACGGATGCCTACCGAATTTGCAATTGAAGCGAGTCGCCTCCTCCGGGACGGCAGTAATTTCCAATGGTATGTGATACCGTTGTTCGCCCTGGTGGTATACGTGTATGCCGTGGAGGTGGAACGCAGGAACTGGAATGCCATTCTGGCCGGATTGGCATTCTGGGGTATGGACTGGTTCAATGAGATCTGGAATTCGCTGGTCTTCCATTTCACGAATTATGCCCCTGTGTGGGGAACACCCGGTGACAGTGCCTTTGTGATCCTCATTGGATTGAACATCGAGATCAGCTTCATGTTTGCTATTGCCGGAATTGTGTTCGTCAAAACCCTGCCGGCGGACAGGAATCTGAAGATCCTGGGACTGCCCAACCGCTGGGCTTTCGCTGCCGGCTGGGCGGCTTTCTGTGTCTTTGTGGAGGTACTGCTGAATGCCGTGGACGCTTTGACCTGGGATTATGCGTGGTGGAGCGCCAGAGCTCCCTGGCTGATCTTCCTTTTTGGCTATCTGCATTTCTTTGTGGTCTCCTTCCTGGTTTTCGATATGCGCAGCATGCGTAACAAGATCATTACCGTGGGGGCGATCTATACGGTTGACATCCTCGCCATTCTCATCTTCGGGTTGATCCTGGGCTGGTTATAGCACTTGAGTACGCAACCGACACCATTGTGGTACCAACGCGTACCTAAAACGGAACTCCATGTGCATATGGAGGGCTCGATCCCCCATGAGGCTTTGTGGGAGCTCACCCGGAAATACGGTGACGCGAGTCTCAGCGATCTGGACGCCCTCAAAGCGAAGTTCAAGTACCGGGACTTTCCGCATTTCATCCAGACCTGGTTATGGAAGAACCAGTTCCTCCGTGAATACGAGGACTTTGCCTTCATCGCTGAAGCCGTGGCTGCATCCTTTCGGGATCAGAATATCCTGTATGCTGAGATGTTCTACTCCCCGCCTGATTTCTTTGACCGTGGGCTGGAACCCGGCAGACTGACCGAAGCGGTCCGTTCTGGACTTTCGAAGATCACGGGGGTGGAGATCATGCTGGTACCGGATCTGGTGCGGGATTTTGGTGCCGAGCTGGCAGCCAGGACGCTGGAACAGGTAGCCGAAGTCCGCGAACTGGGAGTCATCGGCATTGGAATCGGGGGTTCTGAGAATGAATTTCATCCACTGCCCTTCAAGCCCGTATACGAACGCGCACGAGAGCTGGATCTCAGAACCTCTGCCCACGCTGGTGAGGCTGACGGCCCTGAAAGCGTCTGGTCGGCCATCAGGGATCTCAGGGTCGATCGTGTTGGTCATGGGACACGCGCCACGGAGGATGCCGCACTGGTCGATTTCCTTGCAGAACAGCAGACCATCCTGGAGATGTGTCCCCTGTCAAACCTGCGCACCGGCGTTGTGGACAGTATCTCCCAGCATCCCATCAGGCAGTTCTTCGATCTGGGTATTCCGGTGACGGTAAACAGCGACGACCCCAGCATGTTCGGGAACAGCCTGGCGGCAGAATACAGCGTCCTGGAGAAGGAACTGGGTTTTACCACCGGTGAGATCCAGGAGTTGATCCTGAACGGTATCCGCTGTTCCTGGCTACCTGCGCACCGGAAGGAAGCCCTGATGCAAAGATTCGTTGAACATCCGCACTGGAGCCCACATGACAATTGAACTGAAGAAGGAAATCGAAGAGCTGGTTCTCACTTCCATCAAGCGCTATTTCGCTGAGAACATGGAAGACGAGATCGGCGATCTGAAGGCCAAACTGATCCTGGATTTCTGTTTGGAGGAGATCGGTCCAAGCATCTATAACCAGGCCATCTCCGATGCACAGGTTCTGCTCCATCAGCATGTGGAAGACCTAGAAGGTTCGCTGTATGAACCGGTATTTGGTTATTGGAATGACCAGGCCAAAGGCTAGAATGTTGAATTCCAAATACGGGATATCATCACGATCAACCGTTGATCCCGGGTTCACATTTTGGGTCGCGATTCCAGAAGCTTGCGGACATCCGCATGATCATCAATGATTAAGAATCGCTTGTTCTACCTTGTTTGATGATTCTCTCCAAAGTTTATACCCACCGTAGTCCATCCAATTCCCGGACAAGGGTTTGGACAATTCATTCAGGGAGCTAACATTGATCATTAGAAAAGGGGGGTTCCGTGAAAAATAAATCTGTCGTTTCATTCCCGGTCGGGCTACTCATGGTATTGATGCTGGTGAGTTGCTACCCCTTCGCACTCTACCAGTCAGCCGCTGTACTTGGACCTGGTGATAGCCAGACCGGTGTCGGTGTCGGTATCATCAGTAATGCCATGGATCCAAACATCGACGAGGAAGATCGCCGGGATAGCTTTGTTTCTGATTTTTCCGTCTATTTCCGCGCGGGAATAGCACCACGTACAGAAATGGGGGTGAAATTCGTGGGGCTTCCCTGGAGGCGTGGTATCATCCTGGCGGATGCGAAATATGAACTTATCCGCAAGCCATTGCCGTTATCACTGGGTCTGGCGATCTCCTACTGGGCCAACAGTTACCAGTCCCTCAGTTACGTTGGATTTCATCCAGCCGTAGTGATGGGTGGTGACAGGCTGTTCAGCGTTCTGCAGTATAATTACATCGCACATCCCGAGCTGGTGTTCAAGACCCTCGATGTGCATCTGGCCCGACGGATTGAACTAGATGATGCGAATTCTGCCCTTACCCCGATGATCGGGATACACCAGGGTGATCAGGATCCAGGATCGCTTTATTTTTCACTCGGGATCGGCTTTCAGGCTACCCTGGATATCATCCCAGCCAATTACCAGCCCTAGACATCCTCCTCAGGAAGCCAGATCCTGCCTGGCCTCTTGAAGCCTCGCTTCTTTCCAATGACAATGAGCGAGATGAGCGCAAACAGCAGGTAGCCGCCAGCCAGCGCCATACCCAACCAGAAGTACAGGAAGTCATTCTCAACCGCTGCCTTGGCCGGCAGATTGATCCCCAGGATGAAGGGGATCACAATGAAGAAGGTCAGCGCCGAGGAATACATATAATCTGTAGCTACAGGTGTCTTGAAGTCGGGATCGAGGACCCTCAGTAAAGCCAGACCCGTAGGCATGGTACCCGTACATGCGCCGTAGATGATCAGAGCCCGATAGAAGCGGAAGGTCTTGAATATCCGGGAAGCCAGCCAGGGTACCATTGTCCAAACCATGAGCCCACCCAGTGTACATATGGTGAGGATCGGTAGCCAGTAGGCAGCCACAACAGTAAGGGAGATGGCACCGATGGCAGCCGATACCATCAGATCGACGCTGCTGCCGGCGATGCGTGTCAGGGCGCCGTTATCCAGCGTATGATCGACCTTGGTGGCATTCATGAACTGCTTGGCCACCAGCGCCAGCATGGCGGCAAAGACAAAATGGATGGCCCAGAGATTTACAGCGAGTTCCTTTCCGGATTGACCGGCAAAACTCAGCAGGAATCCCAGGAACTTCAGGAGCAGGAAGGCACCCAGATAGATCACCAGGACCACACCCAGATTGTAGGTCATACTGTCGATGGTCTCGGACTCAGTGGTCAGGAAGAATCCTGCCCTTAATTCTGAACCCCTTTTCTTCAGACCTGACCGCCAGCCGCGCTGCTGAAGAGTGTCGATCAGCTCCTGTTCGAGCCAACCCTTTCGGATCCCGATATTGATCATGATCACGCCACCGAAGCAGGCCCACAGAAAACCGATGGCAGCGAAGGTCAAGCCGACGCTTGGTGCACCTTCAAAGCCCATGGTCTGCCAGTTCTCACCAATTCCCACAGCCTGGCCCGGTCCCAGTGCGAAACCAATGGGCAGAAAGAATCCAATGGCCGGGAACAGATCCGGAAAAATCGTCTTGATGAATATGAATGTGATCCCCAATCCAAGAATGGCCTGCAGCGAATATTGTGAGATGATGGATACTGAAGTGGCAAAAACACCAGGATCGCCTTTTTCCTTTTTGTATTCCGGTTTTCGCAAGCTCATGGCGATAAATGAGATGGCCAGTAAATGATATGCCATACCTGGCAGTGCAGCTGACGACATTCCCACGTGTTCTGCAACATAATTATAGAACAGGAGCAGAATGAATCCTGCAGTGAGAGCGTTGGGTATCAGGTATTTCTGAAAAAAGATCACCCTGGCGCGTATGAAGGTCGCCAGAAGCAATGCCCCGGAGATCACCCCCAGGTCGAGAAACATGGTCCACGGAAAGTTCATGTCTACCTCCTCAACTCAGGACTAAACGGCGACAGTGGAGCAGAGCGATCCAGCTACTACCGGTATGAGCCCCCCTTAAGTGAAATGATTATCCTGCTATGGATAGAGATAGCTTACAAGCTGAACCAAAAAATGCAACCGCAAACGGGATGCCTAAGTATCGGGAAATTCTGGAGATGCCTGAAAATCAGGCTGTCTGACCACCTTTATCAGATAGAGAACGAGGGTAATTGTCCCATAACTCAGGCCTGCCACGACACCAACATCAAAGACCCCCCGCCAGGGCTGGGGCAGTGATCTGATGATGATGATGAAGATGATAATGGCCATTACCAGCAGACCGGACGTGACCTTCCGTCGCGGTGTCGAATAGATGAAGCCCATGAGGAACAGTGGCGCAAGCAATACATGGATGAGATCCGGGTTAGTCAGCAGGTATCTGGCACGTGCGGCCACTCTGGGAGAGAATTTCAGTTGAAATCCCTTGTACCCTTCTGAATAAAGCATGAACAGGGTGTTGAGTACCATTATGGTCCAATGGATCCATAGCCATTCATAGCTTGTAGAATCTATGGCTAACTGGCCAAGGCGATAGATGGCGGCGATGAGCAACCAGAAGATCCCACCGAGTCCCCACAGGATCCCAATCCAACCGCGGACCACGGTCAATCCCAACCTTCCAGGATCACCTTGCCAAAGCCGTGCTGTTCCTCAAGATGGCGATGAGCGTCCCGAACCCCTCCAAAGGAGAACACCCGATCAATTACCGGAGTGATGATCTTTTCCTGAGCCAGGGTCATGACAGAATTGAAATCATCCAGGGAACCCATTGTCGATCCCAGGATGGACTGGCGTTTATAGAAAAGATGGCGGAGATTGACACTCGCCTTCACACCTGTGGTTGCACCACAGGTCACCAGCCTTCCACCCCAGGCCAGAGCTTTGACGCAATCATCCCACACAGCGGTGCCCACATGCTCGAAAATGACGTCAGCACCTTCGCCGGAGGTCATATTCCTGACCTCCCTGGAAAAACCGGTCTGATGCTGGTTCAGAACCGCATCCGCACCAAGAGCCAGGGCATGATCACGCTTGGATTCACTGCCTGCAGTAGCAATGATCCGAGCGCCGAGATGCTTGCCCATCTGTATGGCAAAACTTCCTACACCCGAACTGGCCCCGATGACCAGCAGTGTTTCACCGGCCTTTAGAGCAGCACGTTTTGTAAGCATCTGCCAGGCTGTAAAAGCCGCCAGTGGAATAGCAGCCGCGGCAGCAAAACTGAGATGTTCCGGTATGGTACCAACGTTCACCTGATCCAGAGCGAGATATTGTTGCTGAACGCCGGGTTGGGTCTCTCCAAGGATACCATAGCGGCGGCACATGTTCTCTTCACCTGCCTGACAGGCAGGACATGATCCACAGAAGGTCCCCGGTTGAACCACCACTCTGTCCCCGGCCTTCCATGCGGATACGTTGGATCCGACTTCCCGAATGACTCCGGCAGCGTCACTGCCCGGGATATGCGGTAAAGGGATCTTGAGGCCTGGTAATCCGCGACGGATCCAGAGGTCGAGATGGTTGAGCGCAGCTGCCCTGATCTCCACGAGGACCTGATCTGATCGAAGCCGGGACTCAGGGACATCATTCAGAGAAAGGACATCTGGAGTGCCGTGTTCATAGAATTGTACAGCAAGCATCAGGGCCCCCTTGTTCAGCAGGAATTTGGATCTTCGGGACCTTCCAGATCATCCAAGGTTCGGGAGGCCATGGTCAATGTGGTTCTCTCCAGCCAGCCTGTGGAAGTCCAGAAATCAAGACCGCTGGTATTGTCCCGGCGGATGAACAGATGGCATTTTTCGATACCTCTGGCTTTAAGAGAGTCCATGCAGAGCTCCACCAGCTGCGAAGCGATGCCCTGTCGGTGAAACTCGGTTGAGACACTCAGATGGTGCAGAAATCCACGGCGTCCATCATGTCCACACAGCACTGCACCGATGAGTTCATCTTTCACGAATGCCACATAGCTGAAGCCTGGATTTCGATCCAGGAAGCGACTGTAATCACGTTCACTGTCAGCACGGGTCAGATCGATGCCCGGGGTCGCAGCCCACAGGTCGTGAACAGCATGGTAGTCATTGGCCTGCATCTGGCGGTATTGGATGTCCATATCTTGGGGATCTAGCTGGCTTGTTTTGCGAAAGCGGGATTCTTGATGACCTGTTCATCGGCATGATAGGAAGAGCGCACCAGCGGACCGGATTCCACATATTCAAATCCGATCTGGAGCCCATAGGCCTTGAGAGCTTCGAATGCTTCTGGTATCACATAGCGCTGGACGGGTTCATGTTTTGATGTAGGCTGCAGGTACTGACCTGCAGAGAAGATCTGCGTACCGGTTTCCCGAACATCATCCATGAGACGATAGACCTCATCGTCGGTCTCGCCAATACCCACCATGATGGCTGTCTTGGTCTGCAGACCGGCCCTCACGGATTGCTCGAGAACGGCCAGTGATCGTTCGTACCTGGCCTGGGGTCTGATGCGCCGATGCAGACGGGCTACAGTTTCCAGGTTATGGCTCATGATATCTGGAGCAGCATCCAGGACGATCTGAATATGCTCGGCGTTTCCCTTGAAGTCCGGTGTGAGTACCTCAACCGTGCAATCGGCTACATCCCTGTGGATAGCCCTGATGGTCTCCGCCCAGATCTGCGCACCACCATCGTCCAGATCATCACGGTCAACCGAGGTGATCACACAGTGATGCAGGCCCATCCGTTTGACGGCAGCAGCCGTACGCAGGGGTTCATCGAGGTCGACCGCCGTTGGTTTGCCGGTTTTGACCGCACAGAATCCACAAGACCGCGTGCAGATGTCACCCAGGATCATGATTGTGGCCGCCCGTCGTTCCCAGCATTCACTGATATTGGGACACAGGGCTTCCTCACACACGGTGTGAAGCTGATTGGACTTTACGATGTCCTTTAGATCCTGAAAATTGGGACCCGTCTTCAGCTTGATCTTGAGCCAGTCTGGTTTTGTTGTCTTTGGCATACGGCTGTCCGTTGGGATTGAACTGAAGTCTAGAGTTCTAGTTCCGTGAAATCGAATTCTTCCAGCTTGGCTGCGATCTGTTCCAGGATAGCCCCACCCATGGCTCCATCGATAAGTCGGTGGTCAAAACCCAGGGTGAGCATACCCATCTGGCGAATGACGATCTCATCACCCTTGTCCGATTCTACCACCACCGGTTTCTTCTTGATGGCTCCCACACCCAGTATGGCCACATTTGGCTGGTTGATCACCGGGTAGCCGGCCAGTGTTCCGAAGACGCCGAAATTGGTGATGGAAAAGGTGCTGCCCTCCAGGTCCTCCAAATTCAACTTCCGATCCCGGGCCTTTTTCACCGTACTGCTGATGGCCGCAGCCAGCTCACGAAGGGACAACTCTTCACAGTTCCTGATGGGAGGAACCACCAGGCCCTCACCGACAGCCACTGCGATCCCGATATTCACATGCTTGTGCCGGACGATCTTGTCCCCGTCCAGCGAAGCGTTGGCCAGCGGGAATTCCAAAAGGGTGTCCCGTACCGCTCGGGCGATACAATGTGTAACCGTGAGCGAATGCCCCGCTTCTTCCTTAAATCCTTTTCCCTTTTCCATGAGAAACACCATGATGGGCGTCATGTCCACTTCGGCTACCGTATAGACATGCGCCGAGGTGTCCAGGCTTTCACGCATGTGTTTGGCGATGGATTTTCGCATGGAATCCATTTCAATGATCTCCACAGCCTCGGGATCGGCCTTTGCCGCCAGGCCTGTTTCGATGAGGCCACCCGATCTCGGTGTTGAAGCGCCTCCACTCCCACGTACTTCAAGGTAATGAAGGATGTCCCGTTTGGAGACACGACCGCGAAATCCGGTTCCAGGGATCTTCTCCAGGTCAGTGGCACTTACCCCTTCGATCTCGGCGACCTTGCGCACCAGTGGCGAGTAGAATCGATCATCAGACAGGCCTGTCAGGGCAGTTCCTGCTGGCGCCAGGGAAGGAGATGGTGAGGACGCAGCTGAAGCGGCCGGTGCAGAAGCTGCTTGGCTGCTTTCCACTGCCTTAGTTTCAGGCGCTTCATCAGATTCTATGCGGGCAATAACGGTATCGATATCGTAGGTCTGGTTTATCTCTCCGATGATCTCCACGATCTTGCCGCCAACAGGTGATGGGATCTCGGAGTCAACCTTATCCGTGGCAATTTCCAGCAGGATCTCATCCCTCTCAATGATGTCCCCTACCTGCTTCTTCCACTCCAGGACAGTACCCTCGGTCAAGGATTCCCCCATTTTCGGCATGACGATATCAACGATCATGGTTGTTTCCTCTCCAGCTAATAAGCCAGCAGGCGCTGCGCCGCCGACAGGATGTCGGCAGTCTGAGGCAGCACTTCTTCTTCCAGGTCTGCATTGAAGGGAACCGGACTGTCGGCGGCGGCTACCCGCAGGACCGGTCCGTCCAGCAGTTCAAAGTATTCATCAGCGATGATGGCAGCGATCTCCGCTCCCGGTCCTGCGGTTAGCGTGTCCTCATAGACCACCAGCGCCTTGCTGGTCTTCTGCAGGGACCGACCGATGGTGGCCTTGTCCAATGGATTCAGGGTCCGCAGATCGATGATCTCGATACTGGCGCCCATGCTCTTCTCAAGCTCCTTGGCTACTTCCAGTGATTTATACAGCATCATCCCGTAGGTCACGATGGTCATGTGGAATCCCTCCCGGACCACTGCGGCATGTCCGAAGGGCAGGGTATAATCCGCGTCCGGTTCAGGCCGTTTGGCAAAACCCTGTCGATACATGCCCTTATGTTCCAGGAACAGGACGGGATCCTCAGAACAACAGGCCTCCTTTAGTAAACCCTTTGCATCGGCGGCGTTGGATGGATAGACGATACGCAGGCCGGGCAGATGCATGAAGAAACCTTCGATGCTTTGACTGTGGCACAAGCCGCCATGGATGTATCCACCCACGGGAACCCGCAGGACCATGGCAGCAGTATAGACATTGTTACTGCGATAGCGCATCGTAGCCACTTCATTGCGGATCTGCATCATGGCGGTCCATATATAGTCACCGAACTGGATCTCCACCACCGGCTTGTAGCCGGCAACAGCCATACCTACGGCTGTCCCCACAATGGAAGCTTCGGCCAGGGGTGAATTGAAGACGCGCCTAGATCCGAATTTTGTCGAAAGTCCTTTTGTGGCTGTAAATACCCCACCCTTGCCATCGGCGACATCCTGGCCATAGATGATCATCCTGTCGTTCCGGTCCATTTCTTCATGGAGGGCATGGTTGATGGCATCCACGATGACAATGTCATCACCCTGTGAGGCTGGCGCAGCAGGCTGACTGGCAGAACCACCCTCCGCAAACAGATGGGTGCTGGCTGTGCTGCGTTCGGGATCCGCTGCGGTCAGGGCTTCATCAGCTGTCTGGTCAACTTCCTCAACAACCTCTTGCCATACTGCTTCGAACTCAGATTCGGTGATGATGCCGGCTTCCGTACAGCTGAATCGAAATTTCTCGATGGGATCTCGCTGCCGGTCGGCTTCAAGCTCTTCCGGACTGCGGTATTTGCGATGATCGTCCGAGGAGGAGTGCGGCATGAGCCTGACGACCTGGGAAACCACCAGTGCCGGGCCTTTCCCCTTGCGGATATGCCCTATAGCCTCCTGGAAGGTCTTTGCTGCCGAAAAGAAGTCCGTACCATCCGTCTCGAATCGCGCCAGCCCTTCGAATCCACTGGCCATTTTGTACACCGATCCACCGGCGGTCTGCTGATCTTTGGGTACTGAAATGGCGTAACCATTGTCTTCGATATGGAAAAGGACGGGTAACTGTTCACGGTTGGCCCAGTTCAGGGCTTCATGGAATTCACCCTGGCTGGTGGTGCCTTCACCTGAACTCACATAGACCAGGGCACCTTCATCGTCCCTGCTGGCTGCAAGGGCGGTACCCACGGCCTGCAGAAACTGGGTTCCGGTGGGACTTGATTGACTGACGATACGCCATTTCTCATGTCCGTAATGCTGGGGCATCTGGCGACCTGCCGAACTGGGATCGTCCGCCTTTGCCAGGAAGGTGAGCAATAATTCCTTCACCGTCACACCCAGACCCATGACGAAGGTCTGATCACGGTAATAGGGATAAGCCCAGTCAATACCCGGCCTCATGTCATAAGTACAGGCTAGCTGGGCACCTTCGTGACCTGCTGCACCTATATGGAAGAAGGACTTACCCTGGCGCAGGAGCGTTAGCATTTTCTCATCGGCCCGGCGTGAGAGCGACATGGTCCGGAAGATGTCCAGCAGCTGTTCTTTGCTATATCCCTGAAATTCCTGCATACACTACACTTTTATGACTTCCCTGAAGCCAAATACTGATTTAAACGCATCCAGTATGGTGGGGATCACGTCTTCAACACTCAACTGGCGGTCCAGGACCCGGGCCATGCTGGTGACCCCTTTTTCCTGAATACCACAGGGTATCATGCCCTGGAAATATGACATGTCCGGTGCTGTATTCAAGGCAAAACCATGCATGGTGACCCAGCGGGACAGACGTACTCCCAGGGCACAGATCTTTGCATGTCCCACCCAGACGCCTGTAAGCCCGTCGATACGCTGAGCATCGATCTCGAAATGGTCCAGGGTCTGGATGATGACTTCTTCCAGGTTGCGCATGTACCAGCTGACACTTTTTTTGTGATCCTCAAGATTGAATATGGGATAGCCCACGAGTTGCCCGGGACCGTGCCAGGTAATATCGCCACCGCGATCGGATTGCACGACCTCAGCATCCCGGGGATCCAGGAGATTGGCCTGATCGGCATTCTTGCCGAAAGTGTAGACCGGCGGGTGTTCGAGCAGGACCAGAGTGTCAGGTATTTCCCCCGCAAGTCGCTGCGCATGCAATTCACGCTGCTGGTCCCAGGCCTGCTGGTAGGCGACCTGTCCGGGTGTTTTAACCTGCAAGATGCTCATGGGTACAATTGGATCTAGAAAAGTCTTACGAGACGTTGGCAGATCTGATCGAGGAGCGTTGTATCCTGGTCCTGGAATGGAGCCAGGGTGTGTGAATCGATATCAAGTTCAGCTACGATCCGGTCCTCTTTCAGAATGGGTACCACGATCTCCGACTGCACATCGATACTGCAGGAAAGATAGTTATCCTCGGCATTCACATCCTGGATCACGAATGTCCGTTTTGCTTCAGCCACCTGTCCGCAGATCCCCTTTCCAAAGGGGATCAGGGTATGGTCGGTTGATGCGCCTGTATAAGGACCCAGCTCCAGCTCATTCCCGGAATCACTGACCAGATAGAATCCCACCCAGTCATAATGGGGGACCAGATCCTGCAGCAGCTGGCTGACGGACTGCAGCTTCTGTTCCCGCGTTTTTGAGCCACTCAGGATATGGTCCGTTTCGCCCAGAATGTGTTCTATAACTGATGCATTTATGGTCATGCATTATCCTTTCAGTCTAAGGTGGCATATACTAATCGGTGGATGGACCTTGACCAACCCTTTCAAGGGGTATCAAATGGAAGAAGAACCTCCCCTCACAGGGGAGCTTTCCCGGTATTATCAGGAGGGCGGGGTGATCATTAAGCATTGATTCTATTGTACTGGATTTACCCCTGCGTAAGAAACACCGGTCAGACGGTGCATATCGAAATTGAACGTGCTCAGATCGTTCCGGTTGAACTGGGAGATGTCATCGTAACCACATGCCCGGGCGATGACCTTGATCAGTTCCGTGGAGGCCGTTAAGAAGTTGAACAACTGTTGCGCAGATTGATCCACGATGAGGCGCGAACGCAGATCTTCCCGCTGGGTGGCAATGCCCACCGGACAATTGTTGGTCTCGCAGGCCCGCATTCCCAGACAGCCGATGGCCTGTAGTGCGGCATTGGAAACCGCAATGGCATCAGCACCCAGCATGAGCGCCTTGGCAAAATCATCCGCTATTCGTAATCCACCGGTAATGATCAGGGTTACATCGGTGACGCCTTGTTCATCCATGAACTTTCTGGCCCGGGCCAGCGCTGGAATGGTTGGAACATTGATGTTGTCCCGCAGAACGGTTGGTGCCGCACCCGTACCGCCGCCCCGGCCATCCAGAATGATGTAGTCGGCCCCTACTTCCAGAGCGAAGGCCATGTCAGCCTCGATATGGCTGGCAGCCAGCTTGAATCCCACCGGGATGCCGCCGCTGACCTGCCGGACCTCTTCGGCAAAGGTCATGAAATCCGCAGGAGTCCGCAGGTCTTCGAAAGCAGCCGGACTGATGGCATCCTCACCGGGTTTCAGACCTCTAACCGCAGCGATCTCTGAGGTCACCTTGTGTCCGGGTAGATGCCCGCCAGTACCTGTTTTTGCCCCCTGTCCACCTTTGAAATGAAAAGCCTGTACCCGGGTGAGCTTGTCCCAGTTGAATCCGAAGCGCGCCGAAGCCATCTCGTAGAAATAGCGCCTGTTATGTTCCTGTTCCTCAGCCAGCATGCCGCCTTCACCAGAACAGATGCCTGTTCCAGCCAGTTCTGCTCCCCTTGATAGAGAGATCTTCGCCTCCTGTGATAGCGCTCCGAAGGACATGTCCGAGACAAACAGGGGCAGTTTCAGTTTCAAGGGTCGGTTGGCTTTGGGACCGATGATTACCTCCGTTCTCACCTGCTGAAGATCCTCAAGTGGTCGTTTCAGCAACTGGGCCGGCAGGAATTGAAGGTCATGCCAGCCAGGCAGGGTACTCCGGTCCACGCCCATGGCCGCCATGGGACCATGGTGACCCACGTTCTTCAGGCCATTCTGGGCCAGGTCCTTGATATAGGCCGTATAGGGCTCTGTCCCTTCCGGGTGTGTGTCGGCATATTTCCCCAGATATTCTTCAGGCTTGAAGGCCGAAGGATGTTCCTGTTCAAAAGCAAGGATCTCAGAGCGGTCGATATAGATATCCTTGCCTTTGATGAGGTGCTGGAATTTGTGCAAAACCTCGTCATTGTTGTACTCGCTGATCCCCGTGTCGATGCGGTAGTCCCAGTGATGGAGACCGCAAATGAGATTGTCCCCATCGACGAAGCCATCCGCCAGCAGGGCACCCCGGTGATGGCAGCGACCGTACATGACGGATACGTCATCCCCTTGCTTGATAAGCACAAGGTCCGTTTTTGAAACAATGGCATGAGCTGGCTTACGATCCCGCAGCTCGTCCATCCTGCCTATGAGTACCGGTTCGTGGAGTTCAATTTCTTTATTCATGCTATACCCGTGATTTTATCTTCCGCCTTCTGTCTCCTGTCTTCTACCTTCTGTCTTCTATCAAATATGTATCCCTCTATCCAGTGCCAGCGCAGACGCCTCCATGATCATTTCTGAGAGGGTTGGATGTGCATGTATGGTATCGAACACAGCTTCGTGAGTAGCCTCCAGTTTCCGCGCTATCCCGATCTCAGCGATGAGTTCGGTGGCCTCAGCACCAATGATATGGGCACCAAGTAATTCACCGTATTTATTGTCGTAGACCAGTTTTGTAAATCCTTCCGTGTCGCCTGCCGCCATGGCTTTACCACTGCCGCGATAGGGGAATTTACCGATCTTGACATCGTACCCGGCTGCCTGAGCCGCTTCCTCGGTCATCCCGATGGAAGCCACCTGTGGACTGCAGTATGTACAACCCGGGATATTGTCGTACTGCATGGGATGAACGTTCAAACCCGCAAGGTGTTCTACCGCTGTGATACCCTCGTGCGAAGCCACATGGGCCAGCCAGGGTGGCCCAGCCACATCTCCGATGGCATACACACCAGGCGCTGTGGTTTGCATGTAGTGATTCACCTTGATCCAGCCTTTTTCCAACTCAACCCCAATATCCTCCAGACCAATTTCCTCGGTGTTGCCCTGGACCCCGATGGCCACCAAAACACGGTCGGCATTGAGCTCGGCTGATTTTCCTTCACCATCCTTCACTGTCACCGTCACTTCATTCCCTGCAGCATCGATCTGTTCCACTGTGCTGCCTGTATGCATCACAATCTTGCGGCGCTTGAATGATTTTTCCAGCTCCTGGGAGACCTCCACGTCCTCAATGGGGAGTATGTGGGGCAACATCTCGACGATGGTGACCTGCGTACCGATGGCCTGATAGAAATCAGCGAATTCCACCCCGATGGCTCCGGCACCCACGATGATCAGACGCTCAGGTGCCTCGGTCAGATTCATGGCCTCCTTGGAAGAGATGATCAGCTGGCCATCGAAATCCGTTCCCGGCAGCGGTCGAGGCCGGGCGCCCGTGGCAATGACGATTGACTGAGCCGAGACTGAGATCTCGTCCTCGCCGGTGTCAACCCGGAGCTGATCGGGTGCCACCAATCGACCGCGACCGTTGATGGTCTCAACCCCATTCTTGCGCATGAGGAAATCCACGCCCTTGGAAAGTTGACCGGCCACCTGTCTCGAGCGTTTGATGATGCCGGGAAAATCGATGCTGTGTTCGCCGATATTCACACCATACTTCTTTGCCTGTTTCACCAGACGGATGACCTCTGCACTCTTTAAGAGCGCCTTCGTCGGGATACAGCCCCAGTTCAGGCAGATGCCACCCATTTCGGCCATCTCAACGACAGCGGTCTTCTTACCGAGTTGTGCCGCCCTGATAGCGGCCACATAGCCACCGGGGCCTCCACCCAGGATCGCTACATCGAAGGTCTGGTTTGTATTCATGAACTCATTCTTCCTGTTTCTTGTATTGTAATCCTTCCGGGGCTTGTGGCTCCCGGGTAGTGTGACCGGATTCAACTCAGATGTTTCTGCAGCTTCTCCAACTTCTCCTGTTCACCAATATCGATCCAGTACGCGTCATCCATCCGGAAGCCCTTGATCCTTTCACCAGAACGGGCTGCATCGAGGTATACGGCAATGGTTGAGAAATGAGCGCCCCGGTTCTCCATGAAGTCAAATACACGCGGAGATAGCACCTGGATCCCGTTGAAAGCATAACGCTGAAAATCGTCCTCCATCCAACGGATCTGTTCTCCGGTCTTCTGGTTCTCCCAACCACTCAAGGTCATCTCTTCATTAAATTGCAGATACCTGCTTGTATCCCGTTGAGCCACAGCCAGTGTGGCTAGTGCATTATTCTCCTCATGTGCTTGCAACAGTAGCCAGAGGTCCAGGTCCGTATAGATATCGCTGTTCAGTGCCAGGAACATGGATTCGTTCGTAAAATGCTCCCGAGCGCTGTACAGGCCGCCGCCTGTCTCCAGTAACTCCTGCTCTAATGAGACTTCGATGGACAGATCAAAATCCCCGTTCTGCTTGAGATATTGGATTACCTGATCTGCGAAATGATGCAGGTTGATGACGACTCTGTCGATCCCAATTGCCCTGAGATTTTCGAGACAGAGTTGCAGGAGGGTTTTCTCACCCACGGGTGCCAGGCATTTGGGGTGCTTGTCGGTGAACGGCCTCAGCCGTGTCCCCCGACCCGCTGCAAAGACCATGGCTTTCATGTGGTTATTCGGTTTCCAGCTCGCGGTGTTCCAGCGTGACCTCGATATCGAATGTGTCCTCGAGATGGGCAGCAATCTTGTTCGCAACATAAACGGAACGATGCTGACCACCGGTGCAACCCAGAGATATCATGAGGTCCGTAAAGTTCTGTTCCTGGTAGCTGGTCACTGCCGAGTCGATAATGGCATAGGTCTGTTTGAGAAAACGGTCCATTTCAGATTTTCCACGGAAATAGTCTATTACTTCTGCATCATTCCCGGTCAGGTGCTTGTACTGGATATCCCGGCCCGGGTTGGGCAGAAACCGGCAATCGAAGACAAAGCCTCCTCCATGGCCACGCTCATCAACGGGAACACCCTTCTTGAAGGAAAAGCTGTTTACGCGAACACCCAGCTTCAGTTTCGCCTCCCCGAATTCCCGGAGGGCGGAAGACTGGATGATTTGTCTGAACACCGCCATCATGGTGGGGATCTCGATGGGCAGATCGACATGGGTCAGCAAATATTCCAGATTCCGAACAGCATAGGGGATACTCTGCAGGAAATGGGTCTTGCGTTCATAGAAGCCGCGATAGCCATAGGCACCCATGGCCTGCATGATGCGTATGAAGACGAAGGCGTGATAGTGCTTCGTGAAACTTTCGCGTTCCACCGGTATGAGCTCGGTGAGAGCATCCAGGTAGAGTTCCAGCCACTTCTCGCGCAGTTCGAAAGGCAGATCAGCCTTGGCATCGAAGAGCAACGAGGCAATGTCGTACTGCAGGGCGCCTTTGCGGCCTCCCTGGTAATCGATGAACCAGGGACTGCCGTCCCGTACCATGACGTTCCGGGACTGGAAATCACGGTAGAGAAAATGATCGCTGTCAGCCTTCAACAGGAAATCCGTGAACACCTTGAAGTCATCTTCCAGGTCCTGCTCATTGAATTGGACATGGGCCAGCTTGAGGAAATAGTATTTGAAATAGTTCAGGTCCCACATCATGGACTGGATGTCGAAACTGTGACGCGGGTAACAGAGGGAATAATCCAGATCCCTGCCACCCACGATCTGGAACTGTGGCAGGGTGGCCACCACCTGCTTATAAATGTCTGCGACCTCTCCGGGGAAATCTTCACTGGCTTCTCTCTTTTTCTGCAGCAGGTCAAAGAGGGTTTCATCACCGAGATCCTCTTCAAGGTAACAGCCCTGCTCTTCATCGACGGCGTAGATGTCGGGTACCTTCAAGCCCTGGTCCCGGAAGTGCCGGGAAAATTCTATGAAGGCCCGATTCTCAGCCTGGTCGGCATTCAAGGCACCGATAACGCGGCCACCATCCCCCTCGAGCCGGAAATACTCACGGCTTGAGCCATGGGCCGGCAGGGGGTCGATCTTCGAGACCGGAGTCTTAAAATGGCTTTCGTACAGTTCTCGCAGTGATTCGCTCATGGTATTCAGATATTCCTTAATCCGATGATGCTCAGGAATTCCCCTCTGGTCTCAGGATCGTCGTGAAATTCACCCAACATGGCAGAAGTGGTGGCAAAAGAATTCTGCTTCTCCACGCCCCTCATCTGCATACAGAGATGTCGTCCTTCCAACACCACCGCGACACCGGTGGGATCCAGAATATCGTTCAGCGCAGTGGCGACCTGATGAGTGATCCGCTCCTGCAACTGTAGGCGTCGTGAATAGAGGTCAAGGATCCGGGGGATCTTGGATAGACCGATAACCTTTCCCGTAGGGATGTAGGCGACGTGCGCCTTGCCAAAAAAAGGCAGCAGGTGATGTTCACACATGCTGAAGAATTCAATGTCCCGTACCACCACCATCTCACTGCACTCATCGCTGAAGATGGCGTTGTTCAGAACCTCGTCAAGATCCTGTTTGTAACCCCGGGAGATGTATTGCCAGGCCTTGGCCACGCGATGAGGCGTACGGACCAGGCCTTCGCGTTCCGGATCCTCACCGATCTCGGTGAGCAGTTCATGGGTGATATTCTCAAGTTTTTCCAGATCAATCATTATGTATTCCTTCCTTTCTCGAGAATGGGTCAGATGACCTCGTGTTCCTCGAGTGGATTGATGTCCAGATATTTAGACAGGTAGTGCACCCCCAGGTAGAATGGTCCGGTGTCGATGAGGGCTGCTACCACTTTAAACGTATAACCGGAACCAATGAATACCAAGAGTTGCGTCATGATGGGTTTGGCAGAATCCACCGGCAGGGCGTGAGCATAATAGTGTGTGATCAGAATGACTGCGGTGGTGTCCACCAGCTGGCTGATGAGGGTTGAACCGTTGTTACGCAGCCAGAGGTGCCTGCCTTTGGTGAGACCTTTCCAGAAATGGAACATGTACACGTCGGTGAACTGGGCTGCCAGGTAAGCGATCATGGACGCCGTCACTGCGCCGAAGGTGAGCGCCCTTACTTCGAAATACACTGGAAGCCTTCCTGCGGCATCCCTGGCGATGTCGCCGGCAGCATCCAGGGTTTCGAAACCCGGCAGTAAGCCACCCACCCACAGGATGAAGATGACCCAGATATTGAGCAGCAATCCAACGAAGACGACAAAATTCGCCCGCTTGCGGCCATACAGTTCGCTTATGAGGTCTGTGCAGAGGAAGGTGGCCGGGTATGGCAGCACCCCCACAGCCACGGCGAAGACGATCTCACCATAGCTGCCGAATCCGATGGTGAAAAGCTTGATGAAGCGGCTGATGCCCAGGATGTTGAGCATGGCCAGGGTACCCAGGAAGATCCCGGCCAGGATGAGAAAGACCCTTTCCCGGCGCTGTGCCAGGATAGGATCGTCCGTGTGCATGTATTCACTCATGTGTCTTCGCCTTCGTCAACAGGAGGATCAACTGGCCGGTCCGTAATAGTCAGTGAAGATGGTGGGCGTTTCCTCCAGTCGAATACGATGCAGCGATCCACTCCTCAGGTCTGGGGCGATCTGGTTCCAGATCCAAACCACCAGGTTCTCCGTAGATGGCTGCCGTGATGCAAACCAGTCGACGTCCTGATCGATCATGGAGTGGTCCAGCCTCTTTATGACCCGCTCATTCACCAACTCCTTCAGGTGTCCCAGGTCCACGAGGAATCCAGTGGCGGGATCCACCTCTCCAGTCACAGAGACGGTGAGCGTGTAATTGTGTCCGTGTACCCGCACATCCTCGCCGAAGGCGGCAAGATTCTCTTCCTCTGAGAATTCTGGATTGTGGTACTGATGGGCGGCACAGAACCTGAAGACTTTATTCAGAACGATCATGTAATGTCCTTTCTAGAAAGCCGCAATTTATTGGCAGCCCAAGAGAATGCAAATTATGAAGGGAGAATTAGTTCCAAACTTACTGGTTCGCTGAGTCCCCGAACATTTTCGACGCTGCCGGCTTTTGATCGGTCCAATCTCTGGCACCATGATAGATACCCTATCGTGATCCGATGTCCTATCTTACTTTGCACTGGCAAACTGCTTCTCGCTGTTTATGTTTGCGATGATGACTAATATTGTAATGAATATATGCCTAAAAGGAGATAGACGATGAAACATGAACTGCCTGCTCTGCCCTACGCCCAGGATGCCCTGGAGCCGGTTATTTCAGCAGAAACGCTGGACTACCACTATGGCAAGCACCATCAGGCCTACGTCACCAATCTCAATAATTTGATTGGGGGAACCGAATTCGAAGATGCCAGCCTGGAAGAGATCATCATGGGATCTTCCGCCGGTCTGTTCAACAACGCAGCTCAGGTCTGGAATCACACCTTCTACTGGAACTGCCTGTCACCAAGTGGCGGTGGCGCACCTACCGGCGCTCTGGCGGATGCCATCAACGCTGCGTTTGGTTCTTTCGACGAATTCAAGGCCGCTTTTTCCGACGCTGCAGTGAAGAATTTCGGTTCGGGATGGACCTGGCTGGTGAAGAATGGCGACGGTTCCCTGGCCATTGTCAGCACCAGCAACGCCGGGAATCCCATGACAGACGGACAGAAACCCCTGCTAACCCTGGATGTCTGGGAACATGCCTATTACGTGGATTACCGCAACGCCCGCCCCAAGTATGTTGAAGAGATCTGGAGATTGTTCAACTGGGACTTCGTGGCCAGTAACTTTGGTGAATGAGGATCCATGCTGTAAGTGGCCTTGGATCTTTAAATGGGAAATGCTCTGCAGGAGCGTTTTCCGCATAATCCCCTCACCATCAAAAGCCTCGCCTCCGGGTGGGGCTTTTTAGTTCTTGCGTGATTAACACTGTTAATTTACTTAACAGTGTTAAATCGGGAGTGATCATGGTACCCAACGAGATCCAGGAACAACGTATGCGGGAATATTTCATCCAGGCCACCAAGGAGATACTCCGCGGTGAGGGCATCAAGGGAGTCAGTGTGCGGAATGTGGCCGCCCGGGCGGGCTATTCATACGCCACCATATATAATTACTTCAGGGATATCAGGGACCTGGTATTTGAGTGCGTGCAGGACTTCCAGGATGAGTGTGAAACAAGCATCCACCAGGAGATCGGGGATACGGCCCAAGGTCTGGAGCGCATCAGGGCCATTACCCTGGCCTATATCAAGTATTTCATCCAGTACCCCGGCACCTTCGAACTGTTCTTCCTGGAAAAGACCCGTGATCCGGCACGCAAGAAGCCAGCCATCGAATTGATTACCGGGTTCCTGGACCGGCTCTGCGCTGAGGATTGGTCGCTGTGCATCGAGAAGGGCTCATTTCCGGCCGACCAGATTGAGATCCGCCGGCAGCAACTGAACCACAGTGTCCTGGGAATGCTGCTGTTCTATATGAACCTGGGCCAGCCAGACAACTATCAAGACTTCAAATCGCAGTGTGAGCAGCACCTGGACCTGATCCTGGATGCACATTAATCCCTGACCTTCTCAAATGGGCGTCTTATACTAGGTCGCACTAATTTGAGGATCTAAATGAGAATACGAATCCTGGTCATTCTGTGCTCTTTCATCATGCTCCAGGCGAAAAGCATCCATTACAAGCTGTCGATGCCGGAACCGCATACCCATCTGCTAAAAGTTAAGATGACCCTGGAGGGAACCCGGGGCAAAGAGATGATCGGCATGCCCGTTTGGACTCCCGGCAGCTACCTGGTACGGGAATTTGCACGCAACATACAGGATCTGAGCGTCGTGGACGCCCTTGGCAATCCCGTAAAGGTTCAGAAGATCGACAAGAATCACTGGCAACTCGACACTGGAAAGCAACGCAAGGTGGTGGTTACCTATCTTGTATACGCTTTCGAACACAGTGTCCGCACCAGCTTCCTGGATGCGGATCACGCCCTGGTCAACGGTGCCAGCGTATTCATGTACTGGCAGCGCAATCTCGGCCTGCAGCATCGACTGCATGTGGAGTTACCGGCAGGATGGTCCACCATTTCCACCAGCCTGGAACCCTTCAATGTTCCCGGCAACCGGGAATTCACAGCCCGGGACTATGATGAATTGGTGGATTCACCATTGGAGTTGGGGAACCAGCAGGTGCTTGATTTCCAGGTCCTGGGGAAACCGCACCAGATCGCCATCGCCGGGATCGGTAACTGGGACGATTCAACACTGGTGGCGGATTTTACCCGGATCATTGAAAGTGAAGCGGCCATCTTTCAGGGGCTGCCCTATGATCACTACCTTTTTATCCTCCACGCTGGCGGCAGTCGGGGCGGTCTGGAACATAAGAACAGTTCAGTGAATTTTGTGGGTCGCTGGGCCTTTGAGGATTCCAGCCGCTACCACAGCGTCCTTTCCCTTATATCACATGAATTCTTCCATACATGGAATATCAAGCGCCTATTTCCAAAGGGCGTCGAAAGCTTTGACTATGATGGGGAAAATTACACCTCGGAACTGTGGATAGCAGAAGGCATCACCAGCTACTATGACGAATTGATCCTCTACCGGAACGGGATCACCGGACGTGACGACTACTTCGAGGTTTTGACACGTGAGATCAGCGGTCTGCAATGGAAACCAGGTCGTCTGCATCAACCGGTGGCCGATGCCAGCTTTGATGCCTGGATCAAATATTACAGACGAAATGAACACTCCGACAACGTCAGTATCTCTTATTATGATAAAGGCCATCTGCTGGGCTTGCTGCTGGACATTCTCATTCTGGAAGCCACCGCGGGCGAACGTGGACTGGATGCCGTCATGCTGAAGATGTATGAGGATTTCGGACTCAGCGGAGAAGGTTACCGCAACATCGATTTCCAGCATGCCTGCGAGAATGTCTCCGGGCGGTCCTTCTCAGAATTTTTCAACAACTATGTTCACGGTGTGGCAGAATTGCCCTACGAACAAGTGTTCGACAAGATCGGCGTCATGATGGACACCAGCAGCAGTTCCGAAAGCTACCTCGGTGCAAGACTGCGGGATCACAACGGTAAGATCACCATTGGCCGTATCGTGGAAGCTTCGCCGGCCTGGCAGGCCGGGCTGAATGTGGGCGACGAGATCATCGCTATTGATGGATTCAGGGTGACCAACATTGCGATTGACTATTACAAGCAGCGGAAACCTGGGGATATTGTGGAAATGACCATCAGCCGAAACGGTATTTTGCGGGATCTGCTGGTAACAGTGGCCTTCAGGCCGGACGATATCTCCGGCCTTGAATTGATCGAGAACGCCTCAGAGGAGCAGATGGCACTGCGGGATGCCTGGCTCAGGCAGGATCACCCCTCGAAATAATCCCAGAGCAATTCTGATACTTCTCGCAGCAGCACAAAACCGGGATTGTTATCATCCCAACTGGTGTCCTGCTGATTCTTTGTGATAACGCAGAACACGTAATCCCCATGGGGTGCATTCACCAGCACCACCTCAGATCGCGAGGCACTTACCGCGCCCTGTTTTGAGGCGGCCTGGGTGGTCATTGGAATGGCTGAAAGCGCTTCATCGTCCCAATAGATCTTGGTGAGAACCCTGTACATTTCCCGGCTGGCCTCCGGATTCACAGCACGGTCCTGGCTTATCATCACTAGCAGTTCAGCCATTTCCCGAGGGGTTGTCTGGCCCCAGCCGTAGATCTCCCAATCATCCTGTCTGCCCGGGGTTCTTGAATTCACCCGGGTGGAATCGAAGCCGTTCTCCTGCAACCAGAGATTGATGGCCTTTCCACCTCCGGCAAGTTTCTGACACCAGAGACTGGCGTGATTGTCACTGTAGGTGATCATCAGTGAAACGATCTTGTCCAGTGGAATGGTATTCCCGGTTTCATAGGAAGACATGATCCCGCCATCACCTGGGTAATTCACCGTATCGGGATGCCAGGTGAGCAGTGAGTGATACCGCAGGGTGTCATCGTTAGCATTCTCCAAACGATCAAAGAGCTTCAACATGATGGGTACCTTGACCATGCTGGCTGTCGGGAATAACTCATCTGCACGGATGGCCACCTCATTTTCAGTCACGAGGTGCCGTACATAGATACCCACGTCTCCCTCGAAGTGCTTGATAAGCTCATTCAGCTTGCTCTCGAGTTCGATACTGGAATAATGAACCGGTCGGGTTCCGGTGCAAGCGAAGATGAGTACACCCAGCACAGCCGTCATCAATCGGCCGGTGGATCTAAGGTTCATCATCTCCTTCTCAGGCGTTTGGCCATGATGATATCAGGCCTGCCGTATCCGTTTGCATGCGGAATGACCCCCACCACTTGGAATCCCACCTCCCGGAAAAATTCAAAAGGATGTCCGGCAGTATTCTTCAGGTCTTTGAGCTTATCCAGAACATTGGGATACAATTCGGTATTTGCGAGAGAGGTGCGGCCATCCTCGTCCTCCGTATGGACATAGATATTCTCGCCACCGCGCAGCAGGACCTGCTCCTCGAGATCAGATACCAGGGCCCGGCCGATCCCCTCCATGCGGAATTCCGGGTGGATCACCAGGGGATTCAGTTTCCAGGTATGGCCCGAATATTGCCGAATTGCTCCGATCCAGCCCATCAACTTGTCCTCCCCGCCTACCGCACAGCGGAGGATGGCCTGCTTATCGAACAACTCCTGAAGTTCCTTCTTGGCGGAATCAAGGGTGGGCCAGGACTCCGGCCAGTGCATGATGGATTCGGTATACAGGAGTTCTACCGCCACCTGGCAATGTTCAGGTTCCTCCGCCTGCAGGTCCTTGATAAGAAAATCTGTGTTTGGCTGCATCTCACCCCCCATGGGTTAGGCTACGGCTTCTTCTAGGTGGATCAATTCGATCCCGGCTTCGGCGGCATGGATGCGAATTCGATCATCACGATAAAACTCACCATAAAATACACGCTGGATGCCCGAGTTGGCGATGAGTTTAAAACAATTATAGCACGGGCTGGCAGTGACATAGATGTCAGCACCATCGATGGCAACCCCGTTGCGGGCGGCCTGGGCAATAGCGTTGGCTTCGGCGTGGACAGTACGTACACAATGGCCATTTTCCATCTCATGGCCCACTTCATCGCAATGTGCCAGACCGCGAATGGAGCCGTTGTACCCGGTGGACAGGATCATCTTGTCCCGTACGATCACGGCACCCACATTCTTGCGATCACAGGTGGAACGTGTGGCCACCTCCAACGCTATCTGCATGAAATAATCATCCCAACTGCTACGACCTTTCGCCATGTATCAGTCCTTCATTATTCAAATTCGGTTTGATAGCTTCCATATACGCGTTCGGCTGGATTCTTGAGCTTCGGATGCCAGAACCAGTTCAGCTTCTCAAATTTGTCATCGTCCATGAGACCGCATTCATCCAGGATCTTCAGGGCCATGGGGCCCACCGCTCGATGATTGCCGTCCAGAACCTTCAGGGCGATACCCAGCACCCTGTCGCCGGTATTGATGCCCAGACCCAGGATGGCTTCACCGCCACCTTTGGAGATCAGAATATCCGGGAACTGTGTCATGAGGTCCGTATCAAATCTCTTGCGGCCAGCCACCAGGTAAGGATTCTCGTTCATGACACGGAAGATGCGCTTCTTCTCCTCTGTGTCCTGCTGGGCGATCCGGGCGAATGCCAGTGCCAGTTTCTGTATGGGCAGGAAGAATACGGGAGCGCTGCAGCCATCAAGCCCCCGGAAGACCTGCTCTTCGTCCGTGTATTCACAGACGATGTCATGGATCAGTTTTTGAGCTGGGTGTTCGGGATTGATATAGTCTGCCGGGCCTGCACCCAGATGCTGGGCTACCGCCAGCATACCGCTGTGCTTGCCTGAACAATTGTTGTGGACCGCTGTGGGTTCTGTTCCCTGCCTGATCAGGCCTGCTGCCGATTCCCGGTCTATAGGCGGATGGGCACCACAGTCAAAGGCGCTTTCATCCACTTCGATCTTATCGAGAATGCTCCGAATGCTCTGGACATGAACAGGTTCGGCGTTGTGGGAGGAGCAGATGACGGCCAGTTCTGCGTCCGTCAACTTGAAATGATCAGCCGCCCCGGATCGGATCACGGCTGCGGCCTGCAGGGGTTTGGCCGATGAACGTACATAGGTGGGATATGTTTCTTCTCCAAAATGTTGAATGATTTTTCCGTCGGGCTCACATACGATCCCAAAACCAACATGAAAGCTTTCCACGTGACCTGAACGCATCACCTTGGTGATGAGACTGCTCAAAGAATGTTTCCCTTGAAATCCCGAATAGCGGTTTCCAGTCCTACAAATACAGCACGGGCCAGTATGGCACGTCCGACGATGAGATTCTCAACCGAATCGATATTGATCAGGGGATTGGCTTCCTGGTATCCGATCCCTCCGTTCAGAGCGACACCCATACCGTTCTTCTCAGCGGTCCTGGCCAGCAGGGCCAGTTGCTCCTGGGCTTCGACCTGTGCCGGCGGTGAAGGTGCGTTGGTGAAGGACCAGGTATTCAATTCGATAAAATCGGCATGCAGGCGATAGGCCTTCTTCAACTCGCTCAGTTCCGGTTCCGCGCGAAATGATACCAGTTTACCTGCTTCCTTTATCTGGGGAACGAAAGAGTCGAGATCGGCCCCATAGGTCTTGAATAGATCCTCTCCAATAAAGGTGACCTGATTGACGGGTATGTCCAGGGCGGTTTGCACCAGATCGGCCCGGGGTGAGATGTGCAGGTTGAAGCGCGCACTCCCCGAACTCTGCACCAGCAGTTCCAGGTCTCGCTCAGTAAAGGATTTTGATCTGCTGTCAAAAGTGATCGCGAGCCCATCCACCCCGGAGAGCAGGGCGATCGTAGTAATCCCCGGCAAGGAAAGATCCTGCGACTGAAGGGATTGACGACAATCAAGAAAGGCATCCAGATTCAGTTCCAGTTGTGCCATAAGGACCTCTGTTGAATGTGTTCTTTATCCTCGGACCAGCGAGGAGACCGGGACCAGTTCGAAACCGGCTTCCTCCAGGGCTGGTAAATACTTCGTCAGGGTGGCCAGCGTGTTCCGGCGGCAATGCCCGATACCGATGGCAGACCCACGTTCACGGGCGATGCGGGCCAGACGGAACAGCTCTTTGGCAATGGCGTCTGGGTCATCGACCTCATCCAGGAAAACATCTCTTCTCGTTGCTTGAACACCGGACTGCCTGGCAACCGTCTCAGCCACTGAGGCTGCGATAGTACGGCTGTCCAGCAGGAACATTTCCCGCTGATTGAGAAATCCGGCAACAATGCGCATGAGTTCCGGATCCTGGGTGGCACCGCTGCCCTGATGATTGTTCATGCCTCTGGCAAAGGGTACGCTCTGAGCGGCAAGATCCAGGCGTCGCAGGATCTCCTGGCTGTCCATGGAGTCCGCCAGGACCAGCTCTGGTTCACTGCTGCTGTTGCTCACCGTGATCATGGGCATGTGTATCAATGTTTCACGTTTACGGTTGTTATGCTTCTCGGCCAGTTGGCGGCTGTATGGCCGTCCCGGGATCACTGCGGCTGTATAGATCTGGGGCAGGCGGACGAATCCCTCGATGACATCGTTCAATGCATAGCCGAAATCATCGATGACGATGGCCAGCTGCGCCGGTTTTCTCGAAAGACGCAGATCATCCGGCAGCAGTGTCGCATACTGTATCTCTTCCTCTACGGCCTCAAAGATGTAGACGGACCACACCGTGGAATCAGACAGCAGCTGATACTCCCAACGGTCGTCGCTCAGCCTGGACTCCTGGACATTGAAACCATATCCTTCCAGGGAACTCTCCAGAAGCCGGCGTACATCCTTGGCTCGCACCTGGTCAGGATCTTCAATGACAAAGCGGTGAATAGCCAATCCATCATCAGAAATGTGTCCCTCGACGAATCTCAGGGATGGAAAACGCAGACTGATGGTTTGATCCAGGCGTGTATTGAGTGTGAAATATCCCTCGTAGAAAGCTTCCCGGGCCAGGTCTTCGGGATCAAGTTTGGGCTGACGGTTCCAGACGGTAAAGCTCAGGCCAATGATGACAAGCGTGACCACATACAACAGATAGCGCAGCAGGGCTCCTGACCGGCTTCCGGGTTCACGTTCTTTCTGTTGGTAATAGGAGTATCTCATTTGCTCGGCTAATTATAATTATTCCGATGATAGAATACAGGGGTTAGGCGCTGGAATGTCAAACCGGGATACGCAGATATCCCTCCTGTCTTCTCTTGCCTAGATATACGATTCATCCTGCCAGCGGCTGATCCGCCAGACCCCAGTAGAATCCTTGACAAAGTTGAAAACGGCATTTCCCGTGAGGTAGATGTGATTGTCGATGGACAGATCGAAGGTCTTGGTAATGCTGGCTTCTGAAACACTGTCATCAAGGATGATGGGATCCTGGAAAATGGTAGCATTCCACACCAGTGTGAATTGATCGAAGGCTCTGAACATCCGCCCCGTGGTCCTCAACTCCGTATCGCGACCCCAGTAGTTGTATGCTCCCTGTCCACCGGCTTCAGGGTCATAATACAGAAAGACAAAACCCGTATCGAACAATGCGCTGTAGACCAGAGAATCCCGATAGATATATGAGTACCTGAAGTTCTGCAGTACCTGATCCGGGCTGTGCTGCTCTGTCAGTGTCAAGCGTTCCGTCCCTCCAAGCTCACCCTCCATAGGCGCAAAGGGATTCCAGCAGGAAACAATGAACAATGAAAAGGGAACCAGGAATAAGGTGGATCTGATCATTGCAGGCTGGCCTTCAACTCGCTCCAGGAGGGCAGCGTGTCAGTGGAAAGGTCCTGCCAGGTGAGGATCCGGTATAACTGGTCTTCGCCTCTCAGGAGAGTGAGGTAAGCCCGGCCAGCCAGATGGGTGGGCAAAGGGTCGCGGGATTGGATCAGGGACAGCTGAGCAGCATATACCGCCTGGATCTGTGTCTGGTCACCAATGGTTTCCAGTTGTAGATCGCTCCACTGGAAATTCTGAATACCGCTTTCGCTCATGCGCTGGAACAGGTTCGTGATGAAAGTCGCTTCCTCCACATAACCCCAATTGTCAAACAATCCACCATGCCCCTCGGCAACTGCTGGATCCGGATCGAAGGCGAATCCCGTTTCATCGGCGAGTCCTTCCACCAACACATCCAGATAGTAGTCCTGCTTACTGGCAGGAAAGGCATTGGAGATATTCTCCAGCACTTTTTCAGGGGTAGTGGGCTGTTGGAAGGAGTATGGATCAACCTGGTTTCCAGGAGGTTCCGCTGTACGGGGCTCAAAAAGTTCACAGCCCAGCAGGGTACCAAGAATGAGTATGATCACTATTCTGTGCATGAACCGAAAAGTAGTTGGCGTCCCGCCAAAAACCAAAGCTCCTTAAATGACAGATTGGTCACCCTGTTGGTGACCGGGCGAAAAACTGCTGAAAATGACAGGACCTCTTCCCTTCTAATCCTTACATTCTCCCATGGTGAGCATACCTGATGATTTCACTGAAAGTTCCGGTTTGCGGGTCTTCGCCTGCCTGGCCAGCAGCCTGGATGGATCCATCGGTCCGGCGAACGTCGACAATTACACGCGGATCAGTTCCGATGCAGATATAGAACATCTGAAACAGCTGCGCAATGATGCCGATGTGCTTTTGTTCGGGGCTGAGACCTTCCGGACCTACCCTGTCCGGCACAAGGCGGCGGACAGCTCCCACTTTCCCCTGCATCTCATCATGTCCCAAGCGGTTGATCTGGACTGGGAGGCAGATCTGTTCCACGAACCTGCATTATCGGTTGGCATTGTTTCCCCGCTCCCGGCAAATCACTGGCCGGGTACGCATCCCCGGGGCATTCTGCACGTTCCCGTTCCGGGAGATGGACCTGAGGCGGATCTCAATTCACTGCTGGAGTACCTTGTGAAAAACGGGTACCACAGTCTCATGGTGGAAGGCGGGGGCAGTATCATCCGTCAGTTTATGGAAGCTCGTCTTCTAGGCGAACTGTACTTGACCCTGACACCGACACTTATCGGGCAGCAGGACGCACCCAGACTGATACAGGGATCAATTCCGTTCAAAGGTGGGATCCGCACGAAGATCCTCTCTTCCCATGCGGAGCAGGGTGACATTTTCCTTCATCTCAGGATATCCTATCCTGAACAGCCTGTCGACAGCCTGTGAATCATTTCTGATCTGTGGTAAAAAATTGATCAGCCGTCAGCCCGGGCCAGGTCCTGGACATTCTGCTTGAGAATCTCCAGGCTGAGTGGATCTTCGAAATCAAAATATCCGCGGATCTGGGCATCCTGGTCCACGAGAATGAACTTGGTACTATGCCCGTGGGGTAAATTGTCCGCCGCTAGGTAAAATCCTTTCTCAAGCAGATCCTGAACTTGCACCAGTGGTGCATGCAGAAATTTCCAGCGTTTGTCACTTACCCCCTGCAGAAGGGCATATTCCTTAAGGATAGCGGGTGAATCCCGTTCCGGATCCACACTGACGGATACGAACTGCACCTGTTCTGAATCTTCGTAGAATTCGTACAGACCGATCATCTGTTCGGCCATGAGTGGACAGGGTCCCTGACAATTTGTGAAAATAAAATCGATGATGCTGATCTTATTCTTCAGGTCTGCCTGTGTGAACGCCACCTCGTCCTGATCAACAAAGCTGAATTCGGGAACGGTACCAACCACCACCAGGTTCTGTCGTGAATCCTCGGCTTGATCGATGACCATCAGAGCACCAACAGCCATCAGAGCCACCACCAGCAATGACCACAACAGACTTTTCGCTATGGTATTAAGCTCCACCCTGAATACTCCTTGAATACCTGTACGCGATCAACTGGATCATGGTGAGTCCCAGGAGAATGCTGCCCGCCCACAGGTGGAACAGCTGTACGATTGGCGGCAGGCCAATACGCACCAAGGCCAGCCCCATACCCGTCTGTATGACCAGCAAGGCGAAGACCATGACCATGACAGCTGACATCAGCCTGGATGCGTTCGTACCACGCAATCTGATCTGGTAATATTCGAAGCCCGCCAGGATGACCATGATGATCCCCAGCCACATGTGGATGCGCAATCCGCGCCCCATGAGATTGATAACGGCAATATTGGGAACGAATTGCAGGGTTTTGCGCAATTCTTCAAAACCACCCCGTACCTGGCTGCCTATCACCACCTGTATGGCCACCAGAATGAGCATGGACCACAGGGTCCAGCCAAAGCCCCCGTGATAATCAGAACTGATCTCATCGTTCAGCTGCGGATCCAGATAGAAGCTCTGCTGGGTGAGATACAGCAGTGTCCCCACGATGACCAGGGCCGTGTACAGATGGATATTCACCACGTCAGGATCAAGGCCCATGGCCACCACCACACTGCCCTGCCAACCCTGGATTGCCACCAGGATGAGGGCGGCAATAGCGGGGATAACGATCTTGCGCTGGTGTCTGTGATAGCGGATGCTGCGATAGGCCAGTACCAGGATGAAAAGCCCCACCAGTACGCCCACCAGCCGGTTGACGTACTCGATCCAGGCCAGGGTGATATTGAATGTACTGGGATCAAATTCCGGGGGCAGTTGTTCCAGATTCGTCGGTGGGATCCAGCGCCCGAAACAACGTGGCCAGTCCGGACAACCAAGGCCGGCCCCGGACACGCGTACCAGTCCACCCACAAAGATGAGGAAATAGGTCAGAGCCGTGGTGATGATGGCGAACCGTCTGAAACTGTTCATGGTCCCCCGAAACTACAGATTCAAAAAGGGAAATTGAAGATTGAAAATTGCAGGGTAAACCACCTGTCCGTGGTTAACTCAATTTTCAATCGCTCATTCTTAAATTTTCAATCGCCAGTGTGGCGAACGGTGTCATTTCATCCCTTGTCATGGTATCGAACATGGTGAAAATGATGAGAATGAAGAGGAAGATCAGAGCTGAGATAAAGATCGTCAGGTAGAGTTTGTTATCATGCAGCAGATGCATGAAGAACAGGACCACCAGGGTACCCTTGATGCTGGCGATGAGCAAAGCCACCACCACATTGAAACCACCCAGGTCCACGAATGAGACGGCAACAGTGACTACAGTGAGGACCAGCAGGGCCGCGCCTACACCCAGGTAGGTCTTCATGGAGCTCACATGACCGGTAGTAGCGTTTTCAGACATTGCGACCTCCTTAACCGATGAGATAGAACAATGGGAAGAGGTAGATCCAGACCAGATCCACCAGGTGCCAGAACAGACCGGTCATTTCCACTGGTGTATAGTATTCAGGTGAAAAATCCCCTCGGGACGTGCGCATGAGCATCCAGGTGATGAGACCCATACCGATGAGCACGTGCAGCCCGTGCAGACCTGTCATCGCAAAATAGATCCCGAAGAAAACGTGTGGATTGGTCCCCTCTATCCCTTCATAGCTGTAAAAATGACCTGGAAGCTGGCCGACATGGAACTTGTGCGAATATTCAAAATACTTCACCACCAGGAAGGTCGCCGCCAGTAATAGGGTTGCGATAAGGTACCATTGGCTTTTGGTGATCTTTCCGACCTGCAGACTGCGGATCGCCAGGGCAATGGTCACTGAGCTGGTGATCAGTACGATGGTATTGAAGGTTCCCAGGCCCACATCCAGGGCCTTGTGCGCGTTGAGGAACATCTCCGGATACCAGGCCCTGAAGATGGCGTAAGCCGCGAAGAGACCACCAAAGGTCAGGACCTCGGTGAGCAGGAACAGCCACATTCCCAGCTTGGCTGATTCACGCTGCTGTTCGGCATCGACAAAATGATGCTGGACGTAGGCGGGTTGAGCAGTGCTGTGACTCATCATCAGATTCTTTCCTTAATCTCTGGGGAATGTGGGATGGACATCCACAGTATCGTAGTCGTAGGGCCCGTGTGTGATCTCCGGCTCTCCTTCGAAATTGTGTGCCGGAACTGGAGACGGTGTCTGCCACTCCAGGGTCAGCGCGCCCCAGGGATTGGCTCCGGCCGGACGGCCCTTGAAAATGGCGTGGATGAGATAGTAGCCCATCAGCAGGAAGGCCACCAGGATCACCCAGGAACCGTAGGTGGACAGTCCGTGGAGCTGTTCGAACAGGGCCGTATTCTCCATGTTCTCATACATGTAATAGCGCCGGGGCATGCCCTTTGAACCCAGCAGGAACTGGGGTAGGAACGTCAGATTGAACCCGATGAAGATCAGCACGGCCGTGATGGTGGCCAGTTTCTCATTGTACATCCGGCCCCAGATCTTCGGCCACCAGTAATGCATACCTCCGAGAAAGGCGATCACCGTACCGCCCATCATCACATAATGGAAATGCGCCACGATGAAATAGGTGTCATGGAGATGAATGTCCACAGACAGCGCGCCCAGGAATATGCCGGTAAGGCCGCCGATGACGAAGAGGGTGAAGAAACTCAGCACATACAGCATAGGCGTTCGGAGGTCAATCCTGCCCTTGTACATGGTGGCGATCCAGTTGAACACCTTGATACCCGAGGGAACCCCTACAAGGAAGGTCAGGAATGAGAACACCATGGCTGCGAACTGGGACTGACCTGAGGTAAACATGTGGTGACCCCAGACCAGAAAACTGATAAAAGCGATGGCCAGGCTCGAGAAAGCGATTGCCTTGTAGCCAAATATCTTGCGGTGTGAGAACACCGATACCAGTTCACTGATGATCCCCATACCCGGCAGGATCATGATGTAGACCGCCGGATGGGAATAGAACCAGAAGAAATGCTGGAACAGGACCGGGTCACCTCCCATGGCGGGATCAAAGATACCGATACCCAGCGTGCGCTCCATGAGCAGCATGACCATGGTAATGGCCAGTACCGGGGTTGCCAGGACCTGGATGATGGCCGTTGCATAGAGTCCCCAGATGAACAGGGGCATTTTGAACCATGATATTCCCGGTGCCCGCAGCTTATGTACCGTGACAATAAAATTCACACCTGTAAGGATGGAGGAGAAACCCAGGATGAATACCCCAAGGCCCATGGCAATGATTGCGCCATCTGTACTGGAACTGTATGGTGTGTAGAAGGTCCAGCCGGTATCCACTCCGCCCCGGACCATGACATAGATCGAAAAAATTGAACCGAGGACATAGATGTACCAGCTCATGAGATTCAAGCGTGGGAAGGCCACATCCCGGGCTCCTATCATCACAGGTAAGAAGAGGTTTCCCAGGGCCGCAGGTATGGAGGGAATGATGAACAGGAAGATCATTACGGCTCCATGCAGGGTAAACAGCCTGTTGTAGGTGTCGGCCGATACCATATCACCACCAGGCGTCAGAAGTTCCAATCTGATCAATACCGCCAGGAGACCGGCGATGAAGAAGAAGAACATCACGCCGAAGAGGTACATGAGTCCGATCCGTTTGTGATCCAGGGTCAACAACCAGGATCTCAATCCCTTTGGATCGTTCAGATAACTTTTTTCAGGCATCACATTGGTCATGTTCACTATCCTCACTGCTTATTTCAGTGACTTGATGTAAGCCACCAGACCATCGATCTCTCGATCTTTCAGAAGTCCCTGATAGGCAGGCATCACAGGGGCGTAACCTTCGATGACCTGGCTCTGGGGATCCATGATGGACTGTCGCAGGTAATTCTCATCTGTTATGGCGGAGCTGCCGTCCGTGTGCTTCACCGTGGATCCAAACGCTCCCTTGAATGTCGGCCCCACCAGCTTGCTGCCATCAAGGCTGTGACAGGCGTTGCAGGCTTTGGAGGTGTAGAGCTGCTCCCCGAGCTCCGGCAGTGGGATATTCATATCCACCACATCGCCTTTGGCCAGCCATTCGGCATAATCATCCTCGCTCAGGACCTTCACCACTGCGAGCATCTCGGAATGACCTTTCCCGCAGTACTCTGCACAGAACAGGTCGTATGTACCCACATCGGTGGCCTCGAACCACAGGCTTGTATATCGATTGGGCAATACATCCATTTTTACACGGAAATTGGGGACATAGAAACTGTGGATCACATCCTTGGAGGAAAGCAGCATCTCAACGGGCTGGTCAACCGGGACCACCAGTTCATTCATCGTATTACGGCCGTCTGGATAGTCAAAGGTCCAGAACCACTTTTGTCCGGTAGCCTTGATCTCGATGGCTTCGCCCGGCGCAATATTCATTTTCAGGTAGGTCTTGAAACTCCAAGCGAAGACGATGAAGACCAGGATGGTGGGGATCACCGTCCAGACGATCTCCAGGGTCGTGTTATGCGTTGCCCCCGTCGTAACACCTTCCGCTTCCTGCTTTCTGCGGCGAAAGCGAAAGACAAAATACAGCGTTGCCGTAACCACGCCGACGAAGAACACCAGGCCGACCCAGAAGATGAAATAGAAGAGCGCATCGACCTCGGAGGCGATGGTAGAACTTCCAGGCGGCATAAAGATTGTACCGGTGCTGTCCATTTACTTTGCATTCCTTTTTTCGTTGAGCATGGGGGCCAGCTTCCTGCGATGCTGTCGATCCCACCACCACAGCAGACTGATAAAGACCCCCAGGATAAGTACGGTGGCAGCGCCCCCCAGTCGCATGACATTGGCCGCCTGAATGGAATAGCTGCCGGCCTGCGAATCGTAGTGGTAGCAGTAGAGGATCAGGCGGTCGATGGTTGTCCCGATCTTGCCGTCTGAAGCCTCCAAGAGACCCAGTTTCAGGTCATTCTCAGGATAGTTCAAACCATAGAGATAACGGGCGACCTTGCCCTCGCGGGTCAACAAGATGATGACCGCCGGATGAGCGTATTCGTCTGCTTCCTCGTCATAGTAATATTTAAAGCCCACGGCTTCAGCCAAACGGGTGATCTCGGCCTGGTCGGCCACATGGAAGCGCCAGGCTTCTTCGCCGACTCCCATTTTGAAGCCTTCCAGATATACCTTTTCCTTACCGGCCGCCAGCTCGGCATCCTCGTCAGGATCAATGCTCAAGGTAAGGATCTGATATTCCTCGCCCGGTCGCCAGGCCAGCTTGTCGGCCGTATCTGACAAACCATTCAGCACCATGGTACACAGCATGGGGCATTCATAATAGGCCAGGGTCAGGACGATGGGTTTGTCACCTTCCAGATAGTCACCGAGAAGAACAGTATCACCTTCGGCATTGACCATTCTGATATCCCCCGGTACATACTCTCCGAGTTGTTCGATGACGTCAATCCTTCCCAGGCTCTCAGGGGCATAATCCGCGATCTGTGCATCCAGGATGTTAGAGGAGGCTGTCACCAGGAGTAGGGTGCACAGCCAAAAGGGGATAATATTAGTAACGATTCTTGGCAAATTTTTTTCTACTGTTTTGCTTCTGTGGCCAGTTTCTCCATGGCTGATTCAATGGGGATCCGGTAGATGCCTTTTTCAGCATCCACGATCCCGTAGCTGTTCAATTGATCCGCCGCAGCCTCCTGCACCTGCTGGAGATAGGGGGCCGGTGCCTGCATGACCTGATGGTAATAGGCCCGCTCCTTGCTCAGGATGAAGAAGGACCTGCCCAGCAGGGATATGACCACCAGGAAAACGATCCCGGCCAGACCATACCAGGCTACTTTTACAACGGGAATGTCCCGTTTCTCATATGCTGTAGGATGTTGAAGGTCAGCCATGCAATGCTCGATCAGTTTGTGTGGTGAATACTGTTTTGAAGTTTCGGATCACCGACAGGTAACAGCGGTCCTGCGCTCATCCGCCGACAGAGGTACCAGGCGAATATTCCGCCGATACCGGCAATGGCCGTGAAATGGATCCAGCTGAGGTGGCCGCCATGTTCACCGAATGAGTGTGTGGGCATCACCAACCAGTAGTGATCGATGTAGTGCATGATCACCAGTACGACGGCGGTGGTGGCCAGAACAGCCAGCGTACGCTTACTGGCCTGAAAGATGAGCAGCAGAAAGGGCAGGCCAAAATGGAAACCCATCAGAGCTATGCTCAGAGGTTTCCAGCCGTGATGCCAGCGGCCCAGGAACCAGGCGGTCTCTTCCGGGATGTTGGCATACCAGATCAGGAAGTACTGTGAGCCGCCGATATAAGCCCACCAAACGGTGAAGGCGAACATCAGCTTACCGTAATCATGCAGGTGCTCGACGGTGATCAGGCCCCTGGCCACATCCTGACTCCGCAAGTAGAGGATCACCAGTGTCATAAAGGCCAGTGCGGCCAAGAATCCACCAGAGAACACATAGACACCAAAAATCGTTGAGAACCAGTGAGCATCCAGGCTCATGAGCCAGTCAAAACCGAAGAATGTCACCGTGAAGGCAAACAATACGATCCCGAAGCCGGCAGTCTTCCGCAACTTTCGCAGGGCATCGGCGTCACCACCATCCAACTGTCGGGAGAAGCGATTCAGCAGGACCACGAGCACCGTCCAGACACCAAAGTAGAAGACATTACGGATGATAAAAAAAGGTGCGTTCAGGAAAGGCGCTTTCCTGGATAGGATCTCATCATGGGCGACATGCTCAGCATGGGACCAGTCAAACAGGTCATGAATACCAAAGTACAGCGGGAGGCTGAACAGCGCCATGACAGGCAGCAGACTGGCCAGGTTCTCAGCAATCCGCCTTACTACCACACTCCAGACTGCACCGGTGAGAAAGTGGATCAGAACAAAGAACAGACCACCCAGCGCAATGGTGGTGAAATAGGTGAATGCGATCAGGTAGGCCTGGAAGAATGCGGCACGGTCCATGGTCAGACCGACTGCGGACAGCACTAATCCCAGGACACCTGCGATCAGGGCGATCCTGCCCAGGGATCCCGTCTCTTCCAGTTGCATCGTCTCAGTGTTGAATTTCATCATCGGCTCTGTATAAATCTTATGACATTAAAGCGTGCTGCGGATCTCATCCGGTACATCATCAGCGGTTGCATTCTGGCTCAGCTGCAGGGCCCGGACATATCCGATGATGGCCCAGCGATCCGCTACGGGGATCTGCTCCTTGTAGGAGGGCATGTTCCTGACACCATTGGAGATCACATTGAACAGGTAACCATCCGTGGCTCCCAGGATACGGGCGTCATGCATGGATGTTGGCGGGATCGGGTATTTGTACTTCATGATGATCCCCTGACCATCGCCGGCCTGGCCATGGCATGGTGTACAGAATATATCGTAGCGTTCCCGACCGCGTTGGAGCAGCTCTGCACTGAATACGACCGGTGCCTGCATCAGCTCATTTCCCTCCGGGTCGATCCCACGGTAGAATGCATCATCTTCGCGCAGTTCGCCGCGGGCCACGGTTCCATCCACGGGGAGTCGCATGGCTGAGCCATCCTCAAAGAAATTGCTTTCCTTCTGCGCCTTGTATTTCTCCTGAGTATCCATGTTGGGGTTGAAGTGGATGGGTGGTTTTTCCTTGGGCATGCCCTGAAAACAGGCTGCCAGCATGAGAAGGGCGAATATCGTCAATATCAGGTGCAGACTGCGGTACAGGATCCTCATTTCCCTACTCCCCCACGACCAGTTCGACATTCCTGCCGCCCAGATCCTCCAGAAAGGATCGGGTGCTGGCCTCGTCGAATTTTGGATCATGTGCTTCTATGCTCACGAAGAAAGCATCCCTGGTCACCTGTTTGAACTGTTCGGAGTAGAACAGCGGGTGGTGCAGTCGTGGCAGACGATTCAAGTGGAACATGCCAAAGAAGGCGCCGAAGGCACCAAAAAGCACGAATAGCGCAAAAGTGACAATGATAAAGGCCTGCCAGCTGAAGAGCGGTTTACCACTGATGATGAGGGGATAGGCGATGGTGCTGGCCCAGCCCTGCAGAGCCATACCAATGGTGGCTCCGACAATGGTCATCCCTCCCACGATGTAGCCAACCTTTGAGCGCTTCATGCCCATGGCTGTATCCATGCCGTGAATGGGAAAAGGTGAGTGACAGTCAAATGCTTCATAACCTGCATCCCGGATCTTCTCTGCTGCTTTCAGCAGATCGGCAGGATTGGCGAAACGAGCCAGGATACCGTGGGTCATGCTCATTTTTCACCTCCTGTCGTCTCAGGATAATGGTGTGGATCCGCCTCCGGCATGACACCCTTCACTTCCGACATGGCGATCATGGGCAGGAAACGCAGGAAGAGCAGGAAGAGCGTGAAGAACAGGCCGAAGCTGCCCACAAAGGTTAGGATATCCCAGATGGTGGGCATGTAATAATCCCATGCCGAGGGCAGGAAATCCCTGGACAATGAGGTCACGGTGATGACGAAACGCTCGAACCACATGCCGATATTCACGAAGATGGAAGCTACAAACATTACAGGGATACTGCGGCGGGCCCGGCGTGACCAGAAGATCTGTGGTGTGATCACATTGCAGGTGAACATGATCCAGTAGGCCCAGGAATAGGGTCCAAAGGCCCTGTTGATGAAGGCGAATGACTCATAGAGGTTGCCGCTGTACCAGGCGATGAAGAATTCCATGATGTAGGCATAGCCAACCATGCTGCCGGTGACCAGGATGATCTTGTTCATCTTCTCTAGATGGTTCACCGTGATGATGTGGTCGAGCTTGTAGATCTTGCGGGCGATGAGCGCCAGGGTCAGCACCATACCGAATCCTGAGAAGACCGCGCCGGCCACGAAATAGGGCGGGAATATGGTGGTATGCCAGCCAGGCACCAGGCTGGTAGCAAAGTCAGTACTCACCACACTGTGAACCGACAGGACCAGTGGCGTGGCCAGACCAGCCAGCATGAGATAGGCCATCTCATAATTCTGCCAGTGCCGGTTACCAGCCCGCCAGCCCATGGCGAAGAAACCCAGGATCTTCTGGCGAAGGCCGGTGGCCCGGTCGCGCAATGTGGCCAGATCGGGGATCATTCCCACGAACCAGAATAGGGTGGAAACCGTGAAATAGGTACCCACGGCAAAGAAATCCCAGAGCAGTGGGCTGCGAAAGTTAGGCCAGATCTCCATTTGATTGGGGATGGGGAACATATAGTAGATGATCCACACCCGGCCCACATGGATGCCGGGGAAAATGAGCGCACAGATCACCGCGAAGATGGTCATCGCCTCTGCAAAACGATTGATGGATGTCCGCCATTTCTGGCGCAAAAGAAAGAGAATAGCACTGATGAGCGTACCGGCATGCCCGATACCAACCCAGAACACAAAGTTCACAATGGCCCAGCCCCAACCGACAGGGTTGTTCAGACCCCAGGTACCTGTCCCCTCCCAGAACAGCCAGCCGATGCTGCCCACCATGACCAGCGCCAGGGATATGGCCAGCCCGAACAGCAGGTACCACTGTTTTGGTGTGGGCTGTTCGACAATGCCGCTGACCTTGTCCGTGAGACTCCCAAAATCGAGCCCGCCGGTGATGAGACGTTCCTCACCGCCCATCACGGGAACGGCAGCTTCTGCAGTTCTTCCAGGTTCTTTTTTCAAGGCACTCACTCGATGATCACCATTTCATTCTTAAATGTTGTCAGGTATGCTGCTCAAGAGCAGGATTAGGATTCCGCAGTTTGGCCAGATAGCTGGTACGCGGTCGCAGGTTAAGTTCACCCAGCATGGCGTAATCGCGATTTTGTTCTTTTACCCTGGATACGCGGCTTTCAGGATCCTTCAGGTCCCCAAATACGATGGCGTCTGTGGGACAGGCCTGTTGACAGGCACTGACCACATCCCCATCGGCCAGTTCACGGCCCTCATTCTTGGCCGTGATACGGCCCACTTCGATCCGCTGGACACAGTAGGTGCATTTCTCCATGACACCTCGGAAACGAACCGTGACATCCGGATTCTGGGCCATCTGTACGATCTCAGGCAGATCCTTGGTAAAGTTGAAATAGTTGAAACGCCGTACCTTGTACGGACAGTTGTTCGCGCAATACCGCGTACCGACACAACGATTATAGGCCATCTGGTTCAGACCCTCCTCGCTGTGGGTTGTAGCCGCTACGGGACAGACCTGTTCGCAGGGAGCCATCTCACAGTGCTGACAGCCCACTGGTTGAACAACGACCTCCGGATCATCCACATCACCTGAATAGTAGCGGTCCATGCGCAGCCAGTGCATCTCACGGCCATTCATGACCTCTTCCTTGCCGATGACCGGGATATTGTTCTCGCTCTGACAGGCGATCGTACAGGATGAGCAACCCGTGCAGGCATTCAGATCGATGGACATCCCCCACTGATGCTTGCCTTCGAGTTCCACATCCTGCCACATGTTCTCCAGGGACTCTTCCTCGGCCAGGCCCATGGCAAATTCCGGATGCTCCCGGTACTCTGCCAGGGTGGCTTCTCTTACGAGCTCAGGTAAGCGGTCCTGAATAGCATGCTGCGCCAGTAATTCCTCATCGGCACCATGGTGGTCCTGCACACAGGCCAAGGCATAACTGCCACTGAGCTTGCGCACCGATATCCTGGTGCTGAAGTCCATTCCATCCCGCTGCCGGACCGGATTGACATCAACTCCGGTACCGTTGGCGATACGACCGGCGTGTTTGCGGCCGTAACCAATCTCCAGCGCAATGCTGCCGTCAGCCATGCCGGGTTGGATCCAAACTGGCAGTCGGACATTTCTATTGTCCAGACTCAATTCTATCAGGTCCTGGTTCTTGACACCCAGGCCCGCTGCTGTTTCCCGGCTCATGAGGGCGGCATTGTCCCAAGTGAGTTTAGTGATGGAATCAGGTAATTCCTGCATCCAGCCATTGTTGGCATAACGACCATCGTAGGTAGAGGCGGAAGCTTTGAAGATGATCTCGTGAACACCGCTGTTTGCAAAGATGCGGTTGTTCTCCAGGTAGGTCTGAATGCTCTCGGGATATCGTAATTTCAGTAGTTCTTCATCACTATTTGTGTGAACGCCATCATGCAGGGTCTTTCGCCAGGCTTTCTCGAAACCGGTCTCCGGAAGAATGCCCGCCCAGGTTTCCCGTACCAGATCGTGACCACTGCTGGCTTTGCCATGAACGATGAGGGCTGCCATTTCAAGAGCACTGCGGCTATTGAAAAGAGGAGCGATGAGTGGCTGAACGATCCCACGGCTTCCGTTGCCTGAAACGTCTCCCCAACTCTCCAGGAAGTGTGATTGCGGCAGCAGCCATTGTACCGCCTGAGCAGTCTCATCGGCATGACTGCCGAGATGCGCAGTGAAGGCGACCTGGCTTAAAACCTGTTCGAAGTTCAGATCAGAAGGTGCCTGGTAAACCGGGTTGTTCCCCAGGATGATCAGGCCGGTGATCTCACCTGCATCCATGTCATCTGTGAGATCCTTCAGATCATCGACGCTGGAAAGACTGCTGTCGGGATTGTTACGATAAATGACGGTCCTGTCACGATTTCTTAGAGCTTCATTAATGGCTGCGACCAGCACATGGACATTGGATGGCTGTGAGCGTCCTGCCAGGACAATGCTGCGTCCTTTATGCTTGATGAGATCAGCTGCAACTGCTTGCAGCCATTTCCGATCAAAGGAGTGGTCCTTCCAGGGAGCAACAGCGCTACCGATATTGACATCAAGTCCCTGAGACTCGAGTTCATTGGCCAGAGCAGCAGCAAAGGGACCTATATCACCGGCACGCAGCCGCATGCGGTGGTCAGCCATTCCGCCGGTAATGGACATGGCAGCTTCAGCGACATAGAGACGGTTCATGCTATCTTTCTCTGAACTCACACGGCGACGGGCCATGAAATCCCTTGAATACTTGATGGAGCCGGTTTCCATGAGTAGGAAATCAGCATCCAGGGCCAGGACTACGTCTGCCTTGTCGAAAGCATATTCAATAGTACCGGTGGTGCCCGTGGCTGCTTCAACCGCCCTGGTGATGTTCTCATCGCTTACAGGAGCGTAGCTCACCCATCTGGCTCTGGGAAATGTCTTCTGGAATTCATCTTTCAAACGTCTGAGGCTCGGTGACGAGAAGGGTTCAGACAGGATAGCGAGTCCTTCGCCTTCAGTTTCCAGGTATTTATCGTACTGCTGTTTCCAGGCGGATTCGAAGGCTTGCCAGTTGCTGATGGTACCGGATTTGCGGGGAATCTGTACCCGGTCGGGATCATACATGTTGAGCATCTCAGCCTGCATCCAGGTGTTGGATCTCCCGGCGCTGAGAGCATGCTTCTCGTTGCCTTCGATCTTGGTGGGACGCCCGTCATGGTTTTCTACCACAACACCGAAAGATTCATTCCCGAAGGGCATCGTGCTGGCGTAATACTTGGGTACTCCCGGTGTAACATCCTCGGGTTTGATCACATGCGGAATGATCTTTTCCACCGGCCGGCGGCAGGAGGTGAGGCCTGCCAGCGCCATGGATGCGCCCATAATGGACAGGAACTTGCGGCGGGAAACCGGATTGTTCAGTTCTGAAGCTCCTTCAGGGAATTCGCGCTGTACCATTTCTCTGAATTCCGGCGTGTCAGCCAGTTGATCCAGACTGCGCCAGTATGTTTTCCCCGGGGTCAATTCTGTGTTCTCTTTTATCGATGGCATCCTGAACAATCCTCAATGGGGGGCTTGATATCCTTTTCCAACTTCAGCTGTGCGGCGAACTGCTCCTGTCCTTCACCCGGAGTCCACCACATATTGGTAAGTTCCGAACCTGGACGCAGGTGATCGTCAGGATTGCGATGGCAATCCAGACACCAGCCCATGCTCAGACTTTCACGCAGTTCCACGACTTCCATCTCGGCGACATTACCGTGACAGCTTTCGCAACCCACACCTGCAGTGAGGTGGGCACTGTGATCGAAATAGACATAGTCCGGCGACTTGTGAACACGGATCCATTCCAGGGGCCGGTTTTCATTGTAGCTCGTGAACACCGGCTGCAGAACTTCACTGTCAGTCTTGATCATGGCGTGACAATTCATGCATGTCTTCGTGGGGGGTACGCCGGCTACCGGACCGGTTTCCACACCGGTATGACAGTATCGGCAGTCGACCCCCAGATCACCGGCATGCAACTTATGACTGTAAGGAACAGGCTGGACCGGACGGTAGCCGACATCCGTATAATTCGGGGATCCGTAATACCAGAAGAGACCGATGATGCCTACCAGGACAACGGTGGCCCCGACTGCAGCCAAGAGTGGTAACTGATTGGTCCATTTGGGGAATAACTGCGCCAAGAGTCGTCCCTTTACATTGTGTTGTTAACCTGAGCGGGGTACGGCCAACGAATCGTTATGCCTGTTTGAGATTCTTAACTCCCCCGTACTGTCATTCAACGCGCGATATACTAAAAGATATGCCACTGTGCGGCAACCACTTTATTGTGATAATATTAACCATCTATTTGATTTCGCATCAAGCCACCGACCGGATCAGCTGTTCGTTTTTCTGTTCCGCATGGTGGGATCCAAGGCATCACGCAGGCCTTCACCAAAAAGATTGAAGCCCATCACCATGATGGCCACGGCAATACCCGGGAAGACTGAGATCCACCATTCACCACGCAGATGCATGCGACCGAAGGAGATCATGGAGCCCCAGCTGGGTTCCGGCGGCTGTGCTCCCAGACCGATGAAGGAAAGACTGGCTTCGGCCATCACCGCACCTGCAATGCTCATGGTGAAGGCGACAATTACGGGTGCCAGACAATTGGGCAGAACATGCCGGAGCATGACCCGCAGTCGTGAGAACCCAAGCGAATATGCAGCCGAGACATATTCCCGTTCGATCACTGTCAATACCTGCGAGCGCATGATGCGAGCCATCCCCGGCCAGCTTACCAGGCCGATGGCCACCATAGCGACCTCCACACTGGGGCGCGGGACCGCCGCGGTGATCCCGATCATGAACAGCAAGGCGGGAAAGCCGAACATCACATCGGTGAAGCGCATGATGATGGTTTCCAGCCAGCCCCGGAAGAAGCCGGCCAGCAATCCCAGCATGGCACCGATGAGAAGTGAGATAGTAGATGCCAGGATACCGACCTTCAGTGAGATGCGGGCACCAAAGATGATCCGGGACAGGACGTCGCGGCCCTCTTCGTCCGTACCCAGCCAATGTTCCGCCGACGGCGGTTTCAGGCTGATGTCCAGATCTGCGTCATATGGATCATAGGGCGCCACCCAGGGAGCGAAGACGCCGACAAAGACCAGCACGAAAACCAGGCCCAGGCCGAAGAGAGCAGAGGGATTTCTGCTCACACTGCGGTAGGTCTCCGCCCAGATACTGCCCCGGCGCATCAGGTCTTCTTCCTTACCCGGATCCGGGGATCGATGACGCCATAGAGAAGATCCACGATGAAGTTGGTAGTGACAAAGACCAGGGCCGTTACCAGGACAGCGCCCTGGATCACCGGGAAATCACGTTTGAGAATGGCATTCAAAGCCAGACGTCCGATTCCTGGCCAGTTGAAGATCGATTCGGTGAGTACGGCGCCGGAGAGATAGCTGCCAAAATCCACTCCTATGATGGTGATGATCGGGATCAGGGTATTCTTCAGGGCGTGTTTCATGACCACGATGAAAGCCGGTAGTCCCTTGGCCTTGGCCGTACGCACATAGTCCTGGTTGAGGACCTCCAGCATGTTCGCCCGGGTCACTCTGGCCAGGAAGGCTGCACTGCGTGTTCCCAGGGTGATCGCCGGCAGGATGAGGTAGGGCAGGCATCCATACCCGGTGAGATAGGGCCAACCGATCGATCGGGCGCCGATCACCAGCAACAATCCCACCCAGAAGACCGGAGCTGAAATCCCGATGAGGGCAACGAACATCGTGGTGCGATCCAGCCAGGAATGGGGTTTCAGTGAAGAGATCACCCCGATGCTGATCCCCATGAGGATCGAGATGAACATGGCTCCCATAGCCAGCAGCATCGTGGCGGGGAATCGTTGCATGATCATTTCACTCACCGGCTGCTGGGTAATGAATGAGACTCCCAGATCTCCCTGCAGCAGACCCCAGATGTAATGACCGAATTGTTTTAAAAGGGGGTCGTTCAGGTGGAATTGCTCACGCAGCCGCTCCAGGGTTTCTTCATCATAGCGCTCACCTACCATGGACAACACGGGATCACCGGGTACGATGTACATAAGGATGAAGGTGAGCAGGATGATACCGAGGATAACGGGTATCAATTGGATAAAACGTCTGATGACAAATTGCACCATCAGGCTGCGGTCCTTCCCCTGTATTGCACCAACAAGGCGCCCGTGGCGGCAACCAGCATCCCGATCCCTTCCTGAACGGTGATCTTCTCCCCGAGGAATATCCAGGCCAGTATCGCGATCTGGATGAGCATGGTCCCATTGATGATACTGGTCTCCAGGGCCGAAAGTGAACGCATGGCCACATTCCAGAGAGTGAAGGCCAGTGCTGTATTCACCACCGCCAGAATGACGAGGTACATAAGATTGGTGGTGCTGATACTGGGCCATCCGTCAAGGACCAATCCCCCTGCCAGCAGCAGAAGCGCCCCGAATCCCATGCTGATGAATGTGATGATCAGGGGATCGATCTGCCGGTCTCGGTTGATCCCCCGGCCCTGGACGGTTGCCGCGGAATTGGCCAGAACTCCTCCCAGCATGACCAGAATTCCCAGGGCTCGTGATCCCTCCAGAGAGACCGGGAAGAAATACAGGACCACACCAATCAGGAAGCCTGCGCTACCCAGCCACTGGACTGGCGAGGGACGTTCCGACAGCATGAGGATCCCCAGCACAGCTACAACAATGGGGGAGAAATTCAGCAGCAGGCTCACCGCCACCGCGGGCAGGAGACTAAGACCTATGAACTGGAATCCCTGCGTGAGGGTGTAGAAAACGATTCCCAGCAAGAGGAGTTTTCGCCACTGCACCGCATTCAAGCTGTGGATCTTCTGGCGGTAACCCTTTTGAGCGACAACCGGCACAAAGCAGAATGCTGCCAGGGTGTAGCGTAATCCGGCGAAGGTCACGGGTGGGATCTCAGCCAGGCCCCATTTGATCAGAATGAAGGAGGTGGACCAGAGAAAGGTCACAAACAATGCGATGAAAATGCTGAGTGTATGGCCGCCTCTCATCGTTCAGTCTTCAACCTTCAACGATCAAGGACCATAACCCAGAGCCCTGGTCACCCAGCTCATGAGCTGAGCGGTGAGAAAGCCGAAATACAATCCAAGGATATTTCCCAGCACACCCATGAGCAGTCCTACCGGTGCCATGCCTCGGGCATAGACCGAAGCAACGATGGGAGCGCTGACCACCCCGCCAATATTGGCCTGGCTACTGGTGGCGATGAGGAACATGGGTGCTTTGAGCAGCCTGCCCGTGCTGAACAGGATCACCGCGTGGATAAATATCCATACCACACCCACAGCCAGGAACAGAGGTTCTTCGGTGATGGCATGCAGGTCTGCCTGGGCGCCGATAGTGGCCACTAACAGGTAAAGAAAGAAATTTCCCATATGTGAAGCGCCCTGTCTTTCAAGTCGGGCAACTGGAGTGAGTGAAAGCAGCAGTCCAATGATGGAAACCAATATGACTGTCCAGCCAAAGGCAGTGACCACATCCCCAAGTTCGGGCAGAATCCGGCCAAGCTCGAGACAGAAATAGCCAATTCCAACGCCCAGCGCTACGATCCAGACCAGTCCCTGGTAACTCAGGATCTCCTTTTTGCTGCGGTCGCTGTTCTCCACATGCGACGTCAGATCAGCAACCAGGGTTGACTTTACGCCATTCCAGCGGTCCAGTGCCTCCTGAAAACCTGAAAGGGCTATCACGATCAACATCCAGCCATAACCCACTACCGTATCCACGATGATCATGACGCCGAACATGTCTTCCCGGGTGCCGATTGATGTTCCGATACCAACCATATTGGCCGTACCGCCGATCCAGGAACCTGACAATGCGCCCAGACCCTTCCATGCATCCGCCGGTAACCAGTGTCCGAAGATGGCCAGGGCGATCACACCTCCGATCACGATCCCCATGGTCCCCCCCAGCATGGTACCCAGGGCTTTGGGTCCCAGCTTAAGGATGGTCTTGATGTCTGCGGACAGCAGTAGGAGCAGCAAAGCTGCCGGTAGCAGATGCCGTTTCACCCATCCATATAGCTCTGCACTTTCAGGAGTGATCCCCAGGGTTGTGGAAATCATGGGCAGGAAATAGATCCAAATGATAGGTGGGAAATATCTGAACAGTTTCTCGCTCCAGGACTGGTCCTTCGCCCAGTACACCAGGGAGATCAGAAAGAGGAAATACACCAGGATTGCGGAATCGGATTGCAGCAGGGGCATTGATTACTCCGTTTTTCTACTCTCATCTGTCTTCTGCGGGTAAAGCTCCAGAAACAATTCCTGGGCCTCTTCCTCGGTGATCATCAGATGCCGGGCATCCTTGCGTGTGATGTAGACCAGGGCGCCGATACCGATGACCAGGAGAATAGACAGCAGCATGATCGTGATCCAATCCTGAAACGCCAGGTATGACAGGCCGACGATCCCCGCGATCAGGCCGATCCAGAAACCAGAACGCCTGATCTGTTTCGCGCGACCATCGAGGTAAGCTTTTAATTCAGCCGAGCTCTCATGCGAATTGCTGTCATTCAGATAGGTCTTCAAATAAGATTTGCTGTACTGATCCATTATAGATCCCGTTCAATGTACACGTCCAGGTGCTTATTACCGTTAGGCATCTGGGGAACGTAATACTCCTTGACCCAATCCTGTACCACCGTGTATGAGGTTGGATACCACATGAATGCGTAAGGTGCTTCGACAATGAGAATACTGTCTACTTCCCGTGCCAGGTGGGCACGTTTTTCATCATCCATGGTCTGCTGAAGGTTCTCGATCATTACATCCACTTCAGGATTACTATATCGATTGCGTCGGGCGGAGGTGCTTGAGTGGAACAGGGGCGCCAAGAAATTCTCGGCATCGGCGTAATCCGCATACCAGTTACCCCAGTATGCATCAGTTTTGCCTTTGCGCATGGCATCCCGCATCATGTTCCAGTCATTGCTCACCAGGCGGCAGATGAATCCCACATCGTTCAGATAGGCCTGTACGGCCTCCAGTGTCTGGCTCACGGCTGCGCTCTGATCCACCCACAGCTCGAATTCACATCCGTCGGTATAGCCTTCATCCAGCAGGATCCGGCGGGCGCTATCCGGATCGAAGGGAACCGGGTTCAGGTCCGGATCAAACCCGGCCAGTCCCGGCGGTATGGCCCCTGTTGCGACAGTAGAGCTATTGTGTAGAATGCGGTGCACGATCTTCTCCCGGTCCAAGGCCAGAACCACCGCCTGGCGGATGCGGATATTATCAAAGGGGGGGCGATCGCAATTCATTGCAAGATAGTAAAATGCCAGTTCATCGAGTTTGTGGATGTTCGGCTGCCACTGTTGTGACCGTGTCCAGTACTTGAATTCAGAGGTAGGTACAAGCATGACATCAAGATTTCCCGCTTCGAATTCTATTGCCGCCGTGAGTACTTCGGGAATGGTTCTGACCAGAATTCCATCCATGACCGGTGCCCCGTAGAAATAATCAGGATTTCTCCTGAACAATACATAGCTATCGTGTTCCCATTCCTCGAAGATCCAGGGGCCACTTCCCAATGGATTCTCACCAAAGCGGTCGCCAGCCGCCATGACACCTTCCCGGGCAACGATCCCTGCCGCCGGCATGGCCAGGAATCCCAGGAATGGCGCAAACGGATTCTTGAGCCTCAATTCAAGTGTCAGGGAGTCTCGCACTGTGATCCCCGTTACTTCTGAGACTCGTCCTTCCATGTACTCTTCGGCACCCAGGAGCGGCGTGAACAACCAGGTCTGCGGGGATCGCGTTTCCGGGTTGAGGATGCGCTCAAATGAATATTTGACATCTTCGGCAACGATGGATCGGCCATTCCAGAAATTGAAGTGGTCATTCAAATAGAAAGTATAGATCATTCCGTCCGCTGAGATATCCCAGTCCCGGGCTATTCCGGGTTTGATCTCACTGCCGTGTTCGAAGCGGACAAGGTTGTCATAGATCTGCGCCATGATAATGGCAGTGGTCACGTCGGTTGACAGAGCCGGATCAAGCGATTTTGGTTCAGTGGCCAGATGCAGTTTCAGATGATTCAGGTATGGATCAGGGGGACAACATGAGTTCAGCAATAACAGGGTCAGAATCAAACCTGACCATCTTGCGCCAAAGCTCGCCGGGGTAAGTATCACTGAAGAATATACGCGGCAGTCATTCTTACGGAAGGCTCTTCTCCCCTGCCGGGCTTCCTGTCACCAATAACTATACTTTATATTATCACCAGTACTCATTATATAACTTACTATGGTAAACAGCTTTATGTTTTAATAGAAATGCGGTTATCGATCATTAAACAGTTTTAATATTTCTGTTTGATACTTGACCGGGCCCGTTTAAACTTCACTACTCAAAGACAACCATCCCCACAGACATATCAGAATAAACAACCCCAATTGGGGAACTATCAGGATTGGAGTTTTTATGACCTTCCCTTCCAGGCGCGGCCCGCGTTCTCCGCCAAACCCACATATCTCGGTACATCAACTTACTGAATGTTCTTTAAAATTTCTAAGGAGAGATATCATGAGAAAGACTACGATTACTCTGCCTACACTTATTCTGTTTATCTTTTTCGGTTGTGATCTGATGCAGGTCGAGGAGGATCGATCCCCGACAGCTTTCGATTTAGAGCAGCAAGAAAATGAAGTCATCCAATACCAACTGGTTGATCGTCACCTGAGTGCTGATCTGGCCGTACTTTATCAGTCGGTTGAACTTTCCCAACCTGCTTTAGCCCGTTCTGCAGGGGATGTGGAATTCAACTTTGACAGCACAGCCATGTACGAGGTACAAGAGGAAGTCTTCGCTCTGTTCACTCCTGAGAAGGGAGCTGAGAAGGAATTCTTCCTGTTATCGTCCCTGCAGGATGAAGCCTTGTCCGCATCCCAATTGGTCTTCAAATATGACGCTGCAAATGAGACATCCGGTGTTTTGACTGCCTATACATTCTCAGGTGAATTGTTCGGTGTTATGGAATTTCATGATAATGAGCTCGTCAGTTCGATAACGTATCTGGAAGGATCAGATTACAACACGATCCTTGAATGGTGGGAGGATTTCGGGAACTGTATAAGTGATCCCCTGGTGACTGGAATCATCTATGTTGGTACAGTTATTGGGGGACCTGCTTTCGGGACCGGTGCAATGGCAGGTGCACTTATTGGTTGTGCCCAGGTTGCAACGTTTTTACTATTCTGACCAAACAAACCACAGGAGGGTATATGACTCAGGGCCGGTTCCTTACTTTATATCTCATCGGCGTTTTCGCCGGTCTCGTGGTTATGGTTTACCTGATCTCCATCGGTTCCTTCAACTGGAGAGCGGTCTGGCCATTCATCGTATTCTTCTACCTTTACCATGCGATTATCATGGGACTGCGCTTGAAGCGACTTGGCCATTCAGGCAGTGAATTGCTCTCAAACCTATTCTTGCCGACCGGTGCCATACGATCGTACCCGAGTCTGTTCACGCGTGATCTGCAGTGATTGCTCTTGTGAATCTGTAGATACTGAAATAACCAAAGCTAGGTATCACCTGAACATCTGAACCTAACCTGCTCCGGCTTTTCATACTGAGGGATGGGATGACTCTCAAAACGGGGTTGTAAGCCAGATCCTGGCCTACAACCCCGTATCCTTTTCCACGATAGTAAGCTCGTCTTTCATGTTTGGTACGATACAGAGGAACTTGTAAGACTCATCGCCTTCGGTCCGGTAACAGTGTTCAACACCTGCCGGTATGTACAATGCATCGCCCTGCTGCGCAGTAAACTCTTCATTACCGATCTTTACAGAAGCACGTCCGGCGAGGACGTATTGCTCATGTTCGACGCTGTTCCTGTGCAGTGGGATCTCACCACCGGGTTTGATCTCAAAGCGTCTCAGAGCAAAGTGTGGTGCCTCTTCAGCCGAGATCAGGATACGTCTCAGCGTCCTGCTGGCATCATTGACGACTTCATCCTGGATATCTTCTACCTTTCTCCGATACATAAAACTTCCCTTTCAAGACCCTTGATATCTGTTCCATTAAGCTGTTTCGCCCAATTACTGGGATTATAGGGCCGGGGGGATCCTCTTTCCACACCGAGATGACCAAGGGGTAAATATTTCCGCTTGACGTGACCGACCAGTCGGTCATATATTTACACACAAATCGAAACCATAGGAGAAACAAGGCTATGTCACCCCTGCCAAAAGACCCCAAAAAGGCCGAGGCCATCCTGAAAGCGGCCCTGAAAGTGTTTTCCAGGGACGGGCTTGACAAAGGCACCATTGCCGACATTGCCCGCGAGGCAGGAATCGGCAAGGGAACCGTCTATGAGTACTTTTCAAGCAAGGATGAGATCTTTGCTGCCATCGAGGACGCCATGATGGATGAACTCATCGGCGCATTGGAACATCTACATGGCATGGATATCACACCTACGGACAAGATCCGCACCTTCATGCGTATGGGTACAGAGATGATCTTCGAGATGCATGATTCCACCATCATTCTAACAGAGCTCTGGGCCCAGGCTGCCAGATCCGCCTGGCACGGCACAAAGAGCTCATCGCTGATGAATAGCTATAACCACATGCGCGACCTGCTTATTCTCATTCTCGAAGAAGGGATCCAGAAGGGTGAATTCCGTGAAATGAACAAGGATGGTGTCGCTACGCTCTGCAGCGCCTTCGTGGATGGCCTGATCTGGCAGTATGTCATTATTCAGGACAAGGAACGCTTTGAGAAGATCGTCGAAGAAGGCGTGAATTCATTTATTCGGGGGATCGCACGATGAAACGATTAATAGTACTGATCTGTCTGGCAGCCTTTATGGGCGCCGATGAACGTGGAACGGAGATCATCACCAGGATCACAGAGATCATGACACCGGAGAACAGCAAGGGTGTGGCCACCCAGACCATCGAAACCAGCAGCGGCCAGATCCGCACCTTTGAAATGGAGATGTACAGCGCCAACAAGGGGGAGAAATCCCTTATGCGTTATACCAAACCATCAGTCGTACGGGGCCAGACATTCCTCATGCTGAACAATGCCGATGATATCTGGACCTATTTCCCCAGGACTAAAAGAGTACGTAAACTGGCCTCCCACGCCAAGAAACAGAGTGCCCAGGGCAGTGATTTCTCTTATGAGGACATGGGCTCCGGAGATACCTGGCTGGAGGATTTCACTGCCGAATATACCGGTGATGAAGATTACCAGGAGCAACCCTGCTGGAAGGTCGAGATGATCAGGAATCCAGAGGCGGATATCAGCTACAGCAAGATGATCGTCTACGCGCGTCAGGCCGACTACTATCCTGTCCACATCCAGTACTTCGATGAAGAGGGCGAACACATAAAATCAGCCGTCATGGAAAACATCAAGGATATCGAGGGCTTTCCCACAGCCATGAAGATGACCATGATCAATCACGAGAAACGGTCGCAGACCATGATGGAAACCCTGTCCATGACCTATGACTGGGAACCACCCAAGGACTTCTTTACCGAGAGGAGCATCAAGCAATGAGAGTCGGAGTTTTACTTCTGCTGCCGCTCCTGCTGATTGCGCAACCTGAGTTCTTCGGCTACTTCGAGTCTGAAATTGACGGCATCGCCTTCGAAGGGGAAACTTACCTGTATCAATACAACAAACTGCGTCTGGATGTGGAAACCTATCCCGCAGACAACATACAGATCGGTGCCAATTTCAACGTCCAGACCTATCATGGCAAGACCACCTGGGATCTGATGGATTTCTTACCTGAGCAGACGACTGAAGAACTTGTTATAATGGGTCTCACCGAATTGCTCTTCCCCATTGCAGATACCAGTTACGTGGACAATGCCTACATGCGTATCCAGTTCCCCAGGTTGGACCTTACCCTGGGCAAACAGCAACTTTCCTTTGGCACGGGCTACGCATGGAATCCCACAGACATCTTTAATTACAAACAGCTCCTGGATCCAAGCTATGAACAGAATGGGGTCAGCACACTGCGTCTGGAACTGCCTCTGGCCGGACGGCTCAACCTGGATCTCATCTATCAGCCGGAAGACGATTGGGAAGCTTCGGCAAAATTGTTCCAGGCCAAGATCGGTCTGGGTCGCTTCGACATCAGTGGTGTTTTTGGACAATATCAATGGTACCGCAGTGATTTCTTCATTCCCGAGGGTGTGACCGTAGAAAGAACCTTGACCGGGGGAAGTTTTGTAGGTGAGGTACTGGGCATCGGTGTCTGGGCCGAGGGAGCGCTGAATCAACTCTCGGGTCCCGAAGATGATTTTGTCGAATATGTGCTGGGTGCAGATTATACCTTTGAATCCTCCACATATATCCTTTTTGAATATCTGCATAATGAAGCGGGCAAGAAAGACATCACAGACCTGGATATAAATGATTACTTCCACGGCTTTGGTGGAGAAACTCACAGTTTGATGCAAAACTATGGCTTTTTATACGCCATGCATCCTGTCGGTGATTTTGGTACCCTGGGTCTGTTGGGTTTTGCCAACTTCGATGATCAGAGTGCCGCCATCAATCCCAGTTATGATTGGGCCGGATTCGAAAATATAAACTTCAGTTTTCTGCTTAGTTATATGCTGGGTGAACCAGATACGGAGTTTGGCGTCCAGGACTGGGGGCTTCGGTTTCGTGTCCGGGGTTATTTCTAAATATTATTTCTCTAATGTGGGAAGGATAAAACTATGCGTGACCGTCTGATTGAAAAACTGGCTAACATGTCCGTGTCCAGGCCAGGTTATGTCCTCATCGGCACCCTGATCTTTACCATTATCATGGCCGTTCTGGCCGGTAATATCGGTGTCACCATGCGCTGGTCAGACATGCTGCCGGAACATGATAAACGCACCATCGAATTCGATCGCATCATTAAGGAATTTGAGAGTGCATCGAGCATCGTTGTCGTTGTCCAGGGTGATGAAGCCCGCATCAAGGAATTCGCTGATGTCCTAGCACCCAGATGCCTTGAGCCCCTTCTGATTCCAGGGAAGGATGTGGAACCTACCGTGTATGTGAAGCGCGCGGATTACAAGCAGGAAGTTGGCTTCATGCGGGAGCATGGCTTCATGCTCATGAAGGAAGACGACCTGAAGAACATGAAGGACATCTTCCAGGACCCGGGATTGATCCCGCTGTTAACCAATATCAATGACAGCTTTGAGAAGGAATACATCCAGCCGGACGAACCCATGAGCGGCCGGGAAGAGGAAGACGGAGCCCTGATCTTCCTCAACAGCATCGACACCTGGCTGGCAAGCATGTACTCCGCGTTCAATGGCAACGTCCCTGACGAAACTGCAACTGAGCTCGCCGTGGATAAATTCCTGCTGGGGGAACCCTATCTGCTCTCCTACGACCGTCAGGCGCTGATCATGAATCTGGTGCCCACCTTTCCAATAACCGAAATGGATATGATGATCAACGGTACCGATGCGGTACAAAGTCTGCTTGATGAAACTTTAAAGGATTTTCCAGACGTACAGGCCGGCCTCACAGGCTTCATCCCTCTGGGCAGAGACGAATTTGTTTATGGAACTCAGGGTATGGAAGCGTCCATGCTGTTGGCCATCATCGCTATTGGTGGCTTGCTTTTCATTACCCTGAGAATGTGGGTGGCACCCCTGTTGGCCATGACGAATCTCATCATCGGTCTGATCTGGGCTGCCGGGCTTACCTCCCTGCTGGTTGAACAACTGAATGTCATGACCATGATGTTCATGGTGATCCTGGCAGGCCTGGGTATCGATTTCTCCATTCACATCATCTCTGCATTCACCGAAAATCTGGCCCTGGGCAAAGGTGCGGGCGACTCAATGCGCAAAGGTATGCACAGTTCCGGCAAGGGTGTCATGACCGGGGCTGTGACCACATCTTTTGCGTTTCTGGCACTCACCATCGGGGATTCCCGGGCCATGAGTGAAATGGGCTGGGTCACCGGTTTTGGCCTGCTGGCCGTTTGTGTCTCTTCTTTCACCACTCTACCGGCCATGCTGGTCATGCGGGAGAAACGTAAAGCGAAGAGACTGCAGAAGAAGGGGACCGATCTCGTCATTAAAAGCCGGGATATCTCTTTCACCCGCCTGGGTCAGTGGGGTGACCTGCTTTCCCGCAAATGGGGCTTCACCCTGGTGGCTTCCGTTCTCATCACAACTGTCCTGGTCTGGCAATCCTTCCAGATCGAATTTGATTACAACTACATGAATATGGAACCGGAAGGCATCCCCAGCGTGACCCTGCAGGATACGGTGGTGGAGAAGTTCGATCTCAGCATGGATTTCGCTTACCTGGTAGCTGAATCCGTGGAAGAATCAAGAGCACTGGGTGAACAGGCTAAAGACCTGAATACAGTCGCTTCAGTGGAGGACATCAGTCTGTATCTACCCTCACCGGAGCAGCAGCAGAAGCGAATGCCTCATATTGCTGAGATCCATGAGTCCATGCGTAATGCCAGCATGTCCGAGATCAAGCCCGCTGACCTTGATCTTTTGGTGGCAGAGATCGAGCGGCTGGAAATGAATATTATCGAGCTGCAAACCCTGGCCTACATTGGCGGTCAGGACAAGGTCTATAAACGATCTGTTGAGATCGCCGGGGCCGAAGGTGAAGAAACCATCTTTACCCGGATCTACGATCTTGTTACCGAGAAGGCAGAGCTCATCCTCCCAGGGGCCAGCGCCTTCCAGAATAACTATTCTGAGTATTTCAGGGAGAGTGTGCTGAGCATGACCAACACAGAACCCATCACACTGGAGAATCTTCCGGAAACAGTTGTCGACCGATACGCCAATCGGGACCGGAACATGTTCCTGGTCACTGCGCTGCCCACAGACAACATCTGGACGGATTTTACATTCCTTGACGAGTTTACAGATGACATGGAATCAGTGAGTGAACGGGCTACAGGGATGCCGCCGGTTTTCAATGCTCTCATCACGATCATTGCCCGGGACGGTCGTAATGCGGCCATACTGACCTTGTTGGTAGTCTTTGTCCTTCTGACCATTGATTTCCGAAATCCCGGTCATGCCCTCATGGCCATGCTACCACTGGGTGCCGGTGTCTTCTGGATGGTGGGTTTTATGGCATTGATCGGTGACATGCTGGATGTCCTCAACGTCATGTCTATCCCACTTATTATTGGAATTGGGATAGATCACGGTGTTCACGTCATGCACCGCTGGCGAAGAGAAGGACGTGGATCTGCAAAAGTCGTCTTTGCCAGCACAGGCAAGGCAATCCTGCTCAGCTCCCTCACCACCATGATCGCCTTTTTCTCCATGGTATTCTCCGTCTATCGCGGCTATGCCAGTCTGGGCTGGGCCCTGGTGGTGGGTGTGGGTGCCTGCTTCCTCACATCAGTGATTATCCTGCCGGGGATCATCGGTTTGATCGAGAGGAGGCGTAGCTGAGAGTCTGCAGCGTGAGCTATCCCGATCGCGGAGTAAGCGAAAGTAAACGGCCTGCCCTTCAGGGATATCAGAGCTATACCTGGAGCCGGCGGAGGAGAGAGGTGTGCAGCTGAGCATGTCCCTGCTGCTGGTGATTATTCTGGTCGCCTGCAGCATCAACAGCCTGGATGAAGAGAAAACCACGGTCACACTAGCAAGTACTGTGGAGGTGAATCCAGCCGTCATCTCTGTGGAAAAAGGTCCGGAATGGTCTTTCAGGTTTACCCCTGGACCTTTCGTCATCTGGGTATATCCCCAGATGGCCTTCTGGCTCGAGGATGGTGATGGTCGATTTCTCAGAACCCTGTACATCACCGGCGGAGGCAAGGGCCATTTCAAGAACAATGCCGGCAAGAACGAGGGCGAAGATGATTACTTCAAGGAGATGCTGCCTGTGTGGTCGACAGCAGTGATCAAGGCCGGTGAGAATTTGCCGACAAAGGAGCTGCCATACACGGATGGTCTCACCAGCGCAACCCCGCAGAGCGATTATGACCTTGAACTGGATCTAGGTGCACTGCCCGACTCCTGCAGGATCCTGGCCGAGATCAACCGTTCTGCTGATCATAATGAGTTCTATACGGAGGAACTCACGGATTGGATCGGGCAGCCATCCCTGGTCTACGCAGCGGATCTGCAAAGATTACCAGATCAACCCATTGTCCTGCAGCCGGTCGGTCGGGGTGGACTCCCATCAGAAGGCCTGGGATTTCACGAAGATCTGGAGAGGATCAATACAGCGTTTGCGATGGTAAAAGAGATCCGTCTCGTGTTCGATCAGGTACAGCCTTGAGGGCTGACTGTGGAAATTCCAGTTCCAGATAAGGATCAATATGTCTGACGTTACTGTGACCTTGAGAGAAATAAATGGAGATACGGTTCGCAGGATCTGTGATCTGTCGGTGACGGAACATCAGCAGCAGTTCGTTGCCCCCAATGCCGTGTCCATCGCTCAGGCCTATTTCTCAGACAAGGCCTGGTTCAGGGCCATCTATGCCGATGAAGAGCCTGTGGGCTTCCTCATGCTCTGGGATGAACCTGAGAAACCGGAGTACTACCTCTGGCGCTTCATGATCGACGAACGCTTTCAGACCCGTGGATTTGGCCGGCAGGCGCTGGGTTTGCTGATAGAGCACGTCAGGACCAGGCCACATGCAAGAGAATTGTTCACCAGTGTCTTGCAAGCAGATGGTGGCCCACAGGGCTTTTATGAAAACTCCGGTTTTGAGTTAACTGGTGAGATGGAAGACGGCGAAGCTGTGATGCGCCTCAAGCTATGATCTCAAATGTCTATCCTGCAGCTGTGTGAAAAACGCCAGAATTCCTGGAGCATCCGATGTTGAAGATCATATTTGCCGCATTTTCCATACTCCATGGTCTGGTGCACATGCTCTATTTCTCCCAGGCCCGGCGAACGATGGAGTTGAGCAGCGGCATGACCTGGCCAGACGGCAGCTGGGCCTTTGGCTGGTTACTCGGTGAGGCAGGCACACGTACAGCGGCTGCAATAGCCTGTAATCTGGCTACCTTCTGTTTCATCGCCGCGGCCGGTGCTCTCATCTTTCACTATGTGTGGTGGCGTGGCGCCTTGATCATCGCCGCAAGCTTCTCCAGCCTACTCTATATTCTATTCTGGAATGGGCGGTTGGAAAACCTGGGTGACCAGGGCTTTATCGGGATCCTGATCAATCTCATCCTGCTGGCTATCGTTCTGGGATTGAAATGGCCTGAAGTAACAACCTGAATCAGGCACTATCGTGTAACAAGATCAAGGCAGAGGGAATCTTAAATGAAAATCTCCGGGATCTTCCTGATCACCTGCCTCGCCTCGTTGGCTCTCTCTGCCGAATATCTTTTCCCCAGAGAACCAGGGGTTCGCGTTCGCATCATCAACACGCTGGATACCCTGAAATTGAACTTCAGTGGCCTCTGGTCCATGCAGAGTGTTGACCTGGAAATTATGCTCCCGATCAACCAGCCCGAAATGATTCTGTTCAAGGGATCTGAAGGTCTGAAGGTTCACCTGAATGACAGCCTCATGCTGATCGGATCGAAATCTCTGCAGCTCAGTCCCCACTCTGCATCAGCCACAATCGGAATTGCGGATGTACCCTATGGCGTCGGCTGGTGGTGGGCAGGCCGCGAGGACCGGATCTATGAGGGACAGTTATCCATCTACCTGGATGACCAGAACGATCTATGTGTCGTGGTACAGCTTCCACTTGAGCAATACCTGAAGGGCGTCGTGCCCTATGAGATCGGTCCCGGTGCTCCCCCGGAAGCACTTAAGGCTCAGGCTGTTGCGGCTCGATCAGAAGCGATTGTCGCACTGATCTCCGGACTCTACGGCGGTGATCGTCACGACCTTACTTCGGATGTGGAATGCCAGGTGTTCAGCGGTAACCACAGACGCAGTCCCAGGTCAGACCTAGCTGTGGATGAAACAGCCGGTATCATTCTCGGTGAAACCGGTGAGGCCATTCACGCCTATTATGCCTCCAACTGTGGCGGACACTCTGAACTCATCGAGAACGTCTGGCCGGACCGGCCCCGCCCACACACCTATCTCAGCGCCCACCGCGACAGTCCCGGACGACCTGAACTGGGTCTGAACCGGGAATGGAAGTTCCGCAAGTGGGTGCGTTCGGAACCGGACGTGTTCTGCAATCCGGCGCTGGGCGTTGAGCTGCCTTCCTGGAGCCAGGATAATTTCCGCTGGCACCGGGAATATGAGGTGGGAGAGTTGACTGCCATGCTGGCGGGTGCAAAGCATTTTGGTGACTTGAAACGGATACAGGTCATCAAACGCGGGGCCTCTGGTAGGATGACCGCAGCAAGATTCATATTCGAGGACGGACGCTACACGGTGGAAGGTGAACTGAACATCAGACAGGCATGGAAACCTTCGCTGCGCAGTGCAGCATTCTACATTCAGAAAAAGGATGGCTACTTCAAACTGCATGGCGCCGGCTGGGGTCACGGTGTAGGCATGTGCCAGACCGGTGCGATTGCCATGGCCCAGCAGGAACACGATCACCGGAGCATTCTGCAACATTACTACCCTGCCGCCGACCTCATGATGGCCTACGATACCGCCATCACCCGCGACAATGGCAAGTGGTTCGTCCTGTCGCCTGAGGATCTCAGGCATGGCAGTCACCACCAACAGCACCTGGACACCTTCGGTAAATATGTCAATGGATACAATCGGCATATCCTGGAAGCCATCGATTCGGTCCAGGCAACTGCCATGGACGGCGGCGGCTATTTCATTGGTATCACTGCTGACCCTCCAGAATCACCCATCGGGTATGATCTCGACTTGTTCGGTGGCCAGCTATTGGATGCGCCCCGAAGCACCAGCTACTGCAGTGGTGCATCCTACTCGGCATTCATTGAAGGCCTGAACCTGATCCTTGCTCACCGTCAAGACTCACTTTCCCATGAACGTTATGAGGCACTGAGGATGCAGGAGCTGGACGGCGGCCGTCGTGAAGATGGGATCAGGTACTGGGGAAAATGGAACGACGACGGCTATGGCAACCACTTCGCGTTGGTCCAATACTCAGAGATGGGTGAACGTATTGATCCCAGAAACGCCCGTCCCGGTGACTTCATGAATATTTCCTGGAAAAGCGGTGTGGGCCACTCCGTGGTGTTCCTGGGATGGTGTCTTGACGCAAATAACGAGAAATGTGTCCTGTACTGGTCTAGTCAGAAAGGCACCAACGGACTCGGTGACCAGATGGTGCCCCTGGACCGTATCCGGGAGGTCGTGGTGGTACGATTGGCGGCGCCAGAGAATCTATTCAACTTCGATATCGATAGATCTGTGAGCCGGGCTGTAAAGGGTGACAGGATCAGCTGGTAATGTGCAAATCCCTTAAATGGACCCTGGTCCTCACACTCCTGGCTCTTATTCTGATATCATGTGTTGCGCCATTCAGTGATCTGCAGTCGGCAGCAACATTGGGAAAAGACCACCTGGAAGTCACCCCGGCCTATTCCTATGTGGGCTACCGGGATGATGGGTCCGGTGATCATGTACAATCCCATCTGGCTGTACTTGCAGGGGTGGGGCTGCATGACAGGTTTGACATCAGGCTTCGTTTTGACGGGATCAGCATTTTCGATGAGGATAAACTGGATTACTGGGTGTTGAGCGCCGGGCCCAAGGTGTCTATCATCCCCGAACGTCTTTCCTTCTTTCTGCCTTTCGGTATCCTCCTTGAGGACCTTGAATCACTGGAAACGCATCCAATCATTCTCCTGTCAATTCCTGCCACCAGGCGGATTGATCTACACAGTTCGCTTAAGTACCTGATCCCAGTCATCCGTGACAATGATCCTGTCTGGGGAATTAACTTCGGTCTATCTGTAGCAGTTGGTCGTCGGGGGGCGATTCGACCTGAGACCGGATTCCTTTTCCATCCCGACGAAAGCAGCAGATACTATCATTATTCACTGGGTTGCAGTTTCAATCCTTCTGCTCGGGAATAAGACCCTGTGGTAACAGGGCAGTAACGCGATTGCACGAGTGGTCACTTTCCAGATCAATGTGATTTCGAAAGAGACAAAATGTGAAGCTCCGACCAGCCGCACCGAGTGATCTTGACTTTAGGTGATTACCGGATCAGAATTCCCGTCTGGCCAGGGCACGGTAGCCCCAACGCAGGGGTAGATAAGTATACAGGATCGTCAGGACGGCTATTCCACTGAGGATAAAGGGTAATGCCGCATGGCTCATACCCGTTTCGGTAATTCGAATGATCCAGATAAGGGCACTTACTCCCAACGAAACGTATAGCAGGCTGAATGTCACCGTAATAATGCCTCCATACCCGGAACTGATCTTCATGGGATTGGGTTCATCAAATTGCGCATAAAGGGCGCCTAGCCCAAGGGCCAGGCTGATGAGTGCGAGACTGGTGAGCATTAGAAAAATAGTAGCCATGAGTGCAATCTGTCCGCTCTGTTCCAGGAAGTAATTGCTGGCCAGGGCGACGATCTCGGTGATGGTGAAAAGCGGGATAAACGACAGCCAGAACTTTTCCCAGAAGATCTTGCTCAGCGGGATAGGTGCGGTCATCAGGGTCCAGCGACCGCGTCCCTCCATGCTGATGAGAGGGAATACAAAGCGGGCCACCAGAGCGGAGAGGATGAAACCGCTGAAACCGAAATTGAAGATGTAAATGAATGTCCGCCAGAAATGGGGCATTTCATCAAAATGGAGCCGTCCGCGTGAGAGATTGATAAGGTAGACTGCAATGAAGAAACCCAGCAGCAGAAACTGGATCCACTGTTGGGGTGTACGGCTGAATTGTATGATATCCTTGCTGATAAGGGCCCGCATGGGGCGTGAGAACCAGAACCAGCGGGCATTGAACAATCTGCTGGCCGGCCGTTTTGCAGCAGAGGACTGGTTGCCCTCCATAAGCTGGTATGTGGAGAAGTATTGTCTGCGTGCCACCCATCCAACCACTTCCCAGCCCACCGCAGCAGTGCTGACGAACAGACCCGCGAAGAACAGGATGTCCTTCCAGCTCTTCTCGGCCAGATGAACGAACAACTGGGAAAGCCAGTAGCTGGGAATAAAGGGAAAGGGGGTCTGGCTCAGATTGAACATGTAGCGACCCAGAGCCCGGAAGTTGGCCAGTTCAGCCGGCAGTATCGTCTCCTGTTGACTGAACTTGAAATAGATATAGAACAGCCCGACAAAGACCATTCCCAGCACGACAAAGACCGTACGCATCCTGAACCAGCGTGAAGCCCAGATAACGATCATGAGTATGATCAATCCACTCACTGTGGCCAGCACGAGGTAGGGCAGCAGACCAAGGACAAAAATCAGTGTCTGGTCCCAGAACATCAGATCCCTTATATCACCGTATGCCAGGGTTAGTGGTAATCCCAGGATGAGGATAGCCCAGGAACTGTACACGATATTCTCGATGAACTTGAGCCGGAATACCTTCAGATATGACAAGGGCATGGTGAGAAGAAAGCCCACTTCCGGAGAGCGGTATAGGGTCGAGAAGGCGGTGACGATGTTCGAAAGGATCAACAGATAGAATATGATGGACCAACCTAAATAAAAGAGACGATCTACCAGGATGCTCCCAATATCACCCTGTTTGAGAAAGAACTGGGCTCCCAGCATGAACAACTGGTATCCGCCCAGGATCAGACCGAAAATGATGGTAGTTGAGACAATCATCTCAAGCCATTTATCCCTCACACCGGAAGCGACAAAGGCAACCGTCGATCTGAACTTGATGCTGAGCAGCGAGCGGGTGTGCTGATGGATGATCAGACTTCGCCCTCCTCTTCGGCGACGATCTCCAGGAAAAGTTCCTCGAGGGTATGGCCATCGCGTGACTGGGTCCGGAATGAATTAATGGGTCCAATACCCAGGATCTTGCCACGGTTGATGATTGCGATCCGGTGAGCCAGCTCCTCGGCCACATTCAGATTATGGGTAGATATAAACAGGGTCACACCGGCATCAGACCGTTCCTTCAGCATGTCCTTGATTGTACGTGCAGTACGTGGATCAAGACCCACCATTGGCTCGTCGATCACCAGTACTATGGGTTTGTGAATGAAAGCGGCAGCAAAGGAAAGTCGCTGTTTCATACCCTGAGAATAACCGCCGATACGATCTTTGAGCCACTCTCCCATGCCCAGTTCTTCAGTCAGTTTCTCCTGCTCGAGCTGAAGTTCGCCTGGCTCCATGTTGTACAACTGACCGACCATCTGCAGGAATTCAGTACCTGTTAGCTGTTGATAGAGAAAGGCCGAATCTGGTACATAGCCGATAAGTGCTTTAGCCTGCTCCGGTTCCTTTACCACATTGATACCGTTGATATGAACGTTGCCGTTAGTGGGTGTCATCAGGCCGACCATCATTTTAATTGTCGTGGTCTTTCCGGCGCCATTGGGACCCAGGAAGCAGAATAATTCTCCTTCCTTGATCTCGATGGATATCCCGTCCACTGCGCGGACCTTGCCAAAATGTTTATGGAGTTGATCAAACTTGATCATGATTCAATATCTCCGTGTTGTTGTTCCAGCACCCGTACCTGCACCCGGCCCAGGATTGGTATCAATTCAGTCAGATTGGCAAAATCGCCTTCCAGCAGCGCAATGTGCGTGGCGTCAGCAGGGTACTGCCCCATGGTAGGATCGATCTGGGTCCAATGCCCATCCACATAGACCGAGGGCCAGGCATGGTAAAGAAAGCGTCCCTGGACATAGACCATCCCCACATTCACCTTGGTGGGGATCCCTGCCGCCCTGCTTAGGGCGGTGAACAGGGTTGTGTGCTCACTGCAGTCGCCTACGCCGCCGTCCATGATCTCGACGGAGGACGATAGACTCACCACGGGTTTCTTGGCAAGATGCTCAAAAACCCAGAAATTCAATGCCCGGGCCTTCTGACCCACAGAACCGGCCCTGCCGGCGATATGGTCAGCCGCCTTCAGGATCCGGGGATGGGCACACTGGATCGTCTCGGTAGATCCCAGGAAGAGCGTCGCATCCACCAGGGATTCAGGCAATGATGTCGGTTTCAGGCGAATGATGAGCGGCTCGGTCTGAATGATCTTCTGACGGTCGCTGTCCAGGGCTTCGAACAGTTCCGGGGAGACACCTTCCAACCTCAGGGTCAGCGCTTTCAGCCTGTGGGCGTCCTTGATGGGTGGATAGGCGTAAACGGCATAGGCCTCCAGCAGATCGATATCTGCCGCATCGGCGATACGCATGGCCTCAAAAGGTGTCGACCGTTCCATCACCAGTCCCATGACCGTTTCTTCCCGGTATGTGAGACCATTGTCATCCAGCCACATGATGGAGGGAATCCCTCTGAATTCAAGCTCTAGCTTGTTCAGCTCGTACTCGACACCGTCTATCTCACGAACATCCTTACCGGCATGATGGATCTCGACATCCGACATCTCCAGGCTCACTGGATCAAAAGCCGGCATTCTCAATGTCTCCCCCGGCTTGATGCCCTGATTGGCCACCATGGGCTGGATGCCTGTATAGGTGTAAAGCTCTTCCGGTACTCGAATGGTCTGCACGGTGCTGTCGTCACCCTGGTAAAAGGTCAGACGCATGTCCTCACCCGATTTCCAACCCCGGACCTTCGTCTTGTACTGATCGGAAAGCATCCAGAAATCGAAGGAGTCCAGACGGAACAGAGGATCGACATACACACTGCTTTCCATATGGATGCTGGTCTTGACACCAGCCAGTGCAATATTCATCTGGCTGGTACTCTTGATGGTGAATCCAAGAGTATCCTTATTGAAAACAGAGAATACCGCGTAGCCCAGCTTCTTGTCCTGGTGATAAATGGCCATCCATTCTGATTCGCTGGGGATATCGCTTATCCCGGTCTCGAGGGAGACGTACTTGACTGCACTCCTGTCCTTGAAGTAATTTGTGTATACCAGATTTCCGGACAGGCTCATCCAGACTGCAAATAACACGACGAGGTAAACGACGCGTGACCACCTGATCTCTGATTTTCGTTTCGACATAAAGGATAGAAGATATGGATGACCTCAGTCAATCCAAGTGAGAATGGTCATTGCCGGAAATAGAAGATAGAAGGTGGAAGGTTGGAAAATGAGATCCGAGAAGTCACCCTGAGCCTGTCGAAGGAGACTCGAGGGGTCGTGGCAGCTGGTTTATCCTTTTTGAAGGCCTGGACTATTCAGTATACGTGGCCGCTGTCCGAATGTAACTACATACGACTTTATTCAGCACGCTCACTCGCCCTTCGACAAGCTCAGGGTGACCTCGCATAGAACAGTCAGGATTCTTGAGCGTTAATTGGACTTCTTGACAACAGGACAGGCCACCCAGTGGTCGGGGGCATGTTCCTCCATGGCGGGAATATCCTGGGCACAGGATTCCTGTGCCAGTGGGCAGCGGGTGCGAAAGGCACATCCCGAGGGCTTGCTTAGCGGTGTGGGCACATCCCCTTCCAGGACGATACGTTGCCGGTCCTTGCGCGTGGGATCAGGCAGGGGCACGGCAGATAACAGTGCTTCGCTGTAAGGATGTCTCGGTTGGTGATAAACTTCCTGGCTGTCACCATATTCCACCAGATTGCCAAGATACATGACAGCGATCTTATCCGAGATATGCTCCACCACCGAAAGGTCGTGGGCGATGAACAGGTAGGAGACCTCGAACTCCTCCTGCAGGTCCATCATCAGGTTGATGACCTGGGCCTGGATGGAAACGTCCAGAGCTGAAACGGGTTCGTCACAGATGATGAGTTCCGGATTGGTTGCAAGTGCCCGGGCGATACCGACACGCTGTCGTTGCCCACCCGAGAATTCATGTGGATAGCGTCGTGCCTGTTCGGGCTGCATACCCACCTTGTCCAACAGCCAGCCTACCCTTTCTTCCATCTCCTTCGTGTTCATGTCCGTATGCAGTTGCAGTGGTTCGGAAATGATCTGGGCAACCGTCATACGGGGATTCAGTGAGGCATATGGGTCCTGGAAGATCATCTGTACCTTGGATCGGTATTGCCTCATCCGCTTGGGATGCAGGCTGGCAAAATCGACCACTTCACCGTTAAAGTGGTATTCAATACTACCACCGACCTCAACGTCGGGCGCAATATGTTTGAGAATGTTGATCATGGCCCGGCCCACGGTGGTTTTGCCACAGCCGGATTCCCCCACCATCCCGACGATCTCTTTCCTGCCAATGCTGAAGGAGATCCCGTCCACGGCCTTTACCGTGGCCACGCGTTTGGAGAAAACGCCGCCATGCACCGGGAAGTGTACGGACAGGTCTCTGACGTCTACGAGTTTTTGCCTACTCATACGGCAGCCTTCTCATCCTGAACGACGTGGCAGCGGACGAAATGACCAGGTGCCAGTTCCTGCAGGGGTGGTTCTTCGGTTTCGCAACGATCTTCCTTGCGGATACAGCGTGTACAAAATTTACAACCGACGGGCAATTCCAGGATACTGGGCACCATTCCCGGAATCGTTTCAAGGCGTTCCTTGAATTTGCCCTGGTCTGGTCTGGGTATGGAACTTAACAGGCCAAGGGTGTAGGGATGCAGAGGTCTGCCGAAGAGTTCCTCAACATCAGCGACTTCCTGAATAATACCACCATACATCACGATGACGCGTTCACAGGTTTCTGCAACGACCGCCAGATCGTGGGTGATCAATACAACCGCCGCATCCGTATTCTGCTTCTTGAGGTCGATCATAAGGTCCAGGATCTGGGCCTGAATGGTGACATCCAGTGCCGTCGTAGGCTCATCTGCAATGAGCAGGGACGGATTCTTGGCCAGCGCCATGGCTATCATCACCCGTTGGCGCATTCCGCCTGAGAACTGGTGGGGATAATCCCCCATTCGCTTTTCGGCATCGGGAATTCCAACGGTGTCCAGCAGCTGTACGGCCTCCTTGAAGAGCTTCGAGTATTCCTGCCGGTATTCCTCTGGAATAAGCTTGTCCAGGCCAATGATCCCGTATGCCAGCGCTGTTGGGAATACTGCTCCCAGCGCAAACGCCATCAGCACATTCAGAGGCTGGAATGACCATGCGGCTGCGAGTTGGGAGAGCACCAGGAATACCAGGCCCAGGATTGAAGAGGCGATGATCCTGTTCTGAAGGTTGATGTCCTTCAGGTTTCGTGCCGTCTTGATCGTCCAGTCCTTCAACGCTTCAACAAAGGACTTGGGCTTCAGGGATTCTACCATCTGCATCCCAATGCTGAATACGGGATTGAGCGAGGTCATGGGCTCCTGAAAGATCATGGCGATCTCCCGGCCGCGGAAATCCCACATCTTACTATAGGTTCGCTGGCGGAAATTGGCCATTGCCTTCTTACGTGGACTATTGTAGAACAGGTGTAAAGTGACACCGAAATCCACTAGCAAAGAAAGCAGGAACCAGAGCAGGCCCTGAATAGGTAAGAGAGTGTGCAGGATCAGCCAGAGTATGAAGAAGCCACCTGCAGCCCAGTTGCGCTGCTTGGGTTTCAGGGCTCTGAAATACCTGTATTCTGGTACTGCATAGACTTCACCCAGGTCTTCCCCATCAAAGATCTTTTCACCCTTGAACAGGATCTCACCTTCGGCCACCTCGCCGGGTGGGCTCGGGATCAACTGGATCAGGGACAGGACGGAGACGGATTTTCCACTTCCTGATTCACCCACAATCCCCAGGGTCTCGCCTTTGAAAATATCAAAGCTGATGCCGTCAACGGCCTTTGCCCAGTCATCACCCACCTTGAAGTGGGTTTTCAGGTTCTTGATCTCGACCAGTTTCTCGCGGCTCATCTCAACCTCGAATAAACTTTAGGATCGAAAGCTTCACGTACACCTTCGCCAATGAAAACCACCATCAGCAGCGTCAGGAACTCAGCGCTTACCGGCGCAAATACCATCCACCATTTGGTGATGTTCTGTAATCCGACATCCAGCATTTGTCCCCAACTTGGTGTCGGTGGTGGCAGCCCGAAACCGAGGTAGTCCAGCCCCACCAGGGCCAGGACACCCCCAACTACCGAAAATGGGAAATATGTGATGATAGGCACCAGTGAGTTGGGCAGGATATGCTTGAACATCACTTTGAAATTGGACTGTCCCATGGACAGTGCTGCGGCTACATAGTCTTTAGCCTTCTCGCGATAGAATTCTGCCCGCATCAGATAGGTCATCCCGATCCAGTTGACAATGGTATAGATGAAGATCAGCAGGAAGAAGGACGGCATCAGTATGGAGCTGATGATGATGATGACAAAGAGCATCGGCAGGCTGGACCAGACTTCGATAAGTCGCTGAAAGAACAGATCGAATTTCCCGCCAAAGTAGCCCATGCTCGCTCCAATGATCACACCGATGAGGTAATTCAAGATCGTCAGTACCAGAGCGAAGGAGATTGAGATATTGAAAGCGTAGCAGAGGCGAGCGAACACATCCCGTCCTGTATTGTCCGTTCCCAGCCAGTGGACTGACGAGGGGGCTTCGAACATCTTATTACCCTCCACCGTGATATCCTCATAGGGATTGAAGGGATAGGGTGCCAGCAGCAGCCAGTTGTCGTCGTTCTCTTCCTTCCATTCTTCTTTCAGAAGACGATAATTCGCTTCACCGGGGACATCCTGCCCAAAGGTCTGCCCGGCATAATATCCGGCGATGGCAGGGAAATAGGTCTCTCCTTCATAGTGTACCACCAACGCCCGGTTGTTGATCAGCACAGGCAGGAACCAGGAAATGGCATACAGAACCACCAGAATGACAAACGAGTAATACCCGCGCTTGAGCGTCTTGAACTTCAGCCAGCGTTTCTTCAGGATCGATAGTGATATTTCTTGCTGATTTGTCATTATTTAAACCGGATCCTTGGATCAACAGTAGCCAGCACAATGTCTGAAAGGATATTGCCTACAAGGCGGATGATCACAACAATGACCAGAAAGCCCAGGGTGATCGGGTAGTCTCGGTCCAGGATGGCTTGGAAGCCCATCTTGCCAAAACCATCTATATTGAAAACCCGTTCGATGAAATATGAACCGGCGATGACCACACCGATGATGTGTCCGATAGTCGAAGCAATGGGTATGACGGAATTCCGCATGGCATGCAACCAGACAACCCTTTTCTCTCTCAGGCCTTTGGCGAAAGCCGTACGGATGTAATCATGTGACAGATTTTCCAACAGGCTGTTCTTCATCAGCACCGTCAGCATGGTAAAACTACCAATGGACCAGGCGATGATCGGCAGGATGGCATGATGCAGCTGGTCCAGGATCTTCTGGCCCAGGCTCATGGTCTCCCAGACTTCTGCTGGAGATCTAAACCCGCCCAGCGGGAAGATATCCCAAAAGGAACCTCCGCCGAAGAGCACGAGCAGGACACCGCCCAGAGCCCAGCCAGGTATGGAGTAGGCTATGAAAATTGCTACACTTGATACAAGGTCGAAGGGCGTGCCATGATTGAGTGCCTTGCGGATTCCCAGCGGAATGCAGACGATATATGACAGAAACAGACCGGTCAATCCAAAGAACATGGACACCTTGAAACGGGGCTTCATCACCTCGGTGACGGGTTGATCGTAGGTGTAGGAGGTTCCCAGATTACCGGTGAGGATCCCTGAGAATTCAGTCTGATAGATAACCCCCTGCAGTACACCCTCTTCGGTCTGCTCCTCTTCAATGTGTGCTTCCCAGATGGGGCTGATATGGCCGTCATCATCACTGACAATGAGCTTCTCATCCTGGACGCGCACCGTCATGTAATTACCCCGGCCGACGCTTTTGCGGATCTCGGTCTCCCCATTCTCGAACTCAAGATCGCGGTGCTTGATCTCCCGAGGCCAGATGCCCAACCAGATGAGATAGCGTTGATAGATGGGTTTATCGAAACCATAGAACCGTTTGAGCTCACGCAGGGCAGACTCGGGTAGTACCGTACTGCCGCCGCTCATCAGGTCATCAACACTGCCTACTGCCTCTCCTGCCTGCATGGCGCCCATCTGCAACTGCTGGATCGTACGTTCCAGGGGCCCACCAGGGGCCAGTTGCAGAATGATGAATATGAGCAAGGTTGATCCCAGAAAAGTGGGGACCATGAGAAGGATTCGGCGAAGGAAATACGTTGTCATAAAGGTGTTAAATGAAAGAAATAACCCTGGTCAAATCAACAGACCATTGCTCAACCAGGGTTATTTAATCAATCTGTTATAACTCTATTCAGATGGAGGTCTTCTTCAGGTACTCTGGCCAGTATTTGACATCAACCTCCCCAACAGGCAGGCTGGTATCATTTGCCTTTGCCTCTTCCAGGATCTTTTCCTTCTCAGGATCGATCCACCAGTATGTGAAGATGGAACGATAATCACCCGTGTAGCGACTGACCATGTAATCCGGGTATCCGAATTTGTCCCAGTATAGCAGTCGCGTATAATTCCGGGCAATGCCCCAGGCTGCAGGGTGAACATCTGAATAAATACCATCGATTTCCCGGATAATCTCCACGCGACGGGCCTGATCGAAGGTCACATCATATTCGTCAAGGAGCTCATCTACGCGTTCGCTCTTGAAACCAGTAATATTATTATTGTTGGCTTCATCGGCCAGAGATGAATGCAGTGCCGTCTCGGGATTCGGAAAAACCAGCCCACCCCAGCTCTGCATGTAGACGGTGTAGTTCCTTTCCATGAGGTTCTTCCACATGGCGTTCCCGTCCATGAACTTGATCTTCATTTCGATCCCGTATTCCTTGAGCATCTGTTGTACGGGGGTGACCATATATTCATGCCCCTTTTGGATGGCGATCTCGAAGCTCAGCACCTGTCCGGTTTCATGGTGCACCAGCCAGCCGTCACTGTTCCGCTTGATATAGCCCGCCTCATTCAGCAGTTGTACCGCCTTGTCTGGATTATAGACGATCTTCTCATTGTCTGGATTTTCGTACACGGAACCGGAGTACAGGGAATTCATCATGGAGTATTCGTTGTAATACATCTCCTCATTCATCTTCTCGCGGTTGTATAGATAGGTAAATGCATAGCGAAGTCGCTTGTCGTTGAAAGGCCATTTACGCATGTTGAACGCGTAGCCCGATGTACCGGCAGGCTTCTCAGAGTACACCTTGCGCTTCTGGACCCAACCCTTTTGAACAGATTCAAAGTCACATTCCTCCACCCACATGCGTGCCTGGAGTACGGTAAAGAAGTCGGCCTCACCCTTCTTGAATTTTTCAAACTCCAGGGTCGTGTTGTCCTTCACCACGATGAATTTGATCTTGTCAAAATTGGCCGTGTACTTGCTGGTGATGTCATCCTTGGCCCAGTAATCATCACGACGAGTGAGTATGAAGGATTCTTGATTAATGATATCGTCTTCTTGGATGGTATAGGGACCTGTACCCGGCATGAGCTTATACTGGTATTCCTTGAGATAGTCCGTGCCATCCAGATCCTTGAGGATATGATGTGGATGGACATACATGCTGGCACCGAAGTAGAGTAGATTCCTCCAGCTGAGCTGCTGACATTCAACGCTGACGATATATTTGCTTTCAGCTACCGGACGATTGTACTTGCCGTAGACCAGCTGATCGGATGGGGAAAGGATCGTCTCATCCATGTGCAGGTCCCAGGTGGCCACCACGTCCTCAGCCACGACGGGCATACCATCTGACCAGCGGGCATCCGGATTGATCCTGAACCAGAACTTCATCTTGTCATCTGAGATCTTCCAATGACTTGCCAGCAACGGCATGAATTCCAAGGTCAGGGGGTGGACATTCAGCAGGCCTTCGTAGCAGAGACTTCCAATGGTGTTGTTTTCGACATAGTTGGAATGCTGGCCCTCGATCCGTAGGGTTGCCGGAAAACGTGGTGTAATGTGGTGCAGGGTTCCACCCTTGACAGCCCGTGGATCCCCGAAGAAGATTGCTTCATCTTCCTTGACCACATAGGTCTGATAGCCGAGTTCTTCGGCAATTTCCTCGAATCCATAACCCCCATCTTCAGCGGGTGTCTCGATATCCTTCGCCGCAATTCCCACCGCCCCCGTGGTTTGCACCCCGGCCGTTTCGCCGCTCCCGCAGGAGATGACAATCATAGCCATGAGTGCAAGCACCAGCCAGAGTACCTGTGTACGTTTCATGGTTCTTCCTCAATTTTTCTTTATCGGTGAATAATTCGTTCTGCTCATTTTATGGAGCGAGAACATACATTTTTCATACCAGAATAGCTACAATCGACTCGATTGTAAACTGTCGTTTTAATAACAAGCCTTACGATCTGAGTTCGTTTAGTGATGTATCGCGGCGACGCTCACGGACCAAGCTTATTGCTTTACAAAACACGTCATTTATTTTGTTGATTCTCAAAGGAGTCAATTATGCGCATAGTATCATGGAATGTAAACGGTATCAGGGCCGCCACGAAGAAGGGTCTGCTGGACTGGTTCAATATAGATCAACCCGACGTCCTCTGTCTGCAGGAGACCAAAGCCCAACCTGATCAACTGGATGACGAACTCGTTGATCCAGCTGGATACCAGGCGTTCTACCATTCTGCAGAACGAAAGGGTTACAGCGGCGTTGCAACCTGGACGCGTCAGGAACCGTTATCGGTGGAAACCGAGGTCCTGAAGGAGCAATTCAATCGTGAAGGCCGTATCGTTCTCACGGAGTTCAACACCTTCTATCTCTACAATATCTATTTTCCCAATGGCCAGAAAGATCAGGATCGGCTTGACTACAAGTTGCGATTCTATGGTTCCCTGCAGGAACATTTCCGGGAACTCGACAAGGTCAAACCCGTCGTCATCGTGGGCGACTACAATACAGCGCACACCGAGATCGATCTGGCCCGTCCCAAGGCCAATGAGAAGACCTCGGGATTCATGCCGGAAGAACGTGTCTGGGTGGATCGTTACCTGGACAGCGGACTGTATGATCCCTTCCGGGATCAGCACCCCGATGTGAACGGCTACTATACCTGGTGGAGCTTTCGGGCCAACGCCCGGGCCAATAATGTCGGCTGGCGTATCGACTATTTCCTGGTAAGTGAGAAGTTGCAGGACCAGGTTGAAGCCGCCAGGATACATCCTGATATTTTGGGTTCGGACCATTGCCCCATCAGTCTGGTTCTGAATACGGATTGAGAATTGAGGATTAAGGATTGAGGACCCCGAATTCGGATTTCTCAATTCTGAATCAGGAATTGACTCATGCCTGAACTCCCTGAGGTCGAGACCGTCGTTCGCGGATTACGGCCAAAAATTGTCGGCGAAAAGATCCAGCAGGTGGAATGCTTCTGGCAGAAAGCCCTGCGTCCTGATACTGCCCTGGACGAACTCCCGGGAAGGACCATCAGGGATGTGACCCGGCGGGCCAAATTCATCCAGATCCACCTGGACGAAAGTGTGTTGCTGGTTCACCTGCGCATGACAGGTCGACTGTCCACTATGCTGCCACCCGTGGAAAATGAGAAACGCGTCACCGTCCGTCTTGATTTCGAGTCAGGCAACTCACTGTACTTTATGGATACCCGGAAATTTGGGCGCATGATCCTGGCCAAGAGGCCGGAAGATGGATTACCTGCCCTCGGTCCCGAACCCCTTTCCAACCGTTTCACTGCGCAGCGTTTCACTCAGATGCTTAAAGACCGCAGCCGGCAGATCAAACCGCTACTCCTGGATCAAGCCTTCTTGGCAGGTCTGGGAAACATCTATGCAGACGAGGTGCTGTTCCGGGCCGGTGTCCACCCTTTGTCCACTGCCAGTGCGCTTAGACCGGAACAGATCACGAAATTGCATCGCGCCATCCGGAAGGTCCTCAGGGACAGCATACGCTACCAGGGCACCACCGTCCTTTCCTTTGTCCATGGAGATGGAGAATCAGGCAGCTATCAGGATCAGCTTCTTATTTACGGCCATACTGGCAAGCCCTGTCCCAATTGCGCTGCGGAGATCGAGAAGATCTTCGTGGGTCAGCGGGGGACACATTTCTGCCCGCACTGCCAGCCGAAGTATGTATAGATATTAGATACCCGACAAGTCACCTTGAGCTAATCGCAGGGTGACCTCACGTTCCAGGGTCAACTAGCCTGCTGCCTCAGTCGGTTGTCTCACCTTGAAAACAAATAGCCCCAGCCCTGCCAGCATGGAAGCCAGGGCGATATAGTAGAGCGTACTATAGCCGTATGACTCCACAATCAGTCCGGCAACGCTGATGAAAAGAAAAAGTACAGGTGCTACCGCAGTATCCAGCGCTGCGTAGTGCAGCTTCCGGTCACCGCTTTCGCCTGCGAACTCGTAAACGAACACCATGAATGATGATTGCATGGATCCGTTGGCCATCCCGATGATGAAGAAGATCAGGTAGCCGGCCCATACATGGTCAAGGAACAGGGCTACCAGCAGAGCCAGGATATGTCCGGTGAAATAGAATGAAACTGAAAGTTTACGGTTGACCGTGTCGCCCAGGTAGCCTAGCAGGTAATTGAAAATGGCCGTTCCAAAGACCAGGAAGAAGGTGAAGGAGCCCACGCTGCTCACCGGCAGATCATAGCGTGCCTGAATATCGATAGCGTAGAAGGCAACAGGCATCATGGCCGCAGCGCCGAACATCCTGCTGTAGATATATTGTCTGAAATTTGGGTTGCGGGTGTAGATGCGCAGAATACGCTGCCACCATCGTCCCTGGTCCGCATCCGGTACTTTGGGCTCGTTGATGGTCTTCATGAAGAAGAAGAAGCTCGTCCCGATGGTGATACCGATGACCATGATCAGCCAGCCCAGGCCAAAGTTTGCGGGAAATGTGTAGCGTCCGCTTTCCAGGATCAGCTTCAGACAATATCCGCCCACCATACCCATGAGGGCGTTGGCGGTGAAGGTGATACCGAAGAATCTGCCCCGCCGGCTGGCAACGGTCACTGAAGCCAGGAAATCAGCCCATACCGGCACAAGCACACCGATGGCCAGGGAATAACCAATGAACATGAGCATATAGAGGAGGATGGCCTTCGGCCCCGTCATCTCCAGGAAAAAGAAGAATATCACCATGCCCAGCGCGAAGGGCGCCAGGGCCATGTGCAACAGGAGATTCAACTTCTTGACATTGAGATAACCCCTGAACACCGTTGCGGATGCCAGTTGTGGCAGGGCCAGCAGGATAACGAATCCACCCGGGATCATGCCGATAAGCCAGGCTGAGGCCCCCAGGGTGGCAAGGAAGACCGGGATAACCGACTGCATGTTGTGGAATGCAAATGCGAAACCCCACATTCCCTCTGCAAGGGCGTTGAAGACCGTATTCCGTGTATGGACCTTGTATGTCGGCTGTTCAGACATGGCTCGAAATCTAAGCGGTGCACCAGGGGTTTGAAAGTCAATGGATCAGTTATTGCATTTCAGCTCAGCAGGTCAGATTTTGATCATTCAAGGGAGGGAATACCCATGGCCATATTCATCGATTCAGCAGATGCCTCAGACATTCGATCCGCCGCGGATCTGGGCTGGGTCTCAGGTATCACTACCAATCCCACCCTCCTTGCCCAGGCGGGTGCCGATCCCGCGGAAGTTCTGCAGGCTTTGAGTGAGAGCAGGCTGACGCCTATTTTTTATCAACTCATTGCGCCTACGCTTGCCGAGATGCACCGCGAGGCGGCCATGGCCCGTGATATCCTGGAGGAACGCCTGGTACTGAAACTGCCGCCATCCGAGCTGGGATTCAGGTTTGCATCCGAAGAACAATTGATCCCCTGCTGCCCCACGGCCATCTTTGATCCCGCCCAGGCTCTGCTGGCCAGGGAAGCGGGAGCTCGCTATATCGCTGTCTATATCAACCGTGCCAGTCGATTGATGGGCGATGGACTACAGCTTCTGGAACAGATCTCCAAGGTCCTGGATGGCAGCGAGACGGAGATCCTGGCAGCATCCTTAAAGAACAGACCCGAAGTTATCGCTGCGCACCTGGCCGGTGCACAGCATCTCACCATGCCTTTGGCAATATTGCGATCCCTGCATGAGAATGAACATTCTCGCGCAGCGCTTGATTCTTTTAATAAAAAGGGAGTGGGACTGGAGCCTAAATAAGTCCCAGCAGGATGGAACGGTACTTGGTCTGGGTACTGTCCGACCGGCTAAGCAGGATGATGGGTACCGTGGCTCCGACGATAACACCCCCTACCAGACAATTACCCAGCAGATTGAGCCCCTTCACCAGGTGATTGGCGGCGGTGGTGTTAGGCATCACCATGATGTCCACCTCACCGGCGATGGCCGAGTCGATACCCTTCTGTATGGCGGCTTCCTTGGACAGGGCGACATCCGGAGCAATGGGACCTTCAATACTGATCTCAGTGGAAAGCTCTGCCACCACATCCCGGGCCAGAATGGTTTCCGATATCTTCTCATTCACTTCCTCGGTGAGGGTCATCATACCCACCAGGGGTTCGTTCACACCAAAGCGGGTGACATAGCTGGTGGAGTTATGGACGATCTGGACAAAGGTCTCACGATCATACTGGAGATTGATACCTCCGTCAGTGATGAACAGGAGTTTGTGGTATCGCGGTGACTCGATCACGGCAATGTGGTTCAACCGCTCACCGGCCCGCAATCCTTTACCCGGATCGAGCACCGCTTTGAGTAGATCCTTGGTAGGCAGGTGTCCCTTCATCAGCAGGTCGGCTTCTCCGGCACGTACCAGGTCCACAGAGGTTTTGGCCGGTTCAAAGGATTCGATGATGTCGAAACTGATGTCCAGGGACAGTTGGGACAGCAGATTGAATATCCCGCCGGGTTCACCTACCAGGGTAAAATCCGCCATGCCCTCCCGTTGGGCCTGAGCTGCAGCCATCAGCAGGACCTTGTCCTCGGCTGCAGCCAGGGCCACCCGTCGCTTGGGACGACGGTCGACGACCTGTCTCAGATCGTCGAAGGATTCAATTTTATGGGTATTGTTGATCACTCACCCAGGAATGAGCGGATCCCGAACTGCAACAGCAGCTGCTGGGTATCGATCTCCTCTACCGCAGTACCCCGGTCAAAATTGTAAACAGCTTCGACTGAGATACCGACATTTTTGGCCAGGTTCAGCAACACGCCGACGCTGGCCGTGATGCCTAGCTCAGATTCGCTTTCGGCGACGACCTCATCATTGAGATAGAGTTTCTGGCGTCTGAAATTCGGACCGCCTTTGATAAACGGCGTCAACTCACTGTGGCGGCCACCGAAAAAGAAGTAAGCCCGGGGACCCAGATACAGATCGGTCTCCTTACGTTCGTCAGGATCATCCATATCATTGATCTCACGGAAGTCACGGCCAAATCCAAGTTCGACACCGACAGCCAGGACCGGTGCAAAGAACAGGGCTATGTCCGTGTTGAGCCCCAGGACACTGCGTTTCAGATCGGCATCCAGGTCCGTACGGTAGTTGCCACCGCCGGAGATCATGATGGTCCCGGCCTGACGGTCCGTAACGTGGCTGGCCTGTAGGCCCAGCCCTGCGCCGAATACGGTCGATGCCAGGGCAAGGATGGTTATAATGATCAGTATTCTTTTCATATTCATCTCCTTCATTGGTCAAACTCAATAGGCGTAAAACATATTTTAATACCGGGTTTTTCCCATAATCCAGGTCACGTATCCCGGACCTTTGTGATCTCCAACGCACTTTGGGGGATCATGCCCTAGGGGATTATTCTCGCTGAGATAAAAGCGCAAGGTTTCACGTGTATATTTCTCAATTGACAACCTGTCTCCTGGGTGGTCTGCCTGTGCTTCTAACACTTCTGGGCGAGACTGAAACCGGCCCAGACTGCTAGCAGGCAGCCAAATAAGTTACCCCTGGCGTATATAATCACAAAATCCTAATCATCCTCTTCGAGCGAGGGGGCTTCGATGATCTGGACATCCTCTTTCAGCACATCCGGGAGCCGCTGCAGATACAGGAAACTGCCGGCAATAAGGATCAGGCCGACAATGAGCCACCCGGCACCGAGTAATTCGGGGGTCTCACCCAGCTCATCGTAGTTGCTGATACTTAGAAAAGCTGTGAGGTTGAACAGTGCGTGACTCAGCATGGCCAGGAAGATATTTCCTGTCCGGTCAACGATATAGACCAGGGTAAACGATAGGATGACCACTTCCAGTGCGGCTGGTAAATAGAACATGTACTGCACGTGGAACAGGGCGAAGATCACTGTCGGGATGACCAGACCTGGTATATGTGAGCGGTAAGAGTACAGAATGCTTTGCTGGAGAACGCCCCTGAAAATGATCTCTTCCACAATGGAGGCGATGACCACACCAGCCAGGGCCAGCAGAATGGCTTCTCCCAGCGAGTCCCAGACGAGGTCCTGCTGCATGGCCTCCAGGAATTCTGGAATGGGAAAATAACGGATCAGCAATCGGTCGATCCATTCGATGAAGATCAGCATCCCAGCTGTGAACAGCAGCGTCACACCCAGTGTAATAGGATGGATCCGGCTGGAGGGTAGGATACGCCATATGGAGATATGACGTTGACGCAGCACCAGGATGATGGGAATGAGAATTGCGGCCTCACCCAATCCTAGCAGGAGATTATGCATGGTATCAGTGAGTTCTTCCGGGACCAGCGAATCGATGATACCGATTGTGAGTATCCCCAGCAGCAATGAGAAAACTGTCAGAAAGTAGGCTTCGCGGCGTTGGAATACGTGCAGGATCATGACCGGCGAAAATAGGTGTTGCGAGGTAAACAGTAAAGTAGCAAGGACTAATCCTCTTAGACAATCGTCATCACGAGCTTGTCGAACGCAGAGAGACAAGTGTGGTGATCCAGTCTGTATCACCTTCTACTTTATAACTGGATCGCCACGTCGTTCACGAAGTTTTCTCCTCGCGATGACACCTGGATATACCTGAATTAAAAAGCCCTCTCGAAGGAGAGGGCTTTCAGGGTCATTTTTACAGGAACGTCCTATTCCTTGATCACCCAGACCTTGACCTCAGCCTTGATATCCGTGGCGATCTTCACGGGAACATTATAGATACCCAGTGCTTTCAGGGGTTCTTCCAGCAGGATATTGCGCTTATCGATCTCATAGCCCTTGTCGGCCAGGAGCTTGGCAATATCGGCAGCCGTCACAGCACCGAACACCTTGTCATCTTCACCCACCTGAACTGTGGTTTCCAGAGACAGATTGCTCAATTTGGCGGCCAGTTGTTCAGCTTTGGCGGTAGCCTGGGCTTCACGCTTATTGCGGAGCTTCTGCTCCTCCTCGTAGACCTTCAGATAGCTCTTGGTCGCCGGGTAGGCCAGCTTACGGGGAATCAGATAATTCCGCGCGTAGCCGTCCTTCACCGAGGTGATCTCACCAGCGGCTCCCAGGGCTTCGACATCTTCACGTAGTATGATCTTCATGATGACACCCTCCCGGCCCTAAGCGTTACGCACATCAGTTGAATACGGCAGCAGGGCGATATTCCGGGCACGCTTGATGGCTCGCACCAGTTCCCGTTGATGCAGGGCACAGGTACCAGTAATACGCCGGGGCAGGATCTTGCCCTGCTCGGTAATGAAACGGCGCAGCATCTGGGGATTCTTGTAGTCGATCTCCAGTTTCTTGTTCTCACAGAACTTGCAGATCTTCTTTCTGTATCCGAACATCTTCATTATTCACCATCCTTTTCGGCGTCATCCGCTTCAGGTTCTTCTTCTGCAGCGGGTGTTTCCTCTTCTGGCGTTTCCTCACTTACAGCCTCTTCGGTTGCTTCAGAGGTTTCAGCTTCCATGCCGGGCTCTTCTTCTTCGGAATCTTCCGGGGCGGTTTCAGCAACTGTTTCCTCTACAGCTTCAGCTTCTTCAACCGGAGCAGTTTCCTCGGCTGTATCAGCCTCTTCAACGGTTGCCTCGACCTCGGTCTCTTCAGGAACAGCCGTTTCATCGACTGCTTCAGTCGCGGATTCAGCATCAGCAGCGATTTCAGTCTCCTCCGCTGGTGACTCAGCGGCGGGTTTTTCAACACTTTCGACCACTTCCGGCCGAGCTTCGTCGCGTTCATCATCACGGTAGCGACCACCACGGCGTTGACCCATCCCGCGTTTACGGTCAGTATCGAACGCCTGTGGTACAGCGAGAGAATCAAAATCAGGGAATTTTTCCAGACGTACGCTCATGTAGGCAAGAACATCGCGGTCAATTTCCAGCTCATGCTGAAAAGTGGCCATGTCCGGGTTCTCACCACTGAAATGCATCAGGACAAAATTGCCGTAGCGCTGTTTCTCGATCATGTAGGCGAGTTTACGTTTGCCCCAATGCTGGACATTGGCGACTTCGCCACCGTTGTTCTTGAGGTGCTCCTGGATTCTCGCAGTAACCCTGGAGATCCCCTCACCATCAATGTCAGAATTTACAATGTACAGACACTCATATTGTTTCAAGAGTGAACCTCCTTATAATCCAATAGTGGCAATGAGCGGTGCGATCACCAGTGAGACCACGGACATCAGCTTGATCAGAATGTTCAAGGATGGACCCGAGGTGTCTTTGAAGGGATCGCCTACAGTATCACCCACGACCGCAGCCTTATGGGCCTCGGAACCCTTGCGGTAGGTAACCCCATCGAACTCAACACCGTTTTCTATCATTTTTTTCGCATTATCCCAGGCACCGCCGGCATTCGACTGGAAAACAGCCATGAGCACACCGGTAACGGTTACACCGGCCAGCAGGCCACCCAGCGCTTCAGCGCCGAATATGAAACCCACCAGCACCGGGCTGATAATCGCCAGTAATCCGGGCACCACCATCTGCCGGATGGCAGCCTGGGTTGAAATCGTAACACACTTGCCGTATTCGGCTTTGCCGTCTGCTGCGTCGAAGATGGTCTTGTCCTCTGGGGACATGACTTCATCCTCACCATATTTGCTCATCACCTGCAGGGCAGCAGTCAGCTCAGGGATGGTCTTGAACTGACGGCGGACCTCTTCGATCATGGACATGGCTGCACGACCGACGGCATTCATGGCCATAGATGAGAACAGGAAGGGCAGCATGCCCCCCACAAACAGACCCGCCATTACGGTAGCATTGGTAATATTGATACTCAGGGTGCCGTCAAATCCTGCTTTCACCCGCAGCAACTCCACCGTCGTGCGATAGGCGGCAAACAGGGCCAGGGCTGTGAGAGCGGCGGATCCGATGGCAAAACCTTTTCCGATGGCTGCAGTCGTATTCCCCACGGCATCGAGTTTATCGGTGCGCTGACGGACTTCACCTGGAAGCTGAGACATTTCTGCAATGCCACCGGCATTGTCAGAGATAGGACCGTAGGCATCGATGGCCAGCTGCATCCCGGTATTGGCCAGCATTCCCAGGGCTGCCATGGCGATCCCATAGAGACCTGCAAAATGATAAGCACCCATGATGCTGGCGGCAATGATCAGCACAGGAACGGCAGTGGACTGCATCCCCACACCGAGGCCGGCAATGATGTTGGTGGCTGGACCGGTGAGTGACTGACGGCTGATGGAACTGACGGGCTTGGTCCCGGTTCCGGTATAATGCTCGGTGATGAAACCGATTCCAAGACCGGCGATGAGACCGATGGTGGAGGCCCAGAACACACCGTATGAGCTGTATTCCTTACCACCGAGTATGAATGTTTCGGGCAGCATCTGGGTGATCATGAAGAACATGACCACAACCATTACAGCTGAAGAGCCGAATTCACCTTTATTCAATCCCTTCTGAGGATCCCCACCCTCTTTCACGGAAACCATGAAGGTTCCGGAAATGGACACCAGGATACCGGCAGCAGCAATCAACAAGGGTAAAAAGACAAAATTGGGGCTCAGCTGACCACTCACCAGCACCGTAGCCCCCAGGACCATGGAACCAATGATGGATCCGACATAGGATTCGAACAGATCAGCGCCCATCCCGGCAACATCACCTACGTTGTCACCGACATTGTCGGCGATAGTAGCGGGGTTTAGCGGATGATCTTCGGGGATCCCGGCTTCAACCTTGCCCACAAGGTCAGCACCAACATCAGCAGCTTTGGTATAGATACCGCCGCCGACACGGGCAAAAAGGGCGATGGATGAGGCACCGAATGAAAAACCGGAGATCACGGTCATGATCATCTCAAAATCATTGTTAAAGACATTCTGATAGACCAGGAAAAGACCTCCCAGTCCAAGAACGCCGAGGCCAACCACGCTCAACCCCATCACAGAGCCCCCGGCGAAGGCGACCCGCAAAGCCTTGGGCAGGCTGTCACGAGCTCCCTGAGCGGTACGATAGTTCGCCTTGGTGGCAACCCGCATTCCCAGAAAACCTGCCAGACCCGAGGTCAGGGCTCCGACAATAAATGATACTGCGATGAGCGGGCTTTTGCCTTCCCCCGTGTAGGCGATGGCAAACAGGATGGCTACAATCAGAACAAAGAATCCCAGAACTTTATATTCGGCGTATAGAAAAGCCATGGCGCCATCGTAGATATGCTTTCCGATGGCCTTCATTTTGTCCGTACCCTCTTCCTGCTTGTTGATCCAGGATGTCCGCCAGAATGAAAATGCCAGGGCTACGACTCCCATCACCGGCACCCAGATCATGAGGTTACTCAAATTACTCATTGATAGATTCCTCCTTATCAGCACCCGGATCACGTTGAGTATTGAATCGAGTCATGGCCTGCTCAATATCCTCTCGTAGCCAGTGTTCAATGGCATCGGCAGCTCGATTGATCTGATCGGGTAACAATTCTCTCTCTTGCTTCGTGTATTTCTCCAATACGAATACTTCTGCTGGTCGCTGACCCTGATCTCCCCCGATTCCCAGGCGGGTACGTGGAAACGTGTCCGTACCCAGATGCTGGATCACGGATTGCATCCCCCTGTGTGTGCCTGCGCCACCCTGCTTGCGGATGCGCAATGCCGGGAATTCCAGGTCAAGATCATCGAAAACGAGCATGGTGTGTTCGAGATCGATATCGAAATAGTCCGTCAGATGACGGGTAGCCTGACCGCTGTGGTTCATGAAGGTGGTTGGTTTGACCAGGAGCGCATCATGACTGATACTCTTACCATAGACATAGGAACCCTTACCGGGTCTGTAGTCAACAGACCAGCGGCTAGCAAGTTCATCCACCACCATGAATCCAGCATTATGCCGTGTTTCGGCATAGCGCGAACCAGGATTTCCAAGACCGATCACTGCAAACACTGCTTGACGGACGTCCTAGGATTCTTCTTCAGGTTTGGCCTCTTCCTTGGCCTCGCCTTCAGCTTCTTCAGCGCCTTCTTCATCCTCGAATTCCAGATCCTCATCCTCTTCCACAACGGGAGCTTCGATCTCCATCTTCTGCGGATGGGTAACCGAGACCACAGTGACGTCATCTGCCAAAAGGATCTCATAGGATTCCGTACGGATATCCTCAACATGGATCGCATCGCCGATGTTCAGCGCGGTGACATCCACCTCGATGGCATCCGGTACGTCTGCGCCCTTACAGCGGACGACTACCTCGTGGATCACATGCTGGAGGAGACCGCCTTCCTGGACACCCAGAGGTTCCCCTACAGGGATGATCGGAACAGGGATCTCGATGATGTCGCGAAGACGGACACCAAGAAAATCCACATGGATGATCTCATCGGTTACCGGATGGAACTGAACTTCCTTGACCATGGCGCGACGCTGCTCATCACCGATCATGATGTTGAAGATCCTGTCTCCGGAATGCAGCGCTGTACGCAGGTCTGCATTGGTCATCTGAAATGAAAGCGCTTCCTCGCCACCGGAGTAAAAAACCACCGGTACGTATTCCGCAGCACGCAGGCGCTTGGTTGCTTCCTTGCCGAACTCCGTGCGAGGTTCGACCTGGAGGATGTGGCGCTTCTTCTTTGTTTCTGCCATTTCTGTTTCCTTCTACTTCTCGTCTAAAGACTGAATAATACGCTTATAGACTCTTCGTTATGGATCCGGCGGATAGCTTCACCGAAAACCGGGGCTACACTGACCTTCTCCAATTTTTCAAAATTCTTATCCTCCGGTATGCGGATGGAATCAGACACCAATATCTTCTCGATGGGTGATGTCATGATCCGTTCCACGGCCGGACCTGAAAGCACGCCGTGAGTACAGGCGGCCATCACCGAGCTGGCACCCTTGTCCATGGCATGCTTTGCTGCAGCAGCCAGGGTGCCGGCGGTATCTACCATATCATCCATGATGAGCACATTCTTGCCCTTCACATCACCGATGAGGTGCATGACTTTGGCGCGGTTATGCCCTGGACGCCGTTTATCAATTATGGCCAGTGAGGCTTCCAGTAGCTGCGCATAGGAACGCGACATGGGCACGCTGCCTATATCAGGGGCCAGCACCACCATGTTGTCCATCTTCAGGTCCTTGATGGCATTCACCAACACACGCTTGGAGTACAGGTGATCAAAAGGAATGTTGAAGTATCCCTGGATCTGGCTGGAATGCAGATCCATGGCCACGACCCGGTCTGCTCCTGCCGCCTGCATAAGGTCCGCGAACAACTTGGCGCTGATAGGTACCCGGGGCTGGTCCTTGCGGTCCTGGCGGGCATACCCGTAATAGGGTACAACAGCCGTTACCCGGCGTGCCGAAGCACGTTTGGCGGCGTCCATCATCAACAGCAGTTCGATGATATTGGTTTCCGGGGGATTCGTGCTCTGGATAATGAACACATCCTCGCCGCGGATATTCTCATCGAAGCGGATCCAGAGTTCACCGTCGCTGAACGTGCGAATGGTGATCTCTCCAAGCTCCTGCTCCAGATAGTCGGCCACTGATTTGGCAAAATCCGGATTGGCGCGTCCACAAAAGAGTTTGGGTTTCATTCCTCTATCCTGTGTTTGATTTGGTTTGGATGCGTGATGCATTGCGCTCCGGGACGAGGACTCGAACCTCGATTCTCGGCTCCAAAGGCCGGTGTCCTGCCATTAGACGATCCCGGATTGGTTGAGTCAGTTTTGGGGTGTGGTAATCTGAGTATGGTAGCGGTTTATTAAACGAGCTTGTGCGTCAACAGCTGTTTCCAGCTTGTCGAAGATTCCATAAACAGTCGAGCCACTACCCGACAAACTGGCAAAATATGCTCCTGCCTTGAGGAGCTCCTGTTTGATAACGCCAATTTCCGGATGTATATGAAATACCACGGATTCAAAGTCATTTTCAAAAAACCGTACCATGTTTGCCTTGTCTACAAGGCGGCCAAAAGTAACCGGGACCCCCTGGGCTGTCAATTCTATTTTCATGGCTTTAAAGGCTTGTTTTGTCGACACATGAATGGGGGGGATCACCAGCAGAAAATAGCCGTCAAAACTGGCGTCCAGGGGAGTCAGTTTTTCCCCTACACCCAGGCCTCGCTGCAGTTTCCCCTTCAGGAAAAAGGGTACGTCAGCGCCGATCCTGACGGCAAGTTCGAGCATGGAATCATTAGACAGCTTGTCCTGGGCAACCCGGTTCAGCCCCTTGAGAACGGCCGCCGCGTCGGCTGAACCACCGCCCAGCCCGGAACCAGGAGGCACTTCCTTTTGCAGAATGATCTCCACCGGGATTACCGAACCATAGGCTTCACAGAAGGACCTATAAGCCCGTAGACAGATATTGTCACCACCATCGTCAAAGGACAGACCTGTACTGCGGAATCCGAACTGATCCGCAGGCCGGAACTCGAGTCGATCACCCCAGGCCAGTTCCTGGAATACCGTGTCCAGTTCATGGTAGCCGTCCTCCCGGCGACGCAGGACTCTCAGGTACAGATTCACTTTGGTGTGGGCATCGATCTGGAAGGCTGTCCAATTCATCCCGATTCCTGTTTACAGATGTTCCAGCTTGTCAATGGTTCGACTGCCACCGATGGACCCGGTGTTTACGGTCTCCGCCGGCTCAAAGAGCATGACATGCACTTCATCTTCCGCCCGGGGACAATGCTCTGTGCCCCGGGGAACAATGATGAACTCCCCCTCGCTGATGGTCTCCGTCCGATCCCGGAACTGCATGTCGAACGCCCCATTCAGGACCATGAACAGTTCATCCTCATGCTCATGTTGATGCCAGACGAACTCACCCTTGAATTTAACCAGCCGGACGTGCTGACCATTCAATTCTCCTACGATCCGGGGGCTCCAGTGATCCTGGATCCCTTCCAATTTCTGGGTCAGGCTTACCTTTTTCATGCACAACGCTCCCTATAAATCCAACAGCACTACCTTGCGTCTGCTACTGACGTTCTCTAAAGACCTTTCCAGCTCACGGCTTTTCTTCCTCATAGATTAGGATGAGATTCCCGCACCCATCTTCGAAGGTGGCCATGATACTCGTGCCTGTTTCTGTCGGTTCTCCCTTAAAAACCACACCTGCATCAATTAGTCTGCGATACTCGGTTCCAATATCATCCACCGCAAAGGCCGTTGCGGGAATACCGGCACCATAAAGAGCCTTCTGATAGACGACGGCCGGTTCGAAACCAAGTGGTTCCAGCAACAGCTCCACATCTGGGTGGCCTTCCGGTGAGATCACTGTCAGCCAGCGATCCTCTCCCATGGGGATGTCCTGTCTTTTCTGAAAGCCCAGTACCTCTGTATAGAATACCAACGCCTTTTCCTGGTCTTCAACCAGGACACTGTTCAACTTGATCTGCATTCTCTATCCTTTCGAGGCATGTTCAATCCTGCCAGATCAGCGGCAGCTCTGCGATGGAGTCCAGAACGAAGTCCGGGGTGATCTCACCCTGAAGGTCCTGGGGCCTGAACTTCCCTGTACGGACCAGGGCCGCCTTCAGACCAGCATCCTGTGCGCCTTTAACATCACCGCGGATGTCATCTCCAATCATGATGGCTTCGGCAGCATTACACCCCAGCAGCTTAAGGGCAGTCTGGAAGAATGCTTCTGCCGGCTTCCCCAGCACCTGGATTTCACAGCCGCTGGCGTGTTCAAGTGCCTTGGCAAATGGGGCGACGTCCAATCGCAGACCGTCATTTGCCAGCCAGTACCGGGTCATCCCCAGTGCCAACAGTCTTGGCGCTGGTTCCCTCATGAGGAACTGGAAGGCCTTATTCAGATTTTTAAAAGACCAGTCTTCTCCAAGATCCCCGATGATCACAGCACTTACATCTCCGGTATGATTTTCCGGTACTGTCGTGATACCGGTGAAATCCTCATGTGTTGCCTGAGGAACGAACAGAGCAACAGGTCCCGGGCAATGCTCCTGGATCCAGAACCTTGCAGCAACTGGCGGAGTGAGGATACGCTCCACCTCGATCTCCAGACCAAAACCATGCAGCTTGTCCCTGATTGCCCTGCGGGGGCGGGAACTTGTATTGGTCACAAACATGAAAGGCTGATCCCTGGCGATCAGCTTATTGATTGAATCAACAGCACCCGGGATGACTTCTGAACTCTTGTAGATGACGCCGTCGAGATCAATAAGAAATGAGACCATTGGCTTTCCTCAGAATTTTTCTCCCCCATACCCCCGAGAATGTACGCCCTACGGATTGGAGAGCGAAAGGATCAGTCTTGAGCTATGCTTTTGTAGAGTCCGATGGGATTCCCGTCAGGATCTGCGAATTGGGCATACCAGCCAATGTCTTCATCGATTAGTGTGACACCGCGGATGATCCTGCCGCCATTTGCTTCCACCCGGTCGAGTGCAGCTTCGATATCACCTTCGTAGGTCAGATAGATCATCACGGAATTCTCGGCACCCGTGTGGTTCTTGTCTTCCCAGAGTGCTCCGCTCACAGCCCCTTCGTCAGCCCTGAAGGCTGCCATGGGATTACCACCCACCGGCATATCCTCGAAACCTGCATTCACAACTGCAGTATAGAAGGCTTTGGCCTTTTCAAGATCGGTTACCGAGATCTCGAACCATTCAATGACATGTTTCATTCGATCCTCCTCCTGTCGTTGCCTTCAGTTACTGGCCCAGAGCAATATTCAGTCGTTCTCTCACCTTGTCTGGTCCAAATGTCTCTACGATGAAGGGCAACTCTGGACCGTGCGTCTGGCCTGTGAGCGCAATTCTCATCGGCATCCACAGGAACTTGCCCTTGACACCCGTTTCCTTCTGGATCCGCTTCATCAGAGCGCGAAAGTCTGCTGCATTCAAATCAGATTCAGCGAGTCCATCGAGAAAACTGCGGAAGACTTGTCTTGAGCTTTCCAGCTCGAGCATCTTCCGGGCTTCCTCACCTTCAGGTTCAAAGCTGTCACGGCGAAAAATTTCCAGGGCCCGCGCCAGGTCCTGCCAGGTATTCAGGCTGGTACGGACTGCCAAAAAAGCGCTGTCCGGCAATTGGATCTCCGGAACCTCAGCACGGGAGAGCTGAAGATAACGTTCATCACTGAGTTGCCTTATGTACTGACCATTCATCCAGTTCAGTTTCTCCAGGTCGAAGACCGCTCCGGCCTTGTTCACCCGCTCCAGCGAGAAGGTCTTGATCAGCTCATCGATTTCGAATAACTCGCGGTCATCACCCGGATTCCAGCCCAGCAGGGCAACAAAGTTGATGAGTGCCGCCGGGAGGAAACCCCTGTCCCGATAATCCTCTACGGCTACATCACCCTGGCGTTTTGAAAGTTTGCTGCGGTCCGGGTTCAGCAGCAGTGGAAGATGGGCGAATTCTGGTAGTTCCCAGCCAAGATAGCGGTAAAGCAGGATGTGCTTGGGAGTGCTGGGCAGCCATTCCTCACCACGTACCACCGTGTCAACGCCCATAAGATGATCATCCACGACGTTGGCCAGGTGATAGGTGGGAAACCGGTCTGCCTTGAGCAGGATCTGGTCATCAATCTGATTCAAGGGATATTTGATCCTGCCCCGGACGAGATCTTCAAATTCCAGGATCTCGTTCTGCGGGATCTTCATCCGGATGACATGTGCTTCAGTCTGCATGCGCGTATGGGCCGCTTCCCGGTCCAGGGCCCGGCACAAGCCGTCATATCGGGTCTGAAGGTTCCGGGATTGTTGCTCTTTTCGTAGCTGATCCAGCCGTTCCGACGTGCAAAAGCAGGGATATGCATGATCTGCTGCCAGCAGCTCTTCAACGAATTGCATGTAGATCTCCAGTCGCTGTGACTGGAAGTATGGTCCGTTACCCTGATCCTTTTCCGGTCCTTCGTCATAATCGATACCGGCCCAGCGCAAGCTGTCAATAAGGTTTTCCACGGCCCCTTCCACCCTGCGGGACTGATCGGTGTCCTCGATCCTCAACAGGAATGTGCCGCCGCTCTGTCGGGCCAGGAGATAGTTGAACAGCGCCGTACGCAAGCCGCCTACATGCAGATAACCGGTGGGACTGGGTGCAAATCTAAGCTTCATGCTTGCTCTTCAGGTTTTGCTTCACGATGACGATTCGATGGGCCACAAAGGCGATGATGATACCTACCAGTGTCAACGATACGATGCGGTTATAGCGTTTGAGGTAATCTCCCACGATCTCCCAGTTCTCGCCAATGGAAGCGCCGACCCAGAGCAGGCCTCCATTCCACAGGATGACCGAGAGAAGCGCCAGGCTGAACACTTTGGGGGCGCTCAAACGGCCCATGCCGGCAAAAAGTGCGATCACCGTGCGCAGACCCGCCATGAAACGGTTCACCATGATCACGCCGTAGCCCCAGCGCTGAAACAGGGCCTCTATTCGATCCAGGCTTTTGGTGGAGAACCAGGTCTGCTGCTGGGAGTACACGAAGCCGCGTCCCAGCGTACGACCCAAAATATACATGGTCATGAATCCGCCGATACTGGCTACAATGGTGGTGGCTAACGCAGCTCCGAAAGGCAGGTTGCCACGGCCGACGAGATAGGCGCTGAAGACGAGAATGGTGTCACCGGGCAAAGGCGGGAAAAGGTTCTCGATATAGGAGGCCAGGAAGATCACCAGGAAAACGAGCCAGGCGGGTGCCTGCTCGATAAAAGCTAATAGAGGATCAAGCACGGGTCACTCAGTACCCTCGACCTGATTGACAGTGCAGACCGCCTGGCAGGCAACGGCTTCATTCGAACCGGTGAGTCCCAGACCTTCTTCTGTCGTTGCTTTCACCGAGATGCTTGAAAGTTCGCACTGCAGCGCATCAGCGATCCGCTGTCTCATACCCGGTATATATTCCGCGACTTTGGGGGCTTGAAGGATGATGGTGGAGTCGATGTTCTGGACGGCAAAGCCCGCATCCAGAAGTTTCTCCCGGATCTGTTCCAGGAATCGTAGAGAATTGAAACCCGCATAAGTCTCATCCGAATCCGGAAAATGCTCACCGATATCGCCCAGGGCGCAGGCACCCAGCAGGGCGTCAGCAATGGCGTGGCAAAGTGCATCGCCATCGGAGTGGCCCAGGGGACCTTTCTCGTAGGGAATGGTGATCCCGCCAAGGATCAGTGGGCGGCCCGGTACCAGCCGATGGACGTCATAACCGGTTCCACAACGGAGCATAGGGATCTCATAAGGTTCGGGTTACAGCGCCGGCCGCTGCAACATGGTTAATACAGGAACATGGCATCACCATAGCTGAAGAAGCGGTATTTTTGCTTCACGGCAGCCTGGTATGCATTCAGGATCTTCTCCCTGGATGAAAATGCTGCAATCAGCATCAGCAGCGTTGACTTTGGCTGGTGGAAGTTGGTGATGATCCCATCCACTACTCTGAATTCGTATGGCGGGTAAATGAATTTATCTGTCCAGCCGGAGGAAGGTTCCAGACCACGCGGTGGTACCACGGCGGATTCCAGGGCGCGGACCACGGTGGTTCCCACACCGATGATGCGCCGGCCTTCTTCCTTGGCCTTGTTGATGATATCCACAGTGTCCTGTGTGACATCGTAGAATTCGGCATCCATCTGGTGCTTGGTGATATCCTCGACATTCACCGGTCGAAATGTTCCCAGTCCCACGTGGAGCAGCACCGGGGCGATCTGGACACCTTTCTTCTCTGCTCTTCTCAACAATGCGTCGGTGAAATGCAGACCGGCAGTGGGCGCTGCGACAGCCCCCCTGTGTTCGGCATAAACGGTCTGATAACGTTCACGGTCGATCTTCTCGGATTCACGGTTGATGTAGGGTGGCAGGGGCCAGTGGCCCAGCCTGTCCAGCAGCGAATAGAAATCCGCTCCATTCTTCTCAAAACGCACCACTCGACCACCCGAAACGGTATTGTCCACCACATCGCAGATGAGGTCCTTGCCAATGATGAGCTTGTTCCCCACACGGACCTTGCGGGCGGGCTTCACCAGTGTTTCCCAGAGGTTGTTCCCCAGTTCACGCAACAGGAACAGTTCGATCTCGGTGTCGGTCTTGTCCTTGTTGGCAAATAACCTGGAAGGGAACACCTTGGTATTGTTCACCACCAGAACATCACCCTCATTGAGGTGGTTGAGGATCTTGCTGAACTCGGAATGTTCGAATTCACCACTCCGGGCGTTCAACAACATCAATTTTGACTTATCACGCTTCTCGGCGGGATACTGTGCGATCAGTTTTTCCGGAAGTTCATAATCGAATTCCGAAAGGGTCAGGGCTTTTGCGGTATCGAATAGCATTTATTCTTTCTCTTCCTTTACAAATAGATTCGTTTGTGATCGACCAGATTCCAAGGTAAATCCCATGTGTTTTAAGCCGGCAGCGGTCACCTGTCGACCCCGGGGTGTCCTTTCCAGAAAACCTTCCATGATCAGAAAGGGTTCATAGACCTCCTCCAGGGTATTCGCTTCCTCCCCCACAGCGACAGAGAGCGAACTCACACCCACGGGTCCACCATTGAACTTCTTTATAATGACGCTAAGAATGCGTTTATCCATTTCATCCAGGCCGTACTCATCCACATTGAGCATGTCCAGGGCCTCATCGGCCACGACCCGGTCAATTTCACCATTGCTTTTGACCTGAGCAAAATCACGTGTGCGTCGTAAAAGACGGTTGGCGATACGAGGTGTTCCACGGCTGCGTCGGGCCAGTTCCAGTCCACCGGCGTCGTCAAGCGGGACCTCAAGTATACGGGCGGAACGTTTAATGATGGCAAGCAGCTCTTCGGGTGAATAAAAATCCAGGCGCAGAACCACACCGAACCGAGCTCGCATCGGGGGGGTCAACAGACCCGCTCTGGTGGTTGCTCCCACCAGGGTAAACGGTTCCAGGTTCAGTTGCACGCTCCGGGCGCTGGGGCCCTTATCTATCATGATATCGATGCGGTAGTCTTCCATGGCTGAGTAGAGATATTCCTCCACCACATGGTTCAGACGGTGAACTTCATCGATAAAGAACACGTCACGGGCCTCCAGATTCGTAAGCAGGCCGGCCAGGTCGGCGGCCTTCTCCAGTACCGGACCTGAAGAGGTCTTGATGTTGACCCCCAACTCCTTTGAGATGAGCATTGCCAGGGTCGTTTTACCCAGACCGGGTGGTCCGTGCAGCAGCACATGGTCCAGGGGTTCATTGCGCTGGCGGGTAGCCTCGATAAATACCCGGAGCTGTTCAACAGTCTGCTCCTGTCCGGTAAAATCGTCTAGACGCTCGGGTCTGAGAGCCCGGTCGAAATCGGTCTCTTCGGCAAGTAGCTGTGGCTGTGTTAGATCAGTCATTCAATAATTCTTCACTGCCGTGTTCCCCGGTGTATCCATGCGATTCGCATCCCGGAGTAAAAGTGCCGGCAAATATAGAGGCCTGAAACAGGGTTTTACAAGGCATCAAACATCAGTTTTTCGTTGCGCTGGCTTTCTCTTTCTGGCCAACATCTGCTTCAGATAGGCTCCAGTATAGGACGATTCTACACCGGCGACCTCCTCAGGAGTACCCTCGGCCATGATAGCCCCGCCCCGGTCTCCACCTTCAGGACCAAGATCGATAACATGGTCGGCTGACTTGATCACATCCAGGTTATGCTCGATGACCAGAACGGTATTTCCCTTCTCCACAAGACGGTTCAAAACGGTAAGCAGCATGTTCACGTCTTCGAAGTGCAATCCGGTGGTGGGTTCATCCAGAATGTAGAATGTGCGGCCGGTTCCCACCCGGCTCAATTCACTGGCCAGTTTCACGCGCTGGGCTTCGCCACCGGACAGGGTCGTGGCCTGCTGGCCAAGCCGAATGTAGCCCAAACCCACATCCACCAGCGTTTGCAGCTTGCGATGCAGTCCGGGAATGTTCCGGTAGAAGGAATGGGCCTCCTCCACTGACATCTCCAGGATCTCGGCAATATTCTTACCCTTATAGGTGATCTCCAGGGTTTCGCGGTTGTAGCGCTGGCCGTGGCAGTCCTCACACTGCACATAGACATCCGGCAGGAAATGCATCTCGATCTTGCGGATCCCATCCCCCTGACAGCTTTCGCAGCGGCCGCCCTTCACATTGAATGAGAAACGTCCCGGTTTGTAGCCCCGGAGCTTTGACTCTGGGAGCGAGGCAAACAGATCGCGGATGAAGGTAAAGGCGCCGGTGTAGGTGGCTGGATTCGAGCGCGGTGTTCGGCCAATGGGCGACTGGTCGATGTTAACCACCTTGTCAACATAGGCCAGGCCCTCGACACGATCATAGGGCAGAACGGTGACCTTGGAATTATAGATGGAACGGGCCATGGCGGGATACAGCGTCTGGTTGACCAGAGAAGATTTACCGGACCCGGATACACCACTGATGCAAATGAATTTCCCTAGGGGGAAGTCCACCTCAAGATGCTGCAGATTGTGACCCCTGGCGCCCTGGATCTTGATAGTGCTGCCCTTGCCCTCCCGGCGGGAGACAGGGACCGGAATAGCCTTCTTCCCCGCGAGATATTGTCCGGTTACCGAATGCTCATGCTCATGGATCTTGTCTGGAACATCTACGGCGACCACTTCTCCGCCGTGCTCGCCGGCCCCCGGACCCATATCTACCACCAGATCCGCCTCTTCCATGGTCTCCTGGTCATGTTCGATGACCAGTACGGTGTTTCCCAGGTCCCGGAGATTCTTCAATGTTCTAATAAGGCGTCGGTTGTCGCGCTGATGTAGACCGATGGAGGGCTCATCCAGGATGTACAGCACACCCACCAGCTGGGAACCGATCTGTGTTGCCAGCCGGATACGTTGGGCTTCGCCACCTGACAGGGTGCTGGCCGTTCGTGAAAGGGTCAGGTAATCAAGTCCCACGTTCACCAGGAAGCCCAGTCGTTCCCGAACTTCCTTCAGGACCTGCTTTGCGATCTGCTGTTCTGTCTTGCTGAGTTTCAGACCTTCAAAGTACTCATGGATATCACGAATAGGCATCTGACTGAGTTCAGCGATGCTCTTCTCTCCAAGAAAGATATGGTTGGCTTCGATCCTCAGACGCGTACCGCCGCAATGCTCACAATCCTGACTGCTCATGAAACCTTCGATCCAACGGCGAACGCCAACGGAATTCGTCTGTTTGTAGCGGCGCATGAGGTTGGGGATCACACCTTCGAAACCGCCTTCGTATTCACCCTTCCAGCGATCAGATTCATAGGACATTTTAAGCTTTTTATCGCCTGTCCCATGTAGGATGGCATGTCGGGCTTCTGCATCGATGGTCTGCCAGGGTTGGGAGAAGTTGAAGTTGTAGTTCCTGGCCAGGCTCTTGAGAATGGCTGAATACCAATTCCCCCGGGGCTGTTCACCCATGGGGATCACAGCTCCCTGCATGAGTGATTTGCGCTGATCCGGGACGATGATATTCTCGTCTATGCTGGTGCGTGTACCCAGGCCGTCACATTCGGGACAGGCCCCGTAGGGGCTGTTGAAGGAAAACAGCCGCGGTTCCAGTTCGGGATAGCTGATCTCGCAGTAGGGGCAGGCATAGTGTTCAGAAAAGATGTGCTCCTCTTCGCCTACGACGTCCACCAGGACCATCCCGCCCCCATGGTTCAGCGCCAGCTCTACTGAATCGGTAAGACGTTCCTTGAATTCAGGATCGATGACCAGGCGATCAACAACGATCTCAATATTGTGTTTCTTGTTCTTCTCAAGATCAGGGGTATTGCTCACTTCGTGAATGCGTCCATCGATACGCAGGCGGACAAAACCTTCACGCTTGACTTCCTTGAAAGTGTCTTTGAACTCACCTTTACGACCCCGAACAATGGGTGAAAGGATCTGTATATTGGCTTTCGCTTTCAGGTTCAGGATCGAATCGACGATCTGCTGGACGGTCTGCTTGGTGATGGGCCGGCCACAATTATAACACACAGGCCGACCGATACGTGCGAAAAGCAGTCGCAGGTAATCATGGATCTCCGTGACTGTACCGACGGTGGAACGAGGATTTCGGCTGGAACTCTTCTGTTCGATGGAAATCGCAGGTGACAGACCCTCGATATAGTCGACATCCGGTTTTTCCATGAGACCCAGGAATTGACGGGCATAAGCGGAGAGGGATTCTACATAACGCCTCTGGCCCTCGGCATAGATGGTGTCAAATGCCAGGGAAGTCTTGCCAGACCCGGATAATCCGGTGATGACGATGAACTTCTCACGTGGCAGTTCCAGGTCAACATTCTTGAGATTATGTTCCCGGGCGCCATGTACGATCAGTTTGTCACTATGCATTAAACCCTCAAATTGAACCCCCAAGATAGATTCACATGCAAGGTAGCAAAAGCACAATTTGCTATAGAAGGCTTGTGAATAATCTCTTATGCAAGAGAGAGGTCATCAGGATCGCTTTTTGGGAACATTGGCTGCGGATCCATCGTACATTTGTTACTAACAAATATTGAGCACGAAAGGAAAAAGATTTGTGCTACGATTCGTCATAACCACGGTGTGCCTGCTGGTCTCACTTCCTCTGGCAGGAGAAGAGAACTCGGTGACTGTGGAAATAGTGCCTTTGACCGATGGCATCTATCCCGGGCAGGCTTTCGATGTCGCTGTGGTTTTCAGTATGCATGACGGCTGGCACACCTACTGGGAGAATCCAGGTGATGCTGGAATGGCCACCGAGTTCCTGTGGACCTATCCGGATGATTTCACCATGCATGGATTTCGCCAATCTGTCCCCAAACGGCATGTCGATGCGGGGATCACCACCTTCATACATGAGAACGAGGCCATATACTTTTTTCAATTCCTGCCCCCGGATTCAGTTCTGGAGAGAAATGTTTTCAGGCTCGAAGTTAACTGGCTGGAGTGCAAGGATATCTGCCTCCCGGGTTCTGACGCGCTGCAATTTGAGCTCCCTGGGAAAGAAGGAGTCTTGGCATCCAGAAAGAAGTGGCTCGACCTGATCAGGAGGGCCGAGAAACATTTTCCCATCGAGAACCAGGATGTTCTGGCTGAAACCAGGGTGAGGGGCGATGCCTTGGAATTAAGATTTATCCGTTGGCCGGAGGACCCGTTTAAAATGACAGCAGTAGATTTCTTCCCAAGTGACGAAATGAGCTATGATCTCAGTTTGCCCGTTGAGATGATAACCCGATCACGGAAACATATTGTCAAGATCCCCCTGTTAGATCAACGTCAGGAAGATCCGAAGTACCTTAAAGGCGTGCTCATTCGCACCCTTTCATCTCCGGATGGTGTCGTTGTACTTAAACACAAGATCAATAAGCCCATCAATCCATAAGGAGTCATTATGCGTTCAAGACATATTCTTATCAGCGTCCTAACCATTCTACTGGCCGTCGGCACGGTAAGCGCCAAGGAATTGAAACCAGGCAAGAAGGTGCCAACTTTCAGTCTAACCGACAGTCATGGCAAGATTCACCACCTTACAGACTACAAGGGTAAATACGTGGTCCTGGAATGGGTGAATTACGACTGTCCCTTCGTAAAGAAACACTACAACAGCGGGAACATGCAGAAACTGCAGAAAGCCTATACGGAAAAGGATGTCGTCTGGTTATCCATCTGCTCCTCCGCTGAAGGTAAGCAGGGTCATTTCGAACCTGATGAGATCAACCGCCGAGCGGTGGATCATGATGCGAGTTTCTCAGCCTACCTCATCGACGCTGATGGCAAGGTGGGAAGGTGGTATGGGGCCCGGACCACGCCGCACATGTATATCATCGATCCAGAGGGCAAACTGGTCTATGCCGGTGGTATTGATGACATCAAATCCACCAATGTGGCTGATATCCCTGAGGCCAATAATTACGTGGCGGCAGCACTGGATGCGGTACTGGCCGGTGAACGTATCGCAACCCCCACCTCAAAACCATACGGATGTTCGGTCAAATACAAATAGAGATCGGAACAACCGACCCCTGACCTGTCGGTTCCGGTTAAAAAAAAACGTGCAAAGCCCCTCATCATGAGGGGTTTTCCATTGACTGCCACCTCGCCTGCTCTAGGTTTTATCCGTGTCTCGTATCATCCCTGACGTGATGTTCTCCAGCTGAAACCGGGTTACCTGTGAGGTGAGCATGCATCGAACCGTCCAACTTTCCCTTATTGTCATCGTCATGCTGACAGCTTGTAAACGTGATCCTGTCATTGACCGCATAGACGAGATGTTCGCTGATTATCACGGCCAGCGGCCCGGTGCCGCACTGCTGGTTATTCGAGAGGGTGAGAAGATCCTCCAGAGAAATTATGGTCTCGCTGACATGGCAGATGTTGTGGCCATTGATGAGAATACGAATTTCAGGCTGGCCTCGGTAACCAAGCAATTCACAGCCATGGCCATCCTGCAGCTCATCGAGAAGGATCAACTCCATTTCGACACCAGACTATCAGAGGTTCTTCATGAATTACCTGCATATGCTGATTCGATCAGTTATCGCGAGGTCCTTCAGCACACCAGCGGCCTGGTGGATTATGAGGACATCATGTCTGACACCGCCACCGTACAGGTCCATGATCGTGATGTCCTGGAACTGCTTACCACCGTGGATTCCACCTACTTCCCCGCCGGCACTGACTATGCCTACAGCAACAGCGGTTACGCCCTGCTGGCTCTTACTGTGGAGCGTCTCAGCGGTGTGAGCTTTGCTGAATATCTCACTACAAACATTTTCAAGCCCCTGGGTATGGACAATTCTGTAGCCTACGTAGAAGGATTGAACCAGATCCCAAACCGGGCCTATGGCTATGAGGTATCTGGTGACACCGTTGATTTCAGCGACCAGAGCCCGACTTCTGCCGTGCTGGGTGACGGTGGTATCTATACATCGCTGAACGATCTCTACAAATGGGACCAGGCGCTGTACGGTGATCAGTTGCTTTCAACACCACTTCGGGATGAGGCTTTTACACCACATCTCAATGATTACGGCTACGGCTGGCGCATCGATGAGTTCCGGGGACTCCGCCGCGTGCATCATACCGGCAGCACCTGTGGATTCAGGAATGTACTCATGCGCTTTCCAGATGATCAATTAACCGTCATTATCCTCACCAACCGTGCCGGACCGTCCGTGATGGGTGTTGCCGAGGATATTGCCAGTCTGTACCTGGCAGAAGATTAGGGGTTCTTGGAACCTCTTCACATGACCTGAGAGTAATTCTCTGGATCAAAATATCGTATCCAATAGCGTTCCAACATGCAGGGGGCATCATGAGAACAATTCACATCTTCTTACTTGCGGTCTGTACGCTGGCACTGGGAATGACGAAACCCGGTACCGAGCACCAGGAGCTGCAGGAGAATCTGAAACTTCTTGAAACCTGGATCGAAGCCCAGATGGAGTACCGCGGGATGCCGGGACTTTCCGTAGGCATCGTGCATGATCAGGAACTGGTCTATGCCAACGGTTTCGGTTATGCGGACCTGGAGAAAAAGGTTCCGGCAACTCCGGAGACGGTCTATCGTATCGCCTCCATCACCAAAACATTCACGGCCACTGCACTGATCCAGTTGCGGGATGCGGACAAGCTGAGGCTGGATGATCCCGTCGAGGATTACCTCGATTGGTTCGATATCGAAAATCCCTTCGACGGAGCACCGCAGGTGACCATCCGCCAACTGATCACCCACACCTCCGGCCTGCCCCGCGAGGCAGCCTTTCCCTACTGGACAGATCATAAGTTCCCCACCAGGGAACAGGTCATTGAAACCCTGCCGGACCAGGAGATGGTCTATCCCCCGGAAACGAAAATTAAATATTCAAATCTTGGACTCACGCTTGCCGGTGAGGTGGTGGCCGCTGCATCCGGCCTGCCATATGAAGATTATATTCATTCACAGATCCTGGAACCTCTGGGCATGCGATCCTCGGCCGTAACACCGGACGCGGACCTCATGGAGAGGATGGCGATACCCTACAGCCGACGTTTTGCAGACGGCAGCCGCATCCCCATGACCGTGGACGATACCCAGGGGATCACACCTGCCGCCAATATGGTTTCTACTGTTCAGGACATGGCCAGATATCTCAGCCTTCAGTTCCGTGAAGACGAGAATGTCGAATACAGCATCCTGAAGGGGAGCTCCCTCAAAGACATGCACCGTGTTCATTTCCTGCGTTCTCACTGGCGCAGCGGCTGGGGTCTTGGTTTCTCGATATGGTATCGGAAGGGGGAGACTGTTTGCGGCCACGGTGGCTGGGTGGCCGGAATGCGCAGCCAGATCATGTTTGTCCCGGAAAACCGGATCGGGGTAGTGGTTATGACCAATGCCGACGACGGTGAGCCTGCATATTTCGCCAGGCATATCCTGGATTTCATTCAATCCCATCTGCCCGCAGAGGAGATCGAAGAGATCAAACCTGATGAATCCTGGCTGGCCTTCGTGGGGGAGTACCGGGATCCCTGGTGGTTCGAGACACAGGTGATGATCCTTGGCGACAAGCTGGTCATGAACACCTACAGTTTCCCACCTGAGGATGAATTGGACAGTGAACTGATCGAGCTGACACCGGTATCCCCCAACACATTCCGTATGACGGGCGATAACGGGAACGGTGAGCTGGTGGTCTTTGAGCTGGATACTGAAGGCCGTGTAAACCAGATCAAGATGGGGGAGAATTTTCTTTATCCGGCTGATAAAGTCCCCTTTCCTGGAGAATAGACGGGCGGCAGTGGGCAGGTTAAAGGCCTTTGTGTGCACCTGCGGAACACTTAATTTTTAGAATTTACTGGGGGCGATCAGTGCTCCTGGATGTTCAGATTGTTGCTGATGATTAAATACCATATCACAGATACGACGATTGATTCCCGATGAATGAGTTCTCGCTGATCTCCCTGCTCGCCTTTCTGCTGGCCTCGACTCTGGGGGGCTATGTTCTACAGCGGAATCCCCGGGAGACCATGAACCGGGTCTTCTTTCTCTTCTGTATTTCTGGAGCCTACTGGTCTTTTACCGAATTCGGTTATCGACAGGCCGAGACCATCCAGATGGCTGAATTCTGGCTGAATGCAGGCTTGCTTTGGTTATTCACTCCAGCTTTTGAGCTGCATTTCATCTTACTCTTCACCGAAGCCCGGCGGGCCTTCAAGACCAATTACATCTACCTGCTCATCTACGGTCCGGCATTGATCCTGTCTGTGGCTCTGATCATCGAGATGCCCACAGCCAAACCAATCGAGGTGTTCTGGGGCTGGTCCTATGATCTAATGGCCAATTTCTATCTCAGCCTGATGGTCTCTATCTGGGTGGTCATCATGGGTACCGCGAATCTGATCCTGACCATCAGGGCTTTTCTGTATACGAGGAGCATCCAGCGCAGACGTCAGATCCTGCTGGTGCTCACCGGTCTTCTGCTCACTTATGTGATCGGATTCTCCACCAGGGCTCTACCGGCATTCATCGAAATTCGGTTCCCGGAGTTGAATTCTGCCGGCTTTATCCTGGAATGTCTGCTTATCACGATAGCGATCTGGAAATACAGCCTGTTTGCCCTCACACCGGCCTCTGCCGCCGAGAATATCATCGCCACCATGCGTGATGCGTTGTTCCTGGTGAGTACTGATGGTCGGGTCGTCACCGCGAACCAGGGGGCAGCCAAATTACTACATTGTAATTCTCCTGCCGATCTCGTTGGAAAGATGGCAAGCACCTTTCTGGCCGAGCGTGAACGGGCCATTTACGAGAATACCTGGCTCGCTCAACTGCAGGAACAGGGAACGATCAGTGACGTGGAGGCATACTTCCGTACTTTTGATGATCATGATCTGGTCGTTTCTCTCTCGGCTTCCATTCTTCGGACCGAAGATGGCCCTGCACGCGGCATCATCTATGTGGTACGCGACCTGACGAACCGCAAGGAGGAAGAACGCCAGAAACTGGATTTTGAGAAACGGCTGCATCAGGCCCAGAAACTGGAAAGCCTGGGAATACTGTCGAAAGGTATTGCCCATGATTTCAACAATCTGCTCATGATCATCCTGGGAAATACTGACATCGCCCTCTACAATCTACCAGATGATTCCCCCGCCCGGAAAAGCATCAAGACCATCAAGGCTACGGCAGTCCGGTCCACCGATCTGGTGAGACAGATGCTGACCTATTCCGGCAAGGGAAAATTCGTTCTGGAGCCGGTTGCCTTGAATAATGTACTCAAGGAACAGAGTGATCTTCTGGAGGCATCTGTCTCGAAGAAAGCGACGCTCAGGTTCGACCTGGCCAAACCTTTACCGGTGATAGAGGCGGACCTCACCCAGGTCAGACAGATCATGCTGAACCTGATCACCAATGCATCGGAAGCCCTGGAGAATGAGAGTGGGACCATTACTGTGAGCACCAGGGTAGAGCAATTACTGGAGTCTGATATCAGTGACATGCCGGTGAAAACGAATGCGAAAGCCGGGCGGTATGTCATTCTGGCAGTCGAGGATACCGGTAAGGGCATATCACCGGATGAGATGACCAAGATCTTCGATCCGTTTTACAGCACAAAATTCCCTGGTCGTGGCCTGGGATTATCCTCAGTACTGGGGATCATCCGAGAGCATCATGGTCTCATCAACGTCGGATCCGTCCCGGAGGAAGGTACCCGGATCTACGTCGGATTTCCCATAGTCGAAGAACCGGAGGTGGTTACCATGGAAGAGATCCCCAGCCCAGAAGAATGGCAGGGTAGTGGAACACTGCTTGTGGTCGATGATGAAGCAGAGGTCCTGGATGTTGCTCAGCAGCTGCTGGAGCTGCTGGGTTTCGATGTGATCACCGCCCAGGGTGGCCGTGAAGCCCTTTCCGTATACGCTGAACGCAGCCAGGACATTCGTTGCATACTCCTGGATCTCACCATGCCCGAGATGGATGGTATCGAAACCCTGCGTGAATTGACCAAGCTGGACGCCGATATCAGGGTGGTGATCTGCAGTGGATATGACGAATCCGATATCCGCGAACGGTTCGAGGGCCTATCACTGGTCGGTGTGATTCCCAAACCCTTTCAGTTTGCCGAACTGCAGCGGCGCATGCAGGAATACTGCGAATTCCTCTAAGTCGATCTGGACCCGATCATCAAAATACATACCCTGGCTGGTCAGGATGAAATTGCTGTCATTGACCTATACCTGCCATCTGACTGGTAATTCTTGCATGCTCACATTATTATGAGACCGCTTGGCGATAATCAATCGTATCGGGGGAGATATGAATACATACTATCCGCAAGAGAACAGGATCATCATGGCACTCCTGGATATAAAGGGTTTCGCTGCGATCAGCAGGAATCTGAGCAGCAAGAACCTGTTCGATTTTCTCAATGCTTATTTCGAGATGATAGGGCGCCTGATCCAGGAGAGCGGAGGTGAGGTCATCAAGTTCATCGGTGATGCAGCCCTGGTAATCTTTCCCTCAGATTCACCGCGAAAGGTGGTGGGAAACCTGCGGAACATCCAGCAACGGGCCCAGGAACACCTTGAACGCGCCGGTTATGAGAATGCTGTCCAGGTAAAAGGTCATATCGGCAAGGTGTACCTCGGGGATCTGGGGACCCATGACCGAAAATGTCTGGATATTATCGGTGCCGCAGTGAATGATCTCTTTCTGCTGCCCACTGAAGATGATTTTGTACTGTCTAAAGATCTTGAACAACAGACCCAGGAGTAAATAAGTGAATCAAATCCCGGCAGTAGACCTGCAGAGCATACACAAGTACTTTGGTGAACATCTCGCTGTAAACGACGTTTCCCTGCTGGTACCCGCCGGGAGCATCTACGGCTTCATCGGTCCCAATGGCTCCGGCAAGACCACCACCATGCGTATGATCATGAACATCCTGTTTCCCGATAGCGGTGCGATCCGGATCTTTGGGGAGCAACGCCTGGGTACCGCCACCGATTGGGTGGGTTACCTCCCGGAAGAACGCGGTCTCTACAAGAAAATGAAGGTGCGGGAGCTTTTACATTTCTACGGTGACCTTAAAAACGGCCGCAACGTTCGCCAGGTGGTGGATCGATGGCTGACGAAGCTGGAACTGCAGGACTGGGCCGACAAGAAGGTGGAAACCCTGAGCAAGGGGATGAGCCAGAAGGTCCAGTTCATCGCCACCATCGCAGCTGAACCACGATTGATCATTCTGGACGAGCCCTTCAGCGGCCTCGACCCGGTGAACACCAACACCTTTCTCGGAGCCATCCTAGAACTACGCGATCAGGGAGCAACGATCCTGTTCAGCACCCACGATATGAACACTGCAGAAAAGGTCTGCGATTACATATTCATGATCCACAAGGGACGCAAGGTCCTTGATGGAACACTTACCGAGATCCAGGGAACCTATGGGATGGATACGCTGAGGGTAAGAGCGGAACGACCAGTGTCGGGACTTGAACAGCTCCCGGGAATATCACACCTCCAGGATTTTGGGCAGGTCCAGGAATTACGCCTAAGCTCAGGAACAGACCCGCAGGAGATCATTCGAGAGATCCTGAGCCGCAGCCCCCTGCTGAGTTTTGAGATCATGAAACCGACACTGCATGACATCTTCGTCCGTATCGCCGGCGAGGAGGTGGCCGATGCTTAAGGTCCTGAAGCTGCTCAAGCGTGAATATCTGGCTGCAGTAAAGACCAAGGGTTTTGTCATCATGCTGGTGGTTGCGCCTGTCATGATGAGCGGCAGCATCATTGCTATTAAGTTACTCGAAGACAAGGTCGACATCAGTGATAAGCGCGTCGTCATCCTTGACCATACGGGTGAAATAGCCGATACGCTAATCAGCAAAGCCGAGTACAGGAATAGCACAGAGATCTTCGATCTGGAAAACGGCAAGCAGATCAAGCCCGCCTATCTCCTTGAGCGCAGGGAACCGGCGGATACCGCAGCTATTGCTGCTCAGCGCTTGTCACTGTCCGACAGCATTCGTTCCGGCGAACTCTATGCCTTCCTGGAAATTGGATCCGGTGTTATACACCCCAGCGAGAACCGTCCCGCCGCACAGATATCATACCATTCTGAAAATTCGGCCCTGGACGATCTCCGGCGCTGGCTCAACTGGCCCATCAATGATCAGCTGCGCCGCCTGCGGTTGAGGGATGCCGAGATCTCGGTGGAATCTGCGCCAGATCTGTTCTGGTGGATCAACGCCGAAGGTTTGGGACTGATCTCGGTAGATGATTCCGGGGAAATACAGGATGCCGAAGAAAGTGATGAGATCCAGGCGATCCTGATCCCCATCTTCATGACCATGCTGATGTTCATGATGGCCATGATGGGGGCCATTCCGCAATTGAATGCCATCATGGAGGAGAAGAGCCAGAAGATCGCCGAGGTACTGCTGGGCTCCATAAGTCCGTTCCAGTTCATGCTAGGAAAGGTTCTGGGCGGATTGGCCATCGCACTTACCGGATCAACGATCTACGTTTCCGTTGGTGTGCTCTACGTCGAGTACATTGGTTACGGTTCCTATATCCCCTATGATGTCCTCCCCTGGTTCTTCACTTTCATGATCCTGCTGATCTTCATGATGGGGTCCATCATGGTGGGGCTGGGTTCTGTCTGTAACGATGCCCGGGACGCATCCAACCTCACATTCCCGGCCATGATACCTGCCATGATCCCCATGTTCGTGCTTGTGCCTGTGCTCAAGGAACCCATGAGCGGTTTCTCCACCGGAATGTCACTGTTCCCACCATTCATCCCCATGGTGATGACCCTGCGACTAAGCAGCCCGCAGAGTATCCCCGCGTGGCAGCCCTGGCTGGGACTGATCATCGTACTGCTCTTTACACTCTTTTCAGTCTGGGCCGGTAGCCGCTTGTTCCGTGTTGGCATCCTCATGCAGGGGGCCACCATCAACCTGCGGAATCTCTTAAAGTGGACCTTTCGGGGATAGAATCAGGGCTGTATCGACAGCTCGTGTGAACACTTAATAGGTGACATGCGAATTTCTCCTCAAGCGATGACAGCCGATAGATTTATAAAGAATCCCTGTTAGATTGCACCCCGTCGAAAGGAGGCAAGCAATGGCAAATACTTATTTCTGGCAGAAGGAATCCCATCTGCGTCAGTCTTTTAGCATTACGCAGGACAAAACTGAGAAGGCTAACCTGAAACGGAAGAGTCTCTTCAGTGCCGAAGGTGAGGGCAAGGCCGGCAAGAACCACTTCCTGTTCAAGCCCGATGGCCGCTTTAATCGGGTGATCGATATTTACAACGCCCAGGATGAGAAGAAGCTGGGCCGGCTCAACTTTCGCTGGATCGACTTCCAGAAAAGCACGCTAACGCTGGAAAACGGCAAGCAGTTCTACTTCCGCAGCCATGAGATACTCAAGGGCGCCTGGGCCTGGTACGAGGAAGACAAACCAAATCCAGCCATGACCCTTCACGTGGATAATCCCTTCCATCGTAGTGGCGAAATTGAGCTGGGCGGTACAAAACTGGCCGCCGCCGACCGCGATCTGCTCCTGACTTTGGGTACACTGATGCTGCTGTACATCAACACCTGGATGATCATCGCCATCATTGTTGCTATCGCAGTGATTTCCTGATTACGATCAGGACTTGATCGCTTATACCTAATAAATTGTAGGAATACACCCCATGACCGTTACCTCTATCCATAAGTCGATGCTGGTCTTCACAAGCCTGCTCTGCATGGTCTTCACACTCACAACCTGTAACTCGGCGGGCACCGAAGCAGGGCTTACCGGGAATGTCATCTTCATCCATCCGGATGGGACCGGAGTAAATACCTGGAATGCACTGCGGATCCTTGAGCAGGGTCCGGACGGCATGATCAACTGGGACCGACTCGATGAACTCGGGGTGTATCGCTCTCACCAATTACACGCTATGGGTACCAGCTCGAATGCCGGCGCAACGGCCCATGCCTTCGGGGTCAAGGCAGAGATCGATGACTATGGCATCGATCCCGACCGACCTGTCAAATCCGCATCTGGCAAGGATTTCAGCATCATGGTGGAAGCCCAGAAAGCAGATATGGCTGTCGGTGTGATCAACAGCGGTCACATCAATGAGCCTGGAACAGGCGTGTTCCTGGCAAGCGCCAAGAGCCGGGCGATGAACGATGATATCTCAGACCAGATCATTCATTCAGGTGCTGACCTTATCCTCAGTGGAGGTGAAGTCCTGCTCCTGCCCGAAGGTGTCACCGGTCGCTTTGGTCAGGCGGGCCGACGAACAGATGGACGGAATCTCATCGAGGAAGCACGCGATCTGGGTTACACTCTGGTTTATGATCGTAATGAGTTATTGGCTTTGCCTGCAGAGACCGAGCGGGTCCTGGGTGTCTTTGCCGCAGTACATACTTTCAATGATCTCACAGAAGAAGAGCTTGCAGAACAGGACATTCCCATGTACGCCCCACAGGCTCCCAGCCTGGCAGAGATGACTGCTGTCGCACTACGGATCCTGTCTGCGAAGCAGAAACCTTTCATGCTGGTGGTCGAGGAAGAGGGAACCGACAATTTTGGAAATCACAACAACGCCCTGGGTACCCTCACGGCTTTGAGCCGATCTGACGCAGCCATCGGGGAAAGCCTGAAATTCATGAAAAGGGCTTCCAACACCTTGCTTATCGTTGCTTCGGACAGCGATGCCGGCAGCATGCAGGTCCATCAGATCCGCAGTTCAGAGTACAAACGACAACCATTGCCGGAAACCCGGGGGAACGGCGCCCCGGTAGATGGCCCCACCGGAACCGGTAGCCTGCCCTTCATCGCCAAACCCGATCAATTCGGTGAAGAGATCGGCTTCGGGATCTCCTGGGCGGATTACGGAGACGTATACGGCGGCGTCATCGCACGGGCACACGGTCTCAACGCAGATCTACTCCCCACCAATGTAGATAATACCGATATATACCGGGTCATGTATGCAACACTGTTTGGGGTCTGGCTTAACTGATCCTAAGGATTAATGGCAATATGGCTTCGGGTCCCTGTTTTATCGCAGGGACCCTTTTTTTTGCTCTGAACCTTGAGGTGAAAGGATGGTTCAACGAGACCCGGATCAGTGTAGATTTCAACAAGTTAAGATCACCGAAATGGTCAATGACCACTTAATACTCTCATTATGATCTGGCATCCATACCCAAAAAATGCAGGTGCCGATCTTTTGGGACGGACACACTCAGGCTTGAGACATGCGGAATAAAGACTCACCACACAAGCCCTGGCTGAAAAAGGGTTACCTTGGGGCAGGTCTTTTGGTGGGTTGCAGTCTGGGTGTTCTGCTGGGATCATTGTCTGATAAACCTCATCTCGTGTGGGTGTTGGGATTGGCTGGTGGTTTGACCAGCGCTGTGCTGGTGAACCGTTCCGGAAAATGATTTTCCTCAAGTCGGGGCTATGAACTGACTGAAGCTGAAATCCATGATTGAGCTGATCAATATCTGGTTGTGGTGAACCTTTTTGCATTCCAGAGGACTATCTCTTTATAACAGCCTGACGGGAGTGCAACCGATCAGGCAAATGAGGAGAAGAGACCATGATAGTATCCAACCACTCAAAGTTTATTCCGATCATCTGTGTGTCTTTGCTCATATCCGCATGCACCGATCGTTCCCCTCAATACCACAGGGTGGAACGCCCAACTGAGGTCGTCAGCAAGCGGCAGGTGGTCTATGATGACTCCACCTATGACCTGTTGGCCGGTAAATGGCAGGCTTATTATGACGTCTTTCCCTCCGAGGATGCCTATGCCAACTGGATGTACGCCGCCCGTTATGCCGGATGGAAGAACTACCAGAAATTGCTTATGGCCGGGGTGGAGAAATATCCCATGAACCCGACACTGCTGTATCTGGCCGGAATGCGCAAACAAAAGGTCCCTTCCAGCGAAGCCGACCTGGCCTATACCCGACGGGCAGCAAAACTGGATCCCGGCTACATGGATCCCTGGTTCCACCTGGCCATTGAGCATCTGGCCCGCGGAGAGATGGAACAGCTCGATATCGCGCTTAAGCATTTACTGGAAGGGGGTGGGATCAGTGAAGAAGTGATGGATTACAATCACAACCTTCTCACCGGCCTGGCACAGAATGCCATTCTCATCACCAATGGCGACAATGACACCTACCCGGGCTGGATCCTGCAACGCATCATCGGATACAGACCTGATGTACGCATCGTAAACCGATCTCTGCTGAACACCGATTGGTATGTTCATCATATCATTGATGAGGGCGTTCCCAGATTTGTTACCACGGACACCTTGTCGCATATCAAAGCTTCGATACGGGGACCGTGGGATGAGATCCTGATCAAGCGGATCATCAGCACTACCAGGAACTCAGGGCGGCCTGTATACTTCTCGCACACCTTGTATCTTTCTCCTGAGATCAGGATTATCATGGAGAATGGTCATGCTCTCGGTCTGGCTTCGCTGGTGACACCCCTGTCCGGCCCATATTCAGCCCAGGTAGAACGAATGGCTGAACAGTGGTTGTCTGTCTTCCGCACCTCCGGATTTGATGCCTGGGCGGCCCAATATGCCGATCCATCACCGGCCCGGCGCTGGTTAATGACCAATTATGCACATGGAACCATTTCCATGCTCAAGGTCCTGGGACCGGAGAGATCAGAGCACACCGTCCCGCTTTTCAACTGGTATCTTGATCACTGCTTTGAGATCATATCCGACAAGCAGCGAGACAAATTGGGAGCAGAGTTGTGCCAGATTGCAGGTTATCCTGAGATCGATTCGTGGTGTCTGAAAGAGGGGTACGCACATTAATGAATGAGTGGGGTGAGCTGGACCTGGCCCTGGACGGCAACCGTCAGGCCTGGGATCGGCTGGTCCAGAGACACGCAGCCAGGCTGGTCCGATTGGCCGGGATGATCTCCGGTTCACCCGATGTCGCCGAAGACGTCGTTCAAGAGACCTTCATTGAGCTTTTTCGTAAACCACCAGGTCATCGACGCGGTTCTCTGGCAGCCTGGCTCACCACTGTAGCCTTCCATCTTACCCTCAAGGAGAAGAAGAGGCAGGAACGCTGGACACGGCTCGATACCACTGATCCAGCAGATGAAGAGCCCTTGCCACTAGCTCGCGTGCTCAGTTCTGATCTACAACGCAGGATCCTGCGATCAGTTCACTCGCTGGATCAAGTACATCGCGACGTCATGATCCTGCGCTTCTATGGAGAATGTTCTCTACAGGAGATTGCCGGTATCCTCGAAGTTCCCCTGGGGACCGTCAAATCGCGATTGTTCAACGCCGTCAAGCGTTGCCGCATGTTGTTACTTGAGAAAGGAATTACACCATGAACCCCTCGGACAGGATACATCCGGAAGAAGATACCCTGCTGCAGTATGTCCTCGAAACCCTTGACCGGTCGGATGCAATCGAAACACGGACCCATCTGGACAATTGTTCCACTTGTCGAGATATCGAAGAGCGTCTCAGGAGTGATGTTCAGGATCTGGCTGAGCTGCCGATCCCGGTAGAGATACCATCGGTGCCTTATCCCGCCAGGGTGCGCAAATCAGTTCCGCTGCTGCAGGCTGCAGCACTTCTGCTCATCGGTTTTGCCCTGGGGGTGTTCAGCTCGAGGTTATCTCAACCAGACCGGATTGCCTGGCTGGCCGCAGGTACTGAACCAGGTCTCCCGGTTATCACCGCTGCAGACCAAGGTATTTGCGAGAGTGAAAACCTCAGGATCCGGATCGACTAGCCATCATTCCCCTGGCCAGGCCGGACAACCCCTCCGTGATGAATACCACCAGCAGATTGGTCACCACCGAGAAACCGATGAACCAGGTCCAGGCCAATCCCAGGGATTTCAGCCAGAAGACCACCGCCATGCTGGCCACCAGCCCGACACTCAGGCTGATGGGATGAAAATCCCGTTTCAGCCTGGAAAGCAGAAAAAGCCCCAGTAGACCGCCATAGGTGAAGGAGGCGATCTGTAAGCCCACCACCACAATGGCATTGTCACTTTCATCGAAGATCAGGGCAATGCCAATGAGGATGATCGCCCAGAAAAAGGAAATGAGTCGGGATTTCTGCAGTGATGATCTCTTGCCCATCCAGTCATTGATGGTTGATGAGGCCAGAGAGTTGATGGAAGAGCTCAGGGTGGACATGGCCGCCGAGAGTACACCCGCCAGGAGGAGGCCCTTGAGCCCGATGGGTAACTCCTGAACGATAAAGGTGGAAAACTCGCGGTCCTGGGTGAGCTCTATCCCACCGAGAAAATGATAGATGAGCGAACCGGCCAGCAGGAAAACGGCAAACTGCAGAAAGACGAAGACACCACTGCCCACCATGGCCTTGCGGGCAGAACGGAGGTCGCCACAGGCCAGAACCCGCTGTACCATCATGTAGTCTGCACCATGTGACGCGAATGACAGTAGCGCGCCACCTACCAGGGCACTCAGGAACAAGTAGGGCTCAGCGAATAGATTCCAGCCCCAGTGGAAGATCTTCATCCTGTCCTCACCAGCCAGATCCGAAAGCATACTTCCCAGCGAGACGTCAGCCGCCCCAGCGATGTAAATGATGGCGATAAGACCCCCACCCAGATAGAGTACGAACTGAAAGCTGTCCACCCAGACCACCGTGCGTATACCGCCCAGCAGGGTGTAGATCAACGTGACGATCCCAATGACGAGAACTGCAATGGGTAACGACCAGCCAGTGACCACCTGTACAATGACTGCGGTGGCCAGGAATCGGATCCCGTCCGCCAGGATCCGGGTCACCAGGAAAACCCCTGATGCGGTCTTCTGGACATTCTTACCGAAGCGGGCACCAAGGACCTCGTAGATGGAGGATATGCCCGACTTGAAATACTGCGGCAGGAGAAAGATACTCACCAGGATCCGTCCGCAGATATAGCCCAGTGCCAGCTGCAGGAAAAACCAGTCATCACGATAAGCCAGTCCCGGGACACTGATGAAGGTCAGCACCGATGTCTCCGTGGCAACGATGGACAGCATGGCAGCCCACCAGGGCATGTTCCGGCCCGCTAAAAAATAGTCTTCTGCACTGCGGTTCAGCCGTCCCTGCCAGATACCATAGGCGGCGATCCCTGCCAGAAAGAGAATGATGATAGAAAGATCAAGTGTTGAAAGCATGGGGAGCGTTACTCGTGAATCGTGATTCGGTTAATGGTTTATTTCTGTCTGAAGATGTCAGAATGGATGTATTCCAGGGCCTCCAGGTAGGAGTCCACCTTTTTACCATAGAACTGCTTTGCACAAACTTCCGCCGTTACTGAAGTGCTGCGAAAATCCTCGCGTTCGTAGATGTTGGAGAGATGCACTTCGACAACGGGTGTCTGGATCCCCTCGATGGCATCTCTGATCGCATAGGAATAGTGTGTGTAAGCTCCGGGATTGATCATGATGGCGTCAGCCCATTTGCGCCGTTTATGCAGCAGATCAATGATCCGGCCCTCACTGTTGGATTGGACGATACGCAGTTCGATCTCCAGTTCCTGTGCGCGTTTCCTGATCTGCTGATTGAGCTTGCTCAGGGTGAGATTCCCGTAATGCTGCGCCTCGCGAGTACCCAGCAGGTTCAGGTTGGGACCATGGATGACGAAGATCCGGAATGCTTTATCCGGGGAACTCGAATGGGCTTTTCGCATGGGGCAAAATTAGGGCTTTTTAATACCGAACCAAGCGCGTTCAGGAACAGAGCCAGAGATGCATCGTGCCCTTGGATGTCTCCTGTTCGGCGTCAATGGAGAGACTGGCCTGATCCAGCAACTTTGTCATACCACCATTGCGGATGAATGACCTGAAGCCACGATAGTGCTGAAAACCGGCAAGGAATTCAATGAGGTTCACGTTGAATGTCCTCCAGGGATTCCGCTGCCGGTGTTCCCAGTCCACCAGGATCAGCTGTTTCGCCACACGGGCCATTTCCCGCAGGACCATCAGCCGGATCCCGGCTGGCATTTCGTGGATCACCAGGGAAGCGACGGCAAAATCAAATTCCCTGTCACCCAACTTTACGAGACGGCTGGCGTCTGTGGCCCAGAACTCAAGGTTTCCCAGCCCTGCTTCCCGGGCTCGTCGGTTGGCATGCTCTATCTGCGTGTTTGAAAGGTCGATCCCCAGCCCTCTGGAAATGGAGTCGCTCAGTGCAAAGAGCTGTGCTCCCGTCCCGCAGCCGATATCGAGAACTGTTGCTTCCTCGGGGATCCACTGGCGGACACGTTTTCGTATGGGGATCAGTGCCGGATCAATGAAGTGTCGGTAAATAACTCCGTGGAAGTAGGAGCCATTGCTATCAGGCCTGGGCTTGAGATCCATTGCCCTCAGACTCCTCCACTTCCCATTCCTGCATCCTCTTGCGATTCTGTCTCCATTTCAGAATAAAGCCAAGAATGAGGACGAGTGGCATCAGGGGCCACAGGTAACCTGGCCAGCGTGTAAAGCTGAAGAACCAGAATGTAGTCTTCAGATGTTCGCGCCAGGCGGTCTCAAAATCAGCCAGCGATTCACCGGTGATCTGCTCATAGAATTCCGAGAAGGGCAGTTCGGTGGGCTGCAGCAGGGCTGGCAGAACGCCGTCGCCATAACGCTCCAGCATAAAGCGAAATGCATGCTGGGACTGCGCATAGGCCAGCTGGGCGGATTGCCGGTTATAGCTGAAAAGATGATCGATCTGGCTCAGGGGTATGAGCTTGTCACGCATATTCGCTTCACCCAGGATGGTGAATTTGTTCCAGGTCCATTCATCGGCGAACACCTGGGCCAAACCTTCATTGAACCACAGGGGCAAGCGCTTGTTGTTCTGCACCAGGATGATGTGGGCCAGTTCATGTTTCAGGGTCTTGCGCCAGTGTGTACGGTCCTGGTCAAAGATGTGGATCTCCCGGCCTGAGCGGGCGATCCCGCCGCTCCAGTAGGGTGCATCCGGCAGTGTTCCCGCTGCCAGTTTCTTGGAGAAATAGAAGTGTGTGACGATGGAGTCCTGAACCCGCAGGTTGGTCTGACTTCCAAAGACCAGGTCCAGGTGGCGGAGTTCCTCGTTGGCGCTGAGCATGAGGGCTGTATCGGGACGATCACAGGTGAAGGTCAGAACCCCGGAATGAATGACCCAGTGCTTGGCGCTCAGGGTCAAGGGAAGGACCAACGTGACCATTGTGAGGAGCATTCTGCGAGATACAAGCATTGGAAGCCTTTCTATGATCAGTGCTATAACAGCTGGTAGGGATCTGTGTCAACCCTCAACCGAACCCGGGATGAATTCCATCCATCCACCACCCTGGCAGCAGCTTTCCGCAGCTTGCCACCAGTGGGGTCCTGCCCTTTATCACTTTTCAGGATCAATTTCCAGTGAAAACCCCAGTGACTGCGTTCGATAAGGGCTGGCGAAGGTCCCAGCAACCTGATCTGCTCTGAGGATCTCAGGTTGCTGGCAACGTTCTCAGCCTGTTGGATGACGGTGTTGCGGTCCTTGCCCACGAATCCCAGGCTGATCATCCGTGAGAAGGGTGGATAATTCAGCTGATTGCGATCATCAAGTTCAGCCGCATAGAATTTCTTTACGTCCTGACGGGTGGCATACAGGATGGATTGCTCCTCCGGCATCCAGGTCTGGATGATGACCTTACCCGGGAATTCTCCCCGACCTGAGCGGCCCGACACCTGGTACACCAACTGGAAGGTCCGTTCACGGGCGCGAAAATCAGGGTAATGCAATCCGGCGTCGGCATTGATGACTCCCACCAGGGTTACCCGCTCAAAATCGAGTCCTTTGGCGATCATCTGGGTTCCCAGGAGGATACGCTTCTCGCCACGCGCGAAATCTCCCAGCAGTTTCTGGTGGGCACCCTTGCCCCGGGTGGTGTCAAGATCCATTCGTGCAACAGGAACCTCCGGAAATTGTTCCGACAGTGCTTCCTCGATCTTCTGGGTACCGGTACCGCCGAATTGCAGATCTGCCGATTGGCAAGCAGGACAGACAGAGGGAGGTGCGGCCTGGTGGTCACAATAATGACAGCGCATTTTGTTTCCGTGCTTGTGATAAGTAAGCGTGATCTCGTCGTTGGGACAACTCATGGTCCAACCGCAGTCTCGGCAGCGAACGATAGGAGAATAACCGCGGCGATTCTGAAAGAGGATGATCTGATGACCCTGGTGAAGTGTTTCATCGATGGCCTTCTTCAGCGGTCTGGAGATGGGATTCTGATAATCTTCGGATTCTTCAAGCTCCTTGTTCATGTCTACCAATTCAACCAGTGGTGACTGGGCTTTTTCCCAACGATCATTCAGGGCCAGGCTCGTATATCTCTGGGTGGACATGTTGTAATAGCTCTCCAGGGAAGGTGTTGCTGAACCCAGCACTACCACTGCGGACTCCTCCTGGCCGCGCATGAGAGCCACATCCCGGGCATGATAACGCGGTTCGCTGTCCTCCTGCTTATAGCTGTGCTCCTGTTCCTCATCAACGATGATAAGCCCCAGGTCCTGGATGGGTGTCAGGATCGCCGAACGTGCCCCCACCACTATCCGGATGCGGCCCTTCTGGATCTGCTGCCAGGTCCAGACGCGCTCAGCACCTTTCAGGTTCGAGTGCCAGAGTGCCACACCTTCTCCGAACCGGGACTGAAAACGATGAGCGATCTGCGGGGCCAGTGCGATCTCCGGAACCAGAATGATGGCTGACCGGCCTTTGTCAAGGGCATGTGCGGTAGCCTCCAGATAAACTTCGGTTTTACCACTGCCGGGCACTCCGAAGAGCATGAATGGTTCGAATTTTTCTTCATCCAATGCGCTGGTGATGGCTTCAAAGGCGACCTGCTGTTCACGGTTCAAGCTGACGGTTTTCGGTGGTGGCCGGTGATAATCCTTCAGGGGATCGATGTCGGGAGGGATTTCCTCCAGAATGACCAGATCCTTGTCAGCCAGACGTCGGACCACATCCCGGGAAATCGCATACTCCTCAGTAAGGATCTTCAGGGCAATGCCATCGGGAAAATCGATCAGTAGATCCAGCAGTCGGCGTTGTTCCCGGGCGTTCTTTGGCGGGTCAGGCTCTATCCTCAGATCCAGGCGCACAAGCCAATCCTGTATCGGTGCTCTGCGTGAGATGAACTCATTCTCAAGCTCCACATGACCCAGACGCTGCAGGCGAGCAACCTCTAACAGGGCAGTTCCCCCTCCGAAACGACGCTTCAAAGCCGACAGCTTGGTTATGGTCCTGTTGGCCAGTAGCCGGGTGAGATCGCTGTTTGCTACCAGATCCGCAGTGGCCTGGACCAGTACTTCCTTCTTGAGTCGGGCATCACTGGGAATGGCTGTCTGGACAACCTTTCCAAGCGGTGTGAAGTAATAGCGGCTGATCCATTTTAACAGATTGACCAGATGGCTGTCGAAAATGGGTATTGGATCCACGACATTGACAATCTCACGCAATTCGGCTTTAAGACCGTCAGGTTTCTGTAACATGGTCGTGATGATCATCCCTTGCTGATTGCGCTTGCCCAGCGGAGCAATGACCCGCTGCCCCACCTGGACGATATCCCGCAGTTCAGAAGGAAGGGCATAGGTGAATCCCTGATCCAGGTTGAGCGGAAAGACGATCTCCACATATGCGGGTAAATCCATGTGATAAGATGGACCACAAAGTCGGACTCCAAAAAGCAATTTCATTTCAGCTGTAGACCCCCATTATTCATTGAAATTCAGGACTTAAGGCCTGGAGAAAACTGTTTGGCAGTGGAATAGCCTGTTTTACATTCTGTTCTGATTCTATGAATGACACTCACTTATCAAGCAATTCGAGGGAGACGCGAATGAGAAATCTTGTAACGATATTAGTGTTGGGTCTGATCCTGGTACCCTTTGCCCAGGCCGACAAACTGGCGGTGGTTTCAAAGGTACAAGGCGATGTCCAGATCCAGAAAGCGGCCGATCTGATCTATTCCCCCGGTGTCACCATGGGGACCATCCTGGAAGAGAATGACATGCTGAAGGTCGGCGATGAAAGCTTTGCCGTGCTGCTGCTGCTGGATGACAAGAGCCAGGTGAAGCTGCGTCCCAATACCGAAATCGCCGTGAACGTGGCCGAAGACCTTATGGGCACCCGCCTGACAGTTCGCCTGGATGGGGGACAGGTCCGTACTCAATATGATCCCAGTTCGGATTTTGAGTTCCAGATCGCCACTCCCACCTCCGTGGCTTCCGTGAAGGGCACCGACTGGTGGACCATAACAGATCCCAACACAGGTGACCAGATCATCGTGCTGGAGGGTTTGGTGGATGTCATGAACAATCTTACCGGCATGATCACCTCCGCTGGTGCTGGAGAGACTGTCAACAGCACAGTGGATGGTACCGTGGAAACCGTTCCTACTGAAGAGGGTGATGTCCCTCAGGATCCGGAAGACGAATACGGTGAAGGTGTGGAAGAGGAAGAAGCTCCTGAGGAAGAGGAGACTGAAGAGGAAGAAACCGCTGAACCCGAGGACGTGGTCACGACTCCACCACCTCCCACAACCGAACCCGAAGTAGAAGAACCCGAAGAGGAAGAGGCAGCCGAAGAAGGTGAAGGTCTGTTTGGCGACGCCCTGGCCATGGATGCCGGTTTTGGTGCCGTGACCATCGACGGTGTGCTCTACAACCAGATCGCACTGCGTCCTGACATCTCCGTGGGTAAACTCGGTGTTGGCCTGGACCTCGTGATCTACATGGATCCCGATGGAAACATTCGGGATGAGGAGTGGAACGAATTCAAGGACGTCATTGATAAGATCCTGTACGTGCGTTGGGGCCAGCAGGGTGATCCACTGTACATTCGTGTAGGAACACTGGACAACGTTGTGTTGGGCTATGGCCTGTTCATGAATGGCTACTCCAACATGATGCAATATCCATCCGTTCGTAAAACAGGCCATCATATAGGTGCCAAGTTCGGAAACATCGGTGCTGAATTCGTGATCGCCGATTACAAGGAGTTTACTACAAACCCCGATTTTGGTTTTGGTGTCGCGGCACTTCGCGGAACCTACTCTTTAGGTAAACTGACTATTGGTGGAACGATGGTCCTAGACCAGAATCAATATCTTGGTTTGAAAGACACTGACGGTGATGGATATCCAGATCTCATGGATGGATCCCCGGAAACAGCCTATCCTGGTGAGCCCAGGAAGAACGTCGATACCGATGGAGATAAGGTTGTTGACTTCTTTGATCCGGACCGGGATGGCAATGGTTATACTGATAATTCTCAGGATGTGACCATTGCGAACAATGATCCAAACCTCCCGGATAAATCCGATCCCAGTTCGTTCCCCACTGAACTTTTGGCAGCCGATCCCTTCGACGCGCATGCCAACGAACACGGACTCACAGGTATTAGTGCCGATATCTCGTATCCACTTATCGGTATGGAGAAATTCAATCTGGTCGCTTACGCCGAAGGTGGCTTGTATGCTGGAAAGGTTCTCCTCTATGACGAGGCCACAGATGAAATGAAACTTGAGAGCATCGAGAAAGGTATCGGAGCGGTTCCTCTGGGTCTGCGTTCCAATATCTTCAATATCATCACTGCTAGTCTGGAAGCAAGGTATACTACAGGTAATTTTGTTTTCGGCTTATGGGACCGGAATTACGACCTGGAGCGAGTTGCCTTCGTGAACTATGAAGGAAATACCGGATTACAACCTCAGACCCGTTATGAACGCCTTTATAGCACGGAATCCATGATGGGTGTTTTCGGAAGCCTGGGCGCCAATATTCTCGATTTGGTCACCGCCCAAGCCGGTTATCAGCATATGACATCAGACGATGGCGAAATCAAAGGCATCCAGGGTGTTATCGGGATCGCACCGGATCTAATCCCCAAGGTTAAGGAAGCCAACGCCTACATTCTGAGAATGAACGTGGATGATCCTTTCGACTTTGTCAGCGAGGGAACACTCCTTGGTTACCATGCCACCATAGAGATTGGTGGCGGTGCAACTCTGACCTGGAGATTCCTGCAGAGCTATCTTGACCTGAATGGTGATGGCAGCATCGACAAGGATCCGGAAGCCGGCGAGATCATCGCTCAAACCAGCATCGAGACAGGATTTTCCTTTTAAACCTGATCTCAGATCCTGCGGAATGAACATCAAAGCCCCGCTCCAGCGGGGCTTTGCTTTCAGATCACATACTCGCTTTTGTGATGATTTTTGTTTTGATAATGAGATTTTTTAGGTCTTAATTTTCCCCGCGATGCAGAAAATGACGTTAAAATGGTCCTGGCAGAGCTGGTGGTGGTTTGATCACCTATCGCCCAGAGGGTTGTTGATGACATCCTAGCATCGCTGAGGATTGAATGACAAAGGCTGTGGGCAGACATGTTCACAGCCTTTTTTTTTGAATAAAGCGAAAGCACATGAACATTCTTGAACAAAGACTTGAGATCCACACTGACCGGCGAACGCTACGGGCAGATACACTGACGCCCATTGCCTGCTATGAATCCCTTCGTCACGATGGCCCCAGCATCCTTTTTGAAAGTATGGAAGGCAGCGGCCGTACCAGTCGTTATACCGTCGTTGCCTGCGAGCCGCTCCTTACTTTTACACATCGAAACGGTGTCTCTTATCTGGAAGGGTCCATTCTGCCGGCGCCAATTGAGCTGGACGGAGATCCTTTCGACCATATTCAAACCCTCCTCGCGGAAATTGATTTTCCCGAGGTCAAACCCTTTTTTACAGGTTTCCTGGCCGGGTATCTGGGCTTTGAGACATTCAAATATATCGAGCCTTCTGTAACATTTCCCCGGGCCGGGAAGGAAGATCCACCCGATGTGCTGTTGATCCTGCCGGGTACGGTAATCCGCTTCGATAATTATCATCATACTCTGGAACTCATCATACATGAACCATCCAGAAATGTGGCCGGTCCCGCACTCGACCAAAAGCTTGACAAGCTCACTGCAGACCTGGTTTCATCTAAGCCTGACCTTTCCGCCCCAGGTGTAACAACCGGCGATGGTGCATCCCGGATCAGGACCACTACCGTGGCCGATTTCAAACCCCGGGTGGAGGCGATCCGGGATTATATCCAGGCCGGTGATATTTTTCAGGCAGTCCTCTCAAGACGAAAGACCCTGGATGAGCCAGCAGACCCATTGGAGGTCTACCGCGAGCTTCGCCGGATCAATCCCAGTCCCTACATGTACCTGCTGGAGCTGCCCGGTCTGAACATCCTGGGAGCTTCTCCCGAGACCATGGTGAAGTGTGAAGGCAATGAGGTTCTTATGCGGCCCATTGCCGGAACCCGTAGACGGGGGAAAGATCCTGTGGAGGAACGGGCTCTGGGTGAGGAATTGCTTGGCGATGAGAAGGAACTGGCTGAACACGACATGCTGGTGGACCTGGGTCGCAATGATGTAGGGCGCGTATCCGAAATGGGCAGCGTGAAGGTCCAGGAATATCGTAAGCTGGAATACTTTTCGCATGTCATGCACATCGTTTCGACGGTGGTGGGCAGGAAACGCACAGGCTTTGACGCCATTGATGTATTCAAGGCATGTTTTCCTGCCGGGACCGTGAGCGGGGCACCCAAGATCCGGGCTGTTGAGATCATCAATGAACTCGAAGAACAGCGCCGGGGACCCTATGCCGGCGCCATCGGATATTTCGACTTTGCCGGAAACAGTGATACCTGTATCGCCATACGGACCCTGGTAGGCAATGAGAGATCGAGTTGGTGGCAGGCCGGCGCAGGGATCGTTGCAGATTCAAGATCCGAACTCGAATTCAAAGAGACTGAGAACAAGGGCCGGATCTTCGCCCACATTCTGCTGGGAGAGGACTGAGATGGTACTGGTTATCGATAACTATGATTCATTTACCTATAACCTGGTACACCAGATCGGGGCCATGGGCTATGAGGTCAGAGTGGTGCGGAACGATGCACTAATGGTGGAAGAGATTCGGGACCAGAGCCCCAGCCACATCATCATCTCGCCGGGTCCCGGTCGACCGGAGAATGCAGGTATATCTGAGCAGCTTATCCGGGATCTGGGTCCGGATATCCCCATTCTGGGGGTTTGTCTGGGACATCAGGCCATTGGCCAGGTCTTTGGTGCGAAGGTTCTGTCAGCACATCAACTTGTTCATGGCAAGGCCAAGCCCGTCTTCCATGAAGGCCGGGCGATATTCGCCAACGTACCCAATCCTTTCCAGGCCGGTCGCTATCACTCTCTCATGGTCTCTGGTGATGGTCTACCTCCCGAACTTGAACCACTGGCAAGTTCAGGGGATGGTCAACTCATGGCACTGCGGCATCGGCAGTATCCCGTTTACGGCGTTCAATTCCATCCGGAGTCCATTCTCACCGAGTACGGTGATACCATCATCCAGAATTTCCTCATGATCTCACAGGAGAATTGATATGTCACAGTTCAAGGAACACCTGCTGCACATCATCGATGGTAAGGATATCAGCGAGTCTGGCGCTTACGATCTCATGCGTGAGATCCTCGAAGGAGAGCTCAAGCCAGAACAGTTGGCCGGATTACTTACAGCTCTTCTGGCCAAGGGTGAAAGCCTCAGCGAGGTAAAAGGTTTTGTCCGGGCCATGCGTGATGTGGCAACCCACCTGCATGCAGATATCCGCGTTGTTGATACCTGCGGGACCGGTGGAGATGGTGCACATACATTCAATATCAGCACCACTGCAGCATTCATTACCGCCGGTGCTGGTGTCGCTGTTGCCAAACATCATAACCGCTCGGTCTCCAGCAAGTGCGGTAGCGCCGATCTGCTGGAAGCCTTGCAGGTGGATATCCAGATGCCCATGGATCAGGTGGAGCGATGTGTGAATGAACTGGGCCTTGGATTCTGTTTCGCCCCGCTCTTCCATCCATCCATGCGCCATGCCGCACCGGCACGTAAAGCCCTGGGCATCCGGACCATTTTCAATCTGCTGGGACCTATGCTGAACCCCTTCAATGCCAGGCACCAGATCATCGGGGTCTTTGCCGCCGAGAAACTGCATTTTGTCGCAGACTTACTCAGGGAACTGGGCAGTGAACGGGTGTTGGTCCTTCATGGCAGCGATGGTCTTGACGAGGCCACGCTCACAGGCAATACTCAGATCGTTGAACTGGATCATGGTAACATTCGTGAATATTCACTTGATCCGGCTGAGCTGGGCCTACCGCTGGCGCAAGCTTCTGCTTTTACCGGTGGAGGTGCCCCGGAAAATGCGCAGATCACGCGGTCCATTCTGGAGGGAGAGCCGGGACCAAAACTGGATATCTCCCTGTTGAATGCAGCTCTGGCCATCTATGTGGGCCGGGATGGTATTTCCATGGCAGATGCTCTGGCTGCAGCCGTCGATTCAGTACAGGAGGGCAAAGCCCTTCAGAAACTGCAGCAGCTTCAGGAAATGAGCACATCATCTGCAGGAGATGGGGAATGATCCTGGATGAGATCATGGCTGCCGTTGCAAATCGTCTCATCGAGGATAAGCAAAAGATGCCTCTGGCCGCACTGGAGGAGGAGGCAGGTGGTGTATCGAGACCTTCTTCGTTTGAATCAGCATTAGCCCGTCCAGGGCTTGGCATCATTGCCGAGATAAAGAAAGCTTCGCCCTCCGCAGGCGATATCATGCTCGACGCAGATGTATCGCAAATAGCATCCGATTATTCAGATGCCGGGGCTGCTGCCATCTCAGTGCTTACCGAACGGGATTTTTTCAAGGGCTCCCGGGAGGATCTTTCACTGGCCGCAGAAGCAACAAGCTGTCCACTGTTACGTAAGGACTTCATCATCGATCACTATCAGATCCTCGAGGCATTTGTCCTGGGAGCAAGTGCCTACCTGCTCATTGTCGCGTTACATTCCAGGGCCACCTTAAGCTCCCTGATCCACTTTGGCCGGGAACTGGGTCTTGACTGCCTGGTTGAAGTCCATGATCGGGACGAGCTGGAAACCGCTATTCGGGCTGGAGCCAGGATCATCGGTATCAATAACCGCAATCTGAAAACATTCGAGGTTGATCTGAATACCAGTCTTAATTTGAAAGCAGAAATCCCGAGAGATTGTTTAACCGTAAGTGAAAGTGGGATCCTCAACAGGGATGATCTGCATAGAATGGCAACCGCTGGTTTTGATGCCGCTCTGGTTGGTGAGGGCCTCATGCGCGACAAGGGGCTGAACATTCTGTCCCATCAATTGGAGAACCGTCCATGAGTACTTGGGTAAAGATCTGTGGCATAACACGTCTGGAAGACGCCCGGGCGGCCGTGCAATTCGGTGCGAATGCCGTTGGACTCATTCTGACGGAGAGTCCCCGGCGTGTCGCCCCCCAGGATGCCTTTCAGATCCGCCAGGGCCTGCCGGGTTCTGTTCAGTCCGTCGGTGTCTTTACCGAGGAATCCATCGATGAGATCATGGATCTTACGAAACTGCTGAAACTCGATCTGGTACAATTACATGGTGCTCCTGATGAAGGACGTATAAAAGCCATCCGGAAGATCTGCCCGGTGATCCAGGCCATTCGCGTGCTGCCTGATGGAAGCTTCAATCACTCCGTCTTCCAGTTACCTGCGGATCATGTGCTGCTCGATACTGCCATCAAGGGCTTTCATGGTGGGACTGGTAAATTATTCGAATGGTCTATACTCCAGAATCTGGATGTATCCCGTCTGATCGTTGCCGGAGGTGTAGGCCCGCATAATGTCGGCGAACTGGTGCGTCTTTATCGTCCCTACGGCGTCGATGCCAGCAGTCAGCTTGAGCAGTCGCCTGGAATCAAGGATCATAATCGCATCAGCAGCTATGTGGAAGCCGTCCGAAAAGCTGACGCAAGTTTATCAGGAGAGATCCAGTGAATATCTCTAACGATATTATCGTGCCCGATATTAATGGTTTCTACGGTGAATTCGGTGGTGCCTTCGTCCCTGAGATCCTGCGTCCAGTCCTGCAGCAGCTTGAGCAAAATTTCCGGGAGATTAGCAATGATCAGGATTTCTGGGACAGCTTCATAACTGAATTGACGCAGTATTCATGCCGTCCTACGCCCATAACACCCTTGCACAATCTCTCTGCTCAACTGGGGGGGGCCAAGATCTATCTCAAGCGTGAGGATCTGAACCAAACCGGGGCCCACAAGCTGAACAACGTGGTCGGTCAGGCCCTACTGGCAAAACGGATGAACAAAACGCGCCTCATCGCAGAGACCGGTGCAGGCCAGCATGGCGTGGCCACCGCGATGATCGCAGCAAGGTTTGGTCTCGATTGCACCATCTATATGGGTGCTGAGGATGTTCAGCGACAGCACCCCAATGTGTTCTGGATGCGCCGCATGGGTGCTGAGGTCATCACGGTAGAGGAGGGCACCCAGACCCTCAAGGATGCCATCAACGCTGCCCTGCGGGACTGGATCGAGAGCTTTGAGGATACACATTATCTACTGGGTACCGCAGCAGGTCCCCATCCTTTTCCTGCCCTGGTCATGTGGTTTCAGAGTGTCATCGGTAAGGAGTGCGCTGTACAGATGCGGCAACTGCTCGGGCGGGATCCAGACCGGGTCTATGCCTGCGTAGGTGGCGGTTCCAACGCCCTGGGGATCTTTCAGGGTTTTCTCCATAATCCGCAGGTTCTGCTCATAGGCGCAGAGGCTGGTGGCCAGGGTACGGATACACAATCCCATGCCGCCCGGCTGGCCACATCCGCAGGGAAGATCGGTGTTGCACACGGTTATAAGAGTTACTTCCTGTCCAACACGGATGGACAGATGAATGACACATACTCCATTGCAGCCGGTCTGGACTACATCGGGATCAGCCCCGTCCTGTCTCATCTTCACACGCGAGACCGGGTACAGTTCACAACGGCCACCGATGACGAGACTACGGCAGCCACTGAACTGCTCATGAATACGGAAGGGATCATTCCAGCGCTAGAGAGCGCACATGGCCTGGCGGCAGCAATCGCTGACGCCCCCAGTCTTTCCCCGGAAAATACACTTCTGGTCAATCTCTCAGGGCGGGGGGATAAGGATATCTTCAACATGGCCAATATTTTCGATCCCCGGGAGTGGCGTGCGTTTCTCGCAGAACAGATCGGAAGTGAAGATGCAGATTGAACGCCTCCAGCAGTTGCGCGACCAGCAGCGCCTCAGTCTCATGACGCACGTCATTGCCGGTTACCCTTCCCTGGATGAGAACCGGGAACTCGTGAAGGTCATGGCCCAGGAAGGCGTCGGGATACTTGAGGTCCAGATCCCTTTCTCCGAACCCATTGCAGATGGACCTCTCTTCGTCAAGGCAAACCAGGGTGCCCTCGACAGCGGTATTGGTGTAGAACAGGTGCTGGGATTTCTGACTGAAACAGCGGCTTCATTCCCCGGTCCCGTGCTCATGATGGGTTACTTCAACACCATTCTGGCCCTGGGTGAGAACCGGGCGCTGGAATTGTTCCAACAGGCGGGGCTATCCGGTTTCATCGTTCCTGATCTACCTCCCGACCATGAATCCGACTTCCTCCGGAATGCCCCGGACCACGACCTGGCGCCCATCCTGCTGGTGGCGCCTAATACAGATGATGAGCGAATGCAATCGCTGGCGCCCAGAGCAAGTGGAATGGTCTATGCCGTGGCCCGGAAAGGGGTCACCGGAAAGAAGACCGATCTGGATTCTGAGTTGTCCGAATATCTCCAGCGTTGTCGCCGGCATTTCAAGACAACACTGGCCGTGGGCTTCGGACTGTCAAGTGCAGAGGATATCGCCTTTCTCAAAGAGCGGGCGGATGTGGCCATCGTTGGCTCAGCTTTGCTGAATACTTACCTGAAATCTGGTACCCCGGGTGTAAGCAGACTGCTATCGACCCTCGATAAAGCCCGTCAATAATGATTAGATAAGGATAGACCATGCTGATCATCATGCGTGCAAACTCAAGCGCACAGCAAATAAAAGCCGTGACCGATCATATCCACGACCTGGGACTTGAATCACATGTCATCCCGGGGAAGAATCGCGCAGCCATCGGGATCACCGGCAACAAAGGTGCCCTGAGTCCAGACGAGTTCTCGGGTTTGCCAGGGGTAGTGAAATGCGTTTCCGTGACCAAACCTTACAAACTCATCAGCCGTGAGGTCAAGGCGGATGATACCATTATCAACGTCGACGGGGCACTGATCGGCGGAAAGCACTCTACCATCATTGCCGGTCCCTGCTCGGTAGAGACTGAGGACCGGGTCATGGAGATCGCTGAGATACTGGCAAAGATGGGGATCCAGTTTTTCCGCGGAGGTGCGTATAAGCCCAGAACATCGCCATATTCGTTCCAGGGACTGGGGAAGGACGGGTTGCAGCTGTTGCGCAAGGTACGCGAAAACTATGGCCTGCGTACCGTCAGCGAAGTGCTGGAACCGGATGCGGCCGAACTGGCGGCGGAACATGTGGACATTCTGCAGATCGGCACGCGTAACATGTACAACTATCCCCTGTTGAAAAAGGTGGGGGAACTGGGTAAACCGGTACTGCTGAAACGGGGACTCTCTGCAACGCTTGAAGAATTCCTGTTCGCAGCTGAGTACATCGTTAGCAATGGTAACTTCGATGTGATCCTCTGTGAACGGGGTATCCGCACATTCTCAGACTATGCCCGGAACACATTCGACATCAATGTCATCCCCGTGATCCGACAGATCAGCCATCTGCCCATTATTGCAGATCCCAGCCATGCCTGCGGTGATCGTCGTCATGTCCTGCCCCTGGCCCGGGCAGCCGTGGCGGCCGGGGCAAATGGCCTGGTGGTGGAAGTGCACCAGGATCCCGAAACGGCCTATTCTGATGGAGCCCAGAGCCTATATCCCATGCAGTTGCAGCAGTTGCTCAACGATGTAGAAGTCATCCGCGGTCTGGACAGCGACCCGGTCAACTAGAAAGAATCCCGGGCTTTAATTTCACTCCGCATTTGTCGGACTATTGACGTATCTTTAAATCATACAATGAAGCATAGTGTGATAAAATGGCTCCTGCTTGCCGGTACTGTCTACTTCGCCGCCGTAGCTCTATTCCATCTCGTGGGGCTCAAGCTTCCCATGTTCTATATCTATTTCAATGTGCCTTCGTATTCCTACCAGGATCAGATCATCTCAATGTTCGCCTTTGGTTGGGCCGCCATATTCTTTCTGGCTGCCCAGGAGCCTGAGAAGTTCCGCCTGCTTGTTCGAACCATTATCGTCATGGGCGCTGTGGTCATTACCATCTTGCTGTGGATCAATTTCAACACGGATTTTGAAGCGCTCAATCCGGATGTGAACAATAACATCTTCTCCCTGGAACTGTTACCCCTGTTCATTTACTGGGTCCTACTGCTTGTATTCACGATCCGCCATGAAAAAAAGTCCTTTACCGTAGAAGACTAAACAAAGTGGGGTGAGCTATGCTGACCGGTGTCCATTTCCTGCTTTCTTACACCTGTACATATGAATGTGATCATTGTTTCATCCACTCCAGTCCCGAGGCTGAGGGTACTTTCACCATCGATCAGGTTCGCCAGGTCCTCACCGAGGCTCAGCACCTGGGTACGGTGGAGTGGATCTATTTTGAAGGTGGTGAACCGGCCATGTACTATCCCCTGCTGCTCGAGAGCCTCCGGCTGGCAAAGGGCATGGGATTCAAGACCGGTGTTGTGACCAATGCCTATTATGCTAACACGGTGGAGGATGCTGAACTTTGGCTCCAACCTTTGAAGGATGTCGGCATTTCCGATCTGAGTATCAGTGATGATGACTACCATGCGACCAACGGTGAGAACCCGGCTAAGAACGCCATCGCTGCTGCCGAAAAACTGGAGATGCCCATGATCTCCATCTGTATCGAGGAACCCCGCATCCTGGAAGCCGGAGAACATGAGAAAGGAGCGCCGGTGATCGGTGGCGGCGTCCTCTTCAAGGGACGTGCTGCTGAGAAGCTCACCGAGGGATTGCCCCGGAAGAACTGGAGCGAGTTCAATCATTGTCCCTACGAGGAGCTCATAGAACCCGAACGGGTGCACGTGGATGCCTACGGCCATGTCCATGTCTGTCAGGGTATCAGCATCGGGAACATGTGGGAAACACCGTTCTCCGAGATCATGACAGAATACAGTGTAATCAAGCATCCCATCTTGCACCCCATCCTGAAAGGTGGACCGGCCGAACTTGCCCGTGTGACCCATTCACCTCATACCACCGAATTCGTGGATGAATGTCATCTCTGTTATACCGTGAGAAAGGGATTGCTGGAACAATTCCCGGACGAGTTGACACCCCCACAGGTTTACGGGATCTGAACGAAAGAACGCCCCGGCTAGCGGGGCGTTTCATTTCTAAATCTCTGGTAGTACCAAATCTGCTATATCAGGAACTAGTGCCTTCGAATTTGGTCTTCTGCTCCTGGAAATAGCTCTCGTCCGGAACCAGTCTGATACATTCCTCCATCACCTCGATGGCCTGCTCCACTTCGCCGAGTTTCCAGAGGACCTCGGCCTTGGTATCAAGGATCTGGGCACGATCAAGATCGGTGGTTTCCTCGTCCAGCAGCTGGATGGCCTGATCAATCCGTTCCAGGGCATTCGGTAACTGTAGGTTCAACTCCGTCATGCGCCAGGCGTAGCCGTTCAACAGACTCGCCGTCTCCTTGCCGGCACCGAACATGAAATCGATGTAACGCCGGTATGATTCGGCTTCAGCCGTTGTGTCAGCAGCTTTCTGGTAAAACCTCCTCAGGGCATAGTGCGCCTCTTTGAGGATGTCGATATCCTTCTCATTGTCCAAAAGGGTAACCAGGGCTTCGGGATCGCCTGCTTCATTGGCATGATAGACAGCCAGCTTGAAATTGGCCAAACCGTGTTGGTGTGATGTTGCGTTTTCCAGTCCGAAGAGTATTTCCCAGTAGCCCATAGCCCCGGACAAGCCGCTCATCTCTTCAACCTTTGTGGCGAGCTTGAAAAGGACCTCCGGATCTTCCGGGCGTTCATCCCACTGGCTGAGCAGATGGGGATAGGTGTCGATACCATTGCGGATGCGGGTCATTTCAGCCAGGTATTCATCCGGTGGCAGATATCCCACGATACGATCCACCTCGTTCCCCTCTTCATCTACGAACACAAATGCCGGAATGTAGCGGATATTATAACGTTCATCCAATTCCTGGCTGTTGGTTGAATCGGTGTTCAGTTTGTAGGAGATGAAGTTCTCTTCAGCGTAGGCGATGAGTGTGGGGTCCGGGAAAGTTTCGGCATCCAGCCGAACACAGGAACCTCACCACTTGGCCCAGAATTCGTATCCAACCATCTTACCCTGGGCATCCACTTCTGCATCCAGATCATAGATCCAGGGATATTCAGGGGTGCGTTCCGCACAACCCAGGATCATGAGGATACTGATGCTGATGGCCAGGAGGTGGCGTTTTTTCATAATACATCCTTTCATGTCAATCATACGCTACCCTGGGTATGACTGTTCATATCTGATCTGCAAATCTATTGCCAACAGCAATATCCAAAACGAAAAGGTTGGCACAAGGTGCAGCTTAATCTAGAATTTTTCGTAGCGCTCCTTCTTCACATTGCAGACCGGGCAGCGATCAGGTGCTTCTTCACCGCGGTGGGTATGACCACACACCGGACAGACCCAGACATTCTCCTCTTCGATATCCTGCCCATCGGAGGCGTATCTGGCAGCCATCTCATAGAGCTCTTCATGGATCTTCTCTGCTTCGATGGCATAGTGGATGGAGAGCTCGGCACCTTTCTCGCCCTGGAGTTTGGCGATGGCATCATAAGCCGGATACATCTCCTCGATCTCGAAATTCTCACCGGCTGCCGCAGCCTGTAAATTCTCAAGGGTTTTCTTGATGTAGCCCAGGTTCCGGGCATGATTGGTGGCATGCACCCGCTCAGCATCTGCTATGGCAGTAAAGAGCCGGGCAATATTGGGAAAGCCTTCCTTCTCGGCCACCGCCGCGAAAGCCAGATACTTCATGTGGGCCATGGATTCCCCGGCAAAAGCGTTGCTCAGAGCCTCCTCAGTCATTTTCCTCATAAATTCCCCCTTTCAAGAAGGTCATTGTTCAAATTCGTGCACCATCCAGACATTGGATTCAATATACGTGCCACGATCATTTTCCACATCTATCCTCACCGGGTGTAAGGCTCCCGGTATGATGTATTCCCCAGAGTTTCTGAAACTCAGACCGGTCCAGCTTTCCCAGTCTTTCAGCGTCCCCTCGATGTGCATGGCCTGGGGACAGGCCTTCAATATGCTTGCTCCGAGTCGCGCGTGCACCCGCAACCAAGGATCGAAGGGCCATTCACCCTGCTTCCATTCGATATAATCATCCATGGGTAGTAAGGGATAGTCTGGTTTACAGTTGGGTCTTACAGGAGCGATGAGTCGCTCGAGGCCTGCCTGAACCCCCAGTTCCTTCATCACCTCGATCAAGAGGGGGCTGAGACCATCCCCCTGGTAAGGTGTGTCCACCTGGATGGCCAGCGCACACAGCAGGTTCGGTTTCACTCCGCTACGGGCACCTTCAATGCCCGTTTGCAGAGCCCAATCCCAACCCTTATCGGGTAGCGTGGTCAGATCTCCTGTAAATGATACGGGAACCGAGTTCCCCACGGCTATCCACTCTTCAGTATCACGTTTGCATAGCGCGAACTGGAATTCCGGTGTGAGCTCGAACAGCAGGTTCCAGTAGCGATTGGAGTAAGTGTCGTGCAGCATGAATTCCGGCCAGAGGGGCAGCGTGACCCGATCAGATCTTTCCAGAAAATCATCCAGGTCCGTTCCACGGATGAGATCAAGCATCAACGAGTCTAATTTCTCTTGAAGAGACATCACGAATTACGGTCCGAAGACCTTCACCGGTCCTGTCATTGGTCTATCCAACCGTCGCCAGGCTCATCAGTTCCGAGTACTGCTGCTTCAGGATCCTGCGAAGTTCTTGATGCCTTTTACGGCGCATCTGCGGATCAAGTTCAACCAGTTCGAAAGCAGATGCCCGCGCCGCTCTCAGAATATCCCCATCGCTAATGATATCTGCGATCCTCAATGCGGGGAGTCCATGCTGACGTGTCCCGAAGAGATCGCCTGAACCCCGCAGCCTGAGATCCTCCTCCGCGATCTTGAAACCGTCATTCGTTTCCACCAGCGTGTCCAGACGCTGGTTCGAATCGGGTGAAGGTTTGCGTTGTACCAGGACGCAGACACCGCGGTGTTCACCACGACCGATACGTCCCCGGAGTTGATGCAGCTGGGCCAGGCCGAAGCGTTCCGCATTCTCAATGAGCATGACCGTTGCATTGGGGATGTCGATCCCCACTTCGATCACGGTAGTACTTACCAGGACCTGGACCTCATTTGCCGCGAAGGCGGACATGATCCGATCTTTCTCGTCCTGTTTCATACGGCCGTGCAGTAACGCGACTTGCCAATCTTTGAACTCAAGTTGAAGTTTCTCAAACCCCGCTGTGGCTGCCTCGAGATCGATCTTCTCCGACTCTTCAATGAGGGGATAGACCACGAACACCTGTCTGCCGGCGCCGAGTTCATCCTTGATGAATGAGTGGACCTTGGACAGGGCAACAGCATCTACCTTGCGTGTGATGATCTGTTGGCGTCCTGCAGGCAATTCATCCAGAATGGACACAGCCAGATCACCATACAGGGTCATAGCCAACGTTCTGGGGATTGGTGTGGCGGTCATGACCAGGACATCGGCATCCTGGGCTTTCTCCATGAGTTCCCCACGCTGGACAACGCCAAAACGATGCTGCTCGTCGATGATCGCCAGTTGCAGGTTCCTGAAACTGATCTTCTCCTGGATCAGGGCATGGGTTCCCACGGCAAGGTGATAGTAGCCTTCCTTCAGCGCTTTCACCTGGTCCCGTCGCTGTGCGCTCGTTTGAGAACCCGTAAGCAAGACGACCCGAATGGGGGTTCCTTCGAAGAATTTCACTGCGTTCTGAAAATGCTGCTCCGCCAGGATCTCGGTGGGAGCCATCAGTGCCGTCTGATAGCCGTTGCCGGCTGCAATGGCGGCGGACAATAAGCTGATCACCGTCTTGCCGGAACCGACATCTCCCTGGAGCAGACGGTTCATGGGATGCGGGGTGTTCAGATCGGCCCAGATCTCCTTCATGACCCGCTTCTGGGCCCCAGTCAATTCGTAGGGTAGTTTCTCATATTGGGATCTCAGATAATCACCGGTGCTCTCATAGCGGTTGGTCTTGTTGCGCTGTACGATGGATTTCCTTCGCAGGGCCAGCACCAGTTGGAGAAAGAACAGTTCATCAAATTTCAGCCTGTACAGAGCAGCCTGGAGTTCGGGCATTGATTCCGGGAAATGGATCTGCCGCAGGGCGGTGAGGATGCCAGCAAGCTCATGCTGTTTGACAATGTCCTCCGGCAGATGCTCGGTTACCAGGGCTTCGAGTTGATCCACGAACGGCCGCAGGATCCGTCGGAAACCCCGGCTGTCAAGCCCCACAGCCTGAAGGGCCTGCCCCGAGGGGTACAGGGGCATGATGATACCGGTGTTGATGGGATTCTTTCCTTCGTTCGAGAGGATGTCAAAATCCGGGTGCACCAGCTGAAAGCCGTTGTAGAAGTCCACCTTGCCACTCACGGCCACGATGTCATCCTTTTTGAAACGTTTCTGGATCCACTGGGCGCCATTGAACCAGCGGCATTTCAGAAAACCCTTATCATCCGTGATGACCATCTCAAAGAAGCGGCGGCGGCGACCTTTGATCATGCGGGTACCGGTTACCCGCCCCACCACCGTGACCTGTTCATCCACCGCGAGATCATTGATGGCGCGTACGGTGCTGCGATCCACATAGCGGCGCGGGAAATGCTGGATGAGATCACCCACCGTGTGAATGCCGATGCTTTCCAGGGCCTCCGCCCGGCGAGGACCGACCCCCTTCAGATATGTAACCCTTGTTTGCAGATCCATAGGAATTGCAATTTAATCCCGGTCAATTCTCAGGAAAGCGGGGAATTCCTGATCGCCTCATCCTTCGTCGGACTCAGTCATCTTGAGCGCAATGTTATGACTTTTGACACGTGAAATTTTCCGGATTGATGTATGTTTTGTCCATGCGGAGGAACTGGATCGTATTCACACTCGTTTTGGCCTTCCTGTCTGGAATTGCCACAGCCAATGATCCAGGTGAGGAGTATGGTCCCGCTCTGCCTTCCAGTCTGACGCCTGAAGAGTTGACGCGTCTGGACGAGATCGGGTTGTTCCGGGAGATCACGCCTCCGCCGCCCGCTGGTGATGGTTTTAGGCTGGTCCCGGAATACGGCAAGGCCGATGGCGTCCTGTTTGCCTGGGTGGGCGCCTACACCACACTGGTGACACAACTGATCACCACCGTTTCACTAACGGATACAGCCTGGGTCATCGTGGCAACCACCGGTGTGCAGGCATCAGTAACGAACATCCTTACGAATGCGGGCGCCGATATGTCACGGGTGCAGTTCATCATCAACGATCTCAACTCGATCTGGATCCGTGATTACGGTCCCTGGTGGGGTTTGGACGAATATGGCCGCCGGGGCATCGTGGACTGGATCTACAATCGACCCAGACCTCTGGACGACGTTTTTCCTCAGAATCTGGCTGATCTGTGGGACATTCCCTACTACGGCCCGGATATCGTCCATACCGGGGGTAATTTCCTGGTTGACGGACATGGCCGCGGCTTCTCTTCGACTCTCGTCCAGGACGAGAATCCCGGTATGTCTGATGCCGAAATGCAGCAGATCTTTCGGGAATACTGCGGTCTTGACACACTGATCCTGCTGACGCCCATGCAGTTTGACGGTACCGGTCACGAGGACATGTTCTGCAAGCTGCTGAATGATTCAACTTGGATCGTGGGATACTATGAAACCCCAGCTGATGGTGCGGGTGACAACTACAACATTCTCAATGAGAATGCTGCCATGCTTGGGAACATGATCAGTCCCACAGGTAATCCCTACACTGTCGAGCGCATCCTGATGCCGCCCTACACCGGGGTGACCTATACCTATACGAATTCACTCATCGTGAACAACCTGGTCCTGGTCCCCATCTATGGTTTTGATACGGATGATGAGGCTCTAGCACTCTATGAAAGTCTGATGCCGGGTTATACGGTCCTGGGGTTTGATTCCAACGCCATCATCCCTGCCAATGGTGCGGTACACTGCATAACAAAGCTGGTCATGTCCGCTGAACCTCTCGACTGCGTGCTTGGTGATCTGAATGGCGACTTCCTGTTCACCGTACAGGACCTGGTGATCCTCATCAATGTGCTTTTGGGATATACCGAGCAGACACCTGAATATCTCTGTGCAGGTGACCTAAACGAGGATGCCCTCCTGTCCGTCCAGGATGTGGTCCTCCTGGTCCAGCAGATATTGGGTATCTGAATCCTTTTTTAACATCATGTCTTTAGCCCGGGATTTTGATCCGGGTTTTTTTGCGCAACAATACGGTTTTCCTGGAGGCGAATAAACCCCGGCCTGCATGCCGGGCCAAAGCTCAAAGAGCGAAGGTCGGAAGGCCGGGGCTTTTGAACAGGGTGAGGATGACCTGTTTTCTATCTGTATGTCTGGAAATAGGTGTACGTGATCACCTTTTCAGAATTGGCAGGGACCTTCACCGTGAACTGAGCACGGCGCGCATCCAGTTTCTCATGCTTTTGCGTACTGTCCTTGATCTGCCAGTTGCTCCAGCCCATGTGCTCGATGATATCCACTTCCACCGCCTCGTCCTTGCGATTGGCGATGGTCAACCTTATGTCCTCTTCACGATACTTGGTACTCTTGGTACGACGATCAAGGACCTCTCGCTTGCCTTTGACATCAAACGCTTCGCCCACCGACAGCAGCACCTCGTCATCCTTTGAGGTGTGACCCAGCCAGTCCTCGCCGATGAGCTCTATGGCACCGTCCACATCGCGTTTGAACATACGCACCGTCCCGGCTGGCAAAGGCAGACCTGTGCCTGATTCTTTGTCATTCTTGAATCGTACCTTGACGGATACGTTCTTGAACTCGCCTTGCCCTCTTTCGAAGATGAAACGCTTCTGGGCCTGGAGATCCTTCGGGTTGAGCCATTGCACCTGTTTCTGCTCCTTGTCTCTCACTGTCACCGGATACTGGATCTCATAGAGATGATACTCGAAGAATTCCCGTTCCTGTACAACAGGACCCCTCTTGGCCTCGTAGGCCAGTGCCATTCGCTCACCCCGCATATCATCCCGGGGTTTTCGGGCGCGATGGAGTTCTCCTGCCACCAGCTTCAATTTCGCGTTTTCATAGGCTGCGCCGGAGCGGTTATTCAGATCGATCCAGGAGCTGAGATTCAACACACGGTCATCGGCAGACAGAACTGCAACATACTCGGCCTTCCAACTGACACCAGTTGTGAGATAGGATAGTTCCATGGGGTAGGTTCCAGCAGAACCCACATTCATCCGCCACTCCAGGGTTGGGCGGGTATACAGCTTCTCCTGCGGTACCGGACAACGGATACTGCCAACGAAATCCCGCTGGATGATCTCGGTTCCAGATCTGCTGTTGACCACCAGGGTCTGGTTGTCATAGCTGAGCAGGGATCCGATCAGCTTGTCGCCATTCTGTTGAATGACTGTGACCTCAGCACCGAGGTACTTCTTCAATAATTGATTCTGGCTAACCAGATCATACTGATAATTCTGTTCGATGATCTGCACCTGATCGCCACCGCTGAGTTTGACGGATGCCGGTATGATGGATCCAGCGACGTCCTCTCGCGACAGCGTGGTCTCTCCAGCTCTGAGCTGTGTCTTGAACTGTTCTTTGACCAGGGCTTCCCCGTGGTTGTACACCGTGAGCTGGATCTGGGCACTCAGTGTGGCTATTCCAAGTGATCCGGCGATCATGATAGCTTTCTTAAACATTGTATTCCGCCTTTCGATTGAACTTGAACGATGGATCCACTCAGGGATCACCAGTATCAAAATCTAGTTAAGATACGTTTTGATCGGCTCGATTATTTACAGAAGGTTCAGCGATTCAATGGCCGCGGATCCATAGCCCGGCCCTCCGGTGATCGCTCGGGGTATAAGAATTCCTGATATCCTTCGATACAGCGCAAGGCGCTTACTCAGGATGACAGGTTGATGTACATTGACATAGCGTCGGTCAGTCACCCTGAGTAGACCGAGACAGGGTCGAGGACGTATCGAAGGGTTCCTAAACTGAGTCCTTCAGATTATTCCTTTCCTACCCTTTTCCAGTATGGTTGGGCGAGTTCCGGCAGTCTTTCCCATTCATTATTGATCAAGGCAATTTTCTTGTCTCTCCGCCACCCTTTGATCTGTTTCTCAAGGGCAATAGCGTCAAGGATAGGGATCTCACCTGAATCCCATACAAGTTTTACAGGTCGACGTGTATGGGTATACCCTTTTGTTTCTCCATTCTGATGCTGAGATACACGGTGCATCACGTCATTTGTGACACCAACGTAGAATGAGCCATCAGAACATTTCAGGATGTAAACGTGACCGGTACGCATGATTCGATGTTGTTCTATCCTTCGATACAGCGCTGCGCGCTTACTCAGGATGACAGACTCAATAGGTGTGTTACGGTCGGAACTGGTTCGAGTTATCCCTTAAGCTGAGATTACCCAAGGGCCTTGATCGTCGCCAGGTTCTCGTTCAGTTTTTCCAGAGAGTGTTGGTAGTGCTCTAATTTATCCTTTTCCCTGGCAACGATCTGTTCCGGGGCACGCTCGACGAAATTCTTGTTTGAGAGCTTAGCCTCGACAGCCTTTAACAGGCCTTCGGTGGTGGCAATCTCCTTTTCGAGACGGTCCATCTCCTTCTGGATGTCAATAATACCCTCAAGGGGGACAAAGATCTCCAGCTTCTCAACCATGGCGGTGGCTGAGAATGGCGGTTTCGCCACATCCGGACCACAACTTAGTTCTGCAGCACGTGTGAGCTTGCGGATATAATCCGCGCCCATTGTCAGAACCTCTGTCTGTGCGTCATCGTGGATCCTGGCCAGAACATTGATCTGCTGTCCCGGGGGCACGTTCATCTCCGAGCGGATGGTGCGAATGGCAGTGACCACTTTCTGAATGAACCTGGTCTGGCCCGAGGCGGGATCATTCACAAAGCGCTTGTCCGGAAGGGGCCAGCCGGCAACCACCAGGTCTGGCTCTTCCGGAAGCTTTACCTGCTGCCAGATCTCCTCGGAAATGAAGGGAGCGTAGGGATGCAGCAATTTCATGATGTTCCTCAGGACATAGATGGCAACAGACATGGCGGTTCGTTTCTGTTCTGGGCTGCCATCATAAAGGCGATTCTTGATCATCTCGATGTACCAGTCACAGTAATCGCCCCAGACAAAATCCCAGATCGCCCGGGCGGTCTCATCAAATGAGAAGCGGTCCAGCAATGTCGTGATGCGTTCGATACTGGCATTCATACGGTGCAGGATCCAGTGGTCGGCCAGTTCTAGATCCTGCCACTGATCGGGATCCAGGTCTTCCGGGCTAAGGTCGAAATCCTTGTTCATCAGGACAAAGCGGCTGGCATTCCAGACCTTGTTCATGAAGTTCCTGGCCACTTCAAGCCGTTCTTCGGAATACAGGATGTCCTGACCTTTGGGGGCGATAAGCATGACTCCGTAACGCAGGGTGTCCGCCCCGTATTTGGCGATAAGATCCAAGGGGTCCGGTGAATTCCCCAGTGACTTGGACATCTTACGGCCCTGAGAATCACGAATGATGCTGGTGAAATAGACATTCTCAAAGGGGATGTCACCCATAAACTCATAACCGGCCATGATCATGCGGGCAACCCAGAAGAAAATGATATCGGGACCGGTGACCAGGTCATTTGTGGGATAATAGTAATCCAGGTCTCGATCCTTCTCCGGCCAGGCATGCACCGCAAAGGGCCAGAGCCATGAACTCGCCCAGGTATCCAGCACATCCTCATCCTGACTGAGCCCGGTGGACCCACAGGCGGAGCATGCCTCCGGAGTCTCCACCTGGACCATCATTTCGTTGCAGTCCTCGCAGGTGTACACTGGAATGCGATGACCCCACCAGAGCTGACGGCTGATGCACCAATCCCTGATGTTGGTCATCCAGTGTTCATAGGTCTTGGTCCAGTGTTCGGGATGGAGATGGATCTTTCCGTCGCGCACCGCCGTGAGAGCCGGTTTGATCAATTCATCCATCCTCATGAACCACTGCTCTGAGGCATAAGGCTCGATGGGCACATGGCCTCGCTCGGAGTAGCCCACCTTATGCAGATAATCTTCGATCTTCTCCAGGAAGCCGCCTTCCTGTAATTGTTCGATCACAGCTTCACGAGCTTCGAAGCGATCCATTCCCACGAAAGCAGAAGGAGCATTTTCGTTCAGGGTGGCATCTTCGTTGAGAATATTGATGAACTCCAGGTCGTGCCGTTCACCCATTTCCCAGTCGTTGGGATCGTGAGAGGGTGTCACTTTGACACAGCCCGTTCCAAATTCCTTGTCCACATATTCATCAGCAAAGACCGGGATCTCACGACCGACCAGCGGCAGAATTACGGACTTACCAATGAGGTGCCGATAACGCTCATCCTCTGGGTGAATAGCGACACCGGTATCTCCCAGCATGGTTTCCGGACGCGTGGTTGCTACCACCAGATATTCCTCTGAATCCTTGATGGGATACCTGAAATACCAGAGATGGGATTTGCGTTCCTGGTAGATCACCTCTTCATCGGAAATGGCCGATTTGGTGGCCGGACACCAGTTGACCAGGCGGGTGCCACGATAGATATACCCTTTTTCATACAGGTGGACAAAGGCCTCCAGGACAGCACGATAGTAACCATCATCCATGGTGAATCGTTCACGTTCCCAATCACAGGAAGCGCCCAGCTTCTTCAACTGTTCAATGATGATGCCGCCATATTTCTGCCGCCACTCCCAGGCATGTTCCAGAAACTTGTCTCGTCCCAACTCATGTTTACTGTGACCCTTTTCCCGCAGCATGTTCACCACCTTCGTCTCGGTGGCGATGGAGGCGTGATCGGTTCCGGGGATCCAACAGGCCTCACGTCCCTGCATCCGGCGCCAGCGGATCAGGATATCCTGCATAGTGTTGTTGAGCACGTGCCCCAGGGTCAGGATTCCAGTCACATTGGGTGGTGGTATGACGATGGTATAGGGTTCCTTGTCAGGATCCGGTTCCGAATGGAAGTAGTTCTGGTCCAGCCAATGCTGGTACCATTTGTCCTCGATCCGGGAGGCGTCGTAGCGTTTGCTCAGTTCTGCAGTCATCGTCAATTCCCATTTGCTGCTGCCGGCTCCCCATGAACCCGCAGAAAAAAGTGGACAAATATAGGAGTGTGGTCAAGGTGATGATAGCGGAGACTTGGGGAAAGTGAGACTCAATTGGGTAAGTTTGACGACCTGTCTGCCTGAACCATGCGAGAATTGTCCACCTCTAGATTCTCAGAAATACAGTCCATCCTGGCAGTGTCGGATTTGACACATGTAAAATAAACTTGTCATTATGTACAGTTTATTATACATTGTCACCATGAAGACTCGTCATGAAATAAGCAATCAGGTCAAACTCTATCGCTTAAGGGCCGGTGATATGACCCAAGAGCAACTGGCCACCAGTATAGGTGTTACCCGCCAGACCATTCTTTCCATCGAAAAGGGCCGCTACACGCCCTCCGTGGCCCTGGCCTTGAGAATGGCCGAAGTGCTTGAAACCACCGTAGAAGAATTATTTGAGCTGAAGGGAGACCTCAATGGATAGGATCTGGAAGTGGATCGGCTGGCAACCAGCCTGGGGCACCCTGGTTGGATTTGCACTGGTAATACTCAGCTTTGTACTCACAGCCGTTGACTGGGCTTTCATAGCTCTCGCGGCACTGGGCACTTTCGGACCGGGCATACTGCGGGAGATGGGGTTGCTCAATGACCAGGATGAATTTCAGCGACGGGCTTCCCGAAAGGCAGGTTACCACGCATTTCTGGTGGCCGGCCTGTTGTCATTTTTTCTGGTGGCCTATTACCGTTCCACAGAAAGCATTCTGGAAGAGGCTGATGTCATTCTCGAACTCTTCCTGGTCATACTGTGGTTCACCTGGTTCTTCTCATCCCTGCTGGATTACTGGGGACCCGCCCGCACCGTTACCCGTATCCTAATAGCCTTCGGTGTTTTCTGGGCTCTTTTCAACATACTGGGAAATCTGACGGATATCGTTGCCCTGTTCATGCAGACCTTATTGGCCGTTCCATTTTTTCTGTTGGCCTGGACTGCTACCCGCTGGCCCCGGCTTGCAGGTATTCTACTGATCCTGGCTGCAATCAGCTTCTTCTTCATGTTCGACCTGTACAAGATCTTCGGTCCTGATCCACTGGCCAAGGGGCGCGGTCATGTTATCGTCCTCTTTTTCGGACCTCTGTTTACCAGTGGCCTGCTGTTACTAAAAAAAACGGAAAATGAAGCGGTTGAAGAGCCTTCATCGCAGGGGGAAATGTCATGAACACACGAATTGTCATCTCATTGATCATCACTGTTCTGCTCATATTCGGCTGTGCTACTTTCCGCTCCGAGATGGAAGGTGCCAGCGGGCTGGAAGCCCGGAAATCCGTAGGTGCTGAACCGGTGGACGTGCTGTTTGTCAATCGGCACCTGGTACAGACTCTGGGATTGGATGCCATTCCGAAACTACAGAATCACTGGCAGATCATGGATGGTTACAACGACATTCTGCTGGATGCCACCCGGGAATTCTCAAATCTGCGGAAATACGCCGCTTACACTGAATTCTCTAACGATATGTCCGATCCCAAACGGATTGCGCTAAAGGATTCTCTCATGGCCAGCCATGAACTGCGTATCGTCATGGAATTCCGCAAGGAGAAGTCATTTGCGAAGTATTTTCTGGGGACCATCGGATCGGTCATCACCCTGACCCTGGTTCCTATGCCCTTCAGTCACGATTATCATCTGAACGTGGACATTTATGGGATTGACGATCGGCTCAAGAAAAGCTATTCCCGCAGTGCCAGGACCACCAAATGGGTGGAAGCTCTGTTATTCCCGCTCTATCCTTTCCATACGGAGAAACGCAAGACCGAGGAGATCTACGTCGAATTCCTGCACGACGTGTTCCGGCAGATCGAGCAGGAAGGAATTTTGACTGAGGATTAGGTCTAAGACGAACTCTCCGAGAGTTTGAAACTCTCGGAGAGTTGAAGATGTCTATAGTGGTTTAACCGGGATGCAGATATTGACCTCGTGCTTCCCTTCCGGATCCTTCTCCGGGTCGTTTAATGCCATTTCATACGGAAGCCGATCATCTGGTTGATAGCCACTGTTGGGCAGCCAACCGCCATAGATCGTATCCCAGGCCGCGCCATACTCATCTCCGCTGAGACGGAAATGCCCCACGGCATACTTACCACCATCAATGGTCATTTTCCCGACCTCGCCACTCACCTCGGTGTCCTCGGGAACTGTGAGACAGACACTGGTGCGCAGTTTTGATTCCTCGGTGATTTCCGGGTCATCATGGTAAACGAAAAGCATGTGGGATTCGTTTGGTTTGATCAGGTTGCGGGGGCCAGCCCACTGCATCAACCTGCCAATGAGCTGTCCGAATAGCTGTTCGTCTCCGGCATAAGGGCCAGTGTGCCGCACATAGGCCACGGTCCATTCCGGCATGTCCTGTACTTCGACTTCAACATCCAGCGTTTTTCCGGCATCTTTCATGTTGTTCCTCCATTTCTGATTGCCTGTTCGAGGATCAACATAGTAGTGGAAGGCGGTGTGTTCTAACCGCTGCTTGCGGATGTCTTGATCTTCCTTGCGCATCGTTTGACGATTCTTGCTGAAGGTCTTGAAACCGCCGTTGCGCCATTCGCTGGCACTCATATCGAACTTGTCGCGGAAAGCCCGGGCAAAGGTTGACGGATTTGAAAATCCCGTATCCATGGAGATCTCGGTGACACTCAGGTGGGTCTTCCCCACCAACAGGGAAGCAGCCCGTTCCAGCCTGACCCTCTGTATGAAGTGAAACAGTGTCTCTCCCTGGATGGCGTGGAAGATGCGGTGAAAATGAAAAGGTGAGAAGTGGGCAACCCGGGCAAGCTCCTCAAGCTTCATCTCCTCTTTCAGATTCCGGTCGATATAATCCAGAACCCGATTGATACGCTGAATGTACTCAGCGCCGTTGGCCATGCCTACAAGCCCTCCGATTGTCCAAATATTTTTGCCAGGGTCTGTTCCCTGTAGGTAAAGATCTCTTCCAGCATCTCCCTGACCTTTACGGCGTGGACCATCCTTCCGAAAGGGCCAAAGGGCAGCATGTAGCTGACCCGATCCCGCATGATGGATTGTCCACCCCGGGCTTCCACCTCGTGGTAGTGGTGCCAGAACTTGTAGGGTCCGAAACGCTGTTCATCTACAAAGCTTATACCCGGAACGATCTGTGTGATCTCTGTAGTCCAATGTCGAAGGCCCAGTAAGGGTAATCGGATCCGGTACTCGATAAGCAAGCCCGGGTAAATGATCTCAGGCAGGTCTGAAAGAACTTCGAATCCCATTTTCTCAGGTGTGATCCTGTTCAGATTATCAGGCTTGCTGATGAAAGCCCACACCCGCTCCACAGGTACAGGCAGGGCTTGTTCACGTATCAGTGTATACATCTTTACTCCACTTTGAGATGCCTTCTCTGGAAGGCCCACACCCCCAGAACGAAATACAGGATGGTACATACCACGATTGCGGTGATCTCCGGTAGGATATCATTGAGTCCCTTGCTCATCACCAGGACATTGCGCAGGGCTTCCACGGCATGGGTAGCCGACATGAACCCACTCCACCCCACCGGGTACTCGCCGACATGGAAAAGTGTCTTCGGATTCATGGGAAATGCTGCGCCGGTAAAGAACATGAACAGGAACAGGGGAAAGTTTCCTACCACCAATACTTCATTAACGCTTTTAACAAATGCCGCCAGTAACAGGCTGAATGCGATGATGGATATACTGGTGAGGACCGCCAGCAGCAGAAAGAGCCCGAACGATCCCCGCATGTCGAACCCCAACATCAGGGCCGCGCCGAGTGTCAACAGGATGGAGACGAGGCCCACCAGGATCTGGACCAGACTGATCCCGCTGAGAAAGGTCAATCCGCTCAACCTCGAGATCTTCAGGCGCAGGATGGTCTTCTGATCCACTTCGGTGATAATGGTGATGGTGGCCGAGAACATGATCATGATCACGGCCAGGATCATGATACCGGGCATGTAATAGTCGAAATCATCCAGATCGCCTGACAGACCCAGACTGGTCTCGGTCACCAGCAATGGTCTGGTGATCTCAGCACTCTCGTGAAGATACTCCGTGATGATCTCATTGACCCAGATCGCTGTCACCATATATCCCACCCGGGTCAGATCACCAACGATCTCAAGCGGTACCTGGGTTGTATCGCTGCCCAGTGTAAGCGCCAGGAAATCAGCCGAGAAGGTTGGTGGGATCACGATGAGGGCATCGGATTTCCCATCTTCAAGCCGCTTGATCGCGGCTTCACGATCAGCAGCGATCCTTGTGGTAAGCGGCAGATCAAATGAATCAAGTTCCGTCTCCTGGAGAAAGGTATCCAGCTCTGCTCCCAGATCTATCTCCATGCCCATATGCCGGACACCCTCGTCCTGGTTCAGAATAAGCAGGCTGTAGCTTACCTTCTCAGACTCATTGATCATGTAGTATACAACAACGAAGAAGGGGGCCAGGGTGATGGTCAACACCAGGATCCAGAAGTTTCGGATCTGTTCCTTGAGGCTTTTATTGACCATGGCCCAGAACATTCAGCTTACCTCGCGTCTGTACATACGCACCACTTTATCCGGACCAAGACGAAAATCCCCAACAACCTCAAAACCCAGTCTCTGATGGAAAAGGTGTGAACCGGAATTGGGCGGTTCGATATTCACCTCCAGTACCACCTGATCGATGGCCAGCTGGCGACAGAAATCAAAGGCCAATCCATAGAACTCCCGCCCGAGTCCCTGCCTGCGGTGATCCGGATGCACGGCCGCACGATCGATGTACAGGAAATTCTCATATCTCTCGGAGAACCACTGGTAGTTCAGGCTTGTGTATGGCTTGCCCGGCAACAGTCCCTGAATGAAGCCCACCAGTTCGCCCCGATGTTCCGCAAATTTCAGGAAAGCTGTCATGTCCAGCAAGATGCGCAGACTGTCTTCATCCAGTTCACCCACATCCGGTGTATTGGCGTTATTCAGCGCCAGCATCTGCCGAAAGCGGTTTTCTTCAAGCTGGATCATTGCCGCAACTGCCTGCCGGTCAAGGAGATGAACACATCTTCCAGGGTATTCTCACGCAGGGACATCTGCCGGACGACACCACCGGATTCACGGATCCTGGTGCTGATGTCATTGAGATGATCAATGAGGTTCAATGCCCGAATGGTGATACCCCGCTCCAGGATCTGGACCTCTCCCTTTTCCCCAATGAGCGCCTGGAGTGATTCCTGCAGCTTTTCAGACGGCAGCTGGTCCACCTGGATTTCCAATGTATCACCTTCACCCAGGGATCGTTTGAGTGCTTCAGGATCATCAACGATCTGCAGTCGCCCTCTGTCGATGATGGCCACACGGTCCGCCATGCGGTCAGCTTCATCCATATTGTGCGTGGTAAGGATCACCGTCTTCTTGTGGGCCAGCGTTCGGACGAAATCCCGCACCAGGATACGGCTCTGCGGATCCAGTCCCGCTTCGGGCTCGTCCAGCACCAGGATATCGGGATCGTGGATCAGAGCCAGGGCAATGTTCAACCTGCGTTTCATGCCACCGGAGAGCTTGCTGGCCAGGGTCGTTGATTTCTCAGTGAGACCCATGTCTGCCAACAGGCGTTCTGCCGAATCAAGGGCTTCCCGGGCCGGAATACGGTACACGCGCCCCATGAACTTCATTTGTTCCAGACAGGTGAGCCGGGGCCAGAAAATATTCTCTTGGGGGCAGATCCCGATCCGGTTGCGGGGCTCCTGGCCGTTCTGGGTATCCTGAAATAAAAAATCAATGCGGCCCTTGGTCGGGGGCAGCAAACCACAGATCATGTTGATCGTGGTGGTCTTACCGGCGCCATTGGGCCCCAGGAATCCAAGGATCTCCCCTTCGTGAATGTTCAGGCTCACTCCATCGACAGCACGGAGCTCCCCGAAGTCTTTCGTCAGGTCGTGGAGTTGGATAACACTTTTCAGGTTCGTAGCCATAATGGTAATGGACTTACCTCCAGCGACAGAAATGGGTCCTCTAGCTCATACCAGCCGACCTGGTTCAAATGTACTGTACTGCTGCCCGTACCACAGCAAATAGATGGCCAGAAGCAGTAAACTCACCAACTTCAGATTGTTCACCTGGTACAGGGCAGTATTGAAACAGAAGGCATTTCTTCGTCCCGCTGAATACTCCATCGCCCGCCACCCGTGGGTGAGGCAAAGGAGACCGGTGAGCATCCAGATCACAGGTGATTGCAGCATCCCGGCCCAGGCCGCCCAGGCGATGGCACTACCACCGGCGATATCCACAAACAGCCAGAGAGCGTTCCACCCCCACAGCCAGGTCCTGCCTTTATCGCCGGACAGAGACATCCCGACGGTAAGGGCCAGGGCTTCGCCGGCCACAAGGGCAGCGAGACCGATAATGACAACTTGAATTACCATAGTCCAGGGACCAGGCGATATCTCACCGCCTGGGCATAATCACTGTAGCCCACAAGGTTTTGCTTGAGAAACCGATCCTCCTTCGCCGTTCGCCAGATCAGGAAAAGAACAGCCAGTACTGCGGGTATCAGCGCTAAGATCGATCCCAGCAAAAGAGGGATGCAGACCTGGGATACCAGCCAGCCGCTGTATCCAGGATGACGTACCCGGCTGTAAGGTCCGGTGGTAATAACTGCATGTCCGTGGTTTTCCTGTATGCGCACTGTCGTGGCGAAATAGGCATTGGCCCACATGGCTCTGCTGGCAAAGAGATTGCCCATAAAGAATCCCAGGCCAGTCGGCCACATGACCCAGCTTGGCAAGGGAGTACTCCACAGCAGGCGAGTATCCAGACCTGCAACGATGAGCACCAGAAATCCAAAGAACCCGTAGAACCCGACGATGATCTTGTCCCAGGTCTCGGTGTCTGTACCAACCTGTGTACGCTCGGTGATGAGCCCGGCATTCCTGAGCAGCAACCCGGTACCCGTGATGATGATCCCCGTGAACGCCAGTCCAAGAAATAACCATGCGGCCGACCATCTCAGGCGACCGGCTGTCAGGAACAGTGCCAGCGCCATCACCAGCAAATAGAACAGGATCTGTAAGATCCGTTTTCCAAATCCTTCAGGCATTTTACACTCCCGACCAGCTTTCAGTAGATCCAGGGTATCAGTCGTTTGGTGCGGGCTGAATATTCAGGCCACTCCTCCGGGTAGTGTCCCACCAGATAGCGTTCCTTCTCCGGAAGGATGAAGAAAACGAAATTCACCAGCATACCCAGGGGGACAAACAGTAAAGAGGCAATACCACTCACCATGGCCAGACCTGTGAAAAGGATAAGATCTCCTGTATAGTTCATGTTCTGTCCAAATCGAGCCAGACCCCGGGTATATAGACGGTCGGAGTTGGCCGGGTCCTGTTTGAAGCGATAGCGTGACCATTCCGTAGCGGTGTGAAGGCTGGATCCGAACAGATATACGAGAACACCGATGAAGGCCCATGCGGACAATCTTGGATCAGATCCAGCTGTCAGATAGACGATGAGACCGATGACAAGGCTCATGATGATGGAGATGGTCGCTGCCTCAAACCAGCCCACCTTGCGTCTCAGGAACAGAAAGAAAACCGGTACCTGCCGAAACAGATAGACCAGGATGCAGGCCAAAAGGACCAGCAGACGATCATGAGTGACCAGGTTGCGCCAGCCTTCCGGTCTGAGACCCAGCCACAGGCCGCCTGCAACGCCCAGGATCATACAGATGAACATGGTCATTTTCGGAACATATGATGATGTATACACGGATGTGAACATCAGGTTCTGTTTTGTACTCATTTGATATCCCCTTATACCTGGGAATATGCAAAAACGGTGCTAAACCATAGGAATCCGGTGTCAGGCCCAAATATGAAACCCCAGGCTTAAGTCAAAGGAAAACAGAAAAACCTGAAATTTGATTTGTATCAGCCTTCAGGCCGGTGGAGGGGTCGGTTCACCTCAAGTCAACATTTGAAGAATATCCCCTACAGAAAAGTATACGACAGACCCATGGCCATGGCCTGTTTGAGCTGCCGTCGAGCTGAGAGATCCTTGTCGTAAAGCAATTTCACGTTGACGTTCATGCTGAAGTACTTCGAGATCTTGGTGGTGAGCGCTGTATCCCAATTCACATCGGTTTCATCAAAGGCCTTGAAAGCGGTAAATAGTTCCAGCTTGGTTGTCAGCTGGGTGTTCTCCGCCAGTTTCCAGCTGAGATCCGTCACCGATTCGGCACCCATCTCGCCACGACTGGTTTCGGTATCCACGGTTTCTGGATCGTCCGCGAATCCGTAATCGTTGGAAACCGTCTGTTTCAGCGAAAGTCCAACACGCGTTTTGAACTGTTCTTCGAGCTGATAGCTGAATCCGAGGCTCTCCCTGAAATAGATGGGATCCATGAAGGCCGAGATCTGGATTTCAGGTTCAACAGCGTAGCTATAGGCCGGTGCGAACTGTGTGTCAAAATTGAAGGAGCCGTAAGGATCAACCAGCCAGTCGAGTTTGTATTTGTAAACACTTTCATGTTTGATCTCGTCTATGGATTTCCGGAATTCCTGGTCACCTGTCTTGAGTGAGCCATAGGTCATTTTACCAGAGCTGGTGAGATTGGTCCTGGTCTGGTCATTGATGAATTTGTATGTGAAATTGACCTGCCAGGCGAAGGCGTTCTCACCACCTCCGGTCCAGTTGTCAAAACTGGTCTGGGTGAGATTCAGCGATCCCACCATCTCGCTGGTCCAGCCGTATTCCGGTGTCGGTTCATCCTGTCCGTAGAGTCCGACCGCCAGGGCCATCATCATGATGATCGTTAGTTTTGATCTAAGTGTGAGCATCGCATTTCTCCCTTTTTGATGGTGCGGAACATAGTCCGGGTGCCTGTATCTGCTGTGACCGAGGCCACAGAGTGCGGGTGTATGAAGTGGGACTCGTAATTGGAAAGTGGAAACTTGAAACTTGAAACTTGAAATGGATGGTCGCACCTATCCCAGTTTGGCTCCCAGGGGTACGTCGCGTTCCGGGATTGCCAGCACGACGGCACCGTCTTCACGATAAAATCCAGCCAGCAGGAATTCAGACATCACCGGACCGATCTGCTTGATTGGAAAGTTCACCCCCCCTACGACCTGGCGACCCAGCAGGTCCTCTTTTGTGTACAGATCAGTGAACTGCGCACTGGTGCGTTTGATCCCGATCTCTGCACCAAAATCCACACTGATCTTATACGCTGGTCTCCGGGCTTCTGGAAAGTCTTCTGCTTTCACAACCACACCCGCCCTGAGCTCCACCTGCTCGAATTCCTTCCAGCTGATCTCCTTCATTCCCATCCCCTACTGGTATGCGCCGATGAGGATCAGCAAGGATGATGTCGTGAAAATGACCGGGCAGAGTTTATAGGGCAGGAACTTGATCTTGAAGCCCGTGAACAGTGAAATGATGGAAAGTGCGTTGAGCATGACAAAGATCAGCCAGTACATGACCAGTTTGAAATCTTGGGGTCCGTCCAGCAGTAGAATGGCTCCGGTAAGAATGCCCAGGAAGATCAGCGTCACTCCTTCGACGATCCACTCCATGGTGATGATATGTCGGTTGTCCGCACTGATGTCGCCAAATCCTTTCACCACGTTGCGCGTTGGAAGCAGGTGTGACATACCCCAACCCAGGGTCAGGCCGGCTCCGATGAATTGCAGGATCTCACCCATTTGCCGAATCTCCTATTCCAATGTTTTACATTCGGACAGTTTCATTCGCAGACTGCTTCAATCCACCCTTGAATATTTCCACTATCCCGATACCAGCGACGATGACCGCCACTGCCCACAGCACAAGGTAGCCTCTAAGGGGCAGTTCGAATGGATCGACGATGAGCCAGATGATGAGTACCAATGATCCGATGAGATTGATACTGATGGCGCCGCTCAGCCCCAAACCGCCCAACAGTCGTGCAGTTCCGTACACCTCGATAAACAGTGCAATCCCGATACCAAGGATCACCGCACCCAGGATGCTGGGATAGAAACCCGTGCTGGCAGGTGGCAGTCCGAGCCATTCAATGAGTCCCAGCGGCGATGCCAGCAGCAGGATACCGAGGACCAGGTTGATCCAGCCGTCGATGATCAATAGCGCTTTCTGTTGTCCTTTGTATATCATTATTTCCCCTTCCTGCGTTGTCGGCGGTGGCGTACCCGTAATTTGCGGTAGATCTTGGGCGGAGGTGGTAACACCCGGGAAAGGAGTCCTCTGCTTGCCGGAAAAACGCCTTCCTTCACCGCCTTGATATCCTCAATGGTATAGAAGGAATTGGGGTGATAGGATTGGATGGTCCTGAGCACACGATGAAGATTTGACCGGGCGATAATCGTGAAGACCACATGTACGGGTCCCTTGCTGCCTTCAGCGGGGATATGCGTCACCCCAAAACCCTTTTCCCGAAGTGCACGGATGAAATCTGATGGATCACGGTGCGTCATTACCCTTACCACCTGTTTGCCGATTGCGGCCTTTTCCTCGATGACCATCCCCACAAAATTACCCATGGCGAAACCACCTGCATAGGCTATGTAGCAGAGTACGTTGGTGAGGTTCTGCATGATCTGACCGATGGCCACCAGCCAGATAAGCATTTCGAAGAAGCCCAGGATGGGTGCAACCAGTTTGTGTCCCCGGCTGATGAGGATGATACGAAAGGTGCCCATGGATACATCCACCATCCGAGCCAGAAAGATCAGCAGCGGCAGGATCACGAAAGTAAAGAGCGTTGAATCAAGAATTCCCATGAATGGATCTAACTCCCTATTGATTCCACCCGCTTGAAGAATTCCTCCCGGAAAGAATCGCCGATGGGTATCTCCTTCCCGTCGATCTCCAGTGAATATCTCTGGATCACCTGGATCCTGTTGATGGCCACCACCCAGGATCGATGGACCTGGATGAACTCATTCTCGGGCAGTTGTTCCAGTAGTTCCATAATGGTCATCCTGGAAAGCAGTTCCCGATCATTCAATCTGAACACGATATAATGACCGTCTTTCTTCATGTAAGCGATGCTGTCCGCATCAACCTGATGGATCTCTGAACCGCTTTTGATGAACAGCTGCCGCTTCCGGGCTGAGACAGTTCCGGACTCTCCCCCCCACCTTCAGACGATCTGCTCTCCAGTCGCTTCACTGCTGCCAGAAAACGCTCGAACGGGATGGGTTTCACCAGATAATCCACCGCCTGGATCTCATAGCTCTCCAGTGCATGTTCAGGGTAGGCTGTGCAGAAGATGACGGCGGTATCACTGCTCTGGATGAGTCGTGACAACTGCAGGCCGCTGAGGTCAGGCATATTGATATCCATGAAGACCAGATCGACTGTCTCTACGGAGAGAAAATCCAGGGCTTCCAGTGGATCGGTAAAGGCAGAAATCAGGTCCAGGCGGGATACCTTGCTGATGTAATTCTGCAGGATCTCGATTGCACCATGTTCGTCGTCCACGATGATGCAGCGGATCTGCCCACTCATAGCTCAATCCTCAGTTCAACGCGGTACTCGTCGTCATCATCCCGCGTTTTCAGTTCATGCTTTTCAGGATAAAGGTGTTCAAGACGCTGCCGAACATTCTCCAACCCGATGCCACGATGTTCACTGGAGGCTTCACGCTGTGGGATGCGGCTATTGACCACACGGAATACGACACCGCTACCATATGCCTGTATATCAATCCTGATCTTCCCCTGGCCCTGGTTGTCTATGCCATGTTTGAAGGCATTCTCAACAAAGGGCAGGAGCAGCAGTGGTGCCAGGCTGCAGCGATCCGGAGTCCCGTGGACATCCATTTTGACATCCGGTGGATCATCTGGTTTATACTTCAGCAGCATGAGGTCTAGGTAGTTCTGCAAATGCTCGACTTCCTGCTGCAGACCGATAGTGCCCCCGGCACTGTCATACAGCATATAGCGCATGAGTCCGGACAAACGCAGCAGCGCGTCACTGCCGTCATGGTCAGCATTACGCTGGGTGATGGCGTAGATGTTGTTCAGGGTGTTGAACAGAAAGTGCGGGTTGATCTGTGAGCGGAGATAATTCACTTCAGATTCCAACGTCTGCCGCTCCAGTTCTTCTCTTTGGCGGATCTGACGGCTGCGATCACGTATCAGACCATAGAAGATCCCAGCGATGAGTGCCGCGAGATTACCCTGGATAATGGTCAGGTTGAGCATCTCATGCTGTGGATAGGCCAGGATCTTGTCGGATACCTCTCCGGGGCCCGTGGGGAGATTGAAGGCCACAAGGACCAGCCTGTCCCATCCATACTCGATTATGGATCCCAGCATGAGGATGCTCAGGAATACCAGTGTTGCTCTGCCAAGTGAAGCCCAATTCATTCTGGAGGGGATCAGCAGCCGGGAACTCATGAGAACCAATCCGGCTGAAATGAGAACGTCGAAGAACCTGCTGGCGTAAAGGCTGCCATCCACAGTGTTGAACTCGTCGTAAAAAACCGGCAGTGCTGCTGTGGACAAAGGTGTGAAATAGGCGATACCGAAGAGCAGTACCAGCAGTGTCGGTTCTGACATTCTTTTAAGCATGGGTTTCAATATATCAAAATTAGACCTTTTCTCGATGGGAAAGGAGGTAAACATGCACCTGCATGGCTCCAATCACCTCAACTTTGGCGTGAACTGTAATTCTCATCATGAGGAGGGTTCGCAGCCAGGATTTCGGCGATTTGCGCCAATTCTCCATTCTGGTGTTCGTCAGTTGATATCTTCGGCCAGCAAAACAAGGAGAGATCGATGTCCTACAAAAAACCCACACTGCTGTTAATTGTCCTGAGCTTCTGTCTTTCAATATCAATAGCACAGACAAAAAAGATCGTTGTTCGCAAGGGCCATGGTGAAACGGATGCAATGGTGAATATCGATGAAGAGATCATCATGCTTCCCGAAGGTGCTGATTCTGATTCCCTGCTGAAGAAAGTTTTTATTCACAAACCCCATGAGAAAAAGGCAGCCCGGGTGGTCATCAAGAAATCCGGATTGTTCAAGAAGAACAAGATCGTCATCGACTTTGATCCCATGACAAGCACCATTCTCAAGGTCGTGGATGATGACAAGGACGTGCCTGCCAGTAAGTTCCACAAGTACCAGGATTACCTGAAAGATGCTACTGAACTTGCGGATCTGGAGGAACTTCACCCCAAGATGGAGGAACTGGAGTTCAAGATCCAGTTGGCCGAAACAGCCGATTCTGCAAAGATCGCCGGTCTGGATGAGCTCATCCTTGAACTGGAGGATCTGGAGTCTGACCACGCCCTCATGAAGAAAGAACACTACTTATCCGTAAAGAAGATCATCGAGATGGATAAGCTGCAGGAAGAGATCCAGAAGGTCCTGGAAAATGCCGGAGTGACTCCACCGCAGAAGGTCAAGGAGATCGAGATAAGGGAAGGAAAATTTTATCTGAATGGTGATGAGATCGAAGGGGAGCTTGGACAGAAATGCATTCAGGTCTATGCCACCAGCTCAGGTATGGATGTTGACAGGTTCAGTAGCAAAGAAAGGATAAAACTGGGAAAGGTGAGTATTCACATCCTTTTTGACTAACTGATTTATTAATCCCCGTTCAGCTTGCTTCAAGCCCAATTCTGTCAAGCTGGAAATGGTGAGGGTTGTTCTTTTCGAACAACCCTCTTTTGGATTCTTCCGGTTTTAATGTAAAACTCGATCAGCCTAAATAGGGGGGATCGTGATTTCCCGGCTGGCACGCAGACTTTCGTTCCCGGTACGATCGACGGCACTGACGAAGATCCTGCTCAGGACTTCCGGTGGCCGCGGATTCCCATCGCTGTCCGGATCCTGGTAGATCACTGCCGGGAGCTGAATGGAACGGACTTCCCTGTTCATGATCTTGATCTCCCAACGTTTCCCCCGATCGATCCCTATGACCCAGCGGAAGACGTCATTCGGGTCCTCATGATCCCAGAGGAGGGTTACATTGTTGCTGTCCAGGGCAACATCCAGCATGGGCATCATTGGTGCTTTGTTATCCAGCCATGGGGATGGCGGCACCAGTGCGGGTTCGGCATAGGGTATCTTCAGCTCCTCCCGGATCCCACCATAGTTCTGCATGATGGCCTTGATGCTAAAATGAACATGTCCGGGACCTTGATCAACAATTCCCCTGGTGATCATGATCTGACTGAAGTTCTCTTTGGCACCTTCCTGGTCACTGATGCGACTGGTGAACAGGCCGGGCCATAGATTCCGTTTCTTGCTGTTCTCTTCGTCCCACCAGGCCAACAGTACCGGAAAGCTCTGGGGGATCTGTCTGGTCGGCCAGTACAGTTGTGGGGTCCAATAGTCAATCCAGCCTTCATTCAACCAGAGTTTTGCATCGGCGTACAGCATGTTGTACTGATCGTAGCCGGCGATGGAAGGGGGATTACCCGGTCGCCAGATCCCGAAGGGACTCAGACCAAACTTCACGTGCGCTTTTTCCGCCTTTATCCCTTTATAGACCCGCTTGATAAATTGATTCACATGGTCACGGCGCCAGTCTTCGCGACTGAGTTTTCCTCCCTGCTTCTGATAGGCTGACCACTCCTCGTCATCCGGAAAACTGCCATCACCATATGGGTAAAAGTAATCGTCAAAGTGAACGCCGTCGATGTCATAGCGTCTGACCACGTCCATGACGACGTTATAGGAATGATCCTGAACCTCTGGCATGGCCGGATCCAGCCAGTAGTAGCCATTGGGCAGTTCTCGAACCAGATGCGGCATGGTTTTGACGATGCTGTATTCCCGAATGCTGTCTCCCTGGGGATGATGTGCCCGATAGGGATTGAACCAGGCATGAAGTTCTATACCGCGTTTGTGGGATTCCTCGATCCAGAATTCAAGAGGGTCATAGTACTCATCCGGGGCTTTGCCCTGTTCACCGGTGAGATAATATGACCATGGCTCCAGGGCAGTCTTGTAGAGCGCGTCACATTGAGGCCGCACCTGAAAGACCAGGGCATTCAACCCAATATTTTGAGCGGTATCAAGGATTGCAATGGCTTCTGCCATCTGTTCTTCAGAAGTCAGCCCCGGTTTGCTGGGCCAGTCGATATTCGCTACAGTGGCCACCCAGGCTGCTCGAAATTCCCGCTGCACCAGCGGCTGCTGGTATGGTGCAGGTGTGAGGGTCGGCTTTCTCACTGGGGGTGCTTGTTCTGGAACACTTCCCGCACAACTATAGAGAAGTAGTGTCAGAACGGACAAAGCGATGGCGCCGCAAACTCCCGGATTGTGCACGATGGCTCTCCTTATCGTCAATGAACTATGATTGTATATACACTCATGTGAGTGTGTCCCGTTCTGTAAATCGAGAATGCTTCAGACCGTGGATGAGCAGGTTTCGTACCGACATAGCAACATCTTGAATTCCTGATTCTCGTTGTTCCCTATTCCAATATGCGCCCGTGTTGAAGATCATTCCGGCAACTGCGGCGGTGATGACTGGTAGTCCAGACTTGTCAGAGATCTCTGTCTCCAGCCAGGTTGAGACGATGACCTCTGTCTGGCTCTGGACCTCTCCCTGGATGAGAGAGATGAATTTGTCGCCGGATCCACCACCGATATTTGCACCGAAGAAACCGATATATTCCCAGACGCTCATGATGAATGCATGCAAAGTCTCATCACTCAATGTTAAACTTGGTCCTTTGTATGCAGACATCATCTGTGCAAAAGTATCTCGGACAATGCTGTTTAGTAATTCCTGCTGATCATAATAGTGAGAATAGAAGGTCGCGCGGTTGATTTGAGCCGCTTTTGTGAGGTCATTTACCGAAACTTTCGAGAATTCCTTTTCGGCCATTATTTCAATGAGTGCCTGCTTCAGCTTCTGTCTGGTTTTCTGGGCCCTGGGATCATTGCTGGGCATACCTGATTCAGAGTAACGTGACATCGGGAATGTTCACCTCTATCCTATGAAACTATTGACACATAAGGGCTCTAAGATAAGCAACACATGTTGAAAAACAAGGGGGTGCTCAATTCGGCACCTCGATCAAGTTTTTTCGTAAATACTTGATTTTTCTCAATAATTGGATAGCGCCAGTCGGGTGCCGGTTGTGGCACATTTCATGGAATTTATCGCAGTTTTACATGCTAATCAGGGGTTAAACTCCAAGTTTTATCTGACCGGCTGGTCAGCATCCATGCATTAAACATTCAGTTTTATTGGGGATTTGAATGACTTAGCAACTATTCTCACTACAGTTTTAATCATTTTTTGATGAAAACTGATCATGACTTCAAAATTTCCGTCAGTCTCGTACAATAATAACTCCATAGAACGGATGGGTAGGCGGCCTGGCATTCCAGCGGTTGAAAGCGTGTGAAGCGTCCGATTCATACCCTAGTCGATAGTTGCCTTCTGCGAGAGTTATCACAGTATCTACCAACCTGTTTTTATCGTCCCCTCCTGCATGCATGCTCTGAGCATCGCGCATATCCCACAGGGTATCCCTGGTCTCTTCGTGAATGAGCCATGCGTAATCCCAGAGATCCACACCAACAAATCCCTCTCCCACAGCATATATCCTCAACTCATTTTCATCCTCAAGTGTAAACTGGACTTCCTCCCTGTGATCGTTCATCACACAGTCGATCTCCGCGATTATCTCTCCTTCCAGAAGCTCATATGGGACCGGCTCCAGGTATACTGCGTTATACACGCTGAAGAGAAGATCAGCTTCCCCTCCCTTCCCCATCAAGGCATTCATATTCGCCTTCATGAACAGATCACTCTGATAATAGGTTGACTGTTTGGAGGTCTGTTTTTTTTCAAAATAGGAGTACAGCTCGATGAAGGGCCGATCATAATTGATGCTCTCGAATCCCTCACCGGCCAGAAAACAGCATACGATCTCACGGCCAAGAATTGATTCCAGCAGATCACCCCCGCCTATGAAAGCAGATACCGCGCTGAGCATGTTGCTGTTGGCCAGCACGATGACCGTCATCTCCAATCCCGGGATCTTGACAATAAGGGAAGAGTTGGTATTCCAATACCCATAGTGCCAGATCACTTTCTGATCGTTGATCTGTTGGACGAACCACCCCAGTGCGTAAGGCCGCGATTCTCCCTTAGGAGTGGTACCGGGTGTGTACATCCGGTCTTTGCTTTCAGCGCTCATGAGCTGGTCTCTGTCCAATGCACTGGAGAATTTCGCCAGATCCATTACTGTCGACATCAGACCAGCCGATGGACCAAAATAGGATTCATGCTGCGCAACTCGCGGCTGCTTCAAGCTGTCGAGCACATAGGGTTGGGTGAGATGCGCGCTCACCTCCTCCTGATCGGTTTTCCGCTGTCCGAAGGCCAGACTGTCCGTAATGGTGGGAAAGCTGAAACGCATGCCCAGGGGATCCAGGATGTTATCGATCAGTTCAGCTGCGAAACTTTTATCACTCACCGAATCGAATACCGCGCTAAGCTGATGGAAGCGGCTGCTGTTGTAGCGGAAGACCGTGCCCGGTTCTTCTTCAGAACTGTGTGACAGCAGATGCCGAACAAGGATCGTCGAATCAAGTTCCGCGCCGAATAGCATTGCCGGATCATCCAGGTTCACCTGCCCTGCTTCGTTCATCTGCATCAATCTCACAGCGGTGAAGGGTTTGGTGAGTGAGGCAATGTGATAGATGGTGTTCTCGTCTGCCGGCACACTGTTCTCCAGGTCAGCATACCCGTACCCTCTGGCAAGAACGATGTCACCATCTTTAACCACCGCCATGGAAATACCGGGTATCCTTAGCTGGGCCTGGAGTTCTACGACTTTTGAGCTGAACTCCTCCAGTCTGGCTTCAAAATCGGGCTCAGCCGTGCAGCCTGCCAGCAGGATCAAAGCTGACAGCGTCATTGCAGTTTGAACTCTCATATAAATCCCTCTGGTGCGCTGCTAGTTATTCACCATGAATTTTGTACTGATGGTTTCAGGGCCGCTGCTATAACACGCAAAATAGATACCACTGGATATTGAACCGCGTTCTCCCCTAACTGTATTCCAATGATGGGTGAAGTTTCCAGGTGCTGATTTATTCATCCGGATATGTTCTAGACGGCGACCCAGGATATCGTAGATCTCCAGAATTGATCCAGCTTCAATCACGCCAGTCACTTGCAGAGTTACAGCTGCGTTGCCAGGATTTGGGAATACTATGATCTCTATCCTGGGCATGGTTGATATTGCTCTGTCCGCTTCGAAGGAAACAGGCGTATATTCGTAAGCAGAGATCGAGTTCAACAGATCACCTTCAAAATCAAAGAGAGCTATATTTTCACCTGCTGATCCGGCTTCGGGTACGCTGATCCAATCAGGCGCCCAATAGAAGAAGCCCTGACCCAAGCCATTGTAAACTGCTGCGTTCCTTTCGATGAGCTCTTCCAGAAACAGTTGCTGTCCTTCCACCGTTGCTGGAATTCCGGGATGAAGCTGGCCTTCACTGCCGATGATGTTGTTAACATTGTCATTCCAGTTCAGAGTCCAGGGATAGGACGTTTCAACCACAATAACAGGCTTCCCGTATTGATAGGCCAGGTTACCCATGGTGGTTGAAAGATCCGTCAGCTGTCCATGCCACCAGGGATAATACGACAGACCAATGACATCGAAGTCAAATCCAGTGGTGGATAAATTCTCAAAAAAATTTTCAGGACCTCCACTGGCCATATTTCCCGCAGGGTGGATCATGATAGTCACCGAATCCTCCCCGGAAACGGCTTCCACGGCTTCCTTACCTGCCTGCAGCAGGTCCGCCAGCTGCTGCCATTGTTCCGGTGTATTATTTTCCCCACAGACCGCCCCGAGCGGCCAGAGCATGCCGCAGTTGATCTCATTACCCAACTGGACCATTTCAGGCAGGATGCCATTCTGCTGGAATTGTTCCATCACCTCAAAAGTGTACTGATAGACGCTATCACGCAGACCAGAGAAATCAAGTTCGCTCCATGCTGCAGGCAGAGTTTGCTGTCCCGGATCCGCCCAGGTGTCAGAATAGTGGATATCCAGCAGCAATTGCATGTCCCAATCCTTTACTCGCTGGGCCATAGCTTTGGTGTGGGCGAGGCCACAGTATGCTTCCGCAGGACTATGCCAGAGGCGTAACCGAACGGCATTCATTCCGTGCGCCGACAGGATTTGCAGTGGATCTGCAACCATCCCGGCAACACTGTAAGTCCCTCCGGCATCTTCGATCTGGGGTGTAAAGGAAAGGTCGCCACCCCTCAGGTAATCATTGCAACGCGCGTTTGGCATGCTGAAGAATGCTATGAGTACCAGAGAGTAAACTGTTTTGGTCATGAGTTGATCATACTTAAGGTAAGCTGAATATAGTTTGGGCTCTGGCTTCTTCCTTGTGAATCTCCCCTATGCTTACTACCATTTCCTGCTATTCTTACGACAATGACAGGGGATGTCGATACATGGTAAGCGACCTTAAATGGACAGCGGACAACATCCAGGACCAGGGCGGTAAAACGGTTCTGGTTACCGGTGCAAACTCCGGCCTCGGTCTAGAGATCTGCCGGGTCATGGCCAGTAAGGGCGCCCAGGTTATCATGGCCTGCCGCAATGCTGAAAAAGCTTCCCCGGCGCTGGCAGAGATCAGACAGCTTCACCCAGGAGCAGATGTTAAAGCCATGATCCTCGATCTTGCTCATCAGCAGTCTATCCGCGAGTTCTGGAAACGTTTCAGAACAGAGAACGAGCGACTGGACATCCTTATTAACAACGCCGGTGTGTTGGGACCGCCTTTCACCCGCACTATCGATGGTTATGAACTCCAGATGGGAACCAATCATTTTGGGCATTTTACCCTGACTGGAATGCTGCTGGAAATGATACTGGCCACGCCTGATTCACGTATCGTTACCGTGAGCAGTAGTGCCCATAACATGGGTCGTCGTGACTTCAGTGATCCGAATTACGAAAAGCGGAGATACAACCGGTTTTTCGCCTACGCCCAGAGCAAACTTGCGAATCTCTGGTTCTGTTATGAGCTTCAGCGTCGTCTTGTTGAGGCCGGGCACAGTACCATTTCCGTTGCAGCGCACCCGGGCTATACCGCCACTAATCTCCAACGATTTACACCGTTCTTCAAATTGTTGAATCCAATACTTGCACAGAAGATGGATATGGGTGCCTTACCTATACTCTATACTGCGTGTGAAGACGATGTACAGGGGAGTGATTACTTCGGTCCGGATGGCTGGAGGGAAATGCGCGGTTATCCCAGGAGGATCAAATCAAGTAAGGTCTCAACTGATGATGATCTTGCCAGGAGGTTCTGGGTGCTTTCAGAAGATATCACCGGCTGCATGTATGTCTTCTAGATCGCTTTTGGTCGTTAGGTCACAATGTCTCCACAATAGCGTCGCTTTATAGTTCCCAGTATTGATGCTTCTTCAGCACCATGAATATTTTATAGTTCTCTATTCTTCAGCAGAACAGATAATTATACCTATCCTGTTAAAACTTAAATGACTTTCTATATCATTTAGCATCATACTGTCATGAAACAGCGTGCCGTTTATTGCACTCAATATGGTCCTTTACAGATTACTATTACAACTATCCTTTTTGACTGAGATCACTAAAGAATTTTGTCTGTCCAACTTTAGTTCTCCGCTGAGTTTTAATTATATTATACATATTCATCCATAATTACTGCCCCCTTAGGCGGTTCTTTTAATCCAATTCGAGAAGTAATCCAGGCATTAAATGAGACTTTTCATCAGTACTATGCTATCGTTTTGAATTGCTTTGTCTACAATAACCGACCCGTCTGTCACCATAGATCTTTTACTATCAACGACTTCACAGCACTTTAATAAAATATCTGGATTTGAGGTTTCCCGAGGCGGCCATCTTTACCCAGGTTGCTCCATATAACTGACTGGCGGGTCTATGTCCGCGCTTCTTTGGATCCCTTTTGTTTGTGCTGAGATATGATGAATAACGACGTGCCAGTCGTCAACATTTAATATTCGTTTCACATTTGAACTTGCGGTACTGTTCCTGTTTAACGGGACACACCGTATTTACAAGCTTTTAATATTAAAACTCGATCTTTGACCGGTCGCCAGGTCGGTAACGACCTGTGTCCTGTCATCAAGATAGTAATCAAGATATTCTGCGGATAATGATCCTTCAGGAATAGAGCTCTTTCAGGACCAGCAGATTGCCCCGATGCTCAAAAGGACGTGGATAATGAAGGATATCCTGATGGGGTGGACTCACAACGTAAGATCAATGCTGGTGCCCGCCTTCGCCGTGGACATGACCATGTGAGAGCTCTTCTTCCGTTGCTTCGCGTACGGTAACGATCTCAACTTCAAAGTGTAGTGTCTGGTCCGCCAGTGGATGGTTCAGGTCCAATGTTACAACGCCATCCTCTATAGTTGTGACTGTAGCAATGTGAACATGCTCACCTGCACGAACCTGGAATTGTGCGCCTATATTAACGTCCGCCTTGTTTTCAAATTGCTCCAGGGCAACGTCCTGGATCAAGTCCTGCTGATAAACACCATAGCCTTCTGCTGGCGGGATGCTTGCTGAGAACTTGTCCCCGGCAGCATGCCCTTCCATCGCCTTCTCCAATCCAGGGATGATACTGCCCAGACCCTGTATATAAGCCAATGGACCTGCATTTTCCGAACTGTCAATTACGGTATTATCATCGCCTGTCAGGGTATAGTTGAATGTGACAGCCTTGTTCATCTCGATCTTCATGTTCATCCTTTCATGGGGCGGTTCGAAGTTGTCAGCGATAATACGTCCAAAGGACCAGAAACCCAGAAAATATGAATAGGAACAGCCGTGCCGTAGTCGGCACCACGACTTGCAAAATACAGACGGCAATTGCCAGGGTTGCAGTAAAAGCCCAGATAACTTTCAGATTCAGGATCTGCCTGATTTCACCAACTCTTGCGTTTCCACTTAACCAGGATTCCGTACCAATCCCCATAAGTGCAGCACCAACCAACCGGGCCGTCATGGTTCTACAGTTTCAAAACCAAACAGGCCCATCACCCAGAAAGGAGCGATCAACAGGGGGGCGGCAAATAACAGATCGGCAAAAAAATGGATCACAAACCAGCGGCGCAATCCCGCCGGAACAGGGAACTCATTCATTTTGAAACCTTTCAAATAGAAGTTGGGGGGGATTGAGTCAAACCTGTGAATGACCCGGCCAGAAGGTATCAATTAGCAACAGCAGGTGCGCTGCCGTCCAACTGAAATCCGGGGCATTCAAACCTTCGCCAGTAAGTGGATTGTAATTCTCATATAGCGGATATTCTGGATCTTCTGCGCCCTCTAAATTACGGATCAGTTTTCTGGTTAATTGCCTGGCTTCGTTCTTATATCCATATTTAAGCAGCCCTGTGACCGCAAAGTAGGCCTGATCCAGCCAGACAGGACCACGCCAATAATTCAGGGAGAATTCAGGATTCATCCTTTCCACTGTTGGAAATGGCAAGAATGTATCGAATCGCCCCTCTCCCTGCATGTTCTGCCAGACCAGCTCAGCCTGCTCCTGTGTTACCATCCCAGCCCACAAAGGGATCCAGCCTTCCGGGCCCCTCGCAGTGACCCATCCATCGTTATCGAACCGCCGGTCATGGAAATAACTCCCATTGAATAATCGGTCTGTGGCAGCCTTCTTCAGGACACCAGCAGTTTTAATAAATCTTTGCTTTTCCTCATCCAGACCAAGGAGCGTGGCCATTTTTGCCAGGTAGATCTTCTCAGCATAGAGATAGGCGTTCAAATCTACCGACTCCTGGGTCAGCGACCATGCTTTTTCTTTATTGTTAACCACTTGTGAGCTGTCGAACCGAACGGCATTATCCATGCCGCTTTCCCATTTTGCGGCAATCAATGACCCGTCAGTCGATCCATATTCACAAATTCCGTTCCTGTCGTGATCCCTGTCACTATACCACCATGCATGATACAGTTTTAATCTGGGATACATTTCTTTTATAAAACTCACATCGGCAGTTTTATCATATATTTCCCAAACAGCCCAGGCTGCCAGCGGTGGCTTCGTGTTACGCCAGTTGTTCTCTGAACTGTCTGCATAGATCACATCAGGTATCATCCCATTGGAGGCCTGCCAGTCGAACATTGCTTTGATCTGATCTTTCGCCAGTTCAGGTTGATATGCCGCCAAGGCAGCGGCATGCTTCCAGCTGTCCCAAGCCCAGAAGCCATTGAAATAGGATACGGATTTTGAGGGGAAGATACCTCGATGATACAACGCTCCTGTAGGATCCTGGGTGTTCATTGCAAGTGTCTTCAGGCATTTATTCCTCAGTAAGGAAAGTTTTTCCGCTTCCTCGCGGCCCAAAGCAATGGTATCCGTCACTTCAGGTAATTCCCAGGATACCGAACTTTGTAAGTATTCTTCCTGCGGTAGCTGGACAATGATTGGATCCATGTCAGCATCTAACCATTTGATCAGTTCAAACATGTTCTGCGGAGCCATCTCGGTGCAGCCTGATGTGGTCTCATCCGGTTCGAACCAGCAATGCAGGAAGATGCAGGAGCCGGAACCTTTGATTATCGGATCACGATTGTGACCTACCACGATGCCCCATTCATACCATCTGCCGTAGTGACCCATTCTCTCACTACTATTCCAGTCTACCAGATCCACCCTGTCCCGATAGACCAGCTTGTTGTAGTGATAGGACTCAATGTCATCAACACATTCCAATAATTCTGTATTATGCAAGTAGGGATACTGCAGGTATGTCAACGAATCCGGATGTGTATAGCCAAAAGCTTCCTCAAGTCGAAACACCCCTGCCGGGCTACAGCCATCGCCTTCTACCTTGACGGGGGCCATGTCGGGATCCAACTCATGCAGGCCACGGCCCCAGGCCAGGCCATTCCTGCCCAGAACGATGGGAATGGCAATGTCCATCCGCTGCCACTCTTGGTCACCCGATGATCGCTGGAATCGATACAAACGACCACTGCTGGCAGCCATTGAATCGGTGAGCACCAGGATCATCTGATTGGCACTATCGGGAACTGGCTTTTGTATGGGAGACGTGCAGGTAGCCAGGACCAGAGCCATCAGGACGAACAGGAATGTTTTCATGTTGTCATCTCCGGTGAATAGAAATCACAGCCTCTGGTAATGCACTCCCTATTCATGTGATTGTAACCGCATTGGATGTTTTCCTGGCACGTCAGCCGGATACCAAGTTCCTCATTGACATAGGCGGCTGCTTCTCGTATGGCGATAAAGGAATCCCTCTTGCAGCAGCGTGGTCCACCCTTGTCAGCGATGCAGCCCAGGGCCCGAGCTGTCATGCGGTTGCTGAGCTGCCATTCCTCAACGGACAGCGGTGTTGCCTCAGTGAGAATACTCAGAAATATGCCTGTCCCTATGGCGGCACCACAGGCTCCCTGAAATCCGCAATAGCCCCCGAGAACGCTTTTTGTCCGCTTCCTTGTGGTCTGAAGCGCCTGAAGTTTGCGTTCCGGTTTCCCAATGTGATTAAACACTACGGTCAGCATGACTGCAGGCACTAGATAGTGATGTTCCGGGCCGTGCATCTTGATGATGGGGCTTGCCATGATCCTGTCTGCCAGCCTGATGGGATCCTTTTCGTTACTGGAGAGACAGATCCTTTCGATGAAGCTGACAGCGTCTGAGCTATGGCACTGGTCGCAGATAAAATGACCTGCCTTACAGTTCGTATTACTGGCTTTGCTATCACCACAGATCTCGCATGTCATTTGGTGCGTTTCCACCGTATAGGTGAGCTCCAGCCCACATAGCAGACAGCCCGTACGCTGTTCCACTCTGGGGTCATCCTGACTGATGGTATTCAATTCCGGGTTCTCCTTGAGATTAGGCCGATAGTATACGCTTAATCTGCCGGCTAGTCAGCCCGGTATCTGCACATCTTTGAGATTATGGAAGATTTATGTTAAAGCGGAGTATCCGAAATCGCAGTAGAGCGTTGGAAGAAGCTTATGCCCGTTCGTAAGCCTCCTTCAGCCAGGCAAGGAGTTCAGCGTCAACTTCCTCCAGGCTGGTGATCTGTACCTGGTGACTGACCATGACGTTGGCTGCAGTCATCTCCGTGAGCCGACCTTGACCGGCTTCACCTTTCAAATTGATACCAATATCCATCCGGGTTTTCGTGGCAGGTTTGATGGTGCCGAACTGCTTGTTGCGTCGCAGGCTCACATATGCCTGCTTCGGCCGTACCTCCAGATCATTGCCAAATCCACCGACTTTGCTGATAAGTTCTTCATAAATCGGTCTCAGGCCCTCCTTCGGTCCGGCATACTGTTTATCCACCAACTCATCCCCATCGCTTCTGAATACATTGGGGCCGTCCCTGAAGATATGGGTGATCATTGTTGCGTAGCCATGGGTGATACCGTACTCCGTTTTGAGATGCTTTACCACCTCACCGTGTTTCCGGTCTTCCCAGCCCTTCAACTCCACCACCCACTCATCAATGCTGCGGCCGGTCTTCTCGTTCATATTGGCGACCATTGCAGCGGCCATTTCGTCAGGTGATTGCGGCATGTTTCAATCCTCCTCTATCGAGAATGGGGTGAACTCCGAAAACACCGTTTGTGCTTCCGGCAACTGTGAAACCGGAATGTAATCGCAAACTTCAGCATAAGCCTCCCACATCCAGTTCACCCTGGGATTCTCATGTGCCTGCTCGATGGCTTGTTTAGAGCGCCATTCGAAGATCTCCACAATGGTCCCGTTCTCTGCCGTCATGATCGTAGAGGGTCTGTCATTGATCAGACCCTCTTCCGCCAACACAGACAGATGGGTCTTCATCAGCTCGCGCAGTTCTGTACCCTTACCGGGCTTGGGCCGATAACAGACCATCACGATGCGTCCCTTGTCAGTCATTCTCGGCAAATTCCTTGAAGTTGTTCATCTGCTTCAGGCTCTCCTTGGGGAATGCTCCCTTCATGAAGACAGCCATCAGGCGCATAAATCCAGTCATATTGAATTCATTTTCTGAGACCCAGCGCGTCCGCGAACCACCGGCTTCCTCATGGAAAGTATTCTTCACACTATTCCAGACATTCCTGGCCTCATAGGTTCCGCTGAATTCATCCGGCAGGTTCCGTACGGTAATGGTTTCGATCATCTCGATCTGGCGACCACTCATATCATAATTCATTCTGGATGTGGTCCCCTCCTGACCGGGCTCACCTTCAAGAATCTCAAAGCTTTTCAATCCGGCCTGCCACTTGTATAGGTTCTCAGTATTGTCGAACAGTTCGATTACACGATCCCGGAGCAGATCTATGGTAACTTCGACTGAATACTTCATTTGTATCTCCCTGTAAACATGACTATTTCTGTAATAATAAGTCTGGCGAAAGCCTGATGCCTGGGTCATCTTAAGCACGTCATGAGCCCCAGAAGTTCCAAGAGCGGCTTCCTTGCCATACTCATCCTGCTTTCCGCTATCTCCTGCGAACAGAACACCGAACCTGACCCGGAGCCCCCGACAGAACCGGTTGATCTGACCGCCTTCCCGGATTTCTTTACCCCGAACCAGGATTATTTCGTTACTCGAATCGGGGATATTCCCCAGATCGATCCTGATACATATCGGCTGGCAATACATGGCGCTCTGGCATCACCCTGTACTCTCAGCCTGGCTGATCTGCATGATCTGGACCTTGTCGAGATCCCCCTGACGGTTGAGTGCATCGGCAATCCGGAGAATGCACCGCTGGTCTCCACCGCGAAATGGAAAGGCTTCGATCTCTATCAGCTTCTGGTGGAGAAAGGGCTTTCCTCCTCAGCCGTGGCTGTACAGTACCGCTGCGCCGATGGTTACTATGCATCACACAGCATGGATCAGCTCGAAAATGATGGGGTTCTGGCGGCCCTCTATATGAATGGCGATACCATCCCTCCAGTCCAGGGATTTCCCTTGAGGATCCTGATACCGGGATATTACGGTGTGAAGCAACCTGCCTGGGTTACAGAGATCGAGGTTCTCACCTTCGATGGTGATGATTTCTGGGATTACTTCAACTGGGATACTTCCCCGCCCATGCCGGTGGACAGCAAGATCCTGTTCCCGGAAAATTACAGCCGCTACAGTCCGGGAGACAGTATACGCATCGGTGGAACGGCCTTTGGCGGTGGACAGCCGGCTTCAGTGGAGCTGAGCTATGACTTCGGTGAGACCTGGGTCGAGGCCGAGATCATCTACGGTATCGATGTTGACCATGTCTGGGTCTTCTGGACGGCGACACTCGTGCTGGAAGAGGAAGGGCAGTATGCCATCTACGCTCGGGCAACGGATATGGACGGGCACACACAGCCCCAGGAAGATCACAATTACAGGGATGGCAATGATCAGTGGCCGCTGTTGCGTATCACCATCGGTGATTGACCCGCTCCCCGGCTGCCCAGTATTTTCTGTATCACAATGCCCCAGTTCGATGAGCTAGGCGGTCTGATTAAAATCCACCGGCGTGTGCCCAGTGAGGCCAGGCCGGATGGGCAACTCCACCCCCGGTACTATTCAGGTTTGAACTTGACCTTCAGCTTGAACTTGACGGGCATCCCTTCATCAGGTGCGATGAGGGCATTCTCAACCCTGTAGGTCAATTGATAATTCTCCACTCCCGTCAAAGCTTCATCCTTGGCCCAGACGGTGAATAAAACGGTCTTACCGGCATAAAGTGTGATCTCGGTAGGAATGGCGATCTTCTCGAATACATCGATCTGGCTCAGCCGGTAATCAATAGCCGAATTGTTCCGGACCTGCAGGTGTACCCGGTGCGTGCCTGTGAGCAGGATGGACTTCTCATCGAAGGTCACCGACTTTTGGAAGAGTGGCAGCAGGAATTTCTCCTCGCCGATGAGCATCTCACCCGAATAGACCGCCGTGCGTTGATCAAATAGTGCATCCCGGATGGCCTTTTCCGTGATCTCTTTGGCAAAGACCAGGGTGATCGGGCGATGGTCATGGGTATGCAGAGCATAGTCCATACCGATAGGGTTATGGATGTCCGAATTACTGAGCATGGTGAGTCCCTTCTCCAGACACCAGGCATGCGCTTCAGGATAATAATCCCGCTCATTCACCACTTCGATGCCATGCAGCAGGTTCTCTGCCACCAGCGTGTCATGCTCCAGGTACCAGCGCGAAATCATATCATTCTGCTGTCCCCGCCAACCGGGATGATTCCAGAAGATGAATGCATCTTGAGCTGCAGCGGCTTTATAGGCATCCTGCCACCTATCCGTTGCCAGTGCACTTACATCAGACAGAAAAATGGCATTGGCGTGACCCGGTGGCATGGAACGGGTGATCTCCGCTCCACGGATCACGGTAACTTTCAGATCATCACCCACAGGTCGGGCGATCTCATAAGAACGATTGAAATTCAGCTTGATATCCTCCTTATGCGGCAGGTATTCAATGTGATCCGTTATCGCGATGACATCCAAACCTCCCCGCCAGGCTTCGTTTGCCCTGATATCCGGCCACACGTACCCATCGGAGAATACCGTGTGTGTATGGAAATCGCATTTGAGGGTCCGGTAGCCCGGGATGTCCGGAAAGGCGATCTCGTCCCTGACATGCATCTGCCCACTGAGCCAGGTGTTTGAAACTATCAATAGCAGGAATATTGAAATTGCTGATCGTGTGTGGTTATTCATGTTCTCCTCTGCATTCTCGATTCATCCTCCTGCCTGCTCTGCCTTCCTGTGCAGCCATTTCAGGCCTTCCCGTCGGCTCAGTGGCGCAAGATCGGTCACGGCAACAAAAGCCTTCACAGCTTCTGCATTACGTTTGGAGTACTCTCTCAGAGCCCAGCCAATGGCCTTATTGATGAAGAATTCCTTTGATCCCAGGTTCTCACGGATGATCTGAAATAACAGGTTATGATCGGTGGATTCCTTGTACTGCAGCTGGAACAGGATCGCCGTCCGCCGTAGCCACATATTCCCGGATCCTCGCCAATCGGACAGGAATGGTTCCCGCTTTTCGGGATAGCGTTTGAAGATGGACCCCACCGACCAGGCCGCCAATCCGTCAACGGTATCCCACCATGATCTTGTGGTGATGAATCTTTCCAGTAAAGGCAGGTGCTCCGGGGTCAGCCGTTTCTCACAACGCCGGAGCATGTCAAGTCCCAGGTATTGAAACTCACGCTGGGCCAATCCCCAGAGATCCTCAAGCACTTCAGGAAGGATGGCATCATCCGGTAGTCCCACACGCTTGTAGATCTCTTTACTGATGGCTCGCCGCTCCGGGGTTTTGATGCCCAGGTACTCAAACTGACCCTTCATGTATTTGGCCATGGGGCCGGCGTTCTCAGGATCTGCTGCGGCAGTGAATGCCTTATGAAAAGGATCTAGATAGGGGTGCATTTATACATTTCCTCAGCCAGAAGCCCTGAATAGATGGGCTTCCCCTGCCATGTGGCTGTTAAAAGGCGCCCCATTTCTGTTTGCCGGGGATGTAATAGCTTGGCAGGAGGAAGCGGAACATGTGGGCGATTTTGCGTGCCTTGGTGGCTTTTTCCTCACCTGCCTGGACGAGCCGCTCGATCTCCTTACCGAACATGTCCTCGAAATATTCGTCGGCAGCTTGCTCCCGTTCAGACTCAGTGTCATACTGGGACCGGATATGTTTCAATTCGCCGTTGTCCAGCCAGTAGCCGCCGCAGTTGGGACATTCATCGACTTCCACAGCCCGGTGAACACTGAAGAAGTGGCGCATAAGTATCGTATCTGTGCAATGGGGACAGTTCCTGCGGCGGGAATGATCCACCTGAAGATCATTATCGATCTCGATGTCCAGCAAAGCTTCACCGGAACCTTCATGCGGCTCATCGAATTTCTTCAACTCATGGTTGTCGAACCAGATGCCTCCACAGCCGCCCTTACAGACATCAAGCTCGATCTCACCGACGGTCATCAGGGTCAGCTCATGGTCACAAGCAGGACATTTCATTGGATCCTTCTCCTCATAGTCTCGGTTGTTGTTCGAGAATGTATCCCCGGTGGCACTTTATTGAAACAGGTGATCCAGGTGGTGGTCCCATTCAATCGCTCCGGTAAAAATGATTTGTGACATACAGCTTATAATCCTCCCCGGGGGCTGCCAGCCAGAAAGTCTCGATAAATTCGTCATCGTTCACAAAGGCATAGACTTCCTTCGCCTTCCAGCCTGTCCCGAAATTCTCAATCGCTTCACTGACGAACTCAAAACCCTCCAGGGTCACCCCGACACTATCCACAACATACTGGTTGATGATGTCTTCGGCATGGAACTGGCGTAGAACATATTTCTTCCGCAGCTTGTCATAGCTGAAAATATCCATGCTGTCGTGGATCTCCCCTTCGGGATTCCGCTCCTGTTCAGGATACAGCGACTTGCTCAGGCCCCGGAGGAATGTGCCCTCCATGATGAATTCATATTCACGTTCGATGGTTGAATTCCCCCAGCGACCCTCCCCTTCACCGGACCATCGCCCCTCAAGTACACAGAAATACTGCCACTTGCCATTCTCATCGGCAATAGCGGCGGGCATAACAAGGATGATCATGACCAGGAGGGTGCAGGCAGTCTTTGCGGATCTCATCTGGTTTCATTCCTCCCCTTAGATCATTTGGTTTCTGGTCGTCCGTCAGCGCCATTCATTTGAGTTTATTGATCTTCTTCCGTATAAGCTTCAGCATTTTCTCGTAGCTCATTGGTGGCCCCTGACCCACACGCTTGCCATCCACATAGACACCATCCATTATTCCCCAGTCCAGGAATGTTGCCCTGTCCGACGTGTCGATCTCGATGAAGACCACGCTGTCGCCAAGCTCGGCGCAGGCCCGTTTAGCCCGCTCGAAGACCAGGCTGAGAGCAGGGCACCAACCACTGATGAAACCGGTGACCGTCACCACGCCAGGTTGGTTGGATACTTCCCGTCGGGGCAGGATCCAGCTGGGCTTTTCAGCTTCATCATTGAAGGGCTTCCAGACCAGAAGGGAGATACCATCCCGCTGGATCGGTTTGTAACCATGCTTTTTATAGAAGGATGCCCGCATCCAGAACGGTAGTCTGATCCCCCAGGCTGCGATGCCCCTGGCCCCCCGGCTGCGCACATCTTCCTCGGCCGCTTCCAGCAGAGCCCGGCCTACTCCTTTCCTGCGGAAATTTACCTCACCTTTTCGTTTGGGATGGATCCAGATACACTGGATGAAATACAGGTCCCGTCCTTCGATCTGCGAGATATCAGCCGGAACATACTGGATCATCCCTCTCGGGGTGTTTTCTTCGTCCACAGCCAACCTGACGCCTACCTGTTCCCGATTCGAGCGATACCAGCAGGCTTTGTGGTGGCCTTGCTCCCCTACCCGGGCATCCCAATCTTCCAGACAGCGAAAGTAGAAGTCCTCATGCTCTTCTGTCAACCCGACGATCTGCATAGATCCTCCAAATGCTCATGTTCTTTGACGTGGTTGCAGGATCTTTCTGAGACAGCGCACCCATAATGACCACCTTCGGGTTGGTGGTTCAGGTCCAGTGCTGCGTGCAGCCTTGTCGAGCGCATCCTCCAACAGGGCGTCATGCAGTGGTTGGAAAACCAGTGGCCAACTCAAACGAGCCAGACCTTTCAGTTCCATATCGACGACATGGCGCAGGATGGTCTCGCTTTCTGAGATCGTTTCCATTTCAAAGCGATGCTGGCCATCGAAGCCCTGCGGGTTTGTGAACGTGAAGCTGATCGACTGCCCTGGATCATATTGGATTATGCTATAGCGAATGGGACCATGACCGCCCCGGGACCCAGATCTAAGTCCGTCTCGAAAACGCATGGGGGGCCAGTGCTCAGTGGGCCAGAGATTATCATCCCTGGAAGACAGGCCGTCAATCAGAGTTCCAACCGCCGCAGGCGTGGCTCTCAGACGTCGTTCGTGAATATTGAGAACAGACAAGCGATCCCTGGTGCCTATATCAGCTGAAGGCCTTTCAAGCTTCCAGGAGCTGTATGGCCTTGTCCATCTCCGATTGCTGTACGTACATGATGTAACTGTAGCTGCCGTTTGGATCAGCGATCCCGCTGGAAGCATAAACATTGATTTCTGCCTCGTACAGTTTCCGGTGCACTTCGGCCAGGGCGCCGAGTTTATCATCGCCCTGGACCATCAAGGCAGAGTTCGGTCCTTCCAGGCGCAGGCCCGCGCGTTCACCTTCATTCTTCATCCTGGCCGGATCTTCAGGGAATAGCGTAAGCTGTGTACGCATGGGGCCCGAAGGCACGGCTGTGAACGCCAGCAGGTTGATCCCGATATCTGCCAGAAGGGATAGAACCCGGAAGCCCTCACCTGGCCTGTCCGCTGTGGTGGTATAGAAATACTGTACCTGCTTGATCGTGGTAGCCATGTTCCACTCCTTTCTTCCCTGAACCTGAGCTTGGGGGTATCCCTACGATCTGAGCTGGATGAGCACGAGAATCGGGGATATCACCCCGTGATGAAAGTTGAGGGCTTTGCTGCTGGATTACAAACATTCAGTCGGGGAATATTCATCCAATATCGTGAACTACAGAGACATCTGTTCATTTGTCTGATCGTTTTCCCGGGCTGGACCCGGGAGCGAGCAAGCGATGACCGTTATTCTCGCAATCCCAGCTTCACATCGATCACAGCCTTGTTCACCGCCAGGATCTCTCCAGTCTCCACTCGGAGCAGCTTGAGGAAAAGTTCATAGCTGGAACCTCGGACGTACATCTCTGAGTTAAGCAGGATCTGGGCTCCCAGCAACTCACCGATCTCCACGGTGAGCTCATCGCTGATAAGGCCGGACTCATGGATCTTCTGTTCCTCGAGAATGGATTGCAGATCTTTCCTGGCCACCAAGCTGAAAGTTTCGTTGGAGCTCAACGACAGGATCAGCTGCTCTGAGAAATACTCGGCATCCAGGGGCGAGGCACCCTCACGGGCCACGATGGGCAGCACACCAAGGGGGGTGCGGTCCTTGAGTTTGTATGTGGAATAATCGGCCAGACGGGAGACGGCCTGTTTGAACAGCTTGGCCAGGGTCTCCTCCCGGGTCTCTTCCTCGATCCTGCTGGCGGAATAGTACTCCTCCTCAATATCAAGGGGCGTTTCGGTGAGATGCGACAGTTCTTCCTTCGCGATGCGCATAATGATGGCTTCCAGCTTGTCGGTCTGGTAGTTCGATCCCGTGTGATGGCTGACGCTGCCCGGTCGACCGCCGGCACTCTCACCCTTCTCGCCATAGGTGAGGAACAGGTACTTGGCATAGCTGAGTTGGGATATCTGACGCAGTACATACTCGCCGTTGATGTCCAGCCCGCCGGTACCAACGCTGAATAACTTGATCCCGCGCTTCTTCGCATCCACAGCGGCATCGATATAGTTATAGCTCTGTCGATAATCGAGATGCGGTGGTGCATCGGTTATGATGAAACCCAGCCGGAGACCATCAGGATTCCACTCAATTGTGTGCAGTGTCTCATCCAGGGCTGCCTGCAGGTCTTCCGGCGTATCGCCACCGCCTTCGGCCTTGATCCTGGACAGCTGCCCGGTGAATTCCGCCAGGTTCTCAGTGAGAGGAATGACCTTCGTGCGGTAGCGGTCTCGTCGATCCTTGTACAGCACCATTCCAAAACGTACCCGTGGTTTCGAGGGAAATTCCGAGAGGTTGATCTTGATGATCTCGATGGTCTCGATGAGTCGATTGATCTCCTCGCCCATACTGCCGGTGGTGTCCAGGATGAAGACGATGTCGATGGGAACCTGGTCATAGCCCGGTCTGGTCCCGGCCATTCTAATCTCGATCTCGCGGAGACCATCACGCGGGATGTCAATCCGCTGATTTTGCTGGCCCTGGCCTACCTGCAGCACGAAGGTCTGATCCGGTTCGATAAATTCTGCGGGATAAACAAAATAGGAACCATCTGCGAAGGTGACACCCTGTTCGATGAGGGTCTGCCCATCTGGTCGGAATAAACGTATATCCATGTTGGGATAGGATCTGCCGTCGGCATCCAGTGTCTTGATCTGGATCCGCTCACTGACATCATAATTGAAATGCCTGGCCCGATCTGCGTACTTCTCCAGGAAATGGATGAAATAGTTGAATTGATGATTGTCGTCGGCAAAGCTGGCACTGAGACCGGATGCTTTGGGTCTAGGCTTATATACAGCACCACCGGCGGACTCACTCTTAACTTTCGGTCTGGTCTTCGTATACCCCGGTTCTGTAACGGGGATCCTGAGTTCTGGTGGTGGCGGTGTACCCGTGTCCATCAAATATCCCGGTGATGATTCAGCAGCCGGGGGTACCTCCTCTGGTTCCGCATCCTCTTCGCCATGGATGTAGATCTCTTCCGGCTCTGTAGACGGAGGAGCAGCACCTTTGCCTAGACCTGAATCCGGTGTGTCGGAGCGTTCAGTGGTTGCTTTCTCTGCCTCTTTCTTTGCCTTGGCCTCGATGTACTCACGAGGATCACGCGAGGTGGCCTCAGGTTGCTCGTTTTTGTTCTTTGCTTCCGGGGTCAGTTTCCTGGTGGCCTCTTCCGCTTTTTTCCGCTCTAACTCCTGAATCTCTCTGACAGTCTTTATTCTCGTCATTTTCAGTGACACCGATGCAACAGACCGAGCTGAAACTTTCACACCCTTGACCGCCACAGTCTTGTAGCCAGTCATCCTGGCCTTCACCGTATGGGTTCCAACAGGAACATTCTTTAACTTGAAAACACCCTTGGCATTGCTGGAGGTGCTGAGATTGGTTCCGCTGACGGTGATACTGGCACTCATGATAGGCTTGCCGGTGCCACGCTCGGTCACGCGGCCGGAAATGCCACCGGTCTCAGCAGCGGACAGTAATTGGAACAGGAACAGGGATGCTAACAGAATTCTGATCATGGTACCCCCGGATTTTATCACTTCAGCAAATGTCCGATCTCTTCAGACCGGCCTCTATTGTTAAACCAATTCAGCGGCAAGAAAGTTTCGGTGCTATTCCTCCAGCACCAGGCTGAACGCGGTGGTGAGCTTCAAGACGTTCTGGCTTTCGCGATTGAGGTTGGCGGCCAGTTTTTTCCCGATGTTCAACATGACCTTGAAAGCGATCCGGGGATGCTCTTCACAGACCCGCAGGAAGCCTTCTTTGTCCATGATGACAATTTCACAGTCAGTGGCAGCCTTCACGGTGGCGGTGCGACGAGAATCTTCCATGACCAGGGCCATTTCACCAAAGAAGGGCTTTATTTTGGCATCCAGTGTTATGAATGTTTTATCGGTAGTGCTCTGCTCATCCTCGGCGAGGAGGGTCAGTGCCTTACTGATGGTGACCTGGCCATCAATGAGAACAAGCAGGTCTTCACCTTCCTCACCCTCGGTCATGATGGTGCTCTCGGCATTGTAATGAACCTGCTTTGTAACCTGGCGAAATACGGCGATATCATCTTCAGCCAGACCATCGAACAGCGGACAACCAACCAGATGTTTGATCCAGGGCATGGTGCTTCTCCTATTGCAGCAGGATCATGATCTCATTTTCGTTGAGCACGTAATCCTTTTCGGGATTGATCCGAACTTTCACTTTATGCTCGTCTTGCATGGACTTCCCGGCAGCTTTCAACTTGGCGGCAATGAACTGGTCCAGGTAATCGCCGGAATCCGCGCTGAGGAAGTCTCCGACACCGGCTGTGGTCTCTTCAGCGAACAGACCCAGTACTGTCATGTGTTCCTCCGCATAGATCTTCTTGAACAGCTCCTCGAAGCTCCGGCCAACAAGATCACGGGGCACCGAGCGGGTACTCAAGCGCTTCTGGTCCGCGTCCAGCATCTCCCCCAGGAAGGCCGGGATCTCGGGACGGTGCAATTGCGCTGCCCCCAGATAGGGACCGTATTCATCAGCCACGATGATGCCGTCGGCTTTCGCCCTGCGCAAATTGGTCCGGTTCTCATAATTCAGGATATAGACGTAGACTTTGACCTTGGGTGCCAGGGCTTTGATGGAATACGTCGCCAGGGCAGTCTTCTCGTCAGCCTCTGCCGCAGCCACCTTAATGAGGTTCGGTAGAATGAGTACAGCCTTGGCCTTCTTGATATTGGCCTTCTCCAGCACTTCGTCCTGCGTGAAATCACCGCGGACAAATCCCAGCTGATGGGCTTTTAGCTGGCTGCGCCAGGAGTCGATCTCCTCCTCCGAGAGTTCGTTGATGAGCACGATTTCCGTGTTCGTGCCCTCAATCTGTTCCAGCAGAGCTTCCAACAGCTCATCGGCCAGGTCGTTCCAGCCACAGATTATATAGTGATTCTTATCCACGATCTTAACCAATCCTTTTCCCTCCCTGATCTTGCGAGCCACAAAGATCGAGGAGATGGTTGCTGTAAAGAATGAGATCAGAGCCATCGAGAAGAACATCATCACAGAGGCCATCACGCGTGCGGAAGTACTCTGAGGAGTCAGATCCCCATAACCCACCGTCGTCATGGTGACCCAGGCCCAATAGAACGCATCAAAGGGATTGGTGAACTGCTTCTCGGGATGGGTGTAGTCCAGGAGATAGACAGAAATCGCACCAATGGTCAGAATGACCCAGAGGACGGCAATCAGTTCCAACACCCCTTCACTGCGCAGACGTCGGATCCAGGACAGTAGTGCTTCCCAGGTGATCTTCATTTGGCGGTAAATATAAGTCGAATTAACGGATTTGCGGATCACCGAATTAGCGGATCACCGAATTAGCGGATTGGCGGATTGGCGGATTGGCGGATTGGCGGATTGGCGGATTGGCGGATTGGCAAGAACCATTAGTCACCGAGCAATCAATTGTCAAGTCAACCTGAGTAGGACCAAGCAGAGCTTGGTGCGTATCGAAGGATATCAAGCGTGGGTGACCCGGTCAGACAATCGCCACAAGTTGCTTGCCTGTGATAAAAACACGCCCCATTCCCGGCTTGCGAGCATAAATTTCTATTGGGAGAAATTCATGAAGAGACTTCTATACATCCTGGTGTTCGCCATGGCGCTCCAGGCACAGACCGAGATCTCCGGAACCGTCAGTGGAAGCTGGGAATGGCTGGGGAATCCCTACCATATTGTCGGAGATGCCCTTGTTCCAGCCAGTGATACTCTAGTGGTCCGCCCACAGGTGGTGGTACGTTTCATGGGAGAGTATCGTCTGACCGTGGCAGGCCGGCTGGAAATGATCGGTGCCGATTTCTCAGGTCCCGGAGAGATCTTTGGTGATGATGGATCCATGCGGATCCACAGCTGCGAGTTTGACTCGTTGACAGAGGCCATCCAGTGTTTCGGTGGTGATCTACTACTCTGTCAGAACGAGATCCGCTATACGACAGGAACGGCTGTGACCATCCAGGATGCCGACAGCGCACAGCTGTGTACCAACACAATCGAGTACAGCGGCGATTATGCCGTCAAGGTCACCCGTACCGACTCGGCACGTATCGGGAACAACACCCTGCGCTACAATTCCACCAATGACGTCAACCATCCGGCACTGTTCATCGATTCCTGCTCACCACAGTCGGTCATGTACAACCGGATCACAGATAATCATGCCCAGGGTATCGGCATCTGGGCGCTGAGCAGCGGTGCTTTCCCCTGGATCCGCTATAATCTGGTGGCCCGCAATTTCACCGGGATCACCATCGTGAACACCAGCCCGGTGATTGAAGACAATCTGATCCTGGCAAACCATGATCCCGGGAATTACAATTCCGGTGCCGGTATTTATGTGGGTTATTCTGAATCCTACCCCCTGGTGAACAGAAATTACATCGCCGGTAATTATTATGGTGTGTCCATCATCAATGACGCTCAACCCAATCTTGGGGACATGGTGAACGACTGGCCTGGTGACGATGGTGAGAACCTTTTCTACGGGAACGCTTTCGACCATGTTCCATACAACATCTGGAATGGCACTCCAGGTTTCATCATGGCCCAGAACAACCACTGGGTGGACCTGGACTCGAGCCAGGTTGACAGTACCATTCACGATGATGATGAGGGTGTTGGCGGTGAGGTTCACTGGTGGCCGATCTATGCTATCATGCCCACGCTGGGGGACCCAAGCGGTGATGAGGTGGTGAACATACTTGATGTGATCCTGTTGATCGAGACAGTGCTCGGTCAGGATCTGCCGCTACCGGTCCTTTTCTATCAGTGTGACCTGAACAAGGACTTTGAATTGACGGTGAGCGATGCTGTGATCCTCATCGAAGAGATCCTGGATTTCTGAAACACGGTATCTAGACCGTCATTGATTTAACGAATCAATTTGGGAAGCCGAGTAGATGATTGATACACGATCATTCAGGGAAAAGGTTTTTACCATTACGGGAAGCAGCCGCGGTATCGGTTATGAACTCGCGAATCAGGTTCTGCAGCATGGTGGCAAGGTCCTGCTCAATGGCCGTGATGAAGAGTCTCTGATCCAATCAAGAGACGCGCTGCGGCAACGCTTTGGTGACGAACGAGTTCAGATCCATTGTGGTGATATCTCTCAAAATGATATCTCCAGAGACTTGATCCAGGCCTGTATTCAGGCTTTCGGCTCCCTGGATGTCCTCATCACGAATGCAGGACTGACTGGTTACGGACGGGTGCGTGATTCATCCGCCAGGGCCATGAAGCATATCATTGATGTGAATATTTATGGTGTGCTGTTCCCTGTCAAACATGCCCTTCCTCATCTCGAGACCAGCGGAGGACAGGTACTCATCGTATCGACCCTGGCAGCCATACGGGGCTTACCCGTACATTCTGCTTACGGTCTTTCAAAGAGAGCTCTGACATCACTGGTCCAGAGTCTCAGGTTGGAAGAAGAAGGATCCGGTATCCATTTTGGAATTGCCTTTGTGGGCTTTACCGCCAATGAATCAATGAAACAGCAATATCGCCCGGATGGAGAAATGGAATCCCTGCCCCCCAGAGACAGTGTGAAGGTGAGCAGCCGGGAAGTCACTGCTGCACGGCTGTTGACTCAGGTCCGTCGGCGTCGCAAGACCAGTTACCACACTCCGGCTGGTAAATTCCTGGGGGTGCTTCAGAGGGTCAGCCCCGGATTTATCGACTGGATGATCCGGTACGGGCCACTACCGGACGATTAACCACATCTACTTCAGATACATCAACTTCAAGATGTGTTGCTGATTCCCCTTCAGCAAGTGTACCAGGTAGATCCCGCCCGACAGTTCAGCAGGATCCCAGATGAAAGACTGTGCAACGGAACCTGCCGGAACATTCATCGAATACACCTGGCGACCACTCAGATCGTAGATATTCAGTTCTCCCGGGTCACTCGCATGCGTGGGGATGCGAATACGGGTACCCCCGTTGAATGGGTTGGGAAAGGCCTTCAACAGTACTGGACTGGTGGCCAGCTGATTCTCAGCAGATACCACTGAATGGTAGGTCATCTCAATGACCGCGGTGGGATTCACGGTGGCATCGCTTTGAATTTCCAGGCGGGCATTGTTGCTGTGGGCTGTATAGGATACTGCCACGGGCACCTCTGCCCGTTCGCCGGCCTCTACGGTCAGAGGGAAGGATCCCATGACCACGAAGTCAGTATTATCACTGCCAATACCTGAAACAGCATAACTGATGTTTCCCGAGTTCACCAGGATGATTCGGAGGGTATCCATCGTCACCCCTTCGGCATAGTGCCAGATCCGCTCAGGCGGGGCCACCTTCAACACCGAACTGTCGGGTCGGTTGATGGCAAAGAGCATGCTTGTGATCCGTTCCAGGAAATAGGGGTGATCAACGAAAGGATTGCGGTTTTGCTGATACCCGAAGATCCCGTTGTTGCGATCGATCTCCTTCTGGCTGACGGGATCCTGGTAGGTCCAGGCCCGTAGGTCCTCTTCCTGGGCGCTGTTCATCCAGCCTTCACAATTCCAGTAGCGGGTAATGAAATAGAACATGACCCGGGCAACATCACCCTTGTGAACATCCCGGGGCTCGAAAACGGTGCTGCCTTCAGCGCTCTGGCCACGACGTGAACCACCTGATTCCCAGGACGTATTGCTCACCACATCACCAAAGGGATAATTTGATCGTGCCGAGTTGGCGCTCCCATGCGTGGGGAAGAGATGGTGCATGTCGCTCATCATGGGATCCAGCGAGTTGAATGCGCTCTGCGGCCAACTGTGCTCACAATTGATGGGATCCGGAAAAGTGCTGCTGCTGCCCTCGGGATGGTACTGTCGGAAACCGGTGTAGACACACTCCAGGCTGTCGTTGAAGTTATCGACATGTCCATACATCAGGGAACGTGCGTTGCTGTAGCCCAGGGTGAGCTGGTCACTGAAGATGGCATCCAGCGCGTCCTTCAATTCCTCGTCGAACAGATTGAAGGTCGGCAGGTAGGCGGATGGCATAAGCCAGCCATTGCCGCTGAGTCGCACGGGAACCGCCTGATTGCACTCAGCAATCTCGATAAACACATGATCGATGAATTCAATATTCGTGAAGGGGCTGAAGCGGATGTTGATCTCAGCAGAATCCGAGCTGCCCACGGTCTCTGGCCAGGGATAAACGGGTTCAAAGTAGGCATTGGCCGTGCTGATATGCTCTATATGCAGATCCTCACCACTGCCATTGTACAATTTAAAGCTGAATGTCGTGTTGGTATTCACCACACGATCACTGAACATCAGGTGGTCTGTGCTGGTGGTGATCTTACCGGCAGAGAGCTGGTGAATTGTCGGATCGAAAGGGATCAGTGCCAGCGCAGGGAGCACCATTGCGAGAAGAATGAGTGATTGTGTAATCGATTTCATGAGGGGAAGATAGTGTCCTTGTAGTCCGCGTAAAGTGCAAATATCACAGCGAACAGGTCTTAATCCGGGTGGTCCTCGGTGGAGAGTTTACCGGACAGCTCCAGCAGGCGGCGTTTCTCTGAATTGCTCAGGTTCTCATAGCCCACCTTGGTGATCTTGTCCAGTAGAAGATCCATCTCACTGCGCATCTTCTGTTCGTCATCCACCTTATGCCATTCTCCCTTCCGGGTTTGGCTGCCAGTCTTGTCGCCGGAGACAACACGGATGCGAAACAGGTCTGAGAGGTGCTGCAGCCATTTTCTCCAGGGCAGATTGAGATCGACCCGCCTATAGCGTCCACCCCTTTTGAGATAGAACCAGCCCACCACCAGACCACCCAGATGGGTGATATGGCTGATCCCATCGCCATTGCCCACCGACAGGAACGTGACCACACCCATTATCAGCATGAGATATTTCACCTTGATGGGCATTAAGAAATAGAGATAGACGGTACGCTCCGGGTAGGTCATGGCATAGGCCAACAGAATGGCATAGACAGCTCCGCTGGCTCCAATAATAGATGGTACCATCCCGCTGCCGGTGACCAGTGCAATAAGATAGGGGATCAGTGAGAATAGACCGGCACCCACTCCCGAGACAAAATAATAGCGCAGGAATTCACGATAACCCCAGATGCGCTCGAGTTCAGAGCCAAACATCCACAGCATGAGCATATTCAGACCCACATGCCATAGACCGGCATGCAGGAACATATAGGTGAATGGCTGCCAGATGAAAAAACGGGTGAAGACCAGCCGTGGATTCAGCCCAAACCAGTCAGCCCAGACGGCCAGACCAGTGGCCATGCTGAGCAGAAAGATGACAGCATTGACAATGATGATCTGCTGAATACCGCGGGTGATCCCTCGGGGACCAAAGCGAATGTTTGGTCGTCTTGGCTGGTTCCACTCGTTCATATTCTGTATCCGTTCATCACGCCCGAAAGAATAACCTCACAGCTTCCGAATACAAGAGATCCCTCCTGTCTTCTGTCTCCTGACTTCTACCCCTCATCCATACAGTTGTTTCAGCACTTCCAGCGAGCGCATGTTCCGGGTGGGTTCGATGTGATAGCGGGTGTAACGCCATAAAAAGTCCCAGAAGCGACGGCGCTCGGTTTCGCTGAATCCCGGCTCTTCCAGCTCTTCCCAGGACCGGTCCAGCAGGTCCTGCAGTGTTCTGATCTGTCCTGCATTCAGTTTTATTTCTTCAGGATCTTCCGCTTCACATTCATTGCAGGTGATCCCCGGCAATCGGGGCTTAAGGTTTCCTCCGGCAGACAAGGAGCGCGAACATAAAGGACAGCGATCTGTCTCCGGCCGAAAGCCCATGGCCCGCAGGAACTGCAGATGAAAGAACCAGTACACCACGCTGGTAGGCTGATCCATATCATTCAGATGCTCCAGGGCTTGAATGAGAAGGTCAAAGACCTCGGGATGCGGTTCTTCCTTCTCTGCCGCCCGGTCCACCAGCTCCAGCACGACCTGCGCCAGTGTCAGGCGGTCGAAGTCACTTTCCAGTTGATAGAAGCCCTTCACCAATTCACCATTTTTGAACAACTGCAGCTCTGACCGCTGCTTCTCATAATAGGCCAGGCGCAGATAATGTGTGGGCTGGAACAGGCCCTGCGATTTGCTCTTCCGGGAGCGAACGCCCTTTGCGATTAGTTTCAGGCGGCCGGTCTCTCGGCTGTAAAGCGTGACGATCTTGCTGGTATCACCGTGATTAAGTGTCCGCAGGACCACCGCTTCCGTATCAATGATCATTCCCGCTCCAGATCGCAATTGATCTGCCGTGCGAAGTACAGTGAGGTGATCATCGACAATGAACCCACGAGGAAGACCGGTGCATAACCGACCAGGGTAATGAGGATCCCTGAGACAAGCGGGAAGATGGCGATGGTGAGATTAAAGGCGCCGATGATGCCTGTATACAGTGTGCGGTTCGTCTCGTTGGAGATCTCCAACAGAATACCCTCCTGAGCGATCCTCTGGGCACTGAGTGTAGCGCCGCTGAGAAAGAATAGAATGAGAAAGAATGGCAGTGGCAGCCTAGCAGCAAATACCAGGGCCAGCACGGGTAATGCTGCGCTGATGACGATCCAGGTTATGAGTATGCCGCGATAGGCGTAGTGCTTGAGGATACGAGACCAGAGATAATTTGACAGGATCAGCCCCAGGATCGAGACGATGAGCAGATTTCCAACCGTTTCACTCGTGAGCGCATAACGATCCCTGGCCAGTACAATGTAGAAGGGCATCAGAGTGACGGCAAATCCAGCCAGATTACTCAGGATCACCACGTTGCGCAGATTTGGATCCTCCTTGAGATATTTGGGGATAAATCTGAAGATATCCATGATACTGCCGCGTTCCAGGACAACCCGGGTGGCCCTCTCACGCAGGACCCAGAACCCGATCGACGCGATGAGCAGGCAAGCGGCGGCCAGCCCGAAGAGCAGACTGTAGTTACCCGGAGAATCAAGCATCCTCAGGATCTCACGACCGATGAGGGCTGAGATGAGCACACCGATACCGGACAGGAATTGACGCAGGACCAGGAAGCGCTTGCGGGTATCACCTTCAATGCTTTTGCCCAGAATATCCGTATACGAAACACCTGCGAAAGCGCCGCTGAGGGTAAATATGAGCATCCAGAGGTAAACCATCGCCAGGACTCTGGCCGAACTCCATTCGGAACTGATGAAGAGGGTAAAAGCCATGCCAGCCAGGGCCAGCACCCTGAGATTGATACCGGTGAGCAGATAGGGTTTCTTGTAAATCTTCGATGATAGAAAGCCGGCAAACAGAAGCTGACCCAGCATGGGCACGCCCACCATGATGGCAGTAAGGATACCGACATGGATCTTTGTTCCGCCAACATTCAACACCAGGGCCGGCAAGATGGTGTTCACCTCTGTGAATGTTATGGTGATGGCCACCCAGATGGCATGCCAGATGAAGGCTGCTCTGTTCCAGCGCGTATTACTCGTTGTCATGGCGGAGAAGTTTGGATTTTTGTGTTATCAGGGAAAGGAAAAATGTTAGGTGGTAGATGTTAGGCGTTGGGGCTCTGGGGATTTGGGGGCATATCGTCGGTGCATCTCTGTCATCGACTGTGCGCTGCGAAGACAGCTCTCGTCGAACACTTAACCTCAAACGACATCAATGGCTTCCAGTCCCAGTTTACGGATATCTTCAGCGATCTCATCCCCTGCCAGATCGGACCGGCTGAACCAGCGCAGTTCCAGACCTTCTCCTTCCTCAGGATTCAGCTCCAGGCCATGAGCCCGGGCAAAGTAGATCAGGTCTATGTGCTGGTGGTGGGGATTGATATTTTCCAACAGGATATGCCAGGGGCGTGGTAGTTCACGGGCATTCTCTGATTGTATCAACGGGGGTTCGTGGATCAGTTCAACCTCCAGACCCGTTTCCTCCTTTACCTCCCGGACGGCAGCGACTTCTGGTAATTCATCCCTGTCAATATGCCCTCCCGGCGGCAACCACATTCCCAGTGTTCGGTGTCTGTGCAACAGGGTTTTGTCCTCGAAGACCACAAAGGTGGTGGCGGTGAAGTGGCGGGTGATTTCCATAAGTCGAATCCTTTGCTCTTGCTGTGGCCCCATGTACAGCTTAGCCGTAAAACAGTCAACAGAAACGCAGTTCTGATTTTTGAAGATCGCTGCTCTGGGGACATATCGATTCATGCGATCCACTTGGTTCTTACCGTATCAATCAGTCATCACACCCTAACCTCATCTTCTTCCTTCTTCTTTATTCCTTAATCCCTCTCCTCTCTGGTCTCATTTTTGCCTATGAAAGGGCGACTATGACAATTGGACCTATACATAACAGGAATATTCAACATGGCTGATGGCACTTTGTTAAAAACCGCGACATTTCAGCGTGGGGTGCATCCAGACGAATACAAGAATCTCACCTGTCATCTGCATTCTGAACCACTTCCGCTGCCTGACGAGGTCTACCTTCCCATGCAGCAGCACATCGGCGCTCCCTGTACCGCCCTGGTGGAGAAGGGTGATCAGGTAAAGACCGGTCAGAAGATCGCCGACACTGACAAGTATGTTTCCAGCCCTATTCACTCCTCCATCACCGGAGAGGTGACAGCCGTGGGCAATTTTCCCCATCCGCTGGGTGGTCAGGTGCCCATGGTCCGTATCAAGCGTAGCGGTGAAGGTGATGAGTGGGACCTGCTTCAGCGTCCTGAATACTGGGAGCAGGCCGATGCAGAGACCCTGCGGAACCTGATCCGTGAAGCCGGGATCGTCGGTCTTGGCGGCGCCGCCTTCCCTACCCATGTCAAGATGGCCCCGCCCAGCGACAAGCATGTTGACAGTTTCATCCTGAATGGCTGTGAGTGTGAACCCTTCCTCACCTGTGACCACCGCAGCATGCTTGAGCAGACGACGCGGATCCTTACCGGTATGTCCATTCTCATGAAGGTCCTGGGTATCGCCCGGGGTTACATCGGGATCGAAAAGAACAAGGCTGACGCCATCAGTATCATGCAGAAGCACATCAGTGATCTGCAGCTGGACTTCAAGGTCATCCCCCTGAAGGTCAAATATCCCCAGGGCGCCGAGAAGATGCTCATCGATGCGGCCCTGGGCCGCAAGGTGCCTGCCGGCGGATTGCCCATGGACGTGGGTGTCGTTGTAAACAATGTGGGGACTGCACTGGCTGTGTACGATGCCGTGGTGGATGGGAAGCCACTGATCCAGCGCATGGTGACAGTCACCGGAGACGCCATCAGCAAGCCGGGGAATCTCGTGGCCCGATTGGGTACACCGTTCAGCTCTCTGCTCGAAGCCAGCGGTGGTCTCATCGAAGAGACCGCTGCCGTCTTTATGGGCGGGCCCATGATGGGACTGACCCAGTTCGATCTGGCGGTACCTGTCCTGAAGGCAACCAGCGGGATTGTCTGTCTGAGATCCACCCATGTACAGAAGAGCTCCCATTACCCCTGTATCAAGTGTGGCACCTGCGTTTCGGTCTGTCCGATGAACCTGGTACCCACCCGCCTTTCCCGGCTGGCTGAAATGGGGCGCTGGGAAGAGAGTGATGACTGGGGTGTCTTCAACTGTATCGAGTGCGGATCCTGTGCCTTTGTTTGCCCATCCAGCATACCGTTGGTACAGTGGATCCGCGTGGGCAAGGTCAAAACCACCGAGCATAAGAACAAGGCGACCCGCAAGGCTGAAGCCGCCGTTTAAAATTTCAATTGAATGAGAATCCCCCCATGAGTGAAGAACAGAAACCAAAACAGGATCAACCCGGCGCCGAGAAACAGCCTGGCGGGGACAGGTCTGAAAAAGCAGCCGCCCAGAAACCTGTTGGTGAATCCTCATCAAAGCCACCACCGAAACCGGCACCCAAGAAAAAGGATCCCCGGGCCAAGCTGTTTAAACCTGAGCGTATGCTGGTACTGTCCTCCTCCCCACATTTCCATACCGTGGACTCCGTACCCAAGGTCATGTGGAGCGTGGTGGCGGCCTTGATGCCGGCAGCGATATTGGCCGTGATCTACTTTGGTTTTATAGCCGTCGCGATGATCCTTGTATGTGTCCTGGCGGCACTGGTCACTGAATTCCTGGCCAACCGTATGAAGGGCGAGTCCATGACGCTGGCCGACGGCTCCGCAGCAATTACCGGGCTCCTGCTGGCCCTGACCCTGCCGCCTTCCTTTCCTCTCTGGGGTGGTGCCCTGGGTTCCATTTTCGCCATTTCCATCGGCAAGCACCTCTTCGGTGGACTGGGCTACAATATTTTCAATCCTGCCCTGCTGGGGCGGGCTTTTCTGCAGGCCAGTTTTCCAGTGGCAATGACCACCTGGACCTGGCCCAACACAGCCAGGTTTGCGGATGTCGACGGGGTCACTGCGGCAACACCGCTGGGCTTGTTCAAGTTCGAGGGTATCTCCACAGAGTACCTTGATATGCTTACCGGCAACATTGGCGGTTCCCTGGGTGAAACCTCTGCCCTGGCAGTCCTGGCAGGCGGCCTTTACCTCCTTATCAGGAAATATGCCGACTGGCGGATCCCCCTGAGCTTCCTGGGCAGCGTGGCCGTCATCGGTGGACTGTTCTGGTTGATCGCCCCGGATTCGTATCCCGATCCGGTGTTCCAACTGCTTTCAGGAGGGTTAATGCTGGGCGCCTTCTTCATGGCTACGGATATGGTGACCTCACCGGTCACCGCCAGGGGGGCCTGGATATTCGGATTGGGCGCGGGTCTCCTGCTGGTGATCATCAGATTGTACGGTGGTCTCCCGGAAGGTGTGATGTATTCAATCCTGCTGATGAACGCCCTGACACCGCTCATCAACCGCTATACACGGCCAAAGATCTTCGGGGAGGTGCGGGCATGAATCTCACCACGCGCATGATCATCGTACTCACAGCCATCGCCATGCTCAGCGGCGGTATCCTGGCGGGTTGGGATGCTCTGACAAAACCCAGGATCGAACATCATCGTCTTGTAGCCCTGCAGGCCGCCATCGCCGAGGTCCTGCCGCCGTATGATCACTATGACACGGTGGAAGGTGATGGAATCACCCTCTACCTGGCCCTTCCTGTCGAAGGGGATTCCCTTATCGGTATCGCCTTCCAGGCGGTGGGTTCGGGTTTTCAGGGCGAGGTCCGCATCATGGTCGGTGCGGAGCCCGGCTTCGAGAACCTGACCGGGATCAAGGTCCTGGAGCAGATTGAGACCCCCGGTCTGGGCACAAAGATCGTTACCGATCCGTCCAACAAGGATAATCCCCTCTGGTGGCCCCAGCAATTTCGCGGAGTGGCCACCCAGCCGGAGATCGTCGTCATCAAGAATGCTGCGCCCAGCGCACCCAACGAGGTTCAGGGCATCACCGGCGCAACCATCTCCTCCAAGGCTGTGGCCCGGATCATCGGCAATGACCTGGAACGCGCCCGTCAGGCGTTTAACCTGGCGGCCGAGGCAGGAGCTGACCTCTACGGCATTCTCCAAGTAGAGCAGGAGGATTGAGTATGGCCAAGCAAGTCAGCCTCAGTCAGGAATTCCTAAAGGGAATATGGAAAGAGAATCCGGTTCTGGCCAGCCTGTTGGGACTCTGTCCCACGCTTGCCGTCACCAACGCTGCCATGAACGGTCTGGCCATGGGTTTGGCCACTACCTTTGTTCTGGTGATGTCATCCCTGATGATCTCATCCATGCGCAACATCATCCCGCACCAAGTTCGTATCGCCAGCTACATCGTCGTCATCGCCACCTTCGTGACAGTGGCTGATCGATTTCTGGCAGCCTTCTTCCCTGATATCAGCAAGACCCTGGGACCCTACATCCCCCTCATCGTTGTGAACTGCCTCATTCTTGGCCGGCAGGAGGCCTTCTCCTCCAAGAACAACATCGGCCGTGCTTTGCTGGATGCTTTCGGGATGGGGATCGGCTTCATCCTGGTTCTGGTGGTGCTGGGGATCGTCCGCGAGATCCTGGGCAGCGGGACCATCTTCGGCGCTACGGTGCTGGGTGCCTGGTTCGAGCCCTGGATGGTGATGATCCTGCCGCCGGGTGCGTTTCTCACGCTGGGCATCATGATCGGCCTGGCCAACTGGTTCAATGATCGGAGGGCCGCGGCATGACCTATTTCCTTCTGTTCCTGTCCGCAGCGATCGTCAACAATTTTGTTCTTAGTTACTTTCTGGGGATCTGCCCCTTCGTCGGGGTCTCCAAGAAGGTCTCCTCGGCCTTCTCCATGGGAATGGCTGTCACCTTTGTCATGAGTATCACGGCTGTGGTTACCTGGATCATCTATCATCTCATTCTGGTGCCCTTCAATGTGGAGATCCTGGAGTATGTCTCCTTTATTCTGGTCATCGCCTCACTGGTCCAGCTGGTGGAGATGTTCATCCGCAAGATGAGCAAGCCGCTTTACGACACACTGGGAATTTTTCTACCTCTCATCACCACCAATTGTGCCATCCTGGGTCTGGCCCTCTTCTCGGTATTGCGCGAATACAGTTTTCTGGAAAGCCTGGTCTACGGTCTGGGGGCGGGTGCCGGTTTCACTCTGGCGCTGGTGATCATGGCCGGCATCCGGGAAGAGCTCGAACTGGCGCCGGTCCCGAAACATTTTGAAGGAGCTGGTATCACCATGATCGTCGCCGGTGCGCTGGCCTTGGCTTTCATGGGATTTGCCGGCTTGATCTCGATCTGAGGCAGATTGAGGTATATGTGACAATTAGCGTATTGTTTGGAACTGATTTTGCAGAGGATACTCCCGCAAGGAGATGATTGAATGGACGTTGGCACACTACTGATATCAATGGCAAGCATGGGCGGCCTGGGAGCACTTTTCTCTGGTGGTCTGGCCCTGGCAAATAAAAAACTTCATGTCGAGGAGGATCCCCGAATTTCCGAGATCCAGGACTGGCTACCCGGCGCGAACTGTGGTGGATGTGGCTATCCTGGCTGCGCCAATTTTGCTGAGAAGGTTGTTCTGCAGGAAACCACGGTGGGTGGATGTCCGGTATGCAATGATGAAGCCCGTGAAGAGATAGCCCGGATCATGGGGCTTGAGGCCGAAGCCGGTGAAAAACTGGTAGCCCGGATCATGTGCCAGGGCGGAGAGTATGAGACGGCCAAGAAGGGCGTCTATTTCGGCGCTGAAACGTGTACAGCCGCCGCTATCACCAGCGGTGGGGAAAAGATGTGCGCCTACGGCTGTCTGGGTTTTGGTGAATGTGTTGATGCCTGTCCATTTGATGCGCTGCATCTTGACGCCAACGGCCTGCCGGTGGTTGACCAGGAGAATTGTACCGGGTGTGCAAACTGCATTGACGCCTGCCCCCGTGGCGTCATTGAGATGCACCCTGTTTCGGACCGGCTGTTTGTGGCCTGTCGCAACGAGGATGGTCCCAAAGAGTCACGCAAGCTCTGTATCAAGGCTTGTGTGGGTTGCTCCATTTGTGTTCGTGCACTGGCTGATGGTGAAATGACCATTGAGAACAACCTGGCCCGTATCGATTATGGCAAATACGGACAGGGGAACGAACTACCCACGGAGAAATGTCCCACAGACTGCCTCATCGTCATCGAACCTGAATCTGTGGTGGTCTGACGGACCTGTCATGCTTCCTGCCGGCGAACCCGGGATCATAACTGACGTATCCGGTGACACCCTCACCATCCAATTGACAAACGATGACGTCTGTGACGACTGCGGTCTGCGCCTGGTGTGCAAACCCGGCGAGGGTGAGAACCGCAGCCTCCAGATCACCTATCCAGGGAATTTTATCGTGGGCCAGCGGGTCCGGCTGGAGGAAGAGATCGATCTGGAGTTGCGCCTGACCCTGATCCAGTATGTGTTTCCTCTCATCATGTTCATTGCCGGCCTGCTCTTGTTCTATCTGCTTCCTAGCGGAAACATCCCGCAGGAGCTGCTCTCATTCATTGGGGGCTGCCTGGGACTTTTCGCCAGCTTCTGGGTCAGCCGCCACTGGATGCAGTCTCTGGCTCGCAGTATGGGCGGTAAAGCGATCCGGCTGGTGCCGCTCATTTCCAGTAATTCCTGACTGTCGGGTGTCTCCGATATTCCCCAAGCTTAAGCTTGGGGTAATCCTATCCAGCCTGGACCTATTGGTCAACCACAGGGCTGCCGTATGACCGTCCTGAGCTTCTCGGGAGCCGTCCGGCGCGGATCACTGAGATAGATCTCATGATGCTTATCGCGACGTTGAAAGCCCTGTTCCTCGATGAAGTCATGCAACCGCTGAATGGTTGGACCTTCATCAGCAAAGGGACCAAAGTACATGATCTGCGCGCTCCGGCCCTCTTCCAGGGTTTCCAGGCGAACCTTGTCCAGGGCTACCGGGTCCTTCTTCCGGCGCACTTCTTCCCGTGCTTGCTCCACCAGCTCGGTCGTAATGAACTCGGGCTGCATCATCATGGAGGTCCAGAACCAATCCTCTTTGGAGTCTACCGAGAACAGCTCCATGTCCTGTGCCCACCACAATCCTTCCAGGGGCATGACCGTGTAGTCCTTGTTGGGATCCCGGCCCTTCACCATGAACTTGAGCGTATAGCTCAAACCATAGAGCGCTTCGAGGGATTCTGCGTACTGTTTGCTGGTATTCGGATCTCCCTGCCCGTCGATCATCAGATAATTCAAACCTGGTACATCGACCATGACCGGGGCTTTTGCCGATGGACCATAGAGGTGTTTCAACACTTTCTTATAATCGATCTTTGCCATGTTTCTGCTCCTCAGAACTATCGTTACTCACTCTCATCATCACAAAGTTACACCTTGTCCTTCGTGATGGCTAATCACTGCTTGCGCATGAGTTGACAGCTCTTGCTGAGGAGTTGATCATTCTTGCTAATCGGCTTTACTGTGATGGAAATAAGTCATTACGGGACAGATAGCCGATGCCTAAACGAGAGTTGTTTGTGGAAGTGCCGTTCTGTGACGGCAAATTAGTCCTGGGGAGCCTGCAGGGCTTCTTCGATCATTTTCATCAGCTTGTAGTCCGGAACAGGCTTCACCAGGAACCAGTACGGCTTTGTTGCCTCCAGACGCGGGTCTGTCCGCAAGTGGCTGTTACCGGTCATGTATATCACAGGAGTATCGTGACTTTCCCGGATCCGGGTTGAGGTCTCGATACCATCCAGATCTCCGCGCAGCATCATATCCATGAGAATCAGGTCCGGCTTGAATTCCTCAGATTTCAACAAGGCCTCATGACCTGTGGGTACCACCTTCACGGAAAATTCACCCATCATCTGAAGTCTTGTCTTCAGCTCCAGGGCGATGATGGCCTCATCCTCAACCAGCAATATCTTTTTCTGGCTCATCCTTCTCCTAAAATCTAACCGTGGTGCAGGTGTCGGGGTTAGCGTTTTCAAATTCCAGCAATCCCTCGATCTGAGCCGCTAACAGTTGGGTCTGCTGCAATCCCGGGACATGCTCCGTTCCTTGACAGGTTGATCATCCATACCTGCTTTGACAAGCGAAACGGCACCAGCCCGCTCTCCCCTTTATTCAGATGAGGTCACCCCCACCCTGACGCTTTCATCAGAATGACCTAGAGCTTTGATAATTAGCGGTTAATACAGCTCGAAACCTGGTAGACTACCAACCGCCGCTGGCGCCTCCGCCACCGCCAAAACCACCGCCGCCACTGAAACCACCGAAGCCGCTGCCGCCGCCAAAACCACCACCATGATAGCGGCCTCCACGCATGGCAGAACCCAGCATGCCGCCCAGCATGAAGCCGCCCAGTGGCCCGATCCGCCCGCGGGCGATCAACAGGAAGAACAGTAATGGGAACAGCAGAGAGAAGATCCCTCCACTGCCGGGATTCTTAGGCGCTTCTTTCTTCAGCAGCCCCTGGTAAGACTTTGCGGTTGCGCCCATGATGGCCTGGACACCGGCACTGATCCCCTGGTAATAGTTACCCTGTTTGAACCAGGGACCGATCACATCCCGGATGATCCTGCCGGCCATTATATCGGGCAAGTCCGCTTCAAGTCCATAGCCGACTTCGATGCGCATCTGGCGTTCCGTCCTGTAGATGGTGAGTAGAACACCGTTGTCACGACCACTCTGACCCAGCTCCCAGGCCTGGAACATATGAATGGAGACATCCTCAAGGCTTTCTCCTTCAAGTGATGGGAAGGTGGCCACGACGAGCTGATTTGAGGTCTCCTGCTCAAAATGCCGCAAGGCGATCTCCAACTCCATTTCCTGGGAGGAAGACATCATATCAGCAAGATCGATAACCCGTCGGTCAATTCGACTGGGATAGAAGGTGGACGCTGAAGCACCCAACACCAGCATCAAGATCAGCGCTATGTATTTAGTAGATCTCATGGTTTAAAATTCGACCTGCGGGGCTGTTTCGGCACCTTCTTCAGCCTGGAAATAGGCCTTGCGGTCAAAGCCGAACATTCCAGCATACACACTGCCAGGGAATTTCCGGATCTCCGTGTTGTAGCCCCGGGCAACCTCGTTGAAACGCCTGCGCTCAACAGCGATGCGGTTCTCGGTACCCTCGAGTTGTGTCTGCAGGTCCAAGAAGTTCTGATTAGCCTTGAGGTCCGGGTAGCGCTCCACGACCACCATCAGTCGGGAAAGCGCACTGGACAGTGCACCCTGGGCATTCTGGAACTGATTCAGCATTTCCTGGTTGCTGGTAACGCCCTCGAGATTGATCTGATTCACCTTTGATCGTGCTTCGGTCACCGCGGTGAAGGTTTCCTTCTCGAATTCGGCGACACCCTTGACCGTGGCCACCAGATTGGGGATCAGGTCCGCGCGGCGCTGGTAGACGTTCTCAACCTGCGACCAGGCGGCATCAACCCCTTCTTCAAGTCCCACGAAATTATTATAGCGGCCGATGGCGTTGCTGACGATCAAGACCAGGACCAGGACAATCACGATGAGTATGATGGTGTTTCTTTTCATGCACTGAACTCCTTCTATGAAGGGTTAATTCTTGAGCTCCAGAGCGGCAACACTTTCAATATGTGCCGTGTGCGGGAACATATCAACTGGTTGAATGCGCTTCAAGTGATAGTGTTCGCACAGATCCTTCAGGTCCCGGGCCAGGGTGGCCGGATTACAGGACACATATACCACCCTGGGCGGACGTACTTGAAGGATCTCCTTCACGACCCGCGGATGCAGACCAGCTCTGGGGGGATCGACAACGATGAGGTCTGGCGGCGGGATATCAGGCTTCTCCTTCTCTGGATGGAACAGATCCTTGAGATCGCCCAGGATGAAATGGGCGTTGGAGATATTCAGCTTCCGGGCATTTTCCCGGGCATTCACCACCGCTGCTTCCACCAGTTCAAAACCATAGGCTTCCCTGCACTGCTGCGCCAGGAACAGGGTGATGGTCCCCGTTCCACAGTAAAGATCATAAACGATCTCATCACCTTTCAGCTCGGCATGTTTCAACGCCTCCGCATACAGGACTTCAGCCTGCAGGGTGTTGGTCTGGAAGAAGGCATTGGCTGCGATCTCGAAACTGACGGAATTGAGTTCGTCGTGGATGATACCGGAACCGTGCAGAATGAATTCCTGTTCACCTTGGGACACCCCTGCCTGGCGGGTTGTCGTGTTGTTCACCACCGTTGCAGCAGTGGGAAAACTTTCAATGAGTCTTTCAGAATAAGGCTTGATCAGCTCTGGGGCATGCGTGGTGGTCACCAGATTCACCATGATCTCCCCGGTATGTTCTCCACTCCGCAGGATCAGGTTCCGGGCCCAGCCGGTGTGTTTTCTCAGGTCATAGGGGATCCATTCATGCTCCCGGGCCCAGTCTGCGGTGAACTTGAGGATCTCGTTGGCAGTCTCATCCTGCAGCAGACAGCGTTCAATATTCAGGATCTTGTCAAAGCGGGTTGGTATGTGCAGGCCCAGCCCGAAGGTTTCCGCTTCATCTTCAAGGTCCATAAGCCAGGGAGCATCCGTAAAGGTGAATTCCATCTTGTTGCGGTAGTGGGTCTCTTTTGGTGAGGCCAGGGCCAGGGGAACATCGATGCCCGTGAAGCCGCCGACCCGCTCCAGCAGGTCCTTTACCTGGCCGGTCTTTTCCCTGAGTTGATCCTGGTAACTGAGGTTCTGTAAACGGCAGCCGCCGCAGGTCCCGAAATAAGGACATGGCGCCTCGATCTCATTCTCGGCCCGTTGCAGGTATTCCCGGGGATATGCTTCAGCGAAGGATTTCTTCTTCTTGACGATCCTTGCCAGGACCTTCTGACCAGGCAGGCTCCGTTCGACAAAGATGGTGAAGCCCTCGTGGCGGGCTACACCCTTGCCCCCATAAGCCAGGGATTCAATGTCAAGTTCAAGATCACTGCCTTTTTTCAAGCCCATCGTCAAGCTCACCTCATTATCTAGCACACAGCCCCAAAACAGGGCTGCAAGATAGTTCCATGCTTGAGTTGAATACTATTGTTTCGAGAGGGTTCAGAAGTGGTCGACGATCCCAACTATGATGGATCGTAAGGGAGCCAGATCATCATCAACCACCTGACGGGCGGAATTGCCTTCATCGATGACCATGACGGTTTCACCCGCCCCGGCATCAACGACATCCACAGCCACTATATAATCCCCGGTAGGTTGCCCCTGGCGATCGAGACGGTCCACCACCAGGATACGCCGTTCTTCATAAAAGGGGTGATTGATGGTCGAATGCAGTGTTCCACAAACCCTGCCGAGGATCATGATCCCTCCAGGTCATACAGGCGCAAGTCATCCACGATCCCCACGATGGCATCGTCCACAGGTACGAACCATGGATCGCAGGCCAGAGCTGCTTCACGGGAACTTTCGTAATACACGAGTTCTCCCGGTCCTGCCATACGTGTCACATCGGCGGCAACGATGGGATCGCCCTCATCCTGCTGTGTCTTGGTCAGGGGTTGTACCAGCAGCATGGGTGTACCCACCAGGTCCGGATACATCACTGCCGGTGTCAGTGTTCCGATGACCTTGCCTATCCTCATCTCAGATCTCTCCCTGACTCAGGACGTCAAGTTTGGATCCTGCGAAACTGGTGGTGTGGTCGATCTGCCGGGCCATGTTCTGGTCCAGGCTTGGTATAACGGTATCGCTGAGCATCAGGTCCGGGTTCGGCAGCACGTCGTTTGATATCCGTACAGCGGTTTCCACTTCTTCCACCGGCCCGGCGTAGATGGCAATGGCCTTTCCGCCGATATCGTCGGCGAGACGGATCTCGGCCAGACTGATGGCAGTACCTTTTACTGCAGCATCGGTGGCCTGCAGGATCGCTGCCACAGAGAAGGTCTCGATGATCGCCAGGGCGTCATTCCCGCAAGGTTTGCGTTCCCCGGCTATGGCGGCGAAGACATGTTCATGCACATCGGGCAGGATGACCTGGTCGACGACGAGATCGCCTCCGGTGGCCAGTCCTTTCGCGTAGGCTTCTTCCACAGATGCGACACTGCCGCCGACGAGGACCAGAAATTTGCCGTTATGGACGGTCCCGGCTCTCAGTATGGAGATGGGTGCCTGTTTCAACATGGCGTCCCCGGTCTGAATGCCAACCGGGATGCTCGCCAGTTCGATCAGTGCAATAGCTGGATGTTTCTTCATCATACAATCCTGAAATGATCTACGAGGACACAGCGGCGGTCCCGGACGAAACTCCGGGGATTGGTCATGCCTTCACCGGTTGGGCTGGCGATGGTAAAGGAGCTGAATCCTTCGCCGCCATCCCCCAGACCGGCCAGGGATGGGCCATTCTTCACAAAAATGCTGCAATCCATCACCTGCGCCATGCGGCTGAGGCTGTCCAGATTCTTTGAATACATCACCGCGGTGTGTCTGAAACCGTGTTCGGCCTCTTTGGCCAGATCTATGGCCTGGTTGACATTGGGTACCCGCACCACAGGCAGGATCGGCAGCATCTGCTCAGTCCACACCAGGGGATGCCGGGCCGGTACTTCGGCCACGGCCAGCCGGATATTGTCCTCAACCGATATACCCACCTCAGCCAGAATGGTCTGAACGTCTTTCCCGATGAGATCCTTGTTGATGACACCCGGCATGCGCTGGCCCTTGATCTCCTTGAAAATGGCTTTTTCCACCCAGTAAAATTCGTGGGATTTCAGCACATGAGCGTCATGACGGGGGAAGGCGGTCATCAGCTGATCGAAGATCGAATCGACGGCAAAGACCTCTTTTTCCAGGACACAGATGATGCCGTTGTCCATGGAAGCCCCTTTGACGATACCGCTGGCGGCCTGCTCTATATCAGCAGTTTCGTCAACCACCACCGGTGGATTTCCGGGTCCTGCACAGATGGCTCGTTTACCACTGCTCATGGCGGTTTTCACCACTTCAGCACCACCGGTAACCACCAGCAGGTGGACACCCTTGTGCTGCATCAATTCCTGTGCACTGGCAATGGTGGGCTTGTAGATGGTACTCACCAGGTTTGGTGGACCACCGGCCTCAACGATCGCTTCATTCAGCAACTCGATGTTGTAAATACTCACCTGGCGGGCTGTAGGATGCACGTTGAAGACAACGGCGTTGCCGGCGGCAAGCATTCCAATGGTGTTGCAGATGATGGTGGAGGTTGGATTTGTACAGGGTGTAATGGAGGCTATGACACCGTAGGGCGCCTTCTCCGTAAGTGTGAGCCCCCGGTCGCCGGACCATGCCGTGGGCTCCAGTGCTTCCACGCCCGGTGTTTTGTCGATGACCAGCCGGTTCTTCCGGATCTTGTCCTCAAACCTGCCCAGGGCCGTTTCCTCATAGGCGCGCTGGGCCAGGTCTTCGGCATGCTCATGCATTCGTAGTCTGATGTTTGCGATGAGGGCCTTGCGTTTTTCCAGGCTCATGGCTTTGAACTGTTCAAAGGCCTTCTGCGCAGCTCGTACCGCATGATCCACATCGTGGAACACACCCACAGCGGTCGGCGCTGGAGGAGCGCCCGTCTCAGGGGTGTTCACGGTCCTTTTCCTGGCTGGGGGTGGACGTAACATGCCGGCCACCTGCGAGGCGATCTGATCAACCTGCTGTTCAGTTAACTGGGCCATTTGCAACCTCCATCATCGCTATACCTGTCATCTTGTCCGCTTCCCATAAGGACCGGGACTCAAGAGCTAATCATTCACGCCTTTTTTGTACTTCAGCTCGCCACCGACCTCCCAGTTGTCCACGATGGCCATCACCACCGCGTCACAGGGACGTTTGTCGGTTTTCTGGGTCTGGCGGGCTGAACTACCTGAAGCGTATAGGACCATCTCTCCAGTCCCGGCATCGGTGGCATCAGCAGCGATGACGAAGCCACCTTTTTCATTGCCGTCGAGATCGACCTGTTGGAGGACCAGGAATTTCAGACCCTCCATGCTGGTCTCCTTCTGTGTCGATACCAGGGTACCGACGACCTTTGCTAAGACCATTGTGCCTCCGGGTTATTTTTTCAGCTTCTCCATGTCCTGCACGCCTTCATCGGTGCGGCCCAGGGGTAGCACTGAATCCACATTTGGATGCGGTCTCGCAATGATGTGAACGGCAACGATCTCACCAACCCGTGCAGCGCCGGCCTTACCAGCCTCGCAGGCTGCCTTGACAGCGGCAACATCACCGCGGATGTTCACGGTGACGTATCCACCACCGGTTTTCTCGTAGGATACCAGCTCTACCTTGGCCGCCTTGACCATGGCATCAGCCGCTTCCACAGCAGCGGGGTATCCGCGTGTTTCCAACATTCCTAGAGCTTCGGCCATTGTATGCCTCCTCTTCTATTCCACATTCTGGTTAAAAGCTTCATTCACAAATATCCAAAGACTGATCTGCATCAGCGTTTTTCCGGTTCCCGGCCCGAGACGCCTTCGATGGCAGCCACGGCTGCGCGATAACCCACATCGATATCACGTTCTTCGCCCCCCAGGTAGAGGCGGCCGAAGCTTCCGAAACTGCGTACATCCAGTATGTTGATCTCCGCCGATTTCTCCGCTTCGTTGGCTGCCAGGGCTGCGTATGCGGCTGGTTGCACTTCCATGACATACAGGGTCTCGCCCGGGACGATCATGTTCCCGTAGCGCATCCGGTTGATGAGCTGTGTCTGGTGTGCATCGATCCGGCGGATCACCTGACTGGAATAGATCTTGGGCTTCCAGCGGTGTTCTTCGGTGATATCCAGTGCATCCAGAACGGCGGCACCGGCCTGACGGACATCAGCCTGGGAATATGAGTGTATCTCCAGCAGGCCATAGAGTCGCTCTACGATCTGCATGCCTGGTGTGACGTCGGTTGATTTCAGCGCGATATCAGTGATCCTGTTGATCTCGATACCCGGGGAGATCTCAACATAGAGGGATGCCATGCCGGCAATGGGCAGGAATCCTTTCGCTACAGTCCCGAGATAGGCAGCATATTGTGGCTGCAGCTTATCCAGGAAAACATATGATCTCAGATCTACCATGATTCTTGCTTCCTTTCGTCCCCTAATTGGAGATTGTCACTGACTTTGCTTCCCTGAGAATCTCAATCCCGGCGCTGGCACCCAGACGGGTTGCACCGGCCTTGATCATGCTACGGGCGTCTTCAAAGGATTTGATCCCACCGGCGGCTTTGACTCCCAGTCCTGCTTGGGCGACGATCTGACTCATCAGATCCACGTCTTCAGCCGTTGCTCCGTGGGGACCAAATCCTGTTGATGTTTTGACGTAATTGGCCCGCGCCTTCTTGGCGAGGGTGCAGGCCCTGACTTTTTCATCCTGGTTCAGCAGGGCTGCTTCGATAATGACCTTGGAGGTGGCCCCGCCATCCTCGCAGGCTTCGGCAACCATGCGTATATCTTCGTAAACAAGATCATCTTTCCCGCTCTTCAGGGCACCGACATTGATCACCATGTCAATCTCTTGGGCGCCATCCCGGATGGCCCGGCGGGTCTCCATGGCCTTTATTTCAGGCATATGCGCGCCTGAGGGAAAACCAACGACCGTGCAGACCTTCACAGTGGAGCCGTCCAACTCCTTTGCGGCTACCGGCACATAGCTGGGGCTGACACAAACGGCGGCAAATCCAAATTCCTTCGCTTCACCACAGAGTTTTACGATATCGTCCACCGTGGCATCCGGTTTCAGCACCGTATGGTCGATGCATTTTGCGATGTCCTCAGGGATACATTCACTTCCAGTGGCATCGGCAATACCGATACGTGAGACCCCGTGGTCCAGGAACTGCCGGATGGTGTCCGGTTCCTTCTCCACACACTGACCACAGCGGCAAACGGCATCAGAGGAACAATGCTCGCTGTTCTCTGCCGGTAGTGTCGCGCCGCCGGCCTGGACCAGCTCTCCCACGCGTTCGGCTATGCGAACGATATCTTCGTCACTGATCTCGGCCAGTTCGGCCTTTTCAGTATTTGGTTCTACAACATTCTCCATTTCAGTCTGGATTCCTTCTTCAATATTGAGATCATCAATCATCTTCACCCGGCGTAGATGCCGGTCCACGGTGCATTCCGTGTTTATAAATTTGTTTGCGATCTGTTTGGCCAGGGATGCGCCGATGAGACCGGCGCCCAGGGTAAGCATATTCGCGTTGTTATGTTCCCGGGCGTTGTTCGCACTTGAGAGGTCATAACACAGTGCCGCCCTGACGCCCTTGACCTTGTTGGCCGCCATGGCCGAACCGATACCTGCGCCGTCCACCATGATCCCAAAGTTCGCCTCACGACGGGAGACTTTCTGCGCAACTGCAACGGCATACTTCGGGTAATCCACATCTGCCGCGCTGTCGGTCCCGCAGTCCACCACCAGATAACCCTGGTCAAGGAGGTCCTTCTTCAGGATCTCTTTCAGTGGAAAACCACCATGGTCTGCCCCGAGGGCGATGGTCAGTCTGCTTTGTGTGGTTGGCTTGCTCATTCGTAAGCCAACAGATCTTGTGCGACTGTTTCATCCGTGATCAGGACATTGAACCATTGGCCCTTCAGTGCCGCCGAGATGGCCCGGCTCTTATTCGCACCACCCGCCACGGCAATCGAATATTCCTTGGCTTTCAGCTCATCCAGTTCCAGCCCTATGGTACGGGCATCCAGCTCCGCTGAGCAGATCTCACCCTGGTCCGTAATGATGCGGGAGCAGATATCACCAACCGCGCCCCGGACAAGCAGATCATCTACTTCCTCCTTCTCGAAGTAGTCTGCCGCCACCAGGACCGAATCGAATCCGAATGACCCGATGGTAAAGAGGGCGATCTCAGCCTTCCTGGCCAGTTCCAGGGTTTTGGCAATATTCGAATCTGAAATAATGGCCTGTTTCAACTCCGGTGAGTCCACTACCGCAGGCAGCGGCAGCAGGTAGGGTGTGGCCTGGTAGTTATCTCCTATCTTTTGAGCGATCTCTGTAGCATGTGTATCAAACTCGGCCTTCGAGATCCCGCCGTTGAGCTGGACCACGACCATATTCTTCAATTTACGGGATCTCAATCGCTCGGTCATGGCCATCATGGTGGTACCCCATGACACGCCCAGGGTACAGCCTTCACTGATGATGGTGTCCATGAGGATGACGGTGGCCTGGCCGAGCCTGTTCTTGATCACCTGTTCATCGCTGGCATGATTCGGGACAACCACTGCGTGTCTCAATCCGAATTTTGCCACCAGGTCATTTTCCAGGCGTGTGCCAGATTCAGCGGGATCAATGATATCTATGCGCACAATACCCATTTCGCGAGCCCTGGTGAGCAGACGAGACACACTGGGTCTTGAGACGCCGAGCTTGTCGGCCACTTCCTGTTGGCTGAGACCATGCTGATAATACAGACGTGCAGCCTCCACCAGGATGGCGATCTGGACCTGCTCATCGGCCATGCTCAGGACCCTCGCGTGAACATGTGTTCAGTGTCGCTTAACATTTGTTCAACGCTAGTGAATGTTTTTAGCTATGTCAAGAAAAAGTTTGCTCTATGACAGCAGTTTACCCCAGTTGTTTGAATCTTGAGATTTATTGAAAATGCTAAGTATCTAAGGGACAGGTTATTACGCGCTATAATTCCGTGTATACTCCTGATCGATCATGCAGGTTCCGATTTGATCAATTCTCCAATCCGCAAATCCGGTAATTCCTTTCATTCCATCATCTAATTCACGTAATTCGCGTTTGAAATGATCGATCAGTTCCAGCACAGCGGTGAAAAGAAGAAACACCAGGTCCAGGCTATGTTCGATGGCATTGCTGGCCATTACGACTTCTTGAATCACTTCCTGAGTTTCGGTATTGATATTCACTGGCGCCGCCAGGCCGTCAAAAGCCTGAGTTTGGAGAATGGTGAGCGTGTTCTTGATGTTGCCACTGGAACGGGAGACCAGGGGTTTGCAGCCCTGAAAGCTGCAGATGTCACCGTCGTGGGCTGTGATTTCGCAGAGAACATGCTGGAGCTGGCCCGACAGAAGATCGAGCGGCGGGGAATGACAGATGTCTTCGAAGTCATACCTGGCGATGCTGAGGATCTGCCCTTCGATGACGAAAGCTTCAATGCCCTCACCATCAGCTATGGCATCCGCAACGTGGGATTCATCGAGAAGACCCTGAATGAATTTTACCGCGTCCTCACGCCCGGCGGCCGCCTGGCAATCCTTGAATTCGCGGAACCGGAAGGTCCTGTCTTTTCACGACTCTACCGCTTCTACTTTGATCGCATCCTGCCCTGGCTGGGAGGCTTGTTCTCCCGGCGCAGTGCCTATACCTATCTGCCTGAATCTGTCCGACACTTCCCGGCCCGGGAAGATTTCAAGGCCTTGCTCGAGGATGAGGGCTTTCATACGGTCAGGCATCGTGATCTTACCTTCGGGATCACGACGATCTACTCAGCTGAGAAACAATAAAAAAGGTGGTTTGGAAAGTTTGCATAATAAAAACCCCAGGCTGAAGCCTGGGGCAATATCAAACCTTCCGGGTGCTGCGGGAATCCCAACTATCTCCTGAATTCAATCCCCAATACTGAGGTGGTTCCAAATGGGCCCAATGGTTTCACTGCATAATCCAGTCGTGTTTCACCCAGCCCACCCAGGTTGAGTCGCAGACCAAGTCCCATCGTGAGGGCTTCTTCGTCATAATTGAAGCGGTAGCCGCCACGCACATACAACATCTCTCGGACACTGTACTCCGCTCCGAACTGCAGATGCTCGGGTCCATCGTTGGGATGATCGCCATCAAACGCAACGGTAAGGCGGCTGTGTGGACTCTGGATCCAGGCAGTTCCCGGTCCGATAAGATCCATGCTGACACCGATGCGGATCATCAGGGGCAAAGGCCAGGGCTCTGTCCGCAGATCCGCGTCTGCCGCATATTGATCGTTCAAGTCCTCATCCAGGTAGACCTTGTCGATGAGATCACGACCGGCATATTGAATGTCCCCGCCAAAATTGCTCAGCGCGGCGCCGATGGTGAGACCCTTGAGGTCCGTGAGCAATAGGCAGCCCAGGTCAAAAGCCAGCGTACTGGCATTCTCATTAAAAGCGGACAGCTGGATATACTTCCCGGTCATCCCGAACCTGAAGCGGTCACTGATCTGCCTGGCGTAGCTCACCCCCAGGGCCAGGTCGGTAACGTCATAGTACAATCCTGTACCGTCTGGCTGGGTAACCGTGGTCACCTCCTGCTCACCCATGGTCAAAGCAGTCACAGACAGTCCCAGACGACCATTCCTGTCAGTAGCGATGATGACGCTGGCGAACTGGTGATCGATATCCAGGGCCCATTCATTGTGGCTGAAGGCGATGGTCATATCACTCATGGCCATCATACCGGCAGGATTCCAGAAGGGCGCTAAGCCATCGTCTGACAGGGCCACGAAAGCCCCGCCCATGGCTGTAGCACGGGATCCTACACCCAGCTTCAGGAATGAGGCGCTGGTGGTACCCACCTTGTCGAACTCGGCAAAGGCCAGCGATCCAGCCAGCAGAAACAACCACAGCCTTCTCATTTGATCACCAGGAACCTTCCCAGGGTCTCATCCCCCGCAGGAGTGGATACATGATACAGATATACCCCTGGTGCAATGAACTGGTCATTGCGCGTACGCATGTCCCAGAAACTGTAGCCCTCGGACGTTCCGTTACCATTCCCATGTTCAATCGTAGCGATGTGATCCCCTACCAGGGTATAGATACGAATACTGCAACGGGAAGGCAGGTTGTTGAACATGAGCTTCTTGCCGAACTCGCCGGTCTCCCATTCATTGGTCACGATGTATGGATCGGGAACGACCCGCACATTTTCCAGGGGATTGGCATCACTCAGATCCGGATCGGTGTCCGAAGACAACGGTGAGAATTCATATGTGATCTCCGGACGGAAGCCCTTATAGGTCAGGATGGTGAACTGGTCTCCATCCGAAGGTGCCTGTGCATCGATGATCTCGGTCTCGAAATAGCGGTTGACGGACGTGTCCGGTTTATGGTTGGTGAACAGGTACATGTAATTCGGGATGGTATCGCCAGTTGTCAGATCCACGTCGATCTTTTCCAGGATGAGGAAATCCACGTGTTTCTCATACCAGCCAGGACTACCGGCCAGATAGCCCAGGCCTCCCGGCTCCAGGTCCCAGCCCAGGGGACTGTAGAACATCCCCCGGATCCCTGGATCTGTCAGACCATGGTTGAATTCAGCCAGATAGGTATTCTCAGAGACATCGATCGGATTGTCCGGATCGGTGATGACCTCCACACGTATGGGTAGATGCGTTGTGACATCCCGGACATCCCCGAAGAAAGCATCAAGCCATAAAGCCTCGACACCTTCCTCATAGTCCACGGTAATACGCCAGTCGTCAAATGTTTCTATGGTCTGGCCAATGGCCTGTCCACTGGGGACCAGTTCCGGCCATTTGCTGTTCACTCTCCAATCATGAGTGGAGGTGTCATTCGCTACACTGGTCCAGCCCATTTCGCGAACACCGCCGGGGGCATCTTCCAGGTAGAGCAGCATACCATCGACAGAGACAATGTTGGTGTCGGTATCTGCACCGATGAGAATATCCTGTAACAGTGTATCACCCAGTGTCAGGTCAACCAGGGTAAAACCCTTGCCCAGAACCGTGTCTCCATCCATGTCGACGTAAGGCACACTGATATCGAAGCTCATCTGATATTCGTGATCCTCGACTTTGGAGGGATCCTCGATCTCCAGGCGTACTGTCCCTTCACAGATCCCACCGATGGGCTCAAGCAGACCGAACTCAAGGTCATTGGCCAGGCGCCCCGGCGTCACAGCCACCGTATGCGGTTCGAATACTGAGGCACCCAGTGCATTGTGCAGCGACGGGATCAGATTGTCGGGATCACCTCGATCATAGGCGCTGATACAGTACCAGTATTCCACCCCGTTCACCAGATTGCTGTCGACAAAACTGTGTGTGATCCCACTGTTGTTACCCAGGCTCTGGGGGAAAAGGGGATCGTCCCCGGAGATCTCCTCGCCAAAACGCTCGATATCTTCTTCCTCGCTAAGATCCAGGATCGCCAGGGGCACAAAACCGATCACCACTCCGTCAGTGTTGGTGATAGGATCACCCCAGGTCTGTCCCTTGTTTGTACTTCTGAAGATCTTGTAGCCCTCGAAATCCTGGAGCCCCGTCCAGGGATCCGTTGAATTCTCGGCAGCATTCCCATTCCAGTACAGGGTGGCTTTTTCATCCCCGGCAACGGCATGGACCTCGGGCGTTGCCGGCGGTGCGGCGCCCTGGAAATAGAGTTCGTACATGCGGTTGGCGATGGCCACGTTGGCCATGAGGTCGGTGGTATCGGGCTCATCAGGTATGATTCCCGCATCTCCCATGATCATTGCAAGACTGAGGGTCACCATGGAGTCTGCCGGTAGATCGAAGGGGCCGCAGGAGATCACATAGTTGATAGCGTTCCCCTCCCGCTCATCCTGGTGCTCAAATTCAGACCAGGGCGGGTAGTAGGTGGACACAGAATCCTCACCGGTATAATCGATCCGTGGGTCATCCCCGTGAAAATAGAAGGCCGGGTCCACCAGGGCCGAACTGCCGGCATCGCTGGTCATCAATGCCCACATCTCCTGATCGGTGCTGGGTGAGGCTGCCCGGGCAAAGTGATGGAAATCGGTGATGCCCATCTGGCCAGGCGTGTCATACATACGCAGACCCACCATTCCCAGGGGGTCATCCGTCTCGGTCCAGGCACCATCGCTCTGGTTGTTCAGATCATAGACATAGATGAGGTCCTGTCGGCCATCAGCATCGGAATCAATAAAATTGAGATAGTCATGGTTGTCGTAATCGGGGCGGAACTTTGTATAGAAGCCCACATGAATATCCTGGAGATCGGTGGCACCGTCATTGAACACTTTCAGGTCCCAGAAGAGAATGTCCTCCGCATAGGGCCGTCCGTAGGAATATGATGTCTGCTCGACCGTGAGGCCGTAACTGCCCATGGGATTGTAGGCATCGGTGTAGGTGGCGAAGATGTCACGGTCTGAGGAGAATTGATTTACGGCTTCCGGCAGTGTCAGTGCATCCGGGTGAAGAGCCAGGACAGAATCTTCAACATTGGTGATATCCACACGGAAATAGCCCGGCCAGCTTTCTTCCGGCCAACTCAAGGGCAGATCGCTGGATGCCTGGAAGGGCGTATCGTCAGATATGGCCCGTACGTCTCCTGAATAATCCACACCCAGCGCGTCATCGGGTGGCAGCCAGTCCTGGATCTTGGAGCGGGTCTGGGTTTCTGTCTCGATGACGTTATCCTCATCGATCCCGATCATGAGCCCAAGTCCGAATGCATACTGACGGTTACCGTCTGCAGCTCTCGGCCAGTGTCCGGCATTGGTAAACCAGATGTGAAAACTGGCGAGATTGCCAAAATTGCTGGTGTGGTTCTGCAGCTGACCCTTGTCCATAGCGCCCACGGCTTTCTGAAAGATCCCCGCGTCTCTGCCCAGGTTCCACTCCACCGGATCCAGATGACAGCTGGCACAGTCAAGCGGCTGTGCCGTCAGGAACGTCGCAAAAGCCAGAAGGATCATGATGCTGGTTAATTGCTTCACAGGATCACCAACTCAGACTCAATCCAAATTTGATCGCCCTGCCGGGACCGAGCTTTGCCGGATTCAGGTTGCTGTCATCAGACTGACCCACAAGTCCCGTGGTGCCTGAATCGAAGGGTTTGCCCGTTCGTGAATTGACGAAGAGGACATTCTCGTGGTCGGTAATGTTGGTGGCTTCCAGAAAGACCGTTGGCCGCAGGTCATTGATCATGATGCTTTTCTTGAGTCGCAGATCAAGGGTGTAGGTCCAGGGTTTCCTGGCAGAATTGACATCTACCCGTACCGTAGGATCGACAAAAGGCGTATAGGGTAATCCGCTACCGGCGTTCAGCAGCAGGTTTGTATTTATGTTGGCCAGGGGCCTTACACCACCGATTACCGGACCGTCGTCGGCAGCTGTCCGCAGAGAGAAGTTAACTGAGAGATCATGCCGTTGATCAAAATCCAGGTAAAACTCCTGATGTGGGACCTCCTCGTTCTCATAAGCTGAGAAGTACCCGGCCCTGGGGGACGAGTTGTTGCCCTTGGCCACCGAGAGAGTATAACTCAGATTGGCGGCGAACATACCCGTAAACTGACGATCAAAGCTGAGATCCAGACCTTTCACGCTGGCGTAATCCGTATTCTCAAAAACAATGACCTGGTTCGATAGATAGCGTACCTGCAGTGTCGAGAGCAGGTCGCGAATGTCCTTGGACCACACGGTGACCTCGAGCCGGGTGGACTGACTAAGCGCCTGTTTCAGCCCAAATTCATATGCCACTGTCTTCTGGGGTTTGACCCGGGCATTCCCAACCAGGGGCAGAGCTGCTGATATGTCTTTACGCGAGTTGTAGGTCATGGATTCGAAGTTCGGGACCTGGAAGAAATGTCCATAGGATACATGAAACACGGTATTGACCGTAATGGGAAAGGCCAGTCCGATACGTGGACTCAACTTGGTCTGGGTCGGAGCGGTGACGACAGGTGCCTGCACCCACACTCCTGTGGTCGAATCATATTCCACAAAGCGGTTCACATTTTCCCACATGGCCACGGCCGGATCCACCTGATCATAACGCATGCCAAGGTTTATGATGAGGTAATCCAGTTCGATCTTGTCCTGCACATAGAATGTGGCTTCGCTGGGCGCATAGGTCGTGTCGTCCAGGAAATTCGTACCCGCTTCCCAGGGTTCCTCTTCATTGTGAATGTTCAGATCATGCAGGTCCAGGGTAAAACCTGTCTTCAACTGATGCCGCTGGTTCGCCTGCCAGGTAAGATCGAAGCTCATGGAACTGGTCGTGCTGGTATTGTCGGAGTAAGTGTCGCCATTTCCAGTGGAATAGAAATACACTGATTCGTCAGTAAGTGGGCGCTCGTACTCTGACGGATTCAGGGATTTCACCCCCTCTTTGGTCCCCACGATCTGACGTGAAAGGTGAACATTGTAGAAGAGGGCCGCCAATGGTGAATGTGTCACGGTGAAGGCCAGGCGGTCATTGCGTTTAAATGTGTGCTCGTCAAAGTCCGGGCGGTATTTCCAGGCATGTGAATAGTTTTGATACAGGCGTGCGGAGCTGTGCAGATGACCGCTGAGTTTGAGTTTGGAAGAAAGCCTCCGGGTCAGTTTCAACTGCATATCCTGGTTGATGTCCGCACCGTGGGGCAGGGGACTTTCCTCATTCGAATAGAAAGCGGAGGCAAAATAGTTAAGGTCCAGGAAGGGCAGCTTGCCCCCCAGGTTCAGACTTACGCTACCGTTCATTGGAATTCGGAACAAGGGGATCACGCCCTGGGGATAGAATCCAGAAGGTGCACGATCAAGGTATGCAAAGAGGCTGTCCGCGAGATCCATACGCAGGTAGTTGCTGTCCACATTGGCGTAGTTCTCATCCAGATAGGAAAATGCACCAGCCTCATGATAGGGCGAGGCATTTACCTCTCCGGAGATATACTCCAGCTTGCCGTGAAAATCTTCACCGCCTTCCTTGGTGACGATATTCACCACACTGGACATGGCCTGGCCGTATTCGGCATTGAATGTCCCGCTGATCACCGTCATCTCCTGGATGGCATTCTGATTCACACTACCGCTGAAGTCACCCAGCAGAGGGTCCTTCACCACCACGCCGTCGATCATGTAGAGGATCTCTTTGGTCCGTCCTCCCCGAACGTGGATCCCTCCTGCCGCATCCGTGGTGAAACCTGCCTGGGTCACCAGTACATCCTTGAAATCCTTTACAGGCATTTCCACCAGTGCGGCGGCATCCACCACCCGCATGGTGGAGGTGGCATCCTTGCGGATCAGCGGTCGTTCGGCTACTACCAGCACCTCTCCTTCCAGTTCAAGTGTTTCCTGCTCCAGAACGACATCCAGGTTAGTGGTAAAATCAGAAACGATCTGCAGCTCTTGCTGCACGAGCTTGCGGTAGCCGATCATTTCAAAGGAAACCGAGTAGATTCCCGGCGGGATGTTCAAGATAAAGTAGTCGCCATTGAGATCAGTCGCCGATCCCAGGTAAGTGTCTTCAACAATGATGTTCACGCCGGCCAGCGGGACTCCGTCAGTATCCAGCACCCGGCCGGACAATTTACCTCCGACACCGGCGAGGATAACAGTGGGCAGGATCAACAGGATGATCAGTGAGCGTGGACTGCTTGGCATGTTTGAATATATGAAAGGGCGGGGCCGGCGCAAGACGCCGGCCCCAAGGAGATTGAGATTTATTTAATAAGCATCATCTTCTTGCTGATGCTCTGTCCCGCGGAATTCAGGGTATAGATATACAGGCCGGTGGGGACAGGATTGCCCAGGGCATCAAGACCTCTCCAGTTCGTAGAGTAGGCCTGGGCTTGGAGATGTCCCTGGACAAGTGTGTTCACCAGGTTGCCCTGGAGATCATAGACTACCAGTTGTACAGGCGAAGCTTCAGTCAGGGTGAAATGTATCGTTGTGCTCGGATTGAAGGGATTTGGATAATTCTGTTCGAGAACGAAGTCCTGTGGCAGCGATCCGCGTTCATCATCCACGGAGACAGCTGAGGGTGTCACAGTGATATTGTCGAAGTAACCCTGTAAACCATCGACACCGTCCATCTGGAAGGCATAGACACCCGGCTGGCCTGCGATGGTATGACCTTCGGCGTCATCTACATTGGCACCGCTTCCCAGCATCGCATTGTCATAATAGCATGTATAGGCAACATTGTCGTCAGCCTGGGTCTCAACCTCCACCTTCATGTAGTGCCAGCCTTCGGTCTTGTCGACGCCTGAAGCATCAAAAGCAACATGGAAGGTGTACTGGAATGTGCTCATGTTCAGTTGATTGTTATACAGCCTGAACCGGTTGTCGGCATCAAAATCGGCCACCAGCTTGACATAATAGCCTGCAGAACTGTCCGCGTAGGCAACCAGCCCTGTATAGGCAGATCCCTGGCTGTGGTTCTCATAGACATAGACCCAGCCTTCGACACTGTAATTGGCATCGCTGACATCACCCACCAGGTTGATGGCGGCACCAGAATAGGTCACATCCGTGTCGCCAATCAGGCCCACAAAGTCATCACCTTCCTGGAGGACATCCGGGGCACTGCCCATGGCCAGGGCCTGGATTGGCTCCTCGCCTGCACGATAGACGCCCCATTCACTGACGTCCTGGTCCTCAAAGTCTTCTACATAGGGCTGTGCTAACACGAAAGCCGTAGCCGTCAGCACCAGGATCATAGTTTGTATCATTCTACTCATGTGATCTCCCGTTCAAATTCTTGCCCCCTGATTCATCAACGCCAGGTTCCTTTTTTCGACGCTTGTGTCGAAAACTAGAACAAACCACGTCCTTAGCAACAGAAATCACCCTGGCGGACCTATTTGTTCAAAGGGCTTTCTTTAAAGCGATTGTTTGAGTGGAGAGTCCCCTGCGGGCCACTGCCCTTTGCCGATATTGCGGGTACCATCAAAGACCAGATACGAATATTTACCATAGTGCGGCAGTTTCTGGCCCAGCCGTGGCAGGGATCCAAAATCGTTGCTGATCACCACCAGCATTTTGGCGAATATCTCCGTTTCTTCCACCGCAAAGACAAAGCTGTTGTTTCGAGAATAGACCTCTTGATTCACCTGGACCTGGTCATCCGCGATCTTGACCCATTTATCCAGACTCGGCGGCAGATTGTCGGGATTCAACAATATGGCGGCAAAGTCACCTTCCCGGCCGACCAGCGCCGTACCGGTTTCCAGTTCGATCTCCGATTCCGTGAGATTCTCACCAAATTCCCTGAAGCGGGCATTTACACTGTCCTCCTCGGTATAGGTGATAAAATGCTTCTCCGTGCTTCCATAGACGCTCGCCAGGATCGGTTCGATCTCCTGAGGGTAGAGATGCCTGAATAGATGGTAGTCCGGATCCAGTTCCAGGCTGCTGTATTGACCTGCGAAGGTGAGAATGTAGTTCGACTCTGCCGCTTCCAGCCGGAGTTGGTCCTCAACCACCTGATCTCCTGCGAGCCGGTAGGGCACCTGAACGGTGTAGATCTCATCCCCGGGTTGGTTGACAGTCATATCGATCCTGGTCTCGTCAGTGGCGGCGTCATAGCTGCTGCTGTTGACCTTCAGACTTAGCTCGATCGCACCTGTCCGGTCGATCCATTCGGGAACGATATGGGCGAGTGACACTCCTGCGCGCTTCTCGAACGCCTTGATCCACTCTTCCCAGCTGATCTCCTGCTCGATGTACTCTGCGTAGACATCCCGCCAGCTTGACCAGAACGCTTCATCTCCGATCTCCTGGCGGATCATATGGAAGACCATCATGGCCTTGTTGTATCCGATGGTGCGTTCATAACTGCTGGATCTCGAGGTGAATTTGCGCAACGGGAACTCGTTCTCCGCGTTCACATAGCTTTTGTATTGCTTGAGAATGTCTTTCCGATAATCCCGCGCAGCGTCGGGTGAACGTCTCTCCTTGTAAAGATAATCAGCCCCGTAGACGGTGAGCCCTTCACACCAGTTGCCCCGGTCATAATCCACATAGACACTGTTTCCCCACCAGTTGTGCAGGACTTCGTGACCCAGGGAGGTCATGACGATAAAGGGCAGTCGTAAAACCTCCTGGCCCAGCAGCGTCCAGCCCGGGAAACCGTAACCGGTGGGAAAGAAGTTCTCGGTGACCTTGAAATCCGAATAGGGATAGGATCCGATCATGTCGCTGTACATCTGTATGTAACGCGTTGTGGCCGGCAGGTAGGTCTCAAACAGGCTGGTGTCCTCCTCAAAGAAGTAGCAACGGACCCTGATACTGTCAGCCATGGCTTCACCGACGACAAAGGGAGCCGCCATGAAGGTCAGGCCGTCCACCTTGTAGGGATTCAGCCATGACTGGATGGTGAAATCGGGTGTCTCGTTGTCATAGGTGAGATTGCCATCACTCACCGCGTGCCAGCCTGAGGGAATATTGGCGATCACCCTGAACTGCATGAGCTCATCATTGCCCCGTGGATAGTAATAGGCTTGCGGGCTGAGATAGGCCCCCTGGCCCGAGACGGTACCCTTCACTTCACGACCAACATTCTGATTTGAGAAGGAGATGTCGGCGACATCCTCACGATACTCTGTCCAGGTTGAAAACCTGTAATTGACTTTACCGCTGCGATCAGACCTGAAGGTGGCCAGCTGGAAATCCTCCGCTTCAAGATGTTTGAATCTCAACCTGGTCTCCCGGCGCAGAAGCTCCTCATTTTCGGATTGTGTCAATTCCTCCAGATCTTCCGGAAAGATGGCGAATTTGATATTGCCGGCGGCCTTGTTCAATTTGAAACTGTTCCACCCCTTCTGGACCTGCATGACACCCTGATCGTTGACATCGGCCAGCTGCCTGGCAGTGTCGATGCGCACTGTGAGTTCATGCTCCAGGAATTGCACCAGGTTGTCATCAAAGGATGTACAACCGCAGGTGATCAGAATGAGGGCAGCGGGGATCAGCCGGGTTGATCGCATGGGTTCCTCCTAGCGCAGTACGATCTGTACTGGATTTTCAGCCTGTAAATATTTGGCGGCCACCCGCTGGACATCCGTAATGGTCACAGCCTTCAGCCCATCAAGGAAGCTGTCATCAGCATTCATATTCCCTTCGAAATATTGTGAATGTCCCAGGTAGTAGGCCTGGTTGATGCTGGACAGCCGGCGGAACATCATGCGGCCCAGATACATGTTCACGGCTTTCTGGACATCAGCCTCTGTCAGTTCGGATACCATGGATACCTGAAAATAGCCCGGGAATTGCGGGATCAGCGGATCGGCATTCTGCGGGCGAGTACCAAGCCTGATATAGAAAAGGCCCTTGTCATCCACAATGTTTACCCCGGCGCTCATGCCATAGGCCATGCCCTGCACCTCGCGAACATCGAAGACGATCTTGTCGCGCAGGACCAAGGAGAGGGCCTTGACTGCGGCCTTGTCCCCGGGAGCGATCTCTTTTACAAAGCCCCAGAAAAGATGGCTGCGTTCTCCACCGCCGTCGGCCTCGATGCTCACCGGTTTATCTGGAAGAACCAGGCGTTTGTCCCAGGCTTGTTCCGGTGATCCGGATACCGGCTGGGCCTGTGCATTGTATATGCTCTTGATCACAGCAGGGTCAACCGGCGAGACCACGCTCACGATCTGGTTGCCGTCACTGAAGTATTCCTGGCTGAAACTCAGCAAAGATTCATAGCTCGGCGGATTGGTGGGTGGTGTGTGGGGCTCGGGCATATAGAGAACGGAATCAACCATGTTGGCGAACCTCTCTCCAGCCTTGTTACGACCCATCTGGTGCATTCCGTGCTGAAGGCCGTTCAGGGCCTGGTCGTACTCCTCCCGACTGGGTATAAAGCTGCTCATCTGGGTTTGCAGGAAACCGAGGGCGCCGCTCAGGTCCGTAGCCAGGCCTTCTACTCGTATGTAACCGAAATCGGGATGCAGATAGATGTTGTCCATGGGAATGAAGGGATTGTCATTCACGGTGTAGGTGAGACCATATCTTTCGCTGGCGCTCTGGTTGGCCGGACTCTTCATGCGCTGGCCGAAGCAATCATGCAGTATCTGGGCGGCATCTTTCCCATATTTCGATTCAAAGAAGGCCTTGTGCTTGAACAGCAGATGAACCGCCAGGAGCTGGCTGGCCGTGTTCTGTCGAACAATGAGCGTAAAGCCCGGTCCCGGAGTCGATAGCTCAGTCATGATCTCACCCGCGACCTGGGCTCCTGTCCTCTTCTGGGGGTGATGCATGAGCACCAGCGGTGTGGTTTTCAGGCGCTGTCTCTTCAACCAGCGGTTGGCTTCTTCGAACTCGTCTTCCAGAAGGAGATCCAGGGTGGCATCAATACCGTGTTCAGCGAAATCTGCTGCATAGTAGATGCCGAACATATGTGGCTTTTCAAGGTTCTGGAGGAATTTGGTCTGCCTTCTGGCCACCAGGGCGACGAGCTGTTCTTCACTCATACCAAATCTCATGTCAGACAGTTCTTCCTCGATAAACTCCCTTAGACGCTCATATCCATCCTCGCGATGCAGTGAGATCTTCACGGTGAGGTGGTTGGAAATAGGACTCTGATGGATCGCGTAATCAAGTGCCTTCAGCAGGTCCGGAAAGGCCTGCCGGCTTTCCTCCTTTAAAGCCGGGATGGATGCTTCCAGGAGCTCATCAAGGATGATGACAGCCCGGTCTACGTTTTCTGAAGGCAGGTCATAGATCAGGTGGATCACTGAGTTGTCACCACCATAGCTCCGATGCTGGGTCCCCACAGTGGGTCTTTGTTCCTGCGGTATTTGAAATCCTGTTGCCATCCCCCGGGATGCCGCCTGAGCAACGTTCGCCGGCGCGGCACTCCCGTAGATGTCCTGGATATGTGCCAGTAGAGTGTCACTGGAAAAATTCCCGATGACGCTGAGGATCATGTTGTTGGGTCTGTAATGGTTCCGATAGTACTCCCAGACATCGTCCCGTCCCATTTTTTCTATCGTTGTATAGGTCCCCAGGGTGGGCAATGAAAGTGAATGACCGGCATAGAGGAGTGACGAGAGATCATACTCCAGCTGGGTTGTCGGTTTACCCAGAGCAGTACCGATCTCCTCGAGCACGATGCCCTTCTCCTTCTCGAATTTCTCCGGGGGTAGTATGGAGTTGAAGAGCATGTCGGCCTGGATGTCCATTCCGGCCAAAACCTGCTCAGCAGGAACCACCATCATGAAATTCGTATAGTATCTGCCGGTGTTGGCGTTGTTATAACCACCAATGCGATCACTGTCATTATAGAGCTCTCGCTGGCTGCGGGTGGTGGTGCCATTAAAGAGCAGGTGTTCCAGCATGTGACTCATACCGCTGGTAGCAAAGGTCTCGTATGCGGATCCGGTTTTGACCACCATGTTCATGCCAACCATGGGCAGGGCCTGGTTCTCGATAAGCAGCACTTCCAGTCCGTTGTTCAGACGGTGGATCTCTCCGGGGTTGGCTGCCAGCAGTGGCAGGATCATTCCCAGGATCAGGATGACGATGCGTTTCAACATGGTTGAAAAATCCTTATCTATATTTGTGAATTACTTTCATGCACGGGGATCAAAGATAGTCAATTCCCGGGCGAGGCGTCAGGAAGAAGTCGCTCTTTCGATAAGATTATGGCGATCCATTTCGGCGGGGACATCCAGACCCAGCAGCCCCAGAATGGTAGGGCCGATGTCGGACAGGACACCGTCCTGCAGCTCTCTGCCTGCTTCGTTGCTGATGAAGATACATTCAACCGGATTCAGCGAATGACTGGTGCGGGGATTCTCGGTGTCGTAGTCGATCATCTGATCGACATTGCCGTGGTCTGACGTGATGATGATGCTACCGTCCCTTTCCAGGATTTCCGGAACTATCTTTCCCAGACATTCATCCACAACCTCGACGGCCTTGACACCGGCCTGAAAAATTCCCGTGTGGCCCACCATATCGCCGTTAGCATAATTGACCATGACGAAATGGTGCTCATTCTGCTGGATGACCTGCTGAAATTTCCCGGTGACGAAATAGGCCTCCATCTCAGGATGATCCGCGAAACTGGAAGGATCAAATCTACTGGGTACCTCGATCCTGTCCTCCCCGGGAAAGGGGGTGGTCAATTTGCCGTTGAAGAAACTTGTGACATGCGGGAATTTCTGTGTTTCCGCGAGACGCATCTGTCTCAGGCCCGCCGCTGAGATCACTTCACCGACACAGGGAGGCTGATCCTCGGTATCGCCCTCATCATCACTTAGCAGGAACTGATCAAAGCTGTCGTAATAGCGGGTCATTCCAGCATAAAAGAGATCACCGGGCAATTCAATCGAACCGGGATATTCCGGATCAGTAAAGGCCATGGTCAACTGTGTGGCGCGGTCCTGCCTGTAATTGGTATGGAGTAGTGCGTCTCCAGGTTTAACACCAGGGTAGTCAGTATCCACATGCGGAAAGATGTACTCATCGAACATGGGCTCGCCGGTGGGCACCCTGTCATTCTCGTAGGATCTGGAAATAGCCTCCTCGGCGGATGTCATGCTGCGGCCCCGGGCATGGAGGATACTGTCCATGGCCTGGTCGGTGAGGTCCCAGTTCTTGCCCCGATCCATCCCGTAATAACGCCCCATTAACGTGGCGATCCGTATGTTCTCCATCCCGGCGATGGCAGTCCGCAATTTCTCAAGGTGCTCATGCGCGCTGCGCGGAGGTGTATCACGGCCGTCCATGAAAAGGTGCAGCTCGATCTGACCTTCGGGGTATTCCTGTCTCGCCTGCCGGATGAATGCGAACAGATGGGCATAATGTGCATGGACCCCTTCGTCCTGCAGCAGACCGAAGAGATGCAGGCTTGACTGTTTGCTCTTCCAGTGTTCCATCGTCTTCTGCCAGGTCTCGGTGGCGTAGATCCTTCCTTGTTCGATCTGATCATTGATACGCTTCAACTCCTGCTCGACGATTCGGCCGGCGCCCATACTGAGGTGTCCCACCTCACTGGAGCCCTGGAATCCCGCGGGAAGTCCCACGGCTTCTCCGGAAGCCTCCAGTATACTGTGGGGGTGGTTGCTGCGATAATGGTCCAGATTCGGGGTTCGGGCGGCTAATACGGCATTGCCCTCCTCCCGGGGATTTACTCCGACCCCATCAAGTATGATCAGCACAACTGGTTTCATCTATATCCTCTCAAGAATGTTACCAGATGGGGAAGGACAAGTTCCCTGGCAACGATTAAGAACCGGCTTCATGTAACCCGGATCGCCTCAGGCTTTACTGAAGTCCGTAGATCCGGTTGTATTTGCTCTCCAGGTAGTCCAGGAAGGGTTTCGCCGAAAGCTTTTCACCTGTGACCTCAAGTACAAGTTCTTCGGCTTTCCGGCTGCGTCCCTTGATGTGGATCTGTTTCCGCAACCATTCGAGCAATTGTCCACACTCTCCCCTGCTGAGATGCTCCGTCAGGTCAGGGATGTCCTTGTTCGCCTGGTTGAAGAACTGCACGCTGTAGAGATTCCCCAGCGTGTATGTTGGGAAATAGCCAAAAGCCCCGAACGACCAGTGAACGTCCTGCAGGACACCATCCGAGTCAGTCTCTGGCCGGATCCCGAGGTATTCCTCCATCTTGTCGTTCCACAGCGCCGGCAGATCCTTTACGGGAAAGTTCTCATTGATCACCATCTGCTCGATCTCAAAGCGCAGCATGATATGCAGGTTGTAGGTTGCCTCATCTGCCTCCACCCTGATGAGGCTGGGCTGGACCCTATTCATGGCCTTGTAGAAGGAATCCTTGTCTGTCTCCTTCAGCTGCTCCGTGAAGACATTCTTGAGACGGGGAAAGGCAAAGTCCCAGAAATCCGGACTCAGGCCCACCAGGTTCTCCCAGAGGCGGGATTGGCTCTCATGGATACCCAGGGAGATGGCCTCACCAAAGGGATTCCCATATTCTTCGGTCAGTAGACCCTGTTCATACAGGGCGTGGCCGCCTTCGTGAAGGGTGCTCAACAATGCTGACTTAAGATCATTATCACGCAGACGGGTGGTGGTACGCACATCGCTCATATGGGTGCTGGTGGTGAAGGGATGCGCGGACTTGTCCTGCCGGCCGGTGTCAAGATCAAAACCGATGGTCTTGAGCATGTCCATGCCAAAATCCCACTGCCAGAGAACATCGTAGTCCTTTTTGAGAATGCTGTTGTTTATCCTGTGTCGTACTTCCTGCAGGTTGCGTACCAGGGGTACCAGCCTGGCGCGGATCTCATCGAACAGGCTCTGCATTTTCACCGAGGTCATACCTGGTTCGAACTCATCCATAAGGCTGTCGTATGCCGTGGAACCGCCGGTATAATAGCCGGCCTTTTTCTTCTGCAGCTTTACCATCTTGGAAAGAAAGGGTTCGAAGGATTCGAAGTCATTCTCCTTGCGGGCCTTCACCCAGACCTGCTGTGTCACCGATGCATGTTTGGACAATTCCTGGACAAAGGCTCCGGGCAGGACCACGGCCTGATGGTAATCACGCCAGATCTCCTGCAGCCGAACTCGCTCCAGTTCGTCCATCGAAGCATCATTCACTTTACCGGTGTCCAGGTCCACAAGTTCGCCCAGGGCCGAGGTCATCTGTTCCCCAACCAGCTTCTCGTGGAGTAATCCATTGATGTATGCGATCTGATCTGCCCGGGCGGCTCCGGCCCCCTCCGGCATATAGGTTTCCTGATCCCAGCTCAACAAGGCCTCTACCCCCCTCAGGTGAGCGACCTCTTTCAGCTCCTGCAGCACCAATTCATAGGCCGTCATGTTTTTCATCCTTCTCGTATGCAACGATTTACCAAAGCTTCCAACGCATGAAAATAACCATCAGCGCAGCTCTTACCATGATGATTTATACCCCGCAGCAGCAGTGGTATGAATAGTTTTGATCACCTCGCAATTGATTACGCTCCCATATTGACCAAGTTTGTTCCGTTTTGTAATTCGTAATTCTCAATTCTCAATTGGCTATTACCTTTAGGGTTATGAATACGACCAAACGTCTCAAAGCGGGTATTGTCGGGGTGGGGCACATCGGCCGTTTCCACACTCGACATCTGAGCAACCACAAGAACTGGAGCTGTGAAGGCATCCTGGATATGAATTCCGAGCGCGGCGAGGTGATCGCTGACGAGTTCAAGGTCCCCCTGATGACAAGTTACCGGGATCTCCTGGACAAAGTGGATGCCATTTTCATCACCAGTCCAACGGACAGCCATCATATCCTGGCTGAAGAAGCTCTCATGGCCGGGAAACATATTTTTATCGAAAAACCCATCACCTCTTCCATCAGTGAAGCCGAAGAACTGGTGAAGCTGGCCGAGCGCAAGGGCCTCAAGATCCAGGTGGGCCACATCGAACGATTCAATCCGGCCCTGCTGGCACTTGAGGATATCGATCTGCAACCGCGTTTCATCGAAGCGCACCGGCTGGTGGGATTCGTACCGAGGGGATTGAACAATCCTGTGGTCCATGAGAACATGATCCACGACATCGATATCATCCTCTCCCTGGTAAAATCACCGGTAGTGGATATTCGTGCCAGCGGTGTTACCGTGGTTTCCCAACATGCGGACATGGCCAATGCGCGCCTGACCTTTGAGAATGGTTGTGTCGCAAATGTCACAGCAAGTCGGGTGAGCCTGGGCCCTATGCGCAAGATGCGGATCTTCCAGCCGGAAACCTATATCACCATCGATTTCCAGGCCGGTACCACCGAAATGTATCAGCTGCACGCCGGAGAAGCTCCCGAAGGTGCCGAACGCAGTATTCCCCTAGAAGGCTCGGACAAGCAGATCATCTATCGAAATCTCGTTCCTGACGAGCGGGATGCCATGTATGCTGAGCAGGCAGCTTTCGCCTGGTCCATTCATCACGATTCAGTGCCTGTCGTGAGCGGACGGGATGGCCTGGAGGCCCTGCGGATCGCCGAGCAGATCAATCAACAACTGAAGGTCAGCAGCTGAGCATGGCGCGAACCTTTCTCATTGTTGCCGGCGAGATCTCCGGTGATCAGCATGCCGCCGCTCTCATGCATCATTTCAACGAGGCATATCCTGCCACACAATTCATCGGGCTGGGCGGCAATGCCATGACGGCGGAAGGTATGCGGCCCATTCATCATGTTCGCAAACTGGCGGTTACCGGTTTCGTTGAGGTGATCAAGCACCTGCCTTTTTTTAGGCGTGTGATGAAGGACGTCATCGACGCTTGCAAAGAGGAACGACCCGATGCCGCCATCCTCATCGATTATCCTGGTTTCAATATTCGTCTGGGAATGCGTTTGAAGCGTATGGGCATCCCGGTCTATTACTATATCTCCCCCCAGGTCTGGGCCTGGAAGGAAAACCGGGTGAAGAAGATGAAGCAGTTCATCCGCCGCATGTTCGCCATCTTCCCTTTTGAGGAAGATTATTACGAAGACAAGGGTATCCCCACGACCTTCGTGGGTCATCCCATCCTGGATGAACCTTTCGATATTCCTTCACGTGAGACCTATCTGGGGAGCTGCGGGATCGATCTGGAACGACCTGTTGTGGGTCTGCTCCCCGGCAGCCGTGAGAACGAGATCTTGAGGCACACCGGACCCATGCTGGATGCTGTGGACAGCACCCTGGAGGAAAATCCGGATGTACAATTCCTGCTGGCAGGGGTCAGCGGTGTTCCCCGGAGCAGCTATGACAAGTTCCGTGAACGCGAAGCTATCAACATCCGCATCGATGAGGCGCACCAGGTCATGCAGCACGTTGATCTTGCCGTGACCTCCTCGGGAACGGCGACCCTTGAACTGGCTTACATGGGTACACCCATGATCGTGATATACCGGCTGGCCCCTATCTCCTACCTTATCGGTAAATCCCTGGTTAAGATCAATTACATCTCCATGCCCAACCTCATCCTGGATGAACGGATTGTACCGGAACTCATTCAGGGCCAGGCTACGGGTGATGGAATCTCATCCTGGATCCTGAGCCTGCTGGAGGACGAGCGTCTCGCCGCGCGCATCAAAGGACGTCTGGCCGAGGTAAAGGCCCGGCTGGGGATCCCGGGTGGCCCGGAACGTGTCGTCAAGCATATCCTTTCTGATCTACGGGATTCATATGGCGCTTAACCGTGATACCCGCCTCACGATCTCGAAGCATGCCCGCCGCTGGGGATCACCACTGGTGCGGACACTGGCGAGAACCCTGCGCCTTGAGGTAAAGGGTTGGACCCGTATCCGGCGCTATCTCCGGGAACGCAAACCACTGGTGTTCGCATTCTGGCATGGAGACATGCTGCTAGGCTGGTATACTGTGGGCTATCTCAATCCGGCAGCCATTGTGAGCCAGGCCGGCGACGGTGATATTGCCAGTGCCGTCCTGGAGGGCCTGGATTTCGTCACCTTCAGGGGCTCCAGCACAAGGGGTGGGAAACGGGCGTACCTGGCCATGTTGCGTCATCTGCGTAAACAGCAGTTTCCCGTGTCAGCCTACGCATCCGATGGTCCCCGGGGACCTCGCCGGACCATGAAAGCAGGAACACTGAGGACAGCCCTGCAAATGGGTGGTTATGTTGTCCCCTGCGGCTTCAGCGCACAACGCCGGCTGCAAGCCAGGGGCTGGGATAAATTCTTCATCCCCCTGCCCTTCAGCAGGGCGCTGGCTGATTATGGCAAGCCCATCCCCGTGGATCGCAGCCTGCGCGGGGAGGCATTCGAAGCAAAACTTAAGGAAGTAAGTGATCATTGCCGGCAGCATCAGGAAGCCGCTGACAGTTACTTCGACAATTGATATGTCCCGACAACTGGAAAATCCATACACCCTGCCACTGCGGGTACTGCTAACGGCGCTGTATGCTGCGGCAAGCGGATTTCGCAACCTGGCTTACGATCGCGGCTGGTTTAAAACATTTGCTGTTGACCTGCCAGTAGTCAGTGTGGGTAATATCACTGTCGGCGGCAGCGGTAAGACACTGCTGGTTGAAGCCATCGCCCGCTATCTGCTGGAGAAGGGGCGCCATCCCAGCATCCTGAGCCGAGGCTATGGGCGCATGGGCAAGGCACTGCAAGTGGTCTCGGACGGGAGTGATATCTTCTGTCATGTACGCCGGGCTGGAGACGAGCCCTTTCTGCTGGCCAGTCATCTTCCGATGGTACCCGTGGTGGTGTGTCGGGACCGGGTGGCCGGTGCACATTATCTCCAGAATGTCCTGGAAACCGATATTATCATCCTCGACGACGGATTCCAGCACCGGCGACTTGAACGAGATCTGGATATCGTGATCCTGGACCGCACGGAAGCCCAGCCCGGGAATCTGCTGCCCTGGGGCCCCCTGCGGGAATCACCCCGGGGATTGAAACGTGCACATGTACTGGTATACAGCAAACTACCACCAGGCGAACAGCCGGTGGCAGGTGAGGAACTGGTGTTCAGTTATCCTGAACATCTACTGGATGCGGACGACAATCCGATCCCCAGGGACCGGCTACCTGCACAGACTGGTGTTTTTTCAGGTCTGGGTAATCCGGATTACTTCGTTCGGGTGGTCCGGGAAAAGGTCCTGGAACCCAGCGAGGTGCTGGAATTCCCGGATCATTGCCGCTATGAGGAGAAGGATCGCAAAGACATCAGCTCAGGCGGGGCCTCAGCCTGGATCACCACAGCCAAGGATGCCGTGAAACTGGAACCGGAATTCCGCAGACAGGAGAACATCTACGTGCTGCCGGTGTCGGTAAACGTGCCTGATTCGATCAAAACCCATCTCGACGAGCTATAACCACGAGATTGCTGTCCTGATATTTTCCCCAGGCTTAAGTCTGGGGTAATCTGATTTTACTGCGGGGCGAGCGTTAGCGGAGGATAAATCCGTCCTTGAATAGATCGTCCGGATCAATAAGAAATTCATGCCGTCCGGTGATGTGCGCCGTACCCACCACTTCGGGGATAATGGCCTCATGGGGACCACAGGTGGTGGTCTCTACGATCCGTCCGGAGAATTGCGAACCGATGATGCTTTCGATGACCAGGGTTTCATCGATGTCCAGCAGTCCACGTGAGTGGTCCAGGGCCAGCCGGCCGCTCACCCCTGTTCCCGTGGGGCTGCGATCAACCTCTCCTTCAGCAAAGATACAGACATTCCGGCTGTCTGCCTGGTCTCCCAATGGCGGTCCGGTAAATATGGTGCCATATAGAAAGTTCAGATCCGCCTCTTCCGGGTGCTGCAATCGTACCTCCGCCTCAACGGCATGTTTGATGGTCATCCCCTTTTCGATGAGTAACCGGAAATCATCCTGGATGAGATTCACACTGACATCAGCAGCATTCACGTAGGCATAGAAGGCACCACCAAAGGCAATGTCAAAGCGCAGCAGCCCGATACCAGGGACACTTACCTCGCCGTCTTTCAGGAACACGAACGAGGGCACATTGTGAAATGCTACACTGGTGACAGAATCATTCTCAATGGTCGCGTGGGCGGTGACCAGCCCGGCCGGTGTATCGATCCGGATCGTGGTCTGGGGCGGGATCATGGGCATCATCCCGGTTTCGAGTACCACTTTGGTGATAGCGATGATGCCATGGCCGCACATGGTGGAAAAGCCCTCGTTGTGCATGAACAGGATCCCGAAATCCGCCATGGGCGAAATTGCAGGGGTCAGCAGACAGCCATACATATCTGCATGGCCCCGGGGTTCCCACATAAGGGCCCTGCGCAGGCGGTCATGATTCTCCTTGGCATCTCGGCGCATGTCCAGAACGCTGTTGCCTTTCAATTCGGGGAAGCCATCCAGGACCACCCGGAAAGGCTCACCGCCTGCATGCGCATCAACGGTCTTGATCTGTAACCAGTCCTCGGGGACCTGCCAACTCCTGGGTGGTTTCAGCATGTCAGGCCTTCATCTCCTCGATGCTGGGGGGATTATCCCAGTCTACCGGCCCATGCTTGAAACGCCACACACACCTGGGTAACACCACATTATTCCATGCAGAGTGGAAGTAGTTAAAAGAATCGTCCCACTGTCCTCCGTTGCCCCAACCGGAATGGAACAGGGTCATCCGGGTTTTCTCGCCCTCGGGAAAGAAGCGTATGACCACGTGGGTGCGCTGTCCCCGGACATCAGGCAGGCTGGGGGGTGCGTTCCAGGTAAACGACAGCATCTGTTTGGGCTGCACGGCAGTAACTTTCAGGCCCTCACCGCCCTTCATACCCGGTTCGGCGGCGGGATTGAAGTAGATCTCATAGGGACCGTCCGGTCTCAGTTCCACTTTGCAGTCAGGAGCAAAAAAGGACCGGATCCCCTCTTCCGAGGTCCATGCCGTCCAGACATCTTCCAGTGAAGCGTTAACCAGCACCTCCCCCTGCAAAGCGCGTTCTTGCATCTTTACCTCTAAATGGTTTAGTCAATTTCTGAAAATCGCTACCGAAAGGTAATCGGAGTACTTGCTGACAAGCAAGCTGCTTGTCACGTCTGATGCGGTATTCACTACCGCTCAGTGAATGCAGCTGTTTCTGCAGCCTGACAGATAAAAATTAGCCGTTCAAGATCCTGGCTGATCATTAATTCGCAATGATGGTTGTTTTGCAGAGACTCTAGAAGCAATCGTGCTCGGTGCGCTGCAGGATCTCTTCCTGCAGGGCTGTTGACAGATCACAGAAATAATCGGAATAACCAGCCACCCGTACGATGAGGTCCCGGTACAGTTCTGGATTTGCCCGGGCGGCCCGTAGTGTATCGGCGTCGATGACGTTGAACTGGATGTGGTGACCGCCCAGACGGAAGTAGGTCCTGATCAATTTCACCAGCTTGTCCAGGCCTTCGCCCTTGAGGATCTGTGGCGAGAATTTCTGGTTCAGCAAGGTACCGCCGGTTCTCACATGATCCATTTTAGCTACAGAGCGGATCACAGCGGTGGGGCCGTGACGATCGGCTCCCTGAACGGGTGAGATCCCTTCAGAGAGGGGCTGCCGGGCATGCCGGCCGTCGGGAGAAGCTCCCATGACCGAACCGAAATAGACGTGGCAGGTGGTGGGCAGCAGATTGACATGATAGGTGCCACCACGCATGTTGGGTTTTCCATCAATAGCCCGGAAGTACGCTTCAAAGACCTGCAGCATGACATCGTCGGCATAATCATCATCATTCCCGAATTTCGGCGTCCTGTTCAGCAAGCGTTGCCGCAGCCGTTCATGACCGACAAAATCTGCCCTGATGGCCTCCAGGATCTCAGCCATGCTGAGGTTCTGTTCATCGAAGACGTGGTGCTTCAAGGCGCTGAGGGAATCCGTGATGGTCCCCAGGCCAACCCCCTGGATATAGCTTGTGTTGTACCGTGCACCGCCATCGTGATAATCCTTTCCCTGCAGGATGCAATCATCGATGAGAATGGAAAGGAAGGGCGCCGGGAGATACTGTGCATAAAGGCATTCAATGGTCCTGTTGCCCTGTATCTTGATCTCCAGGAAATGATCCAACTGTTTCTCAAATGCTGTGAACAGTTCGCCGAAACTGCCAAAGGTTTCAGGGGCTCCGGTCTGGATCCCAATAAATTTTTCTGTGCGGGGATCCAATCCGTTGTGCAGGGTGATCTCAAGGACCTTGGGAATGTTGAAATATCCGGTGAGGTTGTAATTCTCTTTGCCAAAGGCTCCAGTCTCGACGCAGCCACTGGTCCCGCCGGCTCGCGCATCTTCCAGGCTTTTGCCGACCCGGAGCATCTCCTCTACCACCGTATCCGTATTGAATACTGAAGGCTGTCCGAATCCAGTCCGGATGATCTCCCCGGCCCGGTGAATGAATTCGTCAGGATTGGTCCTGCTCACCTGGATGGATGAACTGGGTTGCAGCAGACGCATTTCCTCGATGACGTCCAGGATGAGATAGGTCATCTCGCTCACTGCGTTAGAACCGTCCGGATGGATACCGCCGGTGTTGATCTGGGCGAAATCCGTATAGGTGCTGCTCTCAGCCGCGGTGACACCCACCTTGGGGGGTGCCGGCTGATTGTTGAACTTCACCCACAGACACTGCAGCAGTTGCCGGGCCGACTCTTTTGAGAGACTTCCCTCCGCCAGGCCTTTTTCATAGAATGGCAACAGGTGCTGGTCCAGGTGGCCGGGATTGAATGCATCCCATGGATTCAGCTCCTGGGTTACCCCCAGATGCACGAACCAGTAATATTGCAGCGCTTCTCTGAATGTCTCCGGTGCCTGAGAAGGGACCTTCTGACAGATGACAGCAATCTCTTCCAGTTCCGCTTTGCGTTTCGGGTTAAGCTCATTTGCGGCCAGTTCCTGAGCTTTTTCGGCGTGTCTTTCAGCATAGAGGATCAAGGCATCACAACAGAGATCCATGGCCTTGAGCTGCTCACACTTCGCCTTCCGATCGGGATCATCGCTGTCCTGCAGGATCATTTCCTGGCGGCGGATGTCCACCTTGAACTCGATGAAGCCCTTGTCATAGATCTTGTTGTCCAGCACAGTATGGCCTGGTGAGCGCTGTTCCATGAACTCGGTGAACACACCGGCTTCGTAGGCGGCCAGCCATTCGGCCGTCATGCTTTCCAGAATGCGTTCACGCATGGTCCTGCCGGTCCAGTAGGGGATCATTTCCTGTTCATACAGATCCCTGGTTTCAGCATCTACTTTGAAAGGGATTTTCTCTCGTGAATCCAGGATCTGCAAATCCTCCAGGCTGTGGCAGCAAAGTTCCGGATAGGTTGGAGCTGCCTTTGGAGCATGGCCCTTTTCGCCCACGATGAGTTCATCATCCCCGATGTAGATGGTCTTGTGCTCAAGGATGTACTTTAAGGCCAGGGCCCGTTGCACCGGGATCGATTGAATCCCGGGATTGTCATCCTGTGCTTGTCGAAGGGCGACGGATTTATGGTATTCTGTGAGAAGTCTAGCGCGTTCAGAAGACAGGGTGGCCGGTGTATTGAGGCTCAACTCCCGCAGGCGCTGGACCCGTTGCGTCATCGTCATAACGAGCCCGCTATCCCCCGGTGGTCACCGGCAGTCTGAATGACCGGAAGATATCTGCGACCTCAGTGATCCGGGCCGCATCATGCTTTCTGTTGGGTGGCATGGGATGCTGGAGGCCAAGGCGTTGGTACTTGTCAGTGGCCAGAGCGTGGAATGGTAGAATATCCACCCGCTCAAGGTTCGGCAGGCTGGCAGCATAGCCTGCCAGCCGTTGTAATTGTTCGTCCGTATCCGTGATCTCCGGGATCAATGGCACCCGCAGATGGATGGCATGTCCCATTTCGGAAAGTTTCCTCAGGTTGTCCAGGATCAGGTCGTTCCCCTGCCGTGTGAATTCACGATGCCGGTCGCCGTCCATGAGTTTCAGGTCATAGAGGAACAGATCAATCCGTGCACGCAGGCGGTCAATGGTCTCCCAGGGAGCGTAGCCGCAGGTGTCCAGCGCGGTATGTATCCCCAGATCACGACAGTGATCCAGCACTTCTTCCAGGAAATCAGCCTGATTCAGGGGCTCCCCGCCGGAAAAGGTCACACCGCCGTTGGATTCCTCATAAAAGGGGCGGTCGCGCTCGATCTCGGCCATGACAGCTTCTACCGTCATCTCTGAACCAACGATCTGTCGGGCCTCGGAGTAACAGGCTTCGACACAATCACCGCAGAGCTGACATTTATCCGGATCGGTGACCACCTGGTTATTCTCCATGGTGACGGCACCCTGTTCACAGACCTCAACACAGACACCACAGCGAACACAGCGGTTCTCCCAGTAGAAACGTTCCGGCTTCAGCGAGCGGCTTTCGGGATTGTGGCACCACTGGCAACTCAGGGGACAGCCCTTGAGGAAGATCGTCGTACGGATGCCTGGTCCGTCATGCAGTGAGAATTTCTTGATATCGAATACAATACCGGTGGTCATGAAGGATGATAGCATTTGACAATGGTTGTTGGAAAGGGAATTGTTCGTCTGCGGGCTCGCAGCCCGGAATGAGCTGCAACAAGGTCTTGACGGAGAAATTCCTTGTGCCGAAGTTCTTTTGTTAAGAATTGTAATAATAAACCAGTTTGTAAACCTGCGGTTTATTAACATATTTCGTCTGTTGGCAGAACAGATTCGGGGGGATCATGAAACAACGACTTCCACACCAGAAAACTTCTGAATATCAGATCGGGGAACGATCATGAGGACGCTTATCCTGCTGCTTTGCTGCGCCCTTGGGTTGAGTGCTGCCCAACCTTTTGACCACAAGGCGCAATTCGACATCACGCTGTCGGATATCACTCAAACCAATACCGGTGAGCAATCACTGCTGCGTATTCCCTATCCTGGCGTGGATTATGTTGAGTTTGATAATGAGTTGCTCCATGTGGTGATCCTGAAGGACGGCTTCTTCACCATCGGCACTACTGCCGGGCTTGATCCGGGTGTATTGGACGATGACTGCCAGATCACATTTGGACATCCCTACGCCCTAACCTCTTATCCCATCATCCTACTCGACGGAGAGGCCTACAAGCCCAATGCGTTGTTCCTAGACAATCCTGTCAGTCTCTGGACGAATGATGGGACTGAAGCCGGGATAGAGCTGCTATCGGATGGTTTGCTGGAGTTCCATTTTGATATCCAGCAAAACGCCGAAACACTCTTATTCAGTATGACCATATGGAATCGCGATACCCTGGATCACAACCTGGACCTGGGCTGTCTTCTGGATCCGGCGCTGGGGAAGTGGGGCGATGGGCGTGCCTACCTCAATGATGTACCCCTTCGCGAAGCCACCCTCTTTGAGGGCAATGTGCCGGACGCCATCACGGTGCAGGAACGCGAAGGATCACCCGCCGGGATTAAGATCCGCTTCCAGTTCGATGGTGATCCACCTGCAAGCCTTGAGTTGAATGACTGGTTCAGCCTGTCAGGTATCCGTCCCCTGGAATTACCGGTCATGTATGATCTTGCCCTGCAGCTGGGCTGGTCAGCAGCTGACATTTCACCGGGAGAGAGTCTTCATCATGAGTTTGTCATGGTCCTGGAAGAATCCGTCTTCCCGACCGGTCCCTTTATGCGGTCCCAGTTACCTTACTTCCTCTCGGTTGAGAACAACCTGCTCTTCCCCAGAACCTGGGATGCTCTGACGCAGATCTACAACAACAGCAGCTCCAATAGCGGTAGCCTTGAGCTTCAGCTCACCGGCTCCTATATCGCAGATCCCTGGACCAGTGATGAATTTAACCTTGCCGGTTACCAGACCCGCTTTGTCAGTGTCCCCATGCAGTTTCCCGAAAATTACCAGGACCAGGTGATCCCCGTACAGCTCAATCTCTATGATGGTTCCATCTCCCGGGATGAACTGGTCCGTGATGTCCTGATCCCCGCTACACCCTTTTCGGACACAGGCCTGGTTGTGGAGATTGATACTCTCTTCCTTGATAGCTACCCAGAGGTAAGCATGCGCTTTCAGAGCCGGATCGAGGAGACCGGCCAGCTTCTGCTGGACCTGGGGGATGAGAATATCTTCCTGTACGAGGATGATGTCATGCTCACCACTTTTGATCTCATCAAGGATACCACCGGCGGTGTTAATTCTGCCGATATCGTCTTTGTCCTCGACGTCACCGGCAGCATGGGCAATGAGATCGACCATGTCGCCGACAATGTCATCGAATTTGCCGACAGCATGAATGCCAGCGGTGTTGATTTCCGACTGGCTATGGTCACCTTTCTGGACCAGGTGGAGAATGTCTATGATTTCACCGCGGATGTGCCGCTCTTCCAGGGTTGGGTGGCTCAGCAATACGCCCACGGTGGTGGAGACATTCCTGAAAATTCCCTGGAGGCACTATATGCGGCCAGCCAGCTCCAGTTCAGGGATGAGGCCATGCGTATCTTCATCTGGATCACCGACGCCAACTATCATCAGAATAACAGTAATACCGATCTCGATATACCTGAGATCATCGACATCCTGTTGATGCATTCCGTGGTTACCCATGCCATCGGACCAGAACAGTACCGCATCGAATACTATGATCCCATCGTCAATGCAACCAGCGGCAGCTGGTTCGATATCAATGGGAACTTCAGGGACATCCTGCTGGAGATCTCCCGCCTGGAGGGCTCTTCTCGTTACCTGTTGAGTTATCAGTCGGAGGGTGGCGCAGGAACATCCCACCAGATCAACCTTGATATCCACTACGCCGGACTGGGAGGATCTGCAGAGCTGACCTATATGGCTCCCAGTTACCAGAGAGGCAATCCCGGCCTGCGAGTGGCCTGTTTCCCGAATCCCTTCAATCCCGAGGTCACCATCCGCCTGGCAAATGAACGGCATTTACCCGGCACGGTCACCCTCTACAACGTCCTGGGACAACAATGCCGTCAGTTTCACATCGATCCCGGGCCGTTGGAAACCTCTATCACCTGGGACGCCACGGATGCTTTTGGGCGGCCCCTGGGTTCGGGAGTCTATTTCATGCAGGTGCAACTGGTTGATCCATCCGGAATCAACCAGCACACCTCAGTCTATAAACTTGTCCACAACAGGTAAAGGGGATATGATGAAATACTTGAATATCCTTCTAATTGTTGTGCTTCTCACCGGTCTGGTCTACGGCGACGGTCTGCTGCTGCCCAACGAGGAGGAATACCCGACGAACTTCCTGCGCAGCCGGGTCACCGAGATCAATGTCGAGATCGATGAGCTCTATGCCCGCACCACAGTCTACCAGGAATTTGTGAATGAATGGGATCAACCCACTGACGCTGTCTGGTCCTTTCCCCTGCCGGCGGATGCCCGCTCCATCCGTCTGCTCTATACCCGTAATGATACCACCTTCGAAGCCATTCTGGTTGTTGGCTCACAATCCACCAATCCCGGGACCGGTGAAGGCGGTATTGCTGCCCTGGTGAATGACTATATCGGTTTTAACGGCATCAAGCTACAACTCCAGGACATCGCTCCTGGTGCCATCCAGCAGGTGGAACTCACCTACATTTCGCTGCTGGAGTTCAGTCAGGGGGTCTGTACTTACACCTATCCCCTGGAGACTGCTGACTTCATCAGCTATCCTCTGGATCACCTGGAGTTCAATGTCACCGTGAACAGTGTACGCGATATCGGTGATTTCGATATGCCCAGTCATCCCAATTATGAGGTGCTGGCGGATGAGCCCGGATTTCTTCGGTTGAGAATGCAGCAACCCATGGCAAATCTTGCGACTGACCTGGAATTCTGGTACGAGATCGCCCATAACAGCTTTGGTTGGGATTTCCGGTCCGCCCTGAATGACAGCCTGGCCGGCCATTTCGCTTTTTTCATCCGGCCTTCGAACTATGTGACACCGGACCAGGTCCTGGATCGCAAGATGGTCTTCATCCTGAGCACTTCCACATCCATGTCCGGTTACAAGCTGGAGTCAAGTGTAGCAGCGGTGACCACTGCTCTGGGACAGTTGAACGAGAACGACTGGTTCAACATCATCAGCTATGATTACTGGTATGATCTCTGGCAGACCAATCTGGTACAGGCGACCACAGATAACGTCGCTGCGGCCACCACCTGGCTGGAGGCGCTTTCCACCTCAGGTGGAAACAGGCTGGATATCGCCCTGGACGAGGCTCTGGAGCAGTTTACCGACGCCAGCTACAGCAATTCGATCATTGTTTTCACTGATGGGCGCTCACCCCTGGATCCTGTTGAGGTCGCAACCGGCAATCAGCACCAGGTAGGCATTTTCCCGGTAGCCTTTGGTGACGATGTCGATCGTTCGCGATTGGAACTCACTGCACAGTACAACCATGGTTTTGTCACCTATCTGGATGAGGATGATAACCTGATACAGGATCTCCACCAGCTGTTCCAGATCATCAACCAGCCCATCTTCCGAAATGTGAGCCTGGAATTCAACAAGGACGATGTCCACGATCTGATCCCCACGGTTTACCCCACGGTGTTCGCGGGCTCATACTTCTATGTGACCGGGCGATACCATGAGCCCGGCGAGGTCAGCTGTGATTTCTGGGGTGACGGGATCGCAGGGGCCCAGCAGTATGGGTTTGGTCTGGACTACTCTGCCGTCGTTACCGATTACGGGATCCCGGCCTATCTCTGGGCCAAGAACGCCATCGATGCCATTGACCGGACCATCGATGTCTATGGCGAGACCGAGACGTTGAAGGACAGCTCCATCGCCTTGAGCCTGCGCTATAAGATCCGCAGTCGCTACACTGCCTACCTTGCCGATTATGAGAATATCATCGATCCGCCCATCAGCGTCATCCCGGCGGATGCAGTCATGCCGGATTCCTATCTGCTGAAGGCCTTTCCGAATCCCTTCAACCCCAGCACCACCATCGAGTTCTATCTCAATGAGCAGGATGCCGGCAAGCCAGTCTATCTGCGGCTCTACGATCTTAGGGGCAGGCTGGTCATGGAGGTCCGGCTTGAGTATACGGCCGCTGGCTGGTACAGGGTCATGGTCTACGCATTCGATGCAGAGTCACGAGCTCTGCCTGCAGGTCTTTATCTAGCCGTTCTACAGACATCCAGCGGCGCTACAGACCCTCTGAAATTGCTGCTGTTGAAGTAGTCGCTACATCGATATCACAGAAGCCCGGACTTGGTTCCGGGCTTCTGTAATGGAACGAGACTGCACCGCCATCGTATAAGCAACATTCACGTATGAAGCTCAAACCGTTTTACCTGGTGATAGGGATCGCCGTCATCCTCCTGGCGGGTTATCTCTTCTGGGGTCCCCTGTTCCCCTGGAGTCCTCTCAAACCCGGTTTCACGAAACTGCATGTGCCCGGCGCGAAGGTTTTCATCAAGGATCCGGCTGGTGGTGATTCCGTGCTATATCGCCTGGATGACATTCTTCTGGAAGCAGAGAATTTTCATGGTCTGGAATACCAGGAAAAGATCAGGATCGTTGTCCTCAATCACGGTGCAAACATGCAGCGCTACCTGCCCTGGATGCGTGGCTCCGGGTTCTCGGTCTCCCTGAGTGCGGTGAACCTGATCTACATCGGTCCCAACGCCCGCCGGGCCACTGTCGGGATCGGTCCTCACCTGAAACACGAACTGTCACACATGCTGGTGGACCAGAACACGACATTCAAAACGGCCCTCGTCCTGCATGAGCAGGGCTGGCTGGTGGAGGGTCTGGCTGAGGTTTTCAGTGGACATAAGTTCTACACCAAGACGGAATTCCTGGACCTGTGCCGGAGAAAAGGCATCCGTTTCAGTGGTTTACAAGAGCAGAACCCCCTCAGTATGTCCTTCGGTGACCTGAGGTTGAAATACACCTACTACCGCCTGTTCGCTACTTTCCTGCTGGACAGCTATGGTCTGGATGCGATACAGGATTACCTTCTGAAGTATCTTGAAAGACCAGGTGACTATCGCAATCTGTTCGCCGAGATCTACTCGCGAGATCTGGAAGAGATCCTTGGTGAATTCGACGCCAGCCTGAATGGCGGTCAAGCGCAGGACCCGGTGCAGCAGGATAGTCCATGACAGAACGTTAGCCCAGGAGAAGGTTTTGAAAGTATTCATCGCCGGTGTCATGCAGGGTTCCATCCAGGGCAAGGGCATCATCGAGCAGGATTACCGGCAAACGATCCGGGGGGCTGTCCTGACCGGGCATCCTGACGCTGAGGTCATCGACCCGATCAGCATGCATCCCCACAGTGTTGAATACGATGACGCTCAGGCGGAACAGGTCCTTTTCGAAATGGCGGACCTGGCGGCGGGCGCGGACCTCATTATCGCGTATCTCCCCACGGCCAGCATGGGCAGTGCCGGCGAAATGCTGAGAGCCTACGATAACGGCAAACCCATCATCACCATCTCCCCCATGGACCGCAACTGGTTCATCCTGGCGCTGTCCACAATGATCTTTCCCACGCTGGAAGATTTCTGCACCTGTGTTCGGGACATTGACCTGGAAGATCTGGCAATAACCCGTACTGAAACGAAAGCATGCTGAGGCTCAGCACAAGGATCCTTGAGGATTTTCCAGACGAGATCCCTGAATTCACACGTGAGGGCGGTCTCGCCGGGTGGACCTATCTCATTCAACAGAGCCTGTTGGAATATCTCAGGAACTAGATGTTCAAGTTGTACAACATCATTGGAAGCATCGGTGTATTACTGATCCTGGTTTCCTACCTGCTGCTGCAGCTACGTATGCTGTCCCTGCAGGGTAAAACCTATTCGGTCATGAACGCTCTGGGTGCACTCATGATACTCTACTCACTATTTTTCGACGTGAATATTCCATCTATCATCATTGAGTCCTTCTGGCTGTTGATCAGCATCTTCGGTATCTATAAAGCCACCATGGCCGGAAAACATGAGGCCAGCATAAACAAGGAGGAGGCTACCGGAAAATGACACCAACAGACAAGTTCGACCGTCACACCTATTCGTACCTGGCCCTGCGTCAATCCATCGGCTGGATCGGTTTTCTATTACCCTTTGTGTTGATGCTGGGCAATATCCTGATCTTTCAGGGCGAGATCATCGAACCGTCCATCAGTGATTACTATCATACGCAGATGCGCAATCTCTTCGTGGGCGCACTCTGCGCCGTTGCTCTTTTCATGTTCTTCTACAGCGGACATGACAGCTGGGATAACTGGCTGGGAAATTTCGCCGGGCTGTTCGCCATCGGGGTGGCTTTCTTCCCCACCGATCTTCCCCAGCAAGATACCTGGGTTGGGAGCATGCATCTGTTTTGCGCCGCCAGTTTCTTTCTTCTGCTGGTCGTCTTTTCATTGTTTCTGTTCACCCGCACCAGGGAAGGGAAGAAGGCTGAGGGGTCCAAGAGGACGCGGAATATCGTTTACATTGTCTGCGGCGCGGCCATGCTTTTATGCGTCATCGTCATGGGGCTTTATTTCGCCTTGGTGCCGCCGGCCGAACGAAGCTCAATCCTGGTCTTCAGTGCAGAAACCATTGCCCTGGTCTTCTTCGGTGTGTCCTGGCTGATCAAGGGCGGATTCATGCTGGCTGATGGGGAGACTGTGAACATATCGGGGCGGTAGGAAAGATAACACCGATACACCCCGCGGAATGATACGTCCGGTACACAAGAACGACACCAGCCAGGTCTGTGATATCTACAATTACTATGTGGAAAACTCCATTGTCACTTTCGAGGAGGAGCCTGTATCCCCCAGTGCAATGCTCAGGCGGATAGAGACCATGACCCGCAGCTTTCCCTGGCTGGTGTATACCGATTCGAACGGCATCATCGGTTTTGCCAACGCCAGCCGCTGGAAGAGTCGATCAGCCTATCGCTACTCCGTGGAGAGCACTATCTATCTGGCACCCGATGTCTATGGCAGGGGGATTGGTACGGATCTATACGCGGCCCTCATGGATCAACTACGCGGAACCGAATTCCACAGTGTGCTCGGCGGGATCGCATTGCCCAATCCTGCCAGTATCGCACTGCACGAGAAGCTGGGTTTCGAGAATGTAGGTCAGCTGAAGGAGGTGGGGTTCAAATTCGGTAAATGGATCGACGTCGGATACTGGGAACTCGTCCTTGGATCGGGTGCGGGGTAAAATTAAACTTCACCCCGGCCACATAAAACTTTCCTGTAGCAAATTTTTGGGGGGATCCATGAAAATTAAAACTCTTTCCGTTCACCTGGTAATTCTTGTGGCGATCTTGATCTTAGCTATTCAAGCCCACGCTGATGACACGGTTGACTCCAGTGGTATATCTAATCGAGCCCTGGAGTTTGGGATGAATGGCTTGTTTAACCTGAACAGTTTCAAGGCAACGAGTCTGGCCCTTGCTTCTTGCTCCTGAATCCTTTCCACGCCCCTCATCTAGTCCTACCTTACAACCAACCTTTCAACACGGGGGAATCTATCATGACAAAGCGAATCATCGTCGCCGGCTTCCTGGGTGTAATCGTCATCATGGTCTGGACCTTTATGGTGAACGGCATCTTCCGTTTTAACGTCGGCATCAACATGGACCGGATCGAAACGGAGCGTGAGGTCTATGCTCTGCTCACCGAGCACATCACCGAACCGGGACGCTACGTCTTCAATCCAGAGGTCATTCCCGAGGAGGGCTTTCCCCCTGATAAGCCTGTGTTCAGTGTCAGTTACAGCGGCCTGGGCCATGGTGCGGCGGGTAATCTGATGCTGTTCGGTTTCTTGCTGTATATCGCCAGCTCCTTTATGGCGGCGTGGCTGCTGTCCTTTGCCAACGAGCGGGTGCTAGATTCTTACGTCTGCAAGGTCCTGTTCTACACCGGAATCGGCGTACTTCTAGCATTGTTCAAGGACCTGGAGAGCTTCAATATCGGCGATTATCAGTTCAGTGATGCCCTGCTGGTCTCCATCTACGACATAGCTCTGTGGACCTGTGTTGGTTTGGTTGTCGCGTTGATTATCAAGCCATCTGGATCACCTGAGCCTGCAACAGAAATTTGACGCTCGAATCCAGAACTGACTGAAAGGCCTGTTCCGCGAAATCGGTAGGGATGCGGCAAGCGTCATCGGGCATGATCAGCTGTTGTGCCCTTGAATGAGTCCCGACCAGCTGCGCTAGGAATGATCTTCAATCAGATATCCTGTTTATCCCGTAAATCCCACCTACCTTTTGGATAATACCAGAAGAAAATATCCTGTTTAGGGTAAACAGCATGAATTTGAACATCCAACCCCTCAGTACCTATGATGAAACCCTGCTCTGGGAGATGCTTTACCTGGCCCTCTATGTCCCTGAGGGTGATGAGCCCTATCCACGAGATACAGTCCAGTTACCAGAGATCGCCCGCTACGTGGCGGACTGGGGTCGTGAGGGCGATGCCGGTTTTAAAGCTCTTGATGAGCATGAACACATTGGTGCAGCCTGGATGCGGCTATTCCCTGTTGACGGTCCCGGCTACGGTTTTGTCAACGATGCAACACCTGAACTTTCAATTGCCGTGCTGCCGGAACATCGGGGCCGGGGCATCGGTACCCAGCTGCTTGAAGCGATACTGGCAGACGCCAGGAAACAATACACCGCGGTCTCATTGAGTGTCGATCTGGTGAATCCGGCCCGGCGACTGTATGAACGTTTTGGTTTTGAGGCCGTCGAGAACCAGGGCGATTCCATCACCATGCTGAAAAAGCTTGGTTGAAGATAGTGAACGATGACCTGGATACTGGAGTGCGATTATCTTGAGGAGGCCCGAGAATCCTGAGGAGGTCTGATGTCCACGCATAAGGTCTGGGTCTTCTTCTATGGTTCCTATATCAACCTTGATGTGCTCAAGGAGGTTGACCTAATGCCGGAGGATTTCGCTATAGCCAGATTGAATGGTTTCGACATCATTATACAGCCGCTTGCAAACCTGGTCCCGTCTGATACAGACTCTGTCTATGGCATTATAGTGCGGGCCAGCCATGCGGAGCTGGAACGACTCTATGCTCATGCAGAACACGTCCTCGGCGGTAAGTATCTGCCGGAAGCCGTTCTAGTGGATACTCTGGATGGAGAGTTCAGGCCTGCGCTCTGCTATATCGCACCGGAGCTTGCGGCTTCATCTACAGAAGGCGCCTATGTTGACCGCATTGTGAAACCGGCACGGGAATACGGATTTCCGGAATGGTATATTCAACGCCTGGAAAGCTTTAAACCAACCAAACGCAAGAATTGAAACCGTGGAAACCCTAATCGTTGATGTAACATCCGAGAATATTGCCGAGCACCCCTACACGGTGTGCTTTATCAACCCGAAACAGGAGACATTTCATACCAAGGTTGACTGGTATCAAAAACAGTTTCTCGATGGTCTGCGGATAAAACTGCTGTATGTGAAAGGTGAAAAGAAGGCTGTCGGGTTCGTAGAATATATACCCGGTGAGTTCTGCTGGCGGCCGGTGAATGCCACCGGCTACATGTTCATTCACTGCCTGTGGACCAACGGTAAACAGTATCGCAACCAGGGTCTTGGTGCCATGCTTCTGGAGGCCGTGGATGCAGACTCAGCCGACAAGCTGGGAGTTGCGGTGATGACCAGTGAAAACGCCTTCATGGCAACCAGGGCGCTGTTCGAGAAGAATGGATATCGAGCCGTGGCGGAATCCGGAAAAGACCAGTTGCTGGTCAAAACATTCAAAGATGGTCCCCTGCCCCGGATCAAGGACTGGCAATCACGCCTGGAAAACTATCAGGGCTTGAACATCCTTTATTCAAATCAATGCCCCTGGGTTTCCCGCTTCATTCGAGAGGTGGAGCCCTTTCTGAAGGAACACGGATTGAAGCCCACCATCATTGAGATCGACACCGCTGAAAAAGCACAGCAGGCGCCTTCACTTTACGGCGTTTTCAATCTCAGCTATAATGGCCGACTGCTGGCTGATCGCTATATTTCCACCACTAGGTTTGTCAACATCGTTAAAAAGGAGATCCAGGTTTGAGCGATCCCGTCGAAACAGTGAAGCGTTTTTACAGCGCTTTCGGGGAACGGGACCATGTTGCCATGAATGCTTGTTATCATCCGGATATACAGTTCCGGGATGAGCTCTTCATCCTCCAGGGTAAGCGTGTCTTTGCCATGTGGCACATGCTGTGTGCCGGTGCCCCGGATCTGACGATCAAGCTTGTGGCTGTAGAGGCGACCATCAAGGGTGCCCGGGCCAACTGGCAGGCCCTCTACACCTTTGGCGCCACGGACCGGGTGGTACTGAACCGTATCACCGCGGAGTTTGAGTTCAAGGACGGACTGATCATCCATCACCAGGATGATTTTAGCTTCTGGAGATGGTCCCGGCAGGCCCTGGGACTGGGTGGTCTCGTCCTGGGCTGGAACCGGAGTTTCAGGAAACGGGTCGCCCTGGCCTCCAATCGCACCCTGGACAGGTTTATCGCGAAGCACCCCGAGTACCAGGACTCCTGACGACAGTGCCATGCAACTGATCAAACATATCTTCGTCCCTGTTTTCCTGGTCTCTGCCTTTGTAACTGCAATGTCTCAGGACCTGACCCTTGAAGACGAATTTGAGGTGGCGGGACCAGTCTTCCTGGCTGTCCTTTGCCCGGATTCTGTCGAAGCGAGTTCAGACGCTGCAGAGGTCCTGCCTGACTATTTCCATCATCTGGAACTTGTATCCCAGGCCATTGAGGCGGAGGGAATCGAATATCACTATTTTGAGACCTGTTCCCTGGACCTCATCGGCGACGTGGAGAAGTTTTCTTTGTCTGGCGTCCCCTGGGGTTATTGCTTTGCAGCCCCGGGTAAGGATCCCAGGATCATCGAAGGTGTCTGGACAGACATCGATCTTTTGCTCGAGGCTTATGCCTACTTTGGCATCGAACGATACTAGCCTTCTGTCTCCTGCTTCTGGTTAATTCCCCCCTTGCCCCGGCCTGCTTCTGCCTCCATATTGTGACCTGATTGGTCATCAATCAATCACAACCACACAATAGGAGACAATCATGTCCTTGAAGAATAGCAAGACCTTCACATCTCTGGCTGCTTCAGACCTTGATCGTGCGAAGGGTTTTTACACTGAAATACTGGGTCTGGAGGTACAGATGGAGATGGAGGGAGCTGTTGCGCTCACAACCGGCGTGGGATCATCCATCCTAATCTATGAACGCGAGGCCAGCAAGGCGGAACACACCGTGCTAGGGTTCGAGGTGGCTGACTTTGCAGGTACAGCGGCTGCCCTGCAGGCCGCAAATGTCTCCTTCGAGGTTTACGCGGGTCTTACCGATGCAAAGGGTATAGCCGATATGGGTGGTATCAAGAGCGCATGGTTTACAGACACCGAAGGCAATATCATCGCCCTGACGGAAATCTATACGGGGTAACGGAGTCAAAACGAGGAGGGATCACCATGTCCAGGATAACACATTTTGAACTGCCGGCAGACAATCCAGAAAAGGCCATCGCATTCTATGAACGTGCCTTTGGGTGGATCGTCGAAAAATGGGAGGGTCCCATGGAGTACTGGCTCATCAGGACCGGTGATCCGGATAAGCCCGGTATCGATGGTGGCATGGCCCGGCGACAGGATACCGATACCGGCTTAGAGCTGACTATCGACGTAGATGATCTTGATGAATCATGTGCTGCTGTTGAGGCTCATGGCGGCTCCATTATACGTCCCCGCAGCGCCGTCCCCAGCGTGGGCTGGCTGGCCTACTGCAAGGACACTGAAGGCAATGTCTTCGGGCTCATGCAGGAAGACCGGGAGGCAAAGTAGGGTTATGGATCTGGAGTCCTGAAATTTGAAATTTGAAATTTGAAACTGGGAACTTGAAACTGCCGGCAGGCATAGTGCAATACCCTGATGATCATCCAGGTCCAGCCGTCCTATCTGATCAGAGCCGGTATCGCTCGCCCCAGTAATCCCTTAGTTCAAGATAGATTGCAGCGCCTGAGTCAGGCAGGGCCGGTTTAAGCGCATCCAGGAAGAGACCGATCTCCTCCAGGGTGATATCGGGCTCGTACTGCATCACCCTGAAATTCAGGTAGCGGCTGCTGTCTGAATGTTCACGAAAGGTCCGGACGGACTCAAAGCCCTCAAAGAAGGCACCGCCGGCACTGTCCGGGATGGCAAGTTCCTGGAGTTCGGTAACACCCTGTAATTGTCCCTCGATGAGGTCCTCCACCCATTGGTTGGTGGTATCCGACTCATAGCCCCATGATAGAACGTCATCCCGATTGAGATAGAACTCATCAAATGCGGGATAGCTGAAACTGTGGGTGCTTTCTTCCACCGTGATGAGGGTGTCGGTGACATCAAGCGTATAGTGATCGACACTATCCAGATACGTGATATCAAGTTTGTATTCACCGGGGGTCAGATCGATCACCCAGCCGCTGGTTGCCGGACCGACAGCAGTCAGGCAGCCGCTTGGAGGGAGGATGCCATCGACATCGATGGTCATCTGGTCCCAGGTCAGATCATATTCAGAGCTGATCCAGTAGTTCAGGCAGCCATATACTACGTCAGTGGTCAGGGTCAGATAGGTAGTTGGTTCACAGCCCGTCTCGCAGAGATGCAGCTGTTCGATCTTCACTGCGATCCTGCTTTCCAGCGGGAAGGGCTCCAACTCAACCTGGGCCTGCTCGCAGAACCAGAGAATGAGTGGGGTCAGGATGATAAGATGTCGTGCCATGAATGCTCCGGCACAAGATGTTCCACGTTAAAGAGCGATGCAACACTGGAAGTGGACCGAAATCCTTTCGTTCACAATAACCGCATGCTTGATTCCTGTAGAATTCCCCATATGTTCCACCCATGCAGGATCCAGAACGTATCAATCAAGCCTACTGGGACGAACTCGCCCCTGTCCACCTGAAGGCCTATACCGAGGTACAGTCGTTGCGGGACGGCGGTATCTCTCTGGATGAGCTGGAATTGACTGAACTGGGTGAGGTCAGCGGCAAAAGCATGCTGCATCTCCAGTGTCATATCGGTACGGACAGTCTTTCATGGGTCCGTCAGGGTGCCCGGGTAACTGCGGTTGATTTTTCCCGGGAATCGCTGAAGATCGCAGATGAGCTGAGCCGGGAGTTGGGGCTGGCGGCCACCTTCATCGAGAGCAACCTGTATGACCTGCATGCTAAACTGGATACGCAGTTTGACATCGTTTATACTTCACGTGGTGTTCTTTGCTGGTTGAAGGACATCGGTGCCTGGGGGCAGATCATCGCCAGCTATCTAAAACCCGGCGGCACCTTCTATATCATGGAGAGTCACCCGATCCTCAATATCTATGATGACAAGATCCCTGGCAGGATCAGCCATCCCTATTTCAACACTCCAGAGCCTCTTGCATGGGACGACGATGATCCTGATTATGCTGATGAAAACTATATACCCAACAGCGGTACGCGCGAATGGAGCTGGTCCATGAGCGAGATCCTCACAGCGCTGCTGCGTTCAGGGCTGCAGATCGACTCCTTTCAGGAACATGAGCGCCTGTTCTTCAAGATGCTGCCGGACATGGAAGCGCTGAGCGATGGCTGGTACCATATGCCCCACCTGAAAGGTAAATTACCCCTGATGTTCACCTTACGCGCCAGCAAACCGAGATAAGGAGCTTGTCGTGACAATCAACCAACGCACCAAACTGTTCACCGTCTCGCTTTTCTTTATTCTTCCTTTGGTCTTCCTCCTTGTCCAATGCGCCACTCCCTACCAGGCCCTGGGGCCCTTGGGTGGGTACAGTGACGTCGAGCTTGAGGACGGTCGTTATGAGGTCACCTTTCGTGGTAATCCAAATGTCGGTCAGGCCCAGGTGAAAGAGTATACACTGCTGCGCTGCGCCGAGCTTGCCCTGGAACTGGGTTATCCCTATTTCATCATCTGGGCTGATAGCAGCTATCTGGAGGAGGACGTGAATTTGGCTACCCGGGAACAGCCCTGGAAGGAGGGTTCCAGCGCCATCAACCAGGCCACCGCCAATCCCGAGACCTCCATCGACACCCGACAGGTCTGGTCCATCGGCCGATTCATCATCTCGTTCTACAAGGAGATCGATCCCATGCATGCCTTTGCCACGATGAATGCCCAGGAGGTTGTTGAGCGGAACAAGGATGTGAAGCGGAAGTGAGTTGGGGAGACTTGATACTGGAAACTGGAAACGGGAAACTGGAAACTGGAAACTGGAAATCAGGGCCACGGGGGTAAAATCGTTAATAAATATTTCTTACTAACTTCTTACCCTGTGTACTGTTCTCCCCTATATTGGTCCCATGTTTAAAATTATCGTCATTCTCAGTCTCCTGGTCCTGCCGCTCGCAGCTCAGTTCCATCCCGATCAACATTATGTACGCACCACGACCGAACTCTGGGAGCGCATTGAATATAATGAGGATATCGTTCTGAGTGCGGATGGTAAGCATCTCCAGCTGGTGGATGATGACAATTACGGTTATGTCGTGTTCATGCCGGATACGTCGACGTCCCCATTCGACAGGGGCTTGCCCTCGTGGAACGGGATGGCCTTCGAGGATGACAGCGGTTTCAAGGTGGAGATGCGCTTTCCCTGGAATGCCGGTTGGTCGCCCTGGCTTACTGTTGGATACTGGCAGGATTATATCTGGAGCTCCTATGGGTCAACCAGCTATAGTGGCGGGGAGATCGATTACGACTATGTGGTCCTTGAGAACTTCACCTCGGTGTGGCAGTTCCGTGTCCAGTTCAAGAGGTCTGCCGCCAACGACCCCTCTCCCCTGCTGGACAAGCTCAGCTTCTTTGTCAGCGACCAGCGTACCACGGACAATGCCGATTTCGTTGAGATCCTGAACGACGATCCCCCGGAGATCTTCATCCCTACGACATTTGTCTGTCAGTACAATGTCGACCCGGATATCGGTGGCAGCATCTGCTCTCCTACCTCAACCTGTCTGGCCCTGCGCAGTTATGATATTGAGGTAGATGCCCTGGATTTTGCCCAGGACAATTACGACAGCTACTGGGGCTTGTTCGGGATCTGGCCCCGGGCTGTTCAGAATGCGGCTGAATTTGGCGTGGATGGTGCCGTAACCCGCTACCGCACCTGGAGTGAAGCCTACGACACCTTAGCGGCCGGCGGCAGAGTGGTCATGTCTGTGGGTCCACCCCTGTATTCCGGTCACCTCATGATGCTGGCCGGCTTCGATGATGACGGCGATCCCATCGTACATGATCCAGCACGTCAGAACGGCTATGCCTACATGTTCAACAAGTATTCCCTGGGTGTGTCCTGGTTCGACAAGGGTGGTGTGGGCTATACATTCTTCAACGAAGAGGATATCGCGGTCTCGTCCGATCCTGGCGAAGTGTATGTGGCAACACCGGGCGGTTTTCATTTGTATGAGGCCTATCCCAATCCTTTCAATCCTTTGACCAGGATCAGTTTCTCGCTAGAATCGTCAGAGATCGTTGAGCTCAGCGTCCACGATCACCGGGGCCGTCTTGTGGAAACGCTGGCGGCAGGCGAGTATCCTGCTGGTCAGCACGAACTCGCCTGGAATGCAGGGCAATTGCCTACAGGTTCATATCTTGTGAGTCTCAAGGTGAACGGTGTCGTCCAGGTCATCCGGACAACACTCCTCAAGTAAAACGACCTTTCATAATTACCTTTACTCCGGGCATGCGTGACCACACCTGCCCTGTAGCTTATTGGATATTTCACCATGACCAGGAGGACTTCAAATCATGGCTAAACATATGCTGATCATTCTTACTCTTGTTTCCATGGCCTGTGCCCAGCCGGGTCAACTGCATGTGGGTTTCGATGTGGATGACACCATCCTGTATGTGCGGGAAGTCTTTGACAATATGCCCGTTGAAATGGATGATCCCCACGCTGTCTTCGCCTGGGCCAACAGCAATACCGCAAGGTATGCACGTGTGATCGGTCCAGTGCTTGAGCTGGTTCAGTACTTTCACGCAAACGGCCATAAGGTCTATTTCATTACCGCACGTCATTCCGACAAGGGCAAGGCCCTGGCGAAATATCTCAGCAAGGTGGTTGGATTTCCCGTAAAGGTGGATGAAAACCTGTTCTTTAGCCCGAAGGAATCCCTGGGCGAATATCGCTATACCACCAAACACCATCACATGGAACGGCTGGGTCTGGACCTGTTCTACGGCGATGCCGACTCCGATATCATTGCCGCGCTGAAGGCCGGCGTCCATCCTGTTCGCATCGTACGCAGTGATTCCTCCCTGGCCACCTACAGTTCCAATTACTTCGGCGGATTGAGTGACGATCCAGACGCAAAACACCCTTTCACCCGGGATGATATCACCCTGTTCTATGATGCCCATGTGGGTATTTTTGGCGAAAGCATCTACCCGGTCCTGTATTCCGGGCCTGGAGAATAAGAACTCCTCAACACTTTCTAAGATGGGTCTGGGGCTTGATTGTCCGTAGTGTGATCCCTGAGGCTACACCCGGTATGGTCATGGATAATTTCTAAGAGCATTCGGCGCTCATCGAGGATTCCCTGGCCACAGGCATACCATTCTTCCACAACTGGATCAGTGGTCACAGCCAGCAAGCTCAGGCTTATACCTGTATACACTGGCAAGCGGAAGGAACATTGCCACCAGGAAAATGCTCCTTTTGCGTTGATCACCATATTTGCCGGAACAGTTCCGGCTTGGTTCCGTAGAATCCTTCTATGACACCATCTACCCGGATGCCCGTCCTGTTCCTCGGGCATGGCAGCCCCATGAACGCTATTGAGGACAACGAGTTCTCCCGCAGTTGGCGTGTGATCTCAAAGGAGATTCCCAGTCCCAGGGCTATTTTGTGCATCTCCGCCCACTGGCTCACCAGGGGATCGGCTGTTACTGCAATGCCGCAGCCCCGGACCATCCATGATTTTAGTGGTTTTCCCGCGGAGCTGTTCGCACAGCAATATCCTGCTCCCGGTTCCCCGGAGTTAGCCCTGGAGATAATGGCGGGCATTACGAAAACCACCCTGGGGCTTGACGAGAGCTGGGGTCTTGATCACGGATGCTGGTCCGTCTTGAAACCGATGTATCCTGCTGCAGATATTCCCGTTCTGCAACTGAGTATCGATTACCACCAGGCACCACAGTATCATTATGAGCTTGGTTGTGAACTCCGTGAACTCAGAGATCAGGGCGTTTTGATCCTTGGTTCGGGAAATATCGTTCACAACCTGCGTATGCTACGCTTCGATGACCATGTCTATACCTGGGCGCGGGATTTTGATCTTGCAGTCGCACAGGCTCTTGAGGGTCGTGACGATTCTTCTGTTCTTGATTACAGTTCTCTGCCCGGTTCAGAGCTGTCCGTCCCTACTCCCGATCATTATTATCCCCTGCTTTGCGTGTTGGGCTGTGCTGATCCAGGGGAGAAGCCCCGGTTCTATACCGAACGACTTGCCCTGGGGGGCACTTCCATGCGATCGATGCGTTTCGGCTAGATTTTTAGTATCATCATCCTTATCTGTCTGTTCTTCTACTACAAAAATCTTAACATAGTCGCGCTATGAGAATACACACTGCTTTCACCGCTCTTTTGATCTTTGTCCTGGTCTATCCCCTGCTGGCCACTGATTATGTCGAAGTTACAGGTAATGTCGTAAACATCCGCACAGGTCCTGAGTTGAACACAACCAGTGTGGGCCAGGGCACCAAGGGTCAGATCTTCGTTTTCGCCAATCAGGAAGACGATTGGTACCACATCATCTGTTTCTCTGGTGAAATCCGCTATGTTCACAAGGATTTCTCAGCTTATCTGAAAGGAACCGATCTAAAGCCTGAACACTTCTTCGCTCTTCCTCAGGATAACGCCAAGTTGAATACCGTTTATACCGAGATCATGAGCGCTCAGAACAAAGCCAAGAGCATGGCGGAAGGCATTTTGCCTTCAGACCGTGACATGGAACGGCATGAACGGCTACGAACCCTGCTTCTGGATCGTGATGTGCTCAAGGTTTTCAAGAAATATGACCTTCATCCCGCTCTTTATTCACGCCTGCTTGAGATCGCTAACGAACAGGGTTGGTAGTCTTTACCTCGTCCTTCTTCCGCAAATTTCGTTCATTTCCATCTGACCAACGCACACACCCAACAGGTGTTGCCTTTCTATTGTCCATCCTGCTGGACAATTTCTCTGTTAGCCCTTCTCACAGTAGGCCATTTTGGCACAACCACACTTACCCGCACTTTTTGTAGTGAATATTCCTTGTTAACCTCAGTACTTGCCATGACTCAAGCATTCGTGGGTGACCGTCCGTCCGGTATTCGTTGTTCTACTCGCCAGTGTTCTCCCTGCTTTCTGCCTGTCCTTTTGGTCAAAATTGTCGATCTCGACCTTCCGTTCTGCTGATTTTTCAATTTGATCCTTCTGGCGAGATGAATTTTTTTCAAGACAGCGAATTTCGGTTCAACTTTGGACACCGATTAGACCGTTCGGCGAGCCTAGATCCAATCCTTCCTGCTGGACCGCGGGTCGGCATACAGAACCATGGTCCGGTCTTCCTGGGTGGTCTCCACCGTTGCAGCAACCCACTGCATGGTGAGGGAACGGCCGGGGTCTTTCTGCTGATGTGTTCACCTTTTTGACCTGGTTCCAGGTAAATATGCCCATTTTCTAACTGTGCCGGCTTCGGCAAGTGCCAAACCACAGTACGAAACATGGTACATGCATGTCTCGGCACCTGATATATTCACACAACAACTGTTGTCTATGTTAGTCTTTGGAAAGGCCAAAATTTACTGCTACCTTTATATTAACATGCTCAGAACGGTGGTAACACTAGCGTTGCTCGGATTGGTCGGCACTCTGCATGGAAGCGAGTCCTGGCGCCTATATGACGACAGTGAGGTGGCTATTATTCAGGTTTCCGTCGCTCCGGAGGATCTCACCTGGATGTATGAGAATGTCCATAGCGACTCGGAGCACATTGCCAGTGTTCAATTCACGAATATCCATATCGACGAGACCATCGATTCGGTTGGTTTCCGGCTCAGGGGCAATACATCAAGGACTTCTGCGAAGAAATCCTTCAAGATCTCCTTCAATACTTTCGTCCCCGGAAGGCAGTTTTATGGCGTGGACAAGATAAATCTCAATGGCGAGCACAATGACCCGTCTATCATTCGCAGCAAGCTGTGCTGGGATCACTTCCATAAACTCGGTCTGACCGCCTCAGCAGCCTCTCATGCAGCACTGTACATCAATGACGAGTACTTCGGTCTATACATCAATGTCGAGCACATCGACGATGAATTCCTTGAGAACCACTATGAGGATCCCAGCGGGAATCTCTGGAAATGTCTCTGGCCTGCCGATCTGGACTACCGCGGGCCAGACCCAGCCAGTTACTGGCCTTGGATCGATGGCGATCGCCCCTACGACCTGAAGACCAATACGGATGAATATGATTTCAGCCAGCTGGCCCGGCTTATCTCCCTTGTGAACAACACGCCTGCTGAGGACCTGGCCGATTCATTGGAAAGCATCCTTCTGGTGGATGAAGTTTTAAAGTATTTCGCCATGAATGTTTTATTAGGCGGCTGGGATGACTACTGGTTCCTGCGAAATAACTTTTATCTGTATCATGAGCCTTCCATCGACCGCTTCCACTGGATACCCTACGACTATGACAATACTTTCAGCATAGACTGGTTCGGTATCGAATGGTCTGAGGTGAACCCGTACGTCTTTGCCAACTTTGACAACCCCCCAACACCCCGCCCCCTGGCTGTACGCCTCATGGAGAATGAACAGTACCGGGACCTGTATACTCATTTCATCGAATTCATCCGCGACAACATCCTGGATCTATCCCTGTGGGACGCTGAACTTCTGGACCTGAAGAGCCTGATCACGCCCTGGGCCGAAGAAGACCTGTATCGGGTCCTGGACTATGGCTTTAGCATGGATGATTTCCACGCTTCCTACAGTATCGAGCACTACGAAAATCAGCATGTAAAACGCGGTCTCATGGAGTTCGTTAACTTAAGAATGGCCTCAGTCGGACCCCAATTGAGCTACACTGGCGCTGATCCTATTGTCTATGATGTCTGGTGGGAACCGCAACATCCGGCACCAGACGATAGCATCATTGTGCACGCGGCAGCATTCGGATCACTGGGGCTTGATGGACTGACCATCGCATTTCACCCCGGAGAGCTCACAGTGATCCTGGAGTATCCCATGGTCTACAGCCCCGTGGTCAGCACTCAGAACGTGACTTTGTCCGACCGGTGGGTCGGCATTATACCTCCACTGGGGGACCATGGCCATGGTCGCTTCCAGGTCGTTGCGCTCGACCTCACTGGTCAGGGTATGGTCTATCCCCGCAATGACTTCATCTCACTTGAGGTTGTCGAGGTGGTGAACAGCCATCTGGTCATCAACGAGTTGCTGGCAATCAACCAGGCCAGCAACCCCGACCCGCTCGGCGAGTATGACGATTGGGTCGAGATCTACAATCCCACTGATGCTGTTATCTCTTTAAGTGGGCTCCATTTAACCGACGATCCCGCAAATCTGACAAAATGGAGCTTCCCCGGGGGTCTGCAGATTAGTCCGACCACCTATTTAGTCGTTTGGTGCGACAATGATGAAGGCCAAACCGGAATCCACACCAATTTCAAATTAGACGGGGATGGGGAGCATTTGGCCCTTGTTGGGGGTGATGGCGCTACAATCGTTGACAGCATTAGCTTTCCAGCGCAAACAACAGATGTTGCATACGCCAGAATCCCCGACGCGGGCAACCAATGGGGGCTTCTGGACCCACCTACACCAGGCTCGTCGAACACCACCAGCTACACCAGGGTACCAGGGATAACCCCTTCAGAAACAGCGCTTTATCCTTGTTTTCCAAACCCTTTTAATCCCAGCACCCAGGTCAAATTTGCCCTTGGACAGCCTGAAAAGGTCCAGATCCGGGTCTTTGATGTGCTGGGATCGCAGCGTCATATCCTGTTCGATGGTCCCGGCCACCCCGGGGACTATTCGCTGCAATGGACCGCTCTCGATGCGTCCGGTCGGCTGCTAAGTCCAGGTATCTATTTCATCCAAATGCAAACAGAGACATATTTACACACACAGAAAGTCCTTTTGCTGCCTTGAACCGGTCCGAAAAGGAGGGAGAATGACCCCAACCCGACGTGAATTCATCAAAACAGCCGGTCTTGGCGCAGCCGCCATGAGCCTGCCTGGCTGGCTCAGCAATTGCGGCATGGGTTCAAAACCTCCTAACATCCTGTTTATTATGAGCGACGATCATGCGGAACAGGCCATCAGCAGTTATGGTAGCCAGTTCATCCAAACCCCGAACATAGATCGCATCGCCAATGAGGGCGTCCGCTTCACAAACAGTTTTGTCACCAATTCCATCTGTGCCCCCAGCAGGGCAACCATGCTTACCGGTAAATACAGCAATCTCAACGGCTTAAGGGACAACCGGGATGAATTCGACGGCAGCCAGATGACCTTCCCGAAACTGCTGCAGAAGGCCGGCTACCACACATCCATTCTGGGAAAGTGGCACCTGAAGACCGAGCCCACCGGTTTCAATGACTGGCGGATCCTCAAGGGCCAGGGGCGTTACTACAACCCCCTGTTCACCGAGAATGGCGAAAAGCGTGAATATGTGGGTTATACCACCGATATCATCACCGACATGGCGCTGGAAACTCTTCAGAACCGGGATAGCTCCCGGCCATTCTGCATGCTGGTCCACCACAAAGCCCCCCACCGCAACTGGATGCCCAACATCAAGCACCTGCGTGCTTTCGATGATGTGGAGATCCCCTTGCCGGAAACCTTTTACGACGATTATCAAACCCGGGAAACCACCGCAGGGGCGGCAGACATGCGGATCGACGACATGTATCTGTCCTTTGATCTGAAGCTGCACCCTGAATCATTTGACATTGAGACAGGAAGCGGCGGAAATGTGAATTACGCTGAAAGGGATGCAGAGAACTGGTCAAACACTTACGAACGCTTCACCCCGGAGCAGAAAGCATCCTGGGATGCCTATTATGATCCACTGAACGCAGAGTTTAAGGAGGCTGGACTAGAAGACCGGGAGTTGCTGGAGTGGAAATTCCAGCGTTACATGAAAGAGTATCTGGCCTGCATCCTGTCAATAGACGAGAACATCGGTCGCTTACTGGATTACTTGGACGAGGAACAGCTCATCCGTGACACCATCGTGATCTATACCTCAGACCAAGGCTTCTATCTCGGTGAACATGGCTGGTATGACAAGCGCTTCATGTATGAAGAGTCCATGGGTATGCCGCTTGTGGTCCGCTATCCGCAGGAAATACCGGCCGGGCAGGTTTCCGATGACATGGTGCTGAATCTCGATTTCGCTCCCACCTTTCTGGACTATGCGGGGATAACCGCCCCAGGTGAGATCCAGGGGGAGTCCTTTCGCCCATTGCTTAACGGCAGCGCCGTGGGTGAGTGGCGCAACAGCGTATACTACCATTATTATGAATATCCCCATGGCTGGCATGATGTCAAACGGCACTACGGCGTCCGCACCCTGCGCTATAAACTGATCCATTTCTATCATGACGTGGATGTTTGGGAGCTGTACGACCTGGAGCAGGATCCACACGAGCTGAACAACCTGTATAATGATCAAAGCCATGCTGCAATCGTGGCCGAGCTGAAAGAGGAACTGACCCGTCTGCAGCGGAAGTATGGAGATACTACTATAACAATCTGAATTCGATCTGCTGGAGTACTCGTATGGCCCATCACACCCTGAAAAATGCTTATTCCGGTCTTGTGGACCGCCTGAACCGCACACCCCAGGGCGCCCCAGCCTCCGAAACCCTCTTCGAGATCCTGAAGATGCTGTTCTCGGAAAAAGAAGCCGGCCTGGTGGCCCTGCTGCCCATAAAGCCCTTCACGGTTGATACCGCCGCCCGATGCTGGAAGATGAATCCCGATGAAGCCCGGAAAATCCTGGACGCTCTGGCGGGGCGTGCCATCCTGGTGGATATCGAGCGCAATGGAAAATCAACCTATACCCTGCCTCCCCCCATGGCGGGATTCTTCGAGTTTTCGCTCATGCGCATTCGCGATGACATCGACCAACAGGCACTCAGCGAACTTTTCTATCAATACCTCAACACAGAAGAGGACTTCGTTCGGGAACTGTTTACCCGTGGTGATACACAGCTTGGCCGCACCTTTGTCCATGAACCGGCGCTGTCTGAGGAGAATTCCCTACACGTCCTGGATTACGAGCGCGCCAGCGAGATTATCAAAAATGCCAGGTTCCGTGCCGTAGGCATGTGCTATTGCCGCCACAAGAAACAGCACCTGGACCAGGCTTGCGGCGCCCCCATGGATATTTGCATGACCTTCGGGAATTCCGCTGCCTCGCTGGTGAAGCATGGCCATGCGCGGCGGGTAGATGCGGCAGAGGGCCTCGATCTGCTGCAGAATGCTCATGACCACGATCTCGTGCAGTTCGGCGAGAACGCGAAGCACGGTGTGAACTTCCTATGCAATTGCTGCGGTTGCTGCTGTGAAGCCATGACCGCGGCCCGGCGTTTTGCCATCATGAATCCCGTGCATACCACCAATTTCCTTCCGGTTGTTGACGAGAGTGAATGCAACGGTTGCGGCCGGTGCGTGAATGTATGCCCCGTTGAGGCAATGACCCTCGTGTCAGCAAACGATCCCCGGCGCCCAAAAATGAAACAGGCCAAACTGGATGACGCCGTCTGTCTGGGTTGTGCTTTATGTGCCCGGGCCTGCAGCAAGGAAAACATCCACCTGGAGTCCCGGCCGGACCGCGTGATCACACCCGTCAATGGCGTTCACCGGAACGTCATGATGGCCATCGAGCGTGGCGTCTTGCAGAACCTGATCTTCGACAACCACGTCCTCTGGAGTCATCGCGCCCTGGCTGCTGTCCTGGGGGCCATTCTCAAGTTGCCACCGGTCAAACAGGTCATGGCCAACGATCAGATCAAGTCCCGCTATCTGGGAAATTTCATCAATCGTGCATACGCCTGAGTGGAAGCCCTGGTGGATCCCGGCTGTCGTTCTGCTGGCGGCCTGCACCGGACCTGAGGAGACGCTGGAGGATCTCACCTTGCTCAGCGGTGTATGGTATGGAACCCAGACCATCTATCAGACCGGCGGTTGCAGCATTGGTGGTGAGGACCAAATTTCAAGTGATGTCGTTTACAGCATAACTGTTCACAATGACGGCGTCATGGATATCAGGGATTCGGCCAGTACTGATCTGATCTTCCTGGGCGAGGTGAGCGCGGATCTCGAGCTTAGTTTCAGATCCCACTATTCTGTGCAGTGTTCGGAAGAGATACACTACGATTCCTCTACCTACGAGGGCCATGTGGAGATCCATACGGATTATTATGAGATCGACATGAGCGCACACGAAATGTGGTGTCCACCGGAATGCACCTTCGATGTAGTCTACCATTTACGAAAAAACCTGTGATATTATAACGCCGCCACGAAACACCATCCCGGAGGAGGGATCCTGTGCATTCATCCACATCCATCGCCCGTGGCGGTCCCTGGCTATTCTTTGTTCTTGCCTGTCTGATCAGCTGGATCTTCTGGATCCCGGCAACGCTTTGGCTTCCTGAAGCTTATCACACACCGGTCCTCCTGATCGGCAGTTTCGGTCCCTGGGCCGCTGCGATGCTGCTCTTGCACCGTGAAGGCGGGCGCCCGGCACTCGCTGGCTGGCTGAGATCCAATTTCAGGCTCCGCCTAAACTGGCTCTGGTATCTGGCGGCGGCCTTGTTGATCCCCCTGGGAATGGCCCTGCTCCATCACGGGATCTTCCTGCTTGCCGGCGGCAAGTCGGCATTCACCTGGACAAGTGACATGCTCCTCTACCCGGTGGCCATGCTTCTCACCACCCTGCTGGGAGGCGGGCAGGAGGAACCTGGCTGGCGTTCCTATGCCACACCGGCGCTGATCAAGCGTTTCCATCCCATGTTGGCCAGTACCGTGGTTGGTCTCGTATGGGTTATCTGGCACCTGCCCCTGTACCTCATGGACGACTGGGGCGGGGGAGATCAGGGTTTGGAATGGTTCTTCCTCTATGCCATCGCACTTTCCATGATCATGACATGGCTTTATTTCCGCTCCGGGAGAAATATCATCCCGGTGATGCTGCTGCATGGTGCCACCAATGTGATCTTTCGATATTTTCCCCGGGAGGGTCACATCTTCAACGCCGACCACGACTTTGACATTCTCAAAACGGTGGCCTACTGGGTCGTGGCACTGATCATTATTGCGGCTACCCGGGGTCGGCTGGGTGTTGTCCACCAGGCTGATGATGATGACTCTTAGCGCATTCTATCACCGTCCGGCCAAATGTGCTGGTCTCGCGTGTGCGCCTGGATACTTTAGATTTTTTTAAATGGAGGAATAGAGAATGAGATCCCGTCTTCTGCTCGTAGCAATGTTTGCCCTGCTGTTCATGGTCCCCGCCATGGCCGTGGATGAAGGTGAAAGCATGCATGGATTTAAATTGCTGGAAAAGCGTTTCGTCGATGAGGTGAACGCAGAATGCCTGTATTTCCAGCACGAGAAAAGCGGCGCCAAGCTGTTCAAGATCGCTGCTGACGATCCCAATAAAACCTTCAGTATCGCCTTCAAGACCATCTGTAACAGCAATGCGGGAACACCGCATATCCTGGAACATGCTGTCCTGAATGGCTCCAGCAATTTTCCAGTGAAGAGCCCGTTCGACGTCCTGTCAAAGGGTTCGCTGAACACCTTTCTCAATGCCATGACCGGTAATGATGTCACCATGTACCCGGTGGCCAGCATGAACGACAAAGACTATTTCAATCTCATGCATGTGTACCTGGATGCGGTTTTCAATCCACTCATTTATGACGAGCCGGACATCCTCAAACAGGAAGGCTGGCACCATCATCTGGAGTCCGTCGACGGCGATATGAGCTATAAGGGGGTCGTTTACAATGAGATGAAGGGAGCATTCTCAAATCCCGGTCGTGAGTTATACCACCAGATGATGAAACGATTGTTTCCAGATACGCCTTATCGGTTCTCTTCGGGGGGGTATCCCTTTGATATTCCCACATTGACCTATGATAGTTTCATCGACTTCCATCGTACGTTCTATCACCCGGAAAACAGTCATATCCTGCTCTACGGTGATGCGGACCTGGCCAGCGAGCTGGAATTCATCGATCGGGAATACCTCTCGAAATATGAGATCACCGGAAAGCTGCCCACCATGCCCAAACAGGCTCCTTTTGATGCCATGCGCGAGGATGCGGCACCCTATTCCATTGCCGAAGACGCGACTCCTGAGGATCAGACCTACCTGAGTCTCAGCTGGGTGGTGGGGGAGATCACCGACCGTCAACTCTATCTGGCCCTGCAGGTCCTCCAGCAGGTCCTGGTGCGGAACGAATCTGCTCCTCTGCGGCTGGCACTCCAGGATGCCGACGTTGGCAGGGATGTCACCACCATGCTGGATGATCTCCAGCAGATGATATTCCAGGTGGAGGTTCAGAACGCCAACATTGAGGATAAAGCGCTGTTTCTGCAAACAGTGAATGGAGCTCTGGCCGCTCTCGTTGAGAACGGGCTTGACAAAGAGGCTGTGCAGGGGGCTCTGAATCAGATCGCCTTTCGTATGCGGGAAGGCGATAACAGCCAGAAGGGCTTGAACTATAACTGGCAGATCATCGGCGGCTGGTTCTGGGCAGATGATCCTTTCCTGGGCCTCGAATACGAGAAGACGCTGGCCAGCCTGGAGAAGGCCATCGCCGGAGGATATCTGGAGAAGATCATCCAGAAGCATTTGCTGGACAATCCCCATGCCCTGCTTTTGACCATGGAACCTACGCCTGGCCTCGAAGCCCAGAACAACTCACGCATCCAGGCCGAGCTGGAACAGCATCGCAACAGTCTGGATGATGCTGGTATAGCAGTTCTGGTGGCAGACACCCGGAAACTCATGGACCGGCAGAAGAAAGAGGATAGCGCCGAAGCCCTGGCCACCATACCACTGCTGACGCTAGCGGACATCAATCCGACAGCCGAGCATTTCAGCGTGAAGAAGGGAAAGGCCGCCAAGGTGCCCTACCTGCACCACAACACCTTCAGCGGCGGTGTGGTCTACACACGCCAGTATTACGATCTCAGGGTTTTACCCAAGCATCTGCTGCCCTACGCCGCGCTCCTGGCCGAAGCCATGGGGGCCCTGAACACCACAAATTACAGCTATGGTGATCTGGAGAAGGCCTTTGATCTGAATACCGGTGGTTACAGTACTTTTCTGATCAGCTACCGCGAGGAAGAGGACGACTCAAGGCTGGTACCCAAGTTCGTGGTTTACGGGAAGGCCATGAACGACAAGGTGGACAGGTTGTATGAATTGCTGGCCGAGATGACCACCCAGAGCATCTATGATGATGCGGATCGTCTCAAGGAGGTTTTCAGCAGACATCAATCCCGGATGGAAAACCAGGTTAAAAGCAATGGTCTCGGATATGCCATCAGCCGCCTGGAATCCTATTACAGCAATGCCGGTGCCTTCAGCGAGAATACCTCCGGTCTCGACTACTACTGGTTTGTTACCGATCTCGTTGAGAATTTCGATTCACAGTCGTCAAAGACCATCGAGCGTTTGCAAAAAACGGCTGAACTGCTGTTCACCAGGAACAATCTCATGGCCAGCGCCACCTGTGATAAGAGTGACCTCCGCCATTTCAAAGCCGGTCTTAAATCATATGCCAAGCTGTTACCGGAGAGGGAGGTTGATTACATCTCCTGGCGTTTCAACCTGGAGAAGAAGAATGAGGGGCTCCTGGCAGCCTCAAAGGTGCAGTACGTGGTCCAGGGATATAACTTCAAGAAACTGGGCTACCAGTACGATGGGAAGATGAGGGTCATGAACCAGGCCCTGTCGCGGGATTATGTCAGAAACCAGGTTCGCGTTATAGGTGGCGCCTATGGTGGCTGGGCCAGCCTGAGCAAGAACGGTATGTTCTACTTTGGTTCCTACCGGGATCCCAATCTTACCGAAACCCTGGAGAATTATGATACCACTCCGGAGTATCTGCGCACTTTCGAAGCCGGCGAAAGCGAGATGACTCGCTATATCATTGGTACCATTGCCCGCATGGACCGGCCCATGACACCCCGCCAGCGTGGTAATATGGCCGTGCAGTACTGGTTTGAAGGCACCAGTGCCGAAGATCTGCAGGCAGAGCGCAATGCTGTCCTGGCGGTAACCCCGAAGGATATCCGTTCATATGAGAAAATGATCGTGGATATCCTGGCCCAGGATTCGTATTGCGTCTATGGAAATGAAGACAAGCTGAGGGACAACGAGGAGATCTTCGGGACACTGGTTAATCTCTCGGAATAGAATCCATACAACTTTGTAACCAACAAGGGCGGGTCATGGACCCGCCCTTTTTATGTTCAGAACATGGTGGTCAGGCGCTCTAAACTCCTTTTTACCCTTGATTCATCCTGGCCAAAAAGGCCTTTATCCACTCAATATCTGGTGTTTTCCAACCGATTTCATACAAAATCTGGTGGTTTTTACCCAAAATCGAAGTGGTTTTGGTAAAAATCCAAGTTTTTGGGGTGGTGGATAGGGAACCACTAATTACGCGAATTTCGCAAATCACCAGGGATGGATACAGGTACGGTGGGGGCTCTCTTCCCCGGGTCTCCTTCGGCCCGCCGGCGCTAATCCTTCGACCTGCCTGTGCTGATCCTTCGACCTGTCTGCTCCGACCCTTCGACAAGCTCAGGGTGACCTGTCGGGTTTTGGACCTCGAAATCTTGGACCGGTCACCTTGGGTGATCCCGAATCCGCTAATCCGTTAATCCGTGAATTACACCTCCCATTCATTGGTAAAAACCCCATGATCCATTAGATTTCAAACCTCGTGAAAGAAATATCTCAGTTTTTCCAGGGGGCTTTGTGATGGATACCGGACTTGGCGTCTTCATCGGCGTTCTACTCTCCCTCATTATCATATTGGGGGCTGCGCTGTTCTATGTCTATTTCAGGCTGCAGCGGCTGAAACTGCCCAGCGCCGATTCCAGCCTGGCCTATATGCGTTCCATCGGACAGCTCTCTGTCTTCAAGGTCCTCACCAAGGAGATCGTCACCGAGATCGACCACAGCTGGGGGGAATTCGGGGCCAAATATCTGAGCTGGGTCCTGTCGGGTAAAAAGATGGCCATGATCTTTGAGATCGAGATCGACTTCAAATACGACCTGCGCAGCAGTCATTTCAATATTCTCACAGCCCCGGGTGACAAGCACGTTATCACCATGCCGCCCTGTTTTTACGACACACATATTCGGGATATCAAATTCTACGATGAGCAGGGCTCGAAATTCCTGCCCTGGCTCATGCCGGAACTGTTGAGCGGCTTTCTGGCCGGTGGTTTTAACGAAAAGGACAAGAACCGCCTGGTAGACGCGGCCAAACAACACGCCCAACAACAGGCTGAGCGTCTCATTGATGACATCCATGTCGAGTTCGAGAATTCAGCCCGCAGCACCCTGGCGTCCATCAGCAAGGCCTTCGGTGCACAGAAACTGGAATTCCAATTCCCGCCCCAGCGCGAGAATGTCCTTGATATCAAGTTTGCTGGAAAATTGATCGCCGGTGAATCCGAGTAGGAGGGGAGCATGCGCCATTTCGAAGGAACTTTTAAGAATCACCAGGACACCGAGATCTATTATCAGCGCTGGCTGCCCGACGATGGCACCAAGGCTGTGATCCATCTGTTCCACGGCCTGGCCGAACACGGTGGCCGCTACAAGAATCTCGTGGAATACCTGGTACCGCGGGGTTTCGCGATATTCTGTCTGGATCTTCCCGGTCATGGCCAGTCTGAGGGAACCCGGGTTTACATCGATCAATTTCTCGACTATATCGCCACCCAGCACCAATTCTCCAATCTCATAAAGAAGGAGTATCCAGGCAAACCGGTGTTTGCTTATGGTCACAGCATGGGGGGTCTCATCGCAGCCACATACGCCCTTGATTACCAGGAAGAACTGACTGGCATTCTCCTGTCGGCTGCCCTGGCGCGGGTACCCGACTACGTTTCAGGATTCACGGTCTTTCTGGGAAATCTATTCTCAACGCTGCTGCCCAAGTTTCCCCTGGTGGCCATCGATTCAGAGGGTATCAGTACCGATCCAGTTGAGGTTGAGGCCTATGACAACGATCCCCTCGTCTATCGAGGTAAAACAACGGCACGCCTGGCATCTGAACTGCTGGGGGCCATGGATAAATTATCGCAGGAGGCTTCTGGGATCACCTTGCCCGCGCTGGTTATGACCGGGGGTGAGGATCCACTGGTGAATCCTGATGATGCACCTTTCCTGCACGGTATGATCGGCTCCCGGGACAAAACCCTGAAGGTCTTTGATGGATTCTACCACGAGATCCACAATGAGACAGACCGGGACATGGTCTTCACCGTGGTGGCTGATTGGCTTAACGCGCACCTGCCACGGCAGGAGAGCCCCTGATGACATATATCCTGGTCCTGGACCAGGGCACCACCAGTTCCCGGGCCCTGCTTCTTGATCAACAGGCCGGGATCACAGCTGTCGCCCAGCAGGAATTCAAACAGCACTTTCCACAATCAGGCTGGGTCGAACATGATCCTGAAGAGATCTGGACCAGCCAGATCAACTGCGCCCGTGAGGTCCTCACCAAGTCCGGGATCCCCGCCCATGAGATCTCTGCCATCGGGATCACCAATCAGCGTGAGACCACCGTCATCTGGGACCGTCGTAGCGGAGAGCCCCTGTACAACGCCATCGTCTGGCAGGATCGACGCACGGCTGAATTCTGTGACACCCTGAAGGATCGCGGCCATACCTCCCTGATCCAGACAAAGACGGGGCTGTTGCCGGATGCCTACTTCTCCGCCACCAAGCTGCGCTGGCTCCTGCAGAATGTGACGTCTTCGAGTGAGCTTGCTTTTGGCACTGTAGACAGTTGGCTCATATGGAAACTCACCGGCGGGAAGGTCCACGCTACTGATGCCACCAACGCGAGCCGTACCATGCTCTTCAATATCCATGACCTTGAATGGGATCCCGAGCTCCTGGAGTTATTCCAGGTTCCCGAATCGGTCCTGCCTGAGGTCGTGGACAGCGCCGGGAACTTCGGCAGCGCAGATCCTGAACATCTCGGAGCTTCCATCCCCATCTGCGGGGTTGCCGGTGATCAGCAGGCAGCACTTTTTGGACAGCTCTGTCATTCTCCCGGGATGGTGAAGAACACCTATGGTACCGGCTGTTTCATCATGTTGAATACTGGAGCCAAACCCGTGCATTCCACCAACAACCTGCTAACAACGCTGGGGTGGGTCATCGATTCAAAACCCAGCTATGCCCTGGAAGGCAGCATTTTCATTGGCGGAGCGGTGGTGCAATGGTTACGGGATGGCTTGAAGCTCATTGAACACTCCAGCGAAGTTGAAGCCCTGGCTGCCAGCGTGGAGAACAACGGCGGTGTGACCTTTGTGCCGGCATTTACAGGGTTGGGGGCTCCGCACTGGGACCCTTATGCCCGGGGCAGCCTGTTTGGCCTGAGCCGCGGTTCAACCGATGCCCATATCGCCCGGGCAGCGCTGGAGTCAATCGCCTTCCAGACCGCAGATGTCCTGGCGGCCATGCAGGACGATGCCCAACTCGACCTGCAGGAGATCAGGGTGGATGGTGGTGCGGCAGCCAACGACCTGCTCATGCAATTCCAGTCCGACATCCTGAATCTGAGGGTCATGCGGCCGGACAATCTCGAGTCCACGGCAATGGGGGCCGGTTTTCTGGCGGGTCTGGGTGCAGGTATCTGGCCTGATCTCGAGGCCCTGCAATCCCTGCGCGGACATGATCGAGATTTTGAGCCCTCCATGACCCGGGAGAATGTTGAGAAGCACCTGGCTGTCTGGCATCAGGCCGTTGAGCGCGCAAAAGGCTGGAAGGCGGTGAATTAATGACCGCTTATGACGTGATCGTCATTGGTTCCGGCCCTGGCGGGCTCAGTGTTGGGCTGGCCCTGGCTCAGGCAGGCAAAAAGGTCCTTGTATGCGAAAAACACAAGGTACCCGGCGGCTGGACCCACTCATTCATGAAGGGCCCCTACCGTTACAGCCCCGGTGTTCATTACATCGGCAACCTGGGGCCGGGTGAGCATCTCCGTTCAGTCTACGAAGGCCTCGGCGTCTCTCGGCACCTGACATTCTATGAACTGAATCCCGATGGATATGACCACATCTTTATCGGGGATGAGCGTTTTGATCTCCCCAAGGGGCGTGATCGGCTCATCGCCTATCTCCAGGAACGATTTCCCCATGAACAATCCGGGATCGAAGCTTATTTCACGACTGTGGAAAGGCTGATGGGGGGTCACAAAAGTGGTCCGAAGGGGTTACGGGCGCTGCGTCTGGCCCCCTGGCTGTTCCGCTCAGGCCAGAATCTCATCCAGCGCCATGTCAGCGATCCCGTGCTTCAGGCCGTTCTTGCCGGGCAGTCCGGCGACCATGGTCTCCCGCCTTCTCAGGTTTCTTCTCTGGTCCATGCCGGGATCGCCAATCACTATCTGAATGGCGGTTACTATCCCAAGCGCGGGGCCTTTACCATTCCCCGGGCTTTTGTCCGGGAGTTGAAGGCGGCTGGTAGTGAGATCCGCCTTAAGGCTCTCGTCCAGAAAATCCTGATCGAAGACGGACGCACTGTGGGTGTGCGTTTGGATAACGGAGAAGAGCTCCGGGCGGGGATCGTCATCAGCAACGCAGATCCCGAGGTGACCCTGGGACAGATGGTAGGACGGGACCACCTCAGTTCCAGGCTGACGAAGAAGCTGGATCGCGTAACCTATTCAACCGCATGTGTCAGCCTTTTCTTCGCTGTTGATATGGACCTGCGGGCGGCGGGTCTGGATTCAGGCAATTTCTGGTTCTATCAGAATGAGGACCTCGAACGGATCTACAGTCTGGGCCAGACTGACTACCTTTTGAATGCGGAGACCGTCCCGGCCATGTTCCTTACCGTCACGACCCTGAAGGATCCCGGTAAGATGGTGAAGAACGGTCACCATACCTGTGAGGCTTTCTGTTTCGTCAGCTACGAACCCTTCAAGGACTTCCCTGGAACCAAAAAGGAACGCAAGCAGGTTCCTGAGTATCAGAGCCTGAAGCAGGACATCGCCGACCGCATGCTGCACGCCCTGGACCGGCGAATACCGGGGATCAGGGAGAACACCGTTTTCTCTGTCCTGGCCACACCACTGACCAATCGCTGGTACATCAATGCCACCCGGGGAAACCTGTATGGGATCGCCAAGAGCAAAGGGCAGGTGGGACCCGGCGCCTTCCCACTGAAGACCGAGATACCTGGTCTCTACATGGTGGGTGCCAGCACTACCAGCCACGGCGTTGCAGGGGCCACCATGAGCGGATTACTGGCAGCGAAACGGATCCTGGGTTGCCGTATCCGTGATCTTCTGCAACAGAAGGGGCCATCACTCAGGATTGAGCAGTCCGAACCAGGGTAATGTTCTGTAGGGTGTCTTTGGGATTTACTGTGGCGCGAAATCTTTTCTGATCCAATTCTTCAATGTTCAATTTTAAATCTTGGTTTATCTTCCACGCCATGCGGGAGCATGTGCTTATGATCCAGTATTAATCAACACCCAAGATCACAATCCCAACAATTGGGCCGGGACATTACATTCAATGTCTGTAAAGCCATTTACAACAATGTCATAATTCGAGAGTGATATAGAAAATGAAGCGACCGAACATTCGTAATTACGATCAGAAAAAAGACGCTGATGCGGTGCACAGGATCTGGCGTGAGATCGCCTGGTTGACGGAAGATCACCAGGAAAAACAGATGGACATCTTTATCAGTGGCGGTCGGGCCCTGGTAGCTGAGCTCAAGGGTGAGGTGGAATGCCTTACGACGGCAGTTCCCGGCGAATTGCGCTATCTGGATGAAGACCTGCCCCTTTCCGTGGTGGCGTCTGTCACCACCAGCCGTGTGGCCCGGAAGCAGGGGCTGGCCCAATACACCACTGCCCAACTCATTGCCGAGGAGGCCGCGGCCGGCGCAGCAGTGAGCACTCTGGGCATCTTTGAGCAGGGCTTCTACAACCTCCTGGGTTACGGCAGCGGCGGCTACCAGCACTGGATCAGTTTTGATCCGGCGGATCTCAAGGTGGACCGGGATTTCCGGGTACCGAAGCGTTTGGGGAAGGATGAATTCCAGCTCATTCATCAGGCCATGCTGGACCGTCGTCGTCCTCATGGAGCCGTACGGATCACAGCCCCTGAGTTCTATCAGGGGGAGGCGGGGTTCGACCAGAAGGCCTTCGGGCTCGGATATTGCGACGGCCCCAATGGTGAACTGACCCATTTCTTCTGGGGTAATCCTGGCGATGGTGAGAGTGGACCATACCGCATCATCGTCATGGGCTGGCAGAGCTGGAACCAGTTCTTTGAATTGATGGCCCTTATCAAATCCCTGGGCGACCAGGTGCGCCTGGTGAAAATGTGTGAACCTGCGGGAATCCATATGCAGGACCTCGTCAGTCATCCTTTTCGGGGTTACACCAAGACAGAGAAATCCAAATACGAAAGCACCAACCGCGCCTGGGCCTACTGGCAGATGCGGATCTGCGATCTGAGCACCTGCCTATCAAGAACACACCTGGATTGCACCCCATTCTCATTCAACCTGGAGTTGAACGATCCCATCGAGGAGCTGGTTCCGGAGGCATCCGCCTGGAAGGGTGTCAGTGGCCGCTATACGGTGACCCTGGGACCAGAATCGTCTACGACAGAATCTAAGGATGACTCCTTGCCGACCCTGAAGGCAGGTGTTGGGGCCTTTACCCGGATGTGGCTGGGTGTCCTGCCTGCCACCAGCCTGGCTGTGACGGATGATCTTTCCGGACCGGAATCTCTGCTGAATTCGCTGGATCAGGCCTTCCTGCTCCCGAATCCCAACCCGGGAATGGATTACTGATGGGTCATGGAGAGTTCCGGTGGGGGATCATCGGCCCTGGTCGGATCGCCCATAAATTCGCCCAAGCCCTGGAGGTTGTTGATGGAGCTGTTGTCCATGCCGTTGCCAGCAGCGATCTCGCCCGAGCACAGGCCTTCGCCGATCAGTATGGCGCCTCTGAGGCTGGGGATAGTTATGCTGCTGTCGCTGACAGCGTAGATGTCGATGCCGTGTACATCGCAACTACGCATAACTTCCATCACGAGCAGGCCAGGATGGTTCTAGAAGCCGGCAAACCACTGCTCTGTGAAAAGCCGCTGACGGTGAATGCCCGTCAGGCCCATGATCTTATCGACCTTTCCCGAAAAAACAATGTCTTTCTCATGGAGGCCCTGTGGACCCGATACCTGCCCATCTATGCCCAGGTGCGCGAATGGTTGGCCGATGGGGTCATCGGTGAGGTTCTGTTTATGCACAGTACGTTCGGATTCAAATTCCCCTTCGATCCCGAGGGCCGGTTGTGGAATCCAGGCCTGGCCGGCGGTGCCCTGCTGGACCTGGGTGTCTACAATATCGCCATCTCCCAATGGATCATGGGTGCGGATCCACACTCATTCACCGCTGACGGACTGGTGGGGGATACCGGTGTTGATGAGTTTGATGCCGTCCACCTGCACTTCGACAACGATGTTATCTCCCAGTTCACCTGTACCTGCCGGGCGCGTCTGGCCAATGACTTTCGCATCAGTGGCAGGGATGGTGCTATCTACATGCATGACATGTTCTGGGACTGCACCGCCGCCACTCTGGTCACGGAGAATGGTGCCCGTGAGCAGGTGGTGGAAAAACCTTTTCTGAAGAATGGCTTTGAATACGAGATCATGGAGGTGCAGCGCTGCGTGACCGCAGGTCTCATCGAGAGCCCTGAGATGACCCATGCCGACACCCTGGCCAACATGGAACTCATGGATGCCATCAGGGAAGAGATCGGACTACGTTATTCGTTTGAATAGCATCTGTTTTTAAGGCCTTGGTAAAAAGCAAAAGCCCCGGACGAACCGGGGCTTTGTACCATTCCAGGCTATGAAAGCCAGGGAATCATGTCTATTTCAGATACATCATCTTCATCGTCTTGCTGTAATCAGCAGTCTCGAAGCGATAGATGTACATACCGCCCGCCAGGGGAACACCCGAATGGTTCAAACCATCCCAGCGTACCTCGTACCTGCCTGCGGCCTGCTCTCCTGAGACCAGGGTGGCTACCTGCTGTCCAATGAGATTGTACACGGTGAGCCTGATATCCTGGGCTTCATGGAGATTGTATCGGATGACGGTGACAGGATTGAATGGGTTAGGATAGTTACCCAGAAGCTCCGTACGCTCAGGAACCATCAATTCATCGACACCCACCACCACGATCTCGATCTCAACGGGATCACTCGCTGGTGAATCGACATCACCCTCATAGACCGCAACCACTTCGTAGCTGTAGGTGAAGGTGCCACCAACGGTGAATTCGTCGGTGTAACTACGGATGTTGCCTTCCAGGAGATAGTCGATCTCTTCACCATCACGATAGATCTTGAATCCGGTGATGCCAACGTCCCAGCGGTTTTCACGACTGGCAAAATCTGCGGTTCCGCTTAGTACACCAGCACTCTGCGTGGGATCGAAACTGTGGGAATCAGTATTCACATCGGGTGTGATGGTGGCCCGATTGCCCAGGTCATCCCAGACGACACCCTGGATGTTGACATTCGCATCGAAGCCGTTCCACGAGAGCACCAGCCAGGTGGCACCGTCATCCACGGAGACCAGGTCACCGTACATTTCTGCAGCCGGTCCCTGATCCACACCCAGCGGCCAGGTTTCATCAACCGTGTTCAGGATCTCATAACCGATCCAGAACCAGCCAGCTGAATCCACAGTGACAGGTTCGGAAAGATCGATCTCATTCCAGGCCATGGGTGTGACAGTCTCAACCTCCTGCTCGTACAGCAGGGTTTCGGCCAGTTCACCCGTCCAGACCTTGATGTTCACATCGTAGTCATCGCGGATGAAGAAGCGGATGGTGCGCAGTTCATGACCGTGGATATCAGTGAGCATGGCCGGTTCCCAGCGGGCGGCGCCCATAATGTTACCGCCACCGATGACGCCGATGCCGTCATGGTTCTCACCGCTGTCCCAGTGCAGGTTGCTCACATCCTGGGGCATTTCCCAACTCAGGCTCACGGCATCACCTTCGGCAGAAGCTGTCAGGTTCATCGGTGCGTGATAGGGATCTTCCAGGGTGGCGTAAGCCATGGGAGAGGCGGGTGATTCATTGACATCGTACTGGGTGGTAACGGTATAGGCATAAGTACCGAATTCAAGACCACTGTCGGTGTATGAAAATGTGCCTAGGTCCTCGATTGTGGCGATCTGTGCATCATCACGATAGACATTGTAGCCTGTGATCGCCGGTGGATCAGCCTCCTCTAACAGGTTGACAACGATGTTAAGATTGGCATCATAGCCCAGATCCGCCACCGTGTACCACCAGCCGCCCATGGCCAGCAGATTGCTGTAACCGGGGCGTATTGCCGGTCCTTCATCCAGACTGCAGACATCGCCACTGATGACGTTGGCCGTATAGCCGAAGTAATAGGTCTGGGAAGCATCGATGATGATCTCGGTCTCAAGGGCGACCTCATTCCAGTCATTCAGAGTGAAATCAGCGATGACCTGGTCAACCAGGACCGTCTCACCATCGGTACCGCTCCACACCTTGAGGGTGTAGGTGGCGAACTCATTCACAGGGATGAAGCTGATATGGGTCAACGCGGTCCCATCGTAATCTTCCAGGTCCGCAGGGTCGTACTTGATCGCGAACTCATACAGACCACCGGAGAATACCGAGGCAGTCTGGCTGTGAACACCACTGTCGTAGCGCATATCATGCACGAGATCGGGGAAGCTCGGGGCAGTCCAGCTCACCTCCACGTCACGAACATCGACTTGCGCAGTCGTAACCTGAACTGGCGGCAGATAGGGATTAACCAGGTGGAGGCTCACCGGCTCACTGATCACGGATTCATTCTCTCCGTACTGTGCAGTGACTGCCCAAACGTGATCGCCGAACTCCAGACCGGTGTCCAGGTGATCCGTTGTCAGACTGTCCAAGGTTGCGATGATCTCATCATCGCGATAGATATTGTAAGCGCTGAGGACAGGTACCGGCAGACCTTCCACCGGGATGTAACCGGAAATGTTGAGATTGGCATCAATATAGAAGCCATCCATGAGACTGTACCAGGTTCCGCCCATGCCCACCAGACCACCGTAGCCAGTGACACCGGGTCCGGCGTCATAGGTGAAGGCGTCGCCACCGAAGAATTCAATGGTGAAACCAAGGTAGAGGGCCTGGGAAGCATCGATGGTGTGCGCTGTCTCCAGCGTGAAGACATTCCACTCGTCCTCAACGAATTCAGTGATGGCCTGAGAGACTACGGTATTCTCACCGTTATCTCCGGTCCAGACCTTCAGGGTGTAGGTGGCCAGATCGTTGACGGGAATGAAACCGATCTCCGTCAGCTCGAGACCGTCGAAGGCAGCCAGGTCGGCCGCTTCGTACTTGATGGCCATGTCATAGGTGCTGCCCATCCAGGCGTTGTATGTCCCGGCGACCTCACCATCGTCATAGCGCAATTCCTCGAAGTTCCCGGGGAAGACAGGGGCTTCCCAGGCAAGCTGGACCTCGGTATAGGCCGTCTGCTCGGCCATGAGGTTCACAGGCGGTTCGTAGGGGTTGTACATATCCAGGACGAAAGTCTCAGAATACACTGATTCATGTGCATCGTAAACGGCAGTCACATTATAGTCATGCGGACCGAAGCTCAGACCCGTGTCCGTATACTCGAGTTCAGCTGTTGCTTCAACAGTACCGACTTCTTCCGAATCCCGATAGACCTTGTAGGCAGTCACTTCCGGATGTACGGCTTCGCCCTCAACGGTAGCGTGGATATTCAGATTCGCGTCCACGTAGATGGCATCGTAAAGATTGTACCAGGTACCGCCCATGTTCAGCAGGCCAGAATAGCCGGGCCGTACGGCGGGACCTTCGTCATAGCTGAAGCCGTCGCCGCCGAACCAGGATACGTTGAATCCGACATAGAGCGCCTGGCTGTCATCGACGATAATTGGTGTGGAGAGCGTAAAGTCATTCCATTCTCCGGTGGTGAAGCCGCTCAGGGCTTCTTCATACACCAGATTATCACCCGCGTCCCCAGTCCAGATCTTCAGGGTGTAAGTCGCACCGGCGTTTACGGGAATGAAGCTAACTGTGGTTAGCGATTGTCCGTCGTACTCTGTGAGGTCTGAACCATCCCACTTCACGGCCAGGTCATAATTGCCGCCCATGAAGGAGTTGAAGGCGCCGGCGTAGTTACCGGAGTCATACTGCAGCACGGTCTGAGGACCGGAGAATTCCGGGGCATCCCAGGTCACCACGGCGTCGTGGTAGGCTACCTGGGTGGCAAAGACGTCCACCGGTGGGATGTAGGGGCTGATGACGTCGATGTGACTGATGTTCGAAGGCAGGGACTCACCGGTATCATATACGGCTGTTACTGCATAGTCGTAGGATGCGAAGTCGACATCCTCATCCGAGTAGGTCATGACCTCGGCTGAGCCGGTGGATCCGACCACGAGACCATCACGGTAGACGTTGAAGTCCTCCAGTGTTTCACGCAGGTGGCGGTTCAGCGTCATGCGGCCCTCGCGCTGAGCGGGGGATTCCACCAAACCCTGAATATTGAGATTGGCATCGATGTAGAAGCCTTCATTCAGGTCGTACCAGGTCCCGCCAAGACCCACCAGGTCGCTGTATCCATGTTCAACCGCTGGACCTTCATCATAGGTGAAGGCGTCGCCGCCGAAGAAGTTGACCGAGAACCCGAAGGTCAGGGTCTGTGAGGCATCGATGACGTAGGGAGTCTCAAGGGCTACGGTATTCCATACGCCCAGGCTGAAGTCGTTTACTACCTGTTCGTAGACTAGGGTTTCACTGTTATCGCCCGTCCAGACTTTGAGGTTGTAGGTCCCGAACTCGTTGGCTGGAACGAACTTGATCTGGGTCAGCTGAAGACCATCATAGGCGGCCAGGTCTTCGGGGTCGAATTTGATGGCAAGGTCGTAGGTGCTGCCCATCCAGGCATTGTAGGTGCCGCTGATGTTACCGCTGTCATAATGCAGCCAGTCGGACACCGGAGCTACTTCCGGTGCGTCCCATCCCAGGACCACGTCATTATAATCCTGGACTTCTGTGTTGAGCTCGACCGGAGCCGGGAGTTCATTCACATTGATGGTGGCCGCTACCGGGGCGGAGAAACCGGCCTCGATACCGGAGATGAGTGTGCTCACGTGGTACTCATAGCTGCCGGGTAGCAGATAATAATCATAATAGTTGGTGGTCCCCGCGTCCACTTCGGCGATGACCTCTCCGTCGCGATAGATACGGTAAGCCGTGGCGAGCTCTACACCGTCCCAGCTCAGGGTGACATTAAAACCGTCCACAACGGCATTCAAATTCGAAGGTGCCACGGAGCTGATATCCATGACATTCACATAGACACCCTGGCCGCGGGTAGCTACCAGGAGTTCATTGCCGGTCACTGAGAATGTCAGGTCGTTGAGGGTCGCTGCCGGCATATCGCCCTGGTAACCGGCCCAGGTGTCGCCGCCGTCAAACGACATGAGAAGATCGTCGTCCTGTGTGATGGCAGAGACTACGCCGGGGATGTAGGGGCTGAACTCAATCCGTTTGCACCAGCTCGCGTCGATCTGGGTCCAGGTAGATCCGCCGTCATAGGTACCGTACAGGCCGGATTCAATGGCGACGATGAGATTGCCGCCGTCAAAGGGGTTGATTGAGCCGTCCCAGACACCCTCGAAGGGCAGATCACCGGCGGCACTTTCCCAGGTCTCACCTCCATCGTGTGATACGGCCACCGGGCCGTCACCGAAGGTGTACACGGTACCATCGTTCTGATAATCGACAACGACATCGGTGATGGCATTGTGGTTGTTGTTCTCGCCATCAACCACGTTCCAGGTCTCGCCAAAGTCTGTTGACTTGAGTACTTCACCGGGAACGTTTTCCCACCAGGTGGTGGCATAGAAGATACCGGGATTCAGTGGATCGTTCACCAGCTCGGTAGGGGGGCCGCCGAGATAACTCATGTTATCCCAGGCCAGGGACTCGCTTCCGCCCATATCCGTGCTGCGGTAAAGCAAGGCATTATTGATGGCATTCCGGCGGAAATTCAACAGCAGTTCGGGCATGCTGGGATCGGTTGCCAGCGCCCTTACCTCGACACCCATAATACCGGGGGTTGTGTAATCCATCCAGGATCCGGTTCCGGAATCATATCGATTGACGCCATAGGAACCCCCGGCATACACATGATAGCCATCCTCACTTGTTACTGTAGCAATCTCATCCACGCTGCCGGATGTGATCTGGAATTTCCCCCAGGTATCGCCACCATCCAGGGATCGAACAGAGCCCTGTTCGGAGACGGCGATGACTTCGAGATCCGTATGGACGTTCACCGCCATGCCCATGGCGTACCAGTAATCCTGTTCTTCAAATACAGTGGTGGACCAGGTCAGTCCGCCATCATGGGAAATGAAAACCTCATTGGTTTCAACCATGTAAATGTTGTTCGGGTCGCTGCCGAATTCGATGAAATGAACCCGGTCCACCACATAGTCATTGTAAGGCAGATCGATGATGGTCCAGGTGGAGCCGGAGTCGCTGGAGACCTTTGTCATCTCGCCCTCCGTGTAATCACGATAGGCGCTATAGACCTTCCCTGCTGCTGTGGGATGTGGCACGACGAGCTCGACGTTCTTGTCGATATGCGCGATCTGGTCCCAGGCAGATCCACCATCCAGGGAACGGTACAGACCATACCAGGTCCCGGCATAAAGGATATCGTCATCGCCGAGGTCGACACTGAAATCCTGGATCCGGTTGGGCTGACCGGTAAGCTGGGTCCAGGTTTCACCATCGTCAGCCGACTCATATAAATTTCCTGAATCGCCGTCCTTGAATGTCCACATCTTCCCGGTGACAGGATGAATATAATAGCCCGTGATTGGAGCAGTGTGGATCTGGCTGAAGGTCTCACCGCCATCCACAGATCTTTGTAATCCGTTCTGGGGTGCATTCGGATCCCAGCTGATCTTGGTTATGAAATAGATGGTCGCTGCATCATTTGCATCGAATTCCACCTGTCTGATCTGGACATATTGGGAATTGTCCCCATCGGCGGACCAGAGTACGTCCCAGGTGTTGCCTCCATCCTCTGAATTCCAGAGGGTGTTGTTGAATGCCGTAAGGCGATGATCAGCATCATGGGGGCTGATGGCCACATCGTAGAAATTGCTGGACATGGGGCCCAGGGCGGACCATTCCTGTCCAAAACTATGACTGGCCAGTAGCGCTACTGTAAGGATGATCAGACTTGTCTTCAGTGTTCTCATTTGATTCTCCACACTTTGTTCATCTATCTGTGGCCGTCTCGTTCGCAGAGAGGACCTCGTTGGCGTGTTTGATCAGCTCTTCGATGGGAACCGGCTTCTTGTAGAAGGCAGTGGCCCCCATTTTCCGGATGATGGAATCGATGCGGGCCGTGAAGAAGCCGGTGAACAGGATGATCTTCGTATCGCCGTTTTCCTGCCTGATCTTTCGGAGGATCTGAAATCCATCATAGTTGTCCATCATGATATCCGAGAATACCAGCTCATGCTGCTGATCCCTGAAGGCGGCAAGGGCTTCCACGGGATCCAGGAAGGCATCCACGGTGAAACCATGAAGTTTGAGTGCATTCCGCATGCTCTTCAGGCTCAGCTTGTCATCATCTATCAGGAGTATTCTCATTAAAAATCCCGATGCTCCTTATTCAAGCATGATGCCACGGTTTATACAGCAAGCGAAGCACACGTAAGTGCCGTATTAACAATGAGATATAAAATGGTCTGGTTTACAGGAAATCGTGTCAAAATGGAGCGATGCTCCATTCTGACTGCTCCAGAATGGAGCAGTGTTTAGCAGACTATGGTGGTGGGTTCAGCTCTGCAGCTTGCGATTGAGGCGGTTCCGGGTGATACCCAGGTATTCGGCAGTCCGGCTCTTGTTCCCGTCGAATCGCTGGAGGACCTGCTCGATGATGTCCCGTTCCAAGCGGTCAAAAGGATATTGATCTTCCGGAAACCTCAACCTCAGTTCGTCCGGTTTGCTCATGGTCTCCAGCATATGCCGCGGCGCGATCTTCAGCAGATGTTCAGATCGTAATTCCACATCGTCATGCAGCAGCACCGCCCGCTCCACTAGGTTGCGCAGTTCACGCACGTTCCCTGGCCAGTCATGCACGAGCAAGGCCGCTTCAACTTCGGGATTCACAAGCTGGAATCGTTTACCCTTCTGAGCCGAGATATCCTCCAGGAAGAGCCGGGTCAATTGGGAGATCTCCTCGGTCCTGTCCCTTAATGGTGGGATCTCGATCACGCCCGTATTTAAACGGTAATACAGGTCGCGACGGAAGCTGCCCGCTTCGACCATCTGTTCGAGGTCCCGGTTGGTGGCGCCTACAAGACGTACATCGAGCTTGATCTTCCGCTTACCCCCGATTCGGTAAATCTCTTTCATCTGGATCGCCCGGAGCAGCTTGGGCTGCATGTCCGGTGGCAGGTCGCCGATCTCGTCTAGGAATAGTGTCCCGCCCTGAGCGAGTTCAAGCTTACCCACCTGCCCTTTGGACTTTGCGCCAGTAAAAGCACCTGCTTCGTATCCGAACAGTTCGCTCTCGAAGAGACTGGGGGTGATGGCTGAGCAGTTCAGCGTGATGAAGGGCAGCAGTTCCTCCCCATCCTGAAAATGCACCAGACGGGCCATGACCTCTTTGCCGGTGCCGGTCTCACCACGGATCAGGACATTCACAGACCTGTCCTGGTGAAGCTTCTGCGTCATTTCCACGGCATCATGCATCTTTCGTGAGAAGATTCCGATACGTCCCAGCCCGAAAACGTCATGGATGGTCTGCTCCGGGAAAACAGGCTGGCTCAAAGGTGGTTGATCTTCGACGATTGAAGCCTGCGATACCGGCTCCTGTTGCCGGGAGGCTTCATCCCGTTTGGAGACCACCATGGCCAGCTGGTCTACATTCACCGGTTTCTGAAGATAGTCGGTGGCTCCCGTGCGGAGGGCTTCTACCGCTGATTCCAGTTCGCCAAAGCCTGTCACCAGCACAACATCACAATTAGCCCCTGCCTCGTGATCCTTGATCCTTTTCAGCAATTCCAGACCGCCCATGCCGGGCATGCGGATATCGCTGATCACCAGCGGGAAAGGTTCCGACTCGAAATGCTGCCAGCCCTCTTCTGCGTCCTCCGCCTCTGTGACCTCGTGCTGCAGGTAGCTGCGCAGGAACCTGGCCATGGACTGTCTGCTCAGGGGATCATCATCAATCAGCAGGATCCGCATCAGCGTCCTCCTCTGTCAGGGGCAGGTGTACGGTGAAGACGGCACCGCTACCCTCGCGGGTATTATTCTGAGCACTGACCCGTCCCCCCATCCTGCTGGCGGCCTGCTGTACGATGGCAAGACCCAGGCCCATACCCTCACTGGGATCGCGGGTGGAATAGAAGGGATCGAACAGTTTTTCCTCCGCGATGTCTGGCAGACCGATGCCATTATCCCGGATTTCCAATTCGATAATATCATCTGTGATCCGGCTCTCTATCCAGATCAGCTTCTCCAGCTGTTCCGATTCATCCAGGGCATTCATGGCATTGATCACCAGGTTGATGACGATCTGTTCCAGGTCGATTGGGTTGATCTCCATCGCCAGGTCGATGGCGTCAATGTCCAGCCTGAGAAGTATTCCATGGGCGTGAAGTTGGCGTTCCAGAAGGGTCAAGGCGTTCCTGATCCCTTCGTTCAAATTTACGCGTTCAGTTGTCCCGGACTCCGTCGATATCCAGAACGAGCGCATGTGCCGGATGATCTCATCGATCCGGTCCGAACCACGTGCGATCTGTTCCAGTTCCTCGACGAACATCTGCGGCAGAACCTTTGGATTCTGCTTGTTCCAGTAGAGGATGCTGTTGGCGCTCACCGAGATGGCGTTCAGGGGCTGGTTGATCTCGTGGGTGATCCCTGCGGCCATGACGCCGATGGAGGCCAATTTGGCGGATTTCTCAAGCAACTGCTGATAGCGCAGTTCTTCCTGCTCCTCCGTATAGGCGGCGGTGATCCTGGCAATATTCTGCCGCAGGTCGGCAGTGAAGACATCTTTCCTGAGCTTGATCTCTTCCTGGGCTAACCCATAGGCCGTTTTGTGGTCATCGCTGGCGATGTAATACTTCTGCAGGGCTTCGAGACAATCCCCTTCAAACTGTCGCAGGTCGAGTTCGCGGATCCTGACGAGGGCCAGATCTAATTTCTCCTTGGCTTCCTCCTTCCGCCCTGCGGAGAGCAGGGCTTCACCATATTGCAGGGCCTGCGCCGGCCAGTCACGCAGTGATTCATCCTCACTGATCAATTCCAGGGCTTGCTCAAAATAGTTCAGGGATTCTTCGAACAGGCCTTCCCTGCGTTTGGTCTCTCCCAGGTTCCCGAGACAGATGATCTGACTCTTGCGGTTACCGGCTTCAATGGAGAGCTCTAGAGCATCGTGATACAGTTTTGCGGCCTCATGGTATCTGGCTTCTTCTCCATGCAGAATGGCCAGATTGTTCAGCGCCCGGTAATTGCTTGGGAACTCCTGAAGTGCCCTGCTGTAGTGCTCTCTGGCTGTGTCCAGCTCGCCCATGCTGAAGTAGACCTGGGCGATGTGATTGAACACGGTGGACCGCCGCCAGGCTTCATCCCCGTCTTCTACCGTTGACAGTGCTTCGCGGTAGTATTCAAGTGCGGTTGTATAATTGGTGAGCGCGGCATGGTACAGGCCGATGAGGTTCAGAAGATCACATTCGTAAGCCTTGGCGCCTTGCTTGCGAGCCAGATCCAGCGCCAGAATAGCCAATTCGCGGCATTTGAACAGCTCATCCTTATGGTAGAGATCGATGGTCTCTGAGACCAGTTGGTCCAGCTTGCTTTGTTGGGCTCCGCTACTGTCGTCCGGACGAGCCTGGAGCAATCTGTTTTGTTTCAGATCCATTTGCATCAGCATCTTCCTCAGCCAGAGCAATCTTCTCACCTTCCCGGCAATTTCAAAGACAAATTCCTGGATCTGAACAAGAGTCGTGGGTATGCCAGCGATTGATCGTGATCGCGAACGAGTTTTGTTTTGATCCTTTGTGGTTGTCAGGTGCGGTATGGGCTTCTGCTCCTTCGCGAAAGCATTTGTCAGCCATTTCAGCTTTCCTAAGTTTACCCATATCGATTGACATCAACAGAGGGGCTATGCCACACATGAGAACGCAGTCCGTTCTTCTTTTAAGTATCCTTCTGCTGCTGCCGGGGCCCTTGCTCCTGGGCCAGACCGCCGTGGATCAGTTTCGGGCTTATTACGGTATGGTGGTTCAGAAACGATCCGATGGCTCACCAGGCAAACCCCTGGCGGGCGTCGAAGTGGAATTCAGTGATCAGGCTCAAGGCTACAATATCCGGGTCAGGACAAACGCCGCGGGTCGTTATTACACTGAGCTTCCCAAAGGTAATTTTAAGGTTCGCTCGATTGCTCCGAACAGCCTGATCATTGCACAGCAGCCCGGGGCGGGGAAGCAAGGATACCAACAGCGAATCGAGGTTAGCACCCGTGAAGTCCAGGTCCCGGTCTTCATGCCACCGAAGAGGGAGCGGCATGGTTATCCCATGAATGGTCCTTATCCCTATAACACCGGTGGTGTTCCGGACGTGGAACTGATCTGTTCCCGGGACACGGTGGTGGTGGGAGAAACATTCGGAATTACTGTAAAGGCCAAGGATAATACCGGCCTGCACTCCATCTGGTGGTACGCCACCATGTCCAAGGAGCGGGAGCTGTCCAGGAAACACATCTTTGAGTGTGCCGGCGTCAAACAGCAAGAACATAGCTGGGAGGTCAGCATCAGCAAGCCGGGGCTGGTGGTTCTCACCGCGGACGCGCGTGACGTTGAGTACGAAGAAGCTTACGCGAAGCATAACCATCAAACCTCTCTGGCAATGCAGACACCGGAAGTACACATTCTTGCGGTGGGTCCCGGGATCGAATGAGCCACTTCCCCGTTTTTGTCCTAGCCTCCCTGCTTCTGTTCACGGGTATTCTCCGCTTCGTTTTGAAGAAACGCGGTGAACCCGCCCCGTGGAAGCAGATCGTCAATCTTTCACTCATTGTAGTGGTGGTCGGCATGTTGTTCGGACGCTATGGCGCTCAGGCTGGATTCCCATGGTGGATCTACTATCCAGTACCAGCGCTTTTGACGCTTGTCTTACCACCCCTGGTTTTGAAATTAACTCAACGGGAGCTGTTGATATACCTGGTCCTGGCTGCACTTATGGCGCCTGTGATCCACCTGGTTTTTTCCTTTTTTCTAGGTTGGAAGGAATACATGCCTTTTTTTATCGTTCCATCGATTTGGGATTTAGTGAGGAGCTGAGTTTCATGGATCTACAGCGCATATCAACCATGGCAGGAAAACGACTCAGTTGTTACTGGTGGCTCTGTTTTGTCCTGATCCTTTTCTGCTGGAGTTACGGAAATACAACCACTTTAGTTAATCGCCAGGGTCCTCTGCTGTATGAGGAGCTGGAATCCGGGCCCTATGCTTTCCGGGTGAACTCAACGGCGAAACACTTCAATTCATTTGATAGCAAATATGGTCCACCAGATCTGCTGGTGAGCGACACGCTTTTCAACATGGGAGACACGCTGAAGGTCCGATTCGAGTTCTCCATAGACGATCGACTTGATTCAACATGGCTTTTTCTGAACCATTCGGAGATTACCCGCTCCTGGAGATCTCCCTTGAGACACCTTGCCGGGGACAGCTCACTCCTGATACTCGGTGCCGGGGATACGACTGTGATCCTGGAAGCAATGTGTCTTCTTGCTGAACCCCGTCATTTTATTATCCAGGCATCTGTAAGGGTGGTGGACGAACAATCGCAGCAACCTGTTAGTGGCACCCGATCATTTCAACCGCGCCTGGGCGTAAAGGATCTGTCTGACTTTTCGTTTGGCTACATCCGCAAGGAAAATCGCCTGCACGATCTCATCCATCGCTTTGAGCAGGGGCAGTTGAGTGCTGAGGTTTTTAATCGGGACCTACAATCACGTTTCTACAATTTCCAGGTTACTGCCGATGAGAGCTTGCGTTGGAATGACTACGAACGGTTGTTGTATTATCGGGTGGTCAGGCTGCATGACGACTATCTTTACAGGACCAGACAGCCTGAATGGCCTGTCATCCCTGAACCGGAGGATACAACCCGTATTCCGGTGGAGCCCTTCATGCTCCGCGTCTGGAAATCTGGCGAGGGCCTCGTAGCGAATATAAAAAACCAGGAGATTGAAATGGACCTTGCCTTAATCAGCTCAATTCTGGCGACGATTGTTCTCGGCTTAACGGCCTGTTTCCATCTTCTGTTGGCCCTGGGCCAGCCTCTGGGTGAGTATGCCTGGGGTGGGGGACACAAGGTCCTGCCCAAGAAGTTGCGCCTGAGCAGTCTCTCTGCGGTGGGGATCCTGGTTCTGGCGGGATGGGTGGTGCTGGCCCGCGGTGGGCTCGTAGCGCCTGGTCCGGAGATCCTGTTCGTGCGCATGGCCACCTGGGGGCTCTCTGCTTATTTCGCTCTTAACACCATCGGCAATCTGGCCTCAAAGAGCAGCAAGGAACGCATGGTCATGTCACCTGCCACTGCAATTCTGTTTGCCTGTTTTCTGCTTGTAGCGCTTTCTTAGAGCATTTCCAACTATTCAATTGAAGGCCTATAGAATGTGGGGCAGAATAGACAATCAGTGACCCTTGGTTTTCTTGACAGGTTGCCACGTCATAGCATGCCAGCTCTCGCTGGATACTATTCCTCGCAATGACAGATGAGCATCCTGTGTTATTACACAAAGCGGATACTTGGACTACAAAGGTCAACGCTCTTCACAAGCTTTTACATGGTCGATCCCCGGTCATTGCGAGGAGCGTGCAAAGCTCGCGACGAAGCAACCTGTACAGCAAACCCGGAAACTGGAACGCCTAATTCTACTTCCTTGATATTGAATTCTTGGGTCGCGTGTTATCTCAGCAGTGTGATCTCCTGAGTGGCCGCAAATTCCCCCTGGCGTAGAAGCACGACATAGACTCCCGCTGCCTGCTGGCGCCCCATCATGTCCCTGCCGTCCCAGATCAGGCGATGCTCACCAGCCTTTAGGTCTCTATTCACCAGCGATCTGATCTTTCTGCCCTGTAGATCGTAGACATCCAGGGCTACAGCTTCTCCTGTTCCAGGTGTAGAGATGGGGATCTGACAGCGATCGTTGAACGGGTTGGGGTAGATGCGTTCCAGAGAGAACACTGCCGGATTTGCATTAACCACACTGGCGGCACGCTGGTTCAGTACAATGTCCAGCGCATCCAGAAATCCTTCTGTTTCAGCTATGGTGCCGGTGGAGACCCTGATGTGCTGGGACATACCCCATCCGCTGCGCACCCGGTAACCCAGATCGCCCAGGGCGCTGACGACCACTGAGCCCGTCATGCCGCTATCGATCATCATGAAGTTCGTTTCGCTTGGAATGTAGTCCAGCCCCAGTGATAGGGCGCCGGCCTCAAGGATGGCGCGGGCCTCGTTGTTCAGGTCCACTGTGGCTTGCACATGCGGCAGGTCTTCCAACGCGGCGATCCCGGCCTTCTGGCTGGAACGACTGACGGTGGCAAAGTTCTGCATGTCTGCGATCATCTCGGTGAGATCCGCTCGGGCCAGTGAATAACCCACCCGGGCACCGGCAAGACCGAAGGCCTTGGACATGGTCCTGATGACGACGACGGCCTGGTCCCCCAACAGCCTGGGGATACAGCTGGCGTAGGCCGGATGGTCAACAAAATCATGATAAGCCTCATCCTGCACCACGATGATGTCATTGGGAATATGCGCAAAGAGAAAATCAATCTCGTCGTCACGCAGGATCGTTCCGGTTGGATTGTTCGGGTTCACGATGGAGATCATGCGTGTGTTGGGGCTTAGGGCTTCGATGAAGCGCCGGACATCATAGCGGTAGTCCGAGGTAAGGGGGGTGTTGATCACCGTTGCGCCGTTGGCGATGGCCCGGTTACCCATTGAGGTATAGGTCGGTGTGGCGGTAATCATCTCATCCCCGGGCCCCAGGAAAGCATCGGCCACCAGTCGAATGATCTCGGTAGCCCCCGCTCCCGCACAGACATGTTCATCGTTCACACCATGATAATCGGCAATATGGTCTTCCAGGGTGCTGCTGCGCCAGTCAGGATAACGGTGCGCCAGGGCTGCGTGTTCAACGAGAGCACGCTTGGCTCTCCTCGAGGGACCAAGAGGATTCTCATTGTAACACAAGCGTCCTTCATAGTCTCCAGGGATGTCCCGCCGGGGAAAAGGCTCAGCCTGAATCCGGCCTACACCCGGGATCAGCATGAGGCTCACGCCGGCAGTAGCGCCTTTGAGAAAATGCCTTCTGGGAATAAGGTCTGCCATGATCCGGTACCGCGGTGAATTTAGTCTCTTTCTGGAAGGAAAAGTCGTAACGATTTGATCCGGAATTCTGTCTTCTGTCCCATCTACGTTCGCCCTAGCTCACTACAGTGGGCATGCTCCTATCTTCTTTCCTAATCCCCCCTCCCGTTTATCATATCCACCAATGTCTGGTCTCGATCAAGTTTTCCTCACAAAACTTCTCCTGAGCTTCCTGGTGGGTTCCGTCTGGGTCACCTCCGTGACCGTCATTGCCGAAAGGTTCGGATCAAAGATCGGGGGGTTCATCGGTGGATTACCCTCCACCATTGTGGTGGCCCTACTCTTCATCGGACTGAGCCAGGACGCGGATTCTGCTTCCCGCGCGGCGGTGATGATCCCACTGGTCATGGGTGTGAACGGGATCTTCATCATCATCTACCTGCTGATGGTCCGGCATGGTCTGGCCATCAGCCTGGCTTCCGCCCTGCTTTTCTGGTTCATTCTTAATGGCGGGATCATCCTGGCGGGCATTGAGAGTCTCCCGGTTTCAATTCTCGGCTGGTTCGTCAGCCTAATGGCTGTTTATTTCATCGCCGAACACGGAATGGATATCCAGTCCAAGGGCGGCATCCGGGTACCCTATACCATGCAACAGATCCTGGCTCGTGGTCTGGTGAGCGGCTTTACCATTTCCCTCGCTGTTCTGGTCAGCCGTGTTGCAGGTCCTGTGGTCGGGGGGATCTTCTCCACTTTTCCAGTCATTTTCATATCCACCCTGGCCATCACCTACCACACCGGTGGACCAGAGTTTTCAAGAGCCGTCGCCAAGACCCTCATGCTCAGCGGCCTGATCAATGTCGCCGCCTATGCCATTACCGCCCATTTCGCCATCGCCTGGCTGGGGGTCTGGGGTGGCAGTGGTATCTCCATGCTGGCATCACTGTTCTCCGGTTATCTCACCTATCGCATCATTCGACGCCTGGTCAGCTAGTTACTTTCACATAATTCTGGTTACCTTAGGCTTGCAATTCCAGGGGGAGACATTCTGGAAGAGATCAACATCTATATCATGCTCATCTCAGGGCTTTGCATGGCTGTACTGTATGTCATCAGTGTCAGCCCCGCGCAACTGGAGCGACGCTTTGGCGAGCGGTCTTACCCGGTCTGTGGGTTCATCCGTGCTGCCAGCATGGTCTTCATGTTCATCGTGATCATCAACTATGTGCTCTATGCCTTTTTCCCTTTACCTCTGTCAATCCCAGCTCTTATGCCCTGGCCATATGGAATTTCCCTGGTCCTGGGCATTCTCATCGCAGCCCCCTCAGTATGGATCATGGTCCTGGGTATACGGGACGCCGGTTCGGAGATGTCTGTACCCAACAAACAGAACGAGATGTATGGCGGTATCTACAATCGCATCCGTCATCCACAGATCGCAGGAGAACTGCCGCTGTGGTTCGCTATCGCCCTCTTCCTGCACTCACTGCACCTGCTCCTGTTCTCCATCATCTGGATCCCTGTGTGGATCTGGTGGGCCCACATGGAAGAGCGAGATCTGCTCACCCGGTTCGGAGATGCCTATCGGAACTACATGAGCCGTACAGGACGTTTTATTCCACCGCTGAATTCCAGACAGGAGGATGGCACATGAATAATGGACCTGTTCTTGTTCTGGGTGGAACCGGGCACTATGGCCGGATGATCGTCGAGGCGCTGGTAGGGCGTAAGATCCCGGTGCGGGTCTTGAGTCGGAACGGGGCTCCCGCACAGATCATGCTGGGTGAGCATGTCGAGGTATATGAGGGAGATATTACCGTTGCTGAAAACGTCTCCCGCTGTCTGGAAGGGTGCCGGGCCATCATCATTGCGGTCTCTGCCTTTACACCACGACTCATCGGACGACTGGTTGAGATCGAACAGGAGGCTGTGATCTCCGTGCTGCAGGAGGCGGTGGCACAGAACATACAGCGGGTGGTCTATCTCTCTGTCTATGATTTGAGAATGGACCTGTTGGCCTCCCTGGGACTCAAGATGGAAACCGCTCATGTAAAACTGGCCGTGGAGAATGCACTCCGGGACTCTGATCTGAACTGGACCGTTCTGGGCTGTCCCCCCATGATGGACCTGTTCTTTGCTTTTGTTCGCGGCAATAAAATGATGGTGCCCGGGGGAGGCCCGCCCCTGCTGCCGACTGTTTCAAAGTATGATGTCGGGGCTATTGCTGCCCAGGCCGCCCTGAGGGAAGACCTCCATGGTTTGCGGCTGCGAATGGCAGGACCCGAAGCCCTGGCGTTTGCGGATGCGGCCCGTCGGATCGGAGCGGTGAGGGGACAGGAGATAACCTGCGGCAAGATCCCGCTGATTGCCCTGAAAACCGCTGCATTTCTGAGTCGTCCTTTCTTTCCCTATCTTAAGCACCTGGTGGAAAGTGTGGTGCTCATGAACAATTTTCCCCAGGACCTGGCCGAGAGTGTCCCGGAGGACCACGCCCGACTGCTGGAGCTGTTCCACTACACACCTCGCACGCTGGAGGACGAGGCCCGGGAATGGCCGGACTCCGGATAAATCACGCTTAATATCTAAATGATTCCACAGTTGTGGGGCCATGGCCAACCCCTGTATTTCCGGTCATTCATGTAGGGATTGCCATTTCGCAATTCCGATTACCCGCTTACTATTAATGCCTCATGATCCAGGTCCTCACAAAAGACAACCTCAAAACCTGTGTCCAATTCCTGACGGAGAAGGACAAGGACCTCAAGATCCTCTATGAAAAGGATGGCAATCCCCCTCTCTGGGACCGAGAGCCCGGATTCACCACGCTGGTCAGGATCATTCTGGAACAGCAGGTTTCGCTCTTGTCGGCAAGGGCCGTCTTCCTGCGCCTGCAATCGCTGGTCGATCCGTTCGAAGCTTCAACATTCGCCAGCCTGGGTGAGCAGTGGTTCCGTGAACGCGGCGTGACCCGTCAGAAAGCACGGTATCTTGTGAATCTAGCCGGTGAGATCGAAGGTGGGGGTTTAGAACTTGACAGGCTTCAAGGCCTGACTGATGAGCATGCCCTGGAAATCCTGACAGCGATCACAGGTATCGGTCCCTGGACGGCACAGATCTATCTGATCATGGCCCTTGGGCGTCCGGATGTCTGGCCCAGGGGAGATATTGCCCTGCTCAAATCATTGTGTCACGTCAAGGGCCTGGACTACCCGATCACAAATGAGGCAGCCGGTGCTGTTGCCACACAATGGCGGCCATATCGATCCGTTGCCGCCAGGATGCTCTGGCAGAATTATCTGATCCGCAAAGGTGCCCAGCTATGAAGGTTCATTTACTTGCATAGGTCTTGTCATAGTGCTCGCTCTTGTAGAAATCACAATTCATACAATTGGCGAACTTCATGGCAAAACTGCCTTGAACCTCTCCTCCACATAGAGTACCGGTGGTATGGGCACAATGCTGTCCATCGTTTGGACAAGCCGGGCACACACCCAGCTCGGCTGCGTTTACGCCCCCGGCTTCGCGCCCACATCTCTTGAATTCCCAACACTGCATCGTTTTCTTCCTGTTTTCCCCTCGACAGTTGTTATAATCGACTGTTGCTGAAGTATTATTGGGGGTCTTTTACGGTCTGGCAAAGCGGGGGCTCTCTGTATACTTTTGTCTGTAAATGCAACCGTGAAAATTTGGGGGAAGTATGCCTCAGCATCCATTCACCTGGATCTCTGAATCAGCCCGGGTTCTGGTTTTTATTGTCTCCACCGTTCTGGCTGTACTGATCATGCTAGCGTTGCAGGTCCTGGGTGCACCGATGAAAACGGATGCCGCGCCGGCAGGGATCATCAGCTACGAGCTTGCCGGGAATTATGAGCGGGCAGCACTCATGGTCCAATCGTGGCGGACTTCTGCCATGGCGGCCGCCGGTTTGAACATCGGATTGGATTATCTATTCCTGGTGAGTTATGCCCTGGCTATTGGCCTGGTCTGTGTTCTGTTGGCCAACCGTGGTTTCGTTCCCTCGTTGGGTCGTCTTTTCGCCTGGGGTTTGATCCTGGCCGCGTCACTTGATGCGGTGGAGAATTTCGGCCTGATCCAGACGCTTCTGGGGTCGACCCGTGATCTCTGGCCGGTGCTGGCCAAATGGTGCGCAATACCAAAGTTTTTCCTCGTCCTGCTGGGACTACTGTATGCACTGGCGGGCGGGATCTGGACAGTCATTTACAAATCAACAAAAGGGGAGCACGATCATGGCATCTGATATCCTGATCATTGGATCGGTAGCGTGGATCATCCTTTGGTCCATCTATGGTTTGAAACTTGGCGCTGAACACCTGCCCTGGCTGGCGAAGATGAAGGGTTTGTCCAAAGGAACGGATCTCGCTGAGTTCTGGGATACATTCGATGGCTTCAAAGCCCGAAAGACCGCTCATGCACACACCACAAGCTTCGCCGTCATTGCCTTTCTCGTGGGCCTGGCATTTCATCTCGATCTTATCATGTTGGGTTGTACTTTCGGCATCGTGGTGGCCATCGTGATGCTGGTAGGGATCGTCCTGGGGGGTCTTGGCGGATTGTTCCGCAATGTGGCGCTCATGGCCGGTGGAAATATTCTGTTTTTACTGGCACTGATTGCTTGCTTTATTGGACTCTTCCTCTAGAGTAAGATGATAAAGAACATCACCAAAAAGGAGTTCATATGAAACGAAAAGGATCCGCAGTCTGGAATGGTGGCCTCAAGGGGGGCAAAGGCACGGTTTCCAGTGCCAGCGGCGTTTTGAACAATACCCAGTATTCCTTCAGCACCCGTTTTGAGGACGGTATCGGTACCAATCCCGAAGAGCTGGTGGGGGCAGCGCATGCCGGTTGCTTCTCCATGGCCTTTTCGGCGCAGCTTGAGAATGCCGGATTCCCACCCTCAGAGGTACGAACGACTGCCACGCTTACTTTCGAGAAGACTGACGCTGGTTTTACCGTGACCGCAATCCACCTGGACTGTGAAGCGGAAGTGCCCGGGATCGACCAGGCGGCTTTTGATACTGCCGCAGGGAACGCCAAGGAAGGTTGTCCCATTTCACGGTTGCTGGACACCAACATCAGTTTGGATGCAAAGCTGGTGAGCTGACCTCAGTACCTGACAATCTAACTTGCAAGGCCCGGTCTTTTGTCCGGGCTTTGTTGTTTCGGGGCTGCCAATGGATCATGCGCCTGTAATCATTTCCCCTCCCTTTCTCCGCCCTGTCATCTACTTTCCACCCAAATTGAGAAAGGATCCACATGTCAACAGCCAAGGATAAACTTACTGTGGGGCTGGCCCAGATCGCTCCGGTGTGGCTGAACCGTGAAAAGACCCTGGAAAAGGTCCTGGACAGAATGGATGAAGCCGCCGGGAGACGCTGCGACCTGATCACCTTTGGTGAGGCCCTGGTACCCGGGTATCCCTTCTGGTCCGAGAGAACAGAGGGCGCCCGCTTCAATTCCCCCCTGCAAAAGGAGATGTTTTCCATCTATCTGGATCAGTCTGTTGACATCTCCCGGGGAGACCTGGAGGGGGTCGCCAGAAATTGCAAAAAGAACAACCTGGCAGTTTATCTAGGCATCATTGAACGTGGCTCAGATCGGGGCGCACATAGTGTTTACGCCTCGCTGGTCTATATCGATAGATCTGGTGAGATCCAGTCTGTACACCGAAAACTGATGCCTACCTACGACGAGCGGCTCAACTGGGCAATCGGGGATGGGCATGGGTTGCGGGTACACAAACTGGGGCAATTTACAGCAGGCGGCCTGAACTGCTGGGAGAACTGGATGCCCCTTGCACGCACGGCTCTTTATGGCCAGGGAGAGGATCTGCATGTGGGGGTCTGGCCCGGCGGGGTGCCCCTTACCCGTGACATTACACGTTTCATTGCCCGTGAATCCAGGTCATACAGCATGGCTGTGTCGGGTCTCATGCGTCGCGAGGATATCCCGGATGGTCTGCCCTGCTCTGAATTGATGCTGGCCGCGGATGAATCCTTTCTGGCCAATGGTGGCTCCTGCCTTGCTGGTCCTGATGGTAAGTGGATCATTGAGCCCCTGGCCCGGGAAGAGGCCCTTCTGGTGGCCGAGATCGACCATGGGCGAGTGCGGGAGGAGCGTCAGAATTTTGATGTCGCAGGACACTACTCCCGCCCGGATGTACTGCAGTTGAGCGTTAACCGGGAACGCCAGAACAACCTGAACCTGACGGAATAAGTCCTTCCGGTTCGGAGTCTGGTATGCCAAAGAGCATCGATGAGGGGGCTTTCTCCTGGCACAACACTCGGGACGGGAAGGTTTTTATCTCATTTTACGGTAAGCGGGTCATGACACTGAAGGGAAAGCGGGCGCTGAAATTCCAGGACCGCATTAGGGATTTATCGTCCAGGGAGCAACAATTGGAAATGGCGCGGATCACAGGTAATTTCAAGCGGGGCAATGAATAGGGGAGCTATCGATGAGACGTCGTGATTTCATGGTATTCGCAGGCAGCAGCTTTCTGGCGGCTTGCGCCGGGAAAGTACCATCCCTGGAAAAGATTGACAGTGATGACCCGATTCGGATGAATGAGCCTGTATTCATCCCCGGGGGAGAGTTCCTCATGGGCCAGAACGGGGACAGGGATCACGCTCCAGCACATCCTGTGAGCCTGAATCCCTTTCTCATGGACCGCTACGAGGTGACCAATGCACAGTATCTTGCCTTTTGCGAGATCACCGAGCGGAAGTTGCCGGAATTCTGGGGAATGGACAGGTACCGCTCCGGTCCGCAATATCCAAACCACCCCGTCATCGGTGTGAGTTGGTGGGACGCCTTTGATTATGCGCAATGGGCAGAAAAGCGGCTGCCAACCGAGGCTGAATGGGAATATGCAGCCCGGGGAGGCTTGGCGGGGAAGAAGTATCCCCAGGGAAATCGTCTATCACCCGCTTTTGGCAATTATGCAAAATCTGAATTGGGCGGGCCTGTCGAGGTGGGCTCCTATCCGGCCAATGGGTTCGGCTTATACGATATGATGGGCAATGTGCTTGAATGGGTCCATGATCGTTATGCTGCCGATTATTACAGTTCTTCTCTTTCTGAAAATCCCTATGGCCCGGAGAAAGGACGATTTCGTGTGATCAGGGGTGCCGGTTGGCATACCGGGCCGGGCTGCACGATGGTTTATCACCGGAATGCCCTGCCGTCGAACTGGGTTGATTTTGCTGTCGGTTTCCGCTGTGTGAAAGACGTCTAGGCCTGATTTGCCCGTTGTGATCAAGGCCAGTCGTACGCTGCTCATGATCCTGGGTTCACTGCAGCTGTTCGTGGGCATTGGAGCGATCCCGGCCGGAATGGCTTTCATCCTGGATCCGTCGGGCGCTTCCATGGCTATGCCTTCCAGTTGGATGACGGATACAGTTTTCAGAACCTTCTTCCTGCCCGGACTCGTTTTACTGGTTTTCCATGGCCTGGGAAGCTGTGTGGCCGGATTTCTCACCTACCGCAATTACAGGCTTGCCGGAGAGCTGGCAATCTTCTTCGGGGTTGGTCTGATGGTCTGGATCTTCGTGCAGATCCGTATGGTGCCTTATCACTGGCTACAACCTCTGTATTTTGCCCTGGGGGTGGCCGAAACTGCCCTGGGGTTTCTCCTGAGGGGACAGATCCAGCGGCGTTCAGGTTGAGCCCCTCACCCTGCTTGCCTGGCAGGATTCTGCTTCAAAGCTTAACAATTCGATCCCAACCCACACCGGTAGAACAGACGGTTCTGCCTGGAGTCCTTTATCAGCAATGGTTTGAGGGCTTGGGGCCTGTTTTATTCCACTCCACCCAATGCACCGGTGCCTGAACTTCCTGATACCCTGTTCGTTGAACAGGAAAGCCCGGTCAGGGTCGGCACGGAAGGAGGGTGCCAGAGGGATCGGGTGCTTCTCCCGGTGATGATGATTTCCCAGGGAGAAGATCCTGTTGGATACAATGCTGAATTCATTAATCTTGTAGAAAGAGCACGACTATTAGCCAAACAGTTAGCATGAATTTCGGAATATGTATCCAGGTCAGAGCCGCACCGTTCTATCGGTGCGGTTTCTGTTTTAAGGCAGGGATTTGTTCTCATGACTGACCCTGGTGTGATGGATCTATATGTTACCGGTGGTCTTCTCGCTCTTGCTTTCATCGTCCTGCTGTGGGCTTTCAGCCTCATTATTAAGGATGCCAGTATAATCGACATCTTCTGGGGCCCTGGTTTCGTCCTGCTGGCATTCGTCTATTTCCTGGGGAGCAGCCAGCCGCTGAATCCTCATTCCGGCATGTTGCTGCTACTGGTCTCGCTGTGGGGTTTAAGGCTGGGGGGCTTCATCCTTCTGCGAAACTGGGGGGCAGGGGAAGATTACCGCTATCAGAAATGGCGTGAAAATACCGGTCCTGCCTGGTGGTGGCGCAGCTTCTTCAAGGTCTTTCTGCTTCAGGGTTTTCTGATGTGGCTTATCTCGGCACCCCTGGCTCTTGCATTTGGCGGTCCGGGCAAAGATCTGGTTCTTCTTGACTATATTGCTGTTTTTCTCTGGTTGGTGGGTTTCAGCTTCGAGGCCGGCGGTGACTGTCAGCTGATGCGCTTCAAGAAGATTCCAGAAAATGCTGGCCGGGTTCTTGATCATGGTTTCTGGCGCTACAGCCGTCATCCCAATTATTTCGGGGATGCCCTGCAGTGGTGGGCTTTCTTTCTGTTATCCCTTTCTTCTTCTCTATCCGGTTTCTGGACCATTTACAGTCCTGTCCTAATGACATTCCTGTTGGTGAGGATCTCCGGTGTCGCCCTGCTGGAAAGATCGCTTGTCGAAACAAAGCCTGAATATGCCGATTACATCTCGCGTACAGCAGCATTCGTTCCCTGGTTCCCACGCGACGATAAGAATAGGTGAGATTTCATCCCTTTGAATATTACAATACAGATCAGGGTAGCGCTGGCATCGGATTCCGAGCAGCTCCGTTCCTTATCTCGGGAACTGGGTTATCCTGAGAACAGAAAGGCTTTCCGGCGGCGCCTGGAAACGATCATCAAGGAAGAGGATCACCTGCTTTTCGTAGCACAGGACGAGAACCGACAGGTGCTTGGATGGATCCATGGTTACCCGGTGACAACGCTTGTATCCGAACCCTTTCTGGAAATCGGCGGTCTTGTTATAGCGGAAGAATCTCGTGGACTGGGCATTGGTTCGAAATTATTGTCAGCGTTGGAATCAACTGCGATTAATTCCGGCATTTCCCTTGTCAGGGTCAGAAGTCGAATCATGCGAAAGGATGCACATCGATTCTACCTTGATCGTGGTTATGAGTTGCTCAAGGAACAGAGCGTTTTTGTGAAAGGTCTTGAGGTAAACACATGATCCGTTTTGGAGAGTTTGAGATCCGTGCCTGGCGGTTATCTGATGCTGACGACTTAGCACGCTATGCCAATAATCGTAAGATCTGGTTGCAGCTTCGAGATGGATTTCCGCATCCTTATACTCTGACTGATGCAGAGACATTTCTCTGCGATATGACCAAAACTTCCGATCCTCATGTTTTTGCAATTGCGTGTTCTGACGGGCCTATTGGTGGAATTGGTCTGCATCCCGGATCTGATGTTCATCGCTATTCAGCGGAAATGGGCTACTGGCTTGCTGAGCCTTTCTGGGGTCAAGGCATTATGACCAAGGCGGTAACACTTTTATCCGAATGGGGGTTTGAACACAAAAAACTAAAACGCATTTTTGCCGAACCGTACACAAATAATCCTGCTTCGGCCCGTGTCCTTGAAAAATCGGGATTTAAGCTCGAAGGTATTATGCTTTCCAGCGTGGTCAAGAATAACAAAACTCTTGACCAATGGCTGTATGCTAAAACATTAAACTCTTAACTTATTTTTTAGTGCACAAAAACTTCTCTTTTTACTCGCTGTGCGTGTACCTGATCTGCTCATTGGTTGATGCGACCAGTTGTCGTTCTTTCACTAACCTCAATCTAATTCATGTACACAGCCCTGTCTCACAGGTGCGTTAAGCAATTTGTGGGCTTTTTTCTTGTCTTGCGTTTCACCTTGCCTCAAAGGAGTTCCACTCATCTGGTTGGATTAATTTCTACACCCGTTGCAATGGCCCAAAGCCACTGAGAATTATGGTCGCGAGGTATCCTTCACTATTCTTACATCACTGTTTCTTTTTTCATCAGCGCCAACACTTATAGATTAAACCTTTGCTGTAAAATATCTCTGGAACCGCCTGATCGAACAGACCGCCAGTTTTCCCGGAAAGGGTTCCACCGTTTCATCGGCTGGTATATAAACGATGTCTTGTGATGGTTTCCGGTATACTTCACATCAATTCTGTGAACCCCGCCAACAAAGCATCTATAGACAAGAGCATGGAATAGTAATGTTATTTTGAATGCGCAAACCATCAACATAATAGGCGTTAAATACTAATTATGCATTAATAGTGCTCATTAGCTGTCTCTGGGTGGGTTTTTCTCACCCTTCGCGGTTTCACTGTGGCCTTAAGCTGTTTTCTTGTCTCCGCGGGTTGCCCTTAATTTTTCCTGCCTGCCGCTCTACTTCATCTTACCGTGGCTTCGGTTTGGAAAAGAGATGCGCTGGTAAATCGATAAGCTGGAGCTCCGCACTTATGTGATCTAGCCAAATCTGACACTGGAATTCAACAAGGATTATCGCTATCGTTACTGCAAGGTAACTGATCACCGATCCATCAGCATCGTTCATGAGATAAGGGCGTTCAATTATCCGGATAATGGTCTCAGCGCATTTCCTCAAGTCATGCCTGAACATTTCCATGTCCAGGGTGATGCGGTAAAGGTCTATCGAAATTTCTATATCGGCGAGAAGCTCAGATTGACCCGGTGGGCCCGGCGGCGTCCTGTCCCAGTATGGATAGACGCAAATTTAAAATGATAACGCTCGATAATATTGATTGGGAGATTTTGTTATGCGCAGATTGTACTTGTGGTTTGGGATCCTTCTGGCTGTCATGTTGATCCCTTTACTGGCAAAAGATTCTTATCCTGCAATAAGCGGTTTTGAGTTGAGCCGTTACCTTGGTACCTGGTATGAGATCGCAAGGATGGATCATTCTTTCGAAAGGGGTTTGTCAAATGTCACCGCAACCTATTCTATGAAGGATGAGGGGGTTGTTGCGGTGTTGAACAGGGGTTTCGACGAGGCTGGACATCGCTGGAAAGAAGCGAATGGCAGCGCTAAATTTGCCGGGCCAAATAATGTAGGCCGCCTCAAGGTTACGTTCTTTTGGCCCTTCTATGGTGGCTATAACATTATGGCCTTGGACCAGGAGGAATATGGTTATGCTCTGATTGCTGGAGATTCACCCAAGTATCTCTGGGTTTTGTGTCGTCAACCCAGCATGCCCGATTCTATTCTCCAGCCCCTGCTCGAGATCGCCGCCTCTGAGGGATTCCAGACAGATGACCTTATCTACGTAGACCAGCACCAAAACCTGAAATAAAAACCAGGACCGTTCAGTCCTGGCGAAAGCCCCGTTTTTAACGGGGCTTTTCATTCTCATGAAGTAAAGCGTAACATATAAGTTTCTGTGTTGCCCCAAGCTGAGTAAGACAAAACCGCAACTGCTGTGCACCTGCCTTCGCTATCGCCCCTCCGGGATTGTCTTGTTTGCCCTGGCAGTTATAAGTTATCCACGCTTAAACACTGTGACCGCCAGCCTTGTGGCCTCTGGATTCTTATTCTGTCAGTTCATTCGCAGGACCCAACCATACGCCGTCTATCTGGCACTAACCTATTTACTTGTCTACTCCGTTCCTTTTATTGTTGTGAACGGGTTGCTGACCGGTTCCTGGTTGCATGTTGCTGTGGTCTGGTACGACAACGCCCAAAATCTCTGGCTCCGGTTGCTGACCATCCCTGCTGAAGATTTCATCTATGGTCTGGCGCTATTGTCCATGAATGTCGCGCGCTCTGAACGTTATCGCCTGTTACCAATAAAGAAGGGCTCCAGCTAGGAGCCCCTATTTCATTCAGTAAATCGGTCTTTATTCTTCCGGGGGGGCTTCCGCTGTTTCTTCCTCAGCGTCCTCCTTGGATTTGGAGTCATCCGGTTTTTCCTGCTGCATGCTTGCTTCAGGTTTTTTAGCTTCCGAAACAGGATCTGGCTTCTTCATCTCTTCAAGGTAGTTCATTTTCAGTTGCGACAATGTGCCAGAGAGGAACTGGTCCTGGTCCTCGTTCAGGTTGCCCTTTGTCTTCTCGGCCAGGGCGTCGATGATGTCGATGGTCATGGATGCCGCCTCCAGGTTCCGACTGATCTTGTTGGTGGCCGGATCCGGCAACTTGCCCAGCTGTACCCAGACACCGGATGAAAGTTGGGTCAGCAACAACATGAATAGATCATCCTTGCTCAGTTTCTGCTCTTCACTCATTTCCTCTCCTTATAGGTCTTCACCAATGATCTTTGACAGGTCGATCTTGCCTTCATCACGCTCCACCACCAGTATTCCGGCCATGGGCACGATGATGTACTTCTCGTCCTGAAATTTTATTTCGACTGCATACTTCTTCAGGTACAGTGCATAATCGCCGACTTCAACTTCCAGGGGCAGGTATTTCACTTCGCCTTGGTCCTGATGGCGCCACACGTCGTCCTCAGACTCCGTGTTGGCCATGGGGGTTCCCGGACCGACAGCCACAATGTATCCGCTCTGTACATTTTCCTTTTCGGTGACGGTTGGCGGTAAATATAAGCCGGATGCTGTCCGGTCCTGGCCGCTGTCCGGATAGACCAACACCCGGTCTCCGATCACTTTCAGGTTTTCTAGCTTCTTTGGCATGTTATAATCCTTCCGCTCAGCGGCCTAAAATACTTGTTCGCCCACGAGAAAATGCAACTTTTTTAACGGTAATTCGTTTACCCGCTGATGAAAATAACTGTACGGAGATCAAATACATGAGAACCCATAACCCTGTCTTTCGCGAATCCTTTGGACGCGGCTTGACAATTTCCAACACCGCCGGGACGATGAGTGTCAAGGGCGTTATCGACAAGGCCGTCATACTGCTCCTGCTGGTCTTGATCACTGCAACCTATACCTGGAATAATTTCCTCAACGAGGCCGCGCCGATCCAGGGCTGGATGATGTTCGGTCTCTTCGGTGGGCTGGCCGCCGCTTTTGCCACCATTTTCAAACCTGCCTGGGCTCCCATAACAGCACCCATCTATGCCCTGGCCGAAGGCCTCGTCCTGGGTGGTGTCTCAGTCTACCTGCATCTTTTGTATCCCGGGCTGCCTGTCCAGGCGGTTGCCTTAACAGCCCTGGTCCTGCTGGTTATGCTGGGGCTCTATCGTTTCAGGATCATACGGGTAACACAACGACTGCGTGCTGGTGTAATGGCTGCTACAGGTGCTGTTTTTCTGTTTTATCTGTTTAGCTGGATCCTGGGTATGTTCGGTTTGCCCGTTGGCGTTTTGACTGATTCAAGTCCCCTGGGGATCGGTTTGAGCCTGGTGATCGTTGGAATAGCGGCTTTCAACCTGCTGCTTGATTTTGATTTTATTGAACATGCTGTGGGGCGCGGTCTGCCAGCCTTTATGAACTGGTTCGCAGCTTTCGGTTTGATGGTGACCCTGATCTGGTTGTATCTCGAGATCCTTCGTCTACTGGCCCGCCTTAGAAATAATTGAAAGAAAGGATTACACGTATGCCTGACACCAGAACGGGTGCTGAGGAAATTCGTTGGGATCTTTCCGAGCTCTTTTCCGGGATTGATGATCCCCAGATCGATATCGTGCTTGAGGAGGCACAGAACAAGGTTACCGTCTTCATGGAGCGCTACAGGGGGAAGCTAGCCACGCTCTCTGCGGAAAAGCTTGCCGCGGCCTATGCCGAAAGAGAGGTGATCAATGGTCCGGTCTACCGCTTGAACCAGTATGCACACCTACTGTTCTCCGTCGATACCAGCGATGATGATGTCAAGGCTCTGGTGGCCCGTGTGGATGAGGCTTCGTCATTGCTTCATAACCAGATGCTCTTCTTCAATCTTGAACTCGGAGCGCTCACAGAGGAGGATTTCAGCCGCTTTGAGAATCAACCGATCCTGACGGACTACGCGTATAAGCTGGATAAAATCCGCCGCAACGCGCGCTATAATCTCACTGAAAAAGAAGAGCAGGTCATCAATCTCAAGGACCTCAACGGTGTTACGGCACACCAGAAACTTTATAATGAATTGACCGCTTCTTTTCAATTCGATTTCGAGCTGGATGGTGAGATCCAGAAACTCAATGGCGATCAGCTGCGCGCCTTGCGTCAACACCCTGATCCAGATGTACGCAGTCGGGCCATGGAAATGTTCTTCGGGCGCTACGCAGAAAACAAATTGATCTTCACTCATCTGTATAACTCCATCGTCAAGGATTATGGGATCGAAGTGGGCGTCCGTGGATATCGAGCGCCCATCAGTGCAATGAACAGTCATAACGATCTTGCTGACGATGCTGTTCAAGCGCTGAATGACGTTACCACAGAATCCTATCCTCTGGTGCAGCGTTACTATGAGATCAAGAAAAAGCTGCTCGACCTGCCTGAAATGACCCTGGCGGATATTTATGCGCCGCTGCCTGAAGCATCACGTGCCTACAACTTTGATGATGCCCGGGAATTGGTGCTGTCAGCATTCGGTGGCTTCGATGGTGAGTTCCGTGATCTGGCATTTCAGATGTTCGAGGAGAATCGCATCGACGCGCCTGTGCTTCCCGGGAAACGTGGTGGTGCATTCTGTGCCAGCTCAACACCGGGTCTGAAGCCCTACGTTTTCTTGAATTATACCGGAAAGATCCGCGATGTGGCCACCCTGGCCCACGAGCTGGGTCATGCGATCCATGCTATGTACTCCAGTGAACAGAAGCTGATCAATTACCACTCCATCCTTCCCCTGGCTGAAACGGCTTCGATCTTCTCAGAGATGCTGCTCACGGATCATTTCCTGAAACAGGAAAGCGACAAGGCCGTGAAGATCTCACTTCTGACCAACAAGCTGGAGGATATTTTCGCTTCCAGTCACCGGCAGAATATGTTCTCCCGTTTTGAACTTGGTAGTCATGAGAGGATCGGGGAGCACCTGCAGAGCAGCGATGATCTCTGTGAACTATATACTGGTGAACTCGAGCAGATGTTTGGAGACAGTGTAAAGATTACACCGGAGTTCCGCTGGGAGTGGTCCAGCATCCCTCATATCTACAGTGTTCCCTTTTATGTCTATGCCTACAATTTTGGAAATCTTCTTGTCCTGGGTCTTTATCAGAAATACCTGGAAGACGGTTCTGGCTTCAACCCCGGTTATAAGAAGTTCCTCTCCATGGGCAGCTCTGCTAGCCCACAGTTCCTGACTTCACTTGTTGGTGCAGATATCAGCCAGGTGGATTTCTGGCGAAAGAGTTTTGCCTATATCGAGGGTCTCATAGACAGTCTCGAGAAGCTGCTCTAGCTCTTACCTGGCTTCATTTGCTGTCTGTATCCGCTTAGAACATTGTATAGCATTATATACTTTATCATAGGGAAGGCGATGAAGCTCGGTGATATCAGCCTTATTCCCCTTGCAAGGAAAACAAAGGGGCTCCTGAGGGCTATAGCGGTGCCTGTTTGTGCAACCTTTTGAGCAAAACCCCCTTTGTCCCTTTCTTTTGCCCTGATGAACCTGCTGGCAAGTTTTAATCGTATGTCTGGATGTTTTATCTCCAGATAAGGTAAAACTTCTCGTCCATATTCCCGCAAAAGCAACAGCGTGTCCCTGAATGAGCGGTGCTGGTGGAAGGTGACTGCCAATGGTTGAAATTTGATGACCCCCTGGTCGGCCAAACGCATTCTGTAGGCAAATTCCATATCTTCACCGCCATAATGGCGCATATCCTCATCAAAGCCACCAATGAGCTGGGCTTTTTCCCTGAACACGGATAAATTTGCAGTCATGATGTACTGAAAGGGCAGATCTTCTCTTGTTTTATGCGCTTTGGACCAGGCCCTTGCACCGCGTTTGTCACTGTCCAGGTATTTAAACCAGCGATTCTTCTTCACGAAGGGCGGCAGAATGAAATCACCCATCACTCCGACTGTTCGGTCGTCATAAGATTCAACGTGGTAAAGGATCAGATCGGGATCAACCTCCATATCGCTATCAATAAAGAGTACGATTTCAAAGCGTGATTCATGCAATCCCGCGTTCCTGGCCGCACTGCGACCGCGGTTCTCGGGTAGTCTGAGGACATGCAGGTCGAAGTGAAAATCCATGTTTTCGACCAATTCAGCAGTTCCATCGTCAGAACCATCATCAACGACTATGAATTCGAGCTTTTCAGGGGGATATCTAAGCCGCTCACAACTTGTCAACAACCTGACCACGCCGCCAGCGTTATTATATGCCGGAATGACAACACTCACCGCCATTGCCTGCATATCAGCCAACAGACCACCCTTCACGTTGATAGAGCGAGTAGACATTGTCAAGCACGGCATCCACATCATGTGTCTTTACAATCCATTCACGGCCACGCATTTTCATGGAGCGTATTTCATCCTGTCTTCCGATAAGGGAGACAAGGTCCTCATATAGTGTCTCTTTGTGCACATTGATGAAGGGCTGGTCGTCACCCAGGAACTCAAGATACTCGGGTGTCAGGTTCGTGCAGCAGACCAGGCCCATGGCGAAAGCTTCGACGGAATTCATACCATAGCCCCAGCCACCGAGGTTTGCCACCTGGTCAACATAGATATCACAGCCGGCTTTCAATTCAAGCGTCTTGGCGTGCGGCTGGTTCTCGATCAACTCAAATTCCACACCATGACTCTCAACCAGACGTTCACATGCATCAATGATGATATCGGAACCCTTCCAGTGTCGATCTCTGGTTGCATGACACAGGCGCAGGGGGTTGTTAAGTTCAAAGTTTGGCCTGTAATCATCCGTCTGGAACGGGAGAAAAACGTATTCAATGTGCGGATGCCGCTGGAGCAGATCAAGCTCGCTGGTTGTGTTCAGCTCGGAAAGCTTGTCTATCCAGGGAAAAACACCCCGGGTGCGCATGTCGGCACCATGGTAATTCACCATCACGTGCTTCCCCCGGGACAAGAGCTCATCAAATGGCCAGGAGGACATACGCAGGAAGCCGTGCCCCCCCTCCAGGTGGTAAATATCATAGTCCATCAGGCCATGCTCCCTGAAGGCTCGCTTCAGCACGGGGCGCCATAGGGCGTCCCGAGACCGAAAGAATCCCTTTGATAGAAGTCCGGGGGTCCATGTGGGCGGATATCCTGAGGCTTCAGAATACAGATCCCGGTGCTTGATCAAACCCTCCTTGGTCCGCCGGAACCACCCCTCTCGCGGGAGCAGTGGCAGATCCAGACAGATATCTTCCTCAAAATCCTGTGCTGACCTGAAAAGCGTCACATAATTCGCAATATTTCCCCTGCGCTCGTGCCCTTCTTTGAACATCTGCAGGGTTCCGGCAGTATTCTCCACCATGAGATACAGGATCTTCAGGGGTCGGGCCGCCATTCCTAGCGCCCCCTGGAAGCCATACGGACGGCCAGTTCTCGGGCGCCTGACAGGGAGAGCACCTTTGTAAGCATCAGTAGCGGGAAATAGGCCAGTACGGCAAAAAGGCTGATCCAGAGACGGTCCATTAACAGGACCTGCGGGCTTAGGTACAGCAGTAGAATGACTATTCCTGTCCGCGCCAGGCGGCCAAGTTCATAGGGTACAGGATAAAAGCGGCGTGAGAGGACGTACAACAAAGCCGTCTGAAAGACGTATGCCAGCAAAGCAGCAAGGCCGGCTGCGGTAAAATCCCAGCCAAACACACCCAGCAGCAGGAAGTTGGTACCCAGGTTGATCACCATACCGGTTCCGGTGAAGAGTGGGGCCAGGCTCGTTCTTTTCTTGATATACATACCTACCACCAGGTTCACATAGATCCCCTGAAAGATGTGCGCCAACAGGATGTAGGGCAGGATCTTCAGGCCGGGTGCATAATCCGGCGGTATGATGGACTTACCGTTAATATCCAGCGTCAGTACCGCCGGGGCCAGCAGGGCCACCAGCAGAAAGACAAAACCCATAAGGGCCACGAAGAGGGTCATGATGCGGGCATAGGTCCGCGGAGCGTCCTCCTGGTCGGCAATAGACAGGAAGAATGGATGCCAGGCAAAGCGGAAGGCCGTCACCAGCAGGGCCATGATCATCCCGATCTTGTAGCCGGCGCTATAGATCCCCACGACTTCTTTGTTGAAGAAGTATTCCAGAATGAAGCGGTCGCCGAGATTGATCACCATGACAAACAGCACCGCCGGCACTGTGGGCAGGCCAAAAGACAGCAGGGCCCGCCACAACCCACGGGAAAAGGACCAGTCCACATTCCTCAGCACGGCCGGCAACGACAGCAGCAGCTTGAAGGAAGAGCTGATGATATTGGCCAACAACACACCTTTGACCCCCCAGTGCCAGAATCCCACAAAAAGCACGTTCAGGGACAGGTTCAGGGTTACTTCCAGGAAAATGATCACCACATATCGTGGTGCATTCTGGATGCTGCGATAGTACAGCACCGGAATAAAGGATAGCCCATCCAGGGCCAGAATGATGAACGCCAGCCAGAATACGTTCCCGGCGGGATCGTCATTGAGCAGCAGGTCTGTCAATGGAGAGCGAAAGACAAACAGCAGCAGTGTCCACGTTATTGTCGTGACCACAATACTGACATAGACCGTGCTGAACACCGCTTTTCGTTTCTCTGGATCCTTCTCGGGTATGAAGAAACGCATGAAAGCTGCATCCATTCCATAGAGGAAGGCGACATTCATCAAGCCCAGAAAGGGGTAAATGAGGTTCAGCACGCCATATTCGGCGGTGCTCATGACATTTGTATACAGGGGCAGCAGCAGGAAGGTGATGGCCCGGTTGAGTATGTTCCCCAGCCCATAGACCATGGTGTGGCGCGAAAGCCGGCCGATGTTTTCCTGGATGCGATTCATTCAGCAGCCGGACGCCAGATCTGGAATCGAGGCCTGAACACCACAAAATCGGGCGGGTAGAAGGAGAGCATGTTCAATTTTTTCAACCACATAGGCTCTGTCTTCCCCTCAAACTCGGCAATTTGCTCAAGGTTCCAGGCGAAGCGCAGGGAGTCGAATCTGGCTGCCAGGGCCTCGGTGTCGTCATATCGCAGGTTCTCAGCCTCAAACCAGAAGCGGTTTACCACCACAATACAGCTGTCCTTGCGGTTTGCCCAGTATTCCGGATAGCGTAGTGAGTGGGTTTCACGCCCGGCGTAACGGCTTGAGGCCCATATTCGCCAGCCCGCCCGCAGCCAGTCATCATTTTCACCGGCATATTCCGGCTGAGTGACGATGACGGAGCCGACCGGCGAGTTCTGGTTGACCCAGGCGAAGGCTGACTGCATGGTCACCTTGTCCTGGACATGACCGTGCGCGTGCAGCAGGGTTCGCATCATCATCGGCAGGAACAACACCAGGGCCATGGCGCTGAATCCCAGCACCATAAAGCGTTTCAGGTATTCAGGGCCGGGCCAGGATGAGCGGAATATCTCATAGACACGCACCATGCCGAAGGCCCCCAGCAGGAACATGGGCGGCATGATTGGTATTAAAAGGCGGGGTTTCACACCAAAATAGACCACCGAAAGAGCGCCCAGGACCACCCAGGGCAGGAAAAGCCACAGAACATCCCTTCGTTTGGCCTTCCACAGGGCCAGCCCGCCAATTGTACCGAACATGGCCAGCAGGGGAGAATAGAAATCCCAGGTGAACAGGACACGATAGACCACCCGAACACAATTCTTAAGCCAGATCAATACGCTGAAAACGAATTGCTCGCTGTAATCCAGCTGGCTGTAGCCAATTTTGAAGGGGTGTCCATAATGCGTGGTGTTGAACCAGAGCTGTATCGAGATCCCGGCTATAAATCCCAGAAAACCCAGTATCCAGAACTTCGGATAGAGGTGGAATGCCCAGATCCGACGGTCTCCCACCATGAAAATGAAGAAAAGCGGCAGGAAAAGTGCATAATTCCAACGAAAAAGGAAGGAAAAGCCCAGCAAAAGGAAGGAAAGGAATAGATCCTTGGGGCTCTGGGTGTCCAAAAACAGCAACATGAAATAGGTGGCTCCCAGCAGCATGGCCAGCGCCCCGGGATCAGAAGCCGAGTTGATGCTGTGGAGAAAGGGGCTTTCGGCCATGGCCAACAACACTGCACCAATAAGGCCTGTAGCCGGATTGAAGAGCCATTTACCGATGAGATAGGTGAAGGCCACAGCCATATAAATGAAAACCAGACCGTGCCAGAAGGCTGCCCGCTCCGGATTCAGGTCCAGCATGTTGAACACGGCGATAAATGGCGCCATGCTGATGCTTGTTCCCACGGGCCAGAAGGGCACTTCGTTGTCGATGAGATATTCCCCTGTTTCCAGGAGGGAGACGGCCCCTTCATAGTATGCCACCGGGTCACCATCATAGAGATAGGGACCCCGGAAACTCAAGCGCGGCAACACTGTTACAATGAATAGAATTGCCAGGACCAGGTAATGCTGCTTGCGTGTAAAGGGCTTCATCGCTGCCTAAAGGATACGGGTGAATGTATCTCGGAACACGCCACTGGCGCCAAAATTTTCCTTGAATCGACCCAGGCCAAAATTTGGTTCCATGTTCACCGTGAAGATCCCGAAATCCAGATATTTGAATTTATTCTGATTACACCAGCGGATGATCTCATAGAACAGCAGGTTTACGGCCCGCAAATGCTGGAATTCTTCGTCGTGACTTATGTAGAAAGCAAGAACCACAGCCGGGTTGGCGTTGAAATTCACCACGCCGGCCACCATGCGGTCCTCGTGAAAAGCGCCGAAGAGCCTGATCCTGTCAGGATAAAGTGATTTCAGCTTTTGCAGTTCATCAAGGCTGTGGGTTGGCTGGACATCATGACGGATCTTCAGGTTGTGCTGCAGGATGCCATAGAATGTCTCCCAGTCCTCGGATTCGCGGATCTCCACCGCCTGCTTCTGTGCCCGACGCAATGCCGTCCGGTGGCTGGAGCGGAAGCGGGCCAGATTTTCCTTTGGGGTGCTTTCAATGTTCAACATGGAAGAGACATCACGTTTAAGGTAGTCAAAGCCGCTCTTAATGAGGGCAAAATCAAGATAATTGCTCACCCGTTGTTGATAAATGGCAGGGGGCAGTGTCATCTGGATCCGCGTAAATCCTTGATCCTCAGCATGTTCTATCAAGCCCTCCACCAGGCTGAACGCGTTTTTAATACTCAGGTCGGGATTGTAAATAAGACCACCATAGGATGATCCCGGGTGTGAGATCAGCTCGCGTTGATCCCCCTGAAGCCTTTCTGCTGCGGGGAACAGGGCCAGGACCTTGCCTTTTTTCTCAGCAACAAGGGAGTGGTCGGTGAACCTGCCGGCGGGATGATAGCCGAGAAACTTACGCTCATGGAAAAGCGTGCCGTTGTTTGACTGGCCGACGAACGCTTCCCATTTTTCCGTGTCCGCAGAATTGAAGGGGCGAAAAAGCAGGTCCATGCTCTAAAGTAGTAGCCTCGCTTTGATTATCTTAAAAGAAAATCCACCGTTGTCCGCAGGATTTCCGGTGGATCTTCAATGAACGCAGCTGATGTGCGAATTTACTGGAGGTCCCAGTCTGCGAGTATGTCCTCGGCGTGGGTGGCCACCTTAACCTTATCGTAGATCCGTGCGATCTTACCTTCCTCGTCAACAAGGAAGGTCTTGCGAAATGTTCCCATGTAGGTGCGGCCATAGTTCTTCTTCTCGCCCCAGACCCCATAATCGTTCACCACTGTCTTTTCCGTGTCGGCCAACAGGGTGAAATTCAGGTCCTGTTTCTCGATGAAGCGCTGGTGGGAGCGTTCGTCATCGATACTGATGCCCAGGACCACCACGTTGTTCTTCTCGTATACTTCAATGTTGTCGCGAAAGTTGCACGCTTCCTTGGTGCAGCCCGGGGTGTTGTCCTTGGGATAAAAGAACAGGACCACTTTGCGCCCCCTGAAGTCAGACAGGCTGATCGTGTCTCCGTTCTGGTTGTTGATAGAAAACTCCGGGGCCTGTTGGCCTACCTCTAACATTGCATGCACTCCTTTATTCTGTCGGGCCGCTGTCCAGGACGTGGGGTCCGGCCAGGCGCCTCATCAGGGTTTTGATCTCTGCGTTGAACAATTCATCCGCTTCCATGCGGGCTGCTATCGTTTTGCATGCGTGGATCACTGTGGAATGATCCCTGCCACCAAAGAACAGGCCGATGGATTTCAATGAGTTGTGGGTGAGTTCCTTGGCCACGAACATGGCTGACTGGCGTGCCAGGGCGACTTCCTGGCGACGGCCCTTGCTGATCATGTCGTTTTTCTTTACACCAAAGGCTTCGGCGGTATCATCAATAATGTCCTCCAGGGTTACGGTGGGGGACATCTTCTTGCCAAGAATGTCTGTGAGGACCTTGTGGGCCAGGGTCATGTTGATGTCACTTTTAGCCAGGGAAGAGTAGGCCAGCAACCGGATCAGCGCTCCCTGGAGTTCACGAATATTGTTGGTGATATTCTGGGCCAGGTATTCCATGACGTCGTAGGGTATATCGATACCGCTTTCCTCCGATTTCTGCCGGAGAATGGCAACCCTGGTCTCAAAATCCGGTTTCTGGATATCAACGATCAAGCCCGCTACAAACCTGGATGTCAGTCGCTTTTGCAGTCCGATCTCGGCTGGCGGGCGGTCGGTGGAAAGAATGATGCGCTTGCCACCCATATACAGCTCGTTGAATGTATGGAAAAACTCTTCCTGGGTGCGCTCCTTACCCCTGAAGAACTGGATATCGTCTACGATGAGCAGGTCAACCTTCCTGTATTTCTGACTGAAGCTGTTGGTGCGGTTCTCCTTGATGGCATTGATGAAGTCCAGTGTGAATTTCTCGGAAGAAACATAAAGAACCCGTTTTTGTGGGTTTTGCTGGCTATAGGCATTTCCGGCCGCGTGCAACAGGTGGGTCTTGCCCAGGCCCACGCCACCATACACCATCAGGGGGTTATAGAGGTTGCTGTCGCTTGAGTTTACCACGGCCTCTGCTGCAGCCTTGGCGAACTGGTTGTTGGGGCCTTCGACGAAATTCTTGAGTGTGTACTGCTCATTCAGGAAGGTTTCGGTTCTGGGGCGCTGCTGAGCGGGTTCTTCCGGTTTGAAAAATTCCTCCGGGGTCGTCATGGCGGGGGTTTCTTCCAGAACGATGGAGTAGTCGACACGCACCGGTCTGCCTGCAGCCTCGGAAACAGCGGTCTCAACCATGCCCCCGTAATGCGTTTTGACCCATTCATAGAAGAACTGGCTTGGCACTTTCAGGGTGACACTGGCTTCATCCTGCGCCAGCTGCGTGATGGGCTGGAACCATGTTTGAAAGGTCTGTTCTGCTACCTGATCGCGGAGGCTCGTCTTCACCTCCTGCCACAACTCGACAGCCAAAGATGCTCCTTTTAAGCTATCAACAAGTTATCCACATTTTTTACCCGGTTTTGGTTACCCAAGCGGTGAGTAAAATACACACACAATTCAAACGGGAAATCTTTTTCTTCACAGGTGCAAAAAGCGGCAAAAAGCCTTTTAAATGCTTGTTGTTTGGCTGTTTATCAAAACTGAGATCGTGGCGTGGTCGCCTATTATCAGGTTTGGTAATTTGAGGAAACAAACCAGCGGGGCACCACCGGAAGACCCGGTTACCCACAGGCCCGGATTCGAGCGTAGAGACAAAAATTGACTTTTGCCATTCAATCCTTATATTTCGCGGCTTTTTTGAATATTAATTGGCATTTACGGAGATTTTTAGAATGAAGCGCACCTATCAACCGAGCCGCAGAAAACGCCGCAACAAGCACGGCTTCAGGGCTCGCATGAAGACCAAGAACGGACGGAAGGTCCTGGCTCGTCGCAGGGCTAAAGGAAGGAAAAATCTCACCGTTTCCAGTTAGGCGGGTTGAGCGGTCTGCCGTTAACGACTATCTCTCGAACGGCAAGCGGTACACCGGCAGGGGAATCACATTGTATACAAAACCCACTCCCGAGACAGAAGTGGGTTTTTTAATTCGGGGCCGGGCCGGCAAGGCGGTGGAGCGGGTTCGCACGAGAAGACTTTTCTGGGGGATCTTAAACAATGGCCAACTGCCTCTACAGCCTCAACTGGGCTATACTTTCCTGTTCCACCGGCATTTCTCCCGCACAAAGGCCCTGTTGGACGCCCTGAACAAGCTGGTGACCCGAATACAGCCCTTATGATCAAGCAAACCGTCATTACCACCATTAAGATATACCAGGCAGGGATCTCGCCCCTCCTGGGCAGTCATTGCCGCTATTATCCTACGTGTTCCCACTATGCGGTTGAAGCTTTTGAAAAGCTGCCCGCCTGGAAAGCCTTTGGCAAATCCCTGTGGCGCATTCTACGCTGCAATCCATTTGCCCGCGGGGGTTTCGACCCCGTGATCAAAGAATAGGAGTCTGGACCTGAATGTCTGACCAAAAACGCACCTTGTTCGCAATTGTACTGATGGCCGTGATCCTGCTGGTCTTCTTTTCCGAGCCCTATCAGCGCATGATGAATCCCAACGCCGGGAAAGAAGAACCTCGGCCGGCCATCGAGGGATCCTTTGCAACCCCCTCCGACAGTATTGAGACCGAAACCATCGTCGAAGAAGAGTTTACGACCCCGGAGAAGCCGCCCATCCAGCTGGACAGCATCGATATTGCAGAATCCTGGGTGACGGTGAGCACGCCACTGTTCGAGCTGCAGCTTTCATCCCTGGGTGGCGGCACTATTGAGAAGGCCTATCTCAACACCTACCTGACCAAGGACAGCTCACGGGTTCAGCTGATCCAGAATGGCGTCAGGGGTGTGCTGTCAAACCAGTTCATCGGTTTTGACGTAGAGAATTTCTCCACCGCTGACCTGCCCTCGGAATGCTCTCTGGGGGAGGGCCGGGACTTGAAGCTGGCCGTATACGGGGAAGCACGCTCCCTGTCATTCACGCTGCCCCTGGATGGTGACAGCTATATCAAGCGGACCTTCACCTTCTACGCTGACAGCTTCCATTTCGACCTGACCCAGGAGCTGGTGGGCCTTGATGCTGTCAATGCCGGGCGCTATTTCGCCACCTCCTGGCGGGGTGGTATCGCCACCACCGAGCCGAACCTCAAGGATGACCTGCTTTACACCAAGCTCTATGCCCTTCTGGGCGATGACACCAAACCCTCTGATTACGAGGCGAAAAAAGAAGCAAAAACCGAGATCACCACCGGCCTGACGCGCTGGGTGGGGGTTCGATCCAAGTATTTCACCGTGCTCATGACCCCGGACAGCCCGGTTTCCGAATTCCGCCAGACAAGGCACCACGCCAATGGTGATACTGGTCCGAAACTGCTCTCCTTTGATGTTCGGGACGCCTTTGACCGCCGCGCCGCGGTGTCCAGCTCCAACTACACCGTTTACCTGGGTCCGCTTGACTATGACATTCTCCTGGGATACGAGCGACATTACGAGGACATGATGAACTGGGGCTGGTTCGGATTCATCGGTAAATGGTCCCTGCGCCTGTTTAAGTGGCTGTACTCCTATATTCCGAACTATGGTATCGTCCTGATCATTTTCAGCGTTCTGGTGAAGTTGCTTACTTCCCCGCTGACCCGCAGACAGTTGGCCTCTACCCAGAAGATGCAACAGGCCCAGCCGGCCATAGCCGAGCTGAATGAAAAATACAAGGGCGATGCCCAGAAGCTTCAGCAGGAGCAAATGAAGCTATACAAGGAAATGGGGGTCAATCCCATGGGTGGCTGCTGGCCCTTGCTGGTACAGATGCCCATTCTTATCGCCATGTTCAACCTGTTCCGCACCACCATTGAGTTACGCGGCGCTGCATTTGGTGGTCTTGAATGGTGGATCGCAGATCTTTCACTACCGGATACGGTGGCCATGATCGGCGGCCTGCCCATCAACCCGCTTCCCTTGATCATGTCAGCCACGATGATCCTGCAGCAGAAGCTTATGACGCCTTCCGGAGCAGCAACCAACCCACAGATGAAGAACATGCCTTATATCATGACGGTAATGTTCCTGTTCATTTTCTACCGTTTTCCTTCAGGGCTGAACCTTTATTACACGCTCTTCAACGTCATGTCCATCGCACAGCAGAAACTGTTGCCGCATAAGACACCAGAAGAGAAGGTGCCTGTACCGGCAAAGAAGGCCAAAGGCAAGGCGTAGCAAGGAGAAAGGGCTATTCCTGCGGGTTTCCCACGACGATACCATCGTTGCGATCTCCACGCCGCCAGGTACCGGTGGGCTGGCCGTTCTACGGCTTTCCGGTCCCCGGGCGCTTGCGGCAATAAAGCCATACTTTGACCAGACCGGGGCCTTGACCCCGCGGCAGGCTACATACGGCCGGCTTGACCACCCCGTGCTGGCCGATTCCGTTTTTGACGACTGTATCCTCACCTATTTCAAGGCGCCGCATTCCGCTACCGGCGAGGATGTGGTGGAGATCTCCATCCATGGCGGCGAATATCTGCAGAACCGCCTGCTGGAGGTCCTGGTCAAGGAAAAGGGTGTGCGTTTTGCCGACGCCGGAGAATTCACACTGCGCGCCTTTCTCAATGGCAGGCTGGACCTCACCCGGGCCGAGGCCGTGGCGGATCTCATCCATGCCCGGGATGCGGCCTCACACCGAAATGCTCAACATCAGCTCCATGGCCGACTGGAGTCCGCTTTTTCAGGCTTCCATGAAACCCTGATGGAGATGATCACACATATCGAAGCTGAGCTGGACTTTTCCGATCAGGAGATTGAACTCGTGGCCCTGGAAAGCTATTTACCAGGCCTGGAGGAGCTTCATGAGCGGGTTCAGCTTCTACTGGACAGCTATTTCTATGGAAAGCATCTCCATGAGGGCTTTCGAATCCCCATAATCGGACCTCCAAATGCGGGCAAGTCGACCCTGTTCAACGCCCTGGTGGGTATGGACCGGGCCATTGTCACCGAAAAGCCGGGAACCACCCGGGACACCATCGAAGCCAGTAAGCTCATTGGTGATCACACGGCCGTCCTGGTTGATACCGCCGGGATCCGTGAAGCTGGGGACAACGTCGAACAAAGCGGTGTAAGCCGCTCCCTTGACGAGATTGCCCGGGCCGATATCGTCATCCAGGTCCACTCTCCGGATACGGAACCTGAAAACACGGAGATCCCAGCGGAAACACCCTGTATTGCCGTATTCAGCAAGGCAGACCTGAGCCCGGATACCAGGCCTGCAGGGCAGATCGCTGTCTCCGGGCTTGATGGTACCGGGCTGGGGCACCTGCAGGAAGCACTGGCTGCCAGGATCGCAGAGATCGCCGCCAGGAACAGCGAAGGTGTGATCATTACCACCCGTCGTCATGTCAACGTTCTGGAGCGCTTCCTGGGCCAGTTGAAACAGTGTCGCACTGCCATCACTGACGCGGTTGGCCCTGAGTATCTTGCCGCTGATCTGCGTGAAGCCCTGCATATTCTTGGTGAGATCACCGGCGAGACCACACCCGATGAGATCCTGGACCAGATCTTCAACGGATTCTGTATCGGTAAATAATGCCTGTTTCACGTGAAACATATAGCGTAGGCGAAACCTACGACGTCATCGTTGTGGGTGGCGGTCACGCGGGTATTGAAGCAGCCCTGGCTACAAGCCGTTTGGGCCTGGAAACCCTGCTGGTGACCATGAAGATCGATGCCCTGGGCCGCATGTCCTGTAATCCTGCCATTGGCGGACTCGCCAAGGGTCACCTGGTGAGAGAGATCGACGTGCTGGGCGGTGAAATGGCGCGAGCTATCGATGCCACCGGGATACAATTCAAGATGCTCAACCGCTCCAAAGGTCGGGCGGTGTGGTCACCCCGGGCCCAGGCTGACAAACATGCCTACAGCCGGTACATGCACGATATGTGTGTACAGCAGGCCGGCCTGGAGCTTCTGGAGGATGAAGCCATCGAGGTGTTCGCACATTCTGATAGTGACCGGGTCGGTGGCCTGCGAACTAGATCGGGGGCCGTCTTTGCCTGTCAGGCACTGATCCTCACCAACGGGACATTCCTCAACGGTCTCATCCATATCGGCGACCAGCAATTTACCGCCGGCAGGATCGGCGAATCGGCCAGCGTGGGTATTACCGAGTCTTTGGTCGACCTGGGTTTTCGCACCGGCAGACTGAAAACCGGTACACCGCCCCGGGTAAAACGCAGCAGTATCGATTTCAGCGCCACCACGGTTCAGAATGGAGACCACGAACCGGAACCATTCTCATTTCGCACCAGCTCCTTTGATCCCCCGGACATTCCATGCTATATCACTCATACCAACCAGCAGACCCACGAGCTTATCCAGGCTTCTCTCCATCGATCGCCGCTTTTTACCGGCATCATCCAGGGGGTTGGGCCCCGCTATTGTCCTTCTATCGAGGACAAGATCGTGCGCTTTGCGGACAAGTCCAGCCATCAGCTTTTCCTGGAGCCGGAGTGGGTTGACGCTGATCAGATCTATGTGAACGGTTTTTCCTCGTCCCTGCCTGAAGACGTTCAGTTGAACGCCCTCAGGACCGTTCCGGGCCTGTCTTCGGTGGAGTTTATCCGTCCCGGCTATGCTGTTGAATACGATTTCTTCCCGCCATCACAGCTGAAAGCCAGCCTGGAGACCAAGCGCCTGGAGGGCCTCTATTTTGCCGGGCAGATCAATGGCACCTCCGGCTATGAGGAGGCTGCCGCCCAGGGCCTGATTGCCGGTATTAATGCCACCAGGAAGATCCGCGGTGAGGATGCCGTCGTCCTGTTGCGTCACGAGGCCTACATGGGGGTGCTCATCGACGATCTCATTACCAAGGACACGGACGAGCCCTATCGCATGTTCACCTCCCGGGCGGAACGCCGTCTGCTGCTGCGGCATGACAATGCGCACATCAGACTCCTGGATCACGCAGAGCGGGTGGGTTTGCTGCCCCCAGAACATTATGCGCTTGTGCGCGAGGAGGGCGGTCTGGTGGAAAAAGCAAAAACGCACATCGAAAAAAGCTATCTCAAGGCGGGTGTCGTCAATCCCCTGCTTGAGAAAAAAGGTTTTTCCCGCAGCGCTGAGAGCCTTTCCCTGGCCAGCCTGCTGCGGCGACCGGGAATCGACATCAGGGATTTAGTGGATCACTTTCCTGCGTGGATCCGGAACCAGCCTGGTCGGGTCCTCGAAATAATTGGAACCGACGTGCGCTATGCCGGCTATATCAAACGAGAGCTGGAACAGGTAGAACGCCTGCAGCGCTATCAGGACCTGCTCATTCCTGAGGATCTGAACTATCTCGGTATTCAGGCGGTCTCCACGGAGGCTCGTCAAAAGCTTGACCGTGTAAGACCAGAGACCCTGGGCCAGGCATCGCGTATCAGCGGTGTCAATCCGGCAGATGTGGCGGTTCTGCTCATTCATATCAGAAAGCATGTTTCACGTGAAACATCCTGAGCTTTTTACACGCCTGCAGTCGGACGAACACCTTGCGGGAGATCTGGGCGGAATTGATCCAGCCTTCCTGCCTTTCCTTCTGCTGGCCCGTGTCCGCCCCGGGACCACATGTCTGGTGGTGTTGCCTGAAAAGCAGGTGGCCGACCGTCTGATGAACGATCTGCTGGCCCTGACAGCGGACCATCTGGTCTACTTTGTGGGGCGCGATCTTCCGGATGGTCTTGATGTCGGGCGTGCCTCCCAGGCGCTGCGCAACCTGATCCAGGGACAGCCGGGCATTTACCTCACCACCACCCGCGAGCTTGCCGACGGGATCAACAAACAGGGATTGGCCCGCGTGGACCTGAACGTGGGAGAAAACTACGATCTACGCTGGCTGGAAGAGTCCCTGGTAGAGTTCGGGTTCGAGCGTGAAAGTTTCGTGGTCGAGCCCGGTGTCTACGCATTGCGGGGTGGTGTCCTGGATCTCTTTCCCGGAGAGGCAGAACATCCGGTCCGGCTTGATTTTCTGGGATCTACCCTGGAGTCGGCCAATCAGTTTGATCCCGGCAGCCAACGTTCCATAGATGCACTGCAGCGTCTCACTGTTTTCTCTCAGACACCCTACGGTGAGGATGGTGAAGACCGACTCCTGGACCTGCTGCCTGATGAGCTGGATCTATTTGTATACCAACCCTTGAAACCACCCCCTGCTGACAGCGCCATGCATAAAGCTCTTGATGCACGCAGCTGGCGCAGGCGCACACACTATCGTGCGGACAGGCTTCCAGGTGGGACTAATCTCGAGCTGGAGGTACAACCCAATTTTCAACGCAACCTGGATGCTTTCCGTGCCCGGCTGTCCTACCTGGAGGAAGAACAATACCAGGTCTTTGTCTGTGCCGACAGCGCAGTCCAGGGTGACCGTATCAATGTGTTGTTTGAGGACAGTGCGTTCAGGGGGCTGGTCCTCTCGCTTTCTTCCGGGTTCATCGACCACAGTCATCGCCTGGCCGTTCTGACAGACCATCAGGTCTTCGGCCGAACACGCCGCAGAAACCTGGTTCCGCGCCTCTTCCCCACAAAACCGGTGACCACTGTCGCCGGCTTCGAAGAGAATGACTTCGTTGTTCATCTTGATTACGGCATTGGCAAATACCTGGGTGTCGATCTCATCCCTGTGGCGGGTGTTCAACGAGAGGTCCTTGCTCTGGAGTATCAGAACCAGGATCGCATCTATGTTCCGGTAGATAAGATGGACCGGGTCCACAAATATGAATCCAGTGTCGAGATACCACCCAAACTCACCCGCTTGCGTACCACCGAGTGGGAACAGGTCAAGCTGCGCACCCGCAAGGCTGTAGATAATTATGCTCACGAACTCATGGAACTCTATGCCCACCGGTTCTCCGTGGAAGGCAACGGCTTCAGTCCAGATGGTGACCTTCAACGACGGATGGAAGCAGCCTTTATCTACGATGAGACCACCGACCAGCTTTCAGCGGTTGCGGATATTAAAGCTGATATGGAGACCCAGCGTGTCATGGACCGCCTGCTTTGCGGGGATGTCGGTTTTGGCAAGACGGAAGTGGCCATCAGGGCGGCTTTCAAGGCGGTGAATGATTCCCGGCAGGTTGGTGTCCTGGTGCCTACAACCATCCTGGCCCAGCAGCATTTCGAGACCTTCGCGGAGCGACTCGAAGGCCTCCCTGTGACTGTGGACGTGGTTTCCCGTTTCAAGAACAGCAGCCAGATCAGAAAGACCCTCGAGCGTGTCGCCGGGGGCGAGGTTGACATCCTCATCGGAACCCACCGCTTGCTCTCCAGGGATGTGCAATTCAAGCGTCTCGGGTTGCTGGTCATTGACGAAGAGCATCGCTTCGGGGTCAAGCACAAGGAACGCATCAAGGAACTCAAGCATTCGGTGGACTGTCTGGCCATGACCGCAACACCCATCCCCCGCACCCTGCAGATGTCGCTCATGGGCGCCCGTGATCTTTCCATGCTGAAAACACCCCCCCGTGAAAGACAGCCTATCGAGACGGTGGTAACCGAGTTCAGTGACAGGGTGATCCGCGAGGCCGTGTTGCGTGAGGTGGATCGCGGCGGTCAGGTGTTCTTCGTCCACAACCGCGTGGAGTCCATTGGTATCATGTTGGAGCGCCTGAAGCACATGCTTCCCGAGATCCGCTTCGGGCTGGGTCACGGTCAGATGAAGGCTGCAGAACTTGAGAAGGTCATGCTGGGATTCTTTCACAATGCGTTTGATGTACTTTTGTCCACCACCATCGTGGAATCCGGATTGGATATTCCAAACGCCAACACCATCATCGTGAACCGTGCCGACGCCATGGGCCTGTCACAGCTCTACCAGCTGCGTGGCCGTGTGGGCCGATCTAATCGGAAGGCCTGGGCTTATTTCCTTGCTCCTGGTTTTCGCAAGCTCTCGATGAATGCCATCAAGCGGCTCAACGCGCTGGAACGGCATGCGCATTATGGCGGCGGCTATGAGATCGCCATGCGTGATCTGGAGATCCGGGGATCAGGTAACATCTTCGGTACTGAACAAAGCGGACATATCGTCAATATTGGCTATCACCTGTACACACGTATCCTGAAGGAAACCCTTGAGCGCCTGAAAGAACGACGCGGAGATCAGAAACCCATCTATCCCAAGCCTGACCTGGCGCTGGATGTGCTGGCCCAGATCCCCCGCAGCTATATTGATGACGCCGCAGAGCGGCTCTCCTTCTATCGTCGTCTGGCTGAGACCGAGAACCCGGAAGGGGTGGATGACCTGGCAGCCGAAATGCGGGAACGCTTCGGTCGATTACCGGTCCCGGTGGTCAACCTGCTCCTGGGTGCATCCGTATCCCTGCTGGGCCAGCGACTGGCTGTTCGCAGCATTTCCCTGAAGGGTAAATCGAGCCAGGGTGATTTTCATCGAGATCATGTGGAACAAGCTGGCGCTGCAGTCATAAAAGCCCTGGCAACGGCAATTGAATCAAGTGGCCAGAAGGTGCAGATAATGAACAACCAGACACTCACCTTCATCCTTGATCACGGCAACAATGAAAGGCCCCTGGAGAAGCTTAAAATATTCTTGGAATGCATGACGTGAACATCTAAATTCACCGGCTGATATGAATATGTCTAAACTGTTAAAAAACACGGAGTTAAGAAGAATGAAAACACGGCTGGTAACCTTGCTGTTCATTGCCGCCCTGGCTGGCCTGATGATCACCTGTTCATCGCTGGATAATGACACCCTTGCGGTAGTTGAGGGAGAGTTGATTCCGCTTGAAAGTTTCACGGCTGAATATTCAGTGCAGCGTTTCGCCGACAAGGACCGGGACTATATCGCTGATAAGGTTGATGATTTCGTGCGCAAGCACGTATTCGCCCTGGAGGCCCGGGAAATGGGAATGGCCAACACGGAAGACGTCAAAACCAAGATGAAGTTGGCAGAACGTCGCTTCTTGCTCCAGTATGTCTATGACCGTGCAATCCTGGATGCCGTGATGCATGACGAATTTCTGCGTGAACACTATGAGACCGCCAAGGAAGAGATCCATGCCCGCCATGTCCTTCTGGGATACGAAGGGCTGCCACGCGCTACCGCCAGTCGTGATCGTCAGGAGGCCTTAGCCCTTACGGGTCAGATCAAGAGCAGGCTGGATGCCGGTGAGAAGTTTGAAGATCTGGCCAATGAGTTCACCGACGATCCCAGCGGGAAGAACAACGGCGGTGACCTTGGCTGGTTTGGCTGGGGTCAGATGGTGGACGCTTTCCAGAAAACAGCTTTCGCCCTGGATGTGGGACAGATATCGGATGTAGTGGAAACACAGTTTGGTTTTCACATCATAAAACTTGAGGGTCGTCGTGACCGCGGTCTCGGAACCTTTGAGGAAGCAAAGGAAACGCTGAAACGCGACCTGCGCCGTGCCAAGACAGAAGAGCTGCGTGATGCCGCCAACCTGTTCCTGGAAGAACGCAAGAACATCGGGGCCTTTTCCTTCAACAATACGAATATGGATGAATTCCTGCGGATCTGGAAAGATTCACCAAACAAGAACGGTCCCATCGACGAGGTGCTCACCAAGCTGAAATACAGCAAGCCGCTGTTCCGTCTTGAAGGCGGTAACCATGGTTCCGAGTGGCTTATCGAAGAGGTCGGCGATATGGATCCTTCACAGCGTCCGGCCTTCAAGAACGAAAATCAGCTGCGCAGCATTATCGAGAATATCGTCACCCAGTACTTGATCCTGCAGTATGGCCGTGAAGAGGGCTATGTCACCGAGACGGCTTTCCAGGAGCGTATGCGCGAACTGGAAGACAAGTATGTTTATGATGCCTATATGAAGTCTGAGGTGAACGACAAACTGGATCCCACCGAGGACGACCTGAAGGGTTATTATGAGAAGCACAAAGAAGAGAAGTACATGGACGAGGAAAAGGTCCAGGTACGGGAGATCTTTGTGAAGGATCAGGCCTTGGCTGAGGATCTGCGCAAGCGTATCGATGCCGGTGAGAACTTCGACCAGCTGGCCGGTCGCTATACCGAGCGTAAATCAACCAAGGACAAACGCGGTGAACTGCCGGCCTTCCAGCGGGGCCGCTATGGTGAGATGGGTAAAGCTGCCTTCAATCTGGAGATCGGTGAAATCGCGGGTCCGCTACCGCTGGGTAATGGCTACTCCATAATCAAGCTTGAGAAGAAGGTCGAGGCTGGTCCCAAGTCATTTGAAAAAGTTCGTGGTCGTATCCGTACCGCCATCAACAGCGATCTGCGTGAAGCGCGGGTGGCTGAGCTCATGGGTGAACTGAAGAAGAAGTTCGGGGTTAAGATCAATTATCCTGCTGCCTATTCCTTCTACGAGAAAGCCGGAGACGAATCCGCCTGATGCGCTGGCTGTTGCTGCTGGGTATACTCGTTCTTCTGGCCTGCAGCCGGGAAATGCAGGGGGATGTGGTTGCAGACGTCAATGGCGACCAGTTGACCCTGTCCGATCTGCGGCTCATGATCCCAGATTTCGAGCTTCTCGACAGCCTGCAGCGCAGTATCCTCGTGGAGAACTGGATCCGGGAAACACTGCTGGCCCAGGAGGCGGAGAAGAATCTCCTCCATCGCGATCCCACGTTCAGATACAGGGTCGCTACCTATCAACGAAGATTGCTGGCAGATAAACAACTGGAGTCGGTCCTCAAAGCCACCGGCAGGATCAAGCAGGAAGAGGTAGAGGACTATTACCAGGCAAATCTCTCTTCCTTTAAACGCGTCACCGATGAGTTCTTTGGCTTTCATGCCGTGGTTCCGGAGCGTGATCTGGCCTATCAACTGGTGAGGGCCATTAAGCGGAATGATATCGACCTGCGGCAGCAACTCCTTGGGTTCCACCCCCAGGAGACCGGACTTTTCCAGATCAACAACCTTGTTCCCGAGGTGAAGAATTATCTCCTCAGACGAAAGGAGGCTGGTGTTTACGGCCCCTTGCGTACAGACCTGGGCTATCATATCATCGAGATCAAGAGCTGGTACAACCAGGGCACCGTACTGAGCCTGGAAGAGGTCTGGGAAGAAATTGCAGCAAGACTTTCCATCAATGTTCAGCGTGATCTTGAGCGGGCCCTTGTGGATAGCCTGCGCAGCGAATCCACCATTGTCTTCAACAGTGGTCATCTTTGAGAGTATCTATGTCTAAAACTCTGGCCGCCGGCCTCATCGTTCTGTGTTCAACAATTTTCCTTTTCGGTCAACAGCTCATTGATGGTGTTGCCGCTATCGTGGGCGAGAAGGCCATCCTCTATTCAGAAGTGGATCAGATCGCTCAATTGATCGCTATCCAATCCGGAATGACGACTTTCCAGAATGCCGGGATGATGCAGGAACTGCGAGCCGGGGCACTCGAGGAATTGATCAATCAGCAGGTTCTGCTGGAATACGCCCGCCAGGAGACCATTCTGGTAGAAGACCGCAATGTGGAATTGCAGCTGGAACAATCCCTGGCCCAGATCGAGGCGCAGTATGGTAGCCTTCAGAATGCCGCAGAGATGTTTGGCGTGGATCGCCGCAAGATCAAGAAATATTACGAAGACCAGATCCGTAGCAACATGCTCATTGAGCAGGTGAAGTTTGAATTGTTCAACGATATCAAGGTCAGCCGTCGTGAGGTGGAAGACTTTTATACGACCTGGCAGGACAGTTTTCCGGAAAAGAACCTCCAGGTCGATTTCAGCATTCTTTCACTGCCCATCGTTCCTGGTGAAGGCAGTAAGGTCCTGCTGCGGTCTCGATTGGATAGTATTCGTACAGAGATCCAGGCTGGCCGTCTGTCATTTGAAGACGCCGCCACGATCTTTTCCAGGGATCCCGGTTCTTCAGCAAATGGTGGCAAGCTCGGTTTTGTAGGGCGTGGCGTCTTTGTTAAACCCTTCGAAGATGCTGCCTTCTCAATGGAAATCGGTGAGCTGAGTGAACCAGTCGAGACACAGTTCGGTTTTCATTTGCTGCGTCTTGATGACAAGCGTGGTGAACAGGTGGATGTCTCTCATATCCTGCTCACACCGGTGCTTGGTAGCTCTGATGAAGAAGCTACCAGAGATAAGCTCATGAGTATCCGCGGTATGCTTGAGAATGGGGAACTGAGCTTCGCAGAGGCGGTTCGTGAGCATACCGAGGATGAATTCATCCGATCTCGCAACGGCCGCATGGGTGCCACTGATATCACTTTACTGCCCATTGAGATGCATGACCTGCTTACGAATATTCCCATTGAATCCCTGTCCATGCCGCTTTCAACAGGAGATCAGCTTCATGTTATTCTCGTTCACGCCAGGATCCCTGGTGGAAGGGTAAATTTGAACGATCATTGGGCTGAGATCGAGAACATGTCGCTTGAGTTCAAGAAACGTGACCGCTATGACGTCTGGATCCTGGATCAACGACAGCGTATGTATATCACCATCAATTATTGACCACCTTTTCAACACCCTTTTTTCCTCACTTAAGAATTTGTTTTTTAAATACTTAAGTCTATTTGTTCTTGTCTTAATCAACATTACTAACACTCTCCTGCCTTGATAATGGGTTATTAAATCCTTCACTTGGACAATTAACAATGATATCAAGATGTTTATTGACCTTTCAAGACCTTCTTCACATCTGACGACTGCTTATCCACTTGAAAATTAATGAACAACTAATACTTCAACGCGCTGAGTGTCAGGAGCTTATCATGGGTGTATCAAGAAGTTATCAACATTTCTCTTCGCCTCTATTACATACTACTAACCTTAAATAACTTATAGATATTGGTAATGACACTTCGGTCATTTAAAATGATGTCTTAACCGTGGTGCATTTTTTTGCACTCCCCTGAGCGAAATAAGCTCATGATTTTAATAATCCTTCTCATTATCACAGGTCTGATTTTTAATTAATTTCCATGAAATCACTGTCCTATCAGCTGAATTGCTGTGTAATTTTAAGATACGGGATTTAACACAGTTTTATTAAAACTAAATAAAAAGTAACAGGATGAACATCATGTATAACGCCAATGAAAATAGATATGAGATTGACAGATTTCGGCGTTGTGGTAATAGTGGACTGCTGTTACCAGATATTTCACTTGGCCTATGGCATAATTTTGGTGAGAATGACGACCAGGATAATGCACGTGACATGTTGCTGAGATCTTTTGACAACGGGATCACACATTTTGATCTGGCCAATAACTATGGACCTCCTTATGGTTCAGCAGAGAAGACGTTCGGTAAGATCCTTAAAACTGACCTTTTTCCTTACCGTGATGAGCTGATCATCTCAACCAAGGCTGGCTGGGATATGTGGAAGGGCCCATATGGTGATCTTGGTTCAAAGAAGTATATCATTGCAAGTATTGATCAAAGCCTGAGGAGGATGGATCTGGATTATGTGGATATATTCTATCATCACCGTCCAGACTATGAAACACCATTGTTTGAGACAATCGAGGCACTCGCACAAATCCTCAGAAAAGGAAAGGCACTTTATGTAGGGATCTCCCAATATGATGCAAAGCGAACTCGGGAAGCAGTGGAAACAGCCAGGGACTTTGGAATTAAACTTCTTATACATCAGCCAAGGTACAACATATTCGATCGCTGGATCGAATCAGAACTCCTGGATGAGTTCAAGATCAATGGTATGGGCTGCATCGCATTTTCACCACTGGCTCAGGGTCTTTTAACAAACAAATATTTTAAGGGGATCCCAGAAGAATCCCGGATAGCACGAGATGGACGTTTCCTGCAGGCCGAACATGTCAATGATGTAAAACTTTCAAAAGCCATGAGGTTGGATGAATTGGCCAAAGAGAGAGGAGAAAGTCTGGCACAGTTTTCTATAAACTGGGTTCTTCGTGATAAAAGGATCACATCTGCCTTGATCGGTGCCAGTAATTTTAAACAGATAGAGGAATTGCTAAAAGGTCGCTCAAGTGGAGGATTCAGTACGGCTGAGCTTGAAATCATCGATAATATCATGAATGAAGACTGACAATCAACAATATCATTCAAATCATTTTAATAACCTGTTGTAAATTTGTCTTTTTTGGGTGGTGTTATCAAAAAGATTTTAATAACAGTATTTTGCTATGTAGCTTTCATGTGTGCCGTTGCTTCATAGTATAAACCAGAGAAATACCCTAGATCTCGTACGAACACATCCCGGGATAACTGCACCTGCCATCGCTGCAGAGCTCCAGCTGCAAACAGCCACAATCCTGTACACGCTGAAGGACTTCGAACAACAGGGTCTCATCTATACAAAAGGGATGGGCAAATCAGGTCTTAGGGGAGGGAAGCCCGCAAGAAAATGGTATCTGGCTGGCACATATGGTCTTGTTGCCGGGATCGATTTGCGCATCGGATTATCACGGGCGCTGGTGCTGGATTTTGCAGGCCAAGAGCTGGCAAAGACAGAAATCGAGATCACCACCGATATGGATCTTACAAGGATCATGGAAGCGGCAGCCGGTAGAATAAATACCCTGGTACAAGAGGTAGATAACAGGATAGATCGCCTGCTTGGTATAGGGATAAGCCTCTCGAGCAATTTCCGGAAGATCCACCAGCAGGACGGTGACCAGACTGACAACCGCAGCCTGGTTAGAGCGTTGAGTCATGCAGATAGGAATTCTATTCCAATCCAGGCCATCGCAAAACACCAGGCAGATGTATTGGGTGTGAAATGGTACACCCGCCAGAAAGAAGAGCTGCAACATTACCTGTTCGTCAGTATGAAGTCTGATCTGAGCTCTTTTCAGATGGCGGGTATTCTTGATGGAAAATTATATAAAGGTCAGAACGAGCAGGCTGGTCAGACCGTATTATTCATGGATGAGCATGAGTGGCAGCAGATCTACCTTGAGATAAATGCAAAGTTTCCAGATGCCAGGCTGACACTGCGTTTGACTGATCAAGGTTTCAGGCCAGGTACGATGCAGGACGTGATGTTGGCCATGAGCAGCGCTGAGCCGCTCTATACGCTTCTGGCAGAAAAGATCCGTAAAAGAATCATCAAGCGATTGCAGCAATTGGAGGAGATACTGGATCCGGGACTTATTATCCTGGGCAATGAATTTAATGCGATGGCTGAAGACATTATCGCTGATTGGAAGCAATTATCCAGTAAAGAACCTGGGACAAAGGTGATCCTGGCACCGCATCGTGAGCTGAACACGGCGATGGGTGCTGCAGCGGTGGTCCTTGATCATATCCTCGGCGGTACGGAAGGGAGAAAAGAAGCGTGAAGATGAAATTTGAACGCAGTGGCAATATTGCCTTACATGTAAGCGACATTGAAAGTGCCTATGAGTTCTACAGGGAGGTGATAGATCTACCCCTGGAACGCAAGGGTGATTCTGGTGCCATGTGCCAACTGAGATCCGGATTATTCTACGTCGCCGAAAATGCTGAATGGCAAGGCCTTGTGGAAGAATATTACGTTGATGATGTGGAGCTTGCGAAACAGCACCTGCTGGAGAAAGGATGTACCGTAATACACTGGGAAGGCAAGGGCAAGGACTGTTACATGCGGGATCCTTTTGGCATGATGTTCAATCTATGGCAACGCGAAAGAGGTGAATGATATGACACAGACCATCTATCAGGTTGACGCATTTACAGCGAAACCGTTTTCGGGGAATCCTGCTGCGGTAACGATCCTCGAGGAACCAAAATCAGCAGAATGGATGCAATCCGTTGCCCTGGAAATGAACCTCTCTGAGACAGCCTTCCTGCAGGAAGCCTCTGGTGGTTATGATCTACGCTGGTTTACACCCACAACGGAAATCGAATTGTGTGGTCATGCCACACTGGCCAGTGCGCATATTCTCTGGGAGCAGGATCTTGCTGCCAAGTTCAGTGAGATCAGATTTTTTACCTTGAGTGGCATGCTTGCCGCCCACCTGGAAGAAGGTATGATCCACCTTAATTTTCCAACGACGCACCCGAAAACCATCATTCCGGATATCGACGTAAAAGCAGCCTTTGGTGTGGAGCCAGCGGCAGTACTCGGGAGCAGGTTTGACCATCTGATTGTCATAGAAGATGAGAAGATCATTCGGGAACTGAAACCAGACATGAATGCCCTTCTGGAAAGTTCCGCAAGGGGATTCATCGTTACCGCAAGAAGTGGGGGTAAACCCTATGATTTCATCTCACGCTTCTTTGCGCCAGGAGCCGGTATTCCTGAAGATCCGGTGACTGGTTCCGCTCATTGCACCCTGGCACCATACTGGTCCGAGATCTTAGATAAACAGGAACTGTTAGCCTTTCAGGCTTCCAAGCGTGGTGGTGTCGTAAGCATGCAATTAAAGGATGAAAGGGTCGTCCTTGGAGGGGAAGCGGTGACAGTAATGGAAGCTGAACTCAAGGCATGAACGAATCTGCCAAACTTTGCCCCAAGATCATCCTGGAAGGCACTCGTCTGACCCAGAAGACAGAATTGGCGTTTATCCTGAACGAACACCCGGAGATCGTTGGACCACGAAAATACCGCTATCACTCCCCGCTGATCTCAGCAGAATGGTGTGCCTTCACGAATTTTCCCTGGGGGCGCGGTCTGATAAATTTTGCTCCGGAAGAATACGATAAAGCCATGGAGACCTATGCCACCTGGTTACGTCTCTTTGAATTGCAGCGCTACTATTCCTGGATCATCGATCGATTTCATCTTTCGACACGTCTTTACCAGAGCCAACACAATCAACGAGAGATCAACTTTGACTGGCTCGAATCAGGATTGAGAGATCTTGGTTTTCACCTGGTGCTGTGTACTAGGACACACGGTTCGTTTGAACGGGCCAGGGCAGAACGATTGAAGGTTTCCGGGAATCCAGGACAGTATGACGACCCGAGCATCTATGTGGATGAACAGGAAAGTTTCCAGGAATTGGCCGCCAGAGCGACCCTGCCGGTGCTGGAAATAGACGTCAGCCAGGGAGATTTACAGGCCAATGCCCAAGAGATCGCCGGATGGTTGAGATCCACAGGCGGTCTTTGGTCCACGTGATCCAGTTTATATCCTAATGATTTATCTCAAGATCATCACATAAGCCGCCGATACTCCAAATAAGAGCCGGAGAACCTGGTGAATGACCGGGCACCCGGCGAGAGTCAGTGGGAAAAGAGTTGTCCTCCGGGAAGGAATCTCAATCCCAGATACCGTGAAACGAAGTCGATCCTCGTAGAAGGGTGGCAGATTGAAAGCAACCGGACCCACACAGGGAAGCGGGGGTAATTGAATGGCAGTACTTTTTGTTGGAAGACAACCCATTCTGGACAAGGAAGCGGAAACCCTTGGTTATTAATTGTTAATCAGAAATGGACCCGAGCAGGCCTTTCGGGCCTTCAATGGTACCGAGAGAACTTCGCCCAGGTTTTAGCTCGACCCCCATTGACACCCCATTCCCATCCCTGGCAAGCGCTGGGAATGTTTGCTATCTTCCCGCCGGATAGAACCACAACGAAACAGATCGGGGGCAGTCGAATGAGATCGATCACCTGTATCCTGATGTTGATCCTAACCAGTCAGGTCCTCAGCCAGGGATTGCCGAGCTGGGTGATGCGACCACCACAGCCAGCGGGAGCTTTCGTTGCCGTTGGTATGGGTGAGGGTAAAGCGGATGCCTTGGCCCGGGCCCTGGTCGACATCTCCACGCAACTGGAGATCTTTGACCAGATGAACAAACCGGATACAAGCCTGATCACCAGCATGGTGATGGAGCGCAGCTTCGGGGATGTGTCTATTAAATTCCTCGATAAAAGCTACAGCGAAACAGAGCTGGTCGACGGTATCGAGTCGATGAATGAGTACTTCGAGTCCAGCACCGAACTCAGGCTCGACAAAGACGAACATAAGTGGATCGCGAAACAGTATCTCAGCTACTTGAACAAAGCCGGACAGGAACAGGACAAGACACATTTCGAGATCACCGGTTTCAATGCCGGGTTGAACGATGTCATGGCGGAGTTGTCCGCAACAGGCTTTACATTCAAGATCTTTGCGAACCAGGATGCCTATTACCTGTTGACGATATACAGGCCGTAGCGCAACAGATAAGCTGGCAAGCAAAAGCACACTCTTGATCGCCTGGAGGTACAAGATTTCAGCTTCAACGCATATGCCGCTCCAGCCCAAGATGACCTTTTAGTGCAGTACAAACTCGAGCATTGAAACGACTGCGGTTAGCATGGAAATTGCATGGCTAACTGCATATCGAATGTCAAGGAATCTGATTAACATGTGGTGAACGGTGTACCGGTAGGATACCGGGAAACCCAAACTGTGACAGAAAGAGGAGAATCGCTGTATGTCAGACAAAACCGCTGACCTGGCCGGCCCGGGGATTGGTAATTACGAAGATGTGGAGAAGATCCTGCCAAATGATTATGAATCCATCCTGACGCCCAAGGAAACCCAGCTCGCCCTCAGTGAGGGTAAGCGTTACATAGAGGACAATCTCTGCAAGGAATTGAACCTCTTCATGGTGGAAGTACCGCTGATCGTCGACAAGAACAGCGGCGTGAATGATTACCTGGACCGGGATGGATCCCGGACACCCATCGAATTCCATATTTCCAATGATTATGGCAAGAATCCCGTCGACGCCCAGGTGGTCCAGGCAGCCACCAAGTGGAAAAGGGTCGCCCTGAAACAGTTCAACTGCGATGTTGGCGAGGGCATCAACACCGATATGCGTGCGGTGCGGAAGGATTACTTCCTGGACCATGACCATAGTGCTTATGTTGATCAGTGGGACTGGGAACGCGTCATGAGGCCCGAAGAGCGCAACCTGGACTTTCTCACCGATATCGTGAAGAAGATCTGGAAGGTCCTGGTTGGCGCGGAACGCCATCTCATCGAGATGTTCCCCCAGCTGGATTCGGCGAAGTACGGAACCCTTCCCGAGGAACTCACCTTCCTGCACGCCGAGGAGATCCTGGATATATTCCCGGACCTGCCGCGGAAGCAGCGTGAGACGGAGATCCTGCAGAAATACCCCGCCGTCTTCATCTATGGTATCGGCTGGACCCTGAAAGACGGATATCCGCATGAGATGCGTGCCGCAGACTATGACGACTGGGTAACGCCCACCATCGAGAAGAACGGTGAACTGATGCACGGTCTCAACGGTGACATCCTGGTGTGGAATCCCGTGACCAAGCGTCGACATGAGTTGACCTCCATGGGTATTCGTGTCACCAAGGAGACTCTCAAGCAGCAGCTTGAAATGACAGGCCAGAATGATTTTCTGGAGCTGCCCTATCACCAGGCCATTATCAATGACGAGATCCCCCTGAGTGTGGGTGGTGGTATCGGTCAGGCCCGCACAATGATGTACCTGCTGAAAAAGGCACATCTCGGCGAGGTCAGTGTCACCGTGTGGCCACAGGTCTTCAAGGACATGTGTGCCGAGAAGAAGATCTTCGTTCTTGAATAGACTCTGATCTGAACCCATGAGGAGGCCGGTTCCGGGTCGCAGCAGCGGCTTTGCTCCGGCCTCTCTTTTTTTATTTTTCCCACCGAATTCTATAATTGTCCTGACAAGATTCTAACATAATTTGCACCCACCATGAGAGCTGTGCAGATGGGACCTGATCCCAACAGCGCCCCCCACAACAATCGTTATTTATCCAATCGGATTTTGCCCCCGCATAAGGCCTGAACATGAGTGAATCGACCAGAAGCAAGATCATCAATGCGCTGACGATCATAGTGACAGTCTATTTCTTCCTGCTAGCCATCAATCTGCTTGGCCACTCCTTCAAGCTGTTTGGCAAAGGCTTCGCTGAAGCCATGCTGCAAATGACATCGAATCCTTTCGCAGGCTTGATCATTGGCGTGGTCGCCACAAGTCTTATTCAGAGTTCATCCACAACCACGTCACTGGTGGTGGGATTGGTTGCAGGTGGAGCGGTTCCACTGGCAAACGCCATTCCCATCGTCATGGGGGCCAACATTGGTACCACCATCACCAATACCTTGGTCTCCATGGGGCACGTTACCAATAAGCTGGAATTCAAACGAGCTTTTGGGGCAGGGGTCGTACACGACTTCTTCAATATCTTGGCGGTACTGGCCCTTTTCCCTCTTGAGCTGAAATACCACTTCATTCAGAAATCTGCAGTTTACCTCGAGGGGCTGTTTTCCGGGGCCGGCGGGATGAAGGTTTTCAATCCACTCAAAGCCATCCTGAAGCCAGCCGTGAACCTGATCGATTACCTGGTTTCCTTTTTACCATTTCACGAATATTTTCTGTTGTTACTGTCGGTGGTTACCCTTTTTACCGCCCTGGCCATTCTCATAAGGACAATTCGGGGTCTGATGCTCACCCGGATCGAGGTGATCATCAATAAATATCTCTTCCGGAATGATTTCATGGGTTTCACCTGGGGGGTGGCCATGACGCTGGTAGTGCAGAGTTCTTCAGTGACCACCTCACTCATCATTCCCCTGGCCGGGGCTGGCGTGGTACGCATTAGACAGATATTCCCATACACCATGGGGGCAAACATCGGGACTACCGGTACAGCCATTCTTGCCGCCCTGGCAACACAGAATATTATTGCCGTCACCGTGGCCTTCGCGCACCTGGTGTTCAATATTTTCGGTATTCTCGTTTTCTATCCACTGAAGTTCATTCCCATACGACTCGCTGAGTGGGTAGCGGAAAAGGCAAGTAAATCAACAATGAACCTCGTGATCTTTCTGGTTTCCTACATATTTTTGTACTTTATACCCATAATCTTTATTTTCGTTCTATAGGAACGATTGAGCGTAAGAAGAAAGGATCCAGCAATAGCGTTATGTGGCAGGAATTAAAGAATCTCTGGAGTTCAGACAATCTCATGGCGGACGCCTGGACCCAGTCCTATGACATGATCGAGATGGACCGGGAAATGTTCCGGGATGCCGTAGATGCTCTCTGGCAGAAGGAAACGGAATCCTTCCAGAAGGCCATCGTTAAAAAGGACAAGCTCATCAATAAGATGGAGCGTGTGGTCCGGCGGGAAGTTCTGACCCACCTTGCCGTACAGGGACCGACAAACCTGGCCGCAGGCCTGGTCCTGTCTACCATCATCGTCGACATCGAGCGTATCGGGGATTATGTCAAGAATATCGTCGATATTGCCTCTATTCACGGCAAGCCGTTCAAGGCCGGTGGTTTTACCGAGGATCTTCATAAGATCGAAGCGGCCATCGCCGACATGTTCGATCGTCTGGTTCCGGCCCTGCTGGAGGCCGATGATGAAGAGGCCCTGAGATTGTGGCAGGAATACAAGTGGATCAACAAAGACTGCGACGAGGCCATTCACAAGATGATCAGCGGGGATTTCGAAGAGGACCTTTCCAACAAAAAGGTCCCGTCGGTGATGCTCTACTACCGCTATCTCAAACGGATCAACGCCCACCTGCGCAACATCATGTCCAGCGTGTTCAATCCCTATGACCGGATTGGATATAAACACAAGGATTGAGGCCGAACAAAAGGTGCTACAATAAATTGCGGGGTCCTTTCAGGCCCCGTTTCTATATTTGGCCTTCCTGTGCTGGCAGGGAAATTCATCGAAACACGGAAACAAACACCTATGATAGATATCGAAGTTCGTCGGGCACAGTCGGTGGATATTCCTCGGCTAGTCGCCTTCAATCAGGCCATGGCCAAGGAAACAGAATCACTGGTCCTGGACGAGGCAACGCTCACCGCGGGTGTAAAACAATTGTTCCAGCATCCCGAATATGGATTTTACCTCGTCGCCTGTCGAGGAACGGAAGTCATCGGCTGTCTCATGGTCACCACGGAATGGAGCGACTGGCGCAACGGCCTTTTCTGGTGGATCCAGAGTGTCTATGTTCATCCTGAACACCGACGACTGGGGGTGTACCGGGAATTGTATGCCACCGTCAAACTTCTAGCCGCCGCCAGGCAGGAGGTGATCGGTTTCCGTCTGTATGTGGACAATGAGAACAAACGCGCCCAATCGACCTACGAGCGACAGGGTATGACACATACGAATTACATTCTATTCGAGGAGCTGAAGGAAAAAGATGAATAAATATGGACTTGTCAATGAGGACCAGCTGCAGGCGCTGCTGGATAGCGTAAGGGATCCAATCCTCTTTGCTGATTGTGAGCACCGGGTGCGCTACATGAATCCGGCCGCAGCCAAGCACTACACTGAAGGTTATGGGCTCTTAGGATCAGACCTCCTGGATTGCCACAATGAGGAGTCACAGCAGATGATGGTTGCTATCCTGGGGAAGATGCGACAGGGCCTGGAAGAGGAATTGATCACCGACAACGAAAAACAGCGGATCTATATGCGTGCGGTTCGTGATGAGGGCGGTGAATTGTTTGGATATTTTGAACGCTACGAGGATCCGGCGCCGCATCCGGAATGATGAGGGGAACGACGATGAAAGTTTCAGGCTGGACAGGAATGGTTGCTGTGTTGATCATCACGGCTTGTGCCATGCCACCGGAAAAATCAGCTGATATCATTATCTATGATACCCGGGTATGGACTGGTAACCCTGATCACCAATGGGCCGAAGGGGTGGCCATCAAGGGTGACACAATTATGGCGGTGGGGAAGAAGCGGGAGGTGCTGCGGCTTCGGACAGGCGAGACAAAACTGATCACCGGCCGGGGACATCTGGTAGTGCCGGGCTTCAATGACGCCCACCTGCACTTCGTGGAGGGTGGTTTCCAGCTCTCTTCGGTGGACCTCCGCCACACCAACAACCAGGAGGTATTTACCGCCGCTATAGCAGAATATGCTCAAAAGTTGCCCGCTGGTGAATGGATCACAGGCGGGGATTGGGATCATACTCTCTGGGGCGGGACACTACCCACCCGTGACTGGATCGACAGTGTTACACCCGAAAACCCGGTGTGGATCGAAAGACTTGACGGGCATATGGCCCTGGCAAACACCGTAGCCCTTGAGGCTGCAGGCGTCACCGATGACATCACGGATATAGACGGGGGAACCATTGTTCGGAATGATGACGGCACCCTCACCGGTGTCTTCAAGGACAATGCCCTGTGGCTTGTGAACAAAGCGGTCCCTGGAACCAGCGAGTTACAGGAGGATGAAGCCCTGAAGGCTGCAATGGCTTATGTCAACGCCCAGGGCGTCACCTCTGTGCAGCACATGGGTGGCTGGGGCGACCTCCAGGTTTTCAGGCGCGCTCACGCACGGAATGCCCTCGACGTACGCATCTCGGCAGCGGTACCCCTGTCCACCTGGGACAGACTCGCTACCGAGGTTGAGCAAGCTGGTTTTGGTGACGAATGGCTGAAGACCGGGGCCTTGAAGGGCTATGTGGACGGCTCCCTGGGTTCCCATACGGCCTTGTTCCTGGAACCATATACGGATCAACCGGATGATATGGGGCTGCAGGTCAACCCAGGAGAAGACCTGTATGACTGGATCAAAAGCGCCGACCAGGCCGGATTGCAGGCAGTGGTCCACGCCATTGGTGATAGTGCCAACCGGCTACTCCTGGACATCATCGAGCAGGTGGACCTTGAGAATGGATCCCGGGATCGGCGATTCCGCAGCGAGCACGCCCAGCACCTGCACCCGGATGATATACCACGCTTTGCCGCCCTGGGCGTTATACCCAGCATGCAGCCCTACCACTGTATTGATGATGGCCGCTGGGCAGAGCCCCTTATTGGTTCCCGTCGCTGTGAAACGACCTATGCTTTCAGGGATCTGCTTGACAGCGGTTCGCGTCCCGCTTTTGGCAGTGATTGGTCCGTAGCTCCTGCCACTCCGCTGGAAGGCATCTACGGTGCTGTTACGCGACGCACGCTCGATGGTAAGAACCCGGAAGGCTGGTATCCCCGTCAGAAGATATCGGTGGTTGAGGCTATGAGCGCCTATACACGTGATGCTGCCTTTGCGAGCTTTGAGGAGGATATCAAGGGCACCCTTGAGGCGGGGAAACTTGCCGACCTGGTGGTGCTCGATCGCGACATCACCACCATTGATCCGAACACGATTCCAGAAACCCGCGTGCTGCTGACCATCACAGGCGGCAGGATCGTATATCAGGCCGAAAGGAAATAGCTGCGGACAATAGAATGACAGCGGCAGATAGGGTCACCATCCGCAACCAGCGTCTTTCCGACGCACGGGGTTTCTTTCGCATTCTACAGGAAGGCCGGTTCAAGTATTTCCTGGATCCGCCAAAGACCATCGAGCAGGAGCGGGAGTTCCTTGAGAAAAGCATTTCCCGCCGGAAGGCCGGAACAGAATACAATTTTTCCATTCTCTACGACGGCAAACTCGCCGGTGCTGTGGGGATTCACCCTGATGAACGTTTCGGCCCACACTGTTGCGAGATCGGCTATTTTGTAGACCGCAAATTATGGGGTCGTGGAATCGCCACGCAAGCTGTCGGCCTGGCGGAGGCTTTTGCCCTGGAGAAATTTAAACCCGAACGATTTGAATTGTATATCATACCGGGCAACAGCGCCAGCAAGGAAGTGGCCCTGAAATGCGGTTATGAACCAGAAGGCCTGCTACGTAAAAAACTGCGCCATGGTGACAGGCTGGAAGACGCACAGGTTTTTGCCAAGATACCTTGAATTGAAAGAGGATAAAGATGAACCAACAGAAAAAGCTCAGCGCCGAGGAAGCCCACAAACACTTCGGGGTAGCCTATAACAACATGGTATGGGAATTCCTGGGAAAGGAAGATCGCACAGCGACAGAATCGGATGAAATGATCCATGCCGCGCACGCCTCGCACATACACTGGCTGGTTGTGGGCAACGAAACCAACCAACAACGCGGTAACTGGATGCTGGCCAGGGTCTACTCTGAACTTGGTCTGGCCGACAGAGCCCTTCACTATGCCGGCCTCTGTCGCGAGCTCACTGCAGCGCACCCGGATAAAATGGAGCAATTCGATCTTGCATACTCATTCGAAGCCGTTGCCCGAGCCTCGGCCGTTGCCGGTGATACGGCCGCTGCCACCAAGTATTATGCACAAGCCAGAGAAGCGGGCTCAAAACTGGCAGGCGAGGACTTGAAATACTTCGAGGGTGACCTGGCTTCAGGAAACTGGGGCTCCTTCACCGCACCGTAGGGATAACGAGATGTTCTTTCGCTGCCTGTTGATCCTGGTCGTTGGCTTTCCACTATTCTCTCAACAGGGGGAGACGGAGCAGATCGACCTCTCTGCTGCCCTGAATATGGACGGCAGCCGGGCCTTTGCTCACGTTCTCCTGCCGGAGATCAGATCAGACTCCACCACGGATCTGTGGGTGCATTTCCATGGCGGTTCCGCCACCCTGGAGAAGACCTGGAAACGACTGGGTGAACCCCGGATCCTGTTGGTCATTCACTATGCCGGCCTGTCCAGCAGCTACTCCCGCCCCCTTGAGACCAATGTGAGTTTTCAATATATCCTGAGATCCACGGCAGATTCACTGCTGGCACGGGGTATCTATCTCGATCCCCGGGGCCTGGATCTCTGGTTGACTTCCTTCAGTGCGGGCTATGGTGCCATTCGAGAATTATTGAAAGACGAGAATACGGTGCGACGGACAAGCCTGCTGCTTCTATCCGACGGCCTGCATGCGGAGCTGGACCGTGACAGGCTCAGGGTGCAGATGAAAGACTTTGTTTCCTTTGCCAACGCAGCAGTCAGGGGTGAAAGGACCATGATCATCACCCATTCTGCCATCGACCCCAAGACCTATGCCAGCACAACAATGACTGCCAACTACATCCTTGAGGCAGTAGAGCTGGTCCGGGAGCCGTCTGGCGGCAGAGATATCATCGGCCTGCCCCAGACCGAAGTGATCCAGAACCATCTCATCATCCTGGGTTATCAGGGCAGCACCAAGGAGGATCACATGAAACATCTTCACGGGATGTGGCACCCGTTACTGCTGGGCCGAACCCTGGAGCTTGAACCCTAGGCCGGTATGACCATTCTCGTAGATGTCCTGCTGGGGGCTGCCGGTATGATTCTGAGCCTTGGGCTGTTGCTCTTTGCCCTGGTTTCCTGGCGAGAGAACGAGAAGCTGGCTTTCCGCCGCGCGCTGACGGTCGCCATTCTACTGTCTATACCCTTTTTGCTTTTGATACTCTGGGATACGCCATCGGGGACGGTTCTGTCATCGATACTGCTAGCCGGTCTCGTGCTCCTCGGCCTCTGGTATCTGCTGCCCCACAGGGCAACGGTGGAATCCTATACAGGAATGAAGGGCCGCATCGACGAACGGGACACCATGTTTTGCCGCAAGCGTTTAAATCCAGGCGATGGACGCTACGAGAGCTATTATCAGCTCCACCCGGAGAACCAGGCAATCGACGATGAGATTCGGAAATATCCAGGCCTGCTGGACGAAGGCGCCAGCCTGTTCGAGTCGGGATCCTTTGCTGCCACAGAAGCCACCTTTTCAGCGGTGGAGGCCTTACAGGGTCTTGTTGACGCCGGATCCACCGACGCCCCGGCACAACGGCTGGACCCGGAATCGCTGGCGCAGTTCATCCAGAACTGGGCCCTACATCTGGGGGCGCACTCCTGCGGATTTACGGACGTGAGGGACTATCACCTTTACAGCCATGTGGGTCGTGGACCGGATTATGGACAGGCCGTGGACCTGGACCATAGCCATGCGGTGGCACTGAGCGTTGAGATGGATCGGAATATGATGGCATCCGCACCATATGGTCCCACGGTCATGGAATCAGCCCGACAGTATCTGCGTTCAGGGATGATCGCAGTACAGATCGCAGCCTTTCTCCGGAATCAGGGATATCAGGCCCGGGCCCATATCGATGCAAATTACCGGGTGGTCTGTCCTCTGGTGGCTCGGGATGCCGGTCTCGGCGAGATCGGAAGAATGGGCCTGTTGATGACGCCCCGTCTCGGTCCACGAGTGCGCCTCGCGGTAGTAACCACGGATGCCGCTCTGCCACCCACGGGGTCATCGACATCACCGGCGGTAATTGATTTCTGTGAGCGCTGCAAGAAATGTGCGGACGCCTGTCCAGCCAAAGCAATCAGCTTTGATCACCGAACAGGGATCAATGGCGTGAAACGCTGGCAGATCAATCAGGAGGATTGCTACAGCTATTGGTGTCAGACCGGTACGGACTGTGGACGCTGTGTTGTGGTGTGTCCATATTCGCATCCCGACAATGCCGCCCATAATCTTGTAAGATGGGGGATTGAAAGGTCTACCCGCTTCGCCGGGCTCGCCCTGAAGCTTGACAACTTCTTTTATGGCCGTAAACCTGCTCCGAAAATGCCGCCAGGGTGGATCGACCTTCCCGGTAGACACTAGTAATCCAGGAGGTAAACACATGAAGCACATTGCTTTGAACATATGCGCCATCTGCGTGATCCTGATGGCCTGCACACCCATCGAGGAATACACCCCACCTGAAATGGCAGAGGTGGACACCATGAATGCCGTCTGCGACATACACGAAGCGCGGCAATTCGATTTCTGGCTGGGAGACTGGGAACTCACTTGGGGCGATAGCGGCAAGGGCACGAATAGCATTAGCCGGATTCTCAACCAGTGTATCATCCAGGAGAATTTCAGCGGCGAAGGATTCCGCGGTATAAGCATGTCCGCCTACAACCGCCCAGCTGAGGAGTGGAAACAGACCTGGGTGGATAACAATGGGACCTATCTGGATTTCACCGGTGGGTGGATGGGTGACAGGATGATCCTCTCCCGGGAAGCCCTGATCCAGGAAATCCCGGTGGTCCAGCGCATGGTCTGGTATAACATCAGCGAGGACACCATGGACTGGAACTGGGAGATCTCCAGGGATGGAGGTGAAACCTGGAATGTGAACTGGAAAATAGATTACACCCGCAGGAAATAGACAGGAGAGTACAATGGGGGATTACATCACCAGAAACGCAACGGTCAGCTCCTTCCTTGAAGAAAAACGCCTGGCCGTCATCGGCGCTTCACGCAGCGGTAAGAAATTTGGCAATACCGCCTTGAAAATGCTCGTGGAGCAGGGATATGAGGTTTACCCGGTGCATCCCGAAGCCAACGAATTGGAGGGTCTGGAATGCTATCCGGATGTTTCCTCGCTTCCCGACGGGATCGGTGGATGCCTGCTGGTGGTACCACCCTCGTCGTCTGAGAAGCTGATCCCGGAGCTGGCTGCCAAAGGGATCCGAAAAGTGTGGATGCAGCAGGGCGCGGAATCCGATCGAGCCCTTCAGCTCAGTCGCGAGAACGGCATGGAGACCATCGCCCGGGAATGCATTTTCATGTTCGCCGAACCGGTGCAGGGGGGACATAAAATCCATCGCTGGATCTGGAAGCTGTTCGGCAAGCTGCCGAAAGACTGATATCAGGCGAACAACCTGACGCTCAGGGACTTCCACGGACCCTGAAATACCCGCGAGCAAAGCTTCAGGCTTTGATTCGTAGGGTCTGATTATTACTTTGCCGCGCTAGTGTGGGTTTGAAAAAAACGTAGCGAGAACCGGAGAACGAAACATGCGCTTTATTGTTGATTCATCAACGCTTCTACATGGCTTACAGAAAGTATCACGGGTTGCCCCGACACGCTCCACGATGCCGATATTGAACCATATTCTGTTTACACTGGAAGGCAACAAGCTTTCACTGCGCAGTACAGATATTGAGATCACCTATACACTTGATCTCGATGTCCGCGGCGAGACCGATGGAGCGGTAGCGCTTCCCGTCCGCCTGTTGCAGGAGATCACAACCGAACTTCCCGAAGCCGAGCTTACCTTTGAACTGGGCGAGGATAATCGCGTAACGCTCAGCACCAGCGCCGGCACCTATCAGATCGTCAGTCGCCCGGCAGGGGATTTTCCGGAATCGCCGGAACTGGGTCCGTCCAACACGCTGGCAATCAAGACGGATGTCCTGAGACGCACGGTAGACAAGACCGCCTTTGCTGTGAGCAAGGACGAGCTGAAGCCCGCCCTCATGGGTGTGCACTTTGAATTGAACAAGAGTGAGCTCCTGGCTGTGGCCACGGACGGGCATCGCCTGGTGAAGTACACCAATACCGATTTTGAATCTCCCGATTTTGAAGCCAAGCTCATCATTCCGCCAAAATTCCTGTCCCTGGTCCAGACCTTTCTGGATGACGGCGAGACCATTAACCTGTCTGTGGGTGAGAACCATGTCAGCGTGGCCACGGAAACGGCCCGGATCTACTCCCGCCTGATCAATGAACAGTATCCCGACTATCAGAGTGTGATACCATCCGGCAACGACAAGACCGCAACCATGTCCACCAAGGACCTGGTGACGACAGTTCGCCGTGTTTCCATTTTTTCAAACCGCACCACCCACCAGGTGGCATACAAGCTGATGCCGGGCCTGTTGCAGGTCCATACCGAGGACCCGGAAAGCGCAACCTCGGCAAAAGAAGAGATACTGGTAGACTACGATGGCGAAGAGATGACCATCGGGTATAACTCGAATTATTTGAAGGATATGTTAAAGAACGTGGAAACGGACCGTGTGGTCTTTCAGCTGGGCTCAGACATTGGCCCCGGACTGATCCTCCCTGAAGTGCAGGCCGACAAAGAAGAACTGGTGATGCTGTTGATGCCGATCCGGTTACAGGGCTGACGACACGGTGACGCTTGTACTGAAGAGTATTTGAAATTTCTATAAGCACACCTCCGGGCCCCTCCCCGCGTCCATGTACAGAACATGCTGATTAAGGCATTGACCATGATCGATTTCCGTCGATACAACCAGGTTTCGGTAGATTTCGCCGAAGGGATGAACATCCTGCACGGCGAGAATGGCGCCGGGAAGACCACCATCCTGGAGGCGGTACACTGCCTGTCCTATATGCGCAGCTTCAAGACCCATTTCGACTCCGATCTATTGAAACATGGACAGGAGACCTTCCGTCTGAAAGGCAGCTTTATCAACCTCAAGGGTTATCAGCAGGAAGTCAGGCTGGAGGTCAAGCCCGGTAAACGGAAACAGGTCCAGATCAACGGCAAGAAGATCCCCAAGCGCGCAGATATCATCGGCCGCTTGCCACTCGTTTCACTGACGCCGGAAGACAGCGACCTCACCTTTGGCGCACCGGAAGTACGCCGGCAATTCATCAACAAACTGTTCTCCCAGGTGGACAAGCCCTATCTCAAGGCACTGCAGGACTATCATCGCATTCTGAAACAGCGCAACGCCATGCTGTCGGCTTATGCAGCGGACGGCACCCCCGTGGACCCGGAATACCTGGATTCCATAGATGAGCAGATGGCGGGATCGGCATTGATCATTCACAAGTCCCGGCAAAAACATTTCGACCAGCTCAAAGCGCTGGTATACCATTCGTACGGGGAGCTCGAAAGGGACAAGTCCTTCAAGATGGCCCTGATCACGAACGTGCGCCAGCAGGACACCTCCGATCCGGATTTCCGGAAAGCGTTCAAGCTGGCCCGGGGTGAGGATATGCGCCGGGGAACAAGCTCCCGGGGACCGCACCGCGACCTGCTAAGAATGTATCTGAACTCCAAGGACCTTAAGAAATTCGGGTCTCAAGGGGAACACAAGCTGGTCCTGGTGGCCCTGAAATTTGCAGAGGGCCGCTTTCTCGAGAGCCATTTGAAGGAACCCCCCATCTTTCTGCTGGATGATCTTTTTGCAGAACTGGACGTCCAGCGCAGCATGCAGATCGTAACATCACTCCGGGGTTCACACCAGATCTTCATAACAGCCACAGACCTCGCCGACCTGCGAACACACGGTATGCAGGTGGAGGAGGGCAACATTCGCATCATCGATGCCGGGGATCTGAAGAAGCATGAAGCACGGGATGACGGAGGTCCAGGGCATGACCCGCCTTCGCCGAAATCCCGCAAAGCCGGGGGGGCTGCGTCGAGGTCACCAGCTCAAAAGAAGGGGCGACATCACGCTGTAGCGGGTAAAAAAAGGGGAAGCACCAAGAACGTGAGGGCGGGATCTCCCGCGAAGTCGGATGAATAAGGTCCAGGATATCGGCCAGGTCTTCAAGGCCCTGTTCAAGGACCTGGGGATCGAAAAGTCTATCGAACAGCACAAGGCTGTGAACATCTGGCCGGAAATCGCCGGAGAACGCGTGGCCGGTCTGTCGAAAGCTGAGAAGATCGAACGGGGCGTGCTCTACGTAAAGGTGGAATCACCGGTCTGGAGGAATGAACTGGTCTTTCTGAAAGCCGAGATCATAAAGAAAATGAATACAGCATTACACAAAAGTGTGGTAAAGGACATCAAGTTTATATGAGTGAGAAAGAGAAGAAAACCACCGCAAAAGACTATTCTGCGAAAAGTATTACGGTCCTCAAAGGCCTGAATCCTGTTCGCAAAAGACCGGCCATGTACATTGGCGATGTGGGCAAGCGCGGCTTGCATCATCTGGTCTACGAAGTGGTGGATAATGCCATCGATGAAGCACTGGCTGGGTACTGTGACAAGGTTACACTCACCATCGGCAAGGATGGTGCGGTTACAGTTACGGACAACGGCCGGGGGATCCCGGTGGATATCCATAAGGACGAAAAACGCCCGGCAGTGGAAGTTGTCATGACCGTCCTGCATGCCGGTGGAAAATTTGATAAAGGTACCTACAAGGTTTCCGGCGGCCTCCATGGTGTGGGTGTTTCAGTTGTGAATGCTCTTTCTGAATGGCTGAAGGTCGAGGTTGAACGCGATGGCCAGAAACACGAGATCGATTTTGAACGGGGAACCGTCAAGAACAAGCTCAAGAGCATAGGCAAAACAAAGAAGCGCGGCACAAAAGTCACCTTCATGCCGGATACCAGCATCTTCAAGGACACCTGGTTCGAGTGGGACATTCTGGCGGATAGAATGCGAGAGCTGGCCTTTCTGAACAAGGGCCTCTCCATCAAAATGAAGGATGAGCGGGAAGATTCTGAACGCGCGGAAGAGTATCTCTACAAGGGCGGACTGAAGGAGTTCATCCATTACCTCAATGAGAACAAGCACGTACTGCATCCCAAGGTGATCGCCGTCGAAGGCGAAAAAGACGGTGTTCCCATGGAGATCGCCCTGCAGTACAACGACGGGTACAACGAGAACATCCTCACCTACGTGAACAACATCAATACGGTTGAGGGCGGAACCCATCTCTCCGGGATGCGCACGGCGCTGACCCGCAGCCTGAACAATTATGCCAACAAGAACAACCTGTTCAAGAAGACCGGCACCACCCTTTCGGGGGATGATGTCCGCGAAGGTCTGACTGCGGTCATTTCTGTCAAGGTTGCAGAGCCCCAGTTCGAGGGACAGACCAAGACGAAACTGGGAAATGGCGAGATCAAAGGCCTGGTAGATTCCTTTGTAAGCGACGGCATAAACGAATTCATGGAACAGCACCCTGCCATCGCCAAGCGTATCATTGAAAAGAGCCTCATGGCGGCTCAGGCCCGTGATGCTGCCCGGAAGGCACGGGAGCTCACCCGGCGAAAGAGCGCCCTGGAAAGCGGCGACCTGCCCGGCAAATTGGCCGACTGCTCGAACAAGGATCCGGCCATGTGCGAACTCTATCTGGTTGAGGGTGATTCAGCCGGCGGGTCTGCCAAACAGGGACGCGACAGACGTTTCCAGGCTATTTTACCGCTGCGCGGCAAGATCATCAATTCGGAGAAGGCCCGTATCGACAAGATCCTGAACAACAACGAGATCAGGATGATGATCACAGCCATGGGCACGGGCTTCAAGGAAGATTTTGATATCGAGAAACTTCGCTATCACAAAGTTATCATCATGACGGATGCCGACGTGGACGGCAGCCACATTCGCACCCTGCTGTTGACCTTTTTCTTCCGCTATCTGCCGGAACTCGTCATTCAGGGACACATTTATATTGCCCAGCCACCGCTTTACAGGGTGAGTGTAGGGAAAAAAGAAAAGTATGTTTATGATGACGATGAGCGCGATCTGCATATCAAGCAGCTTGCGCCCGGCGGTGATCGCAACAAGGTCAAGATCCAGCGCTATAAAGGTCTGGGGGAAATGAATCCGGATCAGCTCTGGTCAACCACCATGGACCCGGAAATGCGGACGCTGCTGCAGGTCAACCTCGAAGATGCCGCCTCGGCGGACAAGATTTTCAGCACCCTCATGGGTGACATGGTGGAGCCCCGCAGGGAGTTCATTCAATCACATGCGAAATACGTAACCAACCTGGATGTCTAGTACATCAAGAATATTTAGAGATTAGTGAAAGGACATTCACTTGGAGATTCAACGACAGAACATTCTGAACACCAGCATCGAAGCGGAAATGAAAAAATCCTACATGGATTATTCCATGTCGGTCATCGTCTCCCGCGCCCTGCCGGATGTTCGTGATGGTTTAAAGCCTGTTCATCGCCGCATTCTGTACGGCATGAGCGAACTGGGGGTTCAGTACAACCGAGCCTATCGTAAATCCGCCAGGATCGTTGGTGATGTTTTGGGTAAATACCACCCTCACGGCGATACAGCCGTATATGACTCTATGGTGCGAATGACCCAGGAGTTCTCATTGCGCTACCCATTGGTGGACGGCCAGGGTAACTTTGGTTCCATCGATGGTGACCGGGCGGCCGCCATGCGTTACACCGAAGCCAGGATGAAGCGCATCAGCAGCGAAATGCTCCGCGATCTTGACAAGGAAACGGTAAGCTGGGTTCCGAATTTCGATGAGAGCCTGGAAGAACCCACGGTGCTTCCGGCCGTCATCCCCTCATTGCTGATCAATGGTTCCAGCGGTATAGCCGTTGGAATGGCGACCAACATTCCTCCTCACAACATGACCGAGATCGTGGATGCCATCATCAGTCAGATCGACAATCCCGAGATCGAGATCTCTGAGTTGATGCAGTTTGTCAAGGGACCCGACTTTCCTACGGGCGCAATTATTTACGGCGCAGCCGGGATCAAGGAAGCCTATGAAACCGGTAGGGGCAAAATCACGGTTCGCGCCCGGGCGAGCATCGAAGAGCAGAAGAACAACCGTTATAGTCTGATCCTCACGGAGATTCCTTACCAGGTGAACAAGGCATCACTCATTGAGAAGATCGCCGACCTGGTGCGCCAGAAAAAGATGGATGGCATTTCTGATATTCGGGATGAATCCGACAAAGACGGGATACGGGTGGTCATCGAACTCAAGCGTGACGCCGTCCCGGAGGTTGTGCTGAACAACCTGTACAAGCACACCCAGATGCAGGATACATTTGGTATTATCATGCTGGCCCTGGTTGATGGCCTGCCCCGGATTCTCAACCTTAAAGAGGTTATCAAAGAGTTCGTTGATTTCCGGCATGAGGTCGTGGTTCGTCGTACGGAATATGAATTACGCGAAGCCGAGAAACGGGCTCACATACTCGAAGGTCTCAAGATCGCCCTGGACAATCTCGATGCGGTTATTAAGACCATTAGAGGATCAAAGAATCCTGTGGAAGCCAAAGCTCAGTTGATGAAGCAATTCAAACTTTCGGATCTCCAGAGCCAGGCCATTTTGGACATGCGCCTCCAGCGCCTCACCGGTCTTGAGCGCCAGAAGATTATCGATGAATATACTGAGATGCTTAAGATCATCGCCAGACTTAAAGAAGTTCTGGCAAATCGCGGTTTGCGTATGGAGATCATCAAAGAAGAACTTCGCGAAGTCCAGGATCGCTACGGTGACGAGCGGCGAACCGAGATCGTTTTCGACGCCCATGACTTTACCATCGAGGACATGATCGCCGAAGAGGAAATGGTCATTACCATTACCCATAATGGTTTCATCAAACGCTATCCCGTGAGTGGTTACCGCCGTCAACATCGTGGCGGACGCGGTTCGGCCGGGGCGAAGGCCAGGGATGAGGACTTTATCGAACATCTCTTTACGGCCTCAACCCATGATTATATCCTGTTCTTTACTGATCGGGGCAAGTGTCATTGGTTGCGAGTGCATGAGATCCCCCAGGCCGGCAAGGCCACCCGGGGACGGGCTATTATCAATCTGCTTGGTGTCGAACAGGGGGAGAAGGTTCAGACCTACATCTCTGTACGTGACTTTGAAGAACCTCATTTCATCACCATGGCCACCGCCAGGGGCCTGGTAAAGAAAACAGAGTTGAAGGCCTACAGCCGACCCATGAAGGGCGGCATCTATGCGATAGATATTCGTGAAGGTGACTTCCTCATCGATGCCAAAATCACCACGGGTGACAACGACATCCTCCTAGGTACCCGTAATGGCATGTCCATCCGCTTCAACGAGGATAATGTCAGACCTACCGGCCGAAAGACCATGGGTGTCAAGGGGATCGTGCTGAAAGACGCCCAGGACGTTGTTGTGGGCATGATCGTCGTACGCCGGGAGGGAACGGTGCTCGCCGTTTCGGAGAATGGCTTTGGCAAACGTACCGAGATCATCAATTACCGTCAGCAGAACCGCGCAGGGAAAGGCATCATTACCATTAAGACCACCGAGAAGGTAGGTCATATGGTCTCCCTTCTCGAAGTTGTAGACAGCGACGACCTGATGATCATCACCACGCGAGGTGTCCTGATCCGGCAGCCGGTTGCAGCCATTCGCAGCATTGGCCGCAACACCCAGGGTGTGAAACTGATCCGCCTGGACGAGGCCGACAGCATTGCGGCAGTTACACGGGTGCAGGAGGATAAGGACCCAGAGAAAAGTGAGGACGATATTTCATCCTCAGAGGCTGAAGATTCTGCCACATCACAGGAAGACATCTTTACGGAAGAATAATATCAACCCCAGACAGCAACTCAAGTCAGGCATATGAGTTCACTGGAAGACATTCGAAGTAACCTGCTGCATTTACGGGAAACCATCAACACTGCTGCCTTGAACAGTGGTCGGAATCCCGAAGATGTGACCGTTGTGGGTATCACCAAGCGCAAGTCAGTGGACATCATCCGGGCTGCCCTTGAAGCGGGCCTCACCGATATTGGTGAGAACCGCATTCAGGAGGTTCGGGAGAAGTTCCCCAGTGTAGATTTTGGGATTTCCAGGCGCCACTTCGTCGGCCACCTCCAGAGCAACAAGGTGAAATACCTTCCCGGCCTCATCGATATCGTCCAGAGTGTTGATTCGCCCGCACTGGCGGAACGCCTGCACAACCGCTTCAACAGTCAGGATTCCTCATTGCCGGTGTACCTTCAGGTCAACATTTCGGGGGAGGCCAGCAAATCCGGAGTAGCACCGGAAGCGCTGTCTGAGCTTACAGGATACTGTCTGACACTCAAAGGGCTGGAGGTCCAGGGATTCATGACCATTGGTCCCCTCACCACTGATCGTAATAGGATCCGCGATGCCTTCATGAGGATGTACAGTCTCTGTGACAGGCAGGCCACTGAATTTAGGGGACAGCTGGCCAGTCCCTGTGTGTCCATGGGTATGTCCGGCGATTTTGACATCGCAATTGAGGAGGGGGCAACCCATATTCGGGTGGGAACAGCCCTGTTCGGGCCGAGAGAATAGGAGAGAGACAAATGGCACGTCTGACACCGCTGGATATCCGTAAGCAGGAATTCAAGCAATCTGCTCTTGGCTTTAGCCGCGACCAGGTTACCCAGTACCTTGAATCGGTTGCCGATGAGGTCGAGGAACTTATCAGGGAGAACAATGAGCTGCGCAAGGAGTATGGAAAACTTCGGGAAAAACTGAGCTCCTACAGGAATGTCGAGCAGTCCATGAACGAAGCTCTTGTCCTGGCCAAGGACTCTGCCAAGAAGACCATGGTGGCCGCCCAGAAGGAATCGGAAGCCGTCATCCAGAAAGCGATGACGGAGAAGGATGCGCTGCTGTTCAGCGCCAAAGAGGAGTTAAGCAAACTCCAACGCGATGTCCATGCCCTGAAGATCAAGCGTGACGGCATGCTCATGAAGCTGAAAAGTGTCTTGCAGAACCATATTGATAACCTGGACCTGGAATTCACCGAAGTCGAAGAAGAAACATCTGATCAGCCCCTGATCCAGGCGGCTGAGGAAGAGACCATCGTGGATTTCTCACAAGCGGATGTTTCCATCGGTGAGATCGAAGACGAGATCAGCAGCGATGAGCCGGGGATCCTGGAAGAAGCAGAAGATACAGAAGACGTTCCCAGCCTGGACGATGAACCCATTACGATCGAAGGCGAAGAGAGGCCGGAGGCTAAAGAAGAGGTTGAGTGATATGATCGTCCTCTGTGATCAGGAATATGTCTCCAGAGCTCGGCGTGACCACCCGAACCTTTCCTTCGAACCATTCTCGGACTCGGCGGACCGGGCTTATCAGAATGCGCGACAGATCTCACCGGGAGACGAATACTGTCTGCTCTATCGTTCAGTGGAACCGGACCAGGAGAACCTTCCAGTACGGGATCATATCAACCTGACCACCGAGAATCCATTGTTTGGCAACCAGGATGACCCTCGTTTTCCTGACATGTCCAGGGTATACGATTTTCAAGGCGAAAATGCCTGTGTGATCACCCAGGGTGACACGGGTATCCTCAGCGGTTGGCCGGAGCAAACGGTGCCGGTCGCTGCAGGTATCTGGGACGCCATCGCACTTAAGCATCGCGGCGCCAGCTTGAGTGCATGGGTCGTGGGGAAACCGGAGAATATTTCAGCGATACTTGGCCAGCACACCTGAACCCAGAGAAGAATTTCACGGAGGAAGAATGCAAAGAAACAGTGTAAATAAAGTTATCCTGGTTGGCCGGCTGGGGCAGAAACCGGAACTTCGCTTCACAGCCGGAGGTTCGGCCGTCTCAAACATGTCCCTGGCCACCAACGAAACCCGCCGGGATCAGGCGGGGAACAACCAGGAACATACCGAATGGCACCGCATCGTGGTCTTTGGCAAGACCGCCGAGTTCTGCAGCAATTATCTGGAATCGGGATCCCTGATCTATATTGATGGCCGGATCCAGACGCGTTCATGGGAAGACCGGGATGGCGTCAAACGCTACTCCACCGAGATCGTTGCAAACGCGGTAACACCGCTTTCACCCACGCGGTCCAGCAGCGGTGAGTCCCGTCCTGCACCGGCCCAGAAACAGGAACCCCGCGAAGACACTGGTGCGGCTAACTCCGGGAACGATTTTCCAGACGACGACCCCTTACCCTTTTGAACCGGAATAGAAATGACCGGAACCCCACCGCTATCCACTGATGGCTATGTGGATGTATTTCCCTTTGTACGGACAGATGAAGGGTTACGCCTGCTGATCATGCGGCGTGCAGCAGATGAAAGCTATCCCGGGATCTGGCAGGGCGTCGTCGGCAGGATCAATCCCGGCGAGACCGCAGTAGCCGCCGCCCGGCGGGAGTTGAAGGAAGAGACGGGCCGTGAGGCCCGGAATCTTTACACTCTTGACCATGTCTCAACCTATTACCTGCACGCCAGCAATGAACTTCTGCACGTTCCTGCATTCATCGCCGAGCTGGCTGACATGAACCTGCAGATCTCACCAGAGCATGACAGCTTCCAATGGCTTTCCCTGGACGATGCAGTCAAACTGGCCTCCTGGAAACCCTACCGTGAAGCATTAAGATCAATACCACAGCTCCTGCGAAATGAAGCCGCTCTCGCCCTGGCAAAAATTGACACCGAATAAGCTAAAAATTGGCTAACCCCTTGATTTTTTTATCAAAACCGTCATGAAACACACAAATTTAAACACAAGATAATGCGTTGATGACACCAAGGATCACAATATCTGGTATCACTTAAACCAGTTTATTAAGTATTTCCCCTAACCCCCTAAAAAATAGCGGTTACCTCTTGACAAGATTTTTGAGGCCCGGTATATTCCTTTGGAGAGCGGTGCAGGACAGTTAATACCGCTTGAAGAAAATGGGACGAATTGAGTAGGAACGAGGCTGCTTATGACGCATCACAGCTTGCGGGTACTCCTGATTGTTGCTGCTTTGCTGGTGGTTCAATGTTCACGTGGTGACAAGGAAGCCACCCCTGAAGACAAATCATGGGAGGGTGACAAGAAGGCCACGACTGCAAAGGACGCAGCCAAGGATGCTACCATTGGTGTCGACGAAACTTCCGTCGATGAATCGGCCTGGCAGTCTGGCGAGAAGACTGAAAAACTGATTTACAACCTTGATCAGCTGCGCAGCAGTAAACCCGAGGATGCCACCACGGAAGATTTTGTTCTGGACGAACTCAACTATGAGGTGAAACGACTTTCGGCAGAGTTGAAACACACCCAGAAGAAACTGAATGAGTTGCAGACCAAGAGCGAAGTGTGGACAAACCCACTTAGTATATATAGTAAAGAGGTCCACTTAGAGAACGGCACCAAGATCTTTGGCGACGTCATCGATCAGGACAAGAATACGGTTCAGGTGAAAACCCTCATCGGCGTACTCACCGTCCAACGGGACCAGATCGTTCGGATTGTGGACAATATCCCGGCTGTCACTGAAGAGGGCACCGCCCCGGCCGCCGGACCCGATGGCAGCGTTGCCATGAACCTGCCTGCCGGACAGGGTGCTCAGCGTACCACTCCGGATGTCTCCACGGTGAGCATCGATAAATATGCAGCCAATGTGGTTCTATCCGGCAATGTCAAGGAATCCAAGGACCGTACGGGCAACACGATCCTGTCCGGAGTCGTGAAGAACATCGGCGGACGCCGGGCGGACTTTGTCAAGGTCCACTTCCTTTTCCGGGTGAACTGGAGCGGTGATACGCGCGAACTGACCGCCTTCGTCAAGGGCTCACATCATGTATTCGCCAGCGGTGTCAGCACAGACACATCCCTCTTCCCGGGTGCCAGTGGCGACTTCGAGCTATATGTGCCCACGTCCTTCGGCTCTTTTATCGGTTACTCCTATTCCATCGACTGGGAAGAACATGACATTTAAGCATAGCAGAAACTGGCTGCCGGGATTGCTGATACTTGTCCTGTTGGCCTCCTGTGCCAGCAAGGAACCAGTGACGCCGACACCTGATCCTGAACAGGTGAAGATGCAGAATCAGATGAAGGCTCTGGCAAATGAAATGGTGCGTCTGAAGGAATCTCAGGCTGAGATCGCCGAGCTAAAAGCCACCATTACCGCCATGGACAGCCAAATGTTGAACTATGAGACCCAGCTGGCGGAAAAGGACAAGGAACTGGCCAGGACACAACCAAAGATCAGTCCCACCGATCCGGATATTATCAATCTCAGGGGCAATATCTACGTGCTCTCCCGGGAGATCGACAGTCTTAAGAAGGGCATGAAAAATCTCAAGGCACTGAACGACTCCCTGGAAACAAAGGTACTGGATCTCGACAGTGGTACAGCACCCAAGCCCACCGTTTCCACCATGAAGATCAAAATGCAGACCAAGGTCTCAGAGACCGAAAGCGCAACCGTAGAAACCGTTGAATCCAAAACCTCTGTATTCGAAGAGTCGGCTCCGCCGCCCATGGAACACGCCACCATCGTGCCGGCACCGACATCCCTGGGATTCAAATTGAAGGCCGATTACCGCAAAGCCTACAACCATGCGCTGAACCTTTACTTCCAGAAAGATTTCCACGGCGCCATTGAATCATTCAAGGTGCTCATTGACCGTGAGCCACAGGGTGCCTATGCAGACAACAGTCAGTACTGGATCGGCGAGTGCTTTTACTCCCTGGAAGACTATGGGCAGGCCATCGAGGAGTTCCAGAAGGTTTTTCAGTTTCCCGAGAACAACAAGAGCGATCATGCCCTGTTCAAGATCGCCATCAGCTATCAGCAGATGGGAGACGGCCAGCGAGCCCGGGCGAACATGAACCGCTTCATTCTCGACTATCCCGAAAGTGAACTTGTAGAACAGGCACATGAGTTCCTGTCCTCAAACAGATAAGCAGATGGTCAACAGGTATAAATACATATTGATCCTTTTGGGCTTCGGGCTCATCGCAGGTCTTTCGGCCCAGGAACCGGGTGCCGGCAATTTCCTGTATGACATGGGTATCGTCATTGACGATAGTACTGCGGCGACACAAGCGGGGGAGGGGAAAACAGCTCCCACTGAGACCACCGACCAGGAGCAGGAACGTCTTGAGGAGGAACTGACCCGTTACCAGGAGAAGCTTGCTCTGACGGAACTTCAAATGATGATCCAGACTCGCGTCATTGACAGCCTTAAGAGCGAGATAATCCGGGTGAACTCTGCCCGCAAGACGGACATGGCCCTGTTGAATTCGAAGATCAGCTCCCTTGAGGAGCAGCAGACTGTTCAGGAGTCCTCACTACCGGTGGAACCCAGCGAGGTCAATGCCGCCGAGGACAGCGCCTGGGCTGAACTGACAACTACCGAAGGGAAAGCACGTTATTATCAACCTCCACAAAGGAATCAGGATCTTCCTGTCCTGGACGTAAATGCAGAACGTCAGCTTTACCGCCAGGCCCTGACGAAATTTCACCAACAGTACCACTACAGCGCCATCGAAGATTTCAAAACTATCGTTGGACGGGGAACGAACAGTGAGATCCGGGCAAATGCCCAGTACTGGATCGGCCGGAGCTACTACGAGAAGGGTCTGTACGATGAAGCCATCGTTTCCCTTGAGAAAGTAAAGAAATTCCCGGGCAGCGATAAACAGGACGATGCTCTTGCCATGATCGGTTTAGCATTTCAACACAAGAACAACCTTGCTGAGGCGAAGGTGGCCTTCAAGGAACTCGTGGATCAACATCCTGGCAGTGAATATCTCACACTGGCCAGACGATTTATTCGAAACTGAGATGGGTGAACGACCCTGGAGATAGAATTATGAAGACGAAGCACAGAACTGTATTTATACTCCTGCTAAGCCTCATGATGCTTTCCTCGCTGCTGGGCCAGACCGCGCTTAATTTTTCCCGCCCCGGCCCCATGATGCACATTCCCACGGCCAGTCTGTATAATTATCCCTATCTCCTGCGTATTGGTATTGCTGGACAGTCACAGGTAGGCTTGTTCGATGCCGAGACCTGGAACAAGGGTGTATTCCTGGAATCCGATATTACTAGAGACTTTCGTCTGGGCATGAGCGCTATCCAGGGTAGCACTGCCGAAGAGCAGGCCCAGATCGCTCTCCATGTCCAGAACCGCCTGCTCACCTACGGCGAAACCGCAGTGGGTATCGGTGTCCATGATATCACCTTCAACCTGTCGTCCGATGACACCACCACTGGCGACCTGGCCGATCAGGTGATGAACCTCTCATATTATATCCTTTTAAGCCGCGAGAACAGTTTCTCGGCCTACAGCCTCAAGACCTATCTTGGAGTTGGCTCCGGACGTTACAGCTTGAACTTTGGACGGCTACAGATCGATCCGGACCAGACGGATGTCTTTACTGACAATAATGGCAATGGTAGTTTTGATATTGGTATCGACGTGCTGGATCCAGCTGACGACCACAACGGCAACGAGCTGGTGGACACAGTAAAGGTTCCCATGGCCAACAACATCGGCTTCTTCCTCGGAATGTTGATGAACACGAATATCATGGTGGATCGTGGCGGTCTGGACGTGATGATCGAGTATGATGGTGTGGGACTGAACGCCGGCGTGCGCATCCCCATCTCACCGGAATACAAGATCAACGTGGGCTTCTCCAACCTGCAGAACCTGCCCTACCTGGGCGAGAACCGTGAGAACCCGGCCGGTATCGGGTTTGGGCTGGATTACTTTCTACCCCGCGTTAAGACCGATCGCCGCGGCCGCGGCCTGAGTGTTGAAGGGATTGTCACTGAAGAAGGCGTTCCCATGCGTACCGTCATCGATTCAAGCTGGCACAAAGCCCAGGAATCACAATTATTGCTGCTGCGTGACTCGCTACGCATGACCGACGCAGAGATCGACCACCTGAATCGCATGGTGGAACAACTTGAACAGCGCAATCAGGTGCTGGAGGATTCAGTGGCTGCCTTACAGTTGGCACGCCATGTCTCGGACGCCCGGGTGAACCAGGCCCTGAAGCATCTGTCACGATCGCTGAGGTTATTCTATAATGAAGAATATGAAGAAGCCCTCATCGAGATCAATGAGGCCCTGGAATACAATCCGAACCTGGCGCTGGCATATGCCCGCCGGGGATCCATTTACTATAAGCTCAGCCAGATCGACCGGGCCACCATCAACTGGAATATCGCCTTGCAGATCGACCCCAGCTACGATGAGGTGCGGAACATTCTCCGTGCGCTGAATGAAAACCGTCTACGATCAGCAGTCTCAGCGAATGAATAGGCAGAACTAAAGGAAGATCATATGGATTTTGCAACAATTATCGGACTGCTGCTTGGCGTTGGGCTGGTGGGTTACGCCATGGTGGGTGCAACAGCTAATCTGCCAGCAGGTATTGGAACCTTTGTCTCGCTGGATTCTCTAATGATCGTGCTTGGTGGAACGATTGCTGCCACGGCCATCGCCTTCCCTGTGGGTGAAGTGCTTTCCCTTTACAAAAATCTTATAACCATTTTCCGTGGTCAAAAAAACCAGGACCGGAACATACTGTTGGAGATCACGGAACTGGCTGCCGTATCACGTAAAGGCCAAGCTGACCTGGAAAAAGCAATTGATGGTGTATCCAATTTTTTCCTGAAGGATGGTGTTCAGTTGATTGTAGATGGTCTACCGGAGGATGAGATCCGCGAGATCATGGAGACCCGGGTAGAGTACCGTGAGCTCAGGGAGGACGCAGAAGCAAACGTGTTCAAGACCATGGGTACCATGTCCCCGGCCTTCGGAATGGTTGGCACCCTTGTGGGCCTGGTAGCCATGCTTTATGGAATGGGAGCCTCGTCAGGGGGCGACTCTGACGTTGATCCAGCGGCCTCTCTTGGCAATGCGATGGGGCTTGCTCTGATCACAACCTTTTACGGAGCCCTGTTTGCCAATCTGATTTTTAATCCCATCGCAGCCAAACTGCGCTCCAGGATCGACAAGCAGAACATTACTCAGAACATGATCATTGATGGAATTATGATGTTAAAGGACCGGAGACACCCGATCCTGGTGCGAGAGCACCTGAACTCCTATATGGCACCCAAGGACCGTGTATACGAAGGCTGATTGTAGATGGCCAAGAAACAGAAAAAATCGGCCCCACCAGACGAATCAGGTTCCTGGTTAACCACCTTTGCGGACATGATGACCCTGCTGATGACATTCTTTGTCCTGCTGTTTGCCATGTCTACGTTGGATCCGGTAAAAATGGAGCAGTTCGCCAATTCTGTTGGTGAACAGAAGGGGTCCGGCCCGAAGGAAAAAAAGGTGTCACTGAGCCAGATCAAGGTGGAAGTGAACAAGCTTGTTAAAGAAAAGGACCTGCAGGAGCAGGTGAAGGTTACCATGACCTCCCGTGGGGTGACCATGGGTGTAGCCAGTGAGTTTGCCTTCTCACCGGGTAGCGCCAATCTCAAGCCGGAGATGCACGACCTTCTGCGTGAAATGGTGGAGACCATGAAGAAGGCCACATATTCCATTGCCGTTGAGGGGCATACGGATAACGATCCGATCCAGTCCCCGATCTATCCATCGAACTGGGAATTGTCGGGTGCACGCGCCAGCGCCGTGATCAACTATCTGATCACACAGGGCGTATCGGCAGATAAATTCAGAGCGATCGGTTTTGCAGATACCCGTCCGGTCGTTCCCAATGACAGTAACGCGAACAAAGCAAAGAATCGACGGGTAGACGTAACTTTTCTGACTTTAGGTTAATTCATTGATGTTTCTGTTTGAAACGAGGAGTGCCCAATGAAACATCCAGCGAATACACTCAAGAAGTATATGATGACGGGCTTTCTGTTGTTGATCTTCTCCTTCGCCCTGGCTGCGGCCAATACCGAGGAGGTGCTCTCACAGAAGATCCTGCTGGAGAACACCATCCATCAACGTGTCAGCGATGCGGTTTACCGTGTGTTGCGCAACGAGAATTTCATTGTGAACGTCAATGTTGACATGGAAGTCGTTCCTTCACAGGAGTACACAACTGTCTATGAGACCCCGACAGAAGCTGCAGAAGAGGAGGGCACCCTCAGAAGCCAGGGCACACCTGCCGGATTACCCGTGGACGAAAGCGCTGTTGCTGCGGATCCAAAAGCAAGAGGCACCCAGACAAAGAAGGTTTTAAAGAAGAGACCCATTGAAACCGGCATCCCTTCGGATATTCCTGGTTTTCCCGGGATCCAGAAGCCTGGTTTTGAACTCTATGAGGAAGAAATTGAAGTTCCCGTGGAAGAGGGCGTTGTCTACGCTGAAGCAGACGATCCCCGGCTGGCAGCCCCTGATACAACCCAGGAAGAAGTAGATGTCGAATCACCGGCGGACATGGATGTCCGAGAGGAAGACATCGAAGGTCGGCGGCTGGGCGAAGAAGCAGCATCAGCCTCTATCGAATACGGCGAGATGACCCCGCCGCGCCTGAAACAGCACCAGGTGCGCAGTACATCAGCGCCCACCTATCGCGTCAGGAACATGGAACTGACAATCATCCTTGAGGATCCGGTTACACCACAAGTCATTGAGAATATTCGTACCGTGGCCATGGTGGCAGCCCACTTCAACCGGGAACGCGGTGATGAGCTCAAGGTCATGACGGCAGCCTTCCAGGGTGGTGAGGGTGAACCGGAAGCCGATGCAGAAGAATTATTGCTGAAATCCATCGCTGAGAAAATGACCGCCATCGAAGCCCGTCAGCGTGAGGCTGAGGAGAACCGTAAGGTCGAGGAACTCAAGGCGGAACAGGAGCGCTTGACCCGGGACCAGCAGGCCCAGCAGGAACAGGACACCGAGCTGCGCAAGTTGCGTGAACTGGAAGAAGCGCGGATCAGTCAGCGTGAAGAAGAATTAAAGCAGCTGCGCGAGGAAGAAGAACGCCGGCAGCTACAGCGCGAAGAGGAGATGCGTACACTACGTGAAGCTGAGGAACAACGCCTGGCTGAAGAACGCCGCAGGATCTTCGAGGCACAACAGCAGCAGGCCCGTGAGCGACTCCGTCAGGATTCACTGCGCCTGGCCCTGCTTACCGAACAACTCAGCGATCTCAAAAGCCAGCTGTCTGCCGTTGATCTGGAAGAAGAACAGCGCTTGAAGATCGAACTCGAGCAGAAAAGACGTGAAGCCGAACGTGAAGCACTGGAAGAGCAGCAGCACCAGTTGAAGAGCAGGCTTCAGGAACTGGAGGAAGCCAAGCTGAAAGCAAGTGTCCAGCCGGCATCCTTCATGGACTCGAACTTGGCATTTCTCATCATCGGTGCCGCGGCACTGGTTGCCTTCGCTATTGCACTGGCTGTTCTGATGAGTGGTCGCCGCAGGGCAGCAGCCCTGGCGGCAATGCCGCCCCTGGAACCGGTGGATGTGCTCGAACCTGAACCTGAGCCGGAACCTGAACCTGAAATGGAAGAGGAACCGGAACCAGAGCCTGAATTTGAAGAGGAATCCGAAGCGGATCAGATGGTAGCTAGTGCCACCGCTGAGCGAAAGCTGAAGGATGAAGTTGACAGCATAAAGAAATCGGTGGTCTCAATGGCCGTCAGCAAGCCGGGTTCTGCCAGCAATATCATCAAGGAATGGCTGCAGGATACGGGCATAGAAGAAAGTGATGAGGAAGCAGGAGAAGGTGAAGAAACAGAAGAGGCCGTTGTTGAAGAAGCAGCGGTTGCAAACGGGAAGGGTGGCAAATAATGGTTGATGCAAACACGTTGCCCGGACTGGATAAAGCAGCGATCCTATTCAACATCCTTGGGCCCCGGCTGGCCAGCCAGCTGTTCCCCAGCCTCAAGGATTCTGACATCGTATCGATCCGGCAGCGAGCCAGCCTGCTGCAGGAAATACCTTTTGAGACGAAGAAAAGGATCCTCGAAGAGTTCTACTTCTCGTTCATGTCAGAGAAATTTGCATCGGATTCCAAGGAAGAACGATCCAAGCCTTTCGAATTCATCGATGGGCTTTCCGAGATCCAGATGGCATATCTCATCCGTGGCGAAGAAGCTCGTTCAGTAGCCATCCTTCTGGCCCAGGTCTCCGTGGATATGCAGTCGGTTCTGTTGGACAGACTGCCGGCGGAGATCCGCACCGAGGTGATGGTGGACCTGGGACGCATCAAGGACATCCCCCTTGAGGCAGTACTGGAAGTGGCTGCTGAATTCCAGGATAAATCAAAACAGATCCCACCCCAGGCTGAATATGAAGAAGGCGGTGGTAAAGCCATGGCAGGCCTCCTGGGTACCATGGATCCGAAAGAACAATCCCAGTTCCTGGATTATCTCTCCCAGGAGGATCCGGAACTTGCAAAAGAAGTGAAGAAACACCACTTCACCTTTGAGAATGTTCCCACCCTGCCGGACAACATCCTCCGTGACGTGTTCAACAGCATGGACCTGGACGATGTGGCCCTGGCGCTGAAGGGTGAGGACGAAGAGCTAACCGAACGGATCATTAACAGCCTGCCTCAGAAAAAGCAGGCTATGTATGAGGCCAAAGACGGCCCCGTTCCTCGCAGGCAGGTGGAAGCGGCCCAGAAGAAGGTCGTGGAATTCATCCTCCAAATGGACGCAAATCCTGAAAATGACTTTAGCATTGAGGAATTTGTAGAAGCAGACTTTATCGAGTAGGACTCGCAAAGATATCTCCGCTGTCCTGCACTAGCGAGATAGGAGGGGAGACGTCCGCCCGGATGTTCTCCCCTCCGCCATTTTGAGGCCGAACCTAAAGGTCCTTTATGACCTCAAAGCTTGTGCATGCTGATGGGAATTTGGGGCGCGGTACAGCCTTTCGACTGTTTGTAACACATGTAATTTCAGCATCAATCTCGCTACACCCCGAATAAAGCCCGATTGTGAAATCGGTGATTATCAAAAGTAAACACCGATTCATAAAATACTACGGGTAAAATCTGCGCTTGCTTTTGTGCTCCAGCTTAAGGTCTCGTAATTGCGAAGCTTTTGGCTGGATAAGGAGGTTGAAGCCGCTGTAAAATCCGCCGGGAGTCCAATTAAAGGACAGCCTCCAGCAGTGAAGATCGCGACCGATATTGATGTTCTGACTCAGGACCCGCTGCTCCAGAACATTGAAGCTGCCACGGTATCCAATGGTCCATTTTGGAGAGATGTTCAGATTCAGATTCAGGTTCATCTGCATGGACTGAACGCGGTCTTGTAGTGGATTGGAGTGTGTCAGCGAGTAATTGAAAGAAAGGTTCGCGCGCCAGACCTCGGTTCCTTCTGCACGCTTCTTTGGAGGGGGAGATCCTTGCCTTGGCCCTTCCTGGGCCAATGTATCCATCACACCCAGCGAATCCAGTGTCAGCAGGGCTTGCGATGGATCCGCCACCGGCGCATGCCCGGCCAGTTTGAACTGGAAGCTGAAGCCTGCGTTGGTGAGGCGGGGGCTGCGAAAAACGTCAATTTTCTTGGTACCGGTGGAATCCCGCTCATAGATCTCGTGCCGTGCGCGAAGGTTGAGATTCAACTTGTCAGATAGCTTCAGACGTATCGTGCTGTTGATGTCCGTCGCCTTCAGGGAATCCGCTTCAAAATTATATCCGCCACCCATGTTCCAGGTCAGGAACTGACCCTTGGTCTCCTGCTCATTCCGGTAGAGCTTGTAATCGAACTGGTTAGACAGGGAGTAGTTCAGGTTAAGTCGTCGGGTACCGGGAGTTGAACCGATGGATGTCAGCGCATAGGGATCAAATTCCCGCTCAACTCCAGTACTGTCAGTGTACCTCTGGATGTAGCCCCAGGAATCTGTACTGAAATCGGGTGTATAGCTCAGGGAGATCCGCGGTGTCAACGTATGTCGGATCGCCTGTAGCGCACCGAGATGTACGGGAAAGATCCCGTAGATCTTCGTGTTGAAGGAAGCGGAGGTACTGAATGTCCCGCGGCGCAAGAAACCATCACGCTCGAAGGTCTGGAAATTGCCGCTTGAATCCGTGATCACATAACCATTGTCATCAAATTGTACTTCCTGGTATCTGAACACCCACTTGTCGGTATAATTCACGTTACCGACGACATTCAACACTTTCAGAATCGATGTATTTGCCGACAGACCGATCCCGTGATTCCAGAGATGCTTGTCCTCGTAACTTTCTTCCCAGGCAAGCGTGTCACCACCGGTTGTATCCCCGGTGGCGTAGGAGTTGTATTCCCAGTTGCGGTTGTTGTTCAGGTTGCTGCGGTAGCTCCAGCGCAGCTTGTGATACCAGAGGTCTTCGCTGCCGGCGTTCTTTATAAGAGGCTTCGAGCTTCTGCTGAAGGATACACCGGGGAAGAGCAGTTTTGGACCGGTGAGCCGTTCACCTTCCGTCACCGGAGGGCTCTGGATCTTCCGGGTCACCTGCAGATCCTGCTCATAGCGGGTATTCGCGCTGAGTGAAGCATCGATGGATTCCAGCTTCTTACTGATGTTCACACCTGAAACGAGTTTTGTTCGAAGGCGTTGGTCCTGATCATGATTGTAGTTCCGGTCAAAGTTGCCCGTCCCATCGAGCTGGCCATTGGCGGTGATCCGAAAGGTCGGATTGATGGTCTGCTGGTGATTGAACTTGAGTTTCCAGCTCCAGGAGGGTGGATCCAGCAGGTTGTTCCGTCGCGAGACCATGGAACCATCGACGTAGCCATTGATGAAATAACGTTTCTTGTAACGCAACAGGCCGTGATAATTGAATTCCTCGTACTGGTCCCAGTAATCCATCATGAACTTGGCATCGGCGAAATCGCTGATGGCCCAGTAGTACCCCAGACCTTTCAGGGCCCGCCCGCCATTGTTAGGTCGGTAGTCGTAACTGGGCATGATGAATCCAGAGGTACGGCCCTTCTTCTGGGGGAAGACAGCAAACGGCAGTGCCAGCAGGGGGATGTCGGCGATATACAGGATGACGGGCCTGGCGATGATAAGTTTGTCAGTAATGAGCTTCATTCGATTGCTGAAGAAATAGAAGTGTGGATCCTCCGGAATACTGCATGTCGTGTAATACCCATCCTCCATGAGGTAGACATCCTCTGTCACCCGGGTTAGCTCTTCGCCAAAGTAGTGACCATCTTCCAGGCGTGTCCGGCCGGCAGTGACCTTGCCCCGCCGGGTGGAAAGATCATAGAGCAAATGCGTACCATAAAAAGGTTCCTGGCCTGCCTGCTCCAGCACCGGGAAATCATTTGCGCCAAGCGTGTCCGTGAGGCTGCTGGACTTCAACAGGTTCTCGCGCCAGAACACACCGACACGACCTGCAGACAACCCCATGTCCAGATACCTGATCCGTGCATCCGTTTCCAGCATCGTTGTTTCATCTTCAATGCTGTACAGGATGTACTCGCTCTGATAGTTGATGGGTCCATCCAGATCGGCGACGGTTGCTGGTCTGAATACTCCCTCGGCGCCGCCAGTGACCGTCACCTCCTTCAGGCTGCTGTCGGACAGCAGCAGGTAAAGAGTGTCCCCGCTGACCTTGTTAGCCCCCTGGAATTCCTCGTCCTCGATGACATTGAAATAGGAAGTGGCCATGCCGACCACCGTCACATCCCGGGCTTGGCCGTCCTCGAACTCCACAGCCATCTGGCGTCCGTTGATCCAGTCCGTAAAGACTGAATCAGCGCTTTCTCGCTCCTGGTTGAAAAGCGGTTGTTCCGGGATGAAGACTGAACGCAGATCGCCCCCGTCCAGGTGCAGATTGAACTGCTGTCCCTCAAGCCGGAAGGAACTTTCCTCCAGGACGGGATCCTCCTCCATGATGGCCAGTTCGTCACTTTGCTGATATACTGCACGACCGCAGGTACCTACAGCCCCGCCATGATTGAGTCGGACATTCTGCCAGGCATAGAAGTAATCCTCCTCAAGGCTGAGGCTGTCAGAAAGGATCCGCAGGGTGGTATCACCCACACCATCCATTTTTACCAGGACGGATTCTCCCGAGGCAGTGAGTGATTCACGACCGGCGAAATAGAGCAGGCGCTGCGCGGCAACGGTGAGACTGTCACCATGATTGTCAAGGAAGGCCTCGCCGCGAGCATCCCCCAGACTATCTGCCTCATAGTAGAAGACAGTGTCGGCGGACAGTTCAGAAGTGGAGTCGATCAAGACGGGATCACCCGTGCTCACCACCTCCTTGATATCCATGTGATAACCAAGTTTCCCGGCGGTAATACTATAGGGCGAGTGTGAATAGAAGGCATCACCCACAATTTCAACATACTCACGTTCACCCCAGTAGTGGGCCGTTTGACCCCTGAGCTCGGAAGTCAGGGTGACGATCTTGACACCACCCTCCAGGACCGCTTCGTCCCGATCGACGAAAAATTCTGCCAATTCACAGGTCAGGATGGCATCACCGCGCTTAAGCCTGACATTGTCCACCAGACGGCGGTATGTCTGTCCACCACGGGTGATGGTCTCCATTTTGCCTGCCTGCAGCAATTCAAGCTTATCGCGTTCAGCCCCCGGTAGAATGTCCACAGCTAACCCGTGGACCATGATGGCCAGCAAAACGTGGGTGGCAGTGGTTTTGACGTTCAAAAGTCGAGTCTTATGATTTGTCGTCTTTATGGCGGTCGGGCCAGAGTGTTTTCAGGCGGTCGTAAATGCGTTTCTCCAGGCCCTCCTGGCTAGGTAAATAGAACAGCCGCCGCTTTAGTTCCTTTGGAAAGTAGGACTGTTTGACAAAGTGGCCTTCGCGGCCATGCGGATAGCTGTAATCTTTCCCATAGCCCTGGTCCTTCATCAGCGTGGTCGGTGCATTCCGCAGATGCAGTGGTACTGGCAGGGCCCCCTCCTCACTTACTGTACTCTGAGCCTCACGCAGAGCCATATAACTGGCATTGCTTTTTGCAGTCGATGCCAGGTAGGTGGTGGCCTGCGCCAGGACGATGGCACCCTCCGGCATTCCAATGGCATGAACGGCCTGGAACGCGGATGTTGCCAGATTCAATGCCTGGGGATCTGCATTCCCGATGTCCTCGGAGGCCAGAATGATCAGGCGGCGGGCGATGAACAACGGGTCCTCACCACCTTCCACCATCAATGACAACCAGTAAAGGGCGGCATCGGGATCGCTGCCCCTGACGCTCTTGATAAATGCGGAAATGATGTCGTAGTGATAATCCCCAGCCTTGTCATAAAGTGTGTGTTTGGCTTGCAGGGCCTCTCGGAACAGGTCCTGATCGAGCGTGAGCCTGGAGTTGTCAACACTCTGAGCGCTGGCTAGGGAAACTGAGATCTCAAGCGCATTCAAAAGCCGACGGGCGTCTCCGGCAACCGACTGGACCAGATAATCCCGGGCGTCGTCGGCCACCTGGATCTTCAGGGTTCCCAGAAAGAGATCCTTCTTCAGGGCCCTTTTGAAGATCCGGATCAGATCGTCCTTGTCGAGAGGATTAAGCTTTAAGACCTGACAGCGGCTAAGCAGGGGTGAGATCACCTCGAAGCTCGGATTTTCTGTCGTTGCGCCAATGAGCGTGATGATACCGTTCTCCACTGCCTGTAGAAGGGCATCCTGCTGGGCTTTGTTGAAGCGGTGGATCTCATCGATAAACAGCAATGTGACCTTGCCCATCTCGCGATTGGCTTTGGCCTGTTTAAGTGTAGCCCGGACATCCTTGACACCGGCGGATACGGCGGTCAACTCATGGAAATCAGCTTCAGTCTCGCCCGCGATGAGCTTTGCCAGGGTGGTTTTCCCACAGCCGGGTGGCCCCCAGAGGACCAGGGAGAACAGACGCCGGGCTTTGAGGATCTGTTTGATGATACGGTTCTCAGCCAGAAGGTGTTGTTGACCCAGGAATTCATCCACGGATCTGGGCCGTAAGCGGTCGGCCAAGGGGGGCAGTGTGCCGGGATCCTGGTTGTGCTCGAAAAGCGTCATGACATGAAAGGTAACACAATAAGATGGCAAATTAAACAACCCCGGGAACGGGGCTCAGATCACATGGCCGGGCCGGTTTTTTGGAATAAGCGAAGTCATGGCTATATTGACCTCTATCGTAAGTTGACCGGGGAACCATTATGAACGGGTATCAAAGCAGGAGAATTCCTCCCTTCCTCACCGTTCTGGCCGTGCTCTATCTGGTATCCTGCAGCTGGTTCAGGCACGCTGATCCGGCCGGGAAGCCCACCGCGCCAGAACCCATCGGGGGTTACGAGGAAATAAGCAAAAGGATCTACTATCCCGAAGAACTGCGCGAACTGGACATACAGGGCGTGGTGGAAGTGATGGCCTATGTCGATACCTCAGGCAAAGTTACCATGACCGAAGTGACAACATCCCTGGATCCCGGGCTTGATGAGATCGCCATGGAGGCCATCAGGCGTACGGCATTCATTCCAGCAAGCCAGAGCGGCGTACCTGTACCGGTCTGGGTATCATTTCCCATCGAATTCTCCATTCTGGATCTGACCGACACAAGCACCCCTTTCGATTCGTTCACACTTGAAATGCATCCGGAACCAGACTTCCGCAGCGCCACCATCACCATCAGGGCGAATTTGAACCGGCATGCCCGCCAGCCGCACAGATTCGAAATGCTTGTGCCGCTGGCAGCTGAAAAGATCACCGTATCCCAGGCAACCCCCGGAGGCTTTAGTGAAGTCCCCTACGAACGCAATCGGTTGGATCTGGAGGAATGGCTGACATGCAACATCGACACCAGCCGGTTCATCATTCAGCTAAGCACCCGGGCTGTGGCCTTCGCGCACCCGGATGTCATTCGCTACAGTGTTCGCCTGAACCATTCTCTACCTGCCTGGGAATGTCATGTTTACACCAATGCCAACGGACCTGAACTGGAGTTTGGAGATTACCGGATTGTTCGTTTTTTTAACCTTTGGCACAGATTTGCATAAAATCTAAGAGAGACT